>NZ_JBDZDM010000013.1:0-1314 GCF_040049175.1 Nocardioides asiaticus | reverse complement strand
GGCGGAATCCAGCGGTCGAAGCAACGCTCCTGATGTGAGACGGAGTGGTGCAGATGACGAGGGCGTGTTCGCCTGAGGTCCGTTCGCGGTTGTTCGAGTTGGTGTGTTCGGGAGCGTCGCTGTCGGCGGCAGCGCGTGAGATCGGCGTGGCGCGTCAGACCGCGATGCGGTGGTGGGCCCAGTCTGGTCCGATGGGGATGGTGCTGCAGAAGGGCCGGTACGGCGGCCTCGCCCGGGTCCCGGAGCGTGGCCCGGTCGAGCCGGTCCGGCCGGGGAAGCGACGGATGCTGACCAGCGAGGATCGGGCGGTGATCGCGGCCGGCGTGCGCGCGCAGTGGACGCTGACCCGGATCGGCGCCGAGTTGGGCCGGGACACGTCGGTGATCAGCCGGGAGCTGGCCCGTCACCGCGGTCCGGGCGGCTCCTACGTCGGGGCGCTGGCCCACCGGGCGGCCGCCAAGAGCCGGGAGCGTCCCAAGACCGCGAAGCTGGCGGCGAATCCGGCCATGGCCGCCGCGGTCACCGGGTGGCTGGAGCAGGGCTGGTCGCCGGGGCTGATCGCGGCGGTGCTGCGTGCGGATCATCCCGGCGACGAGGCCGCGGCGAGAATGAGCCGGGTGAGCCACGAGACGATCTACCAGGCGCTCTACGTGCAGACCCGCGGGCAGCTACGCGCTGACCTGCACCGATGCCTCTCCCTCAAACGCAGGGCGCGCCGGCCCCGGTCCCGGGCCGGCGCCGGGCGGACCTCGAGCCGGTATGCGGAGGCGTTCACCATCAGCCAGCGGCCCGCCGAGGTCGCCGACCGGGCGGTGCCCGGTCATTGGGAGGGCGATCTGATCCTGGGCGCGGGCAACGGCTCGGCGATCGGGACCCTGGTCGAGCGCTCGACCCGGTTCACGATCCTGCTGCACCTACCCGGCCGCCACGACGCCGACTCGGTGGCCGAGGCGATGCTGCGTGAGATGAGCCGGCTGCCCGAGCACCTGCGCCGCTCGATCACCTGGGACCGGGGCAGCGAGCTGGCCCACTACCGGCACATCCAACTCGAGCTCGGTGCGCCGGTCTACTTCTGCGACCCGCACTCGCCCTGGCAGCGCGGCACCAACGAGAACACCAACCGGCTGCTGCGGCACTGGTTCGCCAAGGGCAGCGACCTCTCGGTCCACACCGCCGCCGACCTGCACCGCATCGCCGCCACCCTCAACCAGCGGCCACGGCCTACCCTGGACCTACAGACCCCAGCCCAACGGCTGGCCCAGCTGCTCGACCAAGCAGCCTGACCCAGCGTTGCTTCGACCGATTGACCTCGCC
>NZ_JBDZDM010000012.1:0-1520 GCF_040049175.1 Nocardioides asiaticus | reverse complement strand
CCACCGCGGGTCCGGAGCACGCTGCGCTCGCGCTTGCGACACTCCCTGCGGCCGAGAAGACCGAAACCGCACGACTCAAAGGCATCCGAGAAGCCGAGGAGCGACGACAACGCGAACAGCACGAAGAACAACAACGCCAGGATCAAGAACAGCGACGGACGCAGCGTCAAGCACAACGACGGGCAAAATCGAGCCAAGTCGGCGAGATCTTCGGGCTGGCGTTCATGGCGCTCTGGCCAGGCCTCGTCCTGACCGGCGTGTGCTGGTTCTTCCTGAGCGGCGGTACGCAAAAAGCACCCGACGTGTTGCCAGGTGGAACGATCTTCCTGACCTTGCTCATCGGAAACGCCGCTGCCATCGGCGTGACGGCAGTGGTCGTCGCGGTCCTGACACCTGCTCCCGCAACCTGGCCGGCGTGGTTCGCCGGACTCTCTGGAGCCGGAGCGGAGATCGTGAGCGCCGTGGTTGTGACACAGAGCAACAGTGTCTCCTCCACCTCATTTGGGGGTGCAACCGATCGCTCTGAACTCCTTTGGGGGCCGATTCTCATGGTCGTCGCCGCCGTCCTGGCTTCTCTCATCGCTAGAGCCAGAGGCCAGCTCGCCAATGGTTGATCGCACTACGAACCCTGAACTGCGTGTCGCGGCACTCACCCACGTGGGTGGAGTCCGCACCGTCAACGAAGACTGCCTGTTCGTCGACAATTGGATCGCCCAGGCCAGCGGGACATCCCTTGAGATCACGTTCGACCTGCGCCAACGGCCGATCACCCTCGCGGTCATCGACGGCATGGGCGGCTACGTCGGCGGCGCCGTCGCATCCACCACGGCGGCCCTGGGATTGGGTACCCAAGATCTCGGCGACCTCCCGGTGGCGATGGGACAGATCAGTCGCGACGTCCTCGATCGCGGCCACGCCATCGCCGGCCACGCCGACATGGGCGCCACCCTCGCAGGCATCAGGTTTCAGGGTTCCCAGGTCAGCATCTTCAATGTTGGCGACAGCCGGGTCTACCGAGCAATCGATGGGTACCTCGGTCAAGTCTCCGTTGACGATCTTGTGCCCGATCCCAGTGGCGTCCGCAAGGGCCTCATCTCGCAGTCACTCGGCGGGCCCATCGAACGAGCGCTCGACCCCCACGAGCTGACCGAACCCATCGAGCCTGGAACTACCTATCTACTCTGCAGCGACGGTCTCCACGACTGTGTCGAGCACGACCAGATCGCAGCAGCCCTCGCCCTCGAGCCGAAAGCCGCATGCGACGAACTCGTCCGCCAAGCCCTGGCTGCTGGGGCACGCGACAACGTCTCGGTCATCGTTGCGAGGGTGGTCGCGCCATGAGGGTACCGCCCTATCCCGCCGTCCCTCCACGAGCGAGCGCGTCCGATTGCTCGGAGGTCTGTCATGACTGATCCGACACGCCGGGAAGGCCACGATGACGCGACGCGGCGCGAGTCATCGACGCCGCTCGGGGCCGAGGCCACGCGTCGCGAGGTCCCCGGCGCACCGGGTACCCGGCG
>NZ_JBDZDM010000011.1:0-1846 GCF_040049175.1 Nocardioides asiaticus | reverse complement strand
TCTTCGTGCTGTTCGCGTTGTCGTCGCTCCTCGGCTTCTCGGATGCCTTTGAGTCGTGCGGTTTCGGTCTTCTCGGCCGCAGGGAGTGTCGCAAGCGCGAGCGCAGCGTGCTCCGGACCCGCGGTGGTGCCGAGGGCGGCGGCTTTGATCGGAGCGGCCCAGTCCGGGAGGACGCTGGCCTCGGCTGCCACTTCCTGGCCGGCCGCGCTGATCCGATTGCGGGCATCAGAGTTGAGCGCGGCTTCTAGGAGGGCGGGTTCGAGCGCCGGGCGGATCTGGGCTGCCTGCTCGCCGGGCACCTTGGCGAGAAGATTTTCGACGTTGTTCCACCAGGTGCGAAGGAGGTCGTCGGCGCGGCGGATCTCCACGGGGACAGGTGCCTCGCCGGCCCAGGCGGAGAGGATCCGTTCCTTTCGGAGTCCGGTGATCCAGCTGACTGCCTTCGTATCGCCGTTGCGGGCTTGATCGATGATGGTGTTGAAACTGTCTGTGGACAGCGTCTGGCCCCGGAAGGCGGGGATCGTGGTCGGGTCGAGCAGGACCTGGAGCCTCAGTAACGGGGCTTCGGGGTTGCGCAGGTCCTTGCGGTCGAGGATGGCGTCGGCTGCGGTGCCGATCGTGGTGCGACGCAACCAGGTGAGAAGGTCTTCTCGGCCTCGTCCGATGAGCAGGTCACCGGCCTCCTGCCACTTCGTTCGGAATCCCGCGGCCAAGGCAGCGGGGGTGTCGTAGTCGGCGCCCGCGAACGCGAAGGGCTGCACCGTGGCGACGGGACCGGCGTCGGCGGCGGCGGTCGGGGCGTGTACTTCCGGGGAGCCTCCGGCCAGCCATTCTTCGACCTGGGCGGTGCTCCAACGGTGGCGGTATTCGGCGGTGAGCAGGCCGGCGATCAGCAGGTCCCACCTCTCGTCGCCGGTGGCGGGGATGGTGTAGGTGCGGCGGGCGAGCTGGTTGGCGATCGTGGCGTCGTCGAGCATCCGATGGCCGCCCGGCTCTTGGAACATGTGACGTCCGGTTAGTCCCTTGGCCAGGATCAGTCCGAGTGCCCACCAGTCCATCGCGGGTGTGAACTCGTTGGCGCGGGACTCAGGCGGCAGATAAGGCCACGATCCGGCCACTGACCTCACCACGACAGACAGGTCTTGCTGCATCGCCAGCCCGAAGTCGGCCACGACGACGTCGAGGGGGTCGAGGGTGCGGATGAGAATGTTGCCGGGCTTGAGGTCACGGTGGGTGACACCGCGGGAGTGGACGAAAGTCAAAGCTGCCGACATCTCGCGGGTGAGCGCGGTCGCGAAGTCTGGGGTGATGGTCTGTTGGGCGAAGAGTTGTTCCAACGACCCGGCAGCCATGTACTCCTGGACCTCCCACGTCAGACCGGAATGGGGATCGGTGCCAGTGTCGAGGATCGGCAGCACGTGCTGGGCACCGACCGTGTCGCGCCCCATCTCGATGAGCTTGTCCATCGCGCGCTCGTCCAGGCTGGTGCCGCGGTTGTAGACCTTCAATACCAAGCGGTCTTCGGAGTTGGTCTCGCGGACCACCGCGAGCTGGGCCTGGCCACCTTCGGGCCCCAGCTTCTGGGTGGCGTCCCGGTCCAGCGTGTAGCGCTCGGCCAGTGACGGCACCTGTGCCAGCAGCCCGAACTGGCCCAGGCTCGAGGCGAGATCGCCACCGCCGCTTCCGAGCTCGCGCCGGGTCGAGTTCGCGTCGGTCTCGCGCCGGGTACCCGGTGCGCCGGGGACCTCGCGACGCGTGGCCTCGGCCCCGAGCGGCGTCGATGACTCGCGCCGCGTCGCGTCATCGTGGCCTTCCCGGCGTGTCGGATCAGTCATGACAGACCTCC
>NZ_JBDZDM010000010.1:0-5417 GCF_040049175.1 Nocardioides asiaticus | reverse complement strand
TCATTCATGGTCTTCGAGGGTGGTCTTCGAGGGTGGTCTTCGGACCGGTTGTTGTCTTGGTTGGGTGTTTGTGAAGACAAGCCCTCGGCCTATTAGTACCGGTCGGCTGGGCATTACTGCTGTACACCTCCGGCCTATCAACCCCATGGTCTGTGGGGGGCCTTAACCCATACGGGTGGGAAACCTCATCTTGAAACGTGCTTCCCGCTTAGATGCCTTCAGCGGTTATCACTTCCGAACGTAGCCAACCAGCCGTGCACCTGGCGGTACAACTGGCACACCAGAGGTTCGTCCATCCCGGTCCTCTCGTACTAGGGACAGCCTTTCTCAAGTTTCCTACGCGCGCGGCGGATAGGGACCGAACTGTCTCACGACGTTCTAAACCCAGCTCGCGTGCCGCTTTAATGGGCGAACAGCCCAACCCTTGGGACCTACTCCAGCCCCAGGATGCGACGAG
Source organism: Nocardioides asiaticus (assembly GCF_040049175.1). NCBI lineage: Bacteria > Bacillati > Actinomycetota > Actinomycetes > Propionibacteriales > Nocardioidaceae > Nocardioides > Nocardioides asiaticus. Next base: position 4,960 of record NZ_JBDZDM010000010.1, on the reverse strand, counting down.
CCGACATCGAGGTGCCAAACCATCCCGTCGATATGGACTCTTGGGGAAGATCAGCCTGTTATCCCCGGGGTACCTTTTATCCGTTGAGTGACCACGCTTCCACATGCCGTGGCCAGATCACTAGTTCCGACTTTCGTCCCTGCTCGACATGTCTGTCTCACAGTCAAGCTCCCTTGTGCACTTACACTCGCCACCTGATTGCCAACCAGGCTGAGGGAACCTTTGAGCGCCTCCGTTACATTTTAGGAGGCAACCGCCCCAGTTAAACTACCCATCAGGCACTGTCCCTGAACCAGATCATGGCCCGAGGTTAGACATCTAGTACGACCAGAGTGGTATTTCAACGATGACTCCACCGCCACTGGCGTGGCGACCTCACAGTCTCCCACCTATCCTACACAAGCCGAACCAAACACCAATACCAAACTATAGTAAAGGTCCCGGGGTCTTTCCGTCCTGCCGCGCGTAACGAGCATCTTTACTCGTAGTGCAATTTCGCCGAGTCCACGGTTGAGACAGCGCCCAAGTCGTTACTCCATTCGTGCAGGTCGGAACTTACCCGACAAGGAATTTCGCTACCTTAGGATGGTTATAGTTACCACCGCCGTTTACTGGGGCTTAAATTCTCCGCTTCGACACACGAATGCGTCTAACGGGTCCTCTTAACCTTCCAGCACCGGGCAGGAGTCAGTCCGTATACATCGTCTTACGACTTCGCACGGACCTGTGTTTTTAGTAAACAGTCGCTTGGGCCTGGTCTCTGCGGCCATCACCGCTACCACCAGCTATGTGGTGTCACGGATCCGGCCCCCCTTCTCCCGAAGTTACGGGGGCATTTTGCCGAGTTCCTTAACCATGGTTCGCTCGATCGCCTCGGTATTCTCTACCTGATCACCTGAGTCGGTTTGGGGTACGGGCGGCGCATGACTCGCTAGAGGTTTTTCTCGACAGCATAGGATCATCGGCTTCCCCAAAAATGGGTCCCCATCACGTCTCGGACACCAGGTGCGCGGATTTGCCTACGCACCGTCCTACCTGCTTGGCCACGGACAACCATCGCCGTGGTCCGACTACCTTCCTGCGTCACCCCATCGCTTGACTACTACCCACTCGGGTCCCGCGTTCCACACACCCGCCACCGTCTCGAAAGACGAGTGGTCGGGGCGCTTCAGGCGGTTAGCATCATGGGCCTCGTCATGGGCGTCACGTTGCCGGTACGGGAATATCAACCCGTTGTCCATCGACTACGCCTGTCGGCCTCGCCTTAGGTCCCGACTTACCCAGGGCAGATTAGCTTGACCCTGGAACCCTTGATCAATCGGCGGATGAGTTTCTCACTCATCATTCGCTACTCATGCCTGCATTCTCACTCGCGTGGCCTCCACGACTCGATCACTCGGCCGCTTCACCGCCCACACGACGCTCCCCTACCCGCCCACACACCTGAACCGACAGGAACACCTGCCGACTAGGACAATGCGTGAGCGCCATAGCTTCGGCGGATGACTTGAGCCCCGCTACATTGTCGGCGCGGAATCACTTGACCAGTGAGCTATTACGCACTCTTTCAAGGGTGGCTGCTTCCAAGCCAACCTCCTGGTTGTCACTGCGACTCCACATCCTTTTCCACTTAGTCACCGCTTAGGGGCCTTAGCTGATGGTCTGGGCTGTTTCCCTCTCGACTACGGAGCTTATCCCCCGCAGTCTCACTGCTGCGCTCTCACTTACCGGCATTCGGAGTTTGGCTAACGTCAGTAACCTGGTCGGGCCCATCGGCTATCCAGTGCTCTACCTCCGGCAAGAAACACACAACGCTGCACCTAAATGCATTTCGGGGAGAACCAGCTATCACGAAGTTTGATTGGCCTTTCACCCCTATCCACAGGTCATCCCCTCCATTTTCAACTGAAGTGGGTTCGGTCCTCCACGCCGTCTTACCGGCGCTTCAACCTGCCCATGGATAGATCACTTCGCTTCGGGTCTAGAGCATGCGACTGTAACCGCCCTGTTCGGACTCGCTTTCGCTACGGCTGCCCCACACGGGTTAACCTCGCCACACACCACTAACTCGCAGGCTCATTCTTCAAAAGGCACGCCATCACCACCCACCCCAAGGGCAGACGGCTCTGACGGATTGTAGGCACACGGTTTCAGGTACTATTTCACTCCCCGCCAGGGGTACTTTTCACCTTTCCCTCACGGTACTGGTCCGCTATCGGTCATCAAGGAGTATTTAGGCTTAGCGGGTGGTCCCGCCAGATTCACACGGCATTCCAGGAGTGCCGTACTACTTGGGAAAAACCTCCAACACAGCCACACCCTTACCACTACGGGGCTATCACCCTCTCCGGCCCGGCTTTCCAACCGATTCACATTCAGGCATGGTTTCTCACTGCGCACACCGCTGGCAGACGATGACCAAAGGCTCCCACAACCCCACACCTGCAACCCCTGCCAGGTATCACACAGATGCGGTTTAGCCTCATCCGATTTCGCTCGCCACTACTCTCGGAATCACTCTTGTTTTCTCTTCCTACCGGTACTGAGATGTTTCACTTCCCGGCGTTCCCTCCACACACCCTATATATTCAGGCGCGGGTAACACGACATGACTCGTGCTGGGTTCCCCCATTCGGACACCCCCGGATCAACGCTCGGTTGCCAACTCCCCAGGGCTTATCGCAGGCTCCTACGTCCTTCATCGGCTCTTGATGCCAAGGCATCCACCATGTGCCCTTCATAGCTTGTCTCACAAACACTCAACAAAAACAACAACTACGAAGACCAGACACACCCACCACCCCAAAAAACCAGGCGACGGGTGCTCTTTCTTAAACAAGATGCTCGCGTCCACTATCCAACTGTCAAAACCCACACCCACCAACCAGCACCACCCACCACACCCAGGACAAACACAGTCCACGATGCACACGGCCGGCAGCCACCGGAAGGAGGCCCGAGGCACCCCACACGATCAGCCCGATCACTCCTGATTCACTCCAGTGACCGGCTCGCGGGTGATCCCTCAAAGCCCAACAGCGTGCCAACCACCCACCGGCCCCCACCCGCACCGAGGTTCCACACCCCCCCAAGGGGGGCAGTACTGACGGCGCCGGCAGACCTCCGAGGGGTCCTTCATCGACGATTCCACTCACGAGCAGCACCACCGTGGCCAGCCTGGTTGCTGACCAACTCATGGCCACCGACTCCTTAGAAAGGAGGTGATCCAGCCGCACCTTCCGGTACGGCTACCTTGTTACGACTTCGTCCCAATCGCCAGCCCCACCTTCGACCACTCCCTCCGAAAACGGTTGGGCCATGGGCTTCGGGTGTTGCCGACTTTCGTGACGTGACGGGCGGTGTGTACAAGGCCCGGGAACGTATTCACCGCAGCGTTGCTGATCTGCGATTACTAGCGACTCCGACTTCATGGGGTCGAGTTGCAGACCCCAATCCGAACTGAGACCGGCTTTTTGGGATTCGCTCCCCCTCACGGGATCGCAGCCCTTTGTACCGGCCATTGTAGCATGCGTGAAGCCCTGGACATAAGGGGCATGATGACTTGACGTCATCCCCACCTTCCTCCGAGTTGACCCCGGCAGTCTCCAATGAGTCCCCACCACCCCGAAGGGCGTGCTGGCAACATTGGACGAGGGTTGCGCTCGTTGCGGGACTTAACCCAACATCTCACGACACGAGCTGACGACAGCCATGCACCACCTGTACACCAGCCAAAAGGCCACACCATCTCTGATGCGTTCCGGTGTATGTCAAACCCAGGTAAGGTTCTTCGCGTTGCATCGAATTAATCCGCATGCTCCGCCGCTTGTGCGGGCCCCCGTCAATTCCTTTGAGTTTTAGCCTTGCGGCCGTACTCCCCAGGCGGGGCGCTTAATGCGTTAGCTGCGGCACGGAACCCGTGGAATGGATCCCACACCTAGCGCCCAACGTTTACGGTGTGGACTACCAGGGTATCTAATCCTGTTCGCTCCCCACACTTTCGCTCCTCAGCGTCAGGACATTCCCAGAGAACCGCCTTCGCCACCGGTATTCCTCCTGATATCTGCGCATTTCACCGCTACACCAGGAATTCCATTCTCCCCTGAATGCCTCTAGTCTGCCCGTATCGAAAGCAGGCCAGGTGTTAAGCACCTGGTTTTCACTCCCGACGCGACAAACCGCCTACGAGCCCTTTACGCCCAATAATTCCGGACAACGCTCGGACCCTACGTATTACCGCGGCTGCTGGCACGTAGTTGGCCGGTCCTTCTTCTGCCCCTACCGTCAACCCCACCAAAAAGCAGAGCCTTCGTCGGAGCTGAAAGAGGTTTACAACCCGAAGGCCGTCATCCCTCACGCGGCGTTGCTGGATCAGGCTTCCGCCCATTGTCCAATATTCCCCACTGCTGCCTCCCGTAGGAGTCTGGGCCGTGTCTCAGTCCCAGTGTGGCCGGTCACCCTCTCAGGCCGGCTACCCGTCGAAGCCTTGGTAGGCCATTACCCCACCAACAAGCTGATAGGCCGCGAGCACATCCCTGGCCGAAAAAACTTTCCACACCACCCCATGCGAGGAGGCGTCATATCCGGTATTAATCACCGTTTCCGGTAGCTATCCCGAAGCCAAGGGCAGATTACTCACGTGTTACTCACCCGTTCGCCGCTCGAGTACCCCAAAGGGCCTTTCCGCTCGACTTGCATGTGTTAAGCACGCCGCCAGCGTTCGTCCTGAGCCAGGATCAAACTCTCCGTTGAAAAACAACACCAACCCCAACCACAAACGCAGCCAGGACCGGAAAAGAGAGTGCCTGACAAAAGAGAACCTGACAAACAAAAGTCCATCAGAATCACTGTCAAAGAAACCATCCCCCACACCACAAAGGCGCAGAAGACAGGGCACAACAAACTAATTCGTCGACTATTGACACACTGTTGAGTTCTCAAGAATCACACGCGCACCGTG
>NZ_JBDZDM010000009.1:0-104788 GCF_040049175.1 Nocardioides asiaticus | reverse complement strand
CCACCGCGGGTCCGGAGCACGCTGCGCTCGCGCTTGCGACACTCCCTGCGGCCGAGAAGACCGAAACCGCACGACTCAAAGGCATCCGAGAAGCCGAGGAGCGACGACAACGCGAACAGCACGAAGAGGAAGACCGGCAACGCAAAGCCACAGCAGCAGCCGCTGCGGCACGGGGCGCGGCAAACCGCCGCACGTTCGACTGGAGCGTGGTCGTACTTGCCGTGGGAGCATGCGTCACGGTTCTTGTCCCATGGCTCATCGGTAGGTTCGCGCTGCGCGACAGGTTTGGACGTGCGACCTCGGTGGCGGTGTTCGATCCAGCGGTACGAAAGGCTGGTGACTACTTCCTCACTGATTGGCTCAGTGGGACGTGCGTCATCCTCGTTGTCGCCGGGGTAGTGATTTTGGCCGGACGATACTGGCCCAGACGAATCCTCTCCATCGCTATGGCTTTCGCAATGATCGGCGCGGCATTGTTCTACCTCCGGCCGATTGCGATCTCGAAGTGGAGCGAAGCGGAAGCACACTCCGCGATGCTCCTTGAGACGACAGCGTTTCCCTTCAGCGACCGATACAAGACCTGTGGCTCCGACACGCTCACATTCACCCGGGACGACGGGACAAAGTACGTTGTATCGGCATTCTCCGCTCACATTTCAGGAACAGCCGACGAAGGATGTAATAGAGTGGAGATATACCGCGGGTGGTGCCCTGTGAAGACCATCAACCTTCCCTCGGGTGCGTGGATCCAGGACAATGTCCTGGGCAGCAGCGTTTCCAGTAACGCCGACGACAAGTCACTCCCAGCGAGTCAGATTGTCTTCCTCGCCGACCTCGCGAATGACAAGACCTTCAAGGTGCCCCTCAAGAGCGTCGACACGTCGAAGAGATGTTGACGACCGATCGCCAGCGACCGTCGCAACCTCCGGCCGCTCGGCTCCGAACTGCCTCCGAGCAGCCCCTTGGAAGACTCAAGCATGTTGCATGAACTTCTAGCGGGCATCCTCGTCCTCGGGTGCCTGGCCTGGATTATCAAATTCATGATCTTCGGCGGCGACGGCCGAGTTGGCCGACCACCGAAAGGCATCGGCACCCGCTTCGCCTCGCCTGCCGACTCCCCGATTCCCGCCGCCGCCCTCGGCGCCTACGCCTTAGGCACGGCCATCGTCATCACCGACGCCCGAGCCGACAGCCAAACCGGAATACTGATCGGCGCCGTCGTCGCCGTGTTCATGGCCTTCCGGGCAGCAGAACGACTCACGGTCACCGCGTTGGGGATCGTCGGTTTTGTGTGCGCGCTCATCCAGATGGTCCACATTGTCCGCGGCCAAGCGTACGATGCCCTCGAATCCGGCTACCGGCTCGCACTTGTCCTCTTGGTCTTCGCATGCTTCCTGCTCGGAACGCTCGTGTTCAACCGTGCCTCTGCTCTCCGAGGCGAACGCGGGCTGGCCCTACTCGGCCTCGTGGATATCGTTGGATTCCTCACGAGGCCGACTGGCGCGGACATGTTCAACTTGGACGAGATCAGCCACCTACTCTTCCTCTTCGTTGCAAGCAGCGTGGCGTTCGCGCTTGGCTGGGCCGTCTCTGAGGCGACACTCGGGCTCGTCGGAATCGCCGTCGTTGGACTGGCCGTGATGCTCGGAGGACCAGATGGCTGGCTTGGCGTCGTCGCAGCAGTGTCAGCCGTGGGCTTCACTATCGTCGCGCGAGCATTCACCCGCGGAGCAAGGCTGTAGCGCCGCGGCGCGGGCGTTCGGGCCTGAGGAAAGAGCGGCGATAGCAGCTCGGCGCGGCGGGAACCCGGCTACATTGGGGGCACCGCCAGCGAGCACCGCGCATAGGAGGACATCCGGAATGGGTCTGTTCAGCAAGAAGAAGTCCACGACCGCGCCGGAGAACGATCAAGCGTTTCAGAAGGCTCTCGAGGAGGCAGGTCAACTCGACATTGCTGCCGACTTCCCGACGGCGACCTCCGAGCAGGCCGAAATGATGGAACAGATGTGGATCGCCGTCGTCAGCAAGATCGGCGGCGCGGGCACCTTCGAGCCGCGGCAGGTCGCAGCCTTGAGCACTCTCGGCGAGCGCTTGGTCACCGAGAACGAGGCACTGGCGCCCTTCATCGACCGGCTGAGGGGTATTGCCGAAGCCGAGTCTTCGCGTCGGCCGTCAGATCCTGCATGGGGGGCCCTCGTGCGCCATCTGTGAGCCCGTGGTGGGGTGTGTCAGATGGTCCGTGGAAGCGGCCTCTCGCCTCCGACTCACTGCACACCGTCGACGATCTCCCAGCCCGTTACGGCCGAGACGCGATCGGCTGGGGACCAACCAGGCTTCGCGGCTCCCGACGCTGGGACATGCGCCGCAACCGCCTCGTGAACGCGACGCGAATGTCTGGCTCACCTGCGGTCAACGGATGATCATGAGCTCAGACCGTCCGTGCATGACCCAGAAGGTCACTGTGTCGCCTGACGCCTCGTCGTGCAGCCAGAACTGCTCGGGCTCAGAGTTCGGCTCGGGATATGAGAAGCCCGTACTTGTGATCGCCAGGACGAACTCTCGAGCAGGATCACCGCGCCGTGCCGCCAGCTCGTTGAAGATCTCCACAGCACGCACCACGACGACCGAGTTCGCGCGCAATGCAAGCCTAAGCGCTTCTTTGAGAGCCTCTCCGTCTGCCAGCTCTCCGACGACCCGATAGCTCTGAATCCCCACAAACGCCCTCAGATCAGATCGGAACCAGAGTGACCGTGGTGCAGGGGGCTCGACAGCTGCTCGAACTTGGTCTGGAGTGGCACTTTGACGAGATCGACCTTGTCGATTGCGTCGATCCGGTACTTCGGCACGCCGGCTGCGGATCTCATCACGCACATCCATCTTGGAGCGCAGGAGCGTGACCTTGGTCGCCACCCGTCACCGAGCGGCCGGCGGGTGGCGAACGCCGCACGGCTCTGGCTGCTCAGGGGCATTGGCTGATAGCCGCCATTGTTCATGAGCACCCGCCGGGTCCGCTTCTTTCCGTCGTGCAGCTTGCAGTCGATGAGGTGCAGCCGGCCGTTGCAGCTGAGGACCACGTCGACTTCCTGCACCTTGGTCCCGTCGTCGCGCAACTCCACGTCGACGGTGCCTGGTCGGCTGTTAACGACGGCCCGCGAAGGCGGCCAGCCGGCGATAGGCATCGGCGTCCTCGGGCACGCTCCGGGCCTGACCGAACGCCGCGCCACGGTTGTCGTCGGTGAGGTTGGCGCGCATGAACGCCAAGGCGATCCGGGCGACGTCCGGGTCCAGGGAGCTCATGGGTGGTGAGCCGAGGGCCGTGGCCAGATCCCAGGTGTGTACAGCGAGCTCGGCGATCTCCATCTCGAGCGGTACGGCGACCTCGCCACCGCGTCGCTGCAACTCGTCGAGGAGGTCGTCGGCCGCGCTCTGGAACGCGGCACCCCAACCGTCCTCGACGTGAGGGGGTGCGGCTGCCCGGTCGGGCTGCTCGCCGCGCATCATCGTGATAAAGCGGCGCGGCGCGGCGATCAGGTGGTCTGCAAGTTCGCTCACCGTCCATTCCTCGCACGGCGTCGGCTTTTCGAGCGCGTCCGCCTGGACGTGGTCGAGGACGTAGCCGGCTTGGTTCAGCGCGCGCTTCAACACCTCCTGAACGTTGCCAACCGTGTCGGGATCTGTCGTGGTGGTCACGCCGTTCACGGTAAAGCGAGGAACGAGGCCACGCCACTATCGATGAAGAGTGGATGCCGAGGTGGAGCTGGGTTCGCATCAGGGCGACCGATGCAGGACGGGCCCGCGCCGCCGCTCTGCAACAGGCAGAGGTGCCTCAGCCGGACGGCCCCAGGGCAGCGACGGCGCACCGCCTGGCCGGCCCCTTGCTCCTGCTCATGACTGGCGACAACGACGCCGGACAATGCCCCAGCACCTCCACGCCGGCTACGCCGTGGGCATCGTGAATGGGCCTTCTCATGGGCTATGGGCCGCTGTGAGGGGATGCCGCACCTGGAGTCGTCGCACGCCTTGTCGTCGATCAGGGTCGACTCGACGACGATGCGAGCGGCCGGGCCTGGGCCATGCCGTGGGGCTGGGGGCGTTGGGCGATCAAAAGTGTCGGACGTCCCGTAAAGGATCCGCCCGTGGACCTCTACTCGTTCCTCGACGACGACGCGCGCCAGGTGTGGGCGCTGGATCGCGTCACGGGCGAGTCGGTGTACCTCGAGGACGGTTCTGCCAAGCAGATGCGACCGCGGACTCGCGCCGATCTGCGTTGCCCGTACCCGGACTGTGCCGGTCCGATCACGACGGTGGGTGGGGAGAAGCGGCATCACTTTCGGCACCTGACGGACACGACGCATCCAGGCGGACCGGAGTCTTTGCACCACGTCGAGGCGAAGCTGATGATCGCGGACTGGTTCCTCCGACGGGCGGACGTCGCCAGTGTGCAGGTCGAGGCGGCAGTCGCCGGCACCGATCGTCGAGCTGACGTTCTGGTGCAGCCTCACGCGGGGCGTCCGCTTGCGATCGAGGTCGAGTACAAGGCATTCACCATCGAGGCCGCACTCGCGAAGCGGGCCGACTATGAGGCAGCGGGGGTCGACTGTCTGTGGCTATTGGGTCACTCTCGTGTGCGTGCCTGGCCGGACGAGTCCGGGCGGGTTCAGCTCCCCGCGTTCGTCGCGGTCCTGGTCGAGGATGGGGCGCGGGTGCTGGTGGTCAATCCGTCGACGCGGGAGATCGGGACACTGTGTGATCCCGCGACTGCCGACGCGCGCTACACGGGCACGTACACGACCGCTCGTATCGCGATTGCCCCACTCGCTGACTGTTGGCACGACGAGCTGACGAAGAACCGGTTCATCGCAACACCGGCTGACCTGCGTCACGACGAGACCGCGCGCGAGCTGGCGGCCAAGCGTGCGGCCCGAACACCTCCTCGCCGGACTCGCGGCGAAATGCCCGCTGCTCCCCTCCCCCGCGAAGACAGGTCTGAGGCGAAGCAGCGCCAGCAAGTACCTGCAGCCGGCGATGCCATGGCAGTGCCCGAGGAGTGGAAGTCGGCCATCTTCGAGTCATGCATCGAGGGTCGGGCGAACTGGACGGTCTTCACGTGGGTCGACATCACCCGCGCCGTCGCTCGTAGCGGGAAACGCGCTCCCGGCCGCTGGTCGCCGGCCGAGTTCGAGGCCGTGCGTGCGTGGCTCGACGTGTTGGAGGCCGAGGGCTGGATCTTCGTCGTCTCCGCGAAGGAGTTCGCAGCGAGCGGCAAGCGGACCGTCGTGCAGGGCCAGCTCTTCTGAAACCATGACTCTGTAACTAGTTGACTAGTTAGAGAGTCGGGCATAGGGTGGCGGCATGACTCAGGGCCAGACGTCTCCATCAGCCACCGCTGATGCTGGGTGGACGGATCCTCAGGACGTTCAGGCCGTGCGCATCCGGCTCGCCGACGAGCGGCCCGCGCCTCAGCCGGATCCGCTGGGGCGTACGCATCTCGGGTACGCGGCCGACCTGCGGCCTGCCGAGCTGTGGGAGCGTGCTCGCGGGGTGTGGAAGGCCAAGTTGGCCACGCTCGCGGAGTGCGTGCTGGCGGTGATTGTGTACGACGACAAGGTCGTCGGGGTGGGCATGGTCGAGGCGATCGTTCCTCATGAGGACCGGGTGGCCATCGATGGGCGTCTCGTGGTCGACCATCCGCTCGTTGGGCACCGGGATCCGCTGCCCAACGCGTCGCGCAACCCGATCACCTACGGGGTGATCACGGCGGTGATGCCGACCTCGCCGCCTGCGCGCCCGTACGAGAGCGTTCTGAAGGATGCGATCGCGGTCTTGACTGAGGCTGGCCGCCTGCGCCGGCCGCTGCTGCGGCCGGTCGAGGTGCCTGCCGACGGCTCTCTTCGCGACGTGCGGTGGGAGGTCGACCCCGGGAGGTCCGAGCAGGCTGATTGGGCCGAGTTCGTCACTTTGGCGTTGGCGGGCGCGACGGCGAACCTCGGCGGCATCGACAGCGCACTGGCTGGCCGTTCCGGCTCCTGGGAGGCCGCCGGCGTGCGGAGCCTCCTGGAGAGCACGGTTGGGCCGGACGAGGATGACCTGTGGCGCCACCGCACGGAACCGCTGACCATCACCTTGTTTGTCGAGGACCTGGTCGCCGAACGGACCCGCATGTGGGAGGGCTACAACGACGCCGAGGCCGCGGTGCAGCAGATGTACCGCGAGGCGGAGGCCGCTAACCCGCCGATTGACCCCGAGCCCTATCTGTGGCGCTACCAGCGCACGGTCGACGGCGAAGGCGAGGCCGCGACGGTAGGCCCGTGGGAGCCGGTCGATCCGGCAGCGCCGGCATGGTCGCTGGAAGCATGGCGGGCGGCGAACACCTTCGGCAGCGAGGATGAGGCGAGGTACTGGGAGCGCATGATCCTTGGCCAGGAGATGGCTTGGGGGCGGGACCAGCCCATCACGGAGGCGTATCTGCCGAAGTCGCCGGAGCTCGGCGCCGAGTACGACCGCCTGGTGGACGAACGTGAGGCCCGCTTGGCCTCGGTCGCCGAGCTGGAGGAGCAGCTCGAAGAGCAGCGCGCGCGCGAGATCGCCGCGTACGGACAGGCGCTCAAGGAGCGTGTCGAGGCCGCGGCCCGGTCGCTGCCCGGGCTGGGTGTACCGGTCGAGGTCGATGTCGACCGCTCGTGGTCGTCGAGAGCGAGTCGCCTCGATGACATGCCCGCCGTTGTCGAACGCCTTGTGGACCAGGCGGTGATGGACACGCCGGCGCCCGAGGACCTGCCCGGTACGCCGCTGTCCCGGCTCCTGGGGTACGTCGAGCGCCCCGAGTGAAACCCTGGGCGGGGTTGGAGCGCGACGACGAAGGTCACTCGACCGGCTGAGGAGCGGGGTGGTTCTCGCGCGCCGCGTCGGCTCGTGCCGCCTTCATGAGTGCCGTGAAGCTGCGGGCCGAGGAGATCCGCTCGACGTCGCTACGGCGGAACCAGAGCAGTCGCCCCACGCGTTCGCAGGGGAGGCGGTCGGCCTGGGCGAGTTGACGGACCCGGCTGGGCGAGAGTCGGAGGATGAGGGCGGCGACCTCGGTCGAGACCCAGACGTCGCCGTCGTCTGGAGGTCTCGTTCGCGCGAGCCGTTCCTCCGTGCGTGCCTTCGCCGCTTGGATGCGAGCAGTCCTGGCGTCACGGAAGGCATAGACCGATTCGATGTCCAGGGAGGCTCTGCCGCCTCGCGGTCCGCGGGACGCCTGCCGGTGGGCGATCTCGCCGCGTTTGACGCCGGTGGCGATCGCACCGGGCGAGCAGCCGACGATGCGGGCGGCTTCGAGGTAGGAGACCCACTGGGACTCCCTCGTCCTGCGGTCGGCTTCGCGCTCGACCGATGACCTGTCGAACCAGTGACGGCGGCCTTCGACGATCCGGGTCACGCGACCCTGTCCGGCCAGCCAGCTCACTTGCCCCGGTGTGACGCCGAGGATGGCGGCGGCGGTGCGGCTGTCGATGAGCTCATGGGCCGCCTCCGAGACGGTGGCCATGCGGTGATCGTCGCAGATGCGAACCGGGCACCGTGCATTTGTCCGGGGTGGCGCATCGGGTCAGACCTACCCGAGTCCCGGCGCCCGAGGTCATGCGTCTATTCGACGAGGCGCAGGTGTGGGCGCCGGCGACCGCATGGCATCGTCTCCGGGAGACCCTGCGAAGCCTCGACGACCGCGTCGGCGATGATCCTGGGAAGATCCTCGGGCGCGTAGCCGAGCGCGGTGCGCGGCGTCACGCGCATCAACTCAGCGACGGCATCGACTCGGTTGCGGAGGATCTGGTCGACGACCTCGGCGTCGAGGTCGATGTCGCGGGCCAGCAACTCGGCCTCCACGGCGTGCGCGAGCTCGCCGAAACGTTGGGTACGTCGGGTGAGTGCCACGCCGACCACCATAAGGAACTCTGGCGCTCCTTACAGAAGAACTGCGTTGGACTCCAAGGCGCCCCGATTAGGGCGCGAGGACGTTGATCGTTGCGAGGACAGAACCTCGTGGGGCATGCGACGCTCTCCATTGAGAGCCCGCTGGCGACCCGAGACGCCGGCGGGCTCTCAATGTGCGCAGCCATGCCTCGGCGTCAGCGCGGTTCTGGGACGGCGCCGTGGAGCTGGGCCGTAACCACCTCGATGGCTTCGCGCAGGGCGACCGGCGCCCGGTCCTCCCCCAGCTCGTCGAGCAGCTCCTCGACAGCAGGCTCAGGCAGCGGCGGTGTGCAGTAGTTGTCCCACTCGGCGACCTTGTTCTCGAAGTGGTCGTAGGCCGCGCCGTCCCCGGAGGGACCGAGCCAGGCGACTGACGCATCGGCCACGTTCGTCGCCAGCTGGGCGGCGTCGTCGTCCATCACGTCGAGTGCCAGGCGAGCCGCGCGCCTGAGGTGGGCGGCGAGCTCATCGGAGGCCGGTTCGTCGAGTCGTGGAGCGCGGTAGGTGACCCACTGCGCGGAGGCCAGTAGGAGCCGGCGGTAGGCCTCGGAGTCGGAGCGGGCGTGGAACCACGCCGACGCGGCCACGGCAACCTGCCGGGCCCGCAACACCTGCTCGTCGTCCATGACTTGCAGTGTTGACGACCTCGCGCCCGGTGGGAAGCCCCTCTCCCCCCAGAGCCCCGGGCAGGTCGCCGAAAGATTCCCGGCACGGATGTCCGATCCAGCGCGCCATCGGTTGCTACTCCCGCTCAGGGACAACGAATCTGAGGAGACCACCGATGAGCCATTCCACGACCAACTCCGCTGTCGGTGGCACCCCGCACCCGGTGGCGGCGCTGCGCGAGCAACTCACCCACGCCATGACGGCGGCGAGCCAGTTGCGGGTGATCTTGTCGGCGATCGAGGACCCCGGTCGTGGGGTGGGTGAGTCGCGATGAACCGGCGGGGCATGCTCGCCGCCGCCGATGCCGTCTTCGATGCCGAGCGGGCACTACGCCGCGCCGCCGACACGGTCGATGAGCTGGGTGACCTCGCCGCCTCGTCGCTGCGCGTCCTCGACGAAGCCGCGACCGATGCGTTCTATGCCCACCAGGAGGAGCGGCGCGACTTCTACGTGGAGTCTGCGAGCGAGCACCTGGCACGCCTGAGGCTCCGTTCGGGTGCGATGAACGAACTGGGCGAGGACTTGGCCCGCCACCTCACCACGGCCAGCACCGCCATCGAACAGGCCGGCTACCAGCTTGGCCGGAGCACGGACGTGGACGACCGCGACGGGGAGGTGCAGGCCCTTCGAACCCAGATCGAGGTGCTCGGCCAGGTGGTGGCCCTCGCCCGGCCGGTCGCCGATCAGATCACTCGCCACGCCCAGCACGCCGCCGAGTCCACGACGGCGACGACCGCGCTGATGCTGCTCGACTCCCACGTCCACGACGCGGAACGCGAAGTCAACCGGGCCGACGAGGGCGTGTCCGTCATGCGCTCGGTCATCGAAAGCGCGCAGATGCGGGCCCACACCTCAGCCACCCTCGCCGGGTCCCTCAGCTACACCGCCAGCCACCCACCGAAGCCGTCGAGCGAACCGCCGGGCCAGTCCGGCCTCGCGATCTAGGACGCCAGAGCGAAGGAAAGGACGCACTCCATGGGTGACCGCACGCCGCTCGAGATCGTCATCTACTCCTGCCCGCCCGAGAGCGTCGGCCAGGTCCTCGACGTATTCGAGGAGTTCAACCTGGACCACGAGTACGTGCTGCCGGGCGATCGGGAGCCGTCAGCTGCCGGGTCGAGCCGTCGCACCAGCCTCGAGCTCGGCCGCGGCTACATCCGCGCAGAGACCCTTGTCGGGACGAGCGTCCAGGTTGCGAAGGCGCTGCCGAGGGATGCCGCGTGGAAGGTGTGGGAGGACCCGGCGTACGAGCACCTGGGCCAGCTCGTGTTGAACCACCCGGACCTGGGTGAGTACGTCGCGGACTGCGACGCCCAGGGCCGGCCGATGTTCAGTAGCGCCGAGGTCGACCGACTGTTCGGCGCTGCCGCCGGTGATCGAGTACAGCTCGGTCATCTCACGGGTCGCACCTGGGAGATGGCGCTGGAATCCCTCGCCGCAGCCAACGGCGGGATCGTGCTTCACCGCGACACTCCCCCGGCCTCGGCCCCGCTCCAGGCCGCCGCGCTGAACCAGCTGGCGTCGGGTCCGGCGCGCTGGATGCCGCCGGATGCTCCCGGTCAGACGCGAGCGAGTGCAGCCCCCGACCGGTAAGGGCCTGAGGCGTCCGATCCGTTAGCGCGCCTGTTGCTTCTCCCGTCAGCAGCACGATCTTCAACCTGGAGGTAGCCGACCGATGAACCGCACACTCACGATCAGCTCGCACGACGAGCTGCTCTCCTACGTTCCCCATGTCCTGGGGTTCCGAAGGCCTCAGGGCATGGTCTGCCTTCCGATGGGCGGGGGTCCGATCTCTCGGGTCGACCTGCCACCCACCCCGCGGGAGAAGGAGCCGTTCCTCTCGATGCTCGCCGACGTCTACCTTCACCGTCACCCCACCAGGCGGGTCGCACTCGTGGCGTACGGCGAGGACGGCCGTGCTTGTCTCGAAGCGCTCTCGGATCTGGGCGAGAGGCTGATCGCGGACCCGAAGGGACCCGAGGTTGGGCCGATGCTGTGGGTGCACGGCGACGAGTGGTTCGACGTGCTCCAGGGCACCAGCGGGACCGTCGACCCGAGCGTCCGCGCCCGGTTTGATGCCGAGTTCGCGCTGATGGGCCGCGTCATGCCCGTCGATCGGCGCGAGGACCTGGCCGCGGCCATGCAGGGCGACCCGGCCGGCGTGGCCAGGCACCTCGAGGCAGCGGAGCAGCGGGCAATGGGCCTGGACGCCGGGGAACGCACGGCCGAGGTGGCGTGGCTCGAATCGACGCTCGAGGAGTTCATCCAGAATCGGAGCTACCTCCCCGACGGCGACGCCGCACGGGTGCTGGCCTTCATGCACGACAGCGGCGCCCGAGACGCAGCGGTGTCGAAGATGACCCGCGAGAACGCCCCCGTGCTCGCCGAGTTCTGGCAGGACCTGGTGCGCCGCTCCCCCACGGAGGTGCGCGACAGCCCGGCGACGATGCTGGCGCTGAGCGCATTCCTCAGCGGCGACGGCGCGAAGGCGTGGACCGCGCTCGATCAGCTCTCCGAGCACGATCGCCTCGCCGACCTGGTCACGATCGCCCTCGAACAGGCCGTGGACCCCAAGGAGTGGGACCGGATCCAGCCGCCCAGGGGCGGCGCGGCCGCGATGCAGCAGGCCGCACTGCAGAACCCGGTCACCCATGACCGCCGCGGCCCCGACAAGCAAGGCCCCGGCGCGCCCGGTGTCGGCGGCCCCGGCTCGGCTGCACCGGGCCGATGAGAACGAACGGAGAAGCACCCATGGAGAACCTTCGCTCGCGAGTAGAGCAGCGACTTGCGCGACTGCTCACCACCACTCCCCCGCCAACACCTGGTGAGACCACGGAGGCGACGCCGCGGATCGACTTCGTCTATCCCAGCGAGACCGACCGGAGCCGGCTCGAAGACAGCGTCCGCGACTAGGCGATCCTCGGCAACAGGTCAAGCCCGCTGCCCTTGCCCTGTGGATAGCGATCCTCTGTCCACAGGGCAAGGGTCGGTCGGGTTGCGGTGTCGGTAGATCGGGCCAGACTCGACTGTGAGGTCGGCACGATCGGGTGTTGCCGGCCGGGGCGGACCCAGCATTGGGTTCTCCCGGAGAAGGGGCGTGAGGATGATGCGAACGTCGACCAAGGTGATCCGCCTCTGCGCGGTGGTGCCTGCGTCACTGGCCGGGAGCTTCGTCGCGGTCATGAGCCTTGGGTTCCTGCCCGACGCTGGACTCGTAGCCGCGTTCGTCGCCACGCTCCTGGCGTCGATCGTGTTGGCGTGCGGGCTGTGGGAGCCCCAGGCCGCCCGAGTGCTCGGATTCGCGCGCGGCCTGCGGGCCGGCGAGCAGGCTCAGCTGGCTCACACCCTGGCGCTGCTGGAGGTGCTGGAACTGGAGCCGGGCCGGGTTTTGATGCGGCTGACCGACACCGGCGGACTGCCTGCCACCCCGATCGGCCGGCGCACGGTGATCATCGAGCCCACCCTGATCCAGGGTCTCTATGAGCGTCGACTGACCAATGAGGATGCGGCCGCGGCGATCGGCCACGCGGTGGCCAGCCAGCGCGTAGGCCCGGCGAGGTTCGATCTTGCGGCGCGGCTGTGGGCGTTCCCCTGGACGCTGCTGTACGTGGCGATCCGTCAGATCGCCCGCGCCTTCTCGTGGGTGCCCGCGGCGGGGTTCGCGTGGCACATGCGGATCGTCATCGGCGTGATCGTGGTGGTCCAGGGATTCCAGCCCGGCGGTGATCCTGCGCTTGGGATCGCCACCGGCAGCCTTATCGCGATCAGCTACATCGCTCCCGCCGCCGACCGCGCTTGGCGTCGACGGGTGCAACGAGACGCCGACAGGATCGTGGCTCTCGCCGGCCTGGCCGGGTCGATGGTCCACTACGCACAGTGGCAGGACGGTGCCAGCTCCTTGGAACGAGTGCACCGGATCAACGCGGCCGCGGACGAGCGCCAGCGGCGGAAGCAGGCGGTGCACCACCACCCACGAGTCACCGACAGAGGTCCGGGCGGTGCGCTGGTGCTGGCCCACCCCACCGCACTCCGTTAGTTCCGCAAAGGAGAAGGCGCATGGATGACCTGCACCTCGAAGCCGACCTCTTCTTCGGCCCCTGCAACGACCCCGACTGTCCCGCCGTCCAGTTGATTGAGAGCGGGCGCTTGCGGGTGGATAGCGGGTGGCCCAACCGGAATCATCTGCGTCTGATCACCGGCGCGGACGCCTCCGAAGACGCCGAGTAGACGCCCTCGCGGGGCCGTTCGGGCGGCGGTAGCCGTCAGAGGAGCGCGCGGGCTCTGTCGAGGTGGGCCGCGAACTGCTTCGTCTTGCGTCTGCGTCCGAAGGTCTGCAGCGTCGCCGCGTCGAGCGCCGCGGTGTCGAGGCTCGGGGGGCCGTCCTTGAGCAGGCGCATCGCGTTTGCGATCTCGACCGGGCTGATCTGGGTGAACGGGCGTTCTACGGTGCTGTCGTTGGGTCGGAACTCGCGCCACGTACCCGGATCGAGGTCGGTGGGCCACACGAACTTGCCGTCGTCGACCAAGAGGCCCGTCTGCCGGATCTGGTAGGTCAGCTTCTTCTCGCGGGCCGGCCACAGGCGTTGCACTCCGAAGGATGCGGCGGTGAGTTGGGCGAGCCGGTCGATGTGGATCGGTCCCTCAAACTCTGCGATCTCTGTCGCGACGGCGCGGACCTTCTCCTTCGCAGCCTTCTTGGGCAGGTCATCGAGCACCGTCACGTCGCCCACCGGGACCACGGCCCAGGGCTCGAACTCGAGGCGGCCCGATCCGATGGTCGGGGTGGCGTTGGCGTCGGCCCGGGTGAGTACGCCTGGGTCGGGCCGGACCACGTCCTCGGCGGCTGGGTCGTTGGCCGGTGACGGCGCGGCGGCGACGGGTTCGGGGATCACGGGGGCGTCGTGGGCAGCGACGCCCTTCTCTTCGGCCAGCGCGTGGAAGGCCTCCTCCCGGAGCCTGCTGGCTTCCGCGGCGCCCTCGGTGTCGTCGAAGTGCTCCAGCAGCCGCACGGCGAAGTCGTGGGCGCGCCATGCGTCGAGGGTCGTCAGCTCGTCGTGGTGTGCCCACCGGTTGCGGACGATCCGCAGCTCGCTGCCGAGTGCGCTGACCAGGCGGGTGTGGTCATCGAAGGGGAAGCCCAGATTGCCGAGGCGTTCTGTGATCGCCTTGAGCTGGGACTGCAGGTCGGTGGCGGCGTACGACTTCGGTGGCTTGCCGCGCATCTTGTCCAGCTCGGTGAGCACGGTCGGCCAGGGCAGCCCGCCGAGGTTCGGGGCCAGGCGGGCGCCGATGATTGGGTCAAGTCGCTGCGCGAGGTGGTGCAGGCCCTTGTCGACGGAGTAGCGGGGGTCGAAGAGCATCAGAAGAGCTCTCCCGACTGCTTGGTTCCGGGGATCTGCCCCAGCGTCTCTTCCTGGCCGCGGGTTCCCCTGACGGCCATCCAGGTCACGAGCCGCACCTCGTGCTCCTCGATGTCCGGAAGGGGTTCGCGGGGCGGGGGTGCGGTGATGCCGGCCTCGTCGAGGACCTCGGTGACGAGACCGATGCGCTGCTCGTCGGTGGCGCCCTGGTTGAGCGCTCCTCGCACCTGTCGGGCGACCTTGGCCGAGGGCACGCTGCGGAGCCTGTTGGCGAGGGCGATCTGGGCGTCCTTGCCGAGATAGCCGCCCTTGCGGAGCACCAGCGAGTAGGCGTCGCGGAAGGACAGCGGCAGGTCGGGTTGGAAGGCGTTGGGGTCGGTCAGTTCCTTCCAGGTTGCATAGACGCTGTTACGGGCGACTTCCCACGCGTCGAAGGCGTGGTCGTAGACGTCCTCGGGGAGCCAGCGCTCGGCGTTGGAGTTCTGCGGGTCGGCGACCCGCAGCGAGATGAGGGTGTCGGAGGAGACGATGGGTTCGCCGTCCTCGGTGCGGCGCAGCGTCCAGTCGTCGTGGGCGGGGACGTAACGGAACCACGGCTTGGCGCTCTTGCCGATTTTGACGCAGAAGACGTAGCCGTTGCCGCGCACGACCGGGTTCACGAACCCGCTGCCCGATCCGTACGGGAGGGACAGGACGTCGGACTTGAGAACCGGCTCCATATTGAAGGCGCCGAAGAGCCTGCGGCGGTATTCCTCGCCGGACAGCGAGGCGCTGGAGCCGCCGGAGTCCAGGAGCTTCTCGAACTCGTCGATCACCTGGTCGTCGGCGAGGTTGACCTCGTGACCCGGCCCGCGGCCGGGCAGGACCTCGCCGGCGCCGACCGCGGCGTCCGCAAGCGCGAGCTTGGCCTCCAGGCGTGCCTCCAGCTCGAGCAGGGTGTCGAGCCGTTCGGCGGGAAAGAAGAGGCCGAGGTGGACGTAGTCGTGCTTGGAGCCGATGCGGTCGACGCGGCCGTGACGCTGCACGATCCGCATGGGATTCCACGGCAGGTCGTAGTTGATCATCTGGCCGGCCTGCTGGAGGTTCACGCCCTCGGCGAGCACATCGGTGGTGAACAGGATGTCGAACTCGTCCTTGGCGATCGGTTCGCCGGCGGCGTTGCGGGGTCCGGCTGTTGCGGGGGCGAAACCGGCGATGGTCGATGCGCGGCCACCTTGGTCGACCCCGCCAGACGCACCGCGCACGTGGGTCTTGGCGTAGGAGCCCATGATCGGTGGCGCGACACGGCCTCGGTAGTCGGCAAGCGGTGACCCGGCGGGCGCGTTCTCGATCGCCTTGACGACGGCCTCATGGATGGGGAGGACGGTGTCGGTGAAGGCCGAGAAGATGATGACCTTGCGCCGGTCCGCGTGCGACAAGCCCCGGGGGTCGACGCGCTGGGCGTCCGCCGCGATCTGGTTCAGCTCGGCGACAAGGCGCTCGACCTTCGGTTCAAGACCGTCGATGACGACTTCGGCAAGGTCTCGCAGTTCGCGCAGCAGGGTGATGTCGGAGTCGACGTCGGCTTGCAGCTCGGTGAGGTGGTAGCCGTCGACCGATTCGATCTGGTCGTCCTGGTCGAACTCCAACACGAACTCGTCGAGGTCGTCGGAGTCCGAGGTAACCCATTCGCTGAGGGCCTCGCCCTTGAGCACGTAGCCCTTGCCCAGCGCGTCGAGGAACGACTCGTGGGAGAGAATCATCTTCTCCAGCGAGGCGTGCAGTGCCTGGGGACTGGACTCCAGTCGCTTCAACAGGCCCGAGCGGAGCAGGCCGGCGTTGGTGATCTGGTACTCCTGCAGGTCGTGGTCGACGGTGTACATGCTGGACAGGTACCGGGCCAGCATCAGGCGCTTGGGGTCGCGACTGCGGTCCTCCCAGGCACGCGGCGCGTGGGGGTCGGTCGGGTCGTCAAGGGCGTAGACCATGGCGTCGATGAGCGCGAGGCCATCGGCGTCGAGGTCGTAGTCGATGCGGCGAACCTTGGGTTGGGGGAACTTGATCGTGGTCGGCTTTCCGTCCGGGCCGATGATGAGCTCGTTGGCGTAGTGCTCCTTGACGAACTTCCGTGTGCGGCGGACGGCGACCTGGTCCATCAGGTCGAAGAGATGCTCGGGGGTGAGGTTGGCGGGGTCGATCGCCTGGGCCTGCTTGATGTACTCGCGGATGCTGGGGATCCCGAGGGAGGCAAACCGAGCGTCGTCGCGGATGAAGTACTTGACCAGCGTCTCGAGGTCGTTGAGCGAGTTGTTGACCGGGGTCGCGGTGAGCAGCACGACACGCTTGGGGCTGCCCGCGGTGATCACGCGGTCCACAGCCCCGGATCGCTGGGCGCCCGAGTTGCGGAGGTTGTGGGCTTCGTCGATGACGACGAGCGAGTAGTCCTCGACCTCCTGGAGGAAAGCCTCGATGGACCCGCGGTCGGGGTCGAGGCGGTTGCGAACCTCTTCGTAGGAGTAGACCTTCACCCAGCGGCTGAAGTCGTGGGTCTCCAGGAACGGCTCCCACATCGAGGATTTCAACGCGGCGGGAGCGACGATCAGGACGCGCTGCCGGTTGACGTTGGCGGTGCGGTAGATGACCTCACCGGCCAGGTAGGTCTTCCCGAGACCGACCTCGTCGGCGACCAGCACTCCCCCGTGTTCGTCGAGGAGGCGTTCCATGCGGGTGACGCCGTCAGCCTGGAAGCGCGTGAGGTTCAGGCCGGTGCGGACGTTCGGGTTCTCATCAGCGTCGAGGTGCTCGCCGTAGAGCTCCCAGAGCATGCGCAGGTAGACCGACCATGGGGTGTGGGGGTCCCAGAGCCGGCCGTACAGCTCGGCGAGGTCGTAGGGCTCGCTGACGTCCCAGAGGTGCTCGAACCACTCGCGCACCTTGCCCGCCGAGCTTGTGCCGCCACCGGTGCCGAGGTTGAGCTCGGCGTTGTGGGCCAGGCCGGCATAGGTCATGTTCGACGAGCCCGCGATCGCCGCCTGGGCCGCACTGTCTTCGACCAGGTAGGTCTTCCCGTGCAGGAAGCCACCGGTGTAACGCCGGACCTCGACCTTCGCGGCCCCATCGGGGTCGACGCTTTGGAGCCACTCGACCATCCGCTTGGCCTCGGAGGTGGGCACGCGCGCGAAGCCCATCGTGTCCCTCTCGGCCTCCAGCCAGGCCTGGTGGTTGGCGAGCGCCGCGTCCCGCCGGGCGTCCTGGTCGGCGTCGCCGGACGTCATCGCCCGGACCGAGTCCTCCTCCGGTTCGGCGCCGAGCAGGAGCCGCACGCGCGGCGCGGTCTCGAGCTCGCCGGCGAGCAGCGCGAACCCGGCAGGGTTGATGTACGCCGTCGCGATCGCGATCGGAGGCGCCGTCACCTTGTTTTCTCGGAGCCGTCGGAAGAGTTCGTTGACCTTGTCCGCGACCGTCGCGTCCGGCTCGCTCGGCGCGAAGTTCGTAGCGAAGTCGGGCAGCTGGGTCATGCCTTGCCCCTCCACTCTCGGTAATGCTTCAGCACAGCGTTGAGGCGCGGCTCGTAGTTCCAGCCGCGATGGAAGGTGGAGAAGATGTGTTCGACCTGGTCCTCTGTAAGGCCGTAGAGCAAGCTCACGACAGCATCCAGTTCGGCGATGAGATCGTCCTTGTCGGCATCGGTCTTGACAGACCCAACGGGCACGCCGACGTCGCGAGCCCACGCGTCGTACCGATCGTCAACGGCCGCGAGACGCCCCGCGATCTCCGTAGCACGCCCGCGGAGTGGGTCCCCGAGCCTCGGCCGGGGAACGGGCGCTCCAAGAACGATTTCGACGGTCGCGTGATTCTCGACCATGAGCCTCATGTACCAGTCGAACGGGAGCGATGAGAGCACGCCCAGGACGTACGCGGTGTCGCTAGAGGTGCCCTCCCTGAAGAACAGGTAGTAGGCCTGGTGAACGAGCACTGTCTCGGGCGGGATCAATGCGACGATGCACGTCCGGGAATCGGTAGCTCTCGCGGTGTCGCGCCACGCGATTCTGGGCGAGTGCATCGGAAGCGTTGCCATGTCGTTGACCCACGTGGCCGGCATGCCGTAGAACGCTGACCGCCGCGTCCGGACCTGGTTCAAGCGCCGAGTTTGGAGCGCCTCAGTAATCGATTCGCGGTCCGCGTAGGCGTAAACCGATCCCGTTTCGGGCGACCAAAGGTTGAAGGAGTCGCCCTTGTATACGGGGACCATGCCTTCGGTGGGTGGCGCGAAGACGAATCGGTGTTTGTCGTCGGTGGCATGGAGCTCACGGAGTCCTCGCACCGCGAGGCCGTCCTTCTCGACGTCCAACCGTGGGCTCCGCTTCATCTGCCGGAACACCATCGCTCCCGCGGTGTCGGGCACCAGAGGAAATGCGTCGCTCGTCGACCACGTGGAGAACTCAGCGCTCGGAACCTCGGCGACAGTGTCAGCACCGGACAAGAATTCTTGCTCGCTGGCGAAGGGGCCGCAGAAGCGGACGACGCGGTCGCCGCCCTTCTCGATGACGGTGAGACCGATTGTCCAGCGCGGCTCCATGTCAAACGCCCAGCGCGCAGCATTGACGATGAAGCACACATCGGCGAAGGACCCTTGGCTGAGGACTTCGTGGCGCCATGTCGCGAGGGCTGAGCCGGAGTGCGCGCTTCTGGGTAGGACGATGGCGGACCGGCCTCCGTCCGCGAGAAGCTGCCAGTTGCGCCACGCGAAGGCCTGGAAGAGGTCGACGTCTGTGAAGGATCTAACGACGTAGGGTCCGGTCGCGAGTGCTTCCTTGACGCGTCTGACCCTCTCGACTTCGGCGTCGTACTCGGCAACCAGATCGGGGCGTTGAGCGCGGTGCAGCGCAATGAGTTGCTCTGCCTCAGCCTGAGGTGCGCTTCGGATGCCGGGAAATCGGGCGCCCCAGAACTGGTGTTCCTCGACTTTGACCTTCTCCCACGGTGGGTTTCCTAGGAGAACGTCGAACCCCGGCCTCTCGCGGAGGAAGACTTCAGGGAACAGGAACGGCATGTGCGCAGGCTGCAACTCAACCGCGGCCGCTTCGACCTCGGGCCGGTTGAGCGCCGCGTGAAGCGATTCCTCGTCGAGGATCAGGCCAGGCTGGATGTTGCCGATCCGGGCCGCGATCGCGGCGTCGAAGATGCGCCGCGCCGTATCGGCGGCTGTGCGAGCCTCTGACAGGAGTCGTGCTCCCTCTTCTACTTCGGCCTTGTTGGCTTCACTGGCGTTGGCGAGGTCGATCAGAAGAGTCTTTGAGGACGCGAGTTGGTCGGTCAGGATCTCGTCGAAGAGACTGATCTCTCCCGGCTTGCGGCCGGGCTGGAGCGCGTCGAGGGCTTCGTCGATCGTGCCGATACCGGTGAGGCTGTTCGCATTGACGAGGCCGTGGTCGAGGTTGCTCATGGGCAGGCCGGGCACGAAGGTGTGGATCCAGAGTGCGAGGCGTGCGAGCTCGACCGCCATGGGGTTGATGTCGAGGCCGTAGATACAGCGCCGGGCGACCTGGCGGCGTAGGAGGCCCACTTCGTCGACCTCGCTCTTCGCGACATCGTCGGTACCAAGGGCGTCGCGGGCCACGGCGGCGAGCCGGAGCAGTTCCTCGGTGACTCCTGGGACTGCGTGCTCGGTGAGGAAGGTGCGCATGAGCGCTTCGATCTTGTCGACGGCCGCAACGAGGAAGTGGCCGGATCCCATCGCGAGGTCGGCGACTCGGAAGTCGAAGAACTCCCGCGCCGCAGTTGCTGCGTCGCCCTTGTTGAGGCGGTCCGCGATCTTCTCGAGGTGGGCGGTGAGTGCCGGGACGATGGAACGTTCGATGAGGTGGTCGACCACGACCTTGGGGGTGAAGTAGGAGCCTGTGGCCTTCCGCTCACCGGATGCGGTGTGGAAGTAGACCGAGCCGGCGGTGGCGTAGACGGTGTCGCCGGGTTTGGCGGGGACCCAGGCGCCGCTGTCGTCGGTGGTGAGGTCTTCTTCGGCGAGCGAGAGCGAGCTCTCGAGGAGGCCTTCGTAGATGGTGCCGAACTCGCGGACGCTGAGGGAGCGGAAGTCGACGGGGCCGAGTACGCCGTCGTCGCTGACGTCGATGAGGAGGCTCTTCAACGCGGGCCCGAGAACGCTGTCGGGGAGCTCGATCTTCTTGATGAGCGCGCCTTCGGGTGAGCGGTCGGGGTCGGTGGAGAAGAGGCCGCCGTTGTAGGAAGGGATCTGCCACTGGGGGTTGCCTTGGTCGATGGCGTTCCAGACCTGCACCAGGTCGTACCAGATGGTCGTGGAGTCGCCGAACTCGTCAGTGTCGGAGTCGATGAGGCGGCGCGCGTTGGTCTTGAGGCTGTTGGCGTCGAAGCCTTCGTTGCGCCCGGAGGGCAGGAGGCCGCGGTCTTCGGCGTAAGCCTGGAAGAGGAGCCGGAAGAGGATGCGCAGGGTGACGCGGTAGGCGAGCGCGAGTCCATCGGCGTCGAGTGCAACGGCTGCGTCCTTGGCGAGGCGCTGGGCGACCTCGACGGCAACGGGCGGCACGATCTCGTCGTAGATCCGCTCGCGGAGACGGGCGCCGAGCTCACTGGCGTAACGCGAGCTGTCACGCAGGAGCTCGTCGGCGGTGCCGTCAGCCTTGAGCGCTTCGGCGGAGAAGACAAGCGGAAGGAGGGCGGCGTATTCGGAGTCGACGGTGGAGAGGTCGACCTCGAAGAAGGTCTCGGCCTGGCCCTTGGAGCCGACGCCGACGCCGTCCCGGCCGGGGTAGAGCCGGATCTGGTCCTTGCGGAGGACGACCAGCCAGGGCACCTCCTGCTTGGAGGCGACGGCGAGACCGAACGCGACCGGCGAGAGTTGGAAGCGCTGGGTCTTGGCGTCGAACTGCTCGGTGTCGTCGAGCAGTACCGCGACAGCGCGGGGCGGGTGCCCGCCGATGGAGAGCAGCATCGTGCCGTTCGGTCCGGGGTGGGTTCCGAATCCGAGGGCCTCGACGAGCTGCTTGCCGCGCTTGCTGAGCAGCCCACTGGCCTTGTGGCCGAGGGCCGCCCAGTCGGGGCGCTTGGGAACGTTGCTGGTGATGTGGTGGGAGGCGAAGAGGCCGCTGTTGGTGAAGCCGGCGACACCGGTGGAGTCGTTGGCCTTGCGGAAGCCGGCGAACCGTTCGGTGGCGGCGAGGAGGTCGGGCTCGGCGAGCACGGACTGCAGCTGTCGTTGGGCCTGCTCGACCGGCAGGACGATTGGCTGGGCCTGCGGATCGGGACCGAAGAGATGCGCCGATCCGTCGTGGACGACGGCGACGACGAGCTGGACCTGTGTTCGGCCGGTACGGGCGGTGAAGAGGTCGCGGAGGTTCTGGCGCGACGGCGCGGCGACAGAGGTGGCGACGGCTACTTGGAAGCCGCCGAGGCCGTGCGGGTCCGGGCCAAGATAGACCTTCTCGGTGGTGACGCCTGCCGGCGCGGACGGATCGGTCCAAGTCACGACCTTGTCGGCGGTCAGACGCACAACTGCTCCCTCGGGCTTTGGCTGAGGGCCGCGAGCGTTGCAACCCGATCTGAAACCCTACCGACGCGGGCCGACTGAAAACTTGAAAACAGCAGGCCTCTCCGCAAGGTCCGCCGAGGTGGGCCGGGCTGCGTCGGGATGAGGAGCGCTCGCCGCGTTCCGGCGGAGGCGAAGGTCAGCCGCTGCCCTTGGCGAGGCGTACACGGAGTCCCTCCAGCTTCACGAAGTATCGGCGGGCTGCGATCGCCAGGAGGGTGGCTCCTGTCTCGGTGAGCCAGGTTTCGCGGTCGCCGTCGTGCGCTTCGACGGGGTGGAGTGCGTAGTTGCGGACTTCGCGGAACATGTGGGCCTGGGTGACGACCTCGGTGATGGTCGCGCTGCCGGGTGAGGGCTTGAGGTCGCGCAGCTTCTGTTCGGTGAGTCGGATGACTTCGGCGATGTCGCGGCCGTCCTCGATCTTCTTGGCCAGTGCCGGGGGTGGGGACGGCACGGCGCGGGCGAGGTTGAACCATGCTGCCTCGGAGGCGGCGGCGAGCAGGCTGGATGAGGCGAGGTAGAGCCCGCGCTGGAGGGCGCGGCGGCTTTCGCGGACCATGGTCATGCCGCGGGTGCCGAGAATCGGGGCGAGGTCGGCCAGCAGTTCTTCGACGGGAAGCAGTACCTCGCTCGGATCGGTGTCGAGTGGTCGGACCGGCATGAAGCGGGGCGTGTTGCCCTGGTCGCCGATGTGGGGGGAATGGACCAGGACGGGGACGCTGGATCCGCCGCCGGGGTAGGTGACTGAGATGCGTTCGGGCTGGATGTCGTACTGGTTGCCTTCGGCGCGGGTGAGCACGCCCTCGGCGACGAGCTGGGCCAGGGCGCGGCGCACGGCGTGGCGGCAGCGGAAGACGGTCAGGTGGGGATCGTGTGGGTCGGGGTCGGCGAGGCGCCGGCCCGGATCGGTGGACTGCTGGGCCGTGAACGTCGTGCGGTCTGCGGGTCGCTGGCCGCCGGTCGCGGTGAGCCACCGGTCCTCGAAGTCGGTCAGCCGCACGGGTTCGGTCGCCTCAGCGAGGGCGGCGAGGATCACTGTGCGGGCGACCAGCACGTCGGCCTCGCTGGGGGTGACTGCGGCCTGCATCGCCTCGACGAACGGTGCCTCGAACTCCATGAGGCCAAGTGTCGCGAGCGGCGCCGACGGTGGGGGCGGGAATCGCCGAGCAGCGTCCCTGGCCTTGGCTCGGCGAAGGCGCGCCGTGACGGACCTGCCTGTGGTGTTGGGTCAGTGGTCGCTGCTGGGCCGGGGCCGACGATGGGCCGCGGCGGGCGGGAGTTCAGGCATGTCCTCGCCGATGACCCAGGCCCAGACGCCAGTGCCGGTGTCGGCTGCGATCTGGGTGACGGTCTCGCGGTCCTCGTCGCTGTGGAGCAGGAACGCCGCGGTGGGGGTCTCGGTGTCGGTGAACACCAGGGAGGCCATGGGCTTGTCGGGTGCGAGGTTGTAGCGCAGGGACTTGGTGAACCGGCGGCGTGCCTCGAGGGCGGTGTCGAGGAGCAGTTTGTCGGCCAGCGACTCGTACGGCAGCCAGTTGCGGTCGGTCATGACCAGCGAGATCTCCTCGGCGGTGGCCAGCCCGGCTCGCCCGACGGAGAACGTCGCGATCACCATCAGGTGGCCCTCGTCGTCGCCCTGCCACAGCTCGAGCTCGTCGCCGAACCGCTTGTGGAGGCGCTTGAGGAGCGTGTCGTCGACCATGAGCGGGGCGTCGGGCAGGTGCCTGATGACCAGCTTGTGCCCGAACCGTGCGGCCTCGATGGCCTTGAGCTCGCCGATCAGCATCATGAACTGCTGGGAGGAGCCGTGTTGCTGGATCGACGCCCACGCGGAGAGCCGGCGGGCCGCGATCTCCGCCTTCTTCTCGGCGGTGAACGGCTCGGGGACGTACAGCCTCGTGGCGAGCGGCTTGCCCTTGGTGAACTTGCCGCGCGCGGCCTGACGCAGGTACCAGGACACGATGCGCCAGTTGCGCTTGCCCGCCATGGCGGGTGACCAGGTGGCGAGGTCGGCCTCTTGCCACAGGTAGTGCAGGACCGCGCGCAGAGTGAGCCGGTTCGGGTCGGCGGCGACCGAGTCGGCCACTCCCCCGCTGCCGGCACCGACGGGTGCGGCACGCTCAGCCTTGGACATGCGGAAGCCGAGCTTGATGGCGGTCAGGCCGCTGTCGGCTTCCTCGGTGATCGCGGAGCCGAGGACCTGCCCGAGGCCGGAGAGCTCTTCGGGCGGCAGGTAGGAGGCGCACCGGTGGGTGTGCGCGAGTCCGGAGTCCGGCATCCGCTTGATGACGTACTTGTCGGATCCGATCTTGGCGACGTACATGGCGACGCCGTCGGGGCGGCACAGGCACAGCGGCCGGACCCGGTCGCTGTGCGCGGCCGCGAGCAGCTGCTGCACGTCGGGGTTGTTGCTCTGGGTGATGCGGTGGCCGTAGAGCTCGAAGACCTGTCGCTCGGTGGCGTGGTCGGGGTCGGCCCGCCCTGCAGCCGGGGTTCTCGTTGGTGTCGTGGTCATGTCGGGACAGGCAACGGAACCGCGGGCGGATCGGACGCCTACGCGCGCCTCGGCGACGCCGTTTTCCACAAATTTCCCCGCGTGATGTCCGATCCGCGGCCCGGGTGGATGCCTGTCCCGGTTGAGAGCGGTGGTGAGCCGTGGCGCGGGTCGCGACCTACGCCCTCTCCAAACGGTTGTGGAGGTGCCGAGCGGTGGCGCGACGTCGAGCGAGCGCGGACGACTCAGATCAGCTGGCGCTGTGGGATGTGGGCGAGGAGCCCACCGAGGAGGTCGGTGCGCCGCCGGCTACGCCCACCGCCTCGACAGTTGGGGAGCCCGTCGGCGCGCCCGACCCGGTGGTCGCGACGAGTGTCGGCGCGGGGGCGCACACTAGAGGTGAGGCGGAAGGAGCAGGCGATGAGTCAGCAGGCCAGCAGCGAGGCCGATCCGACGATGGAGTACGCCTCGGTGGCGGCGCGGTACTGGGCGACGTACCTGCCGAGCCGCCTGGCGACGATCCCGGACGCGGATCGTCGAGCGTTCTTCGAGGACCTGGGTCGGCAGGTGGCCGAGATGGTGGACTACTTGGCGGAGGACAACCTGCGGGCCTCGAGCCGGCCGCACGATCCGCCGGAGCTGACCCGGCGTCGGGCGACGATGGCGCGGATGCGGGCCGAGGAGGAGGCGCTGGCCGAGCTGGTGTACCTGCCGAAGGAGCCCGGCACGCTGGCCCGCGAGATGCCGACGACGCTGACCGCGGAGTAGCACCGCACTCCCCCGCTGCTGCGGCACCGGACTTCAAGCCCGGCGGTCAGGACGATCTGGCGCCGGCCGGGGTGGCGGCGAAGGTTCAGGCGAATCTCGCGGCGCTGCGGCTGCTGCGCCGGATCGAGGCAGAGGACCGCCCGGCGACCGCAGATGAGCAGCAGGTCCTGGCCCGGTTCGCGGGCTGGGGTGCGTTGCCGAAGGTCTTCGTGACCGGTGACGACACTTACGCGGCTGTGCGCGAGGAGCTGCGGGGCCTGTTGTCGCCGGCCGAGTACGACGACGCGATGCAGAACGCGTTGAACTCCCACTTCACCGATGCCGGTCTGGTCGAGCCGATGTGGGCCGCCCTGCAAGCCCTGGGGTTCGAGTCCGGGCTGGTGCTGGAGGCGGGCTGCGGCATCGGCAACTTCATCGGCTTCGCTCCCGCGGGCGCGCGGATGGTCGGGGTGGAGCGCAACGAGGTCTCCGGCAGCATCGCCCGGCTGCTGTATCCCTCGGCGCAGGTGCGGGTGGAGTCGTTCGGCGAGACCCCGGTGCGGCCGGGCACCTATGACGCGGTGATCGGGAACGTCCCGTTCGGGAACTACCCGGTGCGCGACCGGGTCCACAACCCGCGCAACCAGCTGCTGATCCACGACCACTTCATCACCAAGTCCCTGGCCGGGTTGAAGCCCGGCGGGGTGATGGCGGTCATCACCTCGGCCGGCACCCTGGACAAGCAGCTCTCGACCGTGCGGCGCAGCTGGTTCGAGCAGGCCGACCTGCTCGGCGCGGTGCGCCTGCCGAATGCCGCTCACCGCGCGGCCGCGGGCACCGAGGTCGTCACCGACGTCCTGTTGCT
The DNA here is from genome assembly GCF_040049175.1 of Nocardioides asiaticus. Lineage (NCBI taxonomy): Bacteria > Bacillati > Actinomycetota > Actinomycetes > Propionibacteriales > Nocardioidaceae > Nocardioides > Nocardioides asiaticus. The sequence continues at coordinate 79,163 of NZ_JBDZDM010000009.1, read as the reverse complement.
GCGGCGCCGCGAAGCGGACCGGGAACCGGGCGACGACGCGTGGGTGACGTCGGTGCCGACGCGGTTAGACGACGGCACGGAGCGGTACGTCAACGGCTACTTCACCGCGCACCGGGAGAACATCCTCGGTGCCACCGCAACCGGTCAGGCCGCGATGGGCCGGGAGGTGCTGGAGGTGCGGAACCTGGTGACCGCCGCGAGCCTGGGCACGCAGCTGCGGTACCGGCTGGAGGCGATCGCACGTGCGGCGGTCGCCGAAGGACGCGGCCACTCCCCCACGCCGGCCGGTGTGGCTGCGCCCACGTTCACCCCGCCGGCCACCAACCCGTCCACTAGCCCGTCCACCAGCCCGTCCACCAACACGGTCACCAAACCGGATGCCAGCTCGGCTCAGCGCCGGCCGACACGGCAGCCGTCGCCCGTGCAGGGGCCGGTGCGGTCGGCCCGCACCCTCGCTCGACCGAAGAAGGTTGGGCAGATCACGCACACCGGCACGATCGCGGTCGTCGGCAAGCGTCCCGGGTCGGCGGGATCGCTGCAGCACTCGTTCACCGTCGTCGACTACGACGGCACCGAGGTGCCCTACGTGCCGGATGGGGCAGCGACGGCGGGCCGCCGCACCAGGGATGGGCACCATCCCTCCCAGGCCGATGAGCTGGTGAGCCTGCTGCGGATGCGTGACCTGGCCGCGGACCTGCGTGAAGCGGAGCGTGAGACCACCGAGGACACCGAGGAGATTGCCGAGCTGCGGCGTGAGTTGAACGCCTGCTACGACGCCTACGTCGCCGACTACGGCCCGATCAGCCGGATGAAGGCCTCGCAGAAGAAGGTCACGGTCAAAGACCCCGAGGACCCTAACCAGACCGAGGGCCTGGTCGAGGGCGATGACGGCGAGTGGTACTCGCTGACCTACACGAAGCCGGGGATGGGCGGCATCCGCAAGGACCCGACCTGGTGGTCGCTCACGGGCCTGGAGTCCTCCTACGACGAGTTCACCAACACCGCCACGAAGGCGAAGTTCTTCACCCAGCGGATGGTCGGGTTCCGCGAGCTGCCGACGCGAGCGGAGTCGCCTGCGGACGCGGTGGCGATCAGCCGCGAGCACGACGGCCGGGTCGACATGGACCGCATCGCCGGCCTGCTCGGCGTCAACCTCGAGGAGGCACGGGCACTGACCCGCGGCCTGGTGTTCACCGACCACCGCACCGGTGAACTGGTGCCGGCGCACCTGTTCTTGTCCGGCAACGTGCGCCGCAAGGCCGCCGAGCTCGAGGAGCTGGCCACGACGGACCCGGACAAGTGGGGGGAGGCCGCGGCCGCGATGCGGGCGGCAGTACCTCCTGACAAGGACGTCACCAAGATCAGCGTCAAGCTCGGCATGGTCTGGATCCCCGCCTCGGATGTGGAGGCGTTCGTGCGTGACATCACGGGCAACGACCGGGCCACCGTCACCCATTCGGAGGAGGACGGCTGGAAGTGCTCGCCCGGCGGCGGCCGCAGCCGCAACCCGGCGCTGGAGGGCGGCGGCAGCATGGGCGCTCCCCCGGGCCACGACTGGCGCAAGCCACTGAAGGCGAAGTGGGGCACCTCGCGGCGCACGACCTACCAGCTGGTCGAGACCGCGCTGAAGGGGCAGCGGCCACAGGTGACCGACAAGGACGCCGAGGGCGTGGAGCGGATCAACCGCGCCGAGACCGAGGCGGCCGGCGAGCAGATGGAGGTCATCGAGAAGGAGTTCGCCCGGTGGCTGTGGCGCGACCCGGATCGCAAGCAGCGCCTGCACGCCGCCTACAACGACAAGTACCGGTCCTACACCGACGTCAACTACGTCGACTCCCCCTACTCGGCCTACCCGGGCATGTCGGATGCGATCGTGCTCGACCCGCACCAGAACGACGCAGTCGCGATGGCCAAGGACTCCGAGGCGGTGCTGCTGCACCACGAAGTTGGAACCGGGAAGACGTTCACACTGGCCGCGACGATCATGGAGAAGCGGCGACTGGGGCAGATCCACAAGCCGGTGGTGGTGGTGCCCAACCACCTACTGGAGCAGTGGGTTCGGGAGTTCACGATCCTGTACCCCGACGCGGAGCTGCTGGCCACCGACACCAAGGGCATCTCCGGGCCGGACGCACGCCACCGGTTCGTGGCCCAGGCCGCGTCGCATGACTGGGATGCGGTCGTGATGACGTCCTCCTCCTTCCGGCTGCTGCCGCTGTCGGAGGAGACGATCGAGGACAACATCCAGCAGCGGCTCGACAAGCTGCGAGGCGAGCGGGAGGAGGCGCTGGCCGAGGGTGACACCAAGGCGGTGAAGCGGATCGGTGAGCGGATCGAACGCGAGGAGTCCTCGCTGCGCGAGCTGCAGGACCGGATCGGTGGCGACGTCGGGCCGCTGGACTTCGAGACCGCCGGTTTCGACTACATCGTGGTCGACGAGGCCCACGAGTACAAGAACGACGAGGTCGAGTCCTCGGTGCGCACACTAGCGAAGGGCAAGCCCAACCTGGGGGCAGTGGACCTGCGGACCAAGCTGGACTGGCTGCGCGAGCGCAACCGCGAGCTGGGGAAGCGGTCGCTGGCGTTGTTCGCGACCGGCACCCCGATCTCGAACTCCACCCGCGAGTTCTACGTGATGATCCGGTTCCTGCGACCCGACCTGCTCGCCGAGGCCGGGGTGGCCGAGTTCGACGACTTCCGCAAGGCGTTCTTGCAGATGGAGGAGTCCATCGAGCCGACCGTCACCGGCCGCCTGCAGGTGAAGATGCGGGAGGGCGACGGCCTGGTCAACGCCGGCGAGCTGAAGCGGATCTGGGTGCAGTTCGCCGACGAGGTGACCGCCGAGGACGTCGGCATGGAGCGCCCCGCGCTGCGCGGCGGGCAGGCGGAGAAGATCCTGCGCGGCGTCTCGGAACACCAGCAGGCCTTCATCCGGCACCTCAACGTGCGACGGGAGGCGATCAAGCCGAAGTTCAAGCCCGAGCCGGGCGAGGACACGGTGGTCGCGATCGGCACCGACGGACTCACCTCGGCCGTCGACCTGCGGCTCATCCCCGAGCACAAGCTCCTCGAGGCGGGCATCGACCCGGCCGCGCTGAGTGATGCGGACTCGAAGGTGCCGCTGGTCGCCGAGCAGGTGCTCGAGGAGTGGCGCCGCACTCGCGACATGGAGTTCAAGGTGCGCCGCGGATCCAGCGAGGTCGCACCGATCCGGGGAGGCTTCCAGCTGGTCTTCTGCGACAAGGGCATCCCCAACAGCGAGGGCAAGCACTCCTTCTACGAGGCCTTGAAGCTCGCCCTGGTCGCCGGCGGGCTCAAGCCCGAGGAGGTGGCGTTCATCCACGACGCCGAGGGGGACGCGACCAAGCTCGGGAAGCTCACCGAGCGGTGCCGCACCGGCGAGATCAAGGTGCTGATCGGCTCGACCGCGAAGATGGGCACCGGTCTGAACGTGCAGAACCGGCTCTCCGCGCTGCACCACGTCGACGGCGCCTACCGGCCCGACCAGATCGAGCAGCGCAACGGCCGCGCGATCCGCCGCGGCAACCAGTTCGACGAGGTCCGGGTCCTCTACTACCCGCTGGAGGGCTCGACCGAGGGGTTCCAATGGGCGCACGTGGCCCGCAAGGACAACTTCCTCCGCGCGTTCGCGCTCGCCGACCTCGACGCCACGATCATCGGGCAGTCCGAGTCGGCGACCCAGTCCGAGGCCGCGATGTTGAAGGCCCTGGCGGCGAACAACCCGCTCCTGATGGACAAGACGCAGCTCGACCTCGATCTGCGACGGATGCAGAACCAGGCCGACACCTTCGACGCCTCGAAGGAGTACCACGCGAACGTCGTCTCCCAGGGCAACCGCATGATCGGCACCCTCACCGCGAACATCGGGGCCTTGGAGTCCGCGGCTCGGGAGGTGATCGACACCTCCGGGGAGGCGTTCCGGATGCACCTGACCAACAACTACGGCCGGCTGGAGGATCGACCCGTCGTCGAGCGCAAGCAGGCGGCGCTCCGACTGGCCGCCTCCCCCGGCCTGTCGGGCAACCTCGACTACGCCCCACTCGGGGCGGGCCGGCCCTTCCTGATCGGGCGGCTGGGTGGGGTGCGGCTCTACGCCTGGACCTACCGGCCGGGGATCGGGAAGCCGGCGTACCGGGTCGGGGTCGACGATCCGGCCAACACCCGTGAGTGGGCTCCGCAGCTGCTCGACCTGACCCCGGCGGAGCTGGTGCCCGGCAAGATCGACACGGGAGCGATCACCCGCCTGGAGAACCTGGTCCGCAGCATCCATGAGCGCCCCGCCGTTCTGGGTGCGCGCGTCGAGCGGCTGCGCAAGGAAGTCGAGGTCTCCGCGGCCGAGCAGGACATGACCTTCGAGGCGGCCGCCGAGCTCGAGGCCCTCAAGGAGCGCAACCAGGCGCTGACCGAGCTGATGCGGCTGGTCGCAGCAGACCGCCCCGGTCCTGCCGGCACGGCACGCCAGCCTGATCCGGCTCGGTCCTCGGGGCCGGACGCCGACGCCGCGACCGAGCCAGCGGCCGCGAGCGCGACGGACGACGCGGCCCGCAAGCACGCGGCCCTGGTCGCGGAGGCCGAAGCCACCTACAACGCCGCCACCGAGAAGTGGCGAGCCCTGCGTGACGCCCGACTGGATGCACCCGGGAACGTGAAGCCGGCCGAGATGGGGGCGGTCCGCACGTCACGGCGCCGGATCAAGCAGCAGATGGCCGAGCGGGCACGCGAGGCCCGGGGAGAGCCGGCACCGCGGCCCAGGATCCACGCCCGTGACGCCTCCGAAGACCCCGAGACGACGACAGCCGTGTCCGGGGCACTCCGGCCAGCCGCCGCGGCCCCGTCGACGGCTAACGGTTCCAGCCCTGCGCAGCGGCCCGCGATCGCGCCCCCTCCCCCACCGCCGCCCGCCCCCGATCGGGGCATCCTCGCCGCCACCGCCCAGCTGGGGTGGTCACGGTGATCCCGATACTCGGCGGCGGCCGCGCCTGCCGGTGTTCGTCCACAGCCCGCCCAAGGAGCGGGTTCTCCACTGGCTCGGGCGCGGCTGGCGCGTCCGACCACTGTCATCTGTTCCACTGGATAGCGGGGCCGATCCCGCTAGCCGGCCTGTCTGGAAAGGACCACCGCTGATGCCGACTGCCACCACCTCCGGTGAGCGCGAGGGATACGACGCAACCCCGGACTTCGTCTACGCCGTCTCGCTCCTCGCCGCCTTGGAGGGCGTCGCCGGACAGGCCGGGCACGCGAGCGCGTTGCCGTTCCTCGGGATGGCGCGCGCCGAGCTCACCGACTTCGGCCAGCGCCGCCCCGTCGGCTACCTGCCGGTGCAGGTCGACGATCTCCGCGCCGGGCTGGCCGAGCTCGAGGAGCGGATCACCGCCCTGCTGGCCGACTCGACGGTCCTCCAGCACAGCCTCCGCCTCGACGCCGCCCGCCGCATCCTGCGCCGCGGGCTGACCACATTGGGCGCGCCCCGCCTCGGGGCTGGACAGCAACCCGCACAGCGGGCTTAGAGACCTTTAGAAACATGTGGCTTTCTAAGGGTTTCTAAGGCAGGGTTGGCGGCATGCGTCCTCGGATCTACAACTACGGTGCTTCGAAGAAGCCGCCCTTGCTCGTGGGACGCGACGAGTTGCTGCGGGCGTGGGACGGGCAGCTGGGCGAGGTCTGCCGGAACGGGCGACGAGGGGTGGACGATTGGCTGTTCACCGGGCCGCGAGGCATCGGGAAGACGGTCACCGCCGATCAGCTTGCCGTGATGGCGCAGACTCGCGGCTTCGAGGTCGTCAGCGTGCAGGCGGTCGACCAGCAGCCGACACTGATCCCGTCGCTGCTGCAGCAGGCCAGTGATCGGCTCCGGGCGAACTCGACCCCGTGGGAACGGGCCAAGACTGCATTGGAGCGCTTCGCGGGGATCACGCTCGGCGCGGGTGGGATCAGTGTGGGCGTCTCGCTCAGCCCTGAGGATCAGGCATCGAGCCGGCGCACGCCGGAAGCCTTGGCGGAAGCATTGGCGGAGCTCGCCGCCGCTGTTCACTCAGAGCGCCGGGGCGCGGCCGGCCTCCTGCTGCTGGTGGACGAGGTGCAGGCCGGGAACCAGGCCGAGCTGGGACTGCTCGGGGCTGCCTTGGGGCGGCTCAACAAGGAACCGCCGTCGGGCAGGGCCGATGCGCCGGTGCTGTTCCTCGGCAGTGGTCTGCCAACGACCGGCGATGCTCTCATCGCGGCTGGTGTCACTCATCCCGAGCGACTCTTCAACGAGATCTTCCTGCCCACCCGCCTGACCGAGCACGACGCCCGGCGAGCGATCGTCGAGCCTGCGAGGGGCGTCGGGGTGGACTGGGAGGACGCGGCCGTCGACGCAGTCCTGGTGGCCTCGGACTGCTTTCCCGCGCATGTCCAGTACTTCGCGGACGCGGTGTGGGCCAAGGGGTCGCGGCCCGACCTGGTCACCGGTGGCGACGCGGCGGCAGCGATCCCGGAGGCGATGGATCTGCTCGATCGGAAGAACGAGCGCAGCCTCGGTGATGACTGGCGCAAGCTGTCCGACCGTGAGGCCGAGCTGGTGACGGCGATCGCGCTGTGCGGCGGCCGGGCCAGTGTGGCCCAGCTGGAGCAGCTGCTTGGCCGCCAGAGCCGCCAGTGGTCGGTGGCGCGTGAGGGCGCCCTGCACAAGGGAGCCATCGCGGCACCGTCCCGTGGTCGTCTCGAGCTCGCCTCGCCGGCCATGGTGCGCTACGCCCTGGCGCACTACCCGGATCGTCACCAGGACGCGCGCGTAGAACTGGCGACCCTCGACGAGATGCATGCGCGGCTTCCCGCCACAGTCGCGCACGCGGTGGACGGCCCGGTGGCTCTGCAGACCGCCGCGCTCAATCCAGCGCGGCCGTCGGGCACCTCGTCCCCGCCGCGGGGCCTGCCCGCCCCACAGGATCCGGGACCTGAGAGCGGGAACCCGGGCATCACCTGACGCGCGGCGAGCGCCGGCCCGGGCCTAATCCCCCGGCCCCGCCGGGCCACGCGGGCTGGACCGTTCTGCCGGAGGTCGCCCTCGCGTACGCAGAGGCGGTCCGCAGATTGTTCGCTGCGCCGCGTCCGATCCGGTGGGGCGAGGGTTGCTTGTCCCGGCATGAGCACGACTGGATCCCGATCGTGGTCGCCGGGCGGCCTGCGATGACGGTGGCGACCTACGGCGAGCACGCCGAGAACGCGGCGCGGGCTCTTAATGCGCTGGTCGTCGCCGATGAGCTGCCGGCCGACGCGGTTGCGGTCGACCAGCTGCTGCACTGCCGGGAGGCGGTGGTGGACGCGCTTCGCCAGCGGCTCTATGACCTCGGCCAGGACGACTGGTATCCGCCGGTGGACCATCTGCCTGCGCGTACACCGGCACCGGCCCTGGCCGGGTTGGACGAGAAGCTCGCCAGCCTGGTGGACAACATCGCCTTCTCGTTGCCGTCGCTGCCCTGGGACGAGCGGCGCTCCCCGGTCGAGGTCCTCGCCGAGGAGGCGACCGACCCGACCGTGGAGTCGTGGCGGGCAGCGGCGATCGAGCTGCTGGCCGGCTCCCATGCGCTCTCGGCCGCAGAGGAGCAGCCGTGGCGCACCGACCCCGGTGCCGGCTGGTGGGTCATGCGGGACGTCGCGGTCGCCCTGGAGGCAGTACTCGTGCTCGACGCCCGACTGGACGAGGTCGGGCTGCTCAACGATCACCATCGGCCGGAGTACGCGATGGGGCTGGACGAGAAGCGGATGGTGCTCTCCCAGACCGCTCGGATCGCCACCTGGCATGCCACGAGCGCGAGCCCCGAGGAGGCCACCCCGCGGCTGCGCCAGGTCGAGCCCTCCGCCGTGCTCCAGCCGGTGGCACTGGTCGGCGCGCCGGAGGACCTGGCGGCGGCGCAGCGGCGGCTGGCTCGGTTCTTGAAGCCGATGAGGGCCAACGACGCCTTCTTCGACGACGAGCCGGAGATCACCGCTGACGCCGCACGGCAGGTCACGGCCAGCCAGCTGTATCTGTGCCAGGTCTTCGCCCAGGCTGCCGAGCAGTCAACGAGGACCCGCAGCCTCGCGGCGTTCTTCGCCGAGCGTGCCGAGGTGCTGGAGGAGCTCCAGCCGCGGATCAGGTATCTCGCCGCCGTCTCCGACGGCCGCGACCCGAACAAGCGCACCTTCTGGCAGCAGAGCGAGCTGACGACCGCGGTCGCCCGGATGCAGGACCGCGGGGTGGCGATCCGGCTGCAGCCGCCGCAGATGGCCGAGTTGGCGAAGGCGACCCACGAGGTCACCCACAACCTGGGCAAGGCGCTGCGCCGCGAGCTGCTCCGCGGCAACAGCCACCTGATCGACGCCGACCCGCGCCGTCGAGACGGCCCGGCGCGGGTGAACCGTCGTTCGCCGCTGGAGATGACCCTGACCGACCTGGTCAACCTGCCTGCCCCCAGCGAGCCGGCGGCCCGGTTCGGCAACCCGCTGCAGCGGGCCGCGCTCCAGCAGACCCTGACCATGACCCCGACCACGTCGGCCCGCGCGCCGACGCCGTTCCCGGCCGCGCGCAGCGTCACCTACAGCGCGCCGGCCTTCTAAAGACCCTGCTCGGCCCCGTCAACGCCGCTCCATGGCGCAGCGAAGGGCACCCACGATCCCGGCCCTCCTTACGGGAGGTGTACCTGCGGGGCCGAGCACACCACCTGAGAGGAAGAGACGATGAGCGACGACCACACCCCCTCACCCGACACCAGGACCAGCGCCCGCACCGGGACAGAGCGTTGGGAGGACGCCCCGGACTATCCGCACCGGATCGAGGACCACGTCAAGGTCTACCTCCACCTCGAGGAGCCGCAAGCCGGAGGTGGGGGCGGCCGGTGGGTCGTGTCGGGCGTGACGGTCGACGGCTATCCGCTCGACGGCAGCGAGGACGGGCATTACTGCGACTACGAAGGCCACCCAGCGGGTGCCCGCCCGGACTGGGACCATCAGCACCAAGCGGCCGCGGACGTGGATCTTCCGACCGCCGAAGAACTGCTTCCGCTGCTCGCCGACGCCCTCGGAACAAGCGTCAACGGGCCGACGGTCGACCAGTTGCGCGCCGCCTCGGACCTTCTCGCCGAACACGCCCAGTGGCGTTCGGAACGAGCTGGCCCCTCGGCCGCCGAGTCTGCCAGCGACTTCCCCGCGGCATCGGAGTGGCACGACAGCGATGACGCCGGATGCGACCTGGCCGACCGAGCGATCGCCCTGCTCGCCGAACTGACCGGGCAGCCCTCGCCCACTCTCGAGCCGAGCCCGCCCGCTACCTCGACGGGTGTACCGCTGATGCGCTCCGCGCTCACAACCGCCCCGGACACGCCCGCACCGGCCCGAGTCGGGATCACCTCGACGTCACAGCCGCCCTCGGGGCCGGGCCGATGAACCGCGAGCCGTTCGGCACCGACCACGCGACCCGTTTCACCGACCCGATCGCAGCGGTCGACCACATCCGCCGCATCGCGCGGGAGACCGCAGCGGCGTCGGGCTACCGTGCGGCCTCGGCCGCGGTGATGGAGGTGCGGCGCGAGTACCGGATCATGCCCCTGCAGCGCGGCGACGCGGCGCCGGAGCGGCTGGCCGCCTGGGACGCGGTGCGGTTGGAGGCTCGGACGTTGGTGCCGCTGGCCATGGGCGGCAGCCAAGATCATGCGTGGTTCGACCAGCGGGCAGCGACACCGGCCGATCAGCCGGTTCCCGATCAGCCAGCCTGGGCACCGGATCCACCGGCGGCCCTGCAGGCGGCCGCGCTGCGTCCGCCGCACACCGTCGCGCCGGCGCCGACCCCGCTCCCCTCCCCCACTGCGACGCCGGCCCGGACGCCGAGCCCGTGATCGGGCGGCGGCCCGTGCTGAGGGCTGGGTGGTGGTCGTGAGAACCGAGCTCGCCCTGTTCCGGTTCGACAACGGGCTCCGGCGTCGCACCGAGGATGCCGCCGAACAGGTGCACCTGACCCCGCCTTACGTGCTGGAGCCGGTCCGCGCCGCCCTGGGTGGCCGGATCGAGCTGGACCCGTGCACCACTCCGGACAACCCGGTCGGGGCGGAGCGGTTCTATGCGCTGCCGGACGACGGAGCTGCCCTGCCCTGGTCGGCCGCGACGGTGTTCTGCAACCCACCCTACGGCGAGGTCCGGGTGCGCTGGGTACGCCGGTGTGCCGAGGCCGGCGCCGCTGGCTCCCGGGTCGTGTTGCTCATGCCCGCCCACACCGACACCCGGATCTGGCACGAGGCGATGGCCTCGGCCACCTCTCTGCTGTTCATCCGGGGCCGGGTGAAGTTCGGCCTCGCGCGCAGCAATGGACGACAGGTCGCCGCGTCGCACCCCTCGGCACTGGTCGGCTGGAACGTCGATCTGCGCCAGGCACACCAGCTGGGGTCGGCGGTGCTCCTGGGCAACCCACCGCCGTCCACGTACGTAGACATTCCATTTGGTCTATGAACGAAGACAAACTAGAATGCCTACGTTCGTAGACAGGAGGCGTGATGGCCGCGATCAGCAGCGCACGGCAGCTCGGCGGGGCGGTGCGCGCGGAGCGCAAGCGCCGCGACTGGAGCCAGGCCGTCCTGGCCGAGCGTAGTGGCGTTTCGCGGGCGTGGCTGGCCCGCTTCGAGACCGGCCATCCGGCCGCCAGCCTGGAGCAGGTCTTCCGGGTCCTGGCTGCGCTCGATCTCGACCTGAGCCTCGCGGCCCGTCGGGTCTCCCCCGCCGAGGCCGAGGTGATGGCGGCACTGGCGAAGCGAAACCAGCAGTGAGGCAGCGCGAGCTCGCGGTGGTGATGTACGGCCAGGTCGTCGGCCACATCCGCCAGCCGTTCCGGTCCTCCGAGCCGGAGTTCACCTACGACGCCGATTACGTCGAGCAGGGGCGCACTCCCCTGTCGGTGCTGATGCCGGTCGCTGCGACGACCTACCGCGGCGTGCGCGTGCAGGCGTTCCTGGAGGGCCTGCTGCCGGAGGACCCGCAGATCCGACAACGCTGGGCAGCCCAGCTCGAGGTCGAGTCCGACGACTACGTCGGCCTGCTGTCCCAGATGGGGTGGGACTGCCCGGGCGCGGTGCAGTTCAGCGCCGTCGACGAGCTCGACGAGATGCTCGCCCGCAACCACGACCTGCCTGCGGTTTCGGAGGAGGCGATCGCCGCTCGACTCCGCGACCTGCGCACCACGGGTGAAGCGAGCTGGACGCTGCCCGATGAGCACTGGTCGCTGCCCGGCCAGCAGGCAAAGATCGCCCTGACTCGGCTTCGGGACGGCTGGCACGAGGCACACGGCTCGGCGGCAACGACGCACATCATCAAGCCCGGTATCGGCCGACTCCACCACCAGGCGCTGGTCGAGCACGCCACCATGCGCGCGGCCGCGGCCTGCGGTCTCGCGGTGGCGAACACCGAGTTCGTCTACTTCGGCGAGGAGCCGGCGATCGTGGTCGAGCGCTATGACCGGCTCGTACTCGAGGATGACACCGTGGTTCGCCTCCACCAGGAGGACTTCTGCTCGGCCGCGGGCCGCCTGCCGGCGAGGAAGTACGAGTCCGACGGCGGTCCGGGCCTGCGGGACATGGCACGCACTGTCAATCAGGTGGCCACCCATCGCGCCGCGGCCGTACGGGCCGTCGGGGACTTCGTGGCCTTCAACTACGTGTCCGGCTCGCCCGATGGTCACGCCAAGAACATCTCGCTGCTCCTGCTCCCGCACGAGACCCGGGTGGCGCCGCTGTACGACTTGGCCACCGGCTTGCCGTACGACACCAAGAACCCGGAGTTCCGTCAGGTCGCCGTCGGCATCGGCGGTCGACGCAAGTTCGGTCAGGTCCTCGGCAAGCACTGGGACCGGGCCGCCGAACAGCTCGGCATCCCTGCCCCCGAGTACCGCGAGCGTGCCCGCTCCCTTGCTCGCGCGTTCCCCGACGGGTTCTCCGATGCGCTTAGGAGCCTTGAGACGCCCGAGGCGGAAAGCATCCGGGGGCGGAGTATCGACGCGATCGCAACGCACACCCGGCTGGTGCTCGAACGACTCGACGACCCCGTTGCACGCACCGGAACGGGCCGCCAGCCCGGCGCTGCACAACGATCCGCCGCCTTGCAGGCCGCGGGACTCGAGCAAACGAAGTCACCCGATCCGCACGGCCCACCGCCTCCCGGCACTCCCCCACCGGACCCGGGGCCGCGAGTCTCCTGAGGGCGAATCCCACCGCTGTTGTTCCACGGGGCTCACGGCCTTCCCAAAACGCCCCGCCAGAAGCCCGAGAACGGGCCTCTGGCGCCCTTTGGGCGCCACGATGGGCCCAACCACGCCTCACGAGGTGCGGCCCTCAGAGCCGCGGCCGACTCGAGAGCGCATCGGCGCACTACCGCGCCTCACTACCGCCCACCACTATTGCGCCTCACTACCGCAGGCCACTACCGCGCGCACCACCGCGCCACGGTGCCGCGCGCGATACTCCTGTGCGGTGCCGCCGCGATGTGCTGTCTTGGGGTACGGCGGGCGGTAGCGGTCATCGGTAGTGCTCGGCGGTCATGCGTGGCGGCGACGCGTGGCGGTGTTGCTGTGCACCATCGTCCGCACCGCCGCATGGGACTGTTGTGTCCCGCTGGTGCTTTGCGCTGGTGCTGCGCAGTCGTGGACCGCGGTACCGCTGTGCGCTAGCGCCTGCATCACGGTGGCGCGGTACCGCCGTGCACTACCGCACGCCGTTACCGCGTGTCGCTACCGCGTTGCGGTGGTGCGCTGCGGAATCATCGGTCCCGAATTCGCACGCAATCGCACAGAGAGGCTCTTCCCCGATGGCCTTGACCCAGGACGTGCTCAGCCGAGTCATCACCTTCGCCAATGGCAAGGGCGGCGTCGGCAAGACCACGACTTCCACCAACTTCGCGGGCCTGAGCGCCGCCGCGGGGTGGCGCACCCTGTTCCTGGAGTTCGACCCGCAGGGCGATGCGGGCGACGATCTGGGTTACAAGCGGGACGCCGCCAACGACCAGGGCGCGCACATGCTGGAGGTGCTCGACGAGCACAAGCCGCTGCAGCCGGTGCTGCGCGATGTGCGCCCGAATCTCGACGTGGTCCCGATGGGACGTGAGGCGCTGAAGAACATCGAGGACGTTCTTGCCGGCAAGGAGCGGCGCGGAACCGAGTACCGGCTCATGCTGGCCGAGGCGCTGGCGCCGCTGGCGCGGGACTACGACTTGATCGTGATCGACACGCCGCCGACTCGGCCGGCGGTGCTGCAGCTGGTGCTGGGCGCGACCCGGTGGCTGGTGGTGCCCACGAAGAGTGACCGCTCCAGCATCGGGAACTTGGCTGAGCTTGCCGCCGAGCTGGAAGAGGTGCGGCGCGTCAATCCGCATGTCGAGGTCCTTGGCGTGGTGCCGTTCGACTTCGACAAGCAGGCAACGCGGGTGAACCGCGATGCGATGGAGGACATCAAGACCGTGCTCGACGGCGCCGCGTCGCTGTTCCTCGATGACGCCGGTGAGGTCATCACGATCCGGCATTCGGTGGCGGCCGTGGACGCGCGGGCGGCCGGCAAGCTGGTCCACGAGCTCGCGGAGATCAAGAACGAGGAAGACGCGGGGGAGCCGTGGTGGAAGGCGCTTCGGGAGGGCCGTCGGCCTGAGCGGATCCCGGGTAGCGTCGGAGCGCTCGCTGACGACCACCTGCTGTTGACGAACGCGATCTTGACCCGGGTCGACGAGCTCGAGGCAGCCCTGGAGGAGCAGCGGCAGGGGGCGACGGCATGAGCCGCCGCGAGCCGATGACCCCGATCGCCGGGTTGAAGAAGCCGACCCTTCCCGCACCCAGCCCCCGGCCCCGAACCTTGGCGCCGGTCCCGGAGCCGAGTCCCGAGCCGACGCCGGACCCCGTCGACGACCAGGCCGCCGACGGGCGGCCGGTTGAGGCACCGAAGCAGTCTGGTGCCCGGGCGAAGTCAACGTCGAAGCCAGCGGGTCGGCCGCGGAAGACGCCGGCGGACAAGGCCATGTCGCCGGCTCGGAGCGCGAGCGCGGACACGATGAAGCCGGTGTCGGCGTCAGTGCCGCTCACCCTGGCTGAGGCGTGGCGTGACCGCGCGAGGCGCGACCGCACCTCCCAGGTCGACGTGCTGCTCGACGCCTTGGTTGCTCATCAAGATGATCTGGGGGAGCTGGTCGCGGCGCGAGGGGAGAAGCCGACGGTGAGCGACGGGCTGTTTGACCGGACCCCTGGCACGAAGGGGGAGCGGTTCGTCGGGGTCTCGTTGAGGATCAAGTCGCGCAACCTCGATGTCATCGACCAGCTCGCGGACAAGCACGGCGCCGAATCGCGGTCACAGCTGATCGCCGCCGCACTGTCCGCGTACCTGCAGTAGACCGTGTTCACGACGCCCGGGGGAGGTCTTTGGTGAGCATCGCCGCGGCCACGGCAGGGAAGGTCACGCATGCGCGGCGCCGACTCGGCGCCTCATGCAGAGCTTGCGGGTCGACGAACACCTGGGTCGAAATCCGGCGAGAAGCAGATCCGCGCCGGCCGGCCGGGGTGGGGGAGTGGCCTTACGCGGTGTGCCTGTCGTGCGGGCATGCCGTGCGGGGACGACCCAAGCAGCCTGAGCACGAGACGCCGACCGCTGAGCCGGCCGACGCGACGCCGTCGACCACCGGCTCCGACGATGCTCGTCCTGGCCCGGATGGAAGGAAGCCGCACGAGCGGAGGCCGCGACCCAAGGTCGACGACGGGCGGGTCGAGGAACTCCTGCGCGCCGCCGGGTTCAACAAGGAGATCACCCCGGAGGTGCTGGAGGCCCATCGCCGGTTCGCGACCCACGCCGGCAAGCCGGGGCTTCCGCGCTGGAAGGCGGCGGTCGCCCTGCTCAACAGCGCCCAGGGCCGCGGGGAAGTGCCCCACGTGCGTGAGATCTACGCCGAGGAGAAGCGACGCCGCGAAGCCCGGCGGGCTCGGGCCGCGCAGCTACGTCGGCAAGCAGAGGACCTGGCCGACCAGCATGCGGCCGCGGCACGCGAGCACGTCGCACGGGTGTGGGCTGACACGGGGGAGGGGCCGACCTGGCGTGAGCTCGCCGAGGCACTCGGCGTCCGCGGCCCGCTGGCATCGGCTTTGGTGGATGTGCTGCACCGCCGCCGGGTACTCACCTCGAGCGAAGAGCCGCGATCACTCGCCGTGGCACCGGGGTAGTGACCTGTCGTCTCGGCCGCCGAGGCTCGATCTGCTGGGTGTCGAGGTCGCGAAGGCCCGGCTGTCGAAGGGCTGGAGCATCGACCGGCTCGCGGAGCAGTCCGGGGTGGGTCGCCGCACTGTCAATCAACATCGAGGGTGCCATCAAGACACCCCCCATCGACACGCTGTTCGCCGTCGCTACGGCGCTTGAGGTGCCTCTGGGCGACCTGGCCGCGGTGCTCTGATCGCCGGCCGTCGCGCACTCCCGCGGCTTATCCAGCGGCCTGCTGCTGGTCTGGTTCGAGCAGGTTGCCCTGGCGTTCGAGGAACGCGGCGTCGCGTGCGGCGGCGCCGTCGGGCAGCAGCGCAGCCTGTTCGACCTCGGGCCGCAGCGGGCGCTCGTCGACGACGGGTGTGGTGAGTCGCTGGGCGGTGAGGCCGTAGCGGAGCCGGTGTCGGTTCCATGCCGCGACTGAGGCGCTGCGTTCGGCGGGGGAGAGCTCCTTGAACCGCTGCTTTCGTTCGAGGCTTCGCTGGACGTATTCGTCGGGTGGAAGGCTGCGCAGCCAGGCCTGGTAGTTCTCGAGCTCGTCCAGCCCGGCGCGGATGCGTCGTTCTGCGAGCTCGGCTTTCCGCTGTGCCTGCTGCGTGAGGGACATCTGTTCGAACTCGAGTCGCTTGGCGGCGGCTCGTTCGGCGCGTGCGGCGGGGGAGAGGTTGTCCCACCAGGCCTTCTCCCGCGCCTTGGCTGCCTTGATGGCCCGTGCACGGCCGGTGGTCCAGCTCGAGGTCGTGTGGGCCCGGTAGGCGGCTCGTTCGGCTTCCACCGTCTCCAGTTGCCGGGCGTACGCCGCGGCTGCGGCTTCTTCGACCTGGAGGGAGCGGGGTCGGGTGGCCGCCTGCCAGCGGCCGTCCTCGTCGACCCTTGCCATCCCCGCCTTCGCCAGCGCGACCAGGGCCGCCTTCGCCGTGGATCGCTGTGACTTCGACGGGCTGTCCGTGGCCTCTTCCACCAGGCCTGCCTTCACTGCCAGTTCACCCAGGTCCGTGGGCTCAAGGCAGGTCAGCAAGGCACGCCAGAGGCTGTGGCTGGAGCGGGGCAGGGTGGTCCAGAGGCCGCGAGCGACCGGGGGTGGGTCAAGAGCAGGTGGGGGGATTTGCCGTCCCCCCTGCTCGGGGGCGGTGTTGATTTCGAACTCATAGGAGGTGGAGTCCCGCTCGGTGGCCGACAGGCAGTCGGTGTGCAAGGTCCCCAGGCGTCCGTTGAGGCGGGCGAGAGCCGCGCGGATGGTCTTGCGGTCGCCCAGGCCCGTGTCGAGCAGCAAGTCGCGTTCGGGGCACGGGACGCGCAGGCGGCCTTCACGCAGGACCCGGTCCAGCAGCTGGTGGCCGACCTGGAGCAGCGCCGGCCGCTGACGCGCCGAGACCGTCCACATCAGCCGCTCCAGCTCGAGGCGGCCGGCGGCCACGGCATCGACGACGTGCCTCGGCGGTGCCGCGACCGGGCGGGGCTTGTGGTCGGGTGTGGTGTGGAACTCCGCGGCCGTGCGGACCAGCTCGTTCCACACATAGGTCAGCCACCACGAGTAGCCCTGGTGCTTGGCCTTGGTCATCGCTCGCGGATGGGACTCGCGGATCAGCCGCCACGCCAGCTCCGGGTCGCCGATCGCCCACACCATCTCTCGGGTGCAGGCAGCCTCGACTAGCGACCGGTCGACCTCGACCGCCTGACGGGTCTTCGTCGCAGCCGCCGACCACGAACCATCCGGGACCTGCCCGGTCAGCAGGTACTGGCGCCACTCACCGCGCAGCTGGCGCTTCCACCGTTGCAGCGCCAGCGGCACCACCAGCCCGGACCCGGTCGCGGCGCCCGCCGCTGTGGTCGACGTGCTGATCTTCGCGGCCTTGGCCTTGGCTCGTGGCCGCAGCGGGGAGGGCTCAGGGCGCTGGGGGAGGACCCGCTTCAAGTCGCGCAGCGCCTGTCTCAGGTCGCCGACGGGCTTGGTCACCGCGCCGTGGCGGTGAGGCGAGGAAAGGGGGCGGACGGCGTCGCGCAGGTCGAGCTCGCCCGGCGGGACCTTCACATCCAACGCCAGGGCCGTCAGGAACTCGGTGACCTCGGCCGCGAACCCGGTCCGCGACGCCTTCGGGGCGTACCGGTAGTCCGGGCGGGCGAAGAAGATGTGCGCGCGGCCCGTGGCGCCGCCCGAGGGACGCTCCAGCACCCAACAGTCCCGGCGGCGCAGCCAGTCGCAGATCTCGGCCGCGAACCAGTCACCGAACGCGCCAGGAACGTCGATGTCGACCACACCAGCGCCGGCACGCAGGTGACCCACCAACGCTGCGACCCTGCCCTTGCCGATCAGCTCGAGCCCGTCGACCAGCGTCGGTACGACAGCGTTCTTGACCGCCTCGTTGCCAGCGTCGATCAACAACCACTGCGACGCGTCGGGGTTGAACAGGTGCTCATCCAGCGCCAACAGCGCCGGCGAGACACGCCGACCCGAATCAGGGTGTGCGGCATCGCCACGCGACGCCGGTACAGTTACCGGCAACAACTTCAGCAACCTCCTTTCAGAGGTCCCCGGTCACCAGCGCCAACTGGTTCCCGGTCTTCACTAAGACGGTCAGGTCCCGCGCCAACGGGGCCTTTCGTCATTTCTGGGCCTATGGGCCGTCCCGGACGCAGCCGGCCACCACCGCCTTCCGTGCTCGCAGGGGCAGGAAGTGCGTGGACCGAGCGCTCTCTACCTCGGCTCCGGCCTGGAGTCGCAGAGCGTCCCGTCCACTCGCGGGAGTGGAGGTAGTGCGCCCTGTCAGTTTCGACACGCGGGGGCTGGAATGACTGCCGCTTCGCGGGGAGCTGTCGTACAGTGGCCATCGCCAACCTCTTTTGGGTAGCACAGGACCTCCTCTCCTACTTGAGTGGTTCTCAGACTTTGCGAATCCGGGCGGCAACCCGGTGGAGCTTCCGACTAGGCCCCGCTGCAACGGGGCCGTTGTCGTTTTTCAGGGCACTGCCCTGACCCGGTCATCCGGTCATGGGCATCTGCTCTCCGGCCCTCGTGGCCTTCGTCCGCGCTCTCAAAGCCTTCTTCATCACCCTCGGTTCGAAGGGGACGTCGTGGAAGTCGCAGATCGCCTTGGCGATGTAGTCGCTCAGCGAGACGCCCATGTCTTCGGCCTCGGCCTTGACGATCGCCGCGGCCGCCATGGGCACTCGGGCGATGAACTGGACCCGGCCGTCGTCGACGGCCGGCGGCAAGGCGTGGTCGACGACGCCGCCAGTCGGAACCTCCATCGGCACGTCGACGTGACGGCACACCACGTACGCCAGGTAGTCGGTGTAGTGACACCCGAGCGCAACGGCCTCGCGCCGGACCCGCCTCCCGGCGAGCTCCGGCACCCTAGTCATGAACGTGTGGCGCTCACCCTTGGACTTGCGACCCATGCGCATATCCAATCGGCTCCGCAGTCGACCGCCCTGCAACCGCGGCCACGCGGCGTGTCGCAAAATTTCAGAAAAAGGAGAGTGTTCGAGGTTCCGAGCTCGACGGATGTTCGGCGGAGCAGCATCCGCTGCTGCTGAGTGGGGGAAGACACTCACGTCGGGACTGGCAACAACAGGCACGCCAGATCGGACACCGCCCCGAGAGATCGTCGGCACGCGTGGCCCTAGCCGTCCTGCTTTGCGGCGGGGGAGTGGCGACCGGTGACGTAGTCGACCCACATCCGGCCCACTTCCTCCGCCCGTTCGATGTTGGTTCGCCACAGCACGCCGCGCCGGCCGGGGCCACGCTCGTCAGGGGGCGTATCCGCGGTGACCAGGCCCTGGGCCTCGAGTACCGCGAGGTGGCGGCGCATCTGTCGATAGTCCGAGTCAGTGGCCTCAGCCAGCTGGGCCGCCGTCTGCGCCTCGAGCGCAAGAAGCCGCAGAACCTCCGTGCGTACACGGTTGCCGACTGCATCGATGATCGCGATCACCTCCTCGGGCATCTCAGGCGGTGTCGGCTGCTGCGGCATGCGTCGCATTGTGCCCGACACGTCGATCGGCCTAATGGGGTTGTAATCACCCGTTTCTGTGTGATGATGACGGTACAGCAACGCGCGGGTCAGGCGAAGCAACCCACGCTGAGCGACGGAAGAGAGGGGCGTGACCGAACCACCGGTCTCGTTCACAATGAAGATCCGCTCGCCCCACCGGGGCGGGCGTCTCGGAAGGGCACATCGTGGAGACGACTCGGCGACCTCCTCACCCGCGGGCCTCTGGCCTGCCCGGGCGCGGTCGCGTTGCCAACGCCACCGATCCTGCCGCCCACCTCCGCGGTCACTCGGAAGGCAGCAACACCCGCCAGCCCGGCGGGATCACCGTCGTCCCCACGCCGCGCCGGCGTCCTTCCCGCCTGGCCTGTTCCCCACCGCCCTCAAACGCGGGAACGACTCAGGCGACCGTGGCGCTCCCGCCAGCTCGAGCGACAGGCGGGAGCGCCACGGGAGACGAATCTGAAGGAATCTGCCAGAGGCATGTCCGATCCACCGACGCCGTGGTTGCCATCCCGACTGAGAGGGCATACCGGCAGGTGGAGAGGACTCGCAATGGATCGGACACGACAGGCAGCGCCGTCATGACCCCGTTGCAGAGCCGTCCTGTCTCCGAGGCGCCTTACGCTGCGACTGGACAGTCGCACACCACTCGGGAGGTTCGGTGCTGATGCGCCGCTTTCATCGCAAGACCGCAGCGGCCCTTGGGGCCGCAGTACTCATGCTCGGCACCGCTGCCTGCGGGGGCGGCGACGACCCGACGAGCGACGACAGCCCGTCGCCCACGGTGAGCAGCTCGCCAACCAGCAGCCCGTCGCCGACCTCAGACGCCTGGAAGAAGAAGTACACCCCGGCGCAGCTGAAGGCCTACCAGGACGCCCTCGCCCGCTGGACCGAGTACGAGCAGCGCTCCGAGCCGATCTGGGCGCGGGGCAAGGCCACCGAGGCCGCTGCCAATCTCTTCAAGGAGTACTTCCCGTCGCCGTTCTGGCAGAACCAGTACAAGCGACTCGCCTCCTACGAGCAGGTCGACGTCAAGGTGAGCGGCACGCCCGGCATCTACTGGTCGAAGGCCAAGTCAGTGTCGAAGGACGGCGGCAGTGTCGAGATCACCCAGTGCGTTGACAACACGCAGATCAAGGTGACCCAGCACGGCAAGCCCGCCAAGCCGGTCAAGGCACAGCAACGGCCGAACCTGCGGACGATCAGTCTCTCGAAGCCCAAGGGTTACGACTGGTTGATCTACGGCATCGAGGACGCCTCAAGTGGGAAGCCGAAGCCATGCAAGCCCTGAGAGTGATCGCCGCAACCGTCGGTCTCATCCTGAGCAGTCTCCTCATGCAAGCTGGCCCTGCTCGCGCGGATGGAGGCGCGCCGAGTTGCCCGCCCGGGCAGACGCCCTCCCAGATTCCCGGCGGATGGATCTGCGTGGTCGTCACCGTTCCGGGAACGCCAGGCGGTACCGACACCGACCCGGGTCCGGGCGGCGGCTCTGGGTCGACGGTGCCGGCGACCTGCGACGACATCTATACGGGGGAGGAAGTTCCGTGCACCGACCCGAACGCTGGCGCATGGTTCCCGAACGCGATGAACGGTGCCGGGTGCAACGCCTACATGCTCCAGCCGCAGCCGAAGCCCGGTTCCCCGCTGTGGGAAGGGCACGATCCGTCCGAGGGCTCTGTGTGGGGCTGCGATACGGACTTCGCGAATAACGGCAACACGTTCTTCGTGCCTAACGGTCAGGGGCCGACGGTGGTGGACCCGGCGGTGCTGGCGCAGCGTGCGTTGGGGCGGATGAAGCTGGTGACTGCTGACGCGAAGATCGCGCCGGGCCCGAACTTCCACACCTACATCAACATCGACAACTGGCTGTGGATCCCGCCGGAGCAGTGGCACACGCTGAACCTGTCGGTCTCGGCAGGTCCTACGACGGTGACGGTGACGGCCGCGCCGGTTCGTGTGGACTGGAACATGGGCAACGGCGAGACCAAGCAGTGCGCGGACGCGGGCCGGCCCTCAACGCCCGGCATGGGCGAGTCGGCGAAGACGACCTGCAGCTACGCCTACACGTCATTGACGAACCCCGACGGCGACACGCACACCGTCTCGGCGCAGCTGGTGTACGCCGTGACGTGGGCATGCACCGGCACGTGCCTGACGCCGTCGGGCGACCTCGGCGAGATAACGGCCCCGGCGGGCCAGACGACTTCTATTGAGGTGCGACAGCGCCAGACGGTGGTGACCCATTGAGTACGACGACTAACGGCCAGCGCATGGGCCAGGCCGGTGGACTGGACCTTCGTTCAACGTTCGGCCAGGTGACGCAGAAGGCCCCGCGGAGGCTGGGTTCGTGGGCGGCGGCGATCTTGTTCGTTGTCCTCGTGGTGATCGGTCTGCTGGCGCTGTTTCAGGCCCAGGGCAACCGGGTTGAGGTGCTGGCGGTGACGAAGCCGGTTCCTGCCGGCCAGGTGATCGAGGCGAGCGACGTGCACGCGATCCAGGTTGCTGGCGTGCCGGACGCGATCGCCGCATCCGATATCGACTCCGTGGTCGGGAAGCGCGCGTCGACGGGCCTGGTGGAGGGCCAGATCCTGACGCCGGGCGCGGTGACCGGTGAGCCGATCCCGGGCGATGGGCAGCGGCTGGTCGCGCTCCAGCTGCCGCCGGGCCGGGTGCCGGGCGGGTTGGCGCCTGGCGCAGTGGTGAGCGTGCTCGTGGCCCCGCAGGACGGTTCCGCTGCGAGCGCGAGCCAGCTGCAGGACCCGCAGTCGCTCACCGATGGCGCCCAGGTGCAGTCGGTCGGGAAGACGCCCGACGGCAACAAGGTCGTCACTGTGCTGGTGAAGGACTCGGTCGCCGAGTCGATCGCCGCGTACTCCGCGGCGGGTCAGGTGACGATCGTTCAGGCGCCGATCTCCACGGCCAAGGAGTGATCGCGCGTGCTGTTCGCTGTCTGCTCTGACCGAGGTGCACCGGGATGCTCGACCGTTGCCCGGGTGCTCGCGTCGGCGCGCGGCCTTCCTGCAGTGGCGGTCGGTGCCGATCCTTACGGCGACGACATGGCGTTCCGCGTGCGTCCGGACGGGAGTCACCCGATGCCGGCAACTCCGACGGTCCTCGGGATCGGTGCCGGTCAGATTTCGGATGAGCCTCAGCGCCGCGGCCCGATCGGGCTGCCGTCTCAGGTGAAGGGGCCGCGGTACGACGATCTCGGGCGCGAGGGCTCGCACGAGCTGTCTCCGCTGGTCCGCGTGGTTCCGGGGTTCATGACCGCCGAGCAGGGTGCGCCCACCTCGTGGAGGGTGCTCGCCGATGCGTTGAAGGCACAGAGCACGGCGGTGTTCGCCGACCTGGGCAGGATCCACTCGGGCTCACCGTCGATGCCGATCGTTACTGCGGCCGATGCGATCATCCCGGTCTGTCGCGGCGACCAGGTCTCGGTGCAGACGATGACGAAGCGCGTGGAGCTGCTGGTGGACGCGTTCGCCGAGCGCAACCAGCGGCCACCGGCCGTGGTCCCGGTCGTGATCGCGAACCGCAAGCACGGCGACGCGATCGCCCAGATGGTCGCCCAGATCCTTGCCGACTCGGCCGCCGGGGCGGCCGTGCGCAGCGTCGCGTGGGTGGCCTGGGACCCGGCGGGGGTGGCCGCCCTCGACAACGGCGGCGACCCATGGGCCAAGCCGCTGCGCAACTCGCCGCTGATGCGGTCGGCCCGCAAGGCGATGTGGCATCTGGGCATGGCGACGGGCCTGGACCACACCGAGCCGAACGTCAAGGGCAAGCGTGTCCGCGACGCCGCCGAACAGCCGACCCACCACGCCATCCCGACACAGGTGCCGCCGCCTGCGCCGAACGGTGCGCCGCAGCAGACCTGGGCACGGGAGGCCGCGGCCAGTGAGCCGGGATCGTGGCAGGTCTCGCCGATGGGGGAGGAGCACTGATGGAGCCCAGGAACCGGGGCCGGGATCACAACCTGCTGCGGCAGCTGCAGGTGCGGGTCGGCGACAAGCTGGAGAAGGAGATCACCGAGCGCGCCCGGTCCGGGAAGCCGCCGATGACGGCCGAGGACGAGGAGGTCATGAAGGCCGAGCTCGCCCGGCAGGTCGTGACCGAGCATGTGCGGTCGGTGGCCGAGCAGGGCGAGGGCACGATGAGGTGGGAGGACGCCGAAGACCTCATCGATGCGTTGAAGAGCCTGCTGTACGGCGCCGGGTCTCTGGATGCGCTGCTGCGTGATCAGCGCATCGAAGAGATCGTCATGAACGCGTGGAACAAGGTCTTCTGCTATTGCACCGACGGCACCAAGGCCCGGGTCGCCCCGGTGTATGCCTCGAACGAGGAGATGGTCGAGGCGATCCAGACCCTCGCGACCCACGAGGGTCTGTCCGGCCGCGCGTTCGACAGCGTCAACACGCACGTCAACTTTCGTGTCACCTACACCATCGACACCCCTGACGGCCCGCAGGCGGGCACGGCCCGCTTCCAGGCCAACATGGGGACCAGTACGGCGCCGTCACTCACGATCCGACTTCACCCGCCACAGCGGCTGTTCCGGCTCAAGGACCTGGTCGCGGGCGGGACGATGGACCAGCAGACCGCAGACTTCCTGACCGCACTGGTACGAGCACGGAAGAACGTGATCATCGCCGGAGAGACGGCGGCCGGGAAGACGGTCCTGCTGCGTGCGATGGCCGCCGAGATTGGTCCCGAGGAGCGGCTCATCACCATCGAGCGTGCTCTCGAGCTAGGCCTGGAGGACGACGAGGAAGCCCACCCCGACATCGTCGTGATGGAGGAGCGGCTGCCCAACGCCGAGGGCGAAGGCGCGGTGCCGATGCGGGACCTGCTGATGATCTCCAAGCGGATGCGGCCCGACCGGGTGATCGTCGGCGAGGTCCTCGGCCCGGAGATTCTGGTGATGCTCAACGCCATGATGCAGGGCAACGACGGCTCGCTCTCCACGATCCACGCCAACTCCTCGCGCGGGGTCGAGGAGAACATCGTCTCCTACGCCATCCAGGCCGAGGAGCGGCTGCCCCGTGAGGGCACGATCAGCATGATCGCCAACGGCCTGGACTTCATCGTGTTCGTGAAGCGCTACCGCTCCGACGGCGAGCAGCGCCGCGTCGTGCACTCCATTCGCGAGATCGAGGGCCACGACGGCGACATGTTGAAGACCAACGAGATCTTCAAGCCCGGTCCCGACGGCATGGCTGTGCGCGACCGGGATGTGCAGATCATCTGCCTGGACGACCTGCGCGAGGTCGGCTACCGCGACAGCGGCGACCCGGGGCGGTGGGCCTGATGATCGTCCTCCTCGGCGTACTTCTCGCGCTCGGGCTGCTGGGCCTGCTCCGGTTGGCCCGGGGCCGCCCCCTGATCCCCGACGGACTGTCGCAGCTCCCGCGGCGTACCAGCAGGCGTCGGGTCCTGACCACGAAGGACAAGCAGAGCATCGCAGCCGGCCTGGCGGTCGGCGTGGTGGTGTTGCTGGTCTCCCGCAACCTGGTGTTCGCCGTGATCGGCGGCTCGGCGGTGGTGCTGTGGCCGATGATCGCCGGCGGCGGCAAGGCCGAGCGGGCGGCGCTGGCGAAGCTCGAGGGGCTGGCTCAATGGGTGGAGGCGCTGCGCGACCTGATCCAGCAGGACGCCGGGCTCGAGTCGGCGATCCCGAAGACGGTCGATGGGGCTGCCGACGTGCTGGCGGCGCCGCTGAGCCGGATGAAGCAGCGTCTTCGGGTCAAGGTTCCACTGCCCGCGGTGCTGAGCCTGTTCGCCGAGGACCTCGACGATGCGAAGGCCGACCAGGTCGTGGCCGCCCTTTCGCTGGCTGCCCGCCAGAAGGGCGGCAAGCTCTCCCGTGTGCTCTCCGCTCAGGCGGAGTCGCTGCGCGAGGAGCTGGACATCCGCACCAAGGTGATGCGCGAACGCAACACCATCCGCCGGGAGGCTGCCCAGGTCGCGGTGCTGAGTGCGGTGCTGATCGTGGCAGCCAGCCTGTTCACGCCGCCCGCGATGCCGCACGGCGACAGCGGCGCGGCCGGCACGCTGCTGCCGCTGTTCCTCGCGGCCGCGTACCTGTTTGTGTTCAGCCGCGTGAAGAAGCTCGCCGAGCCGGAGCGGGAGCCCCGGTTCCTCTCCAGCTCTGCGGAGGTCCTCGAGGCGGCCTCCTACAAGCCGAAGGCGGTGACGACGCTATGACAGCGGTGATCGTGCTCGGGGTCCTGCTCGGCGTGGCGCTGCTGCAGCTGCGCTGGCTCGCGTTTCCTCCGCCACCGGACCTGATCGGGGAGATCGAGGAATGGCGCCGCGGCCGCGAGCTGGCCACCCAGCGAGCGGCCGGCGGCCCCGCCCCGGTCTCGCCGATGGGGCGGCTGACCAGGTGGCTGGTCGAGACCATCAACCACTACAAGCCGGAGTGGCTCGACAGCCTCGCCCCCGACCTTGCCATCACCCAGCGCGAGCTCCACACCTGGCTGACGCGGGTGGTGAGCCTGACCCTGACGTTCGGACTCGGGCCGACCGTGCTCATGCTGGCCCGGCGGGCCGGCGGGCACGATGTGTCGTGGCAGTGGGGTCCGATCATCGGCCTGCTCCTCGGCGGGGCCGCCGTGGTGCTCTCGGTTCGAGACCTGCGCACCGAAGCGGCGCGGGTCCGCAACGAGTTCAGCTGGGGCATCTCGACCTACCTCGACATGGTCGCGATGAGCATGGAGGCCGGCAAGGGCCACGCAGAAGCACTCCCGGCCGCCGCCAAGATGGGTGCCGACCGCGTCGACGAGGCCCGCGGCCGCGAGACGCGGGTGTTCCGCGAGCTGCGCGAGACCATCCGCCTCGCCCCGGACATGGCGATGTCGAGCTGGGGTGCCCTGGGGCGGCTGGGGGAGCGGTACGGCATCCGCGAGCTGGTCACCTTGCGGTCCAGCATCCAGCTGGCCAACGACGACGGCGCCCGCGTGAAGCAGTCGATCGTCTCGCTCGCCAAGAGCATGCGGTCCGCCCGGCTGGCCGCGACGCTGGAGCGGGCGAACAACGCCACCGAATCGATGCGGCAGCTCACCGTGATCGCCGCAGGCCTGGCCGGCGTCTACCTCGCCGCGCCCTACATCTTGTCCCTTCGCGCCGCCGCCGGAATGCCCGGTTAGATCGCATCGCGAAGAGACCCCCAAGCCTGAAAGACCGTGCTCACTCGGAGAGGAGGAACCGAGATGGTTCAGATGATCAAGATGCTGATGCTCACGCTGTTCGTTCGCCTGCAGACGCAGCCCAGGGACGAGCGGGGCGAGGGCGCGGTGCCGTGGCTCATCGTGCTCGGCGTTGGTATCGGCGTTGCCTACTTCGCCGGAGACGCGGTCTGGAGCTTCGCCAGGTCGCTGGTCGGCAACCTGGGCGGCGGCCGCTAGCGCCCGGCCGGCTCCGACCGCTGGCCCGGGGCCCCGACCGAACAACTGCTCCGGCCGAGACATGGCACATCGAGGAGGTGAACCCGTTGAGCATCCGCATCCCCCGTCCTGCGCCGCGTACGCGCACAGACCGTCATGGGCGACGTCGGGACGAGCGCGGCGACAGCGGGGTCGTGTTCTTGATGATGATCACCTCGTTGATGCTGCTGTTCCTGATCCTGGTTCAGTTCGGGATCAACATGTACGCCTCCCGAGTGGCTGAGGCCGCGGCCCGGGAGGGCGCCAACGAGGCTGCCCACTGGGATGGCACCTCGGGCGACGGGTCCGCGAAGGCCAGGGAGTACGTCACCCAGGACGGCTCACCGGCCGTGCAGGGCTCCTCGGTCAGCGCGTCGCGATCGGCGACACAGGCTCGTGTCACGGTCACTGTCCAGGTCGCTACCGTCTTGCCGTTCCTCTCGGGCCCGATCACGTCCACGGCGACGGCCCCGGTCGAGAGGTGGACGCCGTGAGGTCCGGGACGCTGGCGGGGTGGGCGAAGCGCCTGAGGGAGCCCCGCGATGAACGAGGCTCGACGGCGATCGAGACGTTGATGATGGCCTCGGCCGCGGTTGCCCTGGTCATCGTGGTGGTAGCCGCCGGCCGCTACGTCGACGGATCCGCACAGGCCAACGATGCGGCGTATGCCGCGGCGCGCGCCGCGTCTTTGGAACAGACCCAGGCAGGGGGGATCGCGGCCGGCCGCCGTGCCGCCGAGCAGTCGCTGGCAGAGCGCGGCAAAAGCTGCCTGAACCTGTCGGTGTCCTTCGCGGGCAGCGACTTCAACCCTGGCGGGCAGATCATCGCCAGGGTGTCGTGCACGGTGACCCTGGTCGATACCGGGTCGCTGGGCCGCCAGCTCGGTCTGCGCCCGAGCACGGTGTTCACCGAGCAGGCGGTCGTGCCGATCGAGACGTACCGGAACGGGGCGAGCGCCCAGTGACCGCCGGGAAGCAACCGCTCTTGGCCGCCGGATGCGACCGAGCCAGAAGGGCGTGGGGACGCGTGCTCGACCGACTGCGTCGGGGGCGTGACGAACAGGGCGCTGCGGCCGTGTGGACGCTGATCCTGGCCTCCACGGCGTTCGTGGCCCTGCTCGGTCTGGTCGGCGGGGGCGGTGAGCTGGTCAACGACCACGTCGCCGCGAAGCGGGCCGCCGAGCAAGCGGCCAGAGCGGGCGCCGACGAGCTGTCCCAGGCCGCAGTGGTGCACGACTCCACCGACCGTGTGAACACCGGACAGGCGATCGTGCGAGCCAAGACGGTGCTTCGCCAGGCGGGTTGGTCGGGGACGGTCCGGGTCAGTGGCAGCAAGGTCATCGTCACGGCGACAGGCACCCGGGAGCCCCGGTTCCTGAGTCTGCTCGGGGTGGGCGTCGTGCAGATCCAGGAAACGGGGTCTGCAGACGCCATCTCCACCCCTAGCGGTTGAGAACGGAAGAAGGTCAAAGCAATGGTCAGCAGGCTCCTGCGCGGTGTCGCTGCTCTCGTGGTGCTGGCAGCGCTCCTGGTCGGGGCGCCGCTGGTGCTGATCGCCTGGCTCGGCAATCCCTGGCCGCCGGGCGGGTGGGCCGAGGTGCAACTTCTCACCGACCGCACCCTGTACGGCGCGTTGGCGGTGATCGGGTGGATCGCGTGGGCGTGGATGGCCGGCTGCATCGTGGTCGAGGCGCTGTCGACGATCAGGTCGATCCGGGTCCGGGGCCTGGCCGCCACGATCCACCGCAGCACCGTCGATGGGCAGGCCGGGTTCTCGGCCGGTCCGCCGCAGCAGCTGGCGCGGCTCCTGGTGACCTGGGTGGCCGCTCTCGGTATCGGCGCGAGCACGGTGGCCACCGCTGGAGCAGCGACCGCCGCCGCGACCCCCGGTGGGCACGTCGACCACACGGGCACCCACGCCGCCCCGGCGGCGCAGGCGCAGCCGGGCGAGAACACCGCTCAGCGGCCCAGTGTCACCACCAGCGAACCCACCACGCTGTGGAAGCTCGCGGACACCCACCTCGGCGACGGCGGCCAGTGGCGGCAGCTGCTCGAGGCCAACCGCGGCACCACCCTCTCCGACGGAACGACGCTGGCCAGCGGCACCCAGACCATCCCGGCCGGCAGCACGATCCACCTCCCCGCCGGATCCCGCACCCCGGTCAAGGACGTCGTCGAGCCGGGCGACAGCCTCTCCCTGATCGCGCAGCAGGATCTGGGCGACGCCAACCAGTGGCCGGCTCTGTACGAGGCCAACAAGGAGGTCGTCGGCGACAACCCGGACCTGATCTATCCCGGCCAGGTTCTCGTCATCCCCGGCGCCAGCCCGACTCCGCAGGGCGACCGCCAGCCTGCGCCGCAGACCGACCCGCAGGTCCAGGACCGTGCGCCGCGGCACCGCGACGACCAGCCCGGCCACGACTCCGACGCCGCGCCGGGGACCAACGGAGGAGCGGCCGACCCCGAGCAGCGACGTGACGGCGAGGAGCCAGACGGCGCGGGGCACAGCCAGGTACCGGAGCCGGCCGATCCGGGAACTTCGACGGCGCCCGTCATCCCGATCAGGCCCTCGCAGCATGAAGAGGCAGGCACCCCCGACCAGGAGTCGGCCGCGACGGTCGAGCCGTCCGACAGTTCCGAGGTGGGCGGGATCTCGCCGCTCAGTGCGCTGCTGGCCACGGCCGGAACGTTCGCGGTCGGCATGATGGGCCTGTTCGTCTACAACCGGCGCCGTCTGATGCGGCAGCGCCCCCTGGGACAGACGATCGCCTCGGTTCCTGCCGCGGTCGCCGACGTCGAGCAGGAGGCCCTCGAGTACGGCGCGGAGGCACAGAAGGACGTCGTGTTCCTGGACCGTGCGCTTCGCTACGTCGCGGCCTCCTGCAAGGTCGCGGGCAGCCCGCTTCCCCAGCTGGGCGCCGCCGTGCTCGGCGAGGAGGACCTGACGCTTCTGTTCACCCAGCCCGCCGCCGCCCAGGTGCCCGACGGGTGGGAGGCCTCGGACGACGCGCGAGCGTGGATGCTGTCGCGTGACACGTACCTGGAGGACGAGCTCGACGAGCAGCCGGCGCCCTATCCGGCGCTGGTGTCGATCGGCCAGGGCGACAGCGGGCACACCTGGTATCTCGACTTGGAGACGCTCGGGACGTGCGGTATCGCCGGGGGCCCCGACCAGGTCGCTGGGCTGACCAGGTTCTGGGTTTCCGAGCTGGCCCTCAACGAGTGGGCCAAGGGCTGCGAGGTGCTGGTGGCCGAGCCGTTCGGGGCCGAGATGGTGGCGCTGAACCCGGAGCGGGTGCGTCAGGTCGACCGCGCGGCTGCGCTGGCGCGCGCCGCCGCGGTGACCCGCGAGGTCGACGAGGTTGAGCAGAACCTGGACGCCGACCTGCTGACCCGCCGCCGTGACGGCCTCGTGCTGGACTCCACCAACCCGGTGGTGGTTGTGGTCGACTCCCGACCCGAGGGCGAGCTCGCCGCGGGCCTGGAGGACCGGGCGCGGTGCCGTGTCGTGGTGGTTCACGGTGAGGAGGAATCCCCGGCCGTCGAGCTGCGGGCCGACGGGACGGCCTACCTGCCGATGTGGGGGATCAGCGTCGAGGCATTCTCGATGACCAAGGAACAGGCCGAGCTCGGTGGTCAGGTGTCGGCGACGCTCCGGGGCCTGGGCTATGAGCCGGTGCCGAACACGGCGACCGACGACGGGCCGCTGGGCAAGTACGCGCGGGCCGACGGGTCGCTGCGCGAGGAGTACACCGAGCCACGGCACACCGAGGGTGGGGACCCCTCCTCGATGCTGCCGGAGGCAGACGAGGTGTACCTGGCTGCGGGAGCGACCACGGCCGAGGACCTGGCGGCGCTGGCACGCAGCGTCCCCGAATCGACCCGTGCCGAGATCGCGGCGTTGGACCCGACGCTGGATGAGGACCTCGCGGACTGGTTCGACGAGACCTGCCCGCGACCCAAGGTGCACCTGCTGGGGCCGGTCGACGTGCGTGCCCTGAACGGCGGCGACCCGGCGGCGATCGGTAACCGCAACATGGCGGTGTCGCTGATCGCCTACCTGGCCTGCCAGGAGCGTGGGGTGACCTCGGAGCGGATCGCGTCCGACTTCGGCTGGAGCACCAAGAAGACCGCGGAGAACCGGGCCACCGATGCCCGCAATCTGCTGGGCAAGCGCGAGGACGGCAGCGACTGGCTGCCGGAGGCCGGAGCCAGTGACTCGGCCCGGCGGGGAGGTACGCCGACCTACCAGCTGCCCTATCAGGCCCCGGGTGGGGTTTTGAGCTCGGCGGAGCTGTTCATCCGTCTGCGGAACCGGGCCGAGCGGCGGGGCGACGCCGGGGGGTGTGAGGAGGACCTGGTCGCGGCGCTTTCGTTGGTGACCGGCACACCGTTCGAGGGAGTCCCGGAGAGGCGGTTCCCGTGGCTGGCCAAGACCCAGCGGCACGACCTGATCTTGCGCGGAACGATCACCGACACGGCGCACATTCTCGCCAACCGGGGAGTTGCTGCCGGCCGCACCGATCTGGTGCGGACGGCGTGCGCTGCGGCACGGAAGGCGAACCCGGACGTCGACGTGGCATGGCTGGACGAGGCCGCAGTCAAGGCCCTCGAGGAGGGCCCGGAAGCGACGGACGAGATGCTGCGCCGGGAGGTCGTTGACCGGTACGACGAGGACCTGCCCGAGCGCACCGAGACCATCCTGGACGAGAAGAACTGGGCCACCGGATAGCCCGCCGGAGGCCACGTACCTGCAGGTTCGGCCCGGACTTCACCGACTCGGTGAGGCCGGGCCGAACCGCATTTGGGGGTGCCCGCAACCGGCTTCGCGAAACTTTTTGAACCTTTTTCGCCGTGGCTGTTGGTGAGCGGCCACAGGGCGCTGACCTGCGGGTTTGCGGTTGGTGAGCGGGTTTGGTGAGCGGTCGCCACGGCTGTTTCGGGCTGTGGCGGCGAACTTGGTGAGCGGCCTGGTGAGCGGTCGGTTCTGGCATGGGCGCGTCCTGATCGCCTCTGCCGTCTCGGAGGACCGCCATGTCGGCCAGCACCAGCACCGCCCTCAGCAACCAGCCCGTCGTGTCCCTCGGCGTCGACGCCGCACCACCGGCCCGCAGAGAGCGCGAACGCCGCATGGGTCAGAGCGCCTTGGCGGCGTCGGTCGCTGGCAGTCTTGCCCGGTCGGGGAAGTGGGAGCGCTGGCAGGAGCTCGACTCGCGGCTGTCCCGGTTCGGCAGCCTGGAGGAGGCGCAGGCGGCGTGGCGGCGCCGTGACGTCGCCTGCTACGAGGTGGTGGCGGCGCTGACCGCGCTGGGATCGCGGCGGGGCGGCGATGACGACGACGCGGCGCTCGCGGTGCTGGTCCTGCTGTCAGAGGGTGTGAACCGAGTTGCCGGACAGCTCAGCGACGTGTGCGAGGTCGGCGACGTCCACGCCACGGTGTGGGAGGAGATCAAGGGGGCGGAGCCGCAGCTGGGCAACCGCGCGGGCCGCTATCTGCTGGACCGGGCCCGGCAGCGGCTGTGCCGTCCGGCGGCCGGTCTGGTCACCCGCGTCCCGACCACATCGCTGGAGGCGATGCTCGAGGCCGACGGTGCCGACCACGGCGACGGCAGGGAGGGGAAGCAGGACTACGACCTCACCGTCGCCGTCCCGACCGTGGAGGACCCGGTCGACGACCTGGCCGACCTGCTCAGCTGGGCGCGTGACGTGGGTGTGATTGCCACCGAGGAGGTGGACCTGCTGATCGAGCTCATGGCCGCCGAGCACGAAGTGCTGGCCCGCGGCGAGACCAAGCGTGCCCGCGAGGAGGCGCAGCGCATCGTCGGCGCCCGCCACGGCGTGACCATGCGACAGATCCGGCGCCGCCGGGACCGGACGGCGGCACGGCTGCGTGATGCCGCTCCCCAGTACCTGGAGGCCACCGCCTGACCACGACCCGAAGCGAGTCGAAGAAGTTGCGGCCCCCGCGTCCGATTCGGACCGGGGGCTGTTGCTACTCCCGACATGAGCGAACACGCACACACCGCGGTCAGTGTCTCCGAGCCAACCCCTGAGGTTGTCGCGCAGCTGCTGGACGTCGTGGCCGACCACAACGTCGACCACGCCCTGTCCGGCATCGAGGACGCGATCGCCCGGCTGCGTGCCGACGCCGAGCAGGCCGCAGAGGCCCGCGAGATCCTCCGCAACACCCCGGCCGCGGTCCTGCGTGAGGCGCTGCGACTGCGGGCAGCCCGCCTCGAGGCCCGCCGATGAGCACCAGCACCGTGCCTCGGTTCTCCACCCGCGAGCTCCAGGCCGCAGCCGACGCCCTGGCCGCCGGCCGGTTCGCCACCTCGTCCTCGCGCCGCGCACCCGGGGTCCCTACCGGGAGCGAGATGGAGTCGATCGCCCCGGGGCAGGCTCAGACTCCGCGGCCGGTCACACCCTGCGCCGCGGTGCCCGACGGGCTTGGCCCACTGGTGCGGGTGCGGGCCGCCAATGCGGGCGCGGGCGCGTCCACGATCGCCCTGGCCTTGGCCGACGCCGCCGACCTGACCGGCATCAGGACGCGGGTGCTTGACGCGGCCGCGCCAGCCTGGTCCGGGCTGCTGGGTGCCACGGGCACCGAGCTCGGAGCGGCTGAAGGCTGGCGCCGCGGACGCCGCGGGTCGAACGTCCTCATCGACCGCGTCGAGGAACCCATTCAGCTCCCCGGGCAGGTGCCTGCGCCGCGCACCGTCGACGGCATCGACCTGACGGTGCTGGACGCCGGCTGGACACCGCGCGAGCTGGCCGCCGAGCCGGCCGCCTGGGTGGCCTCGAGTACTGCGCACGTCGAGGTGCTGGTGACCCGCCCGCACGGCCTGGCGCTCTCCCAGACCGAGGCGACACTCGCCGCCCTCACCGACCAGGTAGCCGCGGAACGGGTCGTGGTCGTCGTGGTGGGCGCCGGCCGCTGGAGCGAGCGCGAGTTCGCCACCGCCGGACGACGGCTGCGGACCGTTCATGAGCAGGAGGCGGTGCTGTTCGCGCCTCTCCTCCCGGCCAAGGCCCTGCCCGGCCTGGGGCCCGACCCGCTGCCCAAGCAGCTCACGAACCCCTCCCAGCGCCTGCTGGAGCGGATCACCACCATCACCGGACCGCTGACGGCGAACCGGACCTGAAAGGAACACAGGAGAGACACATGATCATGCACGCCATCACCGAGGTCGCCACCCAGATGGTGGCGCTCTCGGGACAGATCAAGGCGCAGGGCGTCGACAACGTCTGCGCCAAGGCCCCGACCGGGGTCGCGCCCTACGTCCACGACATCCTCGGCTGGGTCAAGTACGGCGTCATCGCCATCATCATCGGCGCCGGGTTCGCCTCCTCGGGCGCGCTGATCGTGGGCAAGTTCGGTCAGATGGGTCGGGCCGCCCAGCTCGGCGCCTCGGGCCTGTTCTGGACGGTCATCGGCGCGATCGCGTTCGTGACCATCTACGCCGTCCTCAACGGGATCGTCGGGAACGGCTGCTGAGATGTTCACCCGGACCCGAAACGCCTACCAGACCAAGCTGGTCGACCCGAGTACGGAGTGGACCCGGTTGCGGCTCCAGATGCTGCTGGGTGGCGCGGTCGTCGTCGTGCTCGGGTTGCTCTTCGGCGCGGGGTGGTCGGTGGTCTCCATGCTCACCGGCAGTCCTGGCGGCGACAGCAGCGCGGGCAGCGGGTCCGGGTCGGGACTGTCAGCTGAGGACCGGCTGGCTGACAAGGCACTGCCCACGGCGCCCGTCGAGGCAGCCCAGCCGGGCGGGGACTTGTCCACCGGCAAGACCAGCACTCTCCAGATTCCGCCACCGATGCAGGTGGGTGACGTCGGGGTCGCAACCGGATACCCGCACACCCCGCAGGGGGCGCTGGCGCAGATGGCGGCGATCGACTCGACCGCGCTGAGCTCAGCCTCGGTGCAGGTCGCCCAGGACGTCATCAGCAAGTGGGCGGCTCCCGGCGGCCCCACGGCTGAGACCTGGTCGGTCGTCCAAGGTGTGGCCGATCTGTTGGGGTCCGCAGGCCTGTCGGCCGATGCCCGCAACGGCATCACGATCGGCGTCGAGCCGAAGATGGGGTTCATCAAGGGCACGGTCGGGTCCGACTTCGTCGTCCCGTGCGTGGACTTCATCATCACCGCCACCCTCCCCGGCGGGCAGTCGCAGCAGGTTGCCGCGGCCGACTGCCAGCGGATGGTCTGGCAGGACGACCCCGCCGGCGGCCGGTGGGTGATCGGCCCGGGCGAGGAGCCGTCCCCGGCGCCGTCGCTGTGGCCCGGCTCCCAGGCCTCGGTCGACGCCGGCTACCAGTGGCTGGAGGTGCCGCAGTCATGAGCTCGCTGATTCCGAACATCGTCCCGATGCTCGACCTCAACCCGCTGCACTGGTTGGGCGACAAGGCCAAGGAGACCCTGGCCGACGGGTTCACCTCGATGATGATGGCTATCTGGTCCGGCGCCATGTGGCTGCTCAAGACCGCGTTCAGCCTGATCGACAGCTTCACCCCCAACGTCGCCGACCCCGGCCTGGCCAAGCTGTATTCGGTCACCTTGTGGATCGCGCTGGTCATCGCGCTCGTGGTGGCGTTCGGGCAGATCGGGTTGGCGGTGATCCGCCAAGACGGCCGCGGCTTCGGCACCCTCGCCGCAGGCGTGGCGCAGTACGGGGTGGTCCTGTCCTGCTGGATCGGGGTGTGCGGCGGCCTGATCGCGGCTGCCTCCGGCCTGACCAAGGGGCTCTTGAACAGTCTCCTCGGCGTCGACAGTTTCTCCGGCTACGCCGCTGGCGACGGGTTCGTCGACACCGTGTCAGGAACAACCGAGGCCGCCACCCTCGGGATCTGTGCGTTGTTCATCCTGATCCCGGCGGCCTTCGGGCACATGGTGATCATGATGGTCCGCTCGGCCGCGCTTCTGATCCTGACCGCGACCATGCCGCTGACCGCCGCCGGGTCGCTGTCGGAGGGCACCAAGTCGTGGATGTGGAAGAGCGTCCGCTGGTTCCTCGCCTGCGTGCTGATGGAGCCGCTGCTGGCGCTCGTGGTGGGGATGGGCACCCAGTTCGCGTGGGCCGGGATGCCCGACGGCGAGCAGAAGGCCACTCCTACCAATCCGCTTCACCTCTCCGACACGTCCTCCAACATCGGCATGTCGGTCGTCGGGTCGATCATCATGCTGGTCGCCTGCTTCATGCCGATGGTGCTGTTCCGGTTGCTCGCGTTCGTCGACCCCGGCACCGCCTCGGGTGCCTCGTTCCGGTCGACGATGAACGCCAACGGCGGCGTCTCGGGGCTACTCAAGGGCAAGAGCAAGGCGGCTGACGGCTCCGGGTCGGGTGCCGCCACCGAGACGGCCGCTGATGGGCGGACGTCCTCGGAGAGCGGCGCCGAGGGCGAGACCGCCAACAGGTTCCAGTCCAAGGCCGCGAAGGTCGTGCCGCTGGTCGGCCGCGGCGTCGGGGGCGCGATGGACAAGGTCGGCAAGGTCGCCCAGTACGGCGGCGCGATGGGTATCGACGTGCTCGGCCAGGCCGGCATCGGCAATCAGGGCTACTACCCGACGGAGCACGACCCCCAGCAGGCGGCGCACAAGAGCAAGAAGGCCCACCAGATGCGGCCCCTGAACGACACCAACGGCGACGGCGTCGCCAACGACTCGCCCCCGCCCGCCCCGGAGGCGGCACTCGAAGATGGAGCGTTTCTGGCATGAGCGTCTACGGAGCATCCGCAACCCGCGACCGTCAGGCGTGGCTGTTCGGAATGACCGGTCCCCAGTTCGTCCTGGTGCTGGCTGCCGGGTTCCCGACCTGGATGGCGATCGCCATGCAGCAGTGGCTGGCACTGCTGGTCCTGCTGCCCGCCTGGGGTGTGGTCGGGCTGCTGGTCTGCCTGCCGATTCGCGGCCACTCGGCCTTCCAGTGGATCGGGGTCGTGTTCCGGCACCTGGCCGGTGTCGCGTTCGGCTGGTCGCGGTTCCAGTCCAAGGCCGCGGCCGGCGATCTGGACCTCGGCGACGCCGACGACGATGAGGACAACGGTGATGCCGGCGAGGCGGACCTGCCCGGCATCCTGGCCGGCATCCAGATCCACGACGGTCCACCGATGAGCGGGCAGACCGCGCGGCCGGCGATCATCCAGAACCACGCCGCACGGACCTGGGCGGCCACCGCCCGCATCGTCCATCCCGGGATCGGGATGAGCGATGAGGCGGACCGCTTCCGCATGGGCGCAGGGCTGACCGAGATGATGGAGGCCGCAACAGCCGGCAACCAGATCGACCTGGTTGTGGTGCAGGTGCGCACCATTCCCGACGACGGCACCGAGCGCGCCGAGTGGGTGCGACAGAACGCCCGGCCCGACGAGCCGGAAGTCTCGGCCAGGGTCAACGCGCAGCTGGAGGCCATGACCGCGGGCGCCGCGGTGCGTCACGAAGCGTTCGTGACCGTGGTCGTCCGCGAGGATGTCATCAACAAGGACGCCAAGCGTGCGGGCCGGGGCGTGGTCGGCCGTGCCCGCATCCTGTACTCGGTCCTCGCCGAGGTGGAGGCACGGTTGACGGGCTCGATCGGCTGCACCCGGGTCAACTGGCTCGACACCTCCGAGCTGGCCGTCGCGATCCGCACCGGGTTCGAGCCCGGCGACCTTCCCGCGCTGGCTGACGCGGAGATCCATCGCCGCGAGAACCCGGCGATCGCCGCAGGTGTCCCCGTCGGCGCCGCCGGCCCGACCAACGCCACGACCGCGATGCGGTCCTACCGGCACGGCGAGTGGGAGTCGGTCGCCTCGACGATCCTGCTGCCTCGCAAGGGAGCCCGCATGGGTGCGCTGGCACGGGTTCTGGTGCCCTCCCAGCCCGGCGAGCGGCGGGCGCTGACCGTGTTCTACCGTCCGGTCTCCCAACAGGCGGCCGACCGGGCCACGGGTCGTGCACAGATGTCGGCGGTCATGGCCGGGACACTGCGGGAGAAGGCCGGGAAGGTCGAACGGGCCAAGGACCGCCAGTCGGTCGGCCGGCTCCACGAGCGCGACGAGAAGCTCGAGCGCGGCCGCTCGCTGGTCAAGGTGGCCTCCGTGGCCTCGATCACGGTCCCTGCGACATGGAACGTGCAGGACTATGCCCGCCGCCTCGACGCCTCCATCCGGATCAGCGGGTTCACCCCGCTCCCGCTCGACGGCGCCCACGACGCCGCCTTCGCCGTCTCGGCCATCCCGTTGGGGGCAGGCCTGCCGAAGAAGCGCTGACCCGAGAAGCGCCGCGATTCGGCCGGCCTGAAACAGCCCGGCCGCCAGAGGTCCGATCTGGCGGCCGGGCTGTTGCCTCTCCAGACATGAGCATGCCGGCCACGAAGACCCGCACCAGGAACGGCGCCAAGGGGCGGCCAGCCTCGCGCACGATCGACGACCTGCTGACCGACTTCGGGACCACGATGCCCCGCAAGGCGGCGCCACCGCCGCCACCGCCCGCGGAGAAGCTGTTCCCGCACTCGGTCAAGGCCAATGGGGTGCGCCGGCCCGGCCACGGCTGGGCGCCCACCATGCCGCCGCTGGCCGGATATCAGATGACGTCGGAGGAGACCCCGGTGCTGTGGCCGCTGATCTCCGGCGACGGGCTTCCGCCGTGGGGGGCCGAGATGGGCTACGACGTTCTCTCCGGCGGCAAGTTCTACTGCGACCCGATGGGCTGGGTGCTCGACGACAGCATCCCGGTGACCAACCCCAACATCTTCATCTTCGGCAAGCCCGGCCGCGGCAAGTCGGCGACCGTTAAGGCCTTCATGCTCCGCATGATCCGGTACGGCTATCGGTCCCTGGTGCTGGGTGATGTGAAGGACGAGTACGAGGACCTGGCCAAGTTCCTCGGCGTCGACCCGTTCCGCATCGGGCCCGGCCTGCCGGGACGGATCAACCCGCTCGACCTCGGACCCCTGGGGGCGGACTGGGAGAAGCAGACAGCCGAGGAGCAGGAGAAGCGGGCCACGGTGATCTTCAACCGCTGGCTCATGCTGATCCGCGGTCTGGTCGCCTCCCAAGGGGTGACGTTCAGCCCGACCGAGGAGCGGGTCATCAACAAGGTGCTGCGGCACCTGACCGGCTGGTCGGTCGGGGCGTCCCGGCTCAAGCCCGTCACGATCCCTCAGGTCTGGGCTGCTCTCGACGCCCCCACCGCGGAGCTGGTCACCGACTGCCGCTACGAGAGCCCGCAGACCTTCTACGACGGCACCCGACCGCTGCGTGACGCCCTCGGTGCCCTCTGCGAGGGCTCGCTGCAGGGCATGTTCGACACCGAATCGACCTTCGAACCGGACTGGCGCAAGCCGATCCAGACCCTGTCGCTGCGCTCCCTGCACGAGACCGGGAACAAGGTCGCGGTCGGCATTGCCCTGATGTGCCTGAACTCCTGGGGCCAAGGCATGCGCGAGACGGCCTCGGCCGGGGATCGCAGGATCGTGCTCCGCGACGAGGCCTGGTTGCAGACCCGCCTCTCCCTGGAGGCCGTGGAGGCGCTGGATGCGAACCTGCGGCTCTCGCGCACCGAGGGCGACATCCAGCTCGTCACCTACCACAAGCCGAGCGACCCGCTCTCGGCGGGCGATCAGGGCAGCCAGGCCGCCCAGATCGCCAAGGACCTGCTCAACCTCTCCGACGTTCGCATCCTCATGGGCCAGGACGAGTCGGTTGCCGACGAGCTCGGCCGCCTGATGGGGCTCTCGGAGATGCAGCAGAACGTGATCACCAACTGGGCGATGCAGGAGAAGGGCCGGGCGCTGTGGATGGTGGGGGACCAGCGGTACAAGGTCCAAACGCTGTTGACCCCTCTTGAGCGGCGACTGACCTACACCAACGACGCGATCGACCCTGCCTGAAGGGGTCCTCGAGTCGTGAAGAAGATTCTGCTCGGCCTGCCACTGGTGCTCCTGGCACCCATGTTGCTGCTCATCCTCGGCATGGGCAACGGCAACATCGAGGCGGTGCGGGCTGCGTGCGCCACGACCGCGGCGACCAGCACCGGCGGCACGTTCGGCATCGGCACCCTCAACTGGCGCGGCGCCTCGCACTACCAGAAGAACCCGCATCCGGGTGAGCAGCCGTATTCGGTGCGGGTGCCGAACATGGTGGCCAAGGTCGGGTCGTCCGGAGCCAGCATCATCGGGTTCCAGGAGTTCGAGCCACCCCAGGCGGCCGCCTTCTTGAAGCAGACACGAGGCGCCTGGGCGATCGTGAAGGGCAAGGCCGGCGGCAAGCCGGCGACGCCCAACGCGATTGCCTACCAGCCCGGCGTGTGGACGGTCGCCGAGGTCCGCTACGTCTCGATCAAGTACGGCGGCCCGATCATCCAGATCCCGCTGGTCCGGTTCACCTCCACCCAGGGCCTCGGCTCCATCTGGGTGCTCAACACCCACAACCCCGCCGGGGCCGTTGGCGGCACCAACGCCATGCGGGAGGCCGCGGTGCGAGCCGAAGCCAGGACGCTGAATCAGCTGCAGGCCACCGAGCCGAACACGCCGCTGTTCCTGACCGGCGACATGAACGACCAGGCGCGGTTTAAGAGGCTGTTCCTCTCTGTGGCCGGCGACGGCTGGACGAGCGCCAACCCCAGCGACAAGCAGATCGACTGGATCATGGGCTCGGACACGGTCACGTTCTCCGGAACGGTGGTCGACCAGTCCACCAACGACGGCGCGCACAAGTACACCGACCACCCCTTCGTCTACACCAGTGCACAGCTCGCAGGGACGACCACGAGCGGCACCAGCACCGGGCAGGAAGGCACCGGCACTGACCTCGGGGTGATGCCGAGCAGCATCGCCGCGACCCCCGGCGGCCCGGTCAACGGCAGCATCTTGATCGCCAACGCCAACATCAAGCTCCGCAGCGGCTTCACCCCTGGGGTGCGTGCTCTCGCTGCCCCGTCACCGGACTTCATCACCCTCAACGAGGTCGGCGACGTGCCGATCTCCCAGATGCGCTCCAGCGCACCCGGCTACGACGCCTACCGCGACCCCACGCCGGTGCACACCGAGGACGGCGGACTGCGGTCCCTGGACAACGCGATCATGTGGCGCACCGACAAGTGGAGGATGCTCGACGGCGGCCGCGTCCGCATCACCCAGGACGACCACGTGATCTTCCAGGGACAGAACAAGAACTGGGGCCGCTGGGCGATCTGGGGTGTGTTCCAGCGCACCGACGGTGCCGTCGTCTCGGTCATCGCCACCCACCAGATGACCAACCCTTTCCGCTGGGCGCACACCCAGTGGGGGAACCAGCCGTTCAGCCGCGCCACCCAGTACGGGCAGGGCATGGACTACCTGATCCAGCTCGCCTCGACGCTGTCGGCGTACGGCCCGGTCTTCCTCGGGGGCGACATGAACTCCCACCCCGGCGAGGGCCCGAACTCGGCCGCCGCCAAGATGCAGGCGGCCGGGTACCGCTACACCAAGGACTCCGGGGTGATCTACAACTTCTACGCGGCCCCGGTGAGCGTCGCGAAGACCTGGGAGATCAGCAAGGCCGCCGTCCATTCCGACCATCCCGCGCTGTTCACGCGGATGGAGATGAACGGCGCCGGACCCGGCAGCGGAACCCCGTCAAGCAGCTCGACCACCGGGGTCGCCGCGCCCGCGGGGTGCCCGCCGTGCCCCTCGACCTACGGGAACCTCGGCTCGGTCGTCCTGACCAACGTCGCGGACACCGACAGCACCAGTGGCGCCGAGGTGGCAGCCAGGGCCGCCTACCAGGCCGGGTTCCGAGGAGAGGACCTGGTCACCGCCGTGGCGATCGCGCACGTTGAGTCGTCCTGGGACCCCACCGCCAGCAACGGCAGCCACTTCGGGCTGTGGCAGATCGCCTCCGGTCATCAGAACCGGCCCGGAATGCCGCCAGGCTGGAACAAGCCCTCGGACATCTTCGACCCCCTCCTCAACGCCCGGTACGCGTTCGCCCTGTACTCGGGTCGGCCGGGATCGGGGGAGGCCAAGTTCGCGGACTGGCTCCCGTTCGAGCACGACGACTATCACCAGTACCTCGCGCAGGCCCGCCAGGCCGTCGCCGCCACCGCCGGCAGTGCCGCACTGACCCCGGCCACGACGACGGGGGCGGCGTGCACCGCCTCACCGATCACGGTCGCCGGGGACCTCTCTGCCGCGCTGTCGGCCCGGATCAACGCCATGCAGCACACCCCGGGCGGGCTGTGCGGGCTGTCGTGGACCCACGGCGCTCCGTGCACCTACTCCGGCCAATGCCCCAAGGTCGTCGACGCGCTCTACGGTGGCCCCGGTGTCGGCCGCGGGTACGGCAACGGGCAGGACGTCGCCCAGGGCATCATCGATGCCGGCCTCGCCCAGGCGCACGGCACTGGCCTCGACCCCCTCCCACCCGTCGGCGCGGTCGTGTCCTACAACCGCGGCGACGGCGTCGGCCACGTGGCGATCTACGTCGGGAACGGGAAGATCTTCGGCAACGACTACGGCTGCTCGGCAAACGGCGTCTACGGGTGCGTCGGGTTCGCCGACGTCCACACCCCCGCCGGGTCAGTGACCTGGGCCCTTCCCAAACCGGCCTTCGACCTGGGCGGCGCACCCGCCGGATCGGCGTAGGCGACCAAGGGCCGAGGGCCGGCGATGACCGCTTCCCCGGCACGTCGGGACGGATACCGAAATCGGGGTGAGGCGGGTGTCCGATCCAGCCGACCGGCGGTTGCCTCTCCCGACATGGACGTACGCATCGGCACCACCCTGGAAGGCAGGCCAGCCGGCTTCGACACCAGCCGCGGCAGGCCACCGCTGCTCCTGATCGGCGACGTCGGCCGCGGCAAGACGACCATTGCGCGCTACCTGACCCGCTGGTGGCTGGCCGACACCGCGCGCCACGTGCACGTGTACTCCCAGAGTCCCAGCGAGTGGGCTGACCTGCGGTGCGAACCTGTCCATCCCGACGTCCTCGAGGAGCCGATCGGAGGCAAGTGCCGGCCTGGCACCTGCCTGGTCGTCGTCGACGACATCGACTCCGTCGACGATCACCGCCTCGCCCTGGTGCCCCTGGTTGCAGCGCGAGTGATCCTCACCTCCCACGGCGGCAACGGTCTCATCGGACGGCCGGTTCTCGACCACGACATCAGCTGCATGGGGCTGGTCCGAGCCGACCGCCCCGACGCTGTCGACGTCGCGGCCCTGGACGGTCAGGGTCGACTGGACTGGCCCGGCGACACGGTCGCGGTCATCCCGGACCCTAGGGGCCCGATGGACCTCCCGTGCCATCGGTGGCAGGCATCTGCTGCCCGGTGGAAGGCGGGGGCCCGATGAGCATGGAGCGTGCCCGGCGCGCCCGCTTCACCAACATGGCGCCCACCGCGGGGGAGTTCGCGATCGCGTTCGTCTTCGTCGGACTCTTCGTCTTCATCATCACGCCGCTCGTCGTCCAGGGCGCCGTGTGCTGGGCGGCCGAAGGCCACTTCGCCTGGCCCACGAAGCACCTGCTCGACGCCTACGGCGGTCTGCTGCACGGGCACTTCGGGTCCGGCCTGGCCCACGGCCGCTCGGACGGGCTTCCGGCCGACGCGCTGATGTGGGTGCTCACGCTCGTCGGTGAGGCGATCTCGCTCGGCGCGACGGTCGTCGTGGCGATCTGGATCCGGGACCTGACCGGGAGCGGCTCCCGTCACGGACTGGCGACGGCGACCCAGGCCGCTCAA
Source organism: Nocardioides asiaticus (assembly GCF_040049175.1). Taxonomy (NCBI): domain Bacteria; kingdom Bacillati; phylum Actinomycetota; class Actinomycetes; order Propionibacteriales; family Nocardioidaceae; genus Nocardioides; species Nocardioides asiaticus. The sequence continues at coordinate 35,816 of NZ_JBDZDM010000009.1, read as the reverse complement.
GCCCTCGGCGTTGGGCCGTTGCGCAAGCGCGCCGGTCAGATCCGGCCGGACCTCTACGCCCGCTCGAAGCGAAAGGCACTGCTGCGATGACCACCGCCTTGAAGCATGTGAACCCCTACGAGGTCGGCTGGAGGCTCGGGCGGGCCGGGCGCCACGGTCCTGAGCTGTGGGTGCCCTTCGACCGCACCACGTGCGTGATCGGCCCCCAGGGGTCCGGCAAGACGCTCGACCTGTTGGTGCCGGCTCTGCTGGATGCACCCGGCGGCGCGCTGGTGACCCTGACCAAACCCGAGGACCTGTTCCTCACCCTGGAGGCGCGCGAGAAGAAGGGACCGGTCGCGGTCCTTGACCCGTTCAACGCGGCTCCCGGGACCCCTGAGCTGGTCTGGGACTGCATCGCGGGCTGCGAGGACGCGATGCTCGCCGAGCGCCGGGCGAAGGCATTCGCAGCCGGGACCATCAAGGGGGCCACCGCCCAATCCTCCGACCAGGCAGCCCGGTTCTACGCCGGGGAGTGCGCGAAGGTCCTGCAGGCGTACTTCCACGCAGCAGCGATCGCCGGGATCAGCCTCGACGAGGTGCTGATGTGGGTCTCGAGCCCGCGCGAGTACCCGCAGGCCGAGGAGATCCTGCGCACCCATCCCGCGGCCGAGCCGCTGTGGGACGGACTGCTGCGGGGCGCCCTGTACGGCGACGAGCGGACCGCGGGCAACACGATCACCACCGTCCAGCAGGCGATGAGCTTGTTCTTCCAGCGCTCGATCCGCGAGCGCTGTGTTCCCTCCGCCACCCGGCCGGCGACCGACCTCGAAGCCCTGATCCGGGAGGGCGGGACCGTCTATCTGCTCGGGCGCGACGATCCGTACGCGAGCGCCTCGCCGCTGATGACCGCGGTCACCGAGCAGATTCTCGACACTGCGAAGCGGCTGGGGGAGACCTCCCCGCACGGCCGGCTATGCCCCTCCTTCCTGGCGTGCCTCGATGAGCTGCCCTCCACCGCACCGATCCCGACGCTGTCGACACGGATGGCCAACGAGCGGGCGCTCGGGCTCTCCTTCATCCTGGCTGCACAGACGTGGCGCCAGTTCGTGGTCTGCTACGGCGAGGACGAGGCCCGCACCATCTACGGGCTGTCCAACAATCTGGTGGTCTTCGGTGGCGGCAAGGACATCAGGTTCTACCAGGAGCTCTCCGACCTGATCGGGCAGACAACCCATCTGGAACGCCGCACGTCCCAACGTGGCAATGACTGGATCGGGCCCAAGGACCACTCCTGGGACCCGCGGCGGGTGCCGATCCTTGAACCTGCCGAGCTGCGCCGCATCGAGCCCCGCACGGCACTGGTGCTCGCCGAGATGTACGACCCCATCATCGCGAATCTGAACCGCTGCATCGACGGCAAGCGCGGCAAGGAGCTCTTGGCCGCGCAGCAGCGCGCGCGGCTCAACGCCCGCGGCCTCGACCAGGCCGACACCGAAACCATCAGGCCCATCAAGACCATCGAGCCGGTCGCCCCCACCGAGACCGTGTCCCGGACCCGGCAACGGCTCGGGATGCCCAAGTAGGCGGGGAGAACCAGCTGCGATGACGACGATGCACCCATCCCAGATCGCCACCCGCGCCGCGGCCGGGAACGCGGCACCGAACGGGAACGGAATGATGCCGCTCGCAGGGCTCATGGTGCGGCCCTTTCCCGAGCCAGGGCCGACGATCCGCACCGCGATGGAGCAGCTGCAGCAGGCCACCGTCGAGCCGCCCGCCGACGAGGAGGCCCTGCGCGAGCTCGCGCAGATGCCCCGTCCGTGGGACCCGGGCACATGCACCGGGCTGATGCGCGCCGAGCTGTGGACCTGGCTGGACCTCGTTGCAATGTGGATCAACGAGCAGCATCTGTGGAACGTGACCCGGCCCGGGATCCCCGAGTGCTGGCCCGCTCACCCCCACCTCGTGCACGACCTCGCGGTGCTGGCGTGCAGCCGCTACTACACCTCCTTCGCGGTCAACCCCGCAGCGTTGGAGGACTGGCACCGCTACGGGCTCCCAGGCTTTCTCGAACGGCTCAAGGACCGGCTCGGCGACGGCTGCCAGCCCGGCAAGCATCAGCCGCGCCCGCGCCGTGAACGCGACGAATCCCATGCCTCCAACCCGGTACGCCGCGGCCGCAAGCAGCGCTACCGCGACGACGTCGACCGCGCCGGCGAACTGGCCGCCGTCGCCTCCCCGCCCGCGCCGCCCGCTCGCTCCGAGACGCCCGATCCCGACGACTACCACGAGAGGTGGTGATGACCAGTGATCACGCCAGACAACAGCAGCAGGCGACTCCACCTGGTCGACGACAACCAGCGCGATCACGACGACGATCGGCTGGAGGGTCTCGCCACTCCGGAGGCTGAACTCACCGCCAAGCAGGCGGCCGCGTTCGCCGCCCTGGTCGCCGAGGAGAACCAGTCCGCGATCAGCTACACGCTGGAGCAGATGTCGGCCGACCAGCTTCGGGCCCTCGCGGTCGCGCTGGCCACCCAAGTCAACGCCGCCGAGACCGCAGCGGGCGAGGTCGCCGACGTCGGCCCAGAGGGGGTGTGCTCGATCGCGGTCGCGGCCGCCGCCCAGGCATTCGGCACCACCCGGGACGCCGTGATCGGCGCCGACCGGCACCGCGCCGTCACCGATGCGCGGGCCGTGGCCATGACCGCTGCCCGCCGCGGCGGACTGACCACCACGGCGATCGCCAGCTTCTTCGGGAAGGACCACACAACGGTCATGTACAACCTGACGAAGGTCGCGAACAACCCACGCCTGGAGGCGGTATGCACCAGGATCGTCGACCAGCTTGAGGACCACTACGCGACGCCGGCCAGCGTTCCTTCCGAAGACGCTGCACTCGCCGGGAACTCGGCCACAACCGATCCCCGATCCAGCACCCTGCAGCTCGCCGCGCTCGAACAGGCCCGGAACGACAGCACCCGTCGCCGCCACGACGAAGACACCCATCGGGTCACCGTCGCGGCCGCGCCGACCCGGTAGCGGCGCGAAGACGATGCTCACCCGGGATCAGCAGCAGCTGCTGGCGGCGGCCGGGCACGGGCTCGCCGCCTCGGCCCTCCTCGACGACCTGCGCGCTAGCACCACGTTCGAGGGCGGCTCGTCCGCGCCGCAGGACCATTGCTGGATCAGCTACAACCGGAAGGCGATCTGGCTCGAAGACCACACCAGCCTCGTCGCAGCGATGGCTTCGGCCGGCGTCGACAGCGACGCATGGCGAAGGATCAGGCCGACCATCCTGGTGAAGGTGACCTGGGCCGAGGCCGCCGCGCACGGCGCGAGCCTCCCGGCATCGTTGCGTGAAGAGCTCGACACGCTGCGGCGCACGGAGCGGACCGAACAGCGCAGGTGGCGCGAGTTCAGCGACGCGCGCGGCGGGTGGCCCTGGCGGCGACGATTCACCAGCGACGAGGAACACCAAGCGGCACAGGCGGAATGGGATCAGACGTACGGCAAGCACCTCGCTGCCCTCCGCGACGTCTGGGATCGGCGGAAGGTCGCGATCGCGCGTGCCCTGCCGCTGACCGTCGACGATGAACCGGTGGACCTGCTGGAGCTCCTCGACCAGCAGACAGCACCGGATCCCTCCCAGGCGGGCCGTTCCGGGCTACAGGCGGCCGCCCTCCGGGCAGCACCACAGGCACAGCGCCAGCCACACGACGAAGGGCGATCTCCGGTGCCGCTCACGGTCGACCAAGGTGTCCGTCGCTGAGACTCGGCGGCAACCGATACTGTCGGTGCCCAGGCCTAGGTTGGCCTCGTGCAGCTCAACGCCGACGACATCGACCGGTTCTGGTCGTACGTCGTGAAGGGGCCGCGGCCGACCGACTGCTGGCTCTGGACCGGCGCCATCGGCGATGACGGCTACGGACGCTTCTGGGTCGGTTCGGAGCGGTATGCGGAGCAGACGCAGCAACGTGTGCTGCGGCCGCATCGGGTTGCGTGGGCGCTTGCCGAAGGGGAGTCGGTCGACTTGCCTCCGGTGGTCGAGCACGTGGTGTGCGACAACCCGATTTGCGTGCGGGCCGATGGCACTCTTCTCGACCACCTCGAGGGCTCCACCCAGGCCGCGAACCTGTCGCGGATCGCTCAACACGGCCGCCGAGGCTCGCGGGGCTACCGCAGCCGACTGCTCGGCCGTGAGGCGACGTACCAGCGCTCCCTCGCGCTCCGGGCCGCCGTCGCAGACGGGTGGGATGACGAGCGGATTGCCCGCGCCCTGGCGTCGATCGATGAAGCACAGATGGCACTGTTCTGATTTCGCCCGCTCGGTTTCGCGGGCGGCGCCATGGTCGCCCGTGACGGTCAGGGCCGACGCGGGCACATCGACGGCGCCGGCGCTGTCCCGTCAATCGGCTTTGTTCTCTGTGCAGCACGGCGGCGACTCGGGTGGCGAGCCGATGCCGAGAGCAGCGAGCACCGCTTCCGCGTCTGCGGTCTTGCGATGCTTCGGCTTGTTGATGACGCCGGGCAATCCGGAGGTGCCCTCGTTGCTGCGGATGGCGTTGCTCAGGGCATTGGCTGCGGCAGCCGGTCCCGCTGACTGCAGGCGTTGATGACGCCACCGCTCTTGTGCTCCGACGTTGAACACACTGACGAGGTCGGGCGCTCGCCATGCCACGCAGGCCCAGCGGCCCTGGTCGGTCGTCGCCCACACAACGATGCCGTCGTGGTCTTGTGCGAAGCCGACGGCTTCGAGCGCCGAGAGCTCGGCGTTACCGCCGGTCTTGTGGATGTGCATGGACTTCGGCGAGGGGCGATGGACCTCGAAGCCCTTGGTCTCCATCGCAGCCTCGAGCTCGGCGAGCGGGTCGTCGCCCGAGAGGTCATCGAGGGTGTCGGTGACGTGGCCGCTGGTGAGGGTTCCGCCGTTGACCGTGCGGAGGCCGGCCACGTAGGACTCGACGGTGTCCTCAGCCGCGTACTGCAAGAGAGGGCTCGCGGCCTCCCGTGTCTCTCGATATCGGAGCGTCTGCTCGGTGCCGACGGTGACGTCGGTGTGTTGCCGCATCACCGTCAGGGCGATCGCAGCCAGAGACGCGGCCCGCTGAGCGATCTCGACAGGCGCCTCGTCCACGAAAGTCAAGGTCCGGACGAGGTTGCGGGTCAGCGTGAAGGGTTCGGGATCACCGTCGGTCCAGTTTCCCGCGGTCCAGAAGGCGAGCGTGATGCGCAAGATGAGGAGGCGAGACGGCACCGACAGGCTGGGCGCAACCGCCGTTGCCTTGGCCGCCCAGCGTCGGCGTGCGGTCTTGAGGCGTTCGGCGTCGGTGGTGTGGTCGATGAGGTCGCGTGTGTTGGCGTCGACCTCGCCGGCGGTGAGTTTCTCGTCGACGTCGGTGGCCTCTTCATCGCTGTCCAGGCCGACTGCTTGTTCGTCGGTGATGATGTCGATCCAGGGCACGGCGGTGGATTCGGTGTCGGTGAGTCGCGGGAGCGCGAGAAGCCAGGACGCTATACCCGGGCCGTAGCGGCGGACCGTGTCCTCCTGGAGCCACAGCCATGGCTCCATCGGATCAGCGTCGCGTCCCCGCTCCACATCGGCTCGCTCGCCGTCACCGTCACGAGCGGCGGTCGGGCGCCGGGCGTTGCTCACATCTTGGGCATAGGCGGTGAGCTCGCCTTGCAGGAGGTTGAGCAGGTCGAGATCCTGGCCGAACAGGTCGTTGGCGTTCGAGGAGTGGGTCTTCGAGGCGTGCCTCTCGGGAATGCTGCGCACGAGGACTCGGAGCTCGTCGGTGACGAACATCGGGGCCGTCGGGCCTCCCGCGTCCGTGACCGCTCGGACTCGTGACCCTCCGGGGAGGGCGGCATCAAAGTGGACCGCCACCACGCCTGCGGGGGCGGTACCGAGGGCGGTCCAGTGGTCCGGATGGTCGTTGCGATGCGAGGCCTCGACCGTCACGAGCTCGTCGGCGGCACGGCTGAGGGTCACGGTCAGCCGGTCGTCCTTGGTGACCGCGGAAAGCACCCGCACGAGGGCTGGCGCGGCGGCCAGCGAAGCCTCGTCCTCCTCAGCGCCGACAAGCCGAGGAACGCTAGCCGGATCGATGGGCTGGCCCCCGGGGAAGAGGGTCGCGTCAACGGGGCCGGTGACGGCGAGCTCGTGGTTGCCGCCGTCGCCGCCACGCCTGAGGAGCGCGACGGTGGAGAGGTTGGGGCTGCCCGTCATGGCGTGACGGTCGCCGTCGACGGTGACCCATTCGATGAGCTTGCCGTGGCGGTAGCGCGCCTTCTTGGTTCCTGGCGATTCCGGGTCCTGCAGCAGTGCAGTGTCGGCGCTGGCCTCCCTCGCGTAGGTCGAGAGAACCTGACTGAGCGCCGTGGCATCGAGGTGAGTCCACCCCGGTTGGACGGCGACGTGCACGCGCCGCGGCTGCAGCCTGGTGAGAAGGCTGCGGACGGCATGCGCGTTTGGGTCATGGAACGCGGCCGATAGGTAGAGGTCAACTACCGGTTCTGCCGGCAGGTGGTCGATGAGTGGGCCGATCCAGGAGGCGTGGACGCGGTGCCCGGTGTTGAGCGTCGGCGCGGACTCGAGGAGCGTGTCGAGGTGCCGGATGGTGCGCGCAACGCCTTGCGCGGTCACCGAGTCCAGGATCCCGCCCGCGCCGAACGCCATGAGCGCATCGCGAATGTCGCCGAAGGCGGCCGGCATGCCGCCGCCGTCGCCGGTGAAGACCGTCAGGAGTTCGCGGTTGTATTGCCACCCGCCCATGGTCAGGTTGCCGGAGCCGACGGCGGCGATGGCGCGCTTTGGTCCGACGAGCACCATCAGCTTCGGGTGGAACGCAGTGGGTTGGTCAACGAGGCCGAGCTGGTAGGAGCGGCCCGCGTGCTTGACCGAACGTGGGTCGGGCGCCCACACGCCAGCGTCGGCGATCACCGTGACCCGCGCGCCGGTCGCCCGAAGGAGGCCCAGCAGGCGGGCCTCGAAGTAGCCGAGGTCGACGTTGAACGTGAGGAAAAGCGCCTCTTCGGCCTGGTTGTCGCGGTGCTGCTCCTCAGCGACCAAGTAGGGGAACAGGTTCGTGGTCCGTGTGACGGTCATGCGGCTCTCCCGGCGTCCGTCACGACCCACCGCCCATCAGCGCGGGCGACGAAGCCGACGCCGGACATGACGTCAAACGCGGAGCCCCACCGCAAGGCGACGCCGCCGCCGGCCTCGTCGGAGTCCTTGAATAGATATCCGTCGCGCACGAACACGCGGGTGGGGATGCGGAAGCGGCCGGCCTTGTAATCGAAGGAGGCCTTCATCAACGCGATGCGCTCGGCGCGTGCCACGAGCTGGTGGGTGAGCCAGATAGCGAAGTCGCGAAGGGGTCGGTCGGACCATTCGGTCAGTCGGTCTTGGAGCCAGCTCGGCGTGAGCTGCTGGTACTGCTCGTCACGTTGACCCTGGAAGTAGGCCTGGGTCCGTTCATCGAGCCGCCCGGATCGGCCGGCGCCAATGACGAGCCGAGACAGTGCCCGTTCCGCCACGCCCAACGCCTCCACCTCCGGGGCGAACTCCGCGCCGAGCAAACGGGCACCGTCCATCCCGGGTGGCCGTGAATCGACGAAGTCGCGCACCGAGCCGGACGGCAAGGCGTCTGCGAACAGATCTCCAAGCGCGTCGACCTTCATGAACCCCTCGATGGAAGCGACGAGGTGCTGCCAGAGGTTCCTCCAGCCGGCGACGGTGAAGGTCCTCAACACGACACCGGTCCAGGCGGGGAACACGTCGAAGGCGCGGAGATCCGGGTCCTCGCGGACTTCGCTGAACGCGAGCGCGTGATCCAGCTTCGGTGTCGTCTCGTGAGCGGTCAGGTCGGTCAACCGGAGCAGCATCCGGAGGGTCTGGGCCCGTCGGTCGTCGTGGTGCATCGCCGTGGCGGACTCAGGGATGAGCACTCGCTGGAGCATCAGCCCGTCGGCCGAGTTCCGTGTCTGGCAGATGCACAGGTGTGACGCCCCAGTCAGCTGATCGGTCGTCAACGCCGGGCGGGAGGCCAGGTCGAACAGGCCGTCAAACCCGGCGCGGAGCGCGGCATGGTCGGCGTTCGGTCCCTCGATGGTCTTCTTGCCCTCGGTCGCAAGGAGTCCCATGGCGAACTCGGATGCGACGTAGGGCCCCCAGAACCCCCACCCGGCTTGCGCGTACGCGCCGTCGGCGGAGAGTGCGTCGATGTCGGCGCCGTGATCCAAGCGGGGGCCCAGGTGGTCCGAGCCGTGGGGGGACCGCATTCCGGCGTGTGCCGCGGGGTCGGCGCGGCCATGCACCATCGAGACTGCCCCGACGACCACCTCGGCCCGTCGCAGCAGTCGCCGGGTGGCGGCCTCGTCGAGACCACGTGCCCTCGCCTCTGCGAAGACTGTGGCGTGCAGCGTGTAGTAGCGAGCGTGCGGTGTGACGGTCGTGATGCCGGGGAGCAGGTGCCCGACCTGGGCCATGGCGTGGCGTTCGACCGCAAGCGGGAACCGGCCGGCGTATCTGCCCCCGTCACCGTCGGTCCATAGTGGACCAGCCACATCCGGCACGTCGCCTCCCTTCCTCAGGGCATCTAACCCCAACCGGGATTCCCGCGTCGCAGCAGGATGAGTGCCTGCCGTGGCTTTTCGGGTCGCTCGCTCGCCTGTAGCGCCCGGAGAGCCGCTCAGATCGCGTCCTGGCGAAGGTCGCGCCCCGGAAATCAGGCCGGTGAGGGGGGTCGGCGGCAAGAAGTTGTGTCAGACGGATTCTGAGCGGCCCGCGGCTAGCGCGGCGGGCCTTCCGGATCGGGTCCGGTGCGCGGGCGCTGAGGTGCCAGACGGGGCGGAGCCGTTGTGGCTGCGAGGTGCTGCTCGGTGACCCGACGGCGGCCGGCGGACGTTGCCTTGGGGGGCTTCTTGCGCGCTTCGTCGTTGATCTCGTCGATCCGGGCGCGGGCGTAGGCCTGCCGGTTGCGATCGCGTTCCATGCTCTCGGTGACGGTCTGGTGCTCGATGATCCCGGGGGCGAGGTGGAGCTTGTTCCGGAGTCGTTCGAAGCCGTCGAGCCAGCGTTCGGATCCGCGGGAGCCGAGGATGCGGGCAGCCTGGTGGATGATCTTTTGCCTCACGTCGGTGTCGGACCAGTGGCCGGCGGTGCGGAGCAGGTGGTCAACCATCGCGTCGCCCAAGGGCCCACGGTGCTCGATGGCCGCGGCGATCGCGGCGGGGCCTTCGGTCTCGAAGAGTTTGGCGGGGTCGAGCCCGTCGGGGAGGTCCAGGTGAGTGGGGTCGAGGTCGGCGGCGGTCAGGTGCCAGAACGCCTTGCGCGCTGAGGTCCAGCCGGCGGGGTCGGAGTCGGTGGCGACGGCGATGTGGTCGCGACCGTTGACCAGGTCGATGTGGCTGCGGAGCAGCTTGATCTGGTCGATGGTGAGAGCGGTTCCCATGGGGGCAATTCCGGCGGCGGTGCCGCTGCTGCCCAGGGTGATGGCCAGAGCGTCCATGGGTCCTTCGACGATGACCGGCAGGGCTCCGTTCTCGAGGAGGCTGCGGGTTTCGGCGTACCCGAAGAGCGCTTCGCCCTTGGTGAAGACCGGGGTGGTGCGGGTGTTCAGGTACTTCGGTCCGGCGTAGTCATCGTCGGTCTTGGTGGGGTTGCGGCGGCCGACGAAGCCGATGATCGCCTGCCCGGTCGGGTCGCGCGGGTCTCGGATCGGCATGACGAGCCGGTCCTTGAAGAAGTCGGTGTAGTAGACGCTGCCGTCGTCGCGTTCGCGGCGGGAGATGAGTCCGGCCTGCTCGAGCTCGTCGAGCGTGGCGCCGTTGTTGGTCAGGTGCCGCATCAGGCTGCGGCCGCCGCCCGGGGCGTAACCGACGGAGTACCGGTCGTGGTCGATCAGGTCGGTGCCGAGTCGTTCGCGAAGATACGCGGGCGCCCAGGAGCGCGGGTAGCAGGTCTCGAAGTAGGCGAGTGCCTGCTGGTTAAGTTCGTGGATCCGTGCGGCGGGGACCTGGTCCGGGTCGGGGAAGGCGTGCTCGCTGTCGACGGTCTCCTCCTGCCACGGCGGGGCCGGCGAGTACGGGTCCTCGACATAGGGGTAGCCGTACGCGGCACTGTCGGCGTAGGGCGTCGGGCGGTAGTCGTCGCCCGGGAGCGGCCAGTCGTTGGGGTCGGGCGGGTCGATGAGGTCGACGTACTCGTCGGGGGTGGGGGAGGAGCTGACAGGGGCGTCGGTGCCGTCGAGGTGGTCCCGGTAGTAGGCAGCCATGAACTCGTCGGCATCCTCGGGCGGGAGGAGGTCGGGGTCCTGGGGGATCTCGGCGTCGAACCGGTCGTAGGGCGCGGCGCCGAGGGTCGGCTGCTCTGTGGGCTGGTCGGTGAGCATGGCGATGCGCAGCACGAGAGCGTCGGCCACCTCGACGCCGGTGAGGGTGCCGTCTTGCGGGATGCCGGCCAGTGCGCTGGAGAGGATGTCGCGGGCACTCCAGCCGTGGTGTTCACACGCCTCGTCGACGGCGGCCACGAGTGCCGGCCAGGCCGGTGCCGTCTGGAGGTAGTCGGCCTTGGTGGTGCCGACAAGGTCGGCGAGCGTGCTGCGCCAGCCGGGCTGGAGAAGGTTCGCGGAGTGCTCGTCGGCGCTGAGCGCGGCGGGGCCCAGATGCGGGACGAGTCGCCACCACAGCGCCGCAGCCTGGTACTCCTCGGGCAGTGGCCGCGGTTCACTGCGACCTGCTGGGGGAGTGTCGGTCGCGCCGCCGGTTGCAGCGGGGTCGGTCTGGAGTGCCTTGGCGATGTAGTCGGCCACGGGAAGGCCGGCGCGCTCGAGGCGGGTAAGCCGCTGACACAGGGGCGTGATCCACGGATCGTGGCGGACGGCCTCGGGCAGGGCCTGGTACCAGCTGCGTTGGGAGAAGGGGTAGCTCGGCCGGGCGTCGCGCACGGCACGGTTGAGCTTCGCCTGGTGGGCACCGGGGGCGCCGATGGTGCGATCGCCCGTGGGGCGCAGGTCGTTCTCGTCGGTGCCTGCGACTGCACGCCAGACCGCGAGGTCGGCGCGCAGTTCGACGTCAGCGTCTTCGAGGAAGGGCTGCGCCCAGGCGGGGGCGGTGGCGCCGGTCCAGCCGCGGGCCTCTTCGCGGACAGCGTCGATCTGCTCGCGTACGAGCTGGTGGTAGGCGGCAGTGAAGGGGCCCCAGTCGTGGTTGTCGGCCAACCGGGCGGGGATGCCGGGCAGCCAGGGCAGCGGACCGGCGGTGGGGCGAGGGGTGTCGGGGTCGTGCGGGCGCGCTGCCGTGAGCTCGGCAACGAGGTCGTCGACGCGGGCGTCCAGGACGGCGGCGGGATCGCGGGCATCGGCAAGCGACCCGGCCTGGACTGCTGCGGTGAGCAGCTTGAGTGGACTGTGCTCGTCGAGGGCGATCAGCGCCAGGTGGGACCGCAGGGTCGGCCACGCGGCTGCGTCGGTGAGCCCGGCCAGGAGTGATTCGGCGTGCGCGTCGATCTTGTCCATGCCGACGGGACCGATGAGGCTCTCGGCGCCCGCGGTGACGGCGTCGTGGTAGCGGGCGGCCAGGTCGCCGAGGATCTGGTGGGGGTTGCGTTGGTCGCGGAGCGCAGTCGTAGCGGAGACCGGGGAGCCGTCGCGACGCAGCATCTCGGCGATCCGGTCGATCGCGGTTGGCGGGATGAGGGCCTCGGGGCGGATCAGGTTGTGCGGGTCACCGTCGCTGGCGACGTTGAGGTAGAGGTGGTTGGCGAACCGGCCGCGGGAGAGCGCGACGTAGAGAAGGTTGCGGTCTTCCTCGCCGGTGAGGACGACGTGGCAGGTGCCGGTGGTGATGCCTTGGGCGCCGTGGACGGTGGTGGCGTACCCGAGTTGGACGGTGTCGGCCACGTACTCCGGCGGCAGGGTGATGGTCTTGCCGAGCTTGTCGTGCTTGACCTTCAGTGAGCCATCGTCGTTGACCTTCACCACCTGCCAGCGGTCGCCGTTCTTGACCCAGTCCGTGCGCGTGATCGGCAAGAGCCGGTTGTTCTCGCGGGTGATGATCCGGTCACCTGCGGAGACCTTGGTGCCGTCGGCGAGGGTGATGACAGGGCCGATGTCCTTCTCCGACATGCCCGCGAGGCGGTCGTTGCGGGCGCGGGTGTTGAGTTCGGAGACGAGCTCGCGGGTCGGTGCGATCAGCACGGAGTCGATGCCGTCGGCGCGGTCCGCGGCCCAGGCGGCGTAGGCCTGGTCGGCGCAGGCGCCGAGGTCGCCGACGTGGATGCGGCCCCGGTCGGCGTAGAACGCGATGGCCGAGGGGTCGCCGTCACGCAGTGCGAGAGTTGCGGCGGCTTCGGCGTGGTTCAGGCTGCCGTCGCGGTTGCGGAAGCGGTGCACCTCGCTGAGGGTGACGGCGCCGACCTGGTGGGCGATGTCGCGGAGCACGCCGCCGGCCGCGACCGAGGCGAGTTGCCGGTCGTCGCCGACAAGCCGGACCTGACCGCCGCGTGAGGTGATGTAGTCGATCGCGGCAGCGAGGTCGGTGGTGGCGGCCATGCCGGCTTCGTCGATGAGGACGAGGGTCTTGGCGTCGATCTTCTCCATCCACTTGGGTGCGCCACCGTGCTTGGCGTGCCACACGAGTTTGGCCAGGGTGTCGGCGCGGACCTTGCTGCGGCCGGGCCGCCACGGGCCGTGCCGGAGCCTCGTGGCCTTCGCGGTTGCATCGGCGGTGCTGGGTTCGGGGTTGATGGAGGCACCGAGTTCTTGGGCGGCGACCGCGGAGGGGGCGAGTCCGATGACGGTGCCGCCGGAGTCCTGCCAGGCGCGGGTGAGGACCCGCATGGCGGTGGTCTTGCCGGTTCCGGCTGGTGCGAGCGCCAGCTGGACGGCGCGGCCGCTGGTGGCCATCTCGCGGACCAGGGACTGCTGGGCGGCGTTGAGCTGGAGCTCGTTGGCGGCGGCTTCTGCGATCGCGATGCCGACCCGGACTTCGCTGATGGTGCGGCCGCCGGTGCGTCGGGCGGCTTCGACGATGCGGCGTTCGGCATCGACGACCGCTGGGGAGGTGTACTGGCGGGCGCCGGCGAGGCTGTAGACGCTGACGACGTCGCCGCCTTCCGCGGCGCTCTCGGTGCGCTGCAGGCCAGCGGGGATCGTCGCCCCCCGCTGGGCGGCGGTGGTGGCCCGGCTGAGCGGGTCAGGATCGTCGAAGGTGATCGAATGGTCGCTGATCGCTACCGCGACGACGCGGTCGACGGCGTCGTCGAGCTCGGTCGCGCGGATGCCGTGGAGGCGTGCCTGTCGGTGCGCCTCGGCCCGCAGGTGCCAGACCTGCCAGGTTGCACGGTCCTCCGCGACACGGTCGACGACGCTGCGGGCGGTCTCCGCGACCCATTCGTCGGTGGCGCTCTTGGTGGCGGGAAGGTGCCCGAGGCAGCGTTCGATCATGTCGTGGACGGCCTGCTCGTCGCCGAGAATGGAGGCAGCCTCAGCCAGCCACGCGAGCCGCTGATCGGCCTCGGCGCGGGGCTCGTGCTTGGCCTGGCGGGTCTGCTCCCACGCCTGCTCCTTGATGGTGACGGCCTCGCCCTCGGTCGGGGGGCGACCGTGCTCGGTCTGGAACGCAGCGGCCAGCTCGCGTCGCCGGGCCTCGATCAGGGTGTCGCGCTTGGACCAAGCCTTGGCCAGACGGGCGTCGATGCCGACGATCTCGCGCACGGCACGCTTGTTCACGCCCTTGGTCAGACCCTCTCGACGGTTCTCGAACTGCACCCCCAGACGGGCGATCAGCAGGGCTTCGAGCCGGGTGTTGTACATCTCCGAGAGAGTCACGTTGGCCTTGTAGAGCACCCGTCCGTCGACGGCGAGCCACTTGCCGTCGATGTCTTGGACCTTGTTGCTGATCGCGACGTGCGTGTGCAGGTGCGGGTCGGACGAGCGGGCGTCACGGTGGGTGAACATGCCGGCGACGAGCCCTCGGGCTTTGACTTGCTGGACGCCTCCGCGGCCGCGGCGAGTGAACAGGACGTCCTGTTCGAGCCACCTCAACGTGGCTTCGACGGCCTCGTGGTGGGCGTCTTCGATCTGCTTGGCCACGTCCTTGTCGGCCAGAGCCCAGAGCGTCGAGACGCTCTTGACCGGCATGAAGCTCAGGTCGTATCCGGCCACGGCTGTGGTCTGCTGGCGGGTTGCCTTGGCCATGAACGAGCCCCGCTCCCGGTCATCGAGCGGTGCGCGGCCGTGCTCGCGTTGGAACAGCTCATTGGCTAGCTCGCTGCGGATCCGGGCACGTTCCTCGGCGGGAACCGGGGTCTTCCAGTGGTTGCCGCGCTCCAGGTTGTAGGCGGTGTACCGCTTCGCGGTCTCTTGGATGAACTCAGGCTGGTTGCCCGCGTAGATCGCGAAGACCCGACCGATCTGGGAGGCCTTCTTGGCCTGCCGGATCGTCTGCCCGGCGTCCAGGGCGGCGTCTTCGAGCCGCTCCGCATTGGGATGCCGGCCCTCCCCGAACAGGTTTCGCATCTGCGCTTCGGTGACTTCTGAGCCGGCCTCGAGGTCAAGAGCGCCGAGCCCGGCCCCGAACCACCGCCCCGGGGACTCACCCTTCTCGGCGTAGTAGTCGGCCAGTCCGGCGTGTCCGCGGTCGGTCGCGTCGTGCACGGCGACCTGCCGAGTCAGGTACGTGTACCCGTCCCCGGCCGTCAGCTTGTGCAGACCCATCACGTCGGGAGTAGCAACCACGAACCGTCCGGATCGGACGCGGCGCCGCCCACCATTTCCGGAAGTGCATGAGGTCCTAGGGCTCTGGGGTTGCTGGTGAGCGTGGGGTTGTCGTGTGCGTCGAGCGGGTTAGGGGGGCTTCGAAATCCGGTCGATGTCGGACGTCCGATCCGTTGGTCGGGCTGTTGCTTGTCCCGGTTGAAGGGTTCGCGGAGTTGGCCGCGACGTGACGAGCAAGGAAGAAGGTGGTCCCCAGTGGGCAAGGCGGCGCAGGCACAGGCCGGTCGGGACCGGGCTCGGGATGCCCGGCTGAAGGCGGCGAGGGAGCGCAGGCTGCGACTGGACCCGGATCAGCTGGCCCGGGAGCGGCGCATCGACGAGGCCGCGGTCGACGTCGAGGTCGCGTGGGAGGAGCGGACCCTGGCCGAACAGGCCGTGAGGGACGCGGAGGTGGCCGCCGCGTCAGCGATCGAGCGGCTCATCGCTGAGAAGCTCGCGATCAAGGAGATCGTGCAGCTGACCGGGCTCGACCAGGCCACGGTACGGCGGCTGCGTCAGCTGGACATGACTGCCGCCACCGACGCTGCGGATCCCGGCAGTCAGGACGACGGGAAGGGCGCGGGCGGGGCTGCTGAGGCCGCGGGCGTCCGGGTGGCGTGATGGCCGTCGGGGTGGTCGGCAGGCGCGTGTCGACGCCGATCACTACCGCCGGGCGGGTGGAGCGGTGCGAGACACCGATCCTCATGGGGCACGACCTGCCCTGTCCGTGGTGTGGTCATTCGCATCACTTCCTACCCTGTGAGGACTGCTCGTGCCCGGCGCACGAGCACTACCCGGGCGAGGTGTGATGAGCACGGGTCGTGACGACGGCAGCCGGGAGACCTGGCACGGGGGTGCTGCTGGAAGGGTCGAGCCGATCGCGGTGGTGAGCCGGCGGCGGCAGTGCGAGCTGCTGCGTTCGTGGTCGACCTGGTCGCTGACGTCGATCCTTCTTGACCCTGCCGAGGTCGGCCGGGTCCGCGAGTCGGGTTGGTCGGGCACGCATCACACCGATCCGGCGACCGGGGAGCGGATCGTGGGCACCGCCGGCGGCTTGGGCTTCGGTGTGGACGAGTCGTGGCAGATCCCGCGCGAGGTCATTGCGTGGCGGGATCTCGAGGCGATCGCCACCGCGGTGCCGGCCGAAGTGCGCCGACAGCTCGGTGACTTGGCGGAGCGGCTACGAGAGCACCGAGGGAGGTACCCGCGGTTCGCCGCGAGCGCTGAGGCGGTCGGGTGTGGGCCGATCGTCGAGGGCCGGCCGCTCACCTCACGACAGGAGGCCTACCTGGGTGAACTCGAGGCCTTCGAGGCCAGCGGCGTGCTCGATGCCTGGGAAGAGGAGATGGCCAAGCTCGACGCTGCGCGGCTGGAGCTCCATGCGCGAGCGCTGGCATCCTGCGCGAGTCAGGAGCCGGCCGACCTGCTCGAGCTCCTCGAGGAGCAGCCGATCCGCCACTCGGCCGACCAGGGACCTATCGGGTCGCCACTCGCCGGGCTTCGAGCGCCCGAGCACCCCGTGGCGACCCCGGACCAGCCTGACCAACGGCCCACGGTCGGGCGTCCGGGTCTGCGGCCGCCCGCGCCGCGGCCGCGGAGCGAGGGGGTGGTCGGCCCGGCGCCGGCCAGGGTGCCGCCGGGAGTGACGCGATGAGCGCGACTCAGCCGGTCCGGCTGCTCTCGGTGGTGATCGTGGCCGTCGTGGTCGTCGTCGGTATCCGTGGAATCCTCAACGGGCTCTCCTTCGACGGAGACCCCCTCGACCGCCACCACGGCGGCGCTCCTCGGGACGCGACGGCGGTCGATGCACACCGCACTCGGGGGACAGTCGCGTACGTGCTCGACGGGGACACCATCCAGGTCACCACACGGTCTGGGCGATCGGTTCGGGTGCGGTTTCTCGGGATCAGTGCTCCCGAGATCCCGCATCCCGGCAAGGCGGGGGAGTGCTACGGCTATCCGGCCACCCGCCATCTCAAGCAGCTGCTTCCGGTCGGCACCCACGTGGTGCTCATGAGTGACCCGACTCAGGAGAACGCCGACGTCTACGGCCGTGTCCTGCGCTACGTCGAAGCGGGCGGCCGCGACGTCGGAGCAGCACAGATCAGCGCAGGCTCAGCGGCCGCGCGGGACAGTGCACGCCCGGTCTTGCGCCACCTCAGGTACGCCCGGCTTGAGAACCGGGCGCGTGGCCAGCGCCTCGGAATGTGGTCGGCATGCAGTTGAGGCGTGACGCTCCGAAGATTGACCTAAAGGGGGTCTTTACATGGCTAAAGGGGGGCTTTAGACTGGGTGCCATGAAGGGGCGCATCCGTTAGGCGTTGGAGGTCGCGAGATGAGCACTTGTGCGGGATGCATGAGGCCGGGCCACGGCCCGGGGGAGTGCGAGAACCACGAACTGCCGATGTGCGCTCGGACGTGCACGTGCCGCCACGGCGCCCCGGAGCCCGACCCGGCGCCGTATTGGACGGCCGCCGCTCCTCCTACGAAAGGCGCGAACGCATGAACCCCGAAGGCATCGCCGCAGTCCGCCGTCGGCTTGAGGCCGCCACCCCTGGTCCGTGGCACGGGGTAGGCGACAAGGTCCGCGCGACCTCGGCCGACGCACTCATCGAGGACAACATCCTCGTCGCCTACTACACAGGCCACGATCACCGGCTCGGCCTCAAGACCTCCGGGATGGCTGCCGACGTCGAGCTCATCGCCAACGCACCGAGCGACCTGGCCGAGCTCGTGGCCGATGCCGAGCGACTCAACCAGGTACGCGAGTTTCACCGCACCTGGGGCGACCAGGACACTGACAGCCTCGACGTGCTCGACTTGTGGGAGCAGCTGGGCCGCCTGCTGGGGGTGCAGCCGTGAGCGTCTACATCATCCCGGAGCACCAGGCCGCGAAGTTCGACTGTGACTTCATCGGGGGCAGGCCCGGGCACCGGTCCGCGTGTCGCGCGAGCACCTGGGCACAGCCGGACCAGGACGCGCTGTGGCTCGACCCGTCGACCGTCGAGCTGCCGAGGGGCTGGGTCCGCTCGGGAGGCGGGCACCTGTGCGCCGACCACGCGGGCCGCGTGCCCAAGGATGGCCATGTCTCGGCACTCACATTCGCGGGGAGTGCCTCATGACCATCGCCCAGCACCGGCCGGCCCTCCAGAAGCGCCGCTTCAAGCACGACACCCTCGTTGCCGTCGACCTGTTCTCCGGTTTCGGTGGCCTCACGCAGGGGATCACGCACGCGGGCTTCGACGTGATCACCGCCGCCAATCACAACGAGTACAAGGTCAGGGTCCACGAGGCGAACCACCCCACGACCGAGCACTGGATCGCCGATCTCGTCGACACGGAGTCCGCGGCGTACCACTCCGTTCGCGAGCTGCCGGCGGGCGACCTCCTGGCCGCGGGGGTCAGCTGCGTCAACCACTCGCCCGCGAACACCAAGAAGGCCTACGAGCAGGGACTGTCGCTGTTCGACCTCGAGGACCCGGACTACGAAGCGCGCGTGACGCGATCCGAGCGGGACCGGGCGACGGCGAACTGCGTCCTCCACTACGCCGCGACGCATCACCCTCGGCTCATCCTGGTGGAGTGCACGACCGAGCTCGCCTCGTGGGGTCAGCTGGTTCCCGGGAAGCGGAAGGTGGGCGACGGGTCGACCTATCGGTGGTGGCTCAAGCAGTTCGACCTGCTGGGCTACAACCACAAGGTTCTCTACCTGAACTCGATGTTCTTCGGCGTCGGCCAGTCCCGCGATCGCGGCTACTGGGTGTTCTGGGATAAGAAGCTCCCCGCCCCAGACCTGGCGCACCGCCCTGAGTCCTGGTGCGATCACTGCCAGCGTGTGGTCGAGGCGGTGTGGTCATGGAAGACGGGGATCCCTCCGACCGGATCGGTCCGCTACGGCAAGCAGTACAACTACCGCTGCCCGGCGTGCTACCGGGAGGTGGTGCCGCCGTTCACGCCCTCGCTGGCGGCCCTGGACCTGTCGGACCTGGGCACCCGCATCGGGGACCGCGCCCGGCCGCTGGCGCCGGCGACGATGGCTCGGGCCGAGCGATGCCGGCAGCGCTTCGCGGAGTTCCCTGCGGTCCTGATGCCCGCCAAAGCCCAGCGGGGCTCCGAACGGCACCCGTGGCAGCCGATGGCCACCCAGACCAGCCAGCAGGAGACCGCAGTGCTGTCGACCGGCGCGCTCATGGCGGCCGCCGGGAACACCTTCGAGTGGCCGGGTTCCAGCTGCCGGGTCCGAGACTTCGCACAACCGCTGCCCTCGCAGACCTCGACGAACGGCACCGGCGTCATCACGCCGCCGGTCGCGATGGCGATCGACAACTTCCAGGGCGCTCCTCGCGGCGTCGACGAGCCGCTGCCCACCCAGGGTGGGTCGGAGACGATGGGCTTGCTGTCGGCTGGGGTGCTGCCCTACCGCAGGCATACGACGCCGACGTCGCACGCTGAGGCGATGCCCACCGTGACGTCCGAGCAGATCCCCGGCCTGCTCACGGCTGCCGGGACGATCAAGAACAACGGCTCCATCCTCGAGGCGAAGTACCGGGCCCACCCGGTCTCCGAGCCGCTGGGCACCGTCACCGCCGAGCCCACGCAGGCGCTGCTGTTCTCCGGCTGGTACAAGCAGAACGGCTCCACCGGCACCGAGACGGCTCCTCATCCGGTGACCGATTCGTTCGGGACGCTGACCTCGCGCGACACCACCGCAATCCTCACCGCCCAGTGGCACGAGGCCCTGTCGGAGCTCACCCTGGATGACTGCTACTTCCGGATGATGTTCGACCACGAGATCGGCCGTGGCTGCGGCTTCGACGTCGACTTCGCCGGATACCAGGGAACCTTCCAGGTCTGGGGCTCGGCCCGCGATCGCGTCGACGGCTATGGCAACGCCGTTTCCCCCCAGGTGGGCTGGTGGATCAGCAACCGTCTGCGCGCGGTCCTGCACGGCGAGGAGGTGGCTGCGTGATGACCGCTGAGCACCTGACCGCGACCCAGAGCGGCAACAAGTCCCCGGAGCGGTCCGCTCGCGCGGTGTTCCTGGCTGAGCAGCGCCACCTGGGCGCCGTCTGCGACTTCCCTGGCTGCGATCGGCACGCCGAGCGCGGCGCCCGGATGTGCGACTACCACGTGACGGTCCGGATCGCGTCGAACGGGTCCTGGGTCGACGACCACCACGCTGACGGAGGACATGGCTGATGTGTTACCGACAGACCTCGCACTACCTGGTGCTGTGCGACCGCTGCGGTCTGACCGCCCCAGAGGGTCCGGGCTGGTCGACGCCGTCGACCGCCGACGAGGCGGCCCTGGAGGCGGGTTGGGAGATGACGATGACCGAGCATCTGTGCCCCGCCTGCGCGGTCGCGGCAACAACCGACGAGCCCGGGGACGACCTCCTCGATCCAACCGCAGCCAGTACTCCTGGCGAACGGCCGGCGCTGACACCAGGTTCGGGACAGGGCGGCCGGGGTTTCGCCGGGCAGGAGCAGCGCACCACGATCGCAGTCGAGGCGTCGCGCATCGGCGGGCGATGAGCGGCACCAACGGCACCGGCCGCGCGGGGCCCAAAGAGTGAAGGGCGGTCGCTGGCTGCACCAGCGTGACCTGGCCGGCAGCCCCGTCGGGGTCGATACGCTCAGCGGTATGGAGCCCGCCGATGTGACCGCCGTGCCGGCTGACGTCGTGGCGGAGGTGCTTCGGGATCCGGCCGGGTTCTTGGACGCCGCGGCGCAGGCCTCTCCGGGGTGGGCCATTCGGTATGGCGGCCCCAAGGGCGTCGCCCAGCTGACGACCGTGCTGCACGATGAGCTCGCGCGACTGACGAAGCTCAACGCAGAGTTGAGGACCGCGACACTGGTGTACCTGCGGAACCCGGCGGGCGCCAATCTCACCTTGGCGAAACTGGCCGACCTGCTCGGGGTCTCGAGCATGGCGGTCTCGCTGGCATCGCGACGCAAGGGCCAGGCGACCGATCCCGGTCCGTTCAGCCGCCTGGAGTCGCCCGACGGCTGGGCTACCTGAGCCCGGGGCAAAGCATGATGCCGGCCTGGATGATCCCTGTCGTCAGCGCCGTCGCCTCGGCTGCGCTGGTCTGCGCATCACCGCTGGTCGTGCGCCGGCTTCTGGCTGCGGGCGGCGATGGCGACACGGAGGCCGGCAGCGTGGTCGCGGGGGAGGAATCGCCGGTCGCCTACGCGGACGTTGTGGCCGCGCGGTGGTTCTTGCCCGTTGGCGTGTTGGCGTCGGCGGGCGCGGCCGCGACATTGGCGCTCGGGGTCGGGCCGCATCCGCTGCTGCTGGTGCTGGTGCCGTTGGTGCCGGTGGGCTACGCCTTGGCGGTTGTCGACGCGAGGACGCGTCGGCTGCCTCGACGTGTCGTCGTGGCAGCGACCTGCGCAGCGGCTGCGGGGTTCATCACCGAGTGGGCCGTCACAGGCGACCTTGGTGTCCTTGCCCGGGCGGGCGGGGGCCTTCTGCTGGCACGGACGTCGCTCTGGGTGTTGTGGCTACTGGGCGGGGTGGGATTCGGCGACGTGCGTCTCGCCGCTCTCACGGGTCTGGTGACGGCTCGCATCGGCTGGAGCGCGTTCGTGGTCGGGCTCTGCACGGCGCTTCTGTTGGCCACCGGCTTCGCCCTGCTGCGCGCCGTGTTGACGCGGCGGTCGGTGCGCGGGCAGAGCATCCCGCTGGGGCCGTTCCTGATCCTCGGTGCGTGGATCGGGCTGATCGGGGTCACCGCCTGACGCGCGATCGATCGAGGGTGTCGGCGCGTCGGCGTATGGTCCGGGACATGGGCGCGTTTCTCAGGGCGGGCTCGTCGGAAGGGAGCAAGGGTGATGCCGTACAACCATCGTCCTCCGGCCGGTATCCCGGTCACCGACACCGGTCGTGCCGACGTGTCGTACATGCGCGGGTTCCTTGACGAGCAGCGGCGCAGCTGGACCTGGTCCGGAGTTCGCATGGGGCTCGTCATCGCGGCCGCGGAGTTCGTCGGCTGGATGCTCATGGCCGCGGCGGGTGCCCACCCGCCTCGGTTCGTCGGCACCCTCGCGGTGATCACCCCGGTGCTGATTGCCGTCGCGATCGTCGTGACGGGGCTCAGGTGGTGTGACCGACACCGGTACGCCGAGTTCCTACGGACCGGCCGCTGACCCTGTGTGCTCGGTTCATCGCACGGTGAGCAGTTCGTTCCATCTGGTGGTGCCGGCGGGGGAGAGGCGGTCGCGGCGCATGTCCCAGCGTCGGGAGCCGCGAAGCCCGGTTGGTCCCCAGCCGATCGCGTCTCGGCCGTAACGGGCTGAGATCTCGTCGACGGTGTCGGCGAGCCGTAGGCGAGAGGCCGTTTCGCCCGGCCAGAGCTGGGGGGAGGCGCCTGCCCGGGACAGCCCGGTGAGGAGGATCCCGGCCCGGTTGTACGGCCAGTTGGGGCGCATCTTCGTCAGTACGGCGTGGGATGCCGCGATGAGGCGCAGCGGGTCGCTGGTCGGTGGGTCGAAGGCCACAGAGGCGCTGTGATGGGCGACGTCGTCACGGAACCGGCTACTGCTGAGCCAGACCTGCATCAGCGCGGTCTCCAGGCTGTGGGAGCGGAGTCGTCGCGCGGCCGCGGCCGCGTATTGGGTGAGCACGCCGCGCATCTCGCTGGGGCTGCTGACGGTGGCGCCGAGCATGCGGGAGTACATCAGCTGCTGGCGGTCCTTGGGGGTGAACCCGACGGGCATGCACGGCACGCCGGCGAGCTCGCGTGCGGTGCGCTCGAGGACCACCGACCAGCGGCGGCGCAGGACGCCGGCGTCGGCCCGCGCGAGGTCCGCAGCGGTGTGGATTCCGAGACCGGCAAGACCTGCCGTCAGGCGTGCACCTATGCCCCAGACCTCGGAGACAGGCGTTGCGGCGAGCAGGTCACCGACCTCTTCATGCGTCCAGGTGGTCATGTCAACCAGCGGCTGTCCGGTGCCCTTCGCGTGGCGTTGGGCGACCTTGGCCAGGGTCTTGGTCGGCCCGATGCCGGCCGCTGTCGGCAGCCCGGTCCATTGCCGAACCCGCGCCTGAAGATCGCCGGCCGTGGCTGCTGGGTCGGCGCGGGGGAGACCCACGAAGGCCTCGTCGACGGAATAGGTCTCGGTGTGTGCCGAGATGGTCGCGACGGTCTCGTGGAACCGGGAGCTGAACGCGCCGTACTCCTCGTAGTTGCTCGACTTGGCCACCAGGTCGAGCAGGTGCGGCTTCTCGCGCAGCTGGAACCAGGGATCGCCCATCTGCACGCCGAGCGCCTTGGCCTCATCTGACCGCGCGACGGCGCAGCCGTCGTTGTTGGACAGCACGATGCAGGCCCGGCCGACCAGGGTCGGGTCGAGCACCCGCTCCACGCTCACGAACATGGAGCGGACGTCGACAAGGGCGATCGGCGGGGCTGGGTTCTGGGTGCCCCACTGGCAGCGTGTCATCGGGGTGTCATCTGGCAGCGTGGCGTCGCTGGCGGTCACCAGCGGGGCCGAGTGGAAGGTGATGCAGCAGGACCGTGGCCACGCCCCAGGGCTCGACTTCGGCGGTGAGCGGGATCTGCTCGAGGTCGGTGGCCAGCACCGCCTGGCCGTCGACGACGTCGAAGCGGCCGAGGCGCCGCTCGGCTTCGACAACCACCACCAGCACCCGGCCGGGCGCGGGGTCCAGGGCGCGGTCGACGAGGAGCTCGTCGCCGTCGCGGATGCCCATGCTGGCCAGTGCGTCGCCGCTGACGCGTAAGACGAATGTCGAGGTCGGCCGGGCGATCAGGTGGCGGTCTAGGGACAGGTGGCCTTCGAAGTAGTCCTGGGCAGGGTTGGGAAAGGATGCGGTCGTCTCGACCGGCACCCTGCAACCCGGCCCGGTCGAACATGTGTTCGACATGAGGCAAGGTTAGCGCCGCTCCCAGGCATGGCTCCAAGTCGGCGCCGCGGGCAGTTGGGAAGGTCCGGCCGGGGGCACCGGCCGCGCGGTCACGGACGATCGACCATGATCCCGAGTGACTGCCAGCCCTCGGGCACGTGAGCCCGGCACTCTGCGAGCACCTCGTGGTAATTCTCACCAGTTGCGGTGACTTCACGGGTGGGCATCTCTCCGACCCGGTTGTACCCCTCGACGGTGTCAGCGTTCGGTGGCAGTTGGCGGATGGTCAGGCGCACGGTCAGCACGAGCTGAGGCTAGGGCCGGCCGCCGCAGAGCTGAGCGAAGGTTGTCGTCGCGTCGCGCAGGTTGCCGTAGCTTCTGGCCATGGAGAGTCAGGGCCGTGTGGCGATCCGGTTCACGTTGAACGGTCAGCGCTACGAACTGGTGCGTGACGACGTCGAGGCCCGGCTGACTGACGTGGCCCCCGACGCGATCCGTAAGCACGCCGTGAGGATCAACGGCACCTGGTACCCGGCCATTCAGGCGTTCGAAGTTGCCACGGGAATTCCTCGGTCCGAGTTCATCTCCCACACCGCCCGGCGGCACCTGGCCGCGCTTGGGTTCGAGGTCGCCGGCGACGTCGAGTCCCGGACGACACCACCGACCGTGCGGGACGCGTCGGCCGCCGTGAGGCCTGTTGCCACCTCGGACGAGTTGGGAGGGGAGTGGCACACCGAGGCCAACGTCCAGGCAGCCCTCGTCACCGCCCTCGCCGGTGAGGGCTGGCGCATCCTCTCTGTCGCCAATACCGCGACCAAGGAGCACGGCATCGACGTGATCGCCTCCCGCGACGGCCAGACGATCGGTGTAGAGGTGAAGGGGTTCCCTAGTCGGAACTACGCCGATCCGGCACGCGCCGGTGAGGCCAAGCGCACCAGCCCGAGCACCCAGGCTGGCCATTGGTACGCCCAGGCAGTGCTCGCCGCGATGCGGCTGCGGGGCAAGGAGCCGGGCTGGGGCAGCGTGATCGCTCTGCCGGACTTCCCCCGCTATCGCGATCTCCATGCCGAGACAGCCGGATCCCTCGCAGCGGCGCAGATCGAGGTTTGGTGGGTCGACCAGGCCGGAAGGGTGCACCGTCCGTGACGGCCCCGAGGTGGTACCGCCGCCCGGACGGGGATGGCGTGGTACTCCGCAAGGTGCCGCGCCTGGCCAGCTGGAACAAGGCGACCGACGCGGACCAGGTCCGCCTTCGGGAGTACCTCGACGACACAGCGCGGCTGGTGGCGCCTCAGCTGGTGCCCGGCCGTCCCTGGACGATGTGGCTTGAGGTCGGTCTGCCGGCAGGCCGCGACCTGGTCGACATGGCTGACCTGGACAACTACGCCTTTCCGCTGGCCAGCCGGCTCCGCAACGAGGACCTGGTGGCGGTGTGGTGCACCAAGCGGCACGCCGATTCCTCACGAGTCCACATCGCTCCCGCGACCGAGACCCATGGGCCAAGGTCCACCTACGCGGTCCGCACCACCGCGTCGGTCGCGACAACGGCGTACAAGGAGCAGGTCCGGTCGGCCGTCGTAGACGCTGCTGCGATCCCCGCCGGCCCCGTGCAACTGCAGCTGGCATTCGTCGTCGGCCCGCAACGCAACTGGCTGACGCTGTGGAAGCCGACGATCGACGCCCTCGACCCGCTCCTGGGCCGAACCCGCGCCGACCGCGACTGGCACCCCCAAGACGGCCGGATCACCGACCTCGGCCTGCACGTTGCCGTCGACCCAACGCTCGGTCACGACGTGCAGATCAGCATCGCCGCGGCGCCGGCTGCGGTGACCTAAACGAGGGCGGGCCGAGTTCGGTAGACCTGGACCTGGTCGCGCAGTTCGCTGATGGCGATCGACAGGCCGGCGTACGCCGCGGCGGCAGCCGCGAGGTTGAACGACGAGGAGGGTGCGCAGAAGACGTCGGAGCTGCTCAGGGTGCCCTCCTCCAGGCGGTCGGCGAAGGTGTCAGCGGCCGCGGCCGCGTCCGCAGCGTGCTGGGTGATCCCCGTAGGGACGGGTTTGCCAGTGCCGGACACGAACGCCTCCCACACGAACAGCTCGGCGTCGCCGGCCAGCCACGCGTCCGGCTGGGTCGTGCACCGCAGCGTGCGTTGTCCTCCGACGCGTTCGAGGATCCATGCCATCTGCACGAGCCCGGTGGCGAGGGCGCCGCTGCCGGCGCCCGCGGACCACGGTCTGGAGCGACCGTCGACGGTTTCGCCCTGGCGGGCTTGGCCCAGGGTCCTCCAGCCCTCGACGGGGCTCACCGGACTGACCGGGACCATCAGCGGCGCTTCGAAGCCGAGCGCGACTGGGCGGCCGGCGTCGATCGCCTTGAGCACCGCGAGGGCCGCGCCCTCGGGATGGGTGCCGCCCTCGCCAACCGGGTGGCGGCCGGGTAGATCGAGGCCCGCCCAGGCGAAGTTGGTCCGGACTGATCCGACGTCGACGGCGACGACTCGTGGTGCCGTCATTCACCGCATCCCGAAGAACGCAGTGATGCGGTCGACCTTCTTCTGGTCGAGTAGGGCTGGCCGACACGCTCCGTAGGCGTTGGTCAGGTCGATGACGAGTTGCCGGGTTTGGTCAAGGCTGAGGTCGACGGTGACGACCTCGCCGTCGCTGCTTGTGATCTTGAGGTCGACCCGTTGGACGTCCTCGTCGACGTAGCGGGCGTGAGCACCGATCTTCTTGGCCCGGACGGTCTCGCTGCGCTTGAACAATCCCACACCTGCATCGTGGCACGCCTGAAACCTCATGTAGCCCCGATCAGGGTGACGAGAAGGGCATCGGCACCGGGTGATGCGGGCTCGGTCAGGACGCCCGGGCTGGCAGCACCAGCAGTGTGCCGTCGCTGTGCTTCTCGATTTCGATGACCACGTCCGCAGCGGGCCCGGCGCTGATGCCGGCGCCGAATTCGCGCAGCCGGTAGGAGGTTTCTAGGAGGCTGTCTACTTGCTTGCGGGTCATGACCTTGTCGATGAGCCGGGCCGGCGGGCGCAGCTCGAGGGTGGAGACTCGCATCAACACCCGGGCGATGCGGGACTCCAGGTCATCGATCCGTTGCTGGTCGGCCCTGAGGCTGCGGACGAAGTGCTCGAAGGGGTTATCGGGATCGCTCTGGCCGGCCTCGACACCTTGAAGTACGACCACTCGACGCTTGAGTGCGATGGCGAGAGCGGCCAACTCGAGGTGGGTGCGGAACTCTCCTCCGTCTCCGGCGATGCCTTGGAATGCGGCTTCGAGCTCGGAGAGTTCGACCTTGTTGTCGGCGATGTGGTCGAGTGCGTCTTCCCACTTCTGGACGCGGCGGGCCGCGTTCTCAGTGGCGGTGCTGATGGCATGCACGGCCGAGTCGAGGCCGAGTGATGCGCCGACCCTTCCGCGGTCGAGCAGCAGCGCGGTGGCCTTGTCGATCGCATCGCGACAACCGTCGAGCTCGCTACGTTCCTTGTCGAGCTTGTCGTCGTGCAGCTTTTCGAGGAGCTCGGTGATGTTCGCGATCGCCTTCTGGCGTTCGTGGTCGGCATAAGCGCTCGCGCCGACGGCGACAGCCATCAGCACCAAGGGAGCGGCGACGGTCATGGCGGTGCCTGCGGCTGCGGTTCCGGCTGCGGCGCCCACGGCTGTCCCGGTCGCGCCGGCGGCTGCAGTTTCCACTGGGACGAAGGAGGCTTTGGCCGTGATCAGCTTCTTACCGGCGTCGGCGACGAGGTCGCCGTAAATCCCGCCGTTGACGGCCTTCGACGCCATGGGCTTTACCAGGCCCTTGCCGACCTGGGACGCGACCTTGGCAGGGACGACCATTCGGTAGAGGACTTCGCTGGACTCCGCCACCTGTGCGACGGCGGGCACCTTCTGCGCGTTGGCGGCGACAAGCCGGGAGAGCTCCTGTGCGAGCGGGCTAAGTGCGTCCAGAGGGAGGCCGGTCGCGCGGTCGCGCTTGGCGGGTAGCGGGTGAGCCTCGAGGGTCACCACGGGAGAGGAGGCGAATGCCGCGAGGGCCGAGCGGAGTTCGGTGAGCCGTTCGGGGGTGAGTGGGCCTTCGTGAGTGAAGGTGGGAATGACGGCGTCGTGTGCGGTGGACAGTGTCCAGACGGGCACGACTGCGGTCTCGCTGCGGCTCATGGGTCTCCCTGGTGAGTTGGAGCCCAACGATATCCGCCAGGCCCGACGGATTACGCTGGTTCTGGAGCAGTGCTCGGTGCTTCTCCCGCCAGCTCCGTCTCGACCTCGGTGAGGACACGGAGGTGTGTGGAGGCGGTCTCGCGTAAGTGGTCTTCTTGACCGCTCCACCATTCCTGGGCGGACCGGACTTCTTCGAGGGTGACACGGGCCGGGATATGGCCAGCGCGTGCGTCGGCAAGGTAGGCGAGGTTTGTTGAGAAGACGGGCAGCTGATACCGGGGCGCCTGATCGCGGGTCAGCCAGAGTCGGTGACGTCCGTCCTGGACGATGTCCTGTTCGTACCAGTAGGTCACCGGAGACGCCGGTCCCACCCAGCTCTGGGCGAGGATGTGCTCCTCGTCTGTCAACGGAATGGGCACCCTGACCTCGACTTCGGATAGCGCGAGCAGGCTTGCGGCGTCCGTTGGAAGTCGGCCGACGGCATAGCGGGCGGCATGGAGGACGAGGAGCCAGTCGACATGCATCGTGCTGATCGCGCGAGATGTGCGCCGTCCATCGTCGATGTCCGGGTCGGTGGCGACCGGGTTGCGATCGCCGGGCCACCACAGCCAGCCCCAAGGCTGTCCGACGACGATGGTCCGCTTGCGCCGGGCACGTTCATCAGCCGCCAGCCTCGCTCGGATCTGGGCCGTTGGGAACAGGATGACGTTCGGGCCGAACCGGTTCGTCATGGCCGGGCTCCCGGCGGGGGAAGCCGCAGGCCGTTGACTGCGTCTCGCTTGGTGTCGAGCGCTCGCCGGTCGTAGCGGCTCGTGGTGCGCGGGTCTGCGTGTCCGGCGATCGCCTGGGCGGTCGCGAGGTCGGTGCCGCCGTCGAGGAGGTCGCCGATCACGGTGCGCCGGAGGTCGTGTGGCTTCACCGGGAGCGCTACGCCCGCCTGGAGCCGTCGCCGCTCGAGGAGATCCGCGATGGTCTGGGAGCTCATGTGGCGCAACTCGATCTTGCCGCCCTTCCGCAACGGGCAGAACAGCGGACCAGGTTTGCCACCGCGGAGGCGCAGCCAGGCCTCGAGCCAGGGCAGTGCTGCCTGTCCGAGCGGGACGATCCGCTCCTTGTTGCCCTTGCCGACCAAGCGGATCGATCGGGTGGCCGCGGAGTACGAGGAAAGGGTGAGGGCGGCGGCCTCGGCCCGTCGGATGCCGCTCGCGTACACGACAGCGATGACCGCTCCGTCGCGGATGCCGAGCGGGCTGTCATCGCAGGCCGCGAGCAGGGCGGCGAGCTCGTTGTCACCGACGTCGCGGCCAGCGGGCTCGCGGGTGCCCTTGACGGGCTCCAGGTCGATCGCCCGGTGGTAGTCCTCGGCGCTCATCAACCCGAGTCGCCAGGACTCCTTGAGCACCCGGCGCAAGGCGGAGAGGTGCTTGTTGATGTGGCTGGGCGACCAGCCGATGTCGAGCATCACCGCACGCAGCGCCGCGGTGCCCTCGTAGCGAAGTTCCCACCACGGGACCCACGCGCCAGTGACGACCGGCACTCCGCGCTCGACCTCCTCAGCAGCCGGCTCTTCGAGGCGTACCCCGGCGAGGATTCGGGCCATGCGATCCAGGCAGCCGCGCATCGTGCGCAGCGTTTCGCCGGTCAGCTGGCCGAGGTAGACGGCGTAGGGGTCGCGGTCCGCGGGCTGCTGATCTGGCTCGAGGACAAGTAGCGGCAGCCGAGGGTCAGCGATGGCCGCACCACGGTCCCGACCGGCGGGCGTGGTCGGGTCAGCCATGCGCGCTGGCGGGCCGGTGCGGGCTCTCGGCGTGGTAGTCCAGCGACCCGGAGCAGCGTGGGCACCGCCCGGTCGCCTTGACCAGGACCTCGTCGTGCCTGTCGCCCGGAACGATCTTGGCGATGAAGTGCCCCGATCGCGCGCCGTGCTGGCGGACCCGGGCGACCGGGGGCCGGCGGCGGGTCCAGCCGACGTAGTGGCTGATCGGGTAGTTGGCATCCTCTCCGCGCGGGTCGTAGGCGGCCCAGTCGCGGTCGGTGATCAAGGTCGGCTCGCCGTAGCAGAGCACGTAGACGTGCTCGGTGTGTAGGTCGCAGGCCGGGTCGCAGCCCGGCCCGGTGAGCAGGGCAGCGATGTTCGGCTCGGCCGTCGCCCCTGCTGCGGTCATCGAAGTGCCCGGGCTCGTTGGATCAGGCTCGCGATGGTGACCATGGTGGGCTGGTCCCACGTCTGCTTGGCCCAGTCGACGATGCGGCGGTCGTACGCACCCAACTCGACACCGTCGAGGGCCTCGTCGAGCAGCGCGCGCAGGTCAGCGAAGTCCCGGCCGCGGTAGTAGTCGATCGGGTCGGACTCGATGGGTCCGGTCGGCAGCGTGTCCACCCTTCGACGGTAGGCGACGGGGGCGACACTTCGGCCCGCGACACGCTCATAGTCTGTGGGAATGGGCATTCTCGTGGGCTATGTGTGGGGCCGACTGATTGCGACGACCCAGCCATCTGTCGTCGTCGAAGTCAGTCAGATCGGGTGGTGCGACAGGACGACGACAGCAGACCCGCGCACCACAAGCCGCTACGACAGTCGCGCGCTTGACACAAGGGCGTGACGCAGGGTCAACGGCCTGCGGCTTCCCCTGCCGGGAGCACGGCGGCGAACCGGTTCGGCCCGAACTGCATCCTGTTCCCAACGGTCAAGATCCGAGCGAGGCTGGCGGCTGATGAACGAGCCCGTCGCAAGCGGACCATCGTAGCCCCTCAAACTTGATCAGAGCCCCGCCGGTTTGTGTATGGCTGAAGTAGTGTTAGCGCTACTCGGGACCCTCGCCCACATTTCGCGAACGGAGCAAACCGATGAAGTGCAAGAAGTGCAGCCGGCCCGTCCACGACTGCCAGGCCTGCAACGGCGGCCGAGCCAGTGGAGCGTTTGGCAAGCTCACCTGCAGTAAGTGCAACAACACCGGTTCGGTCTGCAACGAGCACGGCGGTCACTGGAAGTAGGGCCGGATCTTCCCTACCAACTGCTCTCTCGGCTGAGGAAGAGTGTCTTTACGTAGCCAGTGTCGATGACGGCGTCGACCCTCCAACCGTCTCGGCCGAGATCGGCGAGCGTGCTGCTCAGCATGGCGAGTCCCTGCCACAAGTCGGGGGCCTCACGGGTGATCATGTGCTCGCCATCAACGTATGCGTTGAAGTTGGTGGGAGAACTCAGAACCAGCCCGGCAACCATGTGCTCCACTTGGCTGGCGCGGCTACCTGAGGTCATCGGGTCCGACTCATCACGAGTTCCAGCTCGCAAACGGACTGGAATGCACGCGCCTGGCGGAGGTCGCTCGTGGTGACCACCGTCCAGTCATCGTCGCCGAGTTCGCTCACGACGCGGCTGACGAAGGCGCGGACCCATCCATCGCGGGAGTTGTAGTCCTGCGGTGCTTGGTCATCGCTGCGGGCGAACGTCTCCACACCGGCAACCAGTCCACTCGCTTCCATGCGCTCCTGTCCGGAGCCTCCGCTCTTCACGATTCTCACGAACATGTACTCGATGGCCAATGAGTTGCCTTCCTACGCGTGGAGCGGCCGGTCTGTCCCCTCCTCCCCGGGGCGGAGCAGACCGTCCCCCCATCCCCGAATCGCGGGACAGGACCGATCGGCCCCTGACAGGATAGTGCCGCTTTGTGGCGACGAGAATCAGGGCAAGGGGGGCGGATGAGTCACGGCACCGGGTCCTACTTCGTGGTGGTCTCACCGGAGGAGCTTCGACGGCGAGCCCTCACCGAGCAACGACGACGCTGCAGCGCACTAGGTGAACGGCTTGCACGGGCCAAGGCAGAAGCTGCCGCGCTTGGTGCGCCGGTACCTGCCGAGCTTCGAGCCCCCGTCACCGACGACCTCGAGGAGTGGACCGCTCATGCGAGCCACCTAGCTGCACAGGTATCCATCGCCCAGGCCGCGGTCCAGCACGCTCAACGAGTCACCTGGGTCGAGGAGATCAGTAACCACCTGGCTGGAATCGCGGCCGGCATCACTCTCGACATCCGGCCGGCCGAATCCGCGGGCGATCACGCATCGAGCCAAGTTGGTGCGTTCGCATCGCCCGCAGATGAACTCAAGTCCAGCTTGGAGGCCGCCCTCGCGCAAGCGGCGTTCATCACCGACGCGCAATGTCGATCGCGTCTGGTCACCATTGCCGAAGACGCCCTCCGGCTTCTGGCCACCGATCTCCGAGCCGCTCGCGGCAGACTTGCGATCCTTCGCACCGAGATCCACAGGGACCTCGCCGAACAGGCCCGTCGGGAGAAGCTCGAAGCCAAGGTGCAGGAGCTACTCTTCGACGCGTCAGGTCTCCCCTCCGAAGCGAGCTCACGCGTCGCAGCCATGGCGGCCTCGGCGCGCACGCCAGCTGACCTGGCCGCGATCCAGGCGGCGATAGACAGTGAACGCAAACTGGACATGGCGCAGGAGGATCGTCGGGTCGCCATTCGGGAACTGACGGCAGCACTGACCCGCATGGGTTATGAGATCGGCGAGGAGTTCGAGGATGCACTCACTTCCGGCCGAACGATCATCGAGCCACCGGACCTGCCTGGCTACGGCATCGAACTCCAGCTTCAAGACGGCCGCAGGCGCCTTCTGACCGAGACCATTGCACTGACTGCCGACACCCGGGGTGACCTCGACGCTCAAGCCGCCGGTTGCGATGTTGTCGACCAGCTGAGCGCCGAACTTGCCGCGGCCGGGGTCCGACTCGACCGGTATTACACCGCACGTCCTGGCCAGATGCCCATGCAGCGAGAGGTCAGGAAAGAGGTCAACGCCCGAGAGGCAGCACGCCGGCGGCGGCGCCCGCTTCAGCAGGAGCGCCACCTCTGATGGCGCTGACCGGCGACTGGCCGCACTGGCTGCGAGACATCGACGCAAACCTTGTCGTTACCCCGCAGTATGTCGTCCACGGCAACATCCGCGACCTCCACCTGATCCAGCCCGCAGGTCAACCGCTGCCCCAACCACGTACGACTGTCGAGAGCCTCTGGGCGGGTCTCGCCGAACGAGGCTTCACCTTTGCGCTGTACCACTCCCCTCCTACTGGACTGTGCGTCGAGCCAGCCGGTAACCCAGAGGCAGAGGCGGCCGCGGTCGACTTCCTCAAGCAGTGCGGAGTCGCCCTCGGCGAGCCGATCAGCTGGACAGAACTCGGCACTGTCCTCACGCGGCTAACCCGCAGAGGACACGGCGCGACAACCGCACCCGGATCGGCTGCGTTGATCCTCGATTACCAATCACAACAGCGCCCCGCCGGCGATCCGCCCGACCACGACCTGCACGAGTTCATGCTCTGTGCCCTCGCCAGCGTTCACCAAAGCAGCCCCTCCCCTATCTACAACCCCGTCGTCTGGCTGGTAGACCGACCCTCAGACCTCCCAACGTGGCTGGTGGGAGGCAGCGATGGCATCCGGCAGATATCAATTCCCGCCCCCGACCTCGACCTGAGACGCCGCGCCGCGCTGCTATTCGGGCCCGCCCTGCCCGGGTCGCCGGGGGCCGACAGCCCCGACGCCAGGCGCGAAGCCCTCGCCGCACGTTTTGCTAGCCCCCGCCCCGACCTCACTCCGGCTGCTGCCAAGGTGCTAAATGAGTTCGACCAATTGGCCACGGTCTATGCAGAGAGCACAGAGGGTCTCAGCCTCCGGGCCATGAGCGTCATCAATCGGCTCTCTCAGGACGCCGGCCTCGACGCAGCCCATGTCGACGACGCTGCCCGTGCCTACAAGCTCGGCCTCATCGAGAACAAGTGGAAGCAAGACGCACTGCGCCGCCGAGTCGCCAAAGCCGAACAAACCCTGGCAGCCAAGGTGCTCGGTCAACCCCGCGCCGTCGCGCACGCCGCCGCCGTGCTCATCCGCTCCACGATGGCACTCTCCGGGGCGTGGCAAGGTCCTCGCTCCTCCGGCCCCCGCGGCGTAATGTTCTTCGCTGGCCCTACTGGCGTCGGCAAAACCGAACTCGCCAAAGCGATCACTGAGCTCGTCTTCGGCGACCCAGATGCCTATATCCGCTTCGACATGAGCGAGTTCGCCAGTGAGCACACCGAGGCACGGCTGATCGGCGCACCACCCGGCTACATCGGTCACGGCCATGGGGGGGAACTCACCGACGCCGTACGGCGCAAACCCATGTCCGTCGTCCTATTCGACGAAATTGAGAAGGCCGCGCCCCGCATCCTCGACAAGTTCCTGCAGATCCTCAGCGACGGACGGCTCACCGACGGCAGCGGCGCCACCGTCTACTTCACCGACACGATCGTCATCTTCACGTCCAACCTCGGCGTTGCCGGCGTCGACCCAGCCTCACCTGAGTACAACAGCCAGGTTCTCCAATCGGTCGAACGCTCTTTTCGAGATGACCTCAACCGGCCCGAACTCCTCGGCCGGATCGGTGACAACATCGTCGTCTTTGACTTTCTCACGCGCGACATCGGCCGCGCCCTCGTCCGCGACCGCTACGTCCCCAACGTCCTGAGCCGGGTGCAGGCCGAGCACGACATCGAGCTGACTATCGCCGAACCTGTCCTCGCCCAGCTCGCCGACGCATGCACGCATGACATGACCCTCGGCGGGCGCGGCGTTGGGCAGGAGCTCGACACCCACTTGGTCAACCCCCTCGCCCGCGCGCTCGCCATCGAGACCCGACAGAACGCCAAAATCACCGCCATAACCGAACGCGACGGCCGCTACGAGGTCATCTTGGGATGAGAATCAGCCGCATCCTCGCTCCGGTCACCGCCCTCGGCCCCGGTCGCCGTGTCGGCCTCTGGGTCCAGGGCTGCGACCTCGCCTGCCCGGGATGCGCTTCGACCGATACCTGGAACCCTTACGCGGGGACCGAGATCCATGAAACTGACGTCGCCAACCAGGTCCTCAGCCACGTCCGCGCCCACAATCTGACCGGACTCACCATCTCCGGTGGCGAGCCATTCCAGCAACCTGACGCCCTCACAGTGGTAATCGACGCCGTGAAGGAAGCGGCGCCCAACACCGACGTCCTTGCCTTCACCGGTTACACGACGGCAGTTGCTCGCCGTCGATCGCCGGAACTCATCAACCGGCTCGACATTCTCATCGCCGGCCGCTACGACCAGACGAGGCCTTCAGGCGGACCGCTGCTCGCCTCCGACAATCAGGAAGTCACACTCCTCACCGAGCTGGGCCGCCAGCGGTTCACCCAACTGAGCGGGCCGCGTCTCCAGGTCACAGCGACCGAAGACCAAGTTTTCATTCTCGGCCTCCCAGAGGCCGGAGACCTGCAACGGCTCGAAGACGAACTCAGAACCACCGGCATCCACCTCGAAGGGGTGTCATGGCGGGCATGACCTGGGTGTGCCTATGCGGCACCACCTACCCCAACGACGTGACCGTGTGCGAACTCGACGGAATACCCCGCCCCGAAACCGCCCCGACCGCCGAGGAGCGACCCAGCTACAACCCCGCTGATGCAGGGGCTGCGCCGCCGAACGTCGGCTCTGACGTTACTTGCCCCGGATGCGGAAGGGCCAACACACCCGGCGCCACCAGCTGTTTCCGGTGCAACGACCCACTCCCCGCAATCTCTACCGCGGCACCGGATGTTCGGCTCGTCCTTCCAGGAAACGTGGTCGTCCTGCTTCCCCGCGACCAAACCATCCTGCTCGGCCGTCACGCACCAGACCCGGCCATCAGGGGAGCCCTTGCGCCCTACGACCAGGTCAGCCGACGCCACGCCGAGCTCCTGATCACCGGCACAGCCGCGCGAATCCGCGACCTCGGCTCAGCCAACGGGACCTTTGTCAACGACATCCCCGTCAGCCCCGAAACCACCATCCCAATCGGCGAAGGCGTCCGGCTGCGCTTCGGCAAAGAACTAGAACTCGCACTAATCGCGGGAGGTCTGTCATGACTGATCCGACACGCCGGGAAGGCCACGATGACGCGACGCGGCGCGAGTCATCGACGCCGCTCGGGGCCGAGGCCACGCGTCGCGAGGTCCCCGGCGCACCGGGTACCCGGCG
>NZ_JBDZDM010000008.1:0-196981 GCF_040049175.1 Nocardioides asiaticus | reverse complement strand
GTCCATCAGAATCACTGTCAAAGAAACCATCCCCCACACCACAAAGGCGCAGAAGACAGGGCACAACAAACTAATTCGTCGACTATTGACACACTGTTGAGTTCTCAAGAATCACACGCGCACCGTGCTTCAGGCCACCTTTCGTGGCCCTCGGCTGCGGGGCAACCTGCAGTAACTTACCGATCTGGTCTTGCTCCGTCAACTCGGCGTGACCGCCGAGCGCTGCGGGTCTGACAGACCGGTGTCGGCGCGTGCAGGAGCCCGGTCCAGGTGGCCTTTCGGCCCGACTCGGGCGCCGCTCGCGGCGACAAGAAGAACATTACACACACGTGTCGGGGGCATCAAATCGGGGGGCACCACCGGCGTACGGAGGTCGTCGGAGTCCCCGGATCGCGCTCAGCCGGGGCGGCGCAGGCCCTTGGCCGGGCGGTAGACGGAGACCGTCGGGTCACCCTGGAGCCAGAACCGCCAGGGGCGCTCGGGGGCGCCGCGGAGGCCCACCCGCGGGCCCGTGGCGTACGCCGTCGCCGGGCTGGCCGGGAGCTCGAGATGCAGGTCCTCCCCCGCCAGGTCTGCGCCGTTGTCGTCGAGGGTGATGCCCAGTGCGCGGCACAGGCGTGCGGGCCCGCGCGCCAGGTCGCGGTCGGGTGCGCCGAGGCGGCGGCCGTGAGCGACGTCGAGTCCGTCGACCACCTCACCCGCACGCAGGAGGACGGCCGAGGCCTGGCCCTCCGGTCCGCAGACGACGTTGGCACAGACGTGCATCCCGTAGGTGAAGTAGGTGTAGAGCCGGCCGGCGGGACCGAACATCACGGCGTTGCGCGGCGTACGGCCCCGGAAGGCGTGGGAGCCGGGGTCGCTGTCGCCGGCGTACGCCTCCACCTCGGTCAGCCGGACGGTGACACCGCCCCGGGTCAGCAGCGCCCCGAGGAGCCGCGGTGCGACTACCTCGGGGCGCTCGCTGAGCAGCTCGGCGAGCCGGCTCACGAAGGGTCCGACGACCGGCCGCCGGCCCGGTCCTCGACAGCGGCGCGCTCCGCCCTGAAGGCGCTGCTGCGCGCCCGCGCCTCGGCGAGCTGCTCCTTGACCCGGTCGGGCGCGGTGCCGCCCCGGCCGTTGCGCGAGGCGACGGAGCCCTCGGCGGTGAGCACGAGGCGTACGTCGGGGGTCAGCGCCGGCGAGATCGCGGCGAACTCCTCGTCGGTCAGGCCGTCCAGCTCCACGCCACGTGCCTCGGCGGCGCGTACACAGGCGCCGGCCAGCTCGTGGGCGATCCGGAAGGGCGTCCCCTGCCGCACCAGCCACTCGGCGATGTCGGTGGCCAGGGAGAACCCCTGCGGCGCGAGCTCGGCCATCCGGGCGGTGTCGAAGGTGAGCGTGGCGATCTGGCCGGTGAACGCGGGCAGGAGAACCTCGAGCGTGTCGACGGAGTCGAAGACCGGTTCCTTGTCCTCCTGCAGATCGCGGTTGTAGGCCAGCGGGAGCGCCTTGAGGGTGGTCAGCAGGCCGGTCAGGTTCCCGACCAGCCGACCGGCCTTGCCCCGGGCCAGCTCGGAGACGTCCGGGTTCTTCTTCTGCGGCATGATCGACGACCCCGTCGACCAGGAGTCGTGCAGCGTCACGAAGCCGAACTCCTTGGTCGCCCACAGGATGACCTCCTCGGCGATCCGGCTGATGTCGATGCCGGTCTGCGCCGCGACGTAAGCGAACTCGGCGACGAAGTCGCGAGCGGCGGTGCCGTCGATGGAGTTGGCCGTGGAGCCGGTGAAGTTGAGCTCGCGCGCGACCAGCTCGGGGTCGAGGCCGAGCGACTGGCCGGCGAGCGCGCCGGAGCCGTACGGCGAGTCCGACTCGACCCTGCGTCGCCAGTCCTGCAGCCGGTCGACGTCGCGCAGCAGCGCCCACGCGTGCGCCAGCAGGTGGTGGCTGAGCAGCACCGGCTGGGCGTGCTGGAGGTGCGTGCGCCCCGGCATGATCGCGCCGAAGCTCGACTCCGCCTGGTCGGCGAGGGCGTCGACCAGGTCGAGCACCAGTCCGGAGATGGCCAGCGAGTGGTCGAGCAGATAGGAGCGGAAGAGCGTGGCGATCTGGTCGTTGCGCGACCGCCCGGCGCGCAGCTTGCCACCGACGTCCGGGCCGACCTCCTCGATCAACAGCCGCTCCAGCGCGCCGTGCACGTCCTCGTCCGAGTCCCCCGGCTGGAGCGCCCCGCTGGTCCAGCGCTCGGCGAGGACGTCGAGGCCGCGGTGCAGCTCGCTCTCCTCCTCGCCGGTGAGCAGCCCGGCCGCGCCGAGCGCCTTGGCGTGGGCATGCGAGCCGGCGATGTCGTAGAGCGCCAGCCGCCAGTCGAACTGCGTCGAGCGGGACAGCGCCTCGAGCTCCGGGCTGGGGCCGCCCGAGAAGCGGCCGCCCCAGAGCCTGCCCTCGTTCGTCGTGCTCATCAGTCGGTCCCGAACTCCATCGCTGCCTCGTCGAGCGCAGCCTCCTCGTCACCCTTGAGCGCCGGGTTCGCCGAGATCCGGTCGTAACCGCCCGCGGGGAGCTCGCCGAACAGGGTGCCGTGCTCGACGAGCACCTGGCCCTGGTCGAGCGGCTGGGCGGCGTACGCCTCGAGCTTGGCGCGGCTGTCGGCGATGTCGAGGTTGCGCATCGTCAGCTGGCCGATCCGGTCGGTCGGGCCGAAGGCGGCGTTCTCGACCCGCTCCATCGACAGCTTCTCGGGGTGGTAGGACAGCGCAGGGCCGTCGGTCCGCAGGATGGTGTAGTCCTCGCCCCGGCGCAGCCGCAGCGTCACGGTGCCGGTCACGAGCGAGGCGATCCAGCGCTGGATCGACTCGCGCAGCATCAGCGCCTGCGGGTCGAGCCAGCGTCCCTCGTAGAGCAGCCGGCCGAGCTTGCGGCCGTCGAGGTGGTAGTTCTCGATGGTGTCCTCGTTGTGGACCGCGTTGAGCAGCCGCTCGTAGGCGGTCCAGAGCAGCGCCATGCCGGGCGCCTCGTAGATGCCGCGGGACTTCGCCTCGATGATGCGGTTCTCGATCTGGTCGGACATGCCGAGACCGTGGCGCCCGCCCACCGCGTTGGCCTCCCTCACGAGGGCCACCGCATCGTCGTACCGCCGCCCGTTGATGGCGACCGGCCGGCCGGCCTCGAAGGTGACCGAGACGTCCTCGGGCTCGATGGCGACGCTCGGGTCCCAGAACCTCACCCCCATGATCGGCTCGACGGTCTCGAGCGAGACGTCGAGGTGCTCGAGGGTCTTCGCCTCGTGGGTGGCGCCCCAGATGTTGGCGTCGGTGGAGTACGCCTTCTCGGCGGAGTCCCGGTAGGGCAGGCCGTGCTCGACGAGCCAGGCGCTCATCTCGTGGCGGCCGCCGAGCTCGCTGACGAAGTCGGCGTCGAGCCACGGCTTGTAGATGCGCAGCTCGGGGTTGGCCATCAGGCCGTAGCGGTAGAACCGCTCGATGTCGTTGCCCTTGAACGTCGAGCCGTCGCCCCAGATGTTGACGTCGTCCTCGTGCATCGCGCGGACGAGCATCGTGCCGGTGACGGCGCGCCCGAGCGGAGTGGTGTTGAAGTAGGCGCGTCCGCCGGAGCGGATGTGGAAGGCGCCGCAGGCGAGCGCGGCCAGGCCCTCCTCGACCAGCTGCGGCTTGATGTCGATCGCGCGGGCGAGCTCGGCGCCGTACTGCAGCGCACGGTCGGGTACGCCGGCGATGTCGGGCTCGTCGTACTGTCCGATGTCGGCGGTGTAGGTGCACGGGACCGCGCCTCTGTCGCGCATCCAGGCGACCGCGACGGAGGTGTCGAGTCCTCCGGAGAAGGCGATGCCGACGCGCTCTCCCTTGGGCAGGGAGGTCAGGACCTTGCTCACGTGGTGGTTACTCCTCTTCGGTGCTGATCAGGGTGGCGTGGGTGTGCGCCCGGGTGTGGTCGGCGAGCGCCAGGAACCGCCTCGCCAGGTCGTCGCCTCCGACGGGGTCGCGGCCGATCACGAGGACGGT
The DNA here is from genome assembly GCF_040049175.1 of Nocardioides asiaticus. Classification (NCBI taxonomy): domain Bacteria; kingdom Bacillati; phylum Actinomycetota; class Actinomycetes; order Propionibacteriales; family Nocardioidaceae; genus Nocardioides; species Nocardioides asiaticus. The sequence continues at coordinate 192,980 of NZ_JBDZDM010000008.1, read as the reverse complement.
GTCGTCGCCGGCGATGGTGCCGAGGATCTCGGGGAACTCGGCCTTGTCGAACGCGGATGCCAGGAACTGGGCCGCGCCCGGCGGCGTACGCAGGACGACGAGGTTGGAGCTGGCCTCTGCGCTCACCAGCAGCTCGGCGCACAGCCGGGCGAGCCGGCCGCGCGCCGCCGCCGACTCCTGCGGGGCGACGGCACGGCGGTCGCCGCCCTCGCCGGGGACGGCGTAGACGAGCGCGCCGGTGGTCGAGCGGACCTTGACCGCGTCGAGCTCGACGAGGTCGCGGGACAGCGTCGCCTGCGTGACCTGGACGCCGCGGCCGGCCAGGAGGTCGGCCAGCTCGCTCTGGGAGCGCACCTCGTGGGTGCTCACGATCTCCACGATGAGCCGGTGACGGGCGTTCTTGGTCGCCGGGCGGAGGGCCTGCTCCGTCATACGTGTGCTCCGCGTCGCTCCCAGAGGAAGGCGAGGATCGCCTTCTGGGCGTGGCGGCGGTTCTCCGCCTCGTCCCAGACGATGCTGCGTGGGCCGTCGAGGACTGCGGCGGCGATCTCCTTGCCGCGGTAGGCCGGCAGGCAGTGCATGACGACGGCGTCCGGGTGGGCGTGGTCGACGAGCTCCTGGGTGAGGGCGTACGGCGAGAAGACCGCCTCGCGCTCCGCCTTCTCGTCCTCCTTGCCCATCGAGACCCAGGTGTCGGTGACGAGCACGTCGGCGCCGGCCGCGGCCTTGATCGGGTCCTGGTCGAGGGTGATGCTGCCGCCGGTGCCGGCGCAGATCTCCGCCGCCCGCGCCAGGACGTCGGCGTCGGGGGTGTAGCCCTCGGGGGCGCCGAAGCGGACGTGCAGGCCCGCGAGCGCGCCGGCGAGCGCGTAGGAGTTGCCCATGTTGCAGGCCGCGTCACCGAGGAAGGTCACCGTCAGCCCGCGGAGCTCGCCCTTGTGCTCGCGCAGGGTCAGCAGGTCGGCGAGGAGCTGGCAGGGGTGGAACTCATCGGTCAGCGCGTTGACGACCGGCACTCCGGCGTACGACGCCATCTGCTCGAGGTTGCCCTGGGCGAAGGTGCGCCACACGATCTCGCCGGCCTGCCGGCCGAGGATGCGGGCGACGTCGGGCACCGATTCGCGGATGCCGATCGCGGCCAGGATGCCGTCGACGAGCATCGGGAAGCCGCCGAGCTCGGCGATCCCGGCAGCGAACGACGCCTGGGTCCGCAGCGTCGGCTTGTCGTAGATAGTCGCGACGGTGACGGGTCCCGCGAGCGGCTTGGCGGCGTACGGGTCGGCCTTCATCGCGGCGGCGAGGTCGAGGACCTCCGCCTGCTCCTCGGGCGTGAGGTCGTCGTCCCGCAGAAAGTGCCTCATTGCTGCTCCTGTGAGCTGTCCTGCGCGGCGTCGAGGATGGCCGGCCATGCGGCGAGCAGCGCCTCGACGTCGTCCTGCGTGACGACCAGCGGTGGCACCAGCCGGATCCGGTCGGGGGTGGCGTTGTTGAGGATGAAGCCGGCCTCGAGCGCCGCGGCGACGACCTTCGCGGTGTCCACCTCTGGGAGTACCACGCCGACGAAGAGACCCTCGCCCTCCACTGTCGCGACCCGCGGGTCGGCGGCGATGCCGTCGCGGAGCTTCTGGCCGAGGACGGTGACGTGCTCGAGGATGCCGTCCTGCTCGATGGTGCGTACGACGGCGAGGCCGGCCGCGCACCCGACCGGGTTGCCGCCGAACGTGGTGCCGTGGTTGCCCGGCTCGAACAGGGTGGCCGCCCGGCCGAGGCCGATGCAGGCGCCGATCGGGAACCCGCCGCCGAGGCCCTTGGCGAGCGTGACGATGTCGGCGGTGACGCCGGTGGTCTCGTGGGCGAGCCAGTGGCCGGTGCGGCCCATGCCGGACTGCACCTCGTCGAGCCACAGCAGCGCGCCGTGCTCGTCGGCGATCCGGCGGGCGGCGGCGAGGTAGCCCTCGGGCGGGACGACGACGCCGGCCTCGCCCTGGATCGGCTCGAGGACGATCGCCGCGGTCTCGTCGGTGACGGCGGCCGCGAGCGCGTCGGCGTCGCCGTAGGGGACGAAGGTGACCTCGCCCGGCAGCGGCTCGAACGGCGCGCGGTAGGCCTCCTTCGAGGTCAGCGCGAGAGCGCCGAGGGTGCGGCCGTGGAAGGCGCCCTCGGCGGCCACGAGGTGGGTGCGGCCGGTCTTGCGGGTCAGCTTGAAGGCGGCCTCGTTGGCCTCGGTGCCGGAGTTCGCAAAGAAGACCTTCCCGCCCGCACCTCCGGGCACGAGCGCCAGCAGCTTCTCGGCGAGCTCGACCTGCGGACCGCTGGTGAAGAAGTTGGAGATGTGGCCGAGGGTCGAGATCTGCTCGGTCACGGCCGAGACCAGCGCCGGGTGGGCGTGGCCGAGCGCGTTGACGGCGATCCCGCCGAGGAAGTCGACGTACTCCTTGCCGTCCTCGTCCCAGACGTGGGCGCCCTCGCCGCGCACCAGCGCGAGCTTGGGCTTGCCGAACGCGTTCATGAGGGCGCTCTGGTAGCGGTCGGTGTAGGTGGTCACTTCGCGATCTCCCTGGCTTTGCGGGTCTTGGTCTCGACGCCGGGCAGCACCTGCGTGCCGACGCCCTCGTCGGTGAACAGCTCGAGCAGGACCGAGTGCGGCTGGCGGCCGTCGACGACGGTCGCGCGGGCGACACCGCCCTTCACCGCCTGCAGGCAGGCCCCCATCTTCGGGATCATCCCGCTGGCGAGCGACGGCAGGATCCCCTCGAGCGTCTCGGGGCTGATCTCGCCGATGACCTCCTCGGGGTCCGGCCAGTCGAGGTAGAGCCCCTCGACGTCGGTGAGGACGAGCAGCTTCTCGGCCTTCAGCGCCACCGCCAGCGCGGAGGCGGCGAGGTCGGCGTTGACGTTGTAGACGGTGCCGTCGACGTCGGGCGCGACGCTGGAGACGACCGGGATCCGGCCGGCCTCGATGAGGTCGAGGACCGACTCCGGGCGTACGCCGACGACCTCGCCCACCTGGCCGAGGTCGACCTCCTCGCCGTCGACGATCGTGCTCGCCGGCTCCGCGGTGAACAGCCCGGCGTCCTCCCCCGACAGGCCGACCGCGAGCGGCCCGTGGGAGTTGATCAGCCCGACCAGCTCGCGCTGGACCTGGCCGACGAGCACCATGCGTACGACGTCCATCGCCTCGGGCGTGGTGACCCGCAGGCCGCCGCGGAACTCCGACTCGATGCCCAGCCGGTCGAGCATGGTCGAGATCTGCGGACCGCCGCCGTGGACGACGACCGGCTTGAACCCGGCGAAGCGCAGGAACGCGATGTCCTCCGCGAAGGCCTGCTTCAGCGACTCGTCGGTCATGGCGTTGCCGCCGTACTTCACCACCACGATCTTGCCGTGGTAGCGCTTCAGCCAGGGCAGGGCCGCGGCGAGGGTGCGCGCCTTCGCCGGGTCCGGCTTGCCGGGGTCGTGGGACACGGTGTCGATATCCAGGGTGCTCATGAGTGGTAGGCGGGGGTGTCGTGGACGGAGTGGTCGAGCGCCTCGGCCAGGGCCGTGGCGAGCTCGGCGGCGGGGGGCGTCGTGCCGGCGGCTCCGCCGGCGAGGAGGAGGACCGGCCGCACCGTCGGGAGGTCCCCGAGCGCCGCCTCGAGAGCGGTGACGGGGAGATCCGCGTCGGTCAGGAGTACGACGGCGTGGCCGGTGCCGAGCGCCGCGACCGACCAGCCGTCGCGGTGGACGGTGCGGGCCGGATCGGGCGAGCCCGGCAGCACGGCGACGTCGACGGCGCCGATGCCGAGGCACGCGGCGGCCTGCTCGGCGACGCGGTGGACGTGCTGGAAGCCCTCCGGAGAGGTGGGCTCCTCCGGAGACGCCGCCTGCGGGTCGACGGCGACGGCCCGGACGAGGCCGTCGCTCGCCACCTGACCGGTCCACAGGACGGCGTCGGAGCCGCCGGGGAGCAGCCCGGCGGCGGCGTACGACGGGCCCTCGGAGACGAGCAGCGTGACCTCGCCGACGACAGCGGTGGCGAAGCCGTTCGGCAGGGTCACGGGGCCAGACCGACCGTGGAGAGGCCGGTGGCCTCGTCGAGCCCGAGGGCGAGGTTCATCGACTGGATCGCGCCACCGGCCGTGCCCTTGGTGAGGTTGTCGATCACGCCGACGGCGACGAGCCGCCCGGCCGCCTCGTCGACCGTCACCTGGAGCTGGACGGCGTTGGAGCCGATCACCGACTGGGTCTGCGGCCACTGCCCCTCGGGCAGCACGTGGACGAAGCGCTCCTCGGCGTACGCCTTCTCGTAGACCGCGCGGGCCTCGTCGGCGGTGACGCCGGGCTTCAGCTTCGCGCTGCAGGTGGCGAGGATGCCGCGCGGCATCGGGACCAGCAGCGGGGTGAAGGAGACGGCGACGGCGCCGTCGATGAGGCCGGAGAGGTTCTGCGTGATCTCGGGGGTGTGGCGGTGGGTGCCGCCGACGCCGTAGGCGCTGGCGTTGCCCATGATCTCGGAGCCGAGCAGGTGCGGCTTCGGGCTCTTGCCAGCGCCGCTCGTGCCCGACGCGGCCACGACCACGACCTCCGGCTCGACGATCCCGGCCTCGACGGCCGGGGCGAGGGTGAGGGTGGAGACGGTCGGATAGCAGCCGGGGACGGCGATCCGGCTCGCGCCGGCGAGCCTCGTGCGCTGGCCGGGGAGCTCGGGCAGGCCGTAGGGCCACGTGCCGGCGTGCTCGCTGCCGTAGAACTGCTCCCATGCGCCCGCGTCCTGCAGCCGGAAGTCGGCGCCGCAGTCGATGACGACGGTGGACTCGGGCAGCTGGGCGGCGACGGCGCCGGACTGGCCGTGCGGGAGCGCGAGGAAGACGACGTCGTGACCGCTGAGGTTCTCGACCGTGGTCTCCGCGAGCACGCGGTCGGCGAGCGGCAGCAGATGGGGCTGGAGGCTGCCCAGCGTTTCCCCCGCGTTGCTGTGGGCCGTCACGGTCCCGATCTCGACATCGGGGTGCGACAGGAGCAGGCGGAGGAGCTCGCCCCCGGCGTACCCACTGGCGCCGGCGACGGCGACGCTCTTCTTGCGGCTCTGGCTCGTCATGCTGAATGACTATACAGAGCGATGCATGACCTTGTGTAATCGTCTCGAAATACGGCGGGCGAAGAACTACGACATTGCGGATGCCGGTCGTCCGGATGTCGCTCTAGGTTCGCGTCATGAGGCTGCCCTTCCCGACCTACCTCGACCACCTCCGCGCCGAGTCGGCCCGCTTCCGGGCCGCGCTCACCGGGTGCGACCCCGAGAGGCCGGTGCCGACCGCGCCGGACTGGACCGCCGCCGACCTGCTCTGGCACCTCGGCGAGGTGCAGAACACCTGGAGCGAGGTCGTGCTCAGCCGGCCGAAGAACCCGGACCCGGAGCCGGACCCGCCCCGGCCTGCGTCGTACGACGGGCTGCTGGCGTTCTTCGACGACGCCAGCGCGCGGCTCGTGCAGACGCTGACGGCGGCCGACCCGAGCGAGCCGGCCTACACCTGGTCGGGCCCCGACGACCAGAACGTCGCCTTCATCATCCGCCGGCAGGCCCACGAGGCGGCGATCCACCGGCTCGATGCGGAGCTGGTCGCCGGGAGCGCCGTGGCACCGCTCGACCCGGCGCTGGCGCTCGACGGCGTGGACGAGTGTCTCGACGTGATGTACGGCGGGCTGCCACCGTGGGGCAGGTTCGACCCACTCCCCCATTACGTCGAGTTCCGGGCCCGCGACGCCGGCGGCTCGGTGTGGACCCAGCTGGGGCTCTTCTCCGGCACCCGGCCCGACGGCGGCGAGACGATCTCGGGCGAGAGCGACGCCCACGTCGTACCGGACCCCGGCGTGCCGGCGGACGCCGTGGTCAGCGGGACGGCCGACGACCTCGACGCGTGGCTCTGGCACCGCCGCGGCGACGAGCGCATCACGGTGACCGGCGATCTCGCGATCTACGACCGGCTGCGCGAGCTCCTCGGGCAGCCGATCACCTAGCCTGCCGTTCGTGATCTCTCGGCTCGCGGTCTTCCTCGGCTCCCGTGACGGCAACGACCCCGCGCTCGCGGAGGCGGCGTACGCCGTCGGGCGCGGGCTCGCAGAGCGCGACGTCGAGCTGGTGTACGGCGCCGGCGGCGGTGGCCTCATGGGTCGCGTCTCGCAGGGCGTGATCGACGGTGGCGGCCGGGTCTTCGGCGTGATCCCGCGGTTCATGGTCGAGCGCGAGTGGGGCCGGGTGGGCGACCACCGGGAGCCGGGCGTCGAGACCGTCGTGGTCGACACGATGCACGAGCGCAAGGCGCTGATGGCCGACCGCGCCGAGGCGTTCCTCGCGCTGCCCGGTGGCCTCGGGACGCTGGAGGAGCTCTTCGAGGTCTGGACCTGGCAGACCCTCTCGCTGCACGGCAAGCCGGTCGGGCTCTTCAACGTCGGCGGGTTCTGGGACCCGCTCGTCGAGATGATGCGGCGCATCGCCGAGGCCGGCTTCATGCACGGCCCCGCCGTCGAGCAGCTCGTCGTCGGCGACGATCTCGACGACGTGCTCCTCCGTCTGGAGCAGGCCCGCTGAAACCAGCCGGCCGCCGCTGAAACCGTCATGAAGGCGCGGTGAAACCGGGCCCCCTCATGGTGGTGGCATGAACTCCTCTGCACCCACCACCGCCAGTGTGACTGCCACCGACCTGGCAGTGCAGGCCCGGGGTCTGGTCAAGAGCTTCGGCAACTTCAACGCGGTCGACGGGATCGACCTCGAGATCCGCCGGGGCGAGGTGTACGGCGTCCTCGGACCGAACGGCGCCGGCAAGACCACGACCCTCAAGATGCTCGCCACCTTGCTGCCCATCGACCAGGGTGAGGCCAGCATCTTCGGCGTCGACGTCAAGCGGCACCCGCACCAGGTGCGGCAGCTGGTCGGCGTGACCGGACAGTACGCGTCGGTCGACGAGAACCTCACCGGCAAGGAGAACCTGCTCCTGTTCGGTCAGCTCCTCGGGCTCTCCCGCCGCCGCGCGGCGCGCACCGCCGAGGAGCTCCTCGAGAGCTTCGGGCTGACCGAGGCCGCCAACCGGCAGCTCGGGAAGTTCTCCGGCGGCATGCGGCGCCGGCTCGACCTCGCCGCCTCGCTCATCTCGCGGCCGCCGCTGATCTTCCTCGACGAGCCCACCACGGGTCTCGACCCGCGCACCCGCGGGCAGATGTGGGAGACCATCCGCGGGCTCGTCGCCGGCGGCTCGACGGTATTGCTCACCACGCAGTACCTCGACGAGGCCGACCAGCTCGCCGACCGGATCGCCGTCATCGACCGCGGCCTCAAGGTCGCGGAGGGCACCTCCGACGAGCTCAAGGGGTCGGTCGGCGAGTCCACGCTCCACCTGCGGCTCGAGGACAAGGACCACACCGCGATGGCTGCCCAGCTGGTCGAGAGCGTGCTCGGCACCGAGCCGGTCCTCACCCCCGAGGCGGGCGGCCTCAACGTCGCGATGACCGACGCCAACCGCGCCGCCGACGTGCTCATCGCGCTGCGCCAGGCGGGCCTGGGCATCAGCACCGCCGCCGTACGCCAGCCGACGCTCGACGAGGTCTTCCTCGCGATCACCGGCCACCACACCGAGGACGCCGAGAACGACACCGACAACCAGAACGAGACCGAGGAGGTGGCGTCATGACCGCCGCAACCGCCGAGCTGCCCGACCTGACCCTGGACCGGGTGCTCTCGCCGCGGCCCTCGCCCGGCGACGCCGTACGCCAGACGCTCGCGTTCGCGTGGCGCGCGCTGCTCAAGATGCGCCGCAACCCGGAGCAGTTCATGGACGTGACGCTGCAGCCGCTGCTCTTCACCGCGATGTTCACCTACATCTTCGGCGGGGCCATCTCCGGCAGCGTCTCCGACTACATGCCGACGATCATCCCGGGCATCCTCGCCCAGACCGCCATCACGACCTGCATGGCCACCGGCACGCAGCTGCGCGAGGACATGGACAAGGGCGTCTTCGACAGGTTCAAGTCGCTGCCGATCGCCCGGATCGCGCCGCTGGCCGGGCCGGCGATCGCGGACATCCTGCGCTACGTCATCGCCGCGACGCTCACCATCCTGGTGGGCATCGCGATGGGCTATCGCCCCGGTGGCGGCGTCGGCGGGACGATCGCCGGCTGGGCGCTCACGATCATCGCGGCCTGGTCGCTGGCGTGGATCTTCACCTGGCTCGGCACCGTCATGCGGACCGCGCAGGCGGTGCAGGGCACGGCGATGCTGATCATGTTCCCGCTGTCGTTCATGTCCAACGCGTTCGTCGACCCGGACACGATGCCGGGCTGGCTCCAGGGCTTCGTCAAGGTCAACCCGCTCTCCCACGTCGTCACGGCGGTCCGGGACCTGATCAACAACGGCTCGTTCACCGGCGAGGTCGGCTGGGCGCTGCTCGGCTGCGCGATCGTCGTGGCGATCTTCCTGCCGCTCTCGGTGAGGTCCTACAGCCGGAAGATGTGAGTCACCACGTCCAGGGCCTCGTCGAGGAGCGCCGGGCCGCGACGGTCGGCGTACTCCTCCTCGATCCTGGCGACGGCGCCGGGCGCGATGCGCTCGGCGTCCTCGACCGCTTTCTCCCAGCGCATCGCCGGCGCCATCCGGGTGTAGGCGAAGCGCTCCGCGATGACCAGCAGGCGTACGGCGTCCTCCGGCGCGAGCGCGCCGCGCAGGAGCGCCCACAGCCCGGTCCCGAAGAAGAGCGTCCCGGCCACGGGGTAGTCGAGGATCGGCGTCGCGACCTCGAGGGCGGGCCTGGCCTTCTCGGCCAGGGAGTCGTAGAGGTCGACACCGTCGTCGCCGGCGCCGAAGCGGGCGTACGCCGCCAGTGCGGTCGCCTCCGACACCACGACCCACGGCAGCAGCGCGAAGCCGTCGGTGACACCCGGGAACCGAACGGTCCGCAGGACCTCCGCCGCCTCGCGGTAGAGCGCCAGCCCCTCGGCGATCTCGCCCCGCGCGAGGGCGAGCTCGGCACGGGCCGCGACGACGGCACCGCGCGCGCCGAACGCGGCAGTGCCGCGGTCGTCGATCTCCTCGACCAGCCGGGCGGCCTCGTCGACACGGCCGGACTCGAGGGCAGCCATCGCGAGGATCGCGGTGACCTGGAGGACGTCGTCGCCGGCACCGAGCCGCTCGAGCACGGGGCGCGCCGCGGCGGCGTGGGTCGCCGCCTTCGCGAGTTCTCCGAGCTGGGCGTGCAGGCCGGCGACCTGGGCGTGCAGGGTCGCGGCGTTCCACGGTGGGTCGTCCTCGCGGATGAGCGCGAGCGCGTGGCTCGCCGCATCGAGCGCGGCCCGCGGGTCGCCGAAGTTCTCCTTCTCGTGGGCGCGGAAGATGTAGGCGACCCCGCGGGCGGCGTGGTCGGCGTCGTCCGTCAGCTCGTCCAGCTTGGCGCGGAGCTCGTCGCCGGACCCGTCGCCGAGGGCGAGCATGATCGTGAGGAGCGCGCGCAGCGGCGGGCTCGCCGAGTCGGTGCCGAGCCGCTCCACCAGCTTGCGCAGCTGGGCAGCGTCGGACGGTGAGCCGAGGGTCGCCCCGAAGATCAGCAGCCCGACGGTCAGCCGGGTCTTGTCGACGAGCTCCTCCGGCGGCGTCCAGTCGCCGAGGGTGGCGGCGAGGGCGCTGATGAGGGTGAAGACGCGCGGGTGGTCGCCGGCGATCGTCCAGTACGCGCCGAGTGCGGCGAAGATCCTGACCGCCGCCTCCGGGTCGGGTTCGGCGAGCGCCTGTCGGAGCACGTCGGCGAGGTTGCTCTCCTCCGCCCGGAGCGCGTCCATCGCCTCCGGCTGGGCGTTTCCGTAGAGGCGGCCGGCGTACTCGTCGGCGTACGCCGCGGCCCAGGTGCGCTGCGCCAGACGGGCCTCGTCCTCCTCCCCCGCGTCAACGAGCTGCATCCGGCCGAACTCCCTGACCGTCTCGAGCATCCGGTAGCGCACGCCGAAGGGCGTGTCGACCACAGTCAGCAGCGACTGGTCGTTGAGCTCCTCGACCGCGTGCAGGGCGCTCGGCCCGAGTATCGCCTCGGCGGCGGCGAGGGTGAAGCCGTCGTGGAAGACGGAGAGCTGGCGGAGGGCGCGCCGCTCGGGCTCGGCGAGGAGGTTCCAGGACCAGTCGATGACGGCGAGCAGGGTCTGGTGGCGGTCGGGGGCGCTGCGGTCGCCGCCACGGAGCAGCTCGAAGCGGTTGGAGAGCCGGTGGGCGATGTCGTCGACCGACATGACCCGGACCTTCACCGCCGCCAGCTCGAGCGCCAGCGGCAGGCCGTCGAGCCGGGTGACGATCTCCGCGACGGTCTCCTCGGGCAGGGCGACTCCCGGCCGTGCGGCGGTCGCCCGCTCCTCGAACAGCCGGACGCCGTCGGCGGTGGCGAGCTGGCCGAGCGGGTAGACCCGTTCGGCCGCGATCGCCAGCGGCGACCGGCTGGTGGTGAGCACCCGCAGGCTCGGCACCGTGCCGACGAGGAAGGCGACGAGGTCGGCCACCGCGCCGACGACGTGCTCGCAGTTGTCGAGGACGAGGAGCGCCGGCGCCTGGTCGTGCTGCTGCGCGATCCGGGAGCGTACGTCGGCGCGCTGCTCGGGGGTCAGGATGCGACGGCCGCTCACCGAGTCGCGCACCCCCAGGGCCGACCCGACCTCACCGATGACGTCGTCCGGGGCGGCCACGCCGACGAGCTCGACGAAGTGGACGACGGGCTGCTCCGCCTCGCGGGCGAGCACCCGCGCGAGGCGGGTCTTGCCGAGCCCTCCGGCACCGAGCAGTGTGACGACCCGGGCGGAGCGCAGCATCACCGAGACCGCCGCGACGTCCGGCTCGCGCCCGATGAGCGACGTCGTGTCGTACTGCACCCCGGAGCGCACCGGCCGGTCGCGGGCGAGCAGCTCGCCGTGGAGCGCCCGCAGCTCAGGTCCGGGGTCGACACCGAGCCGGTCGGCCAGTCCGGAGCGGTAGGCCTCGTAGCGCTCGAGCGCGGCGGGTACGCCCCGGACCGCCGCGACCGCGCGCAGGAGCGCGGCGACGACCTCGTCGTCGTCCGCCCGGACGGCGGCACGCTCGAGGAGCGGCAGCGCGTCGGCGTACCTCCTCTCGGCGGCGAGCCGGAGCGCCTCCGGCCGCAGCGACCAGGCGTCGACCTCGTCGGGGGCGAGCGCGAGTCGGTAGCCACGCGGCGTGCGCTCGATCGCCTCCGGGCAGGTGGCCGCGCGCGCCCGCGAGACGACCACCTGGAGGGCCTTCGTCGGGTTGGCGGGTGGGTCGTCGCCCCAGACCTCGTCGACGAGCACCGACTCGCTGAGCCCGCGGCGACCGGCCTCGACGAGCGCCCGGAGCAGCGCGTGAGTGCGCTCGCCCGGGACGGGGCTGCCGTCCCAGACGACGTCGTCGAGCACGCGCAGTCTGGTCACCTGAGCGATGATGCCACCGTGACCCCCATCGAACTGCGCTCAGACAACGCCGCGTCCGTCACTCCTGAGATCCTCCAGGCCGTCGTGGCGGCGAACGGCGGATCCGCACTGGCGTACGGCGGGGACGAGGTGACCGCCCGGCTCGAGGAGCTGGTGCGCGAGGTCTTCGAGCACCCGACGGCCCGGGTCTTCCCCGTCACGAGCGGTACGGCGGCCAACGCGCTCTCCCTCAGCGCGCTCTGCCCCCCGTGGGGCTCGGTGCTGTGCCACGAGACCGCCCACATCATGAACAGCGAGGGCGGCGCGACGTCGCTCCTCGCCGGCGGAGCGGTGATGAAGGGCGTCGGCGGCGACGACTTCCGGCTCTCGCCCGACGCGCTCCAGGCGACGCTCGACGGCACCCGCTGGGGCGACCCGCACCACTCCCAGCCGGCCGCGCTCTCGCTCACCCAGCCCACCGACCTCGGCACCGTCTACCCGGTCGCGGACGTGGAGGCGCTCGTCGCCGTCGTCAAGCCGCACGACCTGCGCGTGCACATGGACGGCGCCCGGCTCGGCAATGCGATCGCCGCCCTCGGCTGTACGCCGGCCGACCTCACCTGGCGGGCCGGCGTGGACGTGCTCTCCCTCGGCGCGACCAAGAACGGCGCCCTCTCGGCCGAGGCGATCGTGGTCTTCGACGACCGCGCGGCCGACGAGCTGGTCTACCGCACGAAGCGGTCCGGCCATGTCACCTCGAAGATGCGCTTCCAGTCCGCGCAGCTGATCGCCTACCTCAGCGACGGGCTGTGGCTCCGCAACGCGGCCAACGCCAACGCGCGGATGGCCGAGCTCGCCGCCGGCCTCGAGCGGCTCGGTGTGGGGCTGGTCAACCGGCCGGACGTCAACATGGTCTTCGCCGTGCTCGCCGACGACGTCGCCGACCGGCTCGAGCGGGCCGGCGTGCTGTTCTACCGGATGGGCGGCATGGTCCGGTTCGTGACCAGCTGGGAGACCACTGCTCAGGAGGTCGAGGCCGTGCTCGCCGCCCTGGAGGCGGCGCTCGGCTGAGATCACCGCAGGACCTCGTACACCTGCTTCTGGATCCCGTTGGCGTACGCCTCGTGCTCGACGAGCCGGAGCCGCTGCTTCTCCTTGTCGCTCTCGCTGAACATCCGCTTCCCGCCGCCGAGCAGCACCGGGAACACGAGCAGGTCGTAGCGGTCGATGAGGCCGGCGTCGCCGAGATCCCTCGTGAGCCGCGCGCTCCCGGCGGTGTAGATCGGCCCGCCGTCGGTCTCCTTGAGCGCGGCGATCTCCTCGAGAGAGCGCAGGATCGTCGTCGGGCCCCAGTTGCCGACCAGGTCGTCGTCGGAGAGCGTCGTGGAGACGACGTACTTCGGGCGGTCCTTCATCGCGGCGAAGTCCTCCATGTCGGGCCAGACCCGGGAGAACGCCTCGTAGCTGACCCGACCGAGCATCAGCCCGGAGGCCTCCTGCATCGCGCGGCCCGCGAGCTCGTAGGCCTCGGGCAGGAACTCGATGTCCTTGAACGTCCAGCCCGCACTGCGGTGGTTCTCACCCGCGCCGCCGCCGGGCGAGTCGACGACACCGTCGACGGAGACGAACGCGGAGGCGATGAGCGTGCGCATGGTGGTGCTCCTTCCATCGGTCTCCGTCGGATCTGCGTCCTTCGGATACTGTTTCCTGCGTCCACTGTGTATCGTGGATACAGAACTTGTCCAGCGCTTTTCGGAGGGAGCCACGTGTCCACCGAGTCCGCCACCACCACGCTGCTGTGGGACGGTCGTACGCCGGCGGCGCGCGGCCCGGCAGCGACGCTCAGCATCGAGGCCATCGCTGCGGCGGGCGTCGCGATCGCCGACGAGCACGGCATCGGCGCCGTCTCGATGCAGGCGGTCGCCGAGTCGCTCGGGTTCACGAAGATGGCGCTCTACCGGCACGTACGAGGCAAGGACGAGCTCCTCGCGGTGATGGTGGAGGCCGCCGTCGAGGAGGTGCCGCGACTGGACCCGCGCCAGCCGTGGCGGGAGCGGATCACCGTCTTCGCCGACGCGCTGGCCGATGTCTGGAGGCGCCACCCGTGGGTGCCCTGGGTGACCCGCGGACGACGCCTCATGGGCCCCCGGGAGGTCGCTTGGGTCGAGTGCGCCCTCGAGCCCCTGGTCGACACCAGCCTGACCCCGACGGAGCGCCTCGACGCGGTCTTCCTGCTGTTCGGACACCTGCGCAACACGCACTCGCTGGACACAGCGGGCACCCAGCCCTGGCACGATCCCGCCCTGGGCGAGCGGCTCCGGCAGAGCGCCGAGCACTACCCCGCGCTCGCCGATCTCTCGTCGGTCGGCGCCTCCGAGGACAACGGACGCAGCTTCGGCCTGGAGCGGATCCTCGACGGGATCGAGCGGCTGCACGAGTCCCGGGCCTGACTCGATCGGTCACAACTCCCGACTCGACCGGTCACAACCCCCGAATCAACGCTGGACGGCGCCGGTGATCTCGGCTGCTCGGGCGACGGCGGCGTCGCGGGCGGCGTTCGCCTCCTCGGCCGTCAGGGTGCGGTCGGGAGCCCGGAAGCGCAGGGCGAACGCGAGCGACTTCTTGCCCTCGCCGAGCTGCTCGCCGGCGTACACGTCGAAGAGGCGGATCGTCTCCAGCAGGTCGCCGGCGCCCTCGCGGAGCGCCGCCTCGACCTCGGCCACTGTCACCGAGTCGTCGACCAGCAGGGCGACGTCCTCCTTGGCGACCGGCATGGTGGAGAAGACCGGGCCGGGTACGACGGCCGGGGCCCTGCTCATGAGGAAGTCGAGGTCGATCTCGACCGCGGCGCTGCGCGCGGGCAGGCCGAAGCTCTTGCAGACGGTCGGGTGCAGCTCGCCCGCGTGGCCGAACTTCTCGCCGTCGATGCTCACCTGCGCGCAGCGGCCCGGGTGCCACGGCATCCGCGACGCCGCGGCCACCTCGACGGCGACACCGAGCTCGGCGCCGAGGCGGCGGACGACCTCGATGGCGTCGGCCCAGCCGGCGGCGCGGCCCTCGCCCCACCAGCCGGAGCGCTCGCGCTCGCCGGCGAGGACGACGCCGAGGAAGAGCGGCTGCCGCGGGAGCGCCTCGAGCAGCTTCTGGAGCTCCTCCTCGGTGGGGCGGCGGTCGACGCCGTAGATCGGCGCGGCCTGGTCGGTCGGGAAGGCGACGGTGCCGGTCTCGAACAGCGCGACGCCCTCCTGGCCACGGCCGAGGTTGCGGCCTGCGGCCTCGAGGAGTCCGGGCAGGAGCGTCGTGGTGTAGGCCGGCGCCTCGTTGCTCAGCGGGTTGGCGATGCCGACGGTGTGCCGGAGCACGTCGTCGGCGGGCAGCCCGAGCGCGTCGAAGGTCGCCTCGCCCACGAACGGGAAGCTGACCACCTCGACCAGGCCGGCGCCCGCGAGCGTACGCCCGATGCGGCGGCGCAGCTTCTGCTCGCGGGTGAGGCCGCGGCCGGTGGCCCGGCGCGGGAGGACGCTCGGCACCTCGGTGTAGCCGACGATGCGGACGACCTCCTCGACCAGGTCGTAGGGGTCGTTGAGGTCCGGCCGCCAGCTCGGCGGCGTGACCTCGAGGTCCTGGTCACCGACGGAGACGGTCGCACCGATCGCCTCGAGGTGGGCGACCGAGGCGTCCGCAGCGATGTCGATCCCGCTGATCCGGGCCGGCAGCTCGGGCGCCATCGTGATCACCGGACGCGCGGGTGCCTCGCCGACCAGCGTGAAGCCCGGCTCGGCGGTGGCGCCGCCCAGCTCTACGAGCAGCTCGACGACCCGGTCGGCGGCGGGGCCGGGGAGCAGCGGGTCCACACCGCGCTCGTTGCGCCGGCCGGCCTCGGAGGTGAGCTTGTGGCGGCGACCGGTGCGGAACATCGAGGTGGCGTCCCAGTGGGCCGCCTCGACGAGGACACGCGTGGTCGTCGCGGACACCTCGGTCGTGGCGCCGCCCATGACGCCGGCCAGCCCGATCGCGCCGGAGTCGTCGGCGATGACGAGGTCCTCGGTCGACAGCTCGCGGACGACGTCGTCGAGGGTCCGCAGCTTCTCGCCCTCGTGGGCGCGGCGGACGTGGAGGTCCCCGGCCACCTTGTCGGCGTCGTAGCCGTGGATCGGCTGGCCGAGCTCGAGCATGACGTAGTTGGTGACGTCGACGGCGAGCGAGATCGAGCGGATGCCCGACTGCTCCAGCCGGCGCCGCATCCAGTCCGGCGTCGGCGCCGTCGGGTCGAGCCCCGAGACCAGCCGCGCGGCGAAGACCGGGCATCCGGCGGGGTCCTCCACGACAACGCCCCAGGCACGGCCGTCGACCTCCGGCAGGGGGCGTACGGCGGGGTCCGTGAACGGCGCCGCGTCGTGCCCGTCGGCGTAGGCGAGCGCGGCCTCGCGGGCGATGCCGCGCAGGCTGAGCGCGTAGGCGCGGTCGGGGTTGATCTCGAACTCGATGACCTCCTCGCCCAGTCCCAGGGCGTCGAAGGCGGGCTCCCCCGGCTCGCCGGCGCCCTCGGGCAGCACGATGATGCCCTCGTGGTCGGCGCCCAGCCCGAGCTCCTGCATCGAGCAGATCATCCCGGCCGAGACGTGGCCGTAGGTCTTGCGCGCGGAGATCTCGAAACCACCCGGCAGCACGCCGCCGGGCAGGACGACCACGACGAGGTCGCCGGGCGCGAAGTTGTGGGCACCGCACACGATGCCCTGTGGCTCGCCGGTGCCGTTCGCGGAGCCGACGTCAACTCTGCACCAGTTGATGGTCTTGCCGTTCCTCTGCGGCTCGGGCTCCATCGTCAGCACGCGGCCGATCACCAGCGGGCCGCTGATGCCCTGCCCGGCGGCGTGGATGCCCTCGAGCTTGAGGCCGAGCGCGGTCAGCCGATCGGTGAGATCCTCGGTGGTCACCGCGGCCGGCAGGTCGACGTACTCCTTGATCCAGGAGACGGGGGCCTTCATCTGCTCTACAGCTCCGTTCCGAAAGCGCTGGTCAGGCGGACATCGCCCTCGAAGAGGGCCCGCAGGTCGCTGAGGCCGTGCCGGAACATCAGGGTCCGGTCGATGCCCATGCCGAACGCGAAGCCGGAGTACCGGCTGCTGTCGACGCCGCAGGCGGTCAGCACGCGCGGGTTGACGATGCCGCAGCCGCCCCACTCGATCCAGCCCTCGCCCTTGCAGGTGCGGCACGGATCGCTCGTGCCCTCCTTGAGGCCGGTGCCGTGGCAGACGAAGCAGGTCAGGTCGACCTCCGCCGAGGGCTCGGTGAAGGGGAAGTACGACGGTCTGAACCGCGTGACGATCCCCTCGCCGAACATCTGCGTCGCGAAGTGGTCGAGCGTGCCCTTGAGGTGGGCCATCGAGATGCCCTCGTCGATCGCGAGGCCCTCGACCTGGTGGAACATCGGTGAGTGGGTCGCGTCGTACTCGTCGGCACGGAAGACCCGGCCCGGGCAGACGATGTAGATCGGGGGCGTCCTGGTCAGCATGGTGCGGGCCTGGACGGGGCTGGTCTGGGTGCGCAGCACGACGTGGTTGTCGGCCGGGGCGGTCCAGATGGTGTCCTGGGTGGTGCGCGCCGGGTGGTCCGGGCCGAGGTTGAGCGCGTCGAAGTTGAGCCACTCGGCCTCGATGACCGGGCCCTCGGCCACCTCCCAGCCCATCCCGACGAAGATGTCGGCGATGAGCTCGGCACCGGTGGTGAGCGGGTGGCGCGCGCCTGCCGGCTGCCGGTCGGTCGGCAGCGTCACGTCGACGGTCTCCTCGACGAGGATCCGGGCCTCCTGCTCCGCCTCGAGGACCGCCTGCCGCTCGGCGAGCGCCTTGTTGACGGCGCCGCGGGCCTGGCCGACGCGCTGGCCCGCCTCCTTGCGCGCCTGCGGCGGCAGCGCACCGATCTCGCGGTTGGCGAGCGCGAGCGGAGAGCGGTCACCGGCGTGCTCCTGACGGACCTTCTTCAGCTCCTCGAGGTCGCTCGCCGCGGCGACGGCGGCGAGGGCGGCGTCGCGCGCGGCCTCGACCTCCTCAGCCTTGAGCGGAGTGACCTCGACGGGGTCGTAATCGGTGTTCGGGCCCGACATGCCTGGGTGCCACTACCTTTCGCGCGGGAGTACGCCGGAACGACTCGAGCGGCGTACCCCGCAAGTCTAGGAAGCCACGGCCCCGGGGCGCGAACCGGTTCCGCCCCCTGGTCCGGCGGAGGCTGTGAGGTTGTGAGACGCGCCGGGGCGCACGCGTGGTGCTTGTCACACGTCCCGTCGCGTCGGGATAGTGAGTGCGTGCCCCGACTCGACGGATCGGCCAGCGAGCTCCTCTTGAGGTCAGGCAGGTTCTTCACGCGATGGGAGGAGACCGACGACGGTCGTGCCGTCTTCCGCAAGGGCGGGCGGGCCGGCGACGTCTTCTACCGGGACCGGTGGAGCCACGACAAGGTGGTCCGTTCGACCCACGGCGTGAACTGCACCGGCTCGTGCTCGTGGAAGGTCTACGTCAAGGACGGGATCATCACCTGGGAGGCGCAGCAGACCGACTATCCGTCGGTCGGTCCGGACCGGCCGGAGTACGAGCCCCGCGGCTGCCCGCGGGGCGCCGCCTTCTCCTGGTACACCTACTCCCCCACCCGCGTGCGCTACCCGTACGCCCGGGGCGTGCTCGTCGAGATGTTCCGCGAGGCGAAGGAACGGCTCGGCGACCCGGTGCTCGCCTGGGCCGACATCCAGGCCGACCCGGTGCGCCGACGCCGCTACCAGCAGGCCCGCGGCAAGGGCGGGCTGGTGCGGGTCAGCTGGGCCGAGGCGATCGAGATGGTCGCCGCCGCCCACGTCCACACGATCAGGACGCACGGGCCGGACCGGTGCGCGGGCTTCTCACCGATCCCGGCGATGTCGATGGTCTCCCACTGCGTGGGCACCCGCTTCATCCAGCTGATCGGCGGCGTGATGACGTCGTTCTACGACTGGTACGCCGACCTGCCGGTCGCCAGCCCGCAGGTCTTCGGCGACCAGACCGACGTGCCGGAGTCGGGCGACTGGTGGGACTCGACGTACCTGATGATGTGGGGCTCCAACGTCCCCGTCACCCGCACACCGGACGCGCACTGGATGGCCGAGGTCCGCTACCGCGGCACGAAGGTGGTCACGGTCAGCCCCGACTACGCCGACAACACCAAGTTCGCCGACGAGTGGCTGCCGGCGCAGGCCGGCACCGACGCGGCCCTCGCCATGGCGATGGGCCACGTGATCCTGCGGGAGTTCTTCGTCGACAGGCAGACGCCGTTCTTCTGCGACTACGCGCGCACCTACACCGACCTGCCGCACCTGGTCCGGCTCGAGGAGCGCCCCGACGAGCCGGGAGCGTACGTCCCGGGGGGTTCCTGACCGCCGCGGACCTCGGCTCCACCGCCGGCGAGGACCGGTGGAAGACCGTCGTCCTGGACGAGGCGAGCGGCGAGCCGGTCGTCCCCAACGGCTCGATGGGGTTCCGGTACGCCGAGTCCGGCGTCGGGAGGTGGAACCTCGACCTCGACGGCGTCACGCCGGCACTGACGCTGCTCGGGGTCTCGACAGGCTCGACAAACGCAGTGGACTCGACCAACGGAACAGGCTCGACCAACACAGTGGAGGTGCTGCTGCCGGCGTTCACCGAGCCCGACGGCAGCGGCTCGGTGCTGCGGCGGGGCGTCCCGGCCCGGCGGGTCGGAGGACACCTCGTGACGACGGTGCTCGACCTCATGCTGGCGCAGTACGGCGTCGGCCGGGCGATCGCCGGCCAGAGCCTGCCGGGCGAGTGGCCGACCGGGTACGACGACGTCTCGACCCCCTACACCCCGGCGTGGCAGGCGGAGATCACCAGCGTCCCGGCCGAGAAGTGCATCCGGATCGCCCGCGAGTTCGCGACCAACGCGGAGCAGTCCGGCGGCCGGTCGATGATCATCCTGGGCGCGGGCGTCTGCCAGTGGTTCCACGGCGACGTCACCTACCGCGCGATCCTCGCGCTGCTCATCCTCACCGGCTGCATGGGGCGCAACGGCGGCGGCTGGGCGCACTATGTCGGGCAGGAGAAGTGCCGACCGATCACCGGCTGGATCTCGCTGGCCAACGCCCTGGACTGGAGCCGCCCCCCGCGGACGATGACGGGGACGTCGTACTGGTACATGCACACCGACCAGTGGCGCAACGACGGCTACAGCACCGAGTCGCTCGCCTCGCCCCTGGCGGCCGGGCACGTGAGCGGCCACACCGCCGACGCCATCGCGGAGTCGGCGAGGAAAGGCTGGATGCCGTTCTACCCACAGTTCGACCAGAACCCGCTCGACGTGGCCGACCAGGCCGCGGCGGCGGTCGCCGACGGCACCGCGGACGACGCGGCGGCGTACGTCGCCGGACGGCTCGACGACGGCACGCTCAAGCCGGCGATCGCCGACATCGACGCGCCCGAGAGCTGGCCGCGGACGCTGGTGCTGTGGCGGTCGAACCTGCTGGGCTCCTCGGCGAAGGGCAACGAGTACTTCCTCAAGCACCTGCTCGGCACCCACAGCAACGTCCTCGGCGAGGAGAACCCGGAGGCGCCGCGCCCGGAGGGCGTGCGCTGGCACGACGAGGCGCCGGAGGGGAAGCTCGACCTGCTGGTCTCCGCGGACTTCCGGATGACGTCGACGACGCTGCTCTCCGACGTCGTCCTGCCGGCCGCGACCTGGTACGAGAAGCACGACCTCTCCTCCACCGACATGCACCCGTTCGTGCATGCCTTCACCCCGGCGATCGACCCGCCCTGGGAGGCGCGGACCGACTTCGACCTCTTCCACGCCCTCGCGCGAAGGCTCTCCGACCTCGCGAAGGACCACCTCGGCACCCGCCGCGACCTGGTGTCGGTCCCGCTCCAGCACGACACTCCCGGCGAGACCCCGGCCGGCGAGACCCGGCCGGTCGTGACCCTGGTGGAGCGCGACTACACCGCGATCGCCGACAAGCTCGCCTCGGTCGGCCCGCTGGCCGATTCGCTCGGCTTCACCGTCAAGAACGTCACCTACCGGCTCGAGGAGCAGACCGCCCGGCTCGCCCGGAAGAACGGCGTGATGCTCGGCGGTGTCGGAGACGGGCGGGCAGCGATCGACACCGACGCCAAGCTCGCGGAGGCGATCCTCACCTTCTCCGGTACGACGAACGGCGAGCTCGCCGTCCAGGGCTTCCGGACCCTCGAGCAGCGGGTCGGCAAGCGCCTCGCCGACCTGGCCGAGGGCTCGGAGGAGAGGCGGATCAGCTTCGTCGACACCCAGGTGGCACCGGTGCCGGTGATCACCTCGCCGGAGTGGTCGGGGTCGGAGACCGGCGGCCGCCGGTACGCGCCGTTCACCGTCAACATCGAGCGGCTCAAGCCGTTCCACACCCTCACCGGGCGGATGCACTTCTACCTGGACCACGAGTGGCTCACGGATCTCGGCGAGGCGCTGCCGGTCTACCGACCACCGCTCGACATGCACCGGCTCTTCGGCGAGCCCCGGCTCGGCCCGGACGGCGGCGCCGAGGTCACCGTGCGCTACCTCACCCCGCACTCGAAGTGGTCCATCCACTCCGAGTACCAGGACAACCTCTTCATGCTGTCGCTGTCCCGCGGCGGCCCGACGGTCTGGATGAGTCCGGCCGACGCCGAGGCGATCGACGTGCACGACAACGACTGGGTCGAGTGCACGAACGCCAACGGCGTCCTCGTCGGCCGGGCGATCGTGAGCCACCGGATGCCTGCGGGCGTGGTCTACGTCCACCACGCGCAGGAGCGCACGATCGACGTGCCCAAGTCGGAGGCGACCGGGCGGCGCGGCGGCATCCACAACTCGGTCACCCGCCTGCTGGTGAAGCCGACCCACCTCGTCGGCGGCTACGCCCAGCTGTCGTACACGTTCAACTACCTCGGCCCGACCGGGAACCAGCGCGACCTGGTCTCCACCGTCCGCAAGCGGTCGCAGGAGGTGACCTACTGATGCGCGTGATGGCCCAGATGGGCATGGTGATGAACCTCGACAAGTGCATCGGCTGCCACACGTGCTCGGTGACCTGCAAGCAGGCGTGGACCAACCGGGCCGGGACCGAGTACGTCTGGTTCAACAACGTCGAGACCAGGCCCGGGCAGGGCTACCCGCGCCGCTACGAGGACCAGGACCGCTGGCGGGGCGGCTGGACGCTGGGCAGCAAGGGGCAGCTGAAGCTCAAGGCGGGCGGACGGCTCAAGAAGCTCCTCACGATCTTCTCCTCGCCGGTGCAGCCCGAGCTCGCCGACTACTACGAGCCGTGGACGTACGACTACTCGACGCTGGTCGAGGCGCCGCTCGGCGACGACTTCCCGGTGGCGCGGCCGAAGTCGCTGATCACCGGTGAGGACACCAAGATCACCTGGTCGGCGAACTGGGACGACAACCTCGGCGGATCGGTCAGCCACGGCCACCTCGACCCGATCGTGGAGAGGGTCCGGCAGGAGTCGAACGAGAGGATCAGGTTCGAGTTCGAGCAGACCTTCATGTTCTACCTCCCCCGGATCTGCGAGCACTGCCTCAACCCCTCGTGCATGGCCTCGTGCCCGTCGGGTGCGATCTACAAGCGCGCCGAGGACGGGATCGTCCTCGTCGACCAGGACCGCTGCCGCGGCTGGCGCCAGTGCATCACCGGCTGCCCGTACAAGAAGATCTACTTCAACCACAAGTCCGGCAAGGCCGAGAAATGCACCTTCTGCTACCCGCGCGTCGAGGTCGGCCTGCCGACGGTCTGCTCCGAGACCTGCGTCGGGAGACTGCGCTACCTCGGCCTCTTCCTGTACGACGCCGACGCCGTCACCGAGGCCGCTGCCACCCCCGACGAGCAGGACCTGTACGCCGCCCAGCTCGACCTGATGCTCGACCCGACCGACCCGGACGTCGTACGCGCGGCCCGGGAGCAGGGCATCCCCGACGACTGGCTGGAGGCGGCCCGCCGCTCCCCCGTCTACGCCCTCGCCAAGCGCTACCGGGTCGCCCTGCCGCTCCACCCGGAGTACCGCACGATGCCGATGGTCTGGTACGTCCCGCCGCTCTCGCCGGTCGTCGACCTCCTCAAGGACCAGGGCCACGACGCCGAGGCCGCCGGCAACCTGTTCGGCGCGATCGACGAGCTCCGGATCCCGGTCGAGTACCTCGCCGAGCTCTTCACCGCCGGCGACACGGCCGTCGTCGACGGCGTGCTCCGCAAGCTGGCCGCCATGCGCGCCTACATGCGCGGTGTCACCCTCGGCCAGGAGCCCGACGAGAGCATCCCGGCGGCCGTGGGGATGACCGAGGAGGACGTCTACGAGATGTACCGCCTGATGGCGCTCGCCAAGTACGACGAGCGGTACGTCATCCCGAAGGCGCATGTCGAGGATGCCCACCAGCTCGAGGAGATCGGCTGCTCGCTCGACTACGACGAGGGCCCGGGCATGTACGACGCGGGTCCGGTCGGCGAGGCGAGCGGACGGCCCGTGCCGGTGGCCGTGGAGACCTTCCACGCCCTGCGCGACCGGCAGACCGCCGACGTGCCCGCGTCCGACGAGTCGCTGCGGGGGCGGGTCAACCTGCTCAACTGGGACGGCAACGGCCGACCCGACGGGCTCTTCCCCGAGCGCCCCGAGGAGCGACCTGAGGAGCGAGCATGAGGCGCGACTGGCGGGTGGTGCACCAGGTCGCGGCCTGGTGCCTCGGCTACCCCGACGACCGGCTCCACGACCAGCTGCCGCTGCTGCGGAGCGCGCTCGCGGAGCAGCAGCCGTCGGAGCCGGTCGCCCGGCTCGACGAGTTCCTCGGCCACCTCGCCGGCACCGACCGCCGCACCCTGGTCGGCGACTACGTCGAGCTCTTCGACCTCTCCCGGAAGCAGACGCTCTACCTCTCCTACTGGACCGACGGCGACACCCGGCGCCGTGGCGAGACGCTGACCGCCTTCAAGCAGGCCTACCGCCGCAGTGGTTGGCTCGTCGACACCGGCGGCGAGCTACCCGATCACCTTCCGCTGGTGCTGGAGTTCGCCGCCCTGGCCGACCCGAAGGCCGGCGCGCGGCTGCTCCTCGACCACCGCGCGGCGCTCGAGCTGATCCGGCTCGCGCTGGAGGCGCGCGGCACGCCGTACGCCCTCGTCCTGCAGGCGGTCTGCGGGACCCTGCCCGGCCCCTCGCCACAGGACAGGTATGCCGCGATGGCGCTCAGCCGGTCCGGCCCGCCGAGCGAGAGCGTCGGGCTCGAGCCGCTCCCCTACCCGACCGTCCGGCCCGGAGGCAGGTGAGCGATGGACGTCGTGCTCTGGGGCGTGCTGCCGTACCTCGCCCTCGCGGTCCTGGTCCTCGGCACCGTCTGGCGCTACCGCTACGACAAGTTCGGCTGGACGACCCGCTCCTCCCAGCTCTACGAGTCCCGGCTGCTGCGGATCGGCTCGCCGCTGTTCCACTTCGGCATCCTCGTCGTCGTCATCGGCCACGTCGGCGGGCTGGTGGTCCCGAAGAGCTGGACCGAGGCGCTCGGCATCTCCGAGGGGCTCTACCACTTCAACGCGCTGTTCTTCGGCACGATCGCGGGGGTCTGCACCCTCGCGGGCATCGCCATCCTGATCTACCGCCGGCGTACGACGGGCCCGGTGTTCATGGCCACGACGCGCAACGACAAGGTGATGTACGTCGTCCTCGTCGCCGCGCTGGTCCTGGGCCTGTGGACCACGCTCGTCAGCGTCGGGGCCGGCCACGACGCGCACGACTACCGCGAGACGGTCTCGATCTGGTTCCGCTCGCTGTTCCGGCTCCAGCCCGACGTCGACGCGATGGCGGCGGCGCCGGTCTGGTTCCACATTCACGCGCTCGTCGGGCTGCTGCTCTTCGCGGTCTGGCCGTTCACGAGGCTGGTGCACGCGTTCACAGCGCCGGTGCACTACCTCTTCCGTCCCTACATCGTCTACCGGAGCCGTGACACGACGACCGGGACCCGCGCTGCCCGCCCCGGCTGGCAGCCCGTCGGGACCGCCGACCGAGAGCGAGGGGCTCGATGACTCCCCAGATCAAGAACCTGGTCCTCGCGACCTGGGCGTTCGCGATCAGCTTCTGGGCCTGGAACATGATCGGCCCGCTGGCGGTGAGGTACGCCGACGACATCGGCCTCACTCCCGGCCAGAAGTCGATGCTCGTGGCCACGCCGGTCCTCGTCGGCTCGGTGGGCCGGATCCTGTCCGGCGCCCTGACCGACCGTCTCGGCGGTCGGGTGATGTTCCCGGTCCTGCTCCTGCTGTCGGCGCCGTTCGTGCTCCTCGTCGCCCTCGCCGGCAGCCAGGGCTCCTACGCCCTCCTTCTGGTCTTCGGCTTCTTCCTTGGGATCGCGGGCACGACCTTCGCCGTCGGGATACCGTTCGCGAACGCGTGGTTCGAGAAGTCCCGCCGCGGCTTCGCGACCGGCGTCTTCGGGGCCGGCATGGGGGGCACGGCGCTCTCGGCGTTCTTCACGCCGAGGTTCGTGACCTGGTTCGGCTACACCGTCACCCACGTCATCATCGCGGCAGCCCTGGTGGCGACCGCCCTGATCGTGTGGCTCTGGATGCGCGACTCGCCGCAGTGGGCGCCCAACCACGACCCCGTCGTCCCCAAGCTGGTCGCCGCCTGCAAGCTGCCGGTGACCTGGCAGATGGCGTTCCTCTACGCCGTGTGCTTCGGCGGGTTCGTCGCCTTCTCGACCTACCTGCCGACCTATCTCAAGGACGTCTACGAGTTCGGCCTCACCGACGCGGGGACCCGCACGGCCGGGTTCGCCATCGCCGCTGTCGTGTGCCGCCCGCTCGGCGGGACGGTCGCCGACCGGCTGGGCCCGCGGACCGTCGCGGCGGTCTCGTTCGGCGGGGCCGCCGTGCTGGCGGTCGTGATGTCGTTCAAGCCGCCGGTCGAGGTTCCCGCCGGGATCGTCTTCGTGCTCATGGCCGCCTTCCTGGGCCTCGGCACCGGCGCCGTCTTCGCCTGGGTGGCGCTGCGCGCCCCGGCCGCCCGGGTCGGCAGCGTCACCGGCGTGGTGGGTGCCGCCGGCGGCCTCGGCGGCTACTTCCCTCCGTTGGTGATGGGCGCGACGTACGACGAGGCGGCCCACAGCTACACGGTCGGCCTGATGCTGCTCTGCGCCGTCGCGGTGGTCGCGCTGCTCTACACGCTGCTGGGGATGCGGTCGAGGCGCACGCCCGAGCCGGCCGGGATGCAGGCGCCGTCGTCCTGACGGATCAGGCCGTCGCCAGCGCCAGGCCGAGGACGATCAGCGCGGCGACCTTCAGCAGCTCCAGCGCGACGTACGCCACGTGCGCCCGCGAGCGCGGCCCGTCCTCACCGGCGAGGACGGCGTCCGAGCGCCGGGCCAGCCGCGGGCGTACGCCCACGAGCTGTGCCACCAGCGTGAGGACCGCGACGGCGCCGGCCGCGCCGGTCGTGGGGCCGGGTGCCACCGCCAGCAGCAGTGCGACCAGCGCGGTCGCGAGGAGGGCCTCCACGGTGTTGAGCGCCTTGAAGACCAGCCGCCCGATCGCGAGCCCCACCCGCAGGTCGACCCCGGGCGCCTGGAACTTCAGCGGCGCCTCGAGGAACGAGATCGCCAGCACCATGCCGAGCCAGATCCAAGCGATGGCAGCGGCCACGACGGCCGGGAGATCGTTCACGACGCGAGCTCCCGGTCGGGACCGAAGACCTCGTAGTGGATGCGGTCGGCCGCCACACCGCGCTCGACCAGTGCCGCGCGGACGCCGGCCATGAACGGCAGCGGGCCGCACAGGTAGGCGTCGGCGCCGTCGGGCAGCTCGACGTCGGCGAGGTCGATCAGCCCGGAGCGCAGTGTCGGGTCCGCGGCGCGCACTCCGAGGTCCTCGTACCACCGCCGCAGGCTCGCCCCCGGCAGCGCCTCGACGAGGTCGTTGAGCTCGGCCCGGTGGGCGTGCCGCGCCGGCGAGCGGTCTGCGTGCAGGACGAGCACGCGGCGCTCCGAGCCGGTCCGGGAGAGGTGGTGCAGGAAGCCGATCATCGGCGTGATCCCGATGCCTGCGGAGACGAGCACGAGCGGGCTCTCGCCGTCGGTGAGGGTGAGCTCGCCGAAGGGCGCCGAGACGGCCAGCTCGTCGCCCTCGAAGACGTTCGCGTGGAGGAAGGTCGAGACCTCGCCGGCCGGCACGATCCCCTCGTCGGTGCGCCCGGCGGGGACCGCCTTCACCGAGATCCCGACGGCGCCCGGCTCGGGCACGCGGGTGAGGCTGTACTGCCGGATCTGGTGGGCGCCGTCGGGCAGCTCGACCTGCACCGAGACGTACTGTCCCGGCCGCGCGGGCGGGAGGGCGCTGCCGTCCGGGGTCGCGAGGACGAAGGAGACCGTGTCGGGCGACTCCTGCACACGCCGGGTCACCACGAGGGCGCGCCACACGTCGCCGGGGGCGACGCCCGCCTCGGCGTACAGGCCCCTCTCGATCTCGATCAGGTCGTGCGCCATGTGCCAGTAGACCTCGTCCCAGGCCGCGGCGACCTCCGGCGTCACCGCCTCGCCGAGGACCTCGACGATCGCGGCGAAGAGGTGCTCGTGGACGATCGCGTACTGGTCCTCGGTGATGCCCAGCGACGCGTGCTTGTGGGCGATCCGGGCCAGCACGCCTCGGGCGTTCGGGCCGCCCTCGGCGACGAGCAGGGAGGCGTACGCCGCGATGGCACCCGCGAGTGCGCGCTGCTGGTCGCCCTGGGCCTGGTTGCCCCGGTTGAACAGGTCCCGCTCGAGCTCGGGGTGGGCGGCGAACATGCGGCGGTAGAAGACCGGCGTGATGTCTCCGATCGCCGCACCGATCACCGGCAGGGTGGCGCGGACGACCTCGGTCGAGGGGGCTGAGAGCATGAGTGACTCCTTCGTCACGACTGGTTGGTGCGGTGGTTTGCTCAGCCCCGGGTCGGGCCGAGCGAGAGCAGGAGCGAGCGGGTCGGCGGCGCGCTGACGTCGTCGACGGTGAGCGGGTCGAGGGCGGCGAAGAAGGCCTCCTGGGCGTCGCGGAGCGCCGTACGCAGCCGACACCCGCCGCGCAACGGGCACGGGTCGGCGCCCTCGCAGTCGACGACCTCCCGCGAGCCCTCGAGCTCGCGGACCAGCCAGCCGACCGACAGCTCCCCGGCGCCCTCGGCGAGCCGGAGGCCCCCCGTCCGGCCACGCCTCGCCTCCACCACGCCGAGCTTGTGGAGGGCCGTCACCACCTTGGCCGCGTGCGTGGCGCGCACGTGGAGCTGGTCGGCGAGCGAGGCGGTCGTCGCGGTCTCCTCCTCGAGGACCGCGAGCCGCATCACGATGCGGAGCGCGAGGTCGGTGAACCCGGTGAGCTGCACGACCTCAGCCTAGATAATTCGTATCTGAAATGCGCATTTGATCCGTGAGAGGTGCCTCACGGGACGTTGGTCCCGGGCCGGCCGTCACGGCGCCGCCGGTACACCCTCTGGGGGATGGCGCTTCCGGTCGGCGAGTCCTAGATTGACGGAACGCCGCAAAGCAAAGCCCACCACCCAGTAGCGACTGCCTGTCGGCCCGGCGGACCCGAACCACCCTGTCGCCGATTCCCGCCCACCGGACCCCCGGACAGCCACGCGTCAGCGAAGATGCGAGGTTCCCGTGACCGGAGTCCCGGCTCCCTCCCTCGGGCAGCCGGGTGCGCGCACGAGGCGCCGGGTCGCCGTCCACGGCGTCGTCCAGGGGGTCGGCTTCCGCCCGCACGTCCACGCGCTGGCGACCGGGCTCGGTCTGGCCGGCGCGGTGTGGAACGACGCGGACGGCGTCGTCGCCGAGGTCGAGGGCGCGGCCGGGGCGGTCGAGGCGTTCACCGAGCGGGTGGCGGCCGAGGCCCCTCCGCTGGCGCTGGTCGTCGCAGTGGTCGCCACCGAGCTCCCCGTGACGGAGGACGAGGGCTTCGAGATCCGCCCCTCGGAGCGTACGCCGGGCCGGACCTTCGTCTCCCCCGACGTCACGGTCTGCGACGACTGCCTCGCCGACCTCGCGGACCCGGGGAACCGGCGCTTCCGGCACCCGTTCGTGACCTGTACGAACTGCGGCCCCCGCTTCACGATCACCACCGGCCTGCCGTACGACCGGCCGACCACGACGATGGCCGGCTTCCCGATGTGCGAGACCTGCGCGCAGGAGTACGCCGACCCCACCGACCGGCGCTTCCACGCGCAGACGATCTGCTGCCCCGACTGCGGGCCGCGGCTCGCGCTCCTCCGCGAGGGGCGGCCGGCGCTCACCGGCGAGGGGGCGCTCGCCGAGGCCCGCGCCCTCCTCGGGTCGGGCGGGGTCGTCGCGGTCAAGGGGATCGGCGGCTACCACCTCGCCTGCGACGCGGCCGACGGCACCGCGGTGGCCCTGCTGCGGAAGCGGAAACAGCGCGGGGACAAGCCGTTCGCGCTCATGGTGCGCGATGCCGCGGCGGCGGAGACGCTGGTGCGGCTCGACGACGCCTCCCGGATGCTGCTCACCTCGCCCGCGCGCCCGGTCGTGCTCGCACGCCGCCGGCCGGACGCCCCGGTGTCGGCGGCGGTCGCGCCCGGCAGCGACGACGTCGGCGTGATGCTCGCCTACACGCCGCTCCACCACCTGCTGCTCGGGCTGCCGGACGACCCGCCCGGCCCCGACGTACTCGTGATGACGAGCGGCAACCTCGCCGGCGAGCCGATCGTCACCCGCGACGACGAGGCCCGCGAGCGGCTGGCCGGGCTCGCCGATGCCTGGCTCACCCACGACCGCCCCATCCACGTGCCCTGCGACGACTCCGTCACCCGTGCGGTCGCCGGTCGGGAGGCGCCCGTACGCCGCTCGCGCGGGCACGCTCCGCTCCCCCTCCCGCTGCCGTTCGAGGCACCGCCAGCGCTGGCGGCGGGCGGCGACCTGAAGAACGCGTTCTGCCTCGGCGAGGGGCGGCTCGCCTGGATGTCGGGCCACATCGGCGACATGGACGACCTCGCCACCCTCGCCGCCTTCGACGCCGCGGTGGACCAGCTGTCCGCGCTGACCGGCGTCACGCCCGGTGCGGTGGCCGCGGACCGCCACCCGGCGTACCGCTCCCGCGCCCGCGCGCACGCCCTCGCCGACGGCCGCGGGCTGTCCGTCGTCGAGGTGCAGCACCACCACGCCCACGTCGCCTCGACCATGGCCGACAACGGCGTCGAGCCCGGCCGCCGGGTGCTGGGCGTCGCGTTCGACGGCACCGGCTACGGCGAGGACGGCGCGGTCTGGGGAGGCGAGCTGCTGCTCGCCGACTACGCCGGCTTCGAGCGGATCGGCCACCTGGGCTACGTGCCGCTGCCGGGCGGCGACGCCGGCGTACGCAACCCGTGCCGGATGGCGCTCTCGCACCTGCGCGCCGCCGGCATCGCGTGGGACCCGGCCCTGCCCTGCGTCTCGGCCTGTACCGAGGACGAGCTCCGCATCCTCGACCGTCAGCTCGAGACCGGGGTCGCCTGCGCGCCGACCTCCAGCATGGGACGGCTCTTCGACGCCATCGCCTCGATAGCGGGGATCTGCCACCGGGCCGGCTACGACGCCCAGGCCGCGATGGAGCTCGAGGCGCTCGCCCGCCGCGCCGCGGACGCCGGCGGCGGCTACCGCTTCGCGGGCTGGGACGCCCGGCCGGTCGTCGCCGCGGCCGCCCACGACGTGCGCCGTGGCGTGCCGGCCGCGCTGGTCGCGGCGCGCTTCCAGCGCGCGGTCGTCGACCTCGTCGTCACGGCGCTCCTCGCGGCCCGTGAGGCGTACGGCGTCGCCACCGCCACGCTCTCGGGCGGGGTCTTCCTCAACGCCTACCTGACCGAGCACTGCGCCGCCGCGCTCGCCGAGCGCGGCTTCGAGGTGCTCACCCACCACCACGTGCCCGCCAGCGACGCCGGCCTGGCGCTCGGCCAGCTCGCCGTACTGGCCCACCACCCGACAGGTGTCGAGACGGTCGCTGCGCGACCTCCTCGACCACCGGAGGAGAAGGAGGAGACAGCATGTGCCTAGCGGTGCCAGGCAAGGTCCTGGAGATCACCGAGCGCGATGGCACCCGGATCGCGCAGGTGGACTTCGGCGGGGTGACCAAGGAGGTGTGCCTCGAGTACGTCCCGGACCTCCAGGTCGGCGAGTACACCATCGTCCACGTCGGCTTCGCGCTCCAGCGGCTCGACGAGCAGTCGGCGCTGGAGACACTGGAGCTCTTCCGGCAGATGGGCGACCTCGACGCGGAGTTCGGGGACCAGTGGGGCCGGGCGGCCAAGGAGTCCGGCCTCCCCGTACCGGACGGGGTCTCGACAGGCCCGTCCGACGGAGGGGTGGGCGTCCCGGGAGGTGGCCTGTCGTGAAGTACCTCGACGAGTTCCAGGACCCAGAGCTGGCGAAGAGGCTGCTCGACGACATCCATGCGACCGCGACCAGGCCGTGGGCGATGATGGAGGTCTGCGGCGGGCAGACCCACTCGATCATCAGGCACGGGCTCGACCAGCTCCTCCCCGACGGCATCGAGCTGATCCACGGACCCGGCTGCCCGGTCTGCGTCACCCCGCTGGAGCTGATCGACAAGGCGCTCGAGATCGCCTCGCGGCCCGACGTCATCTTCTGCTCGTTCGGCGACATGCTGCGCGTCCCCGGAAGCGACAAGGACCTGTTCCGGGTGAAGAGCGCCGGCGGCGACGTACGCGTCGTCTACTCACCGCTCGACGCGCTGAGGATCGCCCGGGAGAACCCGGACAGGCAGGTCGTCTTCTTCGGCATCGGCTTCGAGACCACCGCACCGCCGAACGCGATGACGGTCTACCAGGCCAGGAAGCTCGGCATCACGAACTTCAGCCTGCTCGTCAGCCACGTCCGGGTGCCGCCCGCGATCGAGGCGATCATGACGTCGCCGACCTGCCGCGTGCAGGCGTTCCTGGCGGCGGGGCACGTGTGCACGGTGATGGGGATCGGCGAGTACCCCGACCTCGCCGAGCGCTTCGGCGTCCCGATCGTCGTCACCGGCTTCGAGCCGCTCGACATCCTCGAGGGCATCCGGCGCACGGTCCACCAGCTCGAGGAGGGACGCCACGAGGTCGAGAACGCCTACCGACGCGCCGTCGCAGACGACGGCAACCCCGTGGCGATCAAGATGCTCGAGGACGTCTTCGAGGTCACCGACCGCACCTGGCGCGGCATCGGGATGATCCCGAAGAGCGGGTGGAGGCTGTCGGAGCGCTATCGGGAGTACGACGCCGAGGACCGCTTCAGCGTCGGTGACATCCACACCGAGGAGTCGACGGTGTGCCGCTCCGGCGAGGTGCTGCAGGGGCTGATCAAGCCGCACGAGTGCGCGGCGTTCGGCAAGGAGTGCACCCCGCGGAACCCGCTCGGCGCGACGATGGTGTCGAGCGAGGGCGCATGTGCGGCGTACTTCCTCTACCGGCGGATGGCGCAGCCGGAGGCGGTGGGCAGCCGTGGCTGAGGTCTCGACAGGCTCGACCACCGGTGTCTTGGACTTCGAGGGCTGGACGTGCCCGCTGCCGCTGCGCGACAGCCCGACGATCGTGATGGGCCACGGCGGTGGCGGCGCGATGTCGGGCGAGCTCATCGAGCACCTGTTCCTGCCCGCCTTCGGGTCCACGGACGCCGCCGACTCGGCGGTCCTGCCGCCGGTCGAGGGTCGGCTGGCGTTCTCGACCGACTCCTTCGTCGTGCGGCCGCTGTTCTTCCCCGGCGGCAGCATCGGCGACCTCGCGGTCAACGGCACCGTCAACGACCTGGCGATGAGCGGGGCGCAGCCGCTCTACCTGTCGGTCGGGTTCGTCCTCGAGGAGGGGACAGACCTCGCCGTCGTCGGCGCCGTGGCGCAGCGGCTCGGCGAGGCGGCCAGGGCCGCCGGCGTACGCGTCGTCACGGGAGACACGAAGGTGGTCGAGTCCGGCCACGGCGACGGGGTGTACGTCAACACGGCCGGGATCGGCGTCGTCCCCGACCGGGTCGACGTCGGGCCGGCCCGCGCGCGGCCCGGGGACGTGGTGATCGTGTCGGGCGACATCGGCGTGCACGGGGTCGCGATCATGAGCGTGCGGGAGGGGCTGGAGTTCGGCACCGAGATCCGCAGCGACACCCAGCCGCTGCACGGACTGGTCGCGGCGATGCTCGCCGCGGCGCCCGGCGTACGCGTCCTGCGGGACCCGACCCGGGGCGGGGTCGCCACCTCGCTCAACGAGATCGCCCGATCCTCCGGGGTCGGGGTCGTGCTCGAGGAGCGCTCGCTGCCGGTGCCCGAGACGGTGGGCAACGCCTGCGCGTTCCTCGGCCTGGACCCGCTGCAGGTCGCCAACGAGGGCAAGCTGCTGGCCTTCGTCGCGCCCGAGGACGCCGACGCGGTCCTGGCCGCGATGCGGGACCACCCGGCCGGCACGGGCGCGGCGGTGATCGGCCGCTGCGTCGAGGAGCACCCGGGGATGGTCTCGGCGCGCACCGGCTTCGGCGCCACCCGGGTCGTCGACCTCCCGCTGGGCGAGCAGCTGCCCCGGATCTGCTGAGGCCGGCCGATGAAGTTTCTCGTTCTGTGGAGGCTCGAGCAGGGCCTGCTGTCGGAGGCCATGGTGCGCTCGATCGCGCGCATGCCGGAGTACGGCGCCGACCTGGAGGCGCGCGGCAAGGTGCTGATGCGCTATCACGTCGTCGGGATGCACGGCGGGGCCTGGGTCTACGACGTCGACTCGCACGAGGAGTTCGAGCGGCTGCTGGCGATGGCGCCCGTGTTCAACTTCGCGCACTACACCGTGCACGCGCTCGCCGACATGAGCCAGGACGGGCTCACGGGCAGGACGGGCTCGGCCACGCCGGGCTCCGTCAGCGAGGGCGGGTCGGCCCACGAGGTCGTCGACAGCATGGGGACGGAGGGCTGAGCGATGTCCGCTGACACCACCGCCCGGCCGGGGCTCGACCCCGGACCGCCTCCCCCGAGCGGCCGCCGGCTGACGTCGTACGACGAGCTCGGTACCCGCCGTCACCACCTGATCAGCGAGCGGCTCCGGCAGCGGCGTCGCGAGCTCGGTCTCACCCAGAAGGAGGTGGTGGCACGGCTGCGGCGGATGGGCGTGGCGACCACCAACAAGGCGCTCTCCGCCCTCGAGCACGGTGCCGGCCTCGACGTCTCGAAGCTGCCGGAGATCGCGCGGGCGCTCGAGTGCTCGCTGACGTACGTCGTCGGGCTCACCGACGACCCGCGCAGCTGGGAGCCGGACTTCGAGCACTGGCCGGGGCGGCGCACCCGGTCGACCCCGGCGCCGGCCCCGACGCCGGCGGTGTCGCCACCTGCCCCCCGGGCGGCTCCGGTCGTACGGCGGGAGCCGGTGGCACGGCCGGAGACCAACGGCCGCCCGGGGCCCGCCGCGGAGTGCCCGCCGATCCTCGGGCCGCTGCGCTGACGGGCCCGCGCCGCGTCGAGCTGTCCTAGATGCCGGCGAGCCCGAGCGCGGCAGCGAGGTCCGCGACCGTGGCGCATACGGCCAGCGGGGCGACCGCCTCCAGCTCGCCCGGCAGCGCGTAGCCCCAGCGGACGCCGAGGCAGTCGATGCCGTGCGCACGGGCGCCGAGCACGTCGTGCGACTTGTCCCCGACCATGACGACGCCGGCCGGGTCGGGCATGCCGAGCCGGTCGAGGACCATCTCGATCACGAGCGCCTTCGTGCGCCGCGTGCCGGCGAGGTCGTCGCCGCCGACGGTCTCGAAGTACGGCGCCAGCCCCTGCGCCTCGACGATCTGTCCGGCCTGTGCCTCGGGCTTGCTCGTGGCCACCGCGAGCCGGCGGCCGTCGGCGACGAGCGCCGCGAGGAGGTCGGCGACGCCGGGGAACGCCGGCGAGTCGAGCATCGCCGCCTTGTAGTGGGCGCGGTACGCCTCGATCATCGGCCACAGCAGCTCCTCGCCGACCAGCGGAGGCAGCGACTCGTAGAGCGGCGGCCCGACCAGGCCGCCCAGCACGTCCGCGGCGGGTGCCGGCAGTCCGTTGGCCTCGAACGCGTAGAGCAGCGAGGCCGTGATGCTCGGCCCGGAATCGGACAGGGTGCCGTCGAGGTCGAAGAGGACGACGGTATGGCTCATGCCGCCGCCTCCGTGGAAGAGCAGAAACGATACGGAGGCGGCGGCCTGAGAAGCTCGATGGTCGCTCGCTGGCGCTCGCTCATGCCGGGAAGCTCTCGGCGATGGCGGTCAGTCTCGCGACGTACGCCGGCCAGTCGACTCCCTCCGGCAGGCTGTCGTTGTCGCCGTGCCAGCCCACCGCGCCGTCGATCCCCTCGCGGAGGATATCGGCCTGGCCGGTGTGCTGGGCGAGGTCGGCGAGGACACGCACGAGCATGTGGTGGAGCGTCACCCGGTTGTCCTCGGGCGGCCCCCACCACGGCGGCGAGCCGACGGCGTCGAGGCCCAGCTCCTCGATCGTGCGGTCGGCGAACGCCCACACCCGCCGGTAGAAGTCGAGGAGCGCGGCGACGGGGACGTCGGCGGGGAGGTACCAGTCCACCTGCGGGTCGGCGTCGAAGTCGTCCACGCTCACGAAGCACGGGTCGTCGGGGTCGGGCCAGTCCCGGCCGAAGGTCTCCCCGAAGTAGCCGATCTCGACGTTCGCGCAGTGCTTGACGATGCCCGCCAGGTTGGTGCCGGTCGGTGTCCGCGGCAGGCGGGCGTCCCGCTCCGAGAGGCCGTCGACCTTCGAGAGCAGCGCCTCGCGGGTCTGGTGCAGGTAGCGCGTCAGGGTCGCCTTCGGCTCATCGCTCACGCCAGCAGCATGCCAGTCCCGTCGCCGACAGGTCAGTATCGGTGTCGCTGTCAGTGGCAGTGCCCGTCGGCGCCGACGTCGAGCCGGCAGAAGCACGACGACTCGACGGGTACGTCGGCCTGCGCGAGCGCGAACCCGAGCTGCTGGCCCACGACGGCAGCCGCCTCGGTCTTCCCGAGCCGGACGAGGCACTCGTGGTAGCCGTGCAGGCTCCAGACGTTGCCGGGATGCTGCTGGCAGCGCGGGATCGAGCCGTCGACGCCGAGGTCGGCCCGGTAGACGGCCTCGGCCTCCTCGACCCGGCCCTGCTCGAGCAGCAGCGCGCCGTACGCGTGCCGGGTGGGCTGCATCCAGCCCCACGGCTCGTCGTACGGCAGCGCGTCGTCGAGCCCGATGGCGCGGCGGAGCGCGGCGAGGCCCTCCTCGACCCGACCGGCCCGGTAGGCCACCTCGCCATCGAGCATCGCCGCGGCGACGCCGAGGATGTCGCGGCAGGTGTTGTTGAACAGCGTCCGCGACTCGGGCACACGCGCGACCGCCTCGGCGAAGAGCGCCCGCTCCCCCTCGGCGCCCGCGACGTCGCCGAGGACGGCGTGGGCGAGCCCGCGGGCGTAGTGCAGCATCGCGGTCGAGGTGGCGTAGAGCTGCGGATCCGCCGGGAACGGCAGCGCGAGGATCTCCTCCCAGCGCCCGAAGCGCACCAGCACGTGGACCCGCATCGCGACGAAGCCCTCGAGCCAGTCGGCCATCGGCGGGGACTGGACCCGCAGCAGGTCCTCGGGGACGGCCTCCTCGAGCGCCTCGGCGATCTCGAGCGCGACCCGGCTCTGCCCGAGGAACATCGCGCCGTAGATCGCGAAGTGCAGGTCGTGACAGCGGTAGAGCGTGTAGAAGCCCGGCGCCCCGCCGCGCTCCGCCGATCTCTCCGCCGATCTCTCCGCCGATCTCTGGGCATACCTCCGGTCTGCGGCGATGGCGTCGAGGTTGGAGGCGACCACCCGTCGGTAGTCGCCGACCAGCACGTCGAGGTGAGTCGGCATGTGGCGTAGGTGGCCGGCGTCCGGGACCAGGTCGCGGAGCCGGTCCGCGACCGGCAGCGCCTCCTCCGGCGCGCCCGACATCTCCATGAGGTGGATGTAGAAGTGGAGTACGCCCGGGTGCGAGTCGCCACCCGGACGCTCGAGCGCGCCGTCGAGGACGGCCCGTGCCTCGACCGCGCGCGAGCCCGGCGCCGGCTCACCGGTCACCACGTCCCACAGCTGCCAGGGGGTGAGGTTCATCAGCGCGTCGGCGTAGAGCGCGGCTACGTCGAGGTCGTCCGGGTGGGCGGCGTAGACCTCGGCCATCGCCGCGGCGTACCCCTCGTTCCACTCCGACAGCGTCTCGGGCGCACCCGGCTCCGCGGCGGGATAGCGGTGGCGCAGCGCCGCCGCGAGCGCCTTCTCGACCGGC
Organism: Nocardioides asiaticus; assembly: GCF_040049175.1. Classification (NCBI taxonomy): domain Bacteria; kingdom Bacillati; phylum Actinomycetota; class Actinomycetes; order Propionibacteriales; family Nocardioidaceae; genus Nocardioides; species Nocardioides asiaticus. Next base: position 156,319 of record NZ_JBDZDM010000008.1, on the reverse strand, counting down.
GTGGTCGCGTGCTCCTCGGCGGCACGGGCGGCGGCGTACACCTGATCGACGACGGTCCCGAGCTCGAGGTCGTCGAAGAACTCCCACGGCTTGTTGTAGTTGGGCCCGAGCGCGTAGGCGACGCCCCACCAGGCCATCGCGCAGGCCGGGTCGGCGTCGAGGGCGCGGCGGAAGCAGCGCACCGCCTCCTCGTGGTTGAACCCGTAGGTCCACACCAGACCGCGGTCGAACCAGGTCTGTGCGTCGGCCGACCCGGTCGTCACCGGGCGGCTGTAGGTCCCGAGGTCGTAGTAGTCGGTCGCGACCCCGGCCGCCGCAGGGGCCGGCACTGCTGAGACGTCAGGCACGCGGACCATCAGACCAGCCCGGCCGCGGGCGCGCCAGGGTCGTCCGGGTTCACATCTGCCGCATCTTGAGGTAGCGCTGCACGTCCGGGAAGACGGCGTAGCCGACGGCACCGAGGGCACCGAGGACCACCAGCAGGGCCAGGGCCTTCATCCGCTCACCCCCTCCCCTGCACCGCACCGAATCCGTCGGCCAGCTCGCGCCGGAGGACGTCGAGGACGAGGTCGGCCGCCGGTACGACGGCCGCGGCGACCGGGTCGCTCAGCCCGATCCCCTCCTCGAGCGACTCCGGCTGTACGCCGACCACGAGGATCCGGCTCACGTGCCCGCCGAGCACGGGCACCAGCTCGAGCGCCCCACCGGGCGGGAGGTCGTGCGGGTCCAGACTCGGTCCATCAGGGGGAGCGTCGGCCACGTCGGACACGGCCGGCTCGATGACGTAGAGCGACCCCGGCGGGCCCTCCTGGCGTCCGACGGTGTCGACGAGGAGGAGCAGGTCGTAGCCGTCGAGCAGCTCGTAGACCAGGTGCACCGAGCGGATGCCGTAGTCCTCGAGGCGCACCCCGTCCGGCAGCTCGCGCCGTGCGAGCTCCGCCGCGACCGACGACCCGAAGCCGTCGTCGCCGAGGAAGATGTTGCCGACGCAGGCGACCAGGACCCTCATGTCGCCTCCTGCGCGGGCGGTCCCTGAGGAGCCGAGGGACGAGGCGTCTTGAAGGGCTCGACCTCGTCGGGCGCGAAGTAGAGGTAGCGCCCGTGCTCGAGCTTCAGCTCCGAGCCGGGGTCGTCGTCGACGGTGACGGCGAGGTGGTCGCGCCCGTCGTAGTCGTGGTGGACGGCGGCTACGGTGGCGGTCCTGCCGGCGAGGAAGAGGTCGTGCGCGTCGGCGCGGCGTACGCCCGGCCGGAGCAGGACGCGCGACCCGCGCCGGAGCGTCACACCGCCGACCTCGAGCGTGTCCTCCTCGGGATCGGCTGTGCCAGATTCCGGGCCGGATTCCGGGGATGTCATGGAGTCGAGGTAGCGCAGCGTGCCGTGCAGCCGCTCCCAGAGCTCGTCGGACATGGCGTCGACCTCGCCGAGGAGCGCTGCCGCGCGCGGGTCGGTCCCCCGCACCTCGCGGCGCTCGTCCTCGGTCAGCGTCGCCGTGCGCAGCGAGAGCAGCTCGTCGATCTCCAAGGAGTCGAAGAACCCGGTCTCGCTCTCGGGGGCGACCTCGGCGTGGTCGTACAGGATGATCGGCGAGCTCAGCACGACGCTGTCGTCCGGCGCCGCCAGCACGGGGAAGACGCCGTCCTGCTCGCACTCGGCGACGAAGCCGGCCGCCCACTGCGGCGGGTCGAGCAGCGACACGAACCGCGCGCCGGGCGCCTCGAGGAGCAGGTGGCAGGCGACCAGCGCGTGCCGGAGCCACTCCGGGCGTCGAGCCTGCGGGGAGGCCGCGACCGGTGTCTCGTTGCGCACGCGGAGCGTGACCTGCGTGACGGCGTACGGCGAGGACGGATGGCATACGTCGGCGGCGACCGCCACCCGGAGCGGCTCGCGCACCCGGACCAGTTCGCCGCCCTCCACCTCCTCGCGCTCGGTGCCGCCGTCCACCTCGAACACCCGCGTCACGCGTCCGTCCGCCGCGGGGTCGAGGGGCACCTCGAGGGTGAGCTCCTGCTCGCGCGCCTCGTCCCACGGCACGTAGGCGGCCTCACGGGTCTCCAGCCGCTCGACGGGCGCGCCGAACGCGTCCTCGACGGTGCGCCGCTGGACCTGCAGGAACCGGACCGTCACCCGCAGCGACCGGGCAGGTCCGTCGACGAGCAGGTCGGTGCGGTTGCCGGACCGCTCGCTCGGGTCGGCCTCCGCCACCGCGGGCGGCATGAGCACGCCCCACTGCCACCGAACCCGGTTCTTCGCCGCACTGGCGCGGTAGGGGTAGAGCACGTAGCCCTCGTAGAGCACGGTGTCGGCCAGCCGCCGGGCGGCGTCAAGGCTCATCGCTCCTCCAGGAGCCCGCCGAGCAGCGCGTCCCAGCCGACGAGCCCGAGCTCGCTGCGCCGGGCGGCGAGCCGGTCGTAGGTATCTCGCGAGACCCGCAGCCACGCCTGGCCGGGGTAGTGCGCGTCCATCGCCTCCCGCCACACCGCGATCGGCAGCCGGGCGGTGGTCTCGGTGTGCCACGGCAGCGGCTGGACGGCGACGCCGCCAGGCCCCTGCGTGAACGCCTGCCCGCTGAAGAGCAGCAGGAGCGGGGCGGCGCCCTCGCCGAGCGCGGTGAGGTACTTGTGGGCGGCCACCTCGACGTCGTACGACAGCGGGAGGTCGAGGTCGAACGTCGTCCCGCCGGCGAAGCCGGGCAGCACCTGCGACCAGAACGCCAGCTGGAGCGCGTGCATGCTGCTCCCCCACCGCGACCGCTCGCCGAACAGGTCGACGACCCGGCCCGCCTCCTCGTCGGAGTAGCTCCGCTTGAGCGGCTCGACCCGGATCTGGCAGCGCAGCGCCAGTGCGTGGATGCGAACGCCGGCGTGCTCGGTGAGCCGCATCCGCAGGCGTACGACGGGGCCGGCGGCGTACGGCTCGGCGGCGACGCCCTCGCAGGCCACCTCGAGGTCCGGCGCGGCGGACGCGGGCGCCGGGCCGCCCCGTGTCATGCCAGCACCGCCGTACTCATGCGGGCACCGCCCGGGCGTCGAGCCGGTCGAAGAACTCCTCGATCGCCGCCCAGACCGCGGGACCGCCGGCGAGGCCGGTCCAGTGCCGGCGTACGACGCCGACGAGCTCGTAGCAGAGGTCGATCGGCACCAGGTGGCAGCCGAACCCGCTGTCCCGCCGGCGCAGCAGCGCGGCCTCGACGTCCGGCTCGAGGGTGGCGAGGGCGGGGTTGTCGGCGGTGATCGTGGACCAGGCGGCGAGGTCGAGCTCGGACTCGGTGGCGCCAGCGGGACTCGGGTAAAAGGCGTGGGTCGCGCCGTCTTGGGTGAAGAAGAAGGCCAGGTCGACGGGGATCTTCAGCAGGTCCCAGGTGGCCTCGTCGAGCCGCAGGTCGCCGACCCGGCGCACGGCCTCGCCGACGCCGCGGTACCGCCCGCCGCCCGCCCCGCGCGGCGCGAACAGCAGATAACACGGCCGGCAGACGCAGAGCAGCCGGTGGTCGACGACGTCGGCGACGTGGCCGTGCCGCTCGTCGACCGGAGCGCTGCAGAACTCGCAGCGCTCCTCCGTCTCCGCTCCCGCCGCAGGTGAGCGCTGCGGTGGCGACTGGAGCCGCCGCAGCGCGGAGAGGCCGGCCGGGCTGGTCATGACGCCGGGACCGTGTCGACAGGAACAGGGCAGTCCTCGGGCCGGTAGCGCCCGATCTGGAGCAGCTGCGGCTCGCCGGGCGGGGCCGGCTCGACGACACCCTCGGTCTCCACGCGTACGACGTCGGGTGCGGCGGCGAGGATCGCCTCCTCGATCGCGTTCCGTACGGTGACCGCCGAGGAGGGGCACCCGTCGCAGCTGCCCTCGAGCCGCAGGTGGGCCACCCCCGCGGCGTCGACGCCGTCGTACGTCACCCCGCCGGCGTGCGAGCCGAGATAGGGGCGTACGCCGTCGAGCGCCCGCTGGACGCGGGTGTCGACGTCGTCGGGGTGGAGGTCGTGCAGCACCAGCAGCCCGCCGACCACCTCGTCGGCGGCGAGGCTCCGAGCGAGCTCGGGCTCCAGCTCGAGCACACGGCCGAGCCCTTCGCCGTACAGCGCCATCACCGAGCGCAGCAGCTCGCCCACCCGCTCCGTGACCGGCTGCGGCGCAGACTGCTCCAGCTCCTCGAGGAGCGTCCCGATCCGCTCGCTCGCCTCACGCACGGACTGTGTCGACCCTGGCATCGCGCACCTCCCCTCCGTACGCCGAACCCGTCGCGGCGATCCACTCGTACCAGCGGTCCATCCCCTCGCCCGTCCGCACCGACAGCGGCAGGACCTCGACACCCGGGCGCACCGCGCGGGCCTGCGCGCTGAGGCGGTCGAGGTCGAGGTCGACGTAGGGCAGCAGGTCGGTCTTGTTGACGACGACGAGGTCGGCCGCGGCGAACATGTGCGGGTACTTCAGCGGCTTGTCGTCGCCCTCGGTCACCGAGATGACCACCACCTTGGCGTGCTCGCCGACGTCGAAGAGCGCCGGGCAGACCAGGTTGCCGACGTTCTCGACGACGAGGAGCGACCCCGGCAGCGGGTCGAGCTCGTGCAGCGCGTCGTGGACCATCCGGGCGTCGAGGTGGCAGCCGGCGCCGGTGTTGACCTGCACGGCGCGGGCGCCGGCGGCGCGGATCCGGTCGGCGTCGTACGACGTCTCCTGGTCGCCCTCGATCACGCAGACCGACGCGTCCAGCTCGGCGATCGTGCGTTCCAGCAGCGAGGTCTTGCCCGCGCCGGGCGAGCTCATCAGGTTCAGCGCCACGATCCCGCGCTCGTCGAGCGAGGCGCGCACGTGAGCGGCGAGGTCGTCGTTCTTCGCCAGCAGGCGCTCCTCGACGGCGACCGTCTCGACCGTGCCCCCGGTCAGGGTCCCGATCGTGGCGGTGTCGCCGCATCCGCAGGTGTCACACACCGGACTCCTCCTTCAGCAGCTCGACCGAGGCCAGCGCGAGCTCGTCCCCCGCCGTCTCCTCGATCTCGAGCCGCGATCCCGCGAGCGGGGTGGCCGCGGTGACGACGTCCCAGCAGAACGCCATCGCGTCGGCCATCACGCCCGCCTCCCGGCCGACCCGGAGGTGGACGGTGACCACGGTGCGGCCGGCGAGGTCGCCGGCCAGCCGCTCCTCCACCACGTCGACCAGGCTCTCGGTCAGGGACAGCTCGTGCATCAGCGCTCCGGTCCACCTCTCCTGGTCCAATTTCCGGGCCGGCTCAGTACGGCTTCACCGGCACGGACGGCGTGTGCAGGTGCTCGACGATCTTCTTCGCGGTCCTGCCGCCGCCGGTGAACATGTGCACGCCGCACGGCAGGCAGGGATCGAAGCTCCGCACCGCGCGCATGATGTCGATGCCCTTGAACGAGTCGGGCGGGTTCTCCTCGAAGATCGGCGTGTTCTGCACCGCGTCCTCGTACGGCCCGGGCGTGCCGTAGGTGTCGCGGACGCTGCCGTTCCACGGGGTCGGCGGGTAGGGGTGGTAGTTCGCGATCTTCCCGTCCTTGATGACCATGTGGTGCGACAGCACGCCGCGGACGGCCTCGGTGAAGCCGCACGAGACGGCCTCGTCCGGCACCTCGAACTTGGTCCAGGTGTCGCTGTGGCCGGCCCTGACCTCCGCCATCGCCTTCTCGGCGAAGTGGAGCGCCAGCGCGGCGGCGTACGCCTGGAAGTAGGTGCGCGCCCGGTTGCGCTCCAGCGCGTTCGACCAGCTCGGGATCTTCCACTCGAAGGTGACCTCGGGCTTGAGCGCGGTCCGCGGAAGGTTGATCAGCACGCTCTGGCCGGTCGCCTTGACGTAGCCGACGTCGACCAGTCCGGAGAGCGCGGTCGACCAGAGCCGGGCGATCGGCCCGCCCCCGGTGTCGAGCGCGAGGTGGTCCTTGCCGTCGAACCAGCGCGGCGACATCGTCCACGAGTAGGCGTTGTCCCAGTCCCGCTTCGCCGGCTTGGGGATCGTGTGCTGGTTCCACGGATGCCGCTCGTCGACGTCGTTGCCGAGCGGGTCCTTGGTCACGAAGACCTCGCGGCCGGACTTCACCCAGTCCTCGTAGTAGGAGTGGCCGAGCAGGATCCGGATGCCGAGGTTGATGTCGACGAGGTCGTTGGTGACCAGCTTCCCGTCGACCACGACGCCCGGCGTCACGAACATCTTCCGGCCCCAGTCGGACATGGTCTCGTACTTGAAGTCGCAGTACGCCGGGTCGTTCAGGCTCCCCCAGCAGCCGAGCAGGATCCGCCGCTCGCCGACGTGCTCGTAGCCGGGCAGCGCCTCGTAGAAGAAGTCGAACAGGTCGTCGTGGAGCGGCACGACCTTCTTCATGAACTCGACGTACCGCATCAGCCGGGTCAGGTAGTCGGTGAAGAGCTGGATCGTCGCCGTCGTACCGACGCCGCCGGGGTAGAGCGTGGACGGGTGCACGTGCCGCCCCTCCATGAGGCAGAACATCTCGCGGGTGTAGCGGCTGACCGCGAGCGCCTCGCGGTAGAACTCCCCCTCGATCGGGTTGAGCGCCCGCATGATGTCGCCGATCGTCCGGTAGCCGTGGTCGGCGGCGTGGGGCGCCTCGGTCTGGTTCGCCCGGTCGAGTACTCCGGGGTTGGTCTCCTTGACCATCCGCTCGCAGTAGTCCACCCCGACCAGGTTCTCCTGGAAGATGTTGTGATCGAACATGTACTCCGCGGCCTCGCCGAGGTTGATGATCCACTCGCCGAGGTGCGGCGGCGCGACGCCGTACGCCATGTTCTGGTTGTAGACCGAGCAGGTCGCGTGGTTGTCACCGCAGATGCCGCAGATGCGGCTGGTGATGAAGTGCGCGTCGCGCGGGTCCTTGCCCTTCATGAACAGGCTGTAGCCGCGGAAGATCGACGACGTGCTGTGGCACTCACGCACCTCCTTCTGCTTGAAGTCGATGCTCGCGTAGATCCCCAGGCTCCCGACGATCCGGGTGATGGGGTCCCAGGCCATCTCGACAACGTCGGTGTCGAGGTGGGAGGTCGTGCGGGACTCTGTCATCGTCATGGCGTCATCGCTCCGATCACCAGGTCTTCTGGAACCCGGTCTTGAGCGGGCCCTTGCTCCGCCACCTGGGCTCCTTGTCGAGGGTGTCCTCCGTGATGGCACGCAGCCGGCGGATGGCGGTGCCGTAGATCGTGCTGGCCGTGCTGGAGAGCTTGCCGCCGGGCGGCTCGTCCATGAACGGCATGAACTTGTCGGGGAAGCCGGGCATCGTGCAGCCGATGCAGATGCCGCCCACGTTCGGGCAGCCGCCGATCCCGTTGATCCAGCCGCGCTTGGGGACGTTGCACTTCACCACAGGGCCCCAGCAGCCGAGCTTGACGATGCACTTCCTGGAGCCGTACTCCGTCGCGAAGTCGCCCTGCTCGTAGTAGCCGGCCCGGTCGCAGCCCTCGTGGACGGTGTTCTCGAAGAGCCACCGCGGCCGCAGCGCCTCGTCGAGCGGGATCATCGGCGCCTGGCCGGCGACCTGGTAGAGCAGGTAGGTGATCGTCTCCGACAGGTTGTCGGGGTGGATCGGGCAGCCGGGCACGCAGACGATCGGCAGCCCTGCCTTGCTCTTCCAGTCCCAGCCGAGGTAGTCGGGCACGCCCATCGCGCCGGTCGGGTTGCCGGACATGGCGTGGATCCCGCCGTACGTCGCGCAGGTGCCGACCGCGATCACGGCGGTCGCCTTCGGCGCGAGCCGGTCCAGCCACTCCGCGGTCGTCATCGGCTGGCCGGTCATCGGGTCGTTGCCGAACGCCGCCCAGTAGCCCTCGTCCTTGATGGCCTCGTTGGGGATCGACCCTTCGACGACGAGCACGAACGGCTCGAGCTCGCCACGGTCGGCCTTGTGCCACCACTCGATGAAGTTGTCGGCGCCCTGCTCGGGCCCGCACTCGAAGTCGATCAGCGGCCAGTGCACCGCGATCTTCGGCAGCCCCGGGAGCGCCCCGAGGACGATCTCCTCGATGCTGGGCTGCGTCGCCGCCGTGAGGGCGACCGAGTCACCGTCGCACGACAACCCCCCGTTCATCCAGAGGATGTGGACCGGGGCCTCCTCGGCCTCCGCCTGCGTGTCCTCAGCAACCGCACTGCTCATGCGTCCACCGCCTTCGCTCGCTGTCCCCTCATCCTGCGACGCGCGGGCGTGCAGGTCAGCGGCGTAGGGCGGGCCCTTTTCGAAGCGGTCAGGGAGTCGCGGACTCCGCGATCCGGGGATCCGACACCCTCACTCCGGTCGCCAGTCCTCGGCCGGCCAGCTGACCGCGATCCGGGCGCCGCCTCCGGGAGCCTCGTCGATGGTGACGGTGCCTCCGTGCGCCTTGGTGAGGCCGCCCACGATGTAGAGCCCGAGGCCCGAGCCGCCGCGCGCGCCGCCCTTCCAGAACTTCGTGAAGACCCGCTTGCGCAGGTCCGTGGGGATCCCCGCGCCCTGGTCGTCGACGGTGAGCCTCACGTGCGGGACCTCGCCGCCCTCGGGCGACAGCGTGACGGTGACGTCGCCGTCGCCGTGGCGTACGGCGTTCTCGACCAGGTTCGTGACGACCTGGGTGAACTTGTCGGGGTCGGCCCAGACCTCGAGGTGCTCGGCGGGGGCTACGAGCGTGATCGTGCGGGCGGTGGCCGAGCCCACCGAGTCGACGACCCGCGCGACGAGAGTGGTCGCGTCGCTCGGGCGCGGGTAGAGCTGCAACCGACCGGTGTCGATCCGGGCGACGTCGAGGAGCTCGGCGATCAGCCGGCTGAGCCTGTCGGAGTCGGAGCTCACCGTGGTCAGCATCAGCTTCTTCTGCTCGTCGTTGAGCTTGTCCCAGCGGTTGAGCATCGCCTGGACGAAGCCCTTCACCCCGGTCAGCGGGCTGCGCAGCTCGTGGGCGACCGTCGCGACGAGGTCCGAGCGCTCCCGGTCCAGCCGTGCCCGGCCGCGGCCGGAGCGGATCGTGACAGCGACCTGCTCGACCGGCGCCTCGAGCGCGGGGCGGTGGATCCTGGCCGCCACCAGGACCTCCGTGCCGTCGGGCAGCAGCCAGGACTGCTCCGGCACGCCGGTGACGGTCGCCAGGACGTCGTACGGACGGTTGGCGTCGGTCCAGCTGCGCCCCTCGGTGTCCTGGAGGGCGAGTACGCCGGCCAGCGGCTGCCCCACGGACTCGTCGGCGTCCACGTCGAGCATCCGCGCCGCGACCGCGGAGACGAGCCTGACCCGCCCGTCGCCGTCGGCCACGACCACCCCGTCTGGCAGGGCGTCGGCGAGATCACGGGCGTCCACGTCGCTCACCTTAGAGGCCGCACCCCCACGCCACGTCGAGTCGGGGGTTCTGACCCGTCGAGTCGGGGCTTGTGACCCGTTGAGTCGGGGCTTGTGACCCGTCGAGTCGGGGGTCGTGACCTCAGTGTCGGACGCGAGCGCTCGCGTAGAGGCAGACGGCCGCCGCCGTGGACAGGTTGAGCGACTCGGCGCGGCCGAAGATCGGGATGCTGACCACGTGGTCGGCGAGCGCGGTGAGCTCGGCGGGCAGGCCCCAGGCCTCGTTGCCGAACAGCCAGGCGGTGGGCCGGGCGAGCACCTCGTCGGCGTCGAAGAGGTCCACATCGCCGTGCATGTCGGCGGCGAGGACGGTGAGGCCGGCCGACCGGGCGGCGCGTACGGCGAGGGTCGCGTCCCGCTCGACAGCCACCGGCAGGTGGAAGGCCGAGCCGACGCTCGCCCGGACGGTCTTCGGGTTGTAGAGGTCGACCGAGTCACCGGCGAGGACGACGCCGTCGGCGCCGGCCGCGTCCGCGCAGCGGATCACGGTGCCGGCGTTGCCGGGGTCGCGTACGTCGGCGCAGATGGCGAGCAGCCGACCAGAACCCCCGACTCGACCGGTCGCGACCCCCGACTCGACGGGTCCGGACCCCCGACTCAACAGGCTCTGGAGGGGCACGTCGAGAAAGCGGCAGACGGCCACGATGCCGGCCGGGGTGACGGAGTCGGAGAGCGAGGCGAGGGCTCGGTCGTCGACCAGGGTGACCGGGGCCGTGGAGAGCAGGCCGGCGTACTCCGCGGCGGCGGGCGTGGCGAAGACCTCGACCACGCAGTCGGGCACTCCGAGAGCGCCCTCGACGGCCTTCGGGCCGTCGGCAAGGAAGAGCCGCCGCTCGGTGCGGACCGAGCGGCGGCTCAACTTCCGGGCGTCCTTCACGCGAGCGTTGCCCGCGGTCAGGGGTGCGCGCATGCGGTCAGGCGCTGACCGGGGCGTTGACGTCCTCGGGGAGGGCGGCCTTGGCCTGCTCGACGAGCGCGTTGAACGCGGCCACGTCGTTGACGGCCAGGTCGGCGAGGATCTTGCGGTCGACCTCGACGCCGGCCAGGTTGAGACCCTGGATGAAGCGGTTGTAGGTCATGCCCTGCGCACGCGCGGCGGCGTTGATGCGCTGGATCCACAGGCGACGGAAGTTGCCCTTGTTCTTGCGCCGGTCGTTGTAGGCGTAGACGAGCGAGTGGGTGACCTGCTCCTTCGCCTTGCGGTAGAGGCGCGAGCGCTGGCCACGGTAGCCGCTGGCCCGCTCGAGGGTGGTGCGGCGCTTCTTCGCCGCGTTCACTGCGCGCTTGACGCGTGCCATGTCAGAACTCCTTCAGGTCCGGGGTGGGTCTCAGTTGCCGAGCAGCTTCTTGGCGCGCTTCACGTCGGCCTTCTCGAGCTCGACCATGCCCGCGTTGCGGCGGTGCTTCTTGCGGCTGCCGGTGGTCGGCGCGGAGGCGAACGCGGCGCCGGACTTGCGACCCGCCTGCAGGCGCATGATCTTCCCGGACTTCGTCACCTTGAATCGCTTGCTCGCACCGGAGTGCGGCTTGTTCTTCGGCATGTGTCTCTCTCTTTCGTGCTGAAACGCGGGTGTGCTCGGGGCCGGCTCAGAGGTCGATGTCGGCGTCGAGGTTCTCGGAGCGTCGGCGCTCCTTCGGCTGCTGGGTGCTCCGCGCGGCGTTGGCGGCGGTGCGCTCGGCCTTCTCCTCGGCCTCCTCGGCCGCCCTCTCGGCGGCCTTGGTCTCCTTGGCGACCTTGGCCTGCGCCTTGGCGTCCGCCTTCTTCTTGTGCGGGCCGAGGACCATGATCATGTTGCGGCCGTCCTGCTTGGGGGCGGACTCCACGAAGCCGAGGTCGGACACGTCCTCGGCCAGCCTCTGCAGGAGGCGGAAGCCCAGCTCAGGACGGTGCTGCTCACGACCGCGGAACATGATCGTGATCTTCACCTTGTCGCCGGCGTTGAGGAACCGCACGACGTGACCCTTCTTGGTCTCGTAGTCGTGCTGGTCGATCTTGGGACGAAGCTTCATCTCCTTGATGATGACGTTCGTCTGGTTCCGGCGGGCCTCGCGAGCCTTCTGGGCGTTCTCGTACTTGAACTTCCCGTAGTCCATGAGCTTGCAGACCGGGGGCTTGCCCTGAGGGGCGATCTCGACCAGGTCGAGGTCGGCCTCCTGCGCGAGGCGTAGCGCATCGGCCGTCGGCACGATGCCGACGGTCTCTCCATTGGGACCAACGAGGCGGACCTCGGGTACCCGGATCCGGTCGTTGATACGAAGCTCGGTGCTGATGTGTCCTCCAGTGGTTGTGGTCCGGACTCCTCGTCGCCCCGGGGCCCCAGAGGCTCTCGCCCTGGCCCCCGAAACGAAGAAGGCTTCCGCTGTTGCAAGCGGAAGCCAGTCGGGACGCTCGCCCGCAGGGGGCTCGCACCACCGGGACGCGCCGCCCAGCTCACTGGTTGGAACGTCTCGGGACCGGACCCGACGACCTGTGGTGTTGCGCTCTATCTCTGGGCGGTCGATGCGGGTGGGAGAGCGTGTTGCCTGATCTCCGCTTGTCGGATCTGCCGACGCATCCCTCGGAGGAGGGCGTACGCCGACGGATCGGTCAACACCGAAGACTACCCGAACATTCCGGACCGGTCCCAATCCTCATCCAGCATCCGCGGACACCCACGCAGACCGGTCACCCACGAGGGCGAGCCGGTAGCCGGCGGCGGCCGCACGAAGGTCGGCACCCTCGACGACGAACGTCGCCGGCCCGGCGACGTCGAGCACCAGCGCGTCCGCGCCGTCGTGCGTCGCTGCCCTGGCAGCGTCCCGGAACGTCACTGGTACCGGCCTGGCATCAGCCCGCCACGCATGCAGGCCGGTCGTCGAGGTGAAGGCGAGCAGCGCCTGGCGGCCGTCCGCGCCGGTGAGCAGGACGGTCGCCATGTCGGAGGTCTTGTCGTGGGCGAGCCCGTCGGCGTCGTACTCGACCTCGCCGAGCGTCGCCACCACGGGCACGAGCACGCGGGAGTCGAGGAGCGTCGAGAGGGCGTCCACGTAGCCGCGCGTGCCGTCGCGGTGGGCCGTCAGCGCCGCAGCGACTGCCGGGTCGACCGAGCCGTCGTCGCCGGGGAAGCCGGGGCCGAGCAGGCGCCTGTCGTTCGTCGGGTTCTCGTTCACGCCGCCCATTGAACCCGCCCGCTCCCAGCTGACGAGAAATCACGCACAGAGATGCTTTGGTCACTATGTTGAGCGTGTTAGTTGCTTTAATCGATCCGCTCCCGTACACATGGATGCCATGTCCACTGCCACACCGACTCTGACAGCGTTGGAGGAGGCGACCCGACCGCGGCCCCCACGCTTCCGGCGTGCTGACCACGCCCGCGGACTGGGCCGCCACCTCGCCCGCTGGGTGTCCCCTGTCGTCCTCGTCGCCCTCTGGCAGCTCGCCAGCACCACGGGCGTCCTCCCCGAGAAGAAGCTGGCTGCTCCGAGCAAGGTGCTCTCCACGGCCATCGACCTGGCGCGCGACGGCACACTGGGCCACGCGACCCTGGTGTCGACGCAGCGCGCGCTCACCGGTTTCGCAGTCGGCGCCGCCATCGCCGTCGTCCTCGCGGTCCTCGCCGGCCTGAGCAAGCTCGGCGAGCTCGCCGTCGACCCGCCCCTGCAGATGCTGCGCATGCTGCCGCACTTCGGCCTCGTGCCGCTCTTCATCATCTGGATGGGCATCGGGGAGGCGCCCAAGATCACCCTGGTCGCCTTCGGGGCGATCTTCCCGCTGTACCTCAACACCTTCTCCGGGATCCGCAACATCGACCGGAAGATGCTCGAGGCCGCGAAGGCGATGCACCTCACCTGGCCACAGCGGATCCGCCACGTCGTCCTTCCCGGCGCTCTCCCCCACGCGCTCACCGGTCTGCGGCAGAGCATCGGCGTCGCCTGGCTGACGCTGATCGTCGCCGAGCAGATGGCCGCCGACGACGGCATCGGGAAGATGATCAACGACGCCAGGGAGTTCCTGCTGACCGACCGGATCGTCGTCGGACTCGTCGTCTACATGATCCTCGGGCTGGCTACCGACGCCGTCGTCCGCCTGATCGAGAGGAAGGCCCTGGCATGGCGCTCCTGACCACCAGCCCTGCGGACCGGCGCGAGGGGAGCGACGAGTACGTCGCCCGCGTGCGTGGCCACCACCGCGCCTTCGGCGACAACGTCGTCCTGCGCGGCATCGACCTCGACATCCGCGCCGGTGAGTTCATCGCGCTCCTGGGGCGCAGCGGCTGCGGCAAGTCGACGCTGCTGCGCGGGCTCGCCCGACTCGACCCGGTCCCGGCCGGCGAGATCGAGATCGACGGGCGTACCTCCGTCGCGTTCCAGGAGCCGAGGCTCCTCCCCTGGCACCGGGTGCGTGAGAACGTGGCACTCAACCTCCTCAACAGCCCCGAGCGCAAGCAGCGGCACGACCTCGCCGAGCGGGCGCTCGCCGAGGTCGGCCTCACGGAGAAGGCCGACGCCTGGCCGCTACAGCTCTCCGGCGGCCAGGCCCAGCGGGTCTCGCTCGCCCGCGCACTGGTCCGCAACCCGGACCTGCTGCTCCTCGACGAGCCGTTCAGCGCGCTCGACGCGCTGACCCGGATCGAGATGCACCGGCTCGTGATCGACCTATGGCGGCGCCACTCGATGGCGGTGCTGATCGTGACCCACGACGTCGACGAGGCGCTCGCGCTCGCGGACCGGCTCGTCGTCCTCGACGCGGGGAAGGTCGCGGGCTCGTGGCAGGTCGATCTGCCCCGCAGCGACCGGTCGCCCGAGCGGCACGAGATCGCCTCGGTGCGCGAGGAGGTCCTGGCGACCCTCGGCGTACGCCCGCTGGAGCCCAATCCCAACCGCGACCCCGTGACCGGTGAGCTCCACCGCCCGTCCGGGACCGCCTGAGCGCCCGCACGGGCCCTCAATCCCGAGAAACAGGAGATCCATGAAACACCTCTGGGAGCGCGGCCGACGCCGCGCCGGCATCCTCGCGTCCGTCCTCGCCGTGGCCGGCCTGCTCAGCGCCTGCGGCGGCGGCTCGTCCTCGCCGAACGCCGACGCGGTCGTCGACGGCAAGGTCGACCTGAGCAAGGTCACCCTCCGGGTCGGCGACCAGAAGGGCACGAGCGCCCAGGCGCTGCTGAAGGCCGCGGGGCTCGACGACACGCCGTACACGATCAAGTGGTCGGAGTTCACCTCCGGACCGCCGATGCTCGAGGCCCTCGAGGCGGGCTCGATCGACGTCGGCATGGTCGGCAACACCCCGCCGATCTTCGCGGCCGCGTCCGGCAGCAGCTTCAAGGTCGTCGCCGCCGCGAACTACACCGGCTCGGGCGACACGATCATCGTCCCGAAGGGCTCCCCGATCACGTCGGTCTCGCAGCTCAAGGGCAAGACGGTCGGGGTGGCGAACGGCAGCTCGGCGAACTACAACCTGCTCGGCCAGCTCCAGAAGGCAGGCCTGTCACTGTCCGACATCAAGGTCGCGAACCTCCAGCCCGCCGATGCCCTCGCGGCGTTCACCAACGGCCGGCTCGACGCCTGGGCGATCTGGGAGCCCTACACCTCCCAGGCGGAGGTCGAGGACGGCGCAAGGCTTCTCGTCGACGGCAACAACGGCGTCATGAACGGCCTCACCTTCCAGGCGGCCTCGGACGACGCGATCGACGACAAGGCGACCAAGGCTGCGCTCTCCGACTACCTCACCCGGATCCAGAAGGCACAGGTCTGGTCGGGGAAGCCGGCGAACCGCACGGCGTGGTCGAAGGTCTGGTCGGAGGGCACCGGCCTGCCGGTGAAGATCTCGGAGCACGCCACTCGCATCCGGCCGGTCAAGACGGTACCGATCGACTCCTCGGTCATCGCCTCGGAGCAGAAGATGGCCGACGCCTTCGCCGAGGCCAAGGCGATCCCGGAGAAGGTGAAGCTGGACGACTACTTCACCGACGAGTTCAACGACGTGGCCACCGGCTCGGCCGTGGGCAAGTAGCCCGCACCGCCCTCCGGCGTA
This sequence comes from Nocardioides asiaticus, assembly GCF_040049175.1. Taxonomy (NCBI): domain Bacteria; kingdom Bacillati; phylum Actinomycetota; class Actinomycetes; order Propionibacteriales; family Nocardioidaceae; genus Nocardioides; species Nocardioides asiaticus. The sequence goes on along the minus strand of NZ_JBDZDM010000008.1, from coordinate 140,985 downwards.
CGGCGCCGGCGTCCTTCCGCTCGGGGGACGCCGGCGCTTTCGTCGTGTGGGACATTGGACACATGGACAACGCGTCGTGGGGTGCTCTCGCCCTTGCTCTGACGGTCGTGGCGGGCCTGTGGACCTGGTTCGCCTTCCGTCGCCGCGGCGTGGCCTCGGGCGTGCGTGGTGTCGGGATCACGCTCCTCCCCATCGCCGCCTATCTCACCCATACCCTCCGCCTGCTCGGCCGGATCGCGGACTCCGTCGGCGACTGGGCGGTCGGCCTCGTCTTCAGCCCGACCGTCTGGGTCGGCATCGTCGTCGCCGGGGTGGCCTTCCTGCTGCTCTTCGTCTCCGCCAAGCTGCCCAACGAGCGGAAGTCCGCCGACGGCGCCGTCGCGCGGAAGGCGGGTCCCGGCGAGCTCCCCAAGGCGCGGACGGGACGTGGCGACGGGGGCCTGTCGGACACGCTCGGCGACGACCTCGACGACATCAACGCGATCCTCAAGAAGCACGGCATCTCCTGACCGGATGGGCGCTGCGGAGGATCTGCTCGCACTGGCCCTCGCGCGCCCGGCGACGCTCGGCGGCGGCCGGCTCGTCTGCATCGACGGCCCTGCGGGCTCCGGCAAGACGACGCTGGCCGGCGAGGTCGCCGCGCTGTCGGGGGCGACGGTGGTGCACATGGACGACCTGTACGACGGCTGGGACGGCCTGCCGCGCGTGGACGAGCAGCTGGCGACGCTGCTGCTCCCCCTCGCCGAGGCGCGGCCCGGCCGGTACTGCCGCTACGACTGGCACGCCCACGCGTACGCCGGGACCGTCACCGTCCCGCCGGCCCCGCTGCTCGTCGTCGAGGGCGTGGGCAGCGGCGCGTCGGCGTACGACCGGCTGCGGACCGTGCTCGCCTGGGTCGACGCGCCGTACGCCCTGCGGCGTACGCGTGGCATCGCCCGCGACGGCGAGGCCTTCGCGCCGCACTGGGACGCCTGGGCGCGGGCCGAGACCGAGCTGTTCGTGCGGGAGCGCACGCGCGAGCGGGCGGACCTCCTCATCGACACCGGCGGGGTCGACACCGACGGGGCGGCCGGGGCGTCGGACGCCCGACGTCCGTGACCTGGTCCGATCCTCAGCCGTGACCTGGCTAGGGTGACGGCGTGGTTGCACCGAGCGGGGACCAGTACGACATCACCGGCGGCGGGTACGTCGCGACGATCACCGAGGGCGGCGGGTCCCTGCGCGCGCTGTCCCACGACGGGCGGCCGCTGCTCGCCGGCTTCGCGGAGGACGCGATGCCGAGCGGCGGCGCCGGGCAGCTGCTCGTCCCGTGGCCGAACCGCATCCGCGACGGCCGCTACACCTTCGCCGGCGCCACGCAGCAGCTGCCGCTGAGCGAACCGGGGCGGCGGAACGCCTCCCACGGCCTGGTCCGCTGGACGGCCTGGTCACCCGTCTCGGTCGCCGCCGACACGGTGACGCTCGGCTACCGGCTGATGGCGCAGACCGGCTACCCGTGGACACTCGACCTCCGGGTGACGTACGCCGTCGGGCCGGACGGGCTGACCGTGACGCAGAGCGCGACCAACCTGGCGGCGTCGGCGGCGCCGTACGCCTCGGGTGCCCACCCCTACCTCACCGCCGGCGCCGCGCCGGTCGACGACTGGACGCTCGAGCTCCCGGCGGCCACCCGCCTGCTGAGCGACCCGGAGCGCAAGCTGCCGACGGAGCACGAGGACGTCGGCGGCACCGGCTACGACTTCCGCGAGGCTCGGCCCATCGGACCCGTCGTGCTCGACCACGCGTTCGGTGACCTCGAGCGCGACGCAGACGGGATCGCGACCGTGACGCTGCGTGGGCCGTCGGGCGGGGTCGCCCTGTGGGTGGACTGGCGGCACCGCTGGCTCATGGTCTACACCGCCGATGACCGCCCCAACGCCCGCCAGGTCGTCGCCGTCGAGCCCATGACCGCTCCCCCGGACGCCTTCAACTCCGGTGCGGACCTGCTCGCCCTCGGGCCCGGCGAGACGATCGAGGTCGGGTGGGGCATCCGCGCCCTCTAGCGTCGAGTCGCCAGCTTTGGTCGGTCGAGTCGCCATCTTTGGCGCCGGGACCGGCGGCTCAACGGGCGAGGTCGGCGGCGAGCTGGCGCAGCTGCCGGGCCGCCGTACGGGCGCGAGCGCCGTCGGAGGCCTGGATTCCCATGGCGGGCACGTTGGTGCCGTCCGCGAGGTCGAGGTTGACCCAGGGGGCGCCGGGCGGGAGGTTCACGGACACGACCTGCGCCCAGGCGAGGTCGCGGCGGCGGTAGCCGTTGACGATGATGAGGTGGTCAGGGCGGGCCTCGACACGCGAGCGGGTGAGCGCGTGGACGCAGACCAGGATGAGGACGCCGAAGAAGCCGAGAGTGCCGAGCTCGAGGCTCGTGAACCTCGACCGCGTCTCGTCGTCGAAGCCGATCCAGCTCACCGCGCACACGGCGGCGAGCCCGAGGATGAGCACGATGGCCATCACCCGGGGCCCGAGGGGTCGCCAGGTGTGCGGCAGGTCCGGCAGCGCCGGCCCCACCGCGGGCTCAGAGGCGGCAGGCATGGATGTCGGTGAGGAGGATGGCCCGCGCGCCCAGGGCGTACAGATCGTCCATCAGCTTCTGCGAGCCCTCGCGCGGAACCATGACGCGTACGGCGACCCAGCCCTCGCGGTGGAGCGGGCTCACCGTCGGCCCCTCGAGCCCGGGGGCGAGCTCGGTGGCGGCCGGGACGTCCTGCGCACGGATGTCGTAGTCCATCATCACGTAGGCCCGCGCGACCATGACGCCCTCGAGGCGGCGCCGGAAGGTCTCGAACTCCGCAGGCATCGCCTGGCCGGTGCGCGTGATCACGACCGCCTCGGAGTCCAGGATCGTGTCGCCGAACGTCTCCAGCCCGGCCGCCCGCAGCGTCGAGCCGGTCTCGACGACGTCCGCGATCACGTCGGCCACCCCCAGCTGGATGCTGGTCTCGACGGCGCCGTCGAGCCGGGTGACCGTCGCGTCGATGCCGTGGGCCTCGAGGAACGACTGCACGATGCCGACGTACGACGTCGCGACGCGTCTGCCCCGCAGCTGCTCGAGGTCGGTGAACGCGCCCGCCGGGCCGGCGAAGCGGAACCGGCTGCGGCCGAAGCCGAGCCGGAGCACCTCGTCGGCCTTCGCGCCGGAGTCGTGGAGCAGGTCGCGGCCGGTGATGCCGACGTCGAGGGTGCCCTCGCCGACGTACAGCGCGATGTCGCGCGGCCGCAGGTAGAAGAACTCGACGCCGTTCTCCTCGTCGACGAGGGTGAGGCGCTTGGCGTCGTCGCGCTGCCGGTAGCCGGCCTCGCGGAGCATCTCGGAGGCAGCCTGGGAGAGCGATCCCTTGTTGGGGACGGCGATGCGGAGCAGCCCGGTGCTGCCGTCGGTGAGCGTGGTTGCTGGTGTGGACATCGGGGGTTCCTCAGAGGTGGGCGTAGACGTCGTCGAGCTCGAGTCCGCTGGCGAGCATGAGCACCTGGGCGTGGTAGAGCAGCTGGGAGATCTCCTCAGCCGTCGCCTCCTTGCCTTCGTACTCGGCCGCCATCCAGGACTCGGCGGCCTCCTCGACCAGCTTCTTCCCGATCGCATGGATGCCGGCGTCGAGGGCTGCGACGGTGCCGGATCCTGCGGGTCGGGTCCGGGCCTTCTCGCTCAGCTCGGCCCAGAGCTCGTCGAACGTCTTCACAGCCCACAAGCCTAGGGCGTAGGCCGGGCTCGGCTCGCATCGGTCTCAGCGCGCGTTCGGGAGCTCGCCGTCGAGCGCTGGGGCGTCCAGCGTGCGCGCCCAGCGCCGCCCGTCCGGGGTGAAGCCGGCCGCGGCGAACACCGACGAGTGGCCGCGGTGGGTGGCCGAGATGCCGGCGGTGTCGAACGGGTACCCCTCGATCACCTTCGCACCCTCGTGCCGCGCGTAGTCGACGGCCGCGTCGAGCAGCACACGGGTGAGGCCGCGTCCGCGGGCCGCCCGCGGGACGAAGAAGCACAGCACGGTCCAGGTCGGTGACTCCGGAGGCGTCGCACGCGGCATCGTCCGCGACCGCGCCAACCGGGCGTATGACTCGCGGGGCGCCACCGAGCACCAGCCGACGAGCTCCGCACCGTCGTAGGCGAGCACGCCGACCGGCGTACCCCTCCCGACCAGGTCGCGCAGGACTGCCTCGCGCTCGCCGGCGTCGACGTGCCGTCGACCGGTGACCCGGTAGGGCGTGCAGAAGCAGTAGTGCGGGCCACCGCGGGCTGTGAACAGCTGGACGAGGTCCGGCCAGGTCTCGGTGGTGACCGGGCGGACGGTCGTGGTCCCGGAGACATGTGAGCGCAGCTCATCCCCCACCCGGCGAGCGTAGCGCTGCTCACGTCCGCAGGATGATGCGGTAGCGGCCGTCGGGTCGCCGCTCGGCCTGGTAGCGAGGGTCGTGGATGCGCTGATGGTGGTAGCGGCAGAACAAGATCCCGTTCTCGATCGAGGTCGCGCCGCCCTCGGACCAGGTTTCGAGGTGGTGTACGTCGGCCCAGGTGCCGAGCACGTCGCACCCCTCCGCGCGGCAGGTGCGGTCACGGAGCCGGATCGCCTTTCGCATCACCGGCGTGTGGAGCCGCGCCTTGCGGCCGACGTCGAGGATCTCGCTCTCACCGCCGAGGACGACCGGGATGATCCCGGCCTCGCAGGCCAGCCGGCGGGCCTCGGCCGCGGTCAGGGCGTCGCCCCCCGAGCCCGAGGGAGGCGGTGGCGAGCTCGGCACGCAGCTGGTCGAGCGTCATCATCACGAAGAGGGTGGTCGCATCGCCGCCGTGGTGTGGCAGGAGGTCGACGTCGAGCCGCTCGAGCAGGTCACGGAGCGCCTGGCCGAGCAGCCGGTCGTACGGCGCACGCCGGCCGTCGGCCTCGAGCGCCTGCTTGCGGGGCTGGGCGAAGGCCTCCAGGCAGGTGCGCAGGCGGACACCGACCGCGTCGGGCACCGTCGCGCTGATCCGCGTCGTGCCGTCGCCCTGCGGCCTGATCGTGAGCGACGTACGCCGCGCGGCGTCCTGCTCCTCCTGGGCCAGCAGGAGCGCCTCCGCAGCCTCGCCGTCATCCTGACCGACCACGGCCTGGAGGCGTCGGCCGAGCACGGCCAGCCGCCGCGGGTCGAGACTCTTCGCCTCGGCCACCATCAGCTCCTCCGCCTCGACCCGCTGGGCGGTCGTGAGCGTGTCGGCCACCCGGTCGAGTGCGGAGGCGATGACCCGCGCCTGCTCGAGGCTGACCCTCCCCTCGGCGAGCGCCTCGGACAGCAGCAGCCAGCGCTCGAGGGCCTCCGCGAGGCGACCGTCGCTGCGGGCCGCTCGCCCGTCCACGGGCAGCGACGCCGCCAGCCAGCCGGCGACGTCGCGAGCTCCGTCGCGCTCCGCGAGATCACCCGCCGAGGCCATCACCCGCAGCCGCAGCGCCGCCAGCTCCGCCTCCGCGGCCACCAGCTCGCGCAGCACCTCTGCCTTCTCCCCGGTACGCAGATAGACCGGCTGCGCGTCGCGGACCCCGGCCAGCGCCGCACGCACCGCGTGCACAGCCTCGATAAGCGCAGCGGCCACGACACACCTCCTGACGCATGGAGAAGCAGACTCGACATGCGACGTACGGAGGCCCGCGCCCGCGCGGACTATTGCAAAACCGATCCGTCTCGGTCGGGGCTTCGACGGCTGCTCGCCTGCTCAGCGCATCAGGCCGACACCTCACCCGACAACCTTAGACTAATCGTACTCGTGTTCGATTCGATACGCAATCGGTTCTCCACCAGAACTCAGGAGCGCGTGCGACCTTCGCGGATCATCTCGAGCGCCTGGGCGACGCGGCGATCCCTGGTCTCGTCCTTCTTCGCCTCCGCCACCCAGCGGGCGAACTCCTTGCGGTGGGTGAACGCCAGCCCGTCGTACGCCGCCTTGGCCGGCGGGTCCGCCGCCAGGGCCGCGGCGAGCGCGGGCGGGACCTCGACCTCACGAGGCGCCTGGTCGAGGGCGAGGGACACCTCGACGGTCTCGCCGGCCTCGACGCCGACCTCAGCGCGAACCGCCTTGTTCAGCCCCATCAGGAACTCCCCGCCCATCCGGGCGACCCGCAGCCGCACGGCGTGGCCGTTGATGGCGGCCACGACGGGGAACGTCTTCGCGCCTTCGCCGACCGTCGCCACCTGGTCGTCGTCGAGCACCACCGCGGCCGCGGGGCCGCGCTTCTGCAGCGTCGTCGTGAACGTGGTCGTCCCCATGGGCCGCAACGTAGCGGCGCGGGCATGCGCCCGCCACCGCATTCACGGCGTCAGTAAGGCCGGGAGGCCCGTCTCAGTGCGACGGCGGTGGCGAGCGCGGCCGCGGCGGCCTCGTAGCCCTTGTCCTCGTGCGATCCCTCGAGCCCGGCCCGGTCGAGCGCCTGCTGCTCGTCGTCACAGGTGAGTACGCCGAAGCCGACGGGGGTGAGGTGGTCGAGCGCGACCCGGTTGAGGCCGTCGGTGGCCGCGCGGCAGACGTAGTCGAAGTGCGGCGTGCCGCCGCGGATGACGACACCGAGGGCCACGATCGCGTCGTACCCGCCCTTCGCCAGCGTCGCCGCAGCGACCGGGAGCTCGAACGTGCCCGGTACGCGGACCACGACGGGCTCCTCGACCTTGTGGTCGTCGAACGCCCGCCGGGCGCCGGCGAGCAGGCCGTCCATGACCTGCTCGTGCCAGCTCGCGGCCACCACCGCGACGCGGAGGTCGTGGCAGTCGGCGGGCTCGGGCTTCGGGGCTCCGGATCCGCTCACTGGTCAGCTCCTTCGGTGAGGTCGGCAATCGCCAGGTCGGGCAGGACGTGGCCCATCCGATCACGCTTGGTGAGCAGGTAGGCGAGGTTGTGGTCGTTCGGCCGCGGGGTGAGCGGGACCCGCTCGGCGACGGGTACGCCGTAGTCCTCGAGGTGCTCGACCTTCTCCGGGTTGTTGGTGAGGAGCCGGACCGAGGCGACCCTGAGGTCGCGCAGGATCTGGCTCGCCGCGCCGTAGTGGCGGGCGTCGGCGGGCAGCCCGAGGTCGAGGTTGGCGTCGACCGTGTCGCGGCCGCCGTCCTGCAGCTGGTAGGCCTGCAGCTTCGCGACCAGCCCGATCCCGCGGCCCTCGTGGCCGCGCAGGTAGACGACGATCCCGCGGCCCTCCTTCACGATCCGCTCCATCGCCTCGTCCAGCTGCGGGCCGCAGTCGCAGCGCCGGCTGCCGAAGACGTCGCCCGTGAGGCACTCGCTGTGCACCCGGGTGAGCACGCCCTCGCCGCCGGAGACGTCCCCGTGGACCAGGGCGACGTGCTCCGAGGCGTCGTCGGCGAGCGTGTAGCCGTACGCCGTGAAGTCGCCGTACGCCGTGGGGAGGCGGGTCTCGGCGCGCCGCTCGACGAGCACCTCGGTGCGACGCCGGTAGCGGACGAGGTCCTCGATGGAGATCATCGCCAGTCCGTGCTCGTCGGCGAACTCCCGCAGCTCGGGCGCGCGCTTCATGGTGCCGTCGTCGTTGACGATCTCGACGAGGACGCCGGCCGGGGTGAGCCCGGCCAGCCGGGCCAGGTCGACGGCGGCCTCGGTGTGGCCGCGGCGTACGAGCACCCCGCCCTCGCGGTAGCGCAGCGGGAAGACGTGGCCCGGTCGGGTCAGCTCCCACGGCTCGGTGGCGCTGTCGGCGAGGGTCCGGGCGGTGTGGGCGCGGTCGGCGGCGGAGATGCCGGTGGTCACGCCGTCGCGCGCGTCCACGCTCACGGTGTAGGCGGTGCGGAGCTTGTCCCGGTTGTGGGGAGTCATCAGCGGGATCTCGAGCCGGTCGAGCATGTCGCCCGGCATCGGCACGCAGATGACGCCGCTGGAGTGGCGGATGGTGAAGGCCATCAGCTCCGGCGTGGCCCTCGCGGCGGCGAAGATGAGGTCGCCCTCGTTCTCACGGCCCTCGTCGTCGACCACCACGACCGCCTTCCCGGCCGCGACGTCGGCGATCGCCCGCTCGACGCTGTCGAGCTTCACTCCCCCATAAGAGGTCGGCCCGTGCTGGGTCGGCGAGGTCATGACCGGTCCCCCCGATCCTGTCCAGCCCGATCCTGTCCAGCCCGATCCTGTCCAGCCCGATCCTGTCCAGCCCGATCCTGTCCGGCCCGATCCTGTCCGACCAGCAGCTTCTCGACGTGCTTGGCGATGATGTCGACCTCCAGGTTGACCTGGTCCCCGACCTCGCGATGGCCGAGCGTCGTGCGGGACAGGGTCTCGGGGATCAGGCTCACCGAGAACCGGTCGGCATCGACGTCGACAACCGTGAGCGAGACGCCGTCGACGGCGATCGAGCCCTTCTCCACCACGTACCTCGTCAACTCGGCCGGAAGCGAGACCTCCACCACCTCCCAGTGCTCACTGGGCGTGCGCGCGAGGACGGTGCCGACGCCGTCGACGTGCCCCTGCACGATGTGACCGCCGAGCCGGGTCTGCGGCGTCACCGCACGCTCGAGGTTGACCCGGTCGCCAGGTCGTACGCCGCCGAGCGACGTGCGCTTGAGCGACTCCCGCATGACGTCGGCGGTCCAGGCGCCGTCCTCGAGCGAGGAGACCGTGAGACAGCAGCCGTTGACGGCGATCGAGTCTCCGAGCGCGACGTCGGTGAGCACGGTCGCGGCGCCGATGGTGAGACGGCACGCGTCGCCCTGGTCCTCGAGCGCGGCCACGCTGCCGAGCTCCTCGATGATTCCGGTGAACATCAGGTCTCCTTCTACGACGCCACAGTCGGTCGCGGTCGGTGCTGCTGCGGCTCGAGGGTGAACCGCACATTGGGCTCCTCGCCGTCCACCGCGGGGAGCACCGTCACGTCGGTGACCCGCGGCCGGAAGGCGTCAGAGATGGTCGTGATGCCGAGGTCGGCGACGGCGCTGCGGCCGGCCCCGAGCAGGAGCGGGGCGACGTAGACGACGATCTCGTCGACCACCCCTTCGCTGAGGAAGGCCGCCGCCAGGGTCGGCCCGCCCTCCAGGAAGACGTGCCGCTTCTCGCGCCGCCAGAGCTCGGCGAGCGCCTCCTGCGGGTCGCGGGTGCGCAGGTGGACGGACTCGGCGCGGTCATCGAAGATCCGGCTCGTCGCCGGCAGGTCGCGCTCCCCCATCACGGCGCGCAGCGGCTGCGTGCCGACCGGCCGCTCGTCCGCGTCGCGGACGGTGAGCGCGGGGTCGTCGACGGCGATGGTGTTGGTGCCGACGAGCACCACGTCGCAGAGCCCCCTCAGGCGGTGGGAGTCGAGGCGGGCGGCCCGCGAGGAGACCCAGCGGCTGGTGCCGTCGGCGGCGGCGCTGCGCCCGTCGAGCGTGGCGGCGAGCTTCCAGGTCACGAACGGCCGCTGCCGCTCCGTCGCTACGGTCCAGACCCGGTTGAGCGCCCGTGCCTCGTCGCCCAGCAGCCCCTGCTCCACCTCGACGCCCGCCGCCTTGAGCGCCTCCGCCCCGCCGGCGGCGAGGGGGTTGGGGTCCGCCTGGGCGAACACCACCCGGCGTACGCCCGCGGCCACGAGCGCCTGGGCGCACGGTCCCGTCCGGCCGGTGTGGTTGCAGGGCTCCAGGGTCACCACCGCCGTGGCACCCCGTGCGCGGTCACCGGCGCGGGCTAACGCGTCGGCCTCGGCGTGCGGTGTGCCGGCGCCACGGTGGTGGCCCTCGGCGATCGTGGCGCCGTCCTCGTCGAGGAGGACGCAGCCGACGCGCGGGTTGGGCCACAGGGGTACGCCGGGGCTCGCGGCCAGCTCGAGCGCGCGCCGCATGGCGGCCCGCTCACCCGTCTCGCTCGTCATCTCCTTGCCCCTCATGTCCGGACGCGGACTCCGGGGCTGCTCCCGGCGGGGCCGGTCCGAGGGGCCGGCGACGTCGGGCCGCGTGCTTCTTCCCATCCGGACTTTGACCGTCGGTCCAGGACTTGCACCTGGTCAACCGGTCACTGGCTGTGACCGGGTCGCGGACTTCTGAGCGAAGGCATTCGCCCAGTCACCGCCGGCTCGGAATTTCACCGACCCCAGAGCACGCGAGTACGAAACTCGTCCCCTGCATCATGGCACATCGCCGAAGAGGCGGGCGCCCGGTCTCACGACGAGACGGCCGACTCCGCCCTGGCGCGGAGCGCGGCGACCATCGCGTCCGGGTCGTCGGCGGAGTAGACCGCGCTGCCGGCGACGAACACGTCGGCACCCGCCTCCGCGCAGCGCTCGATCGTGTCGAGCGAGATGCCTCCGTCGACCTGGAGCCAGGTCTCGACGCCGTGCTTGTCCATCAGCGCGCGGGCGCGGCGGATCTTGGGCAGCACCAGGTCCAGGAACCTCTGCCCGCCGAACCCGGGCTCGACGGTCATCAGCAGCACCATGTCGAGCTCGGGCAGCAGGTCCTCGTACGGCTCGATCGGCGTCGCCGGCTTCAGTGCCATGCTCGCCCGGGCGCCCTTGGCACGCAGCTCACGGGCCAGCCGCACGGGCGCCTTCGCCGCCTCGACGTGGAACGTCACCGAGGCGCAGCCGGCCTCGACGTACGCCGGCGCGTGTTGGTCGGGCGCCTCGATCATCAGGTGGGCGTCGAGGGGGACGTCGGTCGCCTTGCTCAGCGCCTCGACCATCGTCGGACCGAACGTCAGGTTGGGGACGAAGTGGTTGTCCATCACGTCCACGTGCACCCAGTCGGCGCTCCCGATCCGGCCCACCTCGGCACCGAGCGCGGCGAAGTCGGCGTTCAGGATCGACGGGGTGATCTGGATCGAGCCCATGGCCGGAAGCCTAGTGGGAGGAAAAGTAGAGTAATCCAGTGGACTTCTCACGGGGCGGGGCCGCGATGGGGCCCCGTGCGGTTGCTACCGTGACCGGGCCTTGATCCCAGACACGACGATCCCTCCGTCCGCGCCCCGGCTCCGGGGCGCCGGATCGGCGTCCCCGCACGCGCGGGGAGCACAGACGGGCTCGACCGCCTTCCGGCCCGACATCCAGGGCCTGCGGGCAGTCGCGGTGCTGTCGGTGATCGCTGCGCACGCCGCCGTCAGCGGCCTGGCGGGCGGGTTCGTCGGCGTCGACGTGTTCTTCGTGATCTCGGGCTACCTGATCACCCAGCAGCTGCTGCGCGAGGCCGCCCGGGACGGCCGCGTCTCGCTGCTCGGCTTCTACGCCCGCCGAGCCCGGCGGATCCTCCCGGCGGCGACGCTGGTGCTCGTCGCGACCGTCGCCATGACCGCGTGGCGGCTCGGCTCGGCGCAGACGGCGACGGTGGTGACCGACGCGATCTGGTCCTCGTGCTTCCTCGCCAACGTCCACTTCGCGCAGCAGGGCACCGACTACTTCGCGCAGAGCCTGCCGCCGTCGCCGCTGCAGCACTTCTGGTCGCTCTCGGTCGAGGAGCAGTTCTACCTCGCCTGGCCCCTGCTGATCCTCGGCTGCCTGCTCCTCGCCCGGCTCCGCCGCCTACGCGGTCGTACGCCGGCGGCCGACTGGCCCACGACCGTCACCGTCGTCCTCGGCGCACTCGTCGCCGCGAGCCTCGCCTGGTCGTGGTGGGCCACCTCGCACAGCCCGCAGACGGCGTACTTCTCCACACTCGCCCGCGCCTGGGAGCTCGGCCTCGGCGCGGTCGGCGCCGGCGTCGTCGCCCGCGTCCGCAAGGACGCGCTGCCACCTTGGGCCGCGCAGGCGGCGACCCTGCTCGGTGCCGTGATGATCGGCTGGACGCTCGCGTCGTACGACGGCGGCACGCCGTTCCCCGGCACGGCGGCGCTCCTCCCGGTCCTGGGCAGCGCACTCGTGATCGTCGGGGGCGCGCTCGCCCAGGGCCCGACGGCGGTCGGGCGCGTGCTCGCGGTCGCGCCACTGCGGCGGGTCGGCGACTGGTCCTACTCGCTCTATCTGTGGCACTTCCCGCTCCTCGTCATCCCGGAGGTCCGGGCCGGGCACGAGCTCGACGGCACCACGCGGCTCGGCCTGGTCGCGCTCGCGATCGTGCTGTCGGCGCTGTCGTACGAGTTCGTCGAGACGCCGTTCCGGACCGGCCGGCTGTGGCGGATCCGGTGGCGCGCGGTCGTGCTCTACCCGCTCTCGGTGGTCCTGGTGGTGGCTCTCGGAGCCGCCGGCAACGCCTACACCCGGCACGTCGACGCGACCCGGGGGCACCACCCCGCGATCACGCTGCCCGCGGACTGGAGGAAGCACGCGACCGGGGAGGGCAAGCACCGGTCGGTGGCGCTGCTGCGGGAGTCGGTCCGCGCGGCGAAGGAGGACCGGCCGATCCCGACCGACCTCTCCCCCGACCCGGCCGACCTCGCGGACAGCTATGCCTACCTCGGCGAGTGCGACTACGCGACGACCGGCTCCACCGAGCTCTGTGTCCGCGGCGACCCGCACGGCTCGAGGACGATGGTCGTGCTCGGCAACTCACACGCCCGGCACTGGGTCCCGGCCCTGGACAAGATCGCGGAGCGGGCCCATCTCAAGACCTACTACCTGGCCCGCTCGCAGTGCCCGGCGGCCATGATCACGCCCGACGTCGCCCACGAGACCCAGCCCGACACGGACTGCGCGGACTTCCACACCTGGGCGGTCGAGCAGATCAAGAGGCTCCACCCCGATCTGCTGGTCATCTCGTCCTCCCAGAACTTCGGCGCCATCCACACCGACGACGGCGTACGCCACTCCTCGACCGACGAGGTGCGGAAGCTGGAGTACCAGGGCTACCTCGACATGCTCGACCTCGTCGTCCCGGCGGCGAAGCGGACGGTCTGGATCCGGGACATCCCGTCCGTCCCCGGCGCCTCGGACCCCGGCACCTGCCTGGCGGTCCATCGCACCCTCGGCGCGTGCGCCTTCCGCACGAACGACAAGCAGCAGGCCGAGGCCGACCTCCAGATGAGGGCGGCCCGGGCCCGAGGGGTCAAGACGGTCGACATGGACGACTGGTTCTGCTGGCGCGGGCTCTGCCCATCGGTCGTGGGGGACACGATCGTCCGCCGCGACTTCGCCCACATCACCAACGAGTACTCCGCGAGGCTGGCCGCCCCGCTCGGACGCAAGCTCGGCCTGTGGTGACGGCGCAGGTCACCAAGCGCCGCCGGTCCGAACTCCCGGTGAGGCACGCCGTCCGGGCTCCCCGGCCGGGGCCGCCGGCGCTGATAACTTGCCAGCGTTGTGAGTTCCGAGACGGCCCCGGCGACACCGATGCGGCGCCCCGGTCCCGCCACCGCGACCCTGCCTGAGACCGGTCCCGGGGTGACCTCCGGGGGCTCGGTCGACCGTGCCCGGCAGCGCTCCGACATCCAGGGCCTGCGCGCGATCGCGGTGCTCGCCGTCGTGGCCGTCCACGTGGGCATCTCGAACGTCACCGGCGGCTTCGTCGGGGTCGACGTCTTCTTCGCCATATCCGGCTTCCTCATCACCCAGCAGCTGCTCCGCGAGGTCGAGCGCGACGGCCGGCTCTCGCTGCTCGGCTTCTACGCCCGCAGGGCTCGGCGGATCCTGCCGGCGGCGACGCTGGTGCTGCTCGTCACCTGCCTGTACTCCGCCTGGCAGCTCGGCTTCGTGCGCACCCGGACCGTCGTGACCGACGCGATCTGGTCGGCGGGGTTCGCGGCCAACATCAGGTTCTCCCGGCTGCAGACCGACTACTTCGCCGCCGACCTGCCGCCCTCGCCGCTCCAGCACTTCTGGTCGCTCTCGGTCGAGGAGCAGTTCTACCTGGTCTGGCCGGTCGTGGTGCTGCTGTGCGCCCTTCTCGTACGCCGGGCGCGGGCTCGCGCGCGGCGCCGCAACGGGGCCGAGGTCCAGCGCCGCCCTGCGGAGGCACGCCGGTGGCTGACGGTGAGTGTCGCGGTCCTCACCGTGGCCAGCCTGCTGTGGTCGGCCCAGATGACCTCGGGGAACCCGGAGGCGGCGTACTTCTCGCCCTTCACCCGGGCCTGGGAGCTCGGCCTCGGTGCCCTCGCCGCGCTCGCGATCCGCGACGACGCGGTCCAGGACGCGACCGCCCGCTGGCGGGCCCAGGCGCTCTCCCTGGCGGGCGTCTTCCTCATCGTGTGCGCGTGCCTGCAGTTCAACGACGCCACGCCGTTCCCCGGTACGCCGGCGCTGGTGCCGGTCCTCGGCAGCGTCTTCATCCTGGTCGCGGGGTCGCTGTGGCACGGGCCGACGATCGTGAACCGGCTGCTGTCCGTGCGGCCGCTGCGCGTGCTCGGCGACTGGTCGTACTCGCTCTACCTGTGGCACTTCCCGCTGCTCGTGCTGCCGCAGATCCAGGCGGGCCACGACCTTGCGTGGTGGCAGAAGGCGCTGCTCCTCGTCGCCGCCGTGGGGCTGTCGGCGGCGTCATACCGCTATCTCGAGCAGCCCTTCCGCCGGATCGGGCGGCGCCGCCTCCGGCGGCTTCCGGTGCTGCTCTACCCGGCGACGCTCGGGCTCGTGCTCGGCGGCGGCTGGACCGCCAACCACTGGTCGACCTGGCTGGCCGACGACGGCTACCACCCGGCGATCACGCTCACCGACCAGAGTGCGACGGACCCCTCGCCGAGCGCCTCACCCAGCAGCTCCCCCGGTGCCTCCTCGACGCCGACGACACCGCCGGCGGAGCCGGACCACACCCTCGACCTGCTCCGTGCCTCGGTGGTGGCCGCCGAGAAGGACCGGCCGATCCCGTCCACGCTCCATCCCCGCTTGGAGGACCTCGCGTCCGACAAGGAGGACGTCGGCTCCTGCGACTACCTCGCCGGTAGCCGCAAGCTGTGTCTGCGCGGCGACCCCGACGGCACCAGGACGATGGTGCTCATCGGCGACTCCCATGCCCGGCACTGGATCCCGGCGTTCGACCGGATCGCCGAGCGGGCCCACTACAAGGCCTACTACCTCGTGATGCCGCAGTGCGTCGCGTCGCTGGTCACCCCGGACGTCGTGCACAGCACCGAGCCGTTCACCGCCTGCCCGGCCTTCCACAGCTGGGCGATCGCGCAGATCAAGAGGCTCCACCCCGACCTGCTCGTCGTCTCGTCCCGGCCCGTGACCGGCGGCATCCACACCTCGACCGGTCGTCACACCGACAGCAGCACCGTGGCCAAGGCGGCGTACGCCGGCTACGTCGGGCTGCTCGACGACGTGAAGTCCTCCGCAGGGCGGACGGTGTGGATCCGCGACATCCCCGCGATCACCGAGGACCCCGGCACCTGCCTGAGCACCCACCACGACCTCGGCTCCTGCCTGTTCCAGCCCGACGCGACCCAGCAGGCGGGCGCCGACCTGCAGATGAAGGCCGCGCACGCGCGTGGGGTCCGCACGGTCGACATGGACGACTGGTTCTGCTGGAAGGGCGAGTGCCCGAGCGTCGTCGGCTCGGACGTCACCCACCGCGACACCCAGCACATGACGACGGCGTACTCCGCCACCCTGGCGCAGCCGCTCGGGACGAAGCTAGGCCTCTGGTGACCCCGCCGTCTCGGGTTCCGGCGGCGTCTCCCTGCCGGCCCGCTCGTCCCGCTCGGCCCACTCCAGCAGCGGCGCGAGGTCGAACACGTGGTCGTCGATGTCGTGGTGGAGGTCGCCGAGGGCGGCGAAGCGTGCCGGCACCGTCGCGATCGTGAAGTCCCGCGGGTCGACGTCGGCTACCTCGTCCCAGCGGACCGGCGTCGACACCCGCGCGTCGGGGACGCCCCGGACGGAGTAGGCCGCCGCGATCGTGTGGTCGCGGGTGTTCTGGTTGTAGTCCACGAACAGCTGCGTCGGGTCCCGGTCCTTGCGCCACCAGGTCGTCGTGACGTCCTGCGGTGCGCGCCGCTCCACCTCGCGCGCGAAGGCCAGCGCCGCCCGGCGTACGTCGTGGAAGCCGTGGTCGGGCGGGATCCGCACGTAGACGTGCAGCCCCTTGCCACCACTGGTCTTCGGGTAGCCCGTGGCGCCGAGCTCGTCGAGGATCTCGCGTACGACGCCGGCGACCCGCTGGACGGTGGAGAACCGGCACTCGGGACCGGGGTCGAGGTCGATGCGCCACTCGTCGGGCTTCTCGGTGTCGGGGCGGCGGCTGTTCCACGGGTGGAACTCGACGGTCGACATCTGCACCGCCCAGACCACCGCGCCCAGCTCGGTGACGCACAGCTCGTCGGCGGTCCGGCCCCAGCGTGGGAAGTAGAGCCGCACCGTCTCCACCCACGGCGGCGCGCCGGCCGGGAGCCGCTTCTGGTGCACCTTGTCCCCCGCCAGGCCCTTCGGGAAGCGGTGCAGCATGCACGGCCGGTCGTAGAGCGCGTTCACGATGCCCGGCCCCACGGCGAGGTAGTAGTGGACCAGGTCCAGCTTCGTCGCCCCCGTCTCCGGAAAGTAGACCCGGTCCGGGTTGGAGACCCTGATGACACGGTCGTCGACCTCGATCTCCACCGAGGGGCTCGCCGACGCCATGGGGCCGACGATAACCGGTCGGAGGATCCGCCCCGCCTGTGTCAGGGTTCGCGCATGGGCGAGGTGCGCGAATTCTGGCGGCAGTGGCACCGCGGGTACGACGACCCCGGCTCCACCCTCTCGTGGCGGCTCTCGCAGGTCCGCTGCCTGGTCTCCGGGTCGCTCGACGAGCTCGAAGGCCCGGTGCGGCTGCTGAGCGTGTGCGCCGGAGACGGACGGGACGTGCTCGGCGTGCTCGAGGAGCGTCCCGATGCCGACCGCGTCTCCGCCACGTTGCTCGAGCTCGACCCGGTGCTCGCCGAGCGCGCACGAGCGCGGGCCGCGGCGGGCGGCTTCGGGGTCGACGTCCGGACGGTCGACGCGGGCGTCACCGACGCGTACGCCGGCGCGGTGCCCGCCGACCTGGTGCTGCTGGTCGGCATCTTCGGCAACATCAGCGCCGAGGACATCCGGCGTACGGTCGCCGCGGTGCCCGCCCTCGCCGCTCCCGGAGCGAGGGTGCTGTGGTCGCGCGGCCGCTCGCTCGCGGACGACGACCCGACGGACCGGATCCGCGGCTGGTTCGCGGACGAGGGGTGCACGGAGCTCGACTTCGTCACCCTGGAGCGCGGCCACCGGCCGTCGCTCGGCCTCGCCCGCTTCGACGGCGAGCCCCGCTCCCTGGTGCCCGGCGGGCGGCTCTTCACCTTCGTGCGCTGACTGCTCCTACAGTCACCTCGTGGACTTCGACCAGCCGCCCGTCGTACGCGTCGAGACGGATCCGGACCGCGAGCCGCTGCCGCCCGGGGAGTGGCCGCTGACGATCCCGGCGGTCGCGCAGCTGGTCGACGAGGGGCTCGACCTGCCGAAGGGGGTCACCTTCCTGGTCGGCGAGAACGGGTCGGGCAAGTCGACGATCGTGGAGGCCGTGGCGACGGCGTACGGGCTCAACCCGGAGGGCGGGTCGGTGCAGGGCCACTACTCCACCCGCGAGTCGGAGTCGCCCCTGCGCCAGGTGCTCCGGCTGCGGCGCGGCCTGGGGGCTGGACGCTGGGGGTTCTTCCTCCGGTCCGAGACGATGCACGGCTGGTACACCTTCCTCGAGCAGAACCCGTCCCACACCGCTCGGACGGAGCCGCCGTTCCACGAGATGAGCCACGGCGAGTCGTTCCTCGAGGTGCTCCGGCGCCGGTTCGACTCGACCGGCTTCTACTGCCTCGACGAGCCGGAGGCGGCGCTGTCGTTCATGTCGACGATGGGGCTGATCGCGACCCTCGACGCGGTCGTGCGGGACGGTGGGCAGGTGCTGTGCGCGACCCACTCGCCGGTGCTCGCCGCGATGCCGGGCGCCACGATCCTCGAGGTCGGTGAGTGGGGCCTGCGGCGTACGGCGTGGGAGGAGCTGGAGCTGGTCAGGCACTGGCGCAGCTACCTCGACGACCCGCGGCGCTACCTGCGCCACGTGCTGGACTGATCGGCCTATCGGTCAACGGCGCCGGAGCAGGGCGAGGAACATCGCGTCGGTGGCGTGCCGGTGCGGCCACAGCTGGACGGTGCCGGGCAGCGGGCCCGCGGCGTCGGCCACCCCGCCGACGGCGCCGGAGACCGGCCCGAGGGAGGCGTCCGGACGCTCGGCGAGCACGGTCTCGACCACGCCGCGGGTCTCCTCCAGGACCGGTGAGCAGGTGGAGTAGAGCACGATGCCGCCCGGACGAACCAGGTCGAGCGCCGCGCCGAGGAGCGCCCGCTGGAGAGGCACGAGCGCCTCCAGGTCGGCCTCCTCGCGCCGCCACCGCGCCTCGGGACGGCGACGGAGCGCGCCGAGGCCCGTGCACGGGGCGTCGACGAGGACCCGGTCGAAGGAACCGACCGGGAAGGGCGGCGCCGTGCCGTCGCCGGCGACGACGCCGGCGGTGCCGGGCACGAGCCGTCCGGTCGCCCGGTCGGTCAGGTTGCCGAGGACCAGGCCCGCCCGGTGGGGCTGGCGCTCGTTGGCGGTCAGCTGCGCGCCCCGCTCCCCGGCCAGCGCGGCGAGGAGGGCGCTCTTGCCGCCGGGGCCCGCGCACAGGTCGAGCCAGCGCTCGCCGCCGGCGCCGTCCACGGGAGCCTCCGCCAACGCGAGCGCCACCAGCTGCGAACCCTCGTCCTGCACACCGGCTCGCCCCTCGGCCACGGCGGGCACGGCGCTCGGCGAGCCGGAGCCGACGACGACGCCGTGGGGCGAGTACGCCGTCGGGGTGCCGCCGGCCGCCTGCTGGAGCAGCTCCTCGCGGGTGGACCGCCCGGGCCGGGCGACGAGCGTGACCCGGGGAGGCACGTTGTCGGCCGCGAGCAGGGCGTCGAGCTCGTCACGGCTCGCACCGGCGGC
Organism: Nocardioides asiaticus; assembly: GCF_040049175.1. Classification (NCBI taxonomy): domain Bacteria; kingdom Bacillati; phylum Actinomycetota; class Actinomycetes; order Propionibacteriales; family Nocardioidaceae; genus Nocardioides; species Nocardioides asiaticus. The sequence goes on along the minus strand of NZ_JBDZDM010000008.1, from coordinate 122,202 downwards.
CGCGAGCGCCTCCGCGAGGTGCCTGACGACCCAGCGCGGGTGGCTGTGGGCGACCGCCGCCCAGCCGTCGTGGTCGGCGGCCGGGTCGGGCGCGACCCGCGCGATCCACTCGACGAGAGAGCTGCCGGCCACCTTCCTCAGCACCGCGTTGGCGAACCCTCCCGCGCCCGGCCCGACCTTCGACCGGACGAGGTCCACGGTCGTACTGATCGCAGCGTGGTCGGGCACGCGCATCGCGAGCAGCTGGTGACAGCCCAGCCGCAGGGCATCGAGGACCTTGGCCTCGACCTTGCTGAGCGGTCGGTCGACGCACGCGGCCAGCACGGCATCGTACGTCCCCTGTTGCCGCAGCGTGCCCGACGCCAGTTCTGTCGCGAACGCCGCGTCCCGGCCCTCCAGTCCGAGACGGGCCAGGACGTGGGGCAGGACCAGGTTGGCGTACGCGCCCTCGACGCGGACCGCCTTCACGACCTCGTACGCCGCGAGCCGCGCGGGGTCGACCGGCCCGCCGCCGCGGCGGCGAGGGCCGGGCGGGCGGCGCCGGTCAGGCCTCGAAGGCGGCACCGGACTCCAGACGTACGCCGCGGGCCCAGTCGGCTGCCGGCATCTCCTTCTTGCCGAAGGCCTTCACGAGGCCGAGCCGCACCGCGGTGGTCGCCGTGCCGACCAGCACCTCGTTCTTGCGGACGACGAGCTCTCCCGGCGCCGGCCGCTGGTCGGGACCGTCGGCACCGTCGGTGAGGGTCACCGGCCCGACCTTGAACCGCTCGCCGCCGAAGAGGGTCCACGCGCCCGGCGCGGGCGTGCATGCCCGGATCCGCCGGTCGACGGCCACCGCCGGCTCGGTCCAGTCGACGCGGGCGTCCTCGACGGTGATCTTCCCGGCGTAGGAGACGCCGTCGGCGGGCTGGGGGCGTGCCTCGAGCGACCCGTCCTCGATGCCGTCGAGGGTGGCGACGAGCAGGCCGGCGCCGCCCTCGGCGAGGGTGGTCAGCAGGCTTCCCGCCGTGTCGTCGGGGCGGATGACCTGCGTCATCACGCCGTAGGTCGGGCCGGCGTCGAGCTCCTTGACGATCCGGAAGGTGGTCGCGCCGGTGACCTCCTCCCCCGCCCAGATCGCGTGCTGGACCGGCGCGGCACCACGGTAGGCGGGCAGCAGCGAGAAGTGCAGGTTGACCCAGCCGTGGGGCGGGATGTCGAGGGCCGACTGCGGGACGAGCGCGCCGTAGGCCACCACCGGGCAGCAGTCCGGCGCGAGCTCCTTCAGCGCCGCCTGGAACTCCGGGTCGCGGGGGTGCTCCGGCTTCAGGACGGGTACGCCGAGCTCCTCGGCGCGCCGTGCCACCGGGCTGGCGACCAGCCTGCGGCCGCGACCGGCGGGCGCGTCGGGCCGGGTGACCACGCCGACGAGGGCATGGCTGCTCGCCGCGATCGCGTCGAGGGCGGGCAGCGCCACCTCGGGCGTGCCCGCGAAGACGACCCTCACGTCAGAATCCCAGCCCGTTGGTGCGGTGCGGGCTGACTTTGACTGTCGGCCTCTCGAGGCCGAACCAGTCGGACTCGCGGATCTCCTTCATCGCCGCCTTCCGGGCAGCCTCGTCGAGCCGGTCGATGAACAGCACGCCGTCGAGGTGGTCGGTCTCGTGCTGGAGGGCCCGGGCGAGGAGGTCGGAGCCCTCGACGACGACGGGCTCGCCGTGCATGTCGAACCCCCTGGCGACGACCAGCCTGGCCCGTCGGCAGTCGTAGGTCAGCCCCGGCAGTGACAGACAGCCCTCGTCGCCGTCCTGCGTCTCCTCGGACAGCGAGAGGTCGGGGTTGACCAGATGGCCGACCTCGCCGTCGACGTACCACGTGAAGACCCGCAGCCCCACCCCGATCTGGGGCGCCGCGAGTCCGGCCCCCGGGGCGTCGAGCATGGTGTCGGTGAGGTCGGCGACGAGCTTGCGCAGCTCCTTGTCGAAGTCGACGACCTCGGCCGCCGGCTTGCGCAGGACCGGGTCGCCGAAGAGGCGGATGGGCTGGATCGCCACGCGGGCTCCTTCTGTGTTGACGCTCAGCGCCAAGTCTAGAGAGACGGCGGATCGACCTGGATCCTGACGGGGTCCAGCTTGCGGGCCGACCGCAGCCGCTGGAGCTCGCCGAGTGCGGCCGAGAGCGCCGGTCCGTGGGCGCGCGGGACACGGACGACCGCGCGCCACTCCCCGCCGTCGCGCTCCGGACCGTCGATGAGCACCGGGCCGAGCACCTCGCCGCCCTCGGGCAGCCGGAGCAGGGTGAGCGCGTCGTCGACCGCACCGGCGCCGCCGGTCAGGGTCGCGAGCCGCGAGGCGGGCGGCAGATGGGTCTCGGCGCGCAGGTCGGCCTCGCGGCGGGCGAAGCCCGGCTGGTCCCAGCGCAACAGCGCCTGGAGCACCGGCAGAGCCGGGTCGCCCACGACCAGCGCGCGACCTCCTGGCCGGGCGAGGGCGACGGCGTTGCTCCAGCGCCGCAGCGCCTCCTCCTCGGTGCGCAGGTCGGGACGGCCGAGGAGCAGCCAGGTGTCGAGCAGCACCACGGCGGCATAGCCCGCGCCGTTGCACGTCCCCTCGCCGACCACCGGCTCGGCACCCGGGGTCGCGACGACCACGGCCGGCCGGTCGGGCACCGTGGCCAGCACCCGCTCGCCCGAGGACGTGACCACCCGGACGCCGGGGAACATCCGGCCGATCTCCTCGGCGGTGCGCGCGTCGCCGATCACGGGTGCCCGCAGCCCGCGCCCTCCGCACTCCCGGCACGCCCAGGCCTCCTCGACACGCCCGCACCAGCCGCACTCCGGCGGCGCGGTCGGGCCGGTCAGCCGCAGCGGACCCTGGCAGGCCGGGCAGCGCGCCGGCGTACGACACGTCTCGCAGGCCAGACCGGCGGCGTAGCCGCGCCGGGGGGTCTGAAGCAGGACCGGACCTGCGGTCAGGGCGTCGCGGAGCGTCTCGTGGGCCTCTCGGGGGACCCGCGAGGCACGGGTGAGCGGGTCACGCTCGAGGTCGAAGTCGCTGGCGCCGGCGATCTGGACGATGAGCCGCTCCCGGGCGAGCGCCCGCGCCGGCCGGATCTCGTGGGCCCACCCGGAGCGCAGCAGGTGGTCACCCTCGACGGTGCGCGCGAACCCGCCCACCAGCGCCGCTGCGCCCTCCCGCTCGGCGCGCAGCAGGAGCACCTCGCGAGCGTGGGGGTAGGGCGCGCGGGGCTCGGAGAGCAGGTCGTCGCCGTCGTCCCAGACCGCGACGAGCCCGAGCCGCCGGACCGGGGCGAACGCCGCCGCCCGGGTGCCGACGGCGACCCGGACGGTGCCGCGACTGACCCGCAGGAAGTCGCGGTAGCGCCGCGCCGGGCCCGCCTCGGCGGTGAGCGCCACGTGGCGCCCGATGCCGAGCACCCGCGTGAGCGCCGCGTCGAGCCGGGCGACGTCCTTGCCGTCGGGGACGACGACGAGCGCACCGCGCCCCGACGCGAGCGTCGCGGCCACGGCGTGGGCGAGCAGCTCGGCGGCGTCGGTGCCGGGCGCGGCGTGCCAGACCGCCCGCGGAGAGCCGCCCGACGCGAGGTGGCGGAGATAGGCGTCGGCCGGCTCGTGGCCCGCCCACGCCTGCACGGCCGCCGCTGGGTCCCAGGCGGGGCCGGGCGGCGGCTCGGGCGAGGACTCCTTCTCGGCCGTCGCGTGGCGCGGCGGCACCGCCAGCCGGAGCACGTCGGAACGGGTGCCGGCGTAGCGGGCGGCGACCTCCGCCGTCAGCGCCGCCACCTCCGGAGAGAGGACCGGCTCGGCGCTGACGACCCTTCGCAGAGGCTGCAGCCGACCCTGGTGGCTCGTCTCAGACGTCCGCTCCAGCACGAACCCGTCGACGTCCTGCCCGGCGAACCGCACCTTCACCCGCACCCCCGGCCGGACCTCCGCCGCCATCGCCGCGGGCACGGCGTAGTCGAAGGGGCGGTCCAGGTGGGCCAGCGGCAGGTCGAGCAGGACCCGGGCGACCGGGTCGGCGTCGGCGATCTCCGCGGCCGCGGCCTTGCGCGCCCGCGTCGCCGCCGCCTTCGCCCGACCCTCCCTCACCTTGTCGCGCACGAGACCGGGCAGCTCGAGCTCGGCTGCCTGGTCGGACGCGGCGGATCGGGTCATGGCCGCAGTTCTACCAGCGCCGCCTGACACTTCCGCCGGCTGGCGAGGCGGCCCTGTGGAAACAGGGCGCCCGCTCTACGACGCCCGCTGGCTACCGGTGCGTAACCTCCGGTGCGCTCGCAGGTTAGGCGAGGGGAAGGCAGACGCCGCACTCCGCCCCGGGAGGCCCCCGTGTCGCTCACCGCCCGTACCGTCCGCACCGGCGCCAGGATGCTCGCCGCCCCGGTCGCGCTCGTCGTCGCCCTGGGCCTGCTGCTCGGCCTGCCGGAGCCGGCGCCCGGCGTACGCCTCGCCTCCTCGGCGGCAGCTAGCGGCGCGCGGTCCGGCTGGCTGGTGGGGCGCGGGATCGCCGACGTGACCGGCGAGGCGCAGGGCGTCGGGATGATGGGGTACGCCGACTTCACCCAGGTCACCGACGGCATCCACATGCGCCAGCGGTCCCGGGCGTTCGTCCTGGTCGACCGCACGACCGGCCGCCGCTTCGTCCACGTCGTCGCCGACATCGGGATGATCTTCGGCAACATCCGCGACGCGGTGCTGGCGAAGCTGCGGCAGCGCTACGGGTCTCTCTACGGCGAGCAGAACGTCATGCTCACCGCGACGCACACGCACTCCGGCGTCGCCGGCTTCTCCCACGACGACATGTACAACCTGATGGCCCTCGGCGCCCACGACCAGACCACCCAGGCGATCGTCGACGGCATCTACACCTCGATCGTGCGCGCCACCGACGACCTCGCGCCCGCGACCCTCAGCCTGTCGCAGACGCACCTGACAGACGCCAACAGGAACCGGTCCAAGACGGCGTTCGACCGGGACCCGAAGCGCGACCGCTCCTACTTCCCCGGCGCCCACGACACGCTGAGCACCACGCTCAGCGTCCGCCGCGGCGGGAGGCTCGTGGGCGTCATCAACTGGTTCCCGGTGCACGGCACGAGCATGCCGACGACCAACAGGCTGATCAGCCCCGACAACAAGGGGTACGCCGAGTACCACTGGGAGCGCCAGGTCCGCGGCGTCGACTACCTCGGCCAGACGGACCCGGCGTTCGTGGCCTCCTTCGCCCAGACCAACGCCGGCGACATGTCGCCCAACCTCGACCTCGAGCCCGGCAAGGGTCCCACCGACGACCCGTTCACGAACACCCGCATCCTCGGCACCCGCCAGTACGCCGCCGCGATGCGCAGCGCCAACTCCTCCTCCCAGGAGACGCTGACCGGCGGGCTGGACTACCGGCTGGTCTACGTCGACATGGCCGCCCAGACCGTCTCGGGCCGCTACACGCCCGACGGGAAGGTCCACCACACCTGCGCGGCCAAGCTCGGCGCGGCTTTCGCGGCAGGCAGCACCGAGGACGGCGGAGGCGGGCTGCCGGTCGTGCACGAGGGCAAGGACGGCGGCAACCCCGAGTTCGACGCCACCAGCGCCGCGCTCTACGCCGCCTCCCCCGGCCTGAAGGACTGCCAGTCGCCCAAGGAGATCGCCATCCCGGCCGGCGCGCTCGACCAGGTCCAGCACACCCTCCCGGTGCAGCTGGTCAGGATCGGCGACCTCTACCTGATCGGCCTCGGCCAGGAGGTCACCATCGTCTCGGGGCTCCGGCTGCGCCGCGCGGTCGCGGGCGTCCTCGGCGTACCTCTCTCGCACGTGCTGGTGCAGGGCTACGCCAACGCGTACGCCCACTACCTCACGACCCCTCAGGAGTACGACTCGCAGGAGTACGAGGGTGCCTCCACGGTCTTCGGCCGCTACGAGCTGCCGGCGTACCAGCAGGTCGTCACCAAGGTGGCCACCGCGATGAAGAGGGGCACGCCGCTGCCGCTCGGCGACAAGCACATCGACAGCGCCGTCCCGACCATCTCGGGCGTCCCGGAGAAGCTCCCCGTCGACCTGCCCGTCCCCGGCACGTCGTACGGCGACGTGGTGACCGCCCCCGACGCGAGCTACGCCCCCGGAGGGACCGTCACGGTCGCCTTCTCCGCGGCCTCACCGGACAACGATCTGCACGACGGTGGAACGTTCCTCGCGGTCGAGCGGAAGACCGCGAGCGGCTGGACGCGCGTCGCCGACGACGGCGACTGGTCAACCAAGATCACCTGGGACCAGGACACCGTCGGCACCCGCGCCACGATCACCTGGGACATCCCGAAGGGGACCGCCGCGGGCACCTACCGGATCAGGTACTTCGGCGACGCCAAGGGGGTCGCGGGCGGGCTCACGCCGATCACCGGCACGAGCCCGGGGTTCGCGGTGGTGTGACGAAGCACCGGGGGGCGGAGTCCCCGCCGGCGTCACACCCCGCAGGCGGCCTTGAGGGCCTCGGCGCGGTCCGTCTTCTCCCAGGTGAACTCCGGGAGCTCGCGGCCGAAGTGGCCGTAGGCGGCGGTCTTGGCGTAGATCGGCCGGAGCAGGTCGAGGTCGCGGATGATCGCGGCGGGGCGGAGGTCGAACACCTCGAGCACCGCGGCCTGGATCCGGTCGACCGGCACGGTCTCGGTGCCGAAGGTCTCGACGAAGACGCCGACCGGCTGGGCCTTGCCGATGGCGTAGGCGACCTGGACCTCGGCGCGGCGGGCGAGCCCGGCCGCGACGACGTTCTTGGCGACCCAGCGCATGGCGTACGCCGCGGAGCGGTCGACCTTGGACGGGTCCTTGCCCGAGAAGGCACCGCCGCCGTGGCGGGCCATGCCGCCGTACGTGTCGACGATGATCTTGCGTCCGGTGAGGCCGGCGTCGCCCATCGGCCCGCCGACCACGAAGCGACCGGTCGGGTTGACGAGCAGGCGGTAGCCGTCGGAGGGGATGTCGAACATCGCGAGCACGGGCTCGATGACGTGCTTCTTGATGTCGGGCTGGAGCACCGTCTCGAGGTCGATGTCGTCGGCGTGCTGGGTGGAGAGCACGACGGTGTCGATCCGCACCGGCCGGTTGTCGGCGTCGTACTCGATCGTGACCTGGGTCTTCCCGTCGGGTCGGAGGTACGGCAGCGTGCCGTCCTTGCGCACCTGGGAGAGCCGCTCGGAGAGCGTCTGGGCGATCTTGATCGGCAGCGGGAAGAGCTCGGGGGTGTCGTCGCAGGCGAAGCCGAACATCAGCCCCTGGTCGCCGGCGCCCTGCCGGTCGAGCAGGTCGGCCGACGCCTCGAGACGCGCCTCGTAGCCGGTGTCGACGCCCTGGGCGATGTCGCCGGACTGGCCGCCGATCGCCACCATCACGCCGCAGCTGTGGCCGTCGAAGCCCTTGTCGGAGTGGTCGTAGCCGATCTCCAGGATGCGGTCGCGCACGACCTGCTTGACGTCGACGTAGCCGGTCGTGTCGACCTCGCCCGCGACGACGACGACACCGGTGGTCAGGAGCGTCTCGACCGCGACCCGCGACCGGGGGTCCTGCGCCAGCATGGCATCGAGGATCGAGTCGCTGATCTGGTCGGCGATCTTGTCCGGGTGACCCTCGGTCACCGACTCCGAGGTGAAGAGACGTCCGGTCACAGGAGAGCTCCGTTCAGCGGTTCGTGGTTCATCGAGCAGCAGTCTGGTCGAGAAAGGGTATCGGTCCCCGCGGTCGCGGCGGAGGCGGTCTCATTGTGTCAGCCCCCATATCGGGGAGACAGGCGGCCCGCCGTACGGCGGCTTACGCGGTGCTAGCGGGGAAGGCGGGCGACCACCTGGTCCCAGATGACCTCGGCGAGGGCCGCCTTGGCGCCCGACGGCACCTCGACGACCGCCCCGTCCTTGGCGAGGATGACCGCCTCGTTGTCGGGGCTGCCGAAGACCGCTCCCCCGCTCACGTCGTTGACGACGAGCAGGTCGCAGCCCTTGCGCTCCAGCTTGGCACGGGCGAGGTCGAGGACGGTGCCGGTGTCGTCGCCGGTCTCGGCGGCGAAGCCGACGATCACCGTGTCCGGGCGCGTCCGGTGGTGGCTGATCTCGTGGAGGATGTCGGGGTTCTGGGTGAGCTCGATGGCCGGCGCGGAGCCGTCGGCGGCCTTCTTGATCTTCGCCTCGCTCACGGTGGTCGGCCGAAAGTCGGCGGGAGCCGCGGCCATCACGACGGAGTCGGCGCCGGAGGCGGCGGCTACGACGGCGTCCCTGAGCTGGGCGGTCGTCTCGACCCTGACCACCTTGACGCCCGCCGGGTCGGCCAGGGTGACGTTGGCGGCGACGAGGGTGACCTCGGCGCCGCGTGCGGCGGCGGCCCGGGCGAGGGCGTAGCCCTGCAGCCCCGAGGAGCGGTTGCCGAGGAAGCGGACCGGGTCGAGGAACTCCCGGGTGCCGCCCGCGGAGACGACGACGTGCCGGCCGGCGAGGTCGGTACGTCCGCCGTTGACCAGCACGGAGCGGCACAGCTCGAAGATCTCGACCGGCTCGGGGAACCGGCCCTTGCCGGTGTCCTTGCCGGTCAGCCGGCCCTCGGCCGGCTCGATAACGAGGGCGCCGCGGCGGCGGAGCGTGGCGACGTTGTCCCGGGTCGCGGGGTGCTCCCACATCTCGGTGTGCATCGCCGGCGCGAAGACGACCGGGCAACGGGCGGTCAGGAGGGTGTTGGTGAGCAGGTCGTCGGCGAGCCCGTGCGCGGCCTTGGCGACGACGTCGGCCGTCGCGGGCGCGACGACCACCAGATCGGCGGTCTGACCGATCCGGACGTGGGGCACCTCGTGGACGTTGCTCCACACGTCGGTCGCGACCGGCTTGCCGGACAGGGCGCTCCAGGTGGGCGCGCCGACGAACTCCAGCGCCGCGGCGGTGGGTACGACGGTCACGTCGTGGCCGGACTCGGTGAACAGGCGCAGCAGCTCGGCGGCCTTGTAGGCGGCGATGCCGCCCGAGACGCCGAGAACCACCCTTCGAGACGGTCGCTGCGCGACCTCCTCAGGAACCGCACGGGGCCGCTCCCCGGTCGTGGGAGCGGCCTCGTGGGCGCTGCTGGTGGTCAGCGCAGGTCCTCGGACGGGGATCCGCCGCTCACTCGGCGGCGGCCTCCGCGGCGGCGGCCTCGGCCGGGTCGACGTCCTCGCAGGTCAGCAGGTCGTCGTTGATCTCGCGGAGCGCGATCGAGAGCGGCTTCTCCTGCACGTGCGTGTCGACCAGCGGGCCGACGTACTCCAGCAGGCCCTCGCCCAGCTGGGAGTAGTAGGCGTTGATCTGGCGGGCCCGCTTGGCGCTGTAGAGGACCAGCTTGTACTTGCTGTCGGTCTTCGTCAGCAGGTCGTCGATGGACGGGTTGGTCACGCCCTGGGCGTCGATTTCGGGGGCAGCCACGTTCAGCCTCACTGCGGATCGGGAGTCGTGCTCGGGGTGCCGAGCGTCATCAAGGCTACCAACTCCTCGGCCGCCTGATGAACTTCGCGGTTGACGATGGTCACGTCGAACTCCGGCTCGGCGGCGAGCTCGACCCGCGCCGTCTCCAGTCGGCGCTCCCGCTCGGCCTCGCTCTCGGTGCCGCGACCGACCAGGCGGCGTACGAGCTCCTCCCAGGTGGGCGGCGCAAGGAAGACGAACAGCGCGTCCGGCATCGTACGACGGACCTGGCGCGCGCCCTGCAGGTCGATCTCGAGCAGGGCCGGCCTCCCGGCCGCCAGCGCCTCCTCGACGGGGCCGCGGGGCGTGCCGTAGCGGGCGGACCGGTGGACCACCGCCCACTCCAGCAGCTCGCCGTCGGCGACCATCCGGTCGAACTCCTCGTCGGAGACGAACCAGTAGTGCACGCCGTGGACCTCGCCCGGCCGTGGCCGCCGGGTGGTGGCCGAGACCGAGAGGTAGATCTCGGGATGGGACTCGCGGATGGCGGCGGCCACCGTGCCCTTGCCGACCGCGGTCGGTCCGGCGAGCACGGTCAGGCGCGGCCGCGGCGCGGCGGCCCGGGGGTCTGCTGCGGCGGCCGGGCCGTCAGTCACGCGAGGAGAACTCCTCGGCGAGCGCCGCCGCCTGCTTGGCACCCAGACCGCGCACCCGCCGGCTCTCGGCGATCCCGAGCCGCTCCATGAGCTGCTTGGCGCGGACCTTGCCGAGGCCCGGCATCGCCTGCAGGAGGTCGAGGACCCTCATCTTGCCGACCACGTCGTTGGTCTGCCCGTCCTTGATGACCTCGGCGATCGACGCCCCGGAGTTCTTGAGACGGTTCTTCACCTCGGCCCGCTCCCGGCGGGAGGCGGCCGCCTTCTCCAGTGCCGCCTGTCGCTGTTCAGGGGTGAGCGGGGGCAGTGCCACGAAGGAACCTTTCGCCTCGACGCCGCCTCGACGGCGGCGGAACTGTTCGGTGAAGGACGGCTGACGCGCATGCGTCACGCCCGCGACAATCTAGCCACGTTGCGGACCGGGCAGCAATTGCTCGCGCCCCACGGGCATGTCTACAGGCTGAGCGGCGTGTGGCAGACGTCGCGGGCCTGCTGCTGCACGTCGACGGCTGCCTGCTGCGCGTCGGCGATCTCGTCGGCGGCGGCCGTGATCCGCGCCCGCTGGTCGGCGGTAAGCCCTTTCGGCGGCCTCCCGGCGTGGTAGTCCGACGGCTTGATCCCGGCCGCGTCGAGGGCGCTCTTCAGGTGGCTGATGGCGGCGACCAGCTGGTTCCAGTCCGCCCGGATGTCGTCGGGTGAGGAGTCGCGCAGGTCCTCCAGCGCGGGCAGCGCGTCGATCAGCGCACCGTCGCCGCCCTGCCCGAGCGTGTCGGTCAGCCCCGCCTGGTGGGCCTTGACCTTGTCGCAGTAGGCGTTGTAGTCGTTGCCGCCGCAGCCGACGAGCACCGGCACCAGGGCAAGGGCGCTGGCCGCCACCGCCAGGCGCCGCCGCGCGGTCACGCGAGGACGGCGAGCTCGTCGCGTACGGCGAGGGCGGCGTCGCGCAGCCGCTCCACTGACGGACCGCGCCGCAGCAGGCCGCGGCTGGAGCTCGCGACGACGTTGCGCGCGGCCGCCCCGAAGATCCGGGCGATGTCGGCGGGGGTGCCACCCTGCTCGCCGAAGCCGGGTGCCAGGATCGGCCCGTTGAACGAGAAGTCGTGGTCAGCGCCGTCGATCGTCGCGCCGACGACGGCGCCGTAGGACCCGAGCGGCTCGACGCCGTCGTTGAGCCGACGCAGATGGTCGAGCATGAGCCCGCCGACCGTCCCGCCCTCGGCGGGTATGGCCGAAGCGGAGCCCGAGGCAACGGGTACCGCGTGCTGGACCTCGGGGCCCTCCTTGTTGGAGGTGAGCGCGAGGACGAACAGCCCGGCGTCGTGCTTGGCCGCGGTCTCGACGAACGGCTGCAGCGAGCCGAACCCGAGGTAGGGACTCACGGTGACCGCGTCGCTGGCCAACGGGCTGGCGGGGTCGAGGTAGGCGTCGGCGTACGCCTGGCTGGTGGAGCCGATGTCACCGCGCTTCACGTCGAGCAGGACGAGCGCCCCGGCGGCCCTCGACTCGGCGATGACCCGCTCCAGCACGGCGATCCCGCGGGAGCCGAACCGCTCGTAGAAGGCGGACTGCGGCTTGATCACCGGGACGTACGGCGCGAGGCCCTCCACGGCGGTGAGCGCGAACCGCTCGAGCCCGGCCACGGAGTCGTCGAGTCCCCACTCGTGGAGCAGCGAGGCGTGCGGGTCGATGCCGGCGCACAGGTGCCCCCGCGCGTCGAGCGCTGCCACGAACCGGCTGCCGAACGTCATGGGCTCACTCTCCCCCATCGGCCCGTGCCCGGGTCGGACGGCTCGCCACGCCCTGCGCGATCCGGCGGGCCCACAGCGGGCCCTCGTAGATGAAGCCGGTGAAGCCCTGCAGCAGGTCGGCGCCCGCGTCGAGACGCTCGCGCGCGTCCTCGACGGTGGTGATGCCGCCGACGCCGATCAACGTCATACGGTCGGCGACGCGCCCCCGCAGCAGCCGCATGACGTCCGCGGCCCGATCCCGCAGCGGAGCCCCGGAGAGCCCGCCGGCGCCGATCTCGGCGACGTCGTGCGGGTGGCTGCGCAGGCCCTCCCGGCCGACGGTGGTGTTGGTCGCGATGATCCCGTCGAGGCCGATCGCGAGTGCCATGTCGGCGACCGCGTGGACGTCGTCGTCGGCGAGGTCGGGGGCGATCTTGACGAGCAGCGGCACCCGCTCACGGGTGACCGTGTCGGCGGTGGCGCGGACGTGCTCGAGCAGCGGTCGGAGCTTCTCGACCGACTGCAGCGTGCGCAGACCCGGCGTGTTGGGGCTGCTGACGTTCACGACGAGGTAGTCGGCGTACGGCGCCAGCAGGCGGGTCGACTTGGCGTAGTCGGCCTCGACGGCGGCCTGGTCGTCCTCGGGGACCACCTTGGTCTTGCCGATGTTGATGCCGAGGACCGGCCGCGGCCGGCCGCGGGAGTCGAGCCGGTCGAGCCCGAGCCGGCGCGCACGGGCGGCGAGCCGGTGGGCCACCACCTCGGCGCCGTGGTTGTTGAAGCCCATCCGGTTGACGATGGCCCGGTCGACCGGGAGCCGGAAGAGCCGTGGCTGCGGGTTGCCGGGCTGCGGCTCGCCGGTGACGGTGCCGATCTCGACGTGGCCGAAGCCCAGTGCGCCGAGCCCGTCGATGCCGACGGCGTTCTTGTCGAAGCCGGCGGCCAGGCCGAGGACGTTGGGGAAGATCAGTCCCAGCGCGTCGACCGGCTCGCCGGCGGGGCGTACGCCGAGCCGGTCGAGCCGACCCAGCACCGGGCCGGCCGCACGGATCGCCGCGAAGGCCTGCCGGTGGGCCCGCTCTGGGTCGGTACGGACCAGGACCTGGTCGAAGAGCAGCCGGTAGGCGCGCGCGGTCGCCGCCGGATCAGCCATGGTGCCCCACGAGCGCCGCCCATTCCTGCAGGCTGCGGACCTCGATGTCGCCACGGTTGAGCGCCTCGATCCCCTGGACGGCCGCGCCGAGCCCCTGGACGGTGGTGATGGACGCGATGTTGGCCATGACCGCGGCCGTGCGGATCTCATAGCCGTCGATCCGCGCCTCGCGGCCGCTGCTGGAGCCGTTGGGGGTGTTGATGACCAGGTCCACCTCGCCGTCGAGGATCATCTGGACGGTCGTCTTCTCGCCCTCCGGGCCAGCGCCCTCGAAGTGCTTCCGCACGACCGTCGACGGGACGCCGTTGCGGCGCAGCACCTCCGCGGTGCCCTGGGTCGCGAGGATCTCGAAGCCGTAGTCGGCAAGCACCTTGATCGGGAAGATCATCGTCCGCTTGTCCCGGTTGGCCATCGAGACGAAGATCCGTCCGCGCGTCGGCAGCGGCCCGAACGCGCCGGCCTGCGACTTGGCGAAGGCGCGGCCGAAGTCGGCGTCGAGCCCCATCACCTCACCGGTCGACTTCATCTCCGGCCCGAGCACCGTGTCGACCTGGCGGCCCTCCGCGTCGCGGAAGCGGTTGAACGGCATGACCGCCTCCTTGACCGCGATCGGCTGGGTCGGCGGCAGGGTGCCGCCGTCGCCCTCCGCGGGGAGTACGCCGGCAGCGCGCAGGTCGGCGATCGACTCGCCGAGCATGACCCGGGCGGCGGCCTTCGCGAGCGGCGTCGCGGTCGCCTTGGAGACGAACGGCACCGTGCGCGAGGCGCGCGGGTTGGCCTCGAGGACGTAGAGCACGTCGGAGCCGAGCGCGAACTGGATGTTGATGAGACCGCGCACCCCGACGCCCTCGGCGATCGCGTGCGTCGCCTTGCGGATCCGCTCCACCTCGGAGGCTCCGAGGGTGATCGGCGGCAGCGCGCACGAGGAGTCGCCGGAGTGGATCCCCGCCTCCTCGATGTGCTCCATCACGCCGCCGAGGAAGAGCTCCTCGCCGTCGTACAGCGCGTCGACGTCGATCTCCACCGCGTCGTCGACGAACTTGTCGACCAGGACCGGTCGGTCGGGGCTGATCTCGGTCGCCGCCTCGATGTAGGTCTTCAGCGCGTCGTCGTCGTAGACGATCTGCATGCCTCGCCCGCCGAGGACGTACGACGGCCGGACGAGGACCGGGTAGCCGATCCGCGCGGCGATCTCCTGCGCCTCCTGGAAGGTGGTCGCCATCCCGTGCTTCGGCGCGGTCAGGCCGGCCTGGGCGAGGACCCGGCCGAACGCGCCGCGCTCCTCGGCGAGGTGGATCGCCTCGGGCGTGGTGCCGACGATGGGTACGCCGTTGTCCTTGAGCGCCTGCGCGAGACCGAGCGGCGTCTGGCCGCCGAGCTGGCAGACGACGCCGACGACCGGGCCGGCCTGCTCCTCGGCGTGGACGATCTCGAGGACGTCCTCGAGGGTCAGCGGCTCGAAGTAGAGCCGATCGGAGGTGTCGTAGTCGGTCGAGACCGTCTCCGGGTTGCAGTTGACCATCACGGTCTCGTAGCCGGCCTCGGACAGCGCCAGCGACGCGTGCACGCAGGAGTAGTCGAACTCGATCCCCTGGCCGATCCGGTTCGGGCCCGACCCGAGGATGACCACCGCGGGCCTGGTGCGCGGCTCGACCTCGGTCTCCTCGTCATAGGAGGAGTAGTGGTACGGCGTGGCCGCGGCGAACTCGGCCGCACAGGTGTCGACGGTCTTGTAGACCGGCCGGATCCCGAGCGCGTGCCGCACGCCGCGTACGACGTCGGCGGTCATGCCGCGCAGCTTGCCGACCTGCACGTCGGAGAAGCCGTGCCGCTTGGCCAGCCGCAGCAGCTCGGGGGTGAGCTCCTCGGCCTCGAGGATCGCGACCGCGACCTCGTTGATGAGGAAGAGCTGGTCGACGAACCAGGGGTCGATCCTGGTCGACTCGACGATCTCCTCCGCGCCGGCGCCCGCTCGGATGGCGTCCATGACCTTCTTCAGCCGGCCGTCGGTGGGCGTCCTGATCTCCTCGAGGAGCGCGGCCTTGTCGAGGTCGACGTACTCGTGGCGCCAGTCGAAGACCGCCTCCGGCTTCTCCAGCGAGCGCAGCGCCTTCTGCAGCGCCTCGGTGAAGTTGCGGCCGATCGCCATCGCCTCGCCGACCGACTTCATGTGGGTGGTGAGGACCGGGTCGGCGCCCGGGAACTTCTCGAACGCGAACCGCGGCACCTTCACGACGACGTAGTCGAGGGTCGGCTCGAAGCTAGCGGGGGTCTCGCGGGTGATGTCGTTCTGGATCTCGTCGAGGGTGTAGCCGATCGCGACCTTCGCGGCGATCTTGGCGATCGGGAAGCCGGTCGCCTTCGACGCCAGCGCGCTGGAGCGGGAGACGCGAGGGTTCATCTCGATGACGATGAGCCGGCCGTCCTCGGGGTTGACGGCGTACTGGATGTTGCAGCCGCCGGTGTCGACCCCGACCGCGCGGATGATGCCGATCGCGAGGTCGCGCATCTTCTGGTACTCGCGGTCGGTCAGCGTCATCGCCGGCGCCACGGTGATCGAGTCGCCGGTGTGGACGCCCATCGGGTCGAGGTTCTCGATCGAGCAGACGATCACCACGTTGTCCCGGGTGTCGCGCATGACCTCGAGCTCGTACTCCTTCCAGCCGAGGATCGACTCCTCGAGGAGCACCTCGGTGGTCGGGCTCGCGGCCAGGCCGGCACCGCCGATGCGGCGCAGGTCGGACTCGTCGTACGCCATGCCGGAGCCGGCGCCGCCCATCGTGAAGGACGGGCGGACCACCATCGGGTAGCCGAGCTCGTCGGCGGCGGCGAGGAGGTCGTCCATCGAGTGACAGATCCGCGACCGGGCGACCTCGCCGCCGAGGTCCTCGACGATCTTCTTGAACTGCTGGCGGTTCTCGCCGCGGTCGATCGCCTCGATGCTCGCGCCGATCAGCTCGACGCCGTACTTCTCGAGGACGCCGGCCGCGTCGAGCGCGACGGCGCAGTTGAGGGCGGTCTGGCCGCCGAGGGTCGCGAGGAGCGCGTCGGGGCGCTCCTTGGCGATCACCTTCTCGACATACTCGGGCGTGATCGGCTCGACGTACGTCGCGTCGGCGAACTCGGGGTCGGTCATGATCGTGGCCGGGTTGGAGTTCACCAGGATCACGCGCAGGCCCTCGGCCTTGAGGACGCGGCAGGCCTGGGTGCCGGAGTAGTCGAACTCGCAGGCCTGGCCGATGACGATCGGACCGGAGCCGATCACCATCACGCTGGAGATGTCGGTGCGCTTCGGCATCAGAGCTCACCGCCCATCAGGGCCAGGAACCGGTCGAAGAGGTAGCCGGCGTCGTGCGGGCCGGCGGCGGCCTCGGGGTGATACTGCACGGAGAAGCCCTTCAGCCTGCCGTCCGGGCCCCTCAGCTCGAGGCCCTCGACGCAGTTGTCGTTGAGGTTGACGTGGGAGACCGAGGCGGTGCCGTACGGCGTCTGCGTCTCGCCCTCGAGCGGGGCGTCGACGGCGAAGCCGTGGTTGTGAGCCGTGACCTCGACCTTGCCGGTGGTGCGGTCCATCACCGGCTGGTTGATGCCGCGGTGGCCGTACTTGAGCTTGTAGGTGCCGAAGCCGAGGGCCCGGCCGAAGAGCTGGTTGCCGAAGCAGATGCCGAAGTACGGGATCCCGCGGCCGAGCGCCTGCCCCAGCAGCTCGACCTGGTCCTTCGTGGCGGCCGGGTCGCCCGGGCCGTTGGAGTAGAAGAGGCCGTCCGGCCCTCTTGAGTCGGCACCCACCGCCAGGACGTCGTCGAGGGTGGCCGTCGCCGGCAGCACGTGGACCTCGATGCCGCGCTGTGCCATGAGGTAGGGCGTCATGCCCTTGATGCCGAGGTCGAGCACGGCGACGGTGTGGCGGCGCTCGCCGACGGCGGGGACGACGTACGGCTCGCCGGTGGTGACCTCGTCGGCGAGCTCGGCGCCGCTCATCGCAGGCGCAGCGAGCACCTTCTGGAGCAGCGCGTCCGGGTCGGACTCGACGGTCGAGATGCCGACGCGCATCGCACCGCGCTCGCGCAGGTGGCGGGTGAGCGCGCGGGTGTCGATGCCGGATATCCCGACGACGCCCTGCACCCTCAGCTCATCGTCCAGCGAGCGCTTCGAGCGCCAGCTCGAGGGCACGCGAGCGGGGTCGCGTACGACGTACCCGGCGACCCAGATCCGGCGGGACTCGGGGTCCTCGTCGTTCATGCCGGTGTTGCCGACGTGCGGCGCGGTCATGACCACGACCTGCTTGTGGTAGCTCGGGTCGGTGAGCGTCTCCTGGTAGCCGGTCATGCCGGTCGAGAAGACCGCCTCGCCGAAGGTCTCGCCCTCGGCTCCGAACGACTCGCCGCGGAACGTACGCCCGTCCTCCAGGACGAGGAGGGCTGGTACGCCGGTCGGCCCGGTGATCGAGCCTGTCGAGATCTTGGCATGCAGCGGCACGCCGTACCTCCTTCTCCGCCTCACGGGACGGTGGTTAAAGGATGTCGGTCCGCGCCCGACCCTACCAGCGGGTCCCGCTGCGTCCGCACTCGGCGCGGGCCCTTCGGCCTGTTCGCCGGGTCACGTCAGGGCTAGCGTGCCGGATAGATCCTCGAAAGGAGCCTGGCATGCGCGCACTCGTCTACCACGGTCCCGGGCAGAAGGACTGGGAAGAGGTCCCGGACCCGACGATCCTCAAGCCGACCGACGCGATCGTGAAGGTCGAGACCACCACCATCTGCGGCACCGACCTGCACATCCTCAAGGGCGACGTCCCGGCCGTGACGGAGGGCCGCATCCTCGGCCACGAGGGGGTCGGCACCATCACCGAGATCGGCTCCGCCGTCACCGACCTGGCCGTCGGGGACCGCGTGATCATCAGCTGCATCTCGGCGTGCGGGAAGTGCATCTACTGCAAGACCGGCGTCTACTCCCACTGCCAGGCCGAGGAGGGTGCACCCGGGATCGGCTGGATCTTCGGACACCTCATCGACGGGACCCAGGCGGAGTACGTCCGGGTGCCGTTCGCGGAGACCTCGCTCTACCGGGTGCCCGACGGCGTACCCGACGAGCTGGCCGTCCTCATCAGCGACATCCTCCCGACCGGCCACGAGATCGGGGTGCAGTACGGCGCGGTCAAGCCGGGCGACGTCGTGGCCGTGGTCGGCGCCGGACCGGTGGGGCTCGCCGCCATCACCACCGCCGGGCTCTACGGGCCGTCGCGGGTCATCGCGATCGACCTCGACGCGAACCGGGTCGAGATGGCCAGGTCGTTCGGTGCGAGCGACGGCGTGGTCGCCTCCGACCCGGACTGGAAGGAGCAGGTCCTCGCCATGACCGACGGCCTCGGCGTGGACGTCTCCATCGAGGCCGTCGGCGTTCCCACGACGTGGGACATGGCGCTCTCGCTCGTCCGCCCGGCCGGCCACGTCGCCAACGTCGGCGTCCATGGCAAGCCGGTGGAGTTCCCGCTCGACAAGGCCTGGATCGACAACCTGACCATCACGACCGGCCTGGTCAACACCGACAGCTCACCGATGCTGATCAAGCTGCTCGCCCAGGGCAGGCTCGACGTGGGCGGGTTCGTCAGCCACCGCTACAAGCTGGCCGAGATCCTCGACGCGTACGACACCTTCGGCCGCGCCGCGGAGACCAAGGCGCTCAAGGTGGTCATGACGGCATAGGCCGGCTCAACCACCCAGGGCGAGCACCCGACCGTCCCAGTGACGGCGCAGCCAGCGGTCGTGGGAGGCGACGACGACCGTGCCTGTGGAGGCGCCGATCGCCTCCTCGAGCTCGCTCGCGAGGGCGAGCGAGAGGTGGTTGGTCGGCTCGTCGAGGAGCAGGAGGTCGGGCCCGGACGCGAGGACGACCGCCAACGCGAGCCGGCGGCGCTGGCCGGCCGAGAGCGCACCCACGGGCCGGTGCAGGTCTCGCGGGTGCAGCAGTCCGAGATCACGCAGCGGCCGCTCCGCGGCGAGCTCCTCGCCGACGACGTCGAGGTAGGTGTCGCGCGCACTGCGCCGCAGGTCGACGAACGCCGGGTCCTGGGTGAGCTCGGCCACCTGGCGAGCGGCGACCTGGACGTCGCCGGCGTACGACGTGATCCGGCCGGAGAGGACGCCGACGAGGGTGGACTTGCCGGAGCCGTTGGTCCCGGTGACGAGGAGGTGCTCCTCCGCCGTCACGTCGAGGACGGGGAGTTGGAGCCGGCCGGGTACGTCGAGGTCGCGGACCAGGACGATCCGACCACCGGCACCGGCGGCTCCCACCGTTGCGTTGAGCCTCAGCGGCGCCGGTGGCTTGCGGACCTGGGTGCGCTCGGCCTCGTCCAGTCGGCGCTGCGCGTCCCTCGTGCGGCGGGACACGGTGCGCTCGACCTTGCCGGCCTTGAAGCCGTAGAGGAACTTGTCGGCGTCCCGCGGTCCGCGGTTGTGCGAGACCGCCTCGGTGCCGATCCGCGTCGCCTGGCGCAGACGCCTGAGCTCGTCCTGCTGCTCGGCGTAGGTCTGCTCCCAGCGCCCTCGCGCCGCCCTCCGTGCCTGCTCGTACGCCGTCCAGCCGCCGCCGAACCGCCGCCCGCCCCCACCGTCGGTCCCGAAGGAGCCTGCCGGCACCGGGTCGAGGTCGACGAGCCCGGTGGCGACCTCGTCGAGGAAGACCCGGTCGTGGCTCGCGAACAGCACCGCACCGGGCAGGTCGCGCAGGAACTCGGCAAGGGTCCCGACCGCGTCGTCGTCGAGGTGGTTGGTCGGCTCGTCGAGCAGGAGCGCGTCCGGGCGACGGGTGATCGCGGTGGCGAGTGCGAGGCGGGTGCGCTGGCCGCCGGAGAGGGTGCCGACCCGGCGGTCCGGAGGGAGGCCCGAGAGCCCGAGACGCTCGGCGGCGAGGAGGGCCCGCCTGTCGGCGTCCCAGGCGTCGTGGGCGACCGCGAAGTCGAGCGCCTCGGCGTACCTCTGCCCCGACTCCGGCTCCTCCAGCCGGTCGGCCAGCCGCTCGACCGCGTCGACCGCCGCCCGCAGCGGGCGCAGCGTCGTCGCAAGGACCTGCGCCACCGTGTCGCCGTCGCGGAACGGCGGCTCTTGGGGCAGCCACACGAGGTCGGCGGGTGCCTCGGTGGTCCCGGACACCTGCGCGGTGCGTGGGAGCAGGCCGGCGACCGCCCTCAGCAGCGTCGACTTGCCGGAGCCGTTCTCGCCGACGAGGGCGACCCGCTGCCCAGGGGCGGCGGTGAGATCGATCCCGGTGAGCACCGGGCCGGAGCGGAAGGCGACCGAGAGGTCACGGACGAGGATCGGGGAGATGGGCGCTGGCATGGGCGCTGGCCTTCACTGAAGGTAGGCGAAGACCCGCCGGGCAGTGCCGCGGAAGCGGGTCGGGTCAGCGCTGGATCCACATGATGCGCCCAGTCTACGGACGGGTCCCCTCGGGCGCCACGAGGTTGCCGTCGAGGACGGTGGGGGTGCCGCGCAGGACGGTGGCCACGACCGAGCCGGTGAGCTTGCGACCGTGCCAGGGGTTGTTGCGCGAGAGCGATGCCGAGGCGTCCCGATCGACGACGGTCCGGGCGGCCGGGTCGACGAGCGTGAGGTTGGCCGGCGAGCCGACGGCCAGGGTGTGGCCGTGCCCGTCGAGACCGGCGATGCGGGCCGGCGCGGTCGACATGACCCGGGCGACGCCGGCCCAGTCGAGCAGCCCCTGTTCGACCATCACCGTCGTCACGACCGGCAGCGCCGCCTCCAGCCCGAGCATCCCGAAGGCGGCGTCGACGAAGGCGTGCTCCTTGTCGTGCCGCGCGTGCGGGGCGTGGTCGGTCGCGACCGCGTCGATGGTGCCGTCGGCGAGGGCCCGGCGGAGCACCTCGACGTCCTCGGAGGGGCGCAGCGGCGGGTTGACCTTGTAGGTCGGGTCGTAGGACTCCAGCAGGTCGGTCGTGAGCATGAGGTGGTGGGGCGTCACCTCGGCGGTCACGTTGATCCCCTGCGCCTTCGCCCAGCGGATGACCTCGACGCTGCCGGCGGTCGACACGTGGGCGACGTGCACCCGCGAGCCGGTGTGCCGCGCGAGCATCACGTCGCGCGCGACGACGACCTCCTCGGCCACGCCGGGCCAGCCCGGCAGCGCGAGCCGGCCGGAGAGCTCGCCCTCGTGGCAGCACGCGCTGGCGTACGGCGCGAGCGCCGGGTCCTGGCTGTGCTGGCTGATGACGCCTCCGAACGTCCTGACGTACTCCAGCGCCCGCCGCATCACCCGCGGGTCGGACACGCAGCGCCCGTCGTCGGAGAAGACCCTCACCCTCGCCCGCGAGCGCGCCATCAGGCCGAGCTCGGCGAGCTCCTCGCCGGCGAGCCCCTTGGTGACGGCACCGACTGGCTGCACGTCGACGAGGCCGGCCTCCCGGCCGAGCTCCCAGACCCCGAGCGCCGCCTCGGCGGTGTCGGTGACCGGCGTGGTGTTGGCCATGGCGAGCACGGCGGTGTAGCCGCCGACCGCCGCCGCGCGCGACCCGGTCAGCACCGTCTCGGCGTCCTCGCGGCCCGGCTCGCGCAGGTGGGTGTGGAGGTCGACGAGGCCCGGCAGCGCGACCAGGCCGGCCGCGTCGACGACCGTGTCGGCCGTCGTGCCGACGGAGCCGATCTCCTGGATCACTCCCCTGTCGACGTACAGGTCGGCGGTCCTCTCCCCGAGCAGGGAGGCGCCCTTGATCAGCAGACTCACTCGTTCTCCTCGCCGGCGAGCAGGTGGTAGAGCACGGACATGCGTACGGCGACGCCCGCGGAGACCTGGTCGAGCACGGCCGAGCCGGCCGCGTCGGCGGCGTCCGCGGAGATCTCCAGCCCGCGGTTCATCGGTCCGGGGTGCAGGATCGGCGCGCCGTCCTTGAGCAGCCGCAGCCGGTCCCGGGTGAGGCCGTAGCCGACGGTGTACTCCCGCGGCGACGGGAAGTAGCCGCCGCTCATCCGCTCGCGCTGCACCCGCAGCATCATCACCGCGTCGACCTCGGGGAGCACCGGGTCCAGCTCGTACGACGTCGTGAAGCCGTCGGCCTTCGACCACTCCCCGATCCCCGACGGCATGAGCGTGGGCGGCGCGACCGCCACCACCTCGGCGCCGAGCTTGCCGAGGCACTTCACGTTGCTGCGGAAGACCCGGCTGTGGGTGAGGTCGCCGACGATCGCCACGCGCTTGCCCTCGAGGCTGCCGAGGCCGCCGTCGGCGGCGGCGAAGTGTCGCTGGAGCGTGTAGCTGTCGAGCAGCGCCTGGGTCGGGTGCTCGTGCATGCCGTCGCCGGCGTTGATGACGGGTACGCCGATCCAGCCCGCGACCTGGTGCGCGGCGCCGGATGCGGAGTGGCGCATCACGAGGCCGTCGATGCCCATCGCCGTGACGGTGAGCACGGTGTCGCGCAGGCTCTCGCCCTTGCTCGCGCTCGACCCCTTCGCGGAGAGGTTGATGACGTCGGCGGAGAGCCACTTGCCGGCGATCTCGAAGCTCGACCGGGTGCGCGTGGAGTCCTCGAAGAACAGGTTGATGACGGTCCGGCCGCGCAGCGCCGGGAGCTTCTTCACCTCGCGGCGCTGCACGTCGTGCATCTCGGCCGCCGTGCCGAGGAGCGTCGCGATGTCGTCGGCGGTGAGGTCGTCGATGCTGAGCAGGTGGCGGTTCATGCCTCTCCTCCGTCCGTGCCGGCTCCGCCTCCGAGGGCGGCGCCGACGGGGGCGCCGTCCACGATGCGCACCTCGTCGCTGCCGTCGACCTCGGTGAGGCGTACGCCGACCCGCTCGGACCGGGCGGTCGGGAGGTTCTTGCCCACGTGGTCGGCGCGGATCGGCAGCTCGCGGTGGCCCCGGTCCACGAGCACGGCGAGGCGTACGGCGGCCGGTCGCCCGAGATCGGAGATCGCGTCCAGCGCGGCCCGGATGGTGCGGCCGGAGAAGAGCACGTCGTCGACGAGGACGACCACCTTCCCGTCGACTCCGCCGGCCGGGACCGTCGTACGGTGCGGGCGACGGGTCGGGTGGGAGCGCAGGTCGTCGCGGTACATCGTCACGTCGAGCGACCCGGTCGGCACTCGGAGTCCCTCCACCTCGCCGATCCGTGCGGCGATCCGCTGGGCGAGGGGCACGCCGCGGGTCTGCAGGCCCAGCAGGACCAGGTCGGCGGCGCCCTTGTTGCGCTCCAGGATCTCGTGGGAGATGCGGGTCAGCGCGCGGGAGATGTCGCGGGCGTCGAGGACGACGCGTCCGGCGGTGTCGGCCGACGGGCCGGTCTGGTCGGCCAGGGGGCCGACGGCGTCTGCCATCGCGGCGGGACCTCCTTCTCCGCCTCTCGTGGACGGCTCGTTAAAGGATGTCGATCGCCGCCACCCTACCGCCGCCGGAGCCCGGACGACGAACCGGCCGCGGACTCACGGCGGGTCACTCGAGATCGATCAGCACCTTGCCGACCGCGCCGTCCTCGACGGCCTGGTGGGCGGCGGCGGTCTGCTCGAGCGGGAAGTGGTGGAGGGGTACGCCGACGTCCTCGCCGACCCGCAGCGCCCCCGCGGCGACGGCGGCGGAGAGGTCCTCGGCGGCGGCCTGGATCAGGTCCTCGCCGAGCGCGTAGAGCAGGATGAACTGGTAGCGCAGGTTCTTCGAGAACGTCGCGCGGACCGGCATGGTGAGCTCGTCGCCGCCGTTGTTCGCATAGACCGCGATCGTGCCGCGCACGCGGGTCACCTCGCGGTCGATGTCGTTGTTCTGGGCGGGCGCGACCTCGACGACGACGTCGACGCCGTCGGGCGCCAGCGCCCGGATCTCCGCGACGGGGTCGCCGACGCGGTAGTTCACCGTCTGGTGGGCGCCGGCCGCGATCGCGAGGGCGCCCTTCTCGTCGCTGCTGACGGTCGTGAGGACCGTCGCCCCGGCCCACCGGGCGAGCTGGATCGCCGCGTTGCCCACCGCCCCGGCGCCGCCGTGGACGAGGACCGTCTGGCCCTCCATCGTCCCCGGCGCGAGCCGGCTGGTCGTCTCGCCCGTCGTCAGAGCCCGGTGCGCCGTGACCGCCGGGACGCCCAGGCTCGCGCCGAGGTCGTACGACGCCGTCTCGGGCAGAGGCATCGCGTGTGCGACCGGCACGACGGCGTACTCCGCGGCGGTGCCGTACGCCCGCCCGTGCTGCGCCAGCAGCAGCCACACCCGGTCGCCGACCGCCGGACCGCCGACGCCCTCCCCGACCGCGTCGACGACGCCGGCCCCGTCCTGCCCCGGGGTGATCTCCGGGTAGGGCAGGGCGGCGTAGGTGCCGCCGGCCCGCTGCTTCCAGTCGGTCGGGTTGACCCCGGCCCGGACCAGCCGGACCCGCACCTCGCCGGGCCCGGGCTCGGGGACGTCCCGGTCGACGAGCTTCAGGACGGAGGTCGGACCGGTCTCGGTGTAGACGACTGCGCGCATGGGACCGACGTTACTCACGCCGCCCCACGCTCCCGACGCCGGCTCAGAGCGCCTGGGACATCGCCGCGCACGCCTTGAGCCACGACATCCGGGTCTCCCGGGAGAGCTGGGAGTACTGCACCGTCGAGCCGCCCACCAGGATCGGGTCGAACGGCACCCGGTAGACCCCGCGCGTCCGCTGCTGGTAGACGTCGACGAGGTCCTGGGCGAGCTTGTCGTCGACCTTGTGGGAGGGGTCGGAGAGGACCGTGATCGTCTTGTACTTGAGGTTGGCGTAGCCCGACTCCTGCAGCGCGTCGAGCATCCACAGGCCGCTGTAGCCGGTGTCCTCGCGGACCGTGCTGGTGACCACGAGCAGGTCGGCGGCGTTGGCCGCCGCCAGCCAGTTCTCCGCGCGCATGTTGTTGCCGGTGTCGATGAGGATGACCCGGTAGAAGCGCTCGAGCAGCTTGTGGACCGCGTCGAAGTCGTCGGCGTGGATCTGGCCGGTGACGTCGGGGCGCTCGTCGGAGGCGAGGACGTCGAAGTGGGCGTCGCCCTGGGAGCGTACGAACGCGCCGAGGTCGCCGATCCGGCTCTGGTAGACGTCGCTGAACCGGCCCAGGTCCTCGAGCAGCTCGCGGGTGGTGTTGCGATGGGTGCTGCGGGTGCCACGGATCCCGAGGGTGCCGCGGGTCTCGTTGTTGTCCCAGGCGACCACGCCGCCACCGCGGACCGTGCCGAAGGTGAACCCGGCCGCGAGGACGCCGGTGGTCTTCGCCGCACCGCCCTTCGGGTTGATGAAGGCGATCGTGCGGGGTCCGTCGAAGTCGCGCTGGATGCTGGCCCGGTCCTGCTCGTACTCGAGCTCCCGGCGGCCCATCGACGGCTTGATTAGGCCGCCCGACATCCGGCGTACGGCTCCCCGCCAGCCCCAGGTCGCCGGGCCGTGCCCCACGGTGTCGGCGCGGCGGTCGAGGAAGTCGGTCGCGGTCATGAACCGCCGGACGTCCCCCTCGCCGGACTCCTGCGCCGCGAGCGGCTCCGGGTAGGCCAGCTCCGGGTACGCCTGCTCGGCGTACGGCTGCTCGGGATAGCCCTGGCCGTAGGGCTGCTGGGGAGCAGCCGGCCCTGTGTAGGGCGGGGGCTGCTGCGCCACGACGGGCTGCTGCCCGGGGCGGGTGTGAGACGGCTCCGCGGGTTGCGGCGCCGCGGTCTCCTGCGGCGGCGCCCAGCCCCACGAGTGCTGCGCGGGCGCACGCGGTGCGGGCGCCTCCGGCTCCGCGGGCTGCTGCGGCAGGGGCGGCGGAGGCGGCGCCGCGGCGCCCGGCGGTGGGGCGGGCGGACCCGACGGAGGGGGCCCGGACGGAGGCCCGGACGGAGGCGCGGCCCGGTCGGCGTGCTCGGGCTGCCCGGCGCGGGCCGCCTGCTCCGCCTGCTCGGCGGCGTACGCCTCCAGCTCCTCGGGTGTGTAGGGCCGGTCCACCGTGTCCTCGATCGAGTGGATCGGGTCGGTCAGCGGATCGGGCTGGTCTCCGTGCCCCGGGGTGGGGTGCGTCATGCGCTTCTCCTCCGAGCAGCAGGTGCGCTGTCGGTGCCCAGTATGCACACGTGCGCGCGGCTGAAACGTCGGCGACCGAGCCGTGGAGCGTCAGCCGAGGGTGGCCTTGTCGCGCTGGATCGCGCCGAGCACGCCGTTGACGAAGCTCGGCGACTCGTCGGTGGAGAGGTCGCGGACCAGCGCCATGGCCTCGGTGATGGCGACGTGGTCGGGTACGTCGTCGGCGTACAGCAGCTCCCAGACGCCGAGGCGCAGCACGTTGCGGTCGACGGCCGGCATCCGGTCGAGGGTCCAGTCCTGCGCGTAGCGCCCGATCACGCCGTCGATGCGCTCCCGCTCGGCCTCGACGCCGCGCACGAGCGTCACGGTGTAGGGGTTGCCCGGGACCTCGCCGTCGGCGAGCTGCTGGTCGAGCAGCGCGCCGGCGGCGATGCCGCGCGCCTCGGCGGCGAAGAGCAGGTCCAGGGCGCGCTTGCGCGCCTTGGTGCGGGCGGTGCCGGTGCCGGAGCGGGCGGGCATCGGCTAGCCCTTCACGCGGCTCAGGTAGGAGCCGCCGTCACGGGTGTCGACCTTGATCTTCTCGCCCTGCTCGATGAAGAGCGGGACCTGGATCTCGGCGCCGGTCTCGAGCGTCGCCGGCTTGGTGCGGCCGGTGGCCGAGTCGCCCACGACGCCGGGCTCGGTGTAGGTGATCGTGAGCTCGACCGACGGCGGGAGCTCGATGAAGAGGACACGGCCCTCGTTGGTGGCGACGATGGCGTCGGTGTTCTCGAGCATGAACTGCGCGGCGTCGCCGACGATCTCCGGGCCGACCTCGATCTGGTCATAGGTCTGGACGTCCATGAAGACGTAGTTGGTGCCGTCGTTGTAGAGGTACTGCATCGTGCGCTTGTCGACGGTCGCGGTCTCGACCTTCACGCCGGCGTTGAACGTCTTGTCGACGTTCTTGCCCGACTCGACGTTCTTGAGCTTGGTGCGGACGAACGCCGGGCCCTTGCCGGGCTTCACGTGCTGGAACTCGACCACCTGCCAGAGCTGGCCGTCGAGGTTGAGAACCATGCCGTTCTTGAGGTCGTTCGTGGTAGCCATTGCGTGCGAGCCAGCCTTCGTTCGTCTGTGTCTGCGATGCAGGTTGTCAATCGGTGCCGGACGCCGGTCCGGGGCGTACGCGCACCAGCGCGCACCAGCGGGCAATGCTATCGGGAGGGGCGTACGACGGCCGAATCCGACGGCGCCGACGTCAGGGGCGCCCGAGGAGACGCGCGATGACGGCGAGCGCCTCGGCGTACCCGTCGACGCCGCGGCCCGCGATGACCGCCACCGCGTGCGGCGTGACGTACGACGTGTGGCGGAACTCCTCCGGCCTCGTCAGCGGGTCGCTCAGGTGCACCTCGACGAGCGGTGCGGTGAGCTGCGCGCAGGCGTCGTAGATCGCGAGCGAGTAGTGGGTCCAGGCGGCGGCGTTGAGGACGACCGGCGTGGCGCTGTCGGCGGCGTCGTTGAGCCAGCCGACCATCTCGCCCTCGTAGTTGGTCTGCCGGACCGACACGTCGAAGCCGAGGTCGTGGCCCCACTCGACGCAGAGCTCGACGAGCTGCTCGTAGGACGTGGTGCCGTAGATCTGGGGCTGCCGGCGACCGAGCCGGCCGAGATTGGGGCCGTTGAGGACGAGGACCCGGGTGGTGGCGCTCACGACGCGACCGCCTCGAAGGCCTTGCGTAGCAGCGCGTCGTCGGGGCCGGCCAGGATCGTCGGGTCGGCGAGACCGCGCAGCACGAGGAAGCGGAGCTGCGAGCCGCGGGCCTTCTTGTCGACCCGCATCGCCCCGATCAGGTCGTCGAACCCCACACCGGTGACCGAGACGGGCAGCCCGACCCGGGCGAACGTCTCGCGGTGCCGTACGGCGACGTCGTCGGCGAGTAGCCCGGCGAGCCGGGCCAGCTCGGCGGCGTAGACGCACCCGATGGCGACCGCCTCACCGTGGCGGACGGTGTAGCCGGAGTGCTTCTCCACGGCGTGGCCGAGCGTGTGGCCGTAGTTGAGCACCTCGCGGCCGGGGTGCCCGCCCTCACCGCCGGTCTCCTTGAGGTCGGCGACGACGACCTCGACCTTGACGCGTACGGCGCGCTCGACGAGCTCGGCCAGCACCGGCGAGTCCGCATCGAGCGTCTCCGGATCGGTCGTCTCGACCAGCCGGAGGATCTCCGGGTCGGCGATGAACCCGCACTTGACCACCTCGCCGAGCCCGGCGACGAGCTCGGCGCGCGGGAGCGTGGCCAGCAGGTCGAGGTCGCAGAGCACGCCCGCCGGCTCGTGGAAGGCCCCGACGAGGTTCTTGCCCGCGGCGGTGTTGATGCCGGTCTTGCCGCCCACCGCGGCGTCGACCATCGCGAGCAGCGTCGTCGGGACGTGGACGACGCGCACCCCGCGCAGCCAGGTGGCGGCGACGAAGCCGCCCAGGTCGGTGGTCGCGCCGCCGCCGAAGGTGACGACCGCGTCGGAGCGGGTGAAGCCCTTCTCCCCCAGCGCCTCCCAGCAGTCGTTCGCGACCGCGCTCGTCTTGGCCGACTCGCCGTCGGGCAGGCCCAGCGCGAGGACGTCGTACCTCTCCACCAGCGCGTCGAGGAATGGCCCGGCCTGCTCGGCCAGGTCGGCGGCGTACAGCAGGGCGACCCGCTCCACCCTCTCCCCGAGCACGCCGGGGAGCCGGTCGGCGAGGCCGTGCCCGATGAGGACGTCGTACGGCGAGGCGCCGCCCACGTGGATCGGTGTCGTGGAGCCGGTCATCGCTGTCTCTCCCCTGTCAGTGCGGACCGGATGTCGCTGACCACCTCGTCGGTGGAGCGGCCGTCGGTCTCGACGACGACTCGCGCGAGCGACTCGTAGATCGGCGAGCGCTCGTCGAGCAGCGCCTTCAGCCGGGCGCGCACGTTGCCGAGGAGCAGCGGACGCCCCGACCCGAGGCCGACCCGCTTGACGGCGTCGGCGAGCCCGACCTTGAGGTAGACGACGTCGTGGCCGTGCAGCAGCCTCCGGGTCCCGGGGTCGAGCACCGCTCCCCCGCCCAGCGCGACGACGCCGTCGTGCTCGGCCAGCGCGGCGGCGACGGCGGCCCGCTCCAGCCGGCGGAAGTGCGCCTCGCCCTCGTCCACGAAGAGGTCCTGGACGGACTTGCCGGCCACCGCCTCGACGTCCTCGTCGGTGTCTCGCAGCGTCACGCCCCACGTGGCGGCCAGCTGCCGGCCGACGGTGGTCTTCCCGGCCCCCATCGGTCCGACGAGGACGGCCACCGGCTTCGTCATCGGCGTCGCTCCGCTCGCGGTCTCACCGCTGCCTCACCGGTACCTGAGCGTGTCGAGGTAGGCCTCGGCGTTGCGCTTCGTCTCGCGGACGGAGTCGCCGCCGAACTTCTCCAGCACCGCGTCGGCCAGCACGAGCGCCACCATCGCCTCGGCGACGACGCCGGCGGCGGGTACGGCGCACACGTCGGAGCGCTGGTGGTGGGCGACCGACTCCTCGCCGGTGGCCACGTCGACCGTACGCAGCGCACGCGGAACCGTCGCGATCGGCTTCATCGCCGCACGCACCCGCAGCGGCTCGCCGGTCGTCATCCCGCCCTCGGTGCCGCCGGAGCGGCCGGTCACCCGGCGGATCCCGTCGGGGCCGGGCACGATCTCGTCGTGCGCCTCGCTCCCCGGCGTCGAGGCCAACCCGAACCCGTCGCCGAGCTCGACGCCCTTGATCGCCTGGATCCCCATCAGCGCCCCGGCCAGCCGGGCGTCGAGCCGGCGGTCCCAGTGCACGTGCGAGCCCAGCCCCGGCGGCAGCCCGGAGACGACCACCTCGACCACCCCGCCGAGGGTGTCGCCGTCCTTGTGGGCCTGGTCGATCCGCTCGACCATCAGCTTGGAGGTGTCGGCGTCGAAGCAGCGCACCGGGTCCTCGTCGATCGCCGCCAGGTCGGCCGGACCCGGGAGGGGCGAGCCGGCCGGGACGCGTACGCCGCCGATCTCGGTCACGTGCGAGACGACCTGCGCACCGACGGACTGGAGCAGGAACGCCTGTGCGACCCGGCCCAGCGCCACCCGCGCGGCCGTCTCCCGCGCGGACGCGCGCTCGAGGATCGGCCGGGCGTCCCCGAAGTCGTACTTCTGCATCCCCACCAGGTCCGCATGCCCGGGCCGCGGCCGGGTCAGCGGCGCGTTGCGCGCCAGCCCCTCGAGCACCTCCGGGTCGACCGGGTCGGCGGCCATGACCTGCTCCCACTTCGGCCACTCGGTGTTGCCCACCTCGATCGCGACCGGCCCGCCCTGCGTCTCGCCGTGGCGTACGCCGCCGACCAGCGTGACCTCGTCCTGCTCGAACTTCATCCGGGCACCGCGCCCGTAGCCCAGCCGCCGCCGGGCGAGCCCGTCGGCGATCTCGCCGGAGGTGATGCGGACGTGGGCGGGCAGCCCCTCGAGGATCGCGACCAGGGAGGGGCCGTGGGACTCGCCCGCGGTGAGCCAGCGCAGCATGACGCCAGTGTTTCATCCCTCACCCGCGGCGGGCTCCCCGGTTCGCGAGGCTGAGACGCCAGCGCGCGTCTCACAGGGCGCTTGCCACGTCCGTGAGCGTGAAGTCGTCGCCCTTGAACAGCAGAGGTACGCCGGCCAGCCGGGCCGCTGCGTAGGCGAAGCAGTCCCCCAGGTTGAGCCCCGCGGGATGGCGCCCCTTCCCGAAGCGACGCCACGCGCCGAAGGCGGCGTCGGCGTGCTCGGCGTCGACCGGGACGACGCGTCCGACCGCCCCCTCGACGAGGAGCCCGAGATCGCGCGTCGCGTCGGGCCCCTGCCGCGCCTCGACGACGATCCGCGCCTCGACCAGGGAGACCGCCGACACCGTTGTCTCCTCGTCCTCGATGCGTGCCAGGTAGCGCTCGGCGTCCGGCTCGCCGAGGACCACCGCGACGAGCGCCGAGGTGTCGGCGACGATCACCGGGGCAGCCCGCGCTCGTCGTACCCGATGATCTCCTCGGCGCTGCGGTCGTCGACGGTCGGCCGCTGCCGCCCCCGCTGGATGATCTCCTCGAGCCCGGCCCTGCCCGCCGCCGACCGGCGCGCCCTGATCGCTGCCAGCTTCTCCTCGATGGCCTCGCGCAGCGCCGTGGTGATGGGCTGGCCCGTCAGCGCCGCCAGCTCCCGGGCCAGCCGGTCGGTGGTCGGGTCCTTGATGTTCAGCGCCACGCAGGAAGACTACGATCTTCCTCTGAAGATCACAATCTTCATCACGCCCGCTCGTCTCCGACGGGCACAGTGTGGGGCGCGGTCCTCGCCACGGCCGACGCCAGCGCTGCGGCGACCGCCACCACCGCGAGGACGGCGAGCGCCGAGCCGAGGGTGGTGTGGGCGGGGGCGCCGTCGACGTGGCCGAGGGAGTACCACCCGCCGACGGCCAGCGACCCGACCGTCGTCGCGGCGAGCTCGGCGAACTCCAGCGCGACGGCCGCCGGGGCGACCGCCGCGGTCTCCAGGCCGCCGAGGGCGTCGGAGAAGAGCTGGCGGTAGGCGACGCCCATGCCGGTGCCGCCGACCGTCCAGCCGCCGACGAGGAGCACCGGTCCGACGGGCCCGTCCGGCCGGGCCAGCAGCGTCGCGGCGAGGACGGCGAGCCCGACCGCGACCAGGGCGAGCCCGACGACGGGCGCGTCCCCGAGCAGCGTACGACGGCCGCCGCGGCGCAGCCCGGTCAATGACCAGGCGACCTGGGCGGCCCCGACCGTGACCGCGGCCGTGACCACGCCGCGACCGAGCCCTGCGACCGCGGCGAGCGAGGCGAGCTGGTGGCCGCCGAAGAAGGCGAGGCAGAGCAGCGCGAACGTCACCATCACCCGCAACCTCCCCGGGTCGCCGACCTGGTGACGCAGCACCGTGGCCGACGTCGCGGCGGCCAGCGCCACGCCGCCGACGAGCAGCGCGATCCCGGCCGCTCCGCCCGCCGCCGGCGCGCAGGCGGCCGCGGCGAGACCACCGAGGAGCAGGAGCGCAGGCCCGACGTCGAGCCGCCGGGCCTGCTCGCGCGTCCACGGTACGAGGTCGGCGTCACGCCCGACCAGCACGCGCGCGAGGACGACGAGCACCGCCGGCCAGGCCATCGCGACCCGCCAGGAGGACGCCAGCGTCACCACGCTGTTGAGGACCGGCCCGGCGAGCGAGGGCACCAGCCACACGACCGCGAACAGTCCGACCACCCGGGGCCGCAGCCGGTCGTCGTACAGCGCCCCGATCGCGGTCAGCCCGAACCCCGCGAGCAGGCCACCGGCCAGGCCGCGCACGACCATGCCGGCGAGGACGAGCCACATCGACCACGCACCGGCGCACAGCGCGACGCCGAGGAGGAAGCCGACCGTCGCCAGGAGCAGTGTCCGCCGCGCGGAGAGCCGCGTGAGCGGGCCGAGCCCGGTGGCGAGGACGAGGATCGAGGCGAGGTTGGCGGCGACCACGCAGGCGCCGTAGAGACCGGCACCGTGGAGCTCCTCCGAGGCGACCGGGAGGACGGTGGAGTAGGCGATCCCGGTGACCGCCGCGCCGAGCTCGGCCGCGAGCAGCGCGGCCAGCAGCCGGCCACGGCGACCGGCGAAGATCTCGCGCAGCGAGCCCTCGGTCACGTCACGACCCGCAGCCGCGCCCCGACGTACGCCGTCGGTCGCCCGGGCACCAGCCGGACGATCCCCGACCGGCGGTCGCCGAAGGAGACCCCGTCGTCGCCGGCGTCCAGTCCCAGTGCGCCGAGCAGCGGCTCCCAGCCGGCGGGGTCCCCGGTGGGCACCTCCGCGAGCACGACGCCGCTGCCTGCGACGCTCCGGTCACCCCGGAAGCCGTAGCGGTCGTGCTTGACCTCGGCGATCCGGAGCAGCCCGGCGTCGGGGGTCGCGACCCGGACCTCGCGTCCGTACGCCTCGTCGGTCACGAGCGCGTCCCCGAACCCGGCGGCGCGCAGCCGGTCGGCCGCAGCGTCGGCGTCCGCGACCTCGAACGAGAGCCAGGTCTCCCCCTCCGCGGTCGGCTGGTCGGCGCCGGCCGCCGAGTGGAGGGCGACCAGGCCTCCCTCCCCCGCGAGGTCCACCCAGCCTCCTGCGATCGACTCCTCGCGCGGGTGCAGACCGAGCCCGGCGAGCTCGTCGCGGACCTCGTCGAGCCGGTCGGTGAAGACCAGCGGGCGCACGACCGCGACCACCGCGCCGGCCACGGTCATCGCCGCTCCTTCGCGAGGTACGCCGTCAGCGCCGCCTCCACGAACGCCGACAGGCTCACCTGGTCGTCGATGGCGCGGTGCTTGACCGCGCGGATCAGCTCGGGCGGGAGGTAGATGGTGAACTGCGCCTTCTCCGGCATGACCACATGCTAGCAAGTGTTCACGTCACGAGAACAGCGTCACCGACCCGTCGACCAGCACGCCGAGGACGAGTCCGAGGACCATGAACGGGCCGTACGGCAGCGCCTGCTTCAGCGAGGCCCGCGAGCGCTTCACGACCGCCCGGCCGATCCCCCACAGCGCGAAGACGACGAGGCCGCCGTACAGCCCGAGGACCCAGTCGTTCCAGCCGAGCCGCCCCAGGACGAGGCCGACGAGCGCGGCGAGGCGTACGTCGCCGAACCCCATCCCCGCCTGCCTGACGAACCAGAGCAGCCAGAAGAACGACCGCGCGACCAGCATCGCGACGAGCGCGCGCACCAGCACGTGGGTCTCGCCCGTGAGCGCCCACTCGAGGAGCACGAGCAGCAGGACTACGCCGGTGGCGGGCAGGACGACGATCCGCGGCAGCAACCGGGTGCGCCAGTCCACGATCGAGAGCAGCACCAGCAGCGGCGCCAGCGGCACGAGCACGAAGAGGACCCGGTCCTCGGCGAGGCGCAGCCCGCACGCGCCGGCCACCACCGCCGACGCGAGCGCCGCGAGCGGACCGAGCAGCGGGAGTCGGGCCACGTCGGCGTACGCCTCCTTGGGGCCCTCCTCGCGCAGCATCCGCTCCAGCGCGGTCTCGGGGGGCGCATCTGCCTCGGACTCCCGCTCCGGGCCGGGCGGCGGCTCGGGCAGTCGGGCGATCGCCGCAGGCACGAGCAGGCCGAGCAGTCCGGCGACGACGGCGCACAGGCCCCCGACCGCCCATCCGCTCACGCCGCCGCCTCCGTGGGACAACACAAACGATACGGACGCGGCGGCGTGAGAGCACCAATGGTCGCTCGCTGGCGCTCGCTCATGCCGCCGCCTCCGTGGGACAACACAAACGATACGGACGCGGCGGCGTGAGAGCACCAATGGTCGCTCGCTGGCGCTCGCTCATGCCGCCGCCTCCGTGGGACAACACAAACGATACGGACGCGGCGGCGTGAGAGCACCAATGGTCGCTCGCTGGCGCTCGCTCATGCGCGGACGATACCGAGCGCGCTCTCGCCCGCGGCCCGCATCGCCGCGAGCGGCGCCTCGCGGCCGGTGAAGAGCGCGTGCTGCAGTGCCGCCTGGTGCACCAGCAGATCCAGCCCGGAGACGACGACGCCGGCGGCGGCCGCGACGAGGGGGGTCGGCCACGGGTCGTAGACGACGTCGAAGAGCACCGGCACCTGCCGCCACCGGCCGACCAGCTCCTCGTCCTGCGCGGAGGCCGGGATGGTCGAGACGAGGACGTCGGCGTCGGGCGTGGCGTCGAGGGGCGCGACGGTGACCGACGGCCCGGCCGGGTGGGCCGCGACGACTGCGACCGTCTCCTCGGCCCGGGACGCGTCGCGGGCGAGCAGCACGACCTCGCGCGCACCGAGCTCGACCAGTGCGAGCCCGGTCGACGCCGCGGTCGCGCCCGCGCCGAGGATCGCGCCCCGGGTGATGGGCGCCTCCGTCCTCTCGCGTACGGCGGCGACGGCGCCGGGCAGGTCGGTGTTGTCCCCCGCCCAGCCGTACGACGTGCGCACCAGGGTGTTGACCGCCCCGACGAGCCGGCCTCGGTGCGAGCAGGAGGCGACCAGCCCCATCGCCTCGCGCTTCAGCGGCATCGTCAGCGACAGCCCGCGCCACTCCCCCGGCGGCCACGCGCTGCCGGCCAGCGGCCCCAGGCCGCCGAGGAACGAGTTCAGAGTCCCCGCGGGCACCTGCACGGCGTCGTACGACCAGCCCTCGAGACCCAGCGCGTCGTACGCCGCCCGATGCAGCACGGGCGAGAGCGAGTGGGCGACCGGGTCGCCCAGGACGGCACACCTCATCGACACCTCAGCAGCGGTCCGACTGCGTCTCGCAGTACTTCTGGTACTCCGCCTTGTACTTCAGGAACTCGTCGTACGTCTCGGCGAACTTCGTCTCCCCGGTCCGCAGGTTGACGGTGACGTAGTAGTACCAGTCGCCCTCGGTCGGGTGCAGCGCCGCCTGGATCGCGTCGTCGCCCGGCGAGCCGATCGGGCCCGGCGGCAGCCCGGTGTGGGTGTAGGTGTTGTAGGGCGAGTCGACCTGCTGGTCCTCGGAGGTCACCGCCGTCGTGCCGCTGCGGCCGAGCGCGTAGTTGATCGTGGCGTCGACCTGGAGGTAGCCGGCCTGGCCGGCGGTGCCGGGGTGCTCGACGCGGTTGTAGATGACCCGCGCGACCTTGCCCATGTCCTTGCCGCGGCCCTCGGCCTGCACCAGGCTCGCCACCGTCATGACCTGCTCGGGCGTGTAGCCGAGATCCTTCGCCTCCGCCTCGACGTCGTTGTCGCCGATCGCCTGCTTCCAGCGGTCGACCATCGCCTTGATCATGTCGACGGGCTTGGCGTTCGGCCCGAAGGCGTACGTCGCCGGGAAGAGGTAGCCCTCCGCGTTGCCGTGGGCGTACGCCGGCAGGCCGATCTTCGAGGACTCGACCGCCTTCTCGAAGCGGCTCCTGGGCAGCTTCGTCTCCTTGGCCAGCGCGTCGACGATGTCCTCGACGCGGTAGCCCTCGGGGATGGTCACCATCGTCTGGACGAGGTTCTTCGGGTTGACCAGCACCTCGAGCGCGTCAGTGGCCTTCATCTGCTTCTTGAGCACGTAGTAGCCGACCTGGATGCTGCTCGCCCGGGAGTCGTCGTTGGCGGCGTCGATGAACGCGTCGACCGACTTCACCACGCCGGCGCTCTTGAGGTTGCGGCCGATCACGGTGGCCGTGTCGCCCTTGTGGACCTGGAAGGTCACCTTCCCCGTGCCGGGGCCGGCGTAGTCGTCCGGACCGCCGCTCAGCGCGTCGCTGAGCGCGTGGTAGGCCTTCGAGCCGCCGAAGTAGAGGCCGCCCACCACGACGACCAGCGCCACCAGGACGGCGAGGCAGCCGGGGATGGAGCGCCCGCGCCGCTCGGCGCGATGCCCGGCGCGGGGCAGCGGCGAGTCGTCGTGCTCGGAGTCGTACTCGGAGTCGTACTCGGAGTCGTACTCGGGGTCGTCGGGGTCCTCCGGCCCGAACCCGGGGACGTAGCCCCGCTCGTCCTCGGGGGTCTGGCCGTACTCGTGTTCAGGCATCGCTGACCTCCACGATCTCTCCAGGCGCATCCCCCGAGGCGCGTTCGGTGTCCAGGGCGTGTTGCAGGATGAGTACGGCGGCGGCCTGGTCGACCACCGCACGCCGGTCGGCTCCCTTGCGACCGCGGTCTCGGAGCATAGCCTCCGCCGAGACCGTCGTCAGGCGCTCGTCGACCAGCCTCACCGGGACGGGCGCCAGCCGACGCGCCAGCCGGGCGGCGAAGGCGCGCACCTTCGCGGTGGCGGGGTTCTCGCCTCCCTTGAGGGAGCGCGGCAGTCCCACGACCACCTCCAGGACGGTGCTGTCCTCGGCGATCTCGTCCACGATCGCCCGGATCCGGGCGAGGTCCCCGCGGCCGCGCCTCACCGTCTCGACGGGGGTCGCGAGGAACCCCGTCGGGTCGCTGCGCGCGACGCCGATCCGGGCGTCCCCGGGATCGATCCCGAGTCGCACGCCGGAGCGCATCAGCTCGCGTTCACCAAGCCGGGTACGAGTCCGAGCGCCTCGTCGATCCGGTCGACGTCGGTGCCGCCCCCCTGGGCGAAGTCGTCCTTGCCGCCGCCACGGCCTCCGACGACCGGGCCGAGCACCTTGATGATCTCGCCCGCGCGGATCCCGCGGGCCCGGGCGGCGTCGTTGACCGCGGCCACGATCGCCACCTTGCCGCCGGCGTCGCCCGCGAGCACGACCACCCCGGGCCGGTCACCTGGGATGCGGCCGCGCACGTCCTGCGCGAGCGTGCGTACGTCCCCGGCGCCGACGCCGGGGACGCGCTGCGCCACCACGGCGACGCCGTCGACGTCGAGGGCTCCGTCGGCGAGCGAGCCCGCCGAGGAGAGCAGCTGGGCGGTGCGGACCTTCTCGATCTCCTTCTCGGCGGCGCGCAGCCGCTCGACGAGGTCGCCGATCCGCTCGGGCAGCTCCTCCGGCCGGGCCTTGAGCTGCTCGGCCAGCTGGGCGACGAGCACGTGCTCGCGGGCCAGGAAGCGGTAGGCGTCGGAGCCGACGAGCGCCTCGACGCGGCGTACGCCGGAGCCGATGGACGACTCGCCGAGCAGCTTGATGACGCCGAGCCTGCCCGAGCTGCCGGCATGGGTGCCGCCGCACAGCTCACGCGCCCAGTCGCCGACGCTGACGACGCGCACCTGGTCGCCGTACTTCTCGCCGAAGAGGGCCATCGCGCCGGACGCGACCGCCTCCTTCTGGCTCATGATCTCGGCGCGGACCGCGAGGTCGTCGAGGATCACGTCGTTGACCCGGGCCTCGACGTCGGCCATCACCGAGGCGGGCACGGTGCCGGTCGCCGAGAAGTCGAACCGGAACCGGCCCGGGGCGTTCTCGGACCCGGCCTGCGTGGCCGTCTCGCCGAGCGCCTCGCGGAAGGCCTTGTGGACCATGTGGGTCGCCGTGTGGGCACGGCTGATCGCCAGCCGCCGCTCGATGTCGACGGTGGCCTGCGCGGCGAGCCCGGGCGTCACCTCGCCGGCGACGACCCGCGCCTTGTGCACGATGACGCCGGTGACCGGGGACTGCACGTCCTCGACGCGGACGACGGCGCCGTTGGCGAGCTCGATCGTGCCGTGGTCGGCGAGCTGGCCGCCGCCCTCGGCATAGAACGGCGTGCGGTCGAGGATCAGCTCGATCTCGTCGCCCTCGGTCGCGGAGGGGACGACGCCGCCGTCGGCGACGATGCCGCTGACGGTGCCCTCGTCGGTGGTCACGTCGTAGCCCGTGAAGCGGACCGCGTGGCCGAGCGAGTCGGCCACCTCGCGGTAGGCGGCGGCGTCCTTGTGGGCGCCGCGCTTGGCGCGCGCGTCTGCCTTCGCCCGGTCGCGCTGCTCCTGCATGAGGCGGCGGAAGCCCTCCTCGTCGACCGAGAGCCCCTGCTCGGCCGCCATCTCGAGGGTGAGGTCGATCGGGAAGCCGTAGGTGTCGTGCAGTGCGAACGCGCGGTCGCCGGAGAGCTGCGTGCCGCCGGCCCTCTTCACCTCGGCGGTCGCGAGGTCGAAGATCTGGGTGCCCGACCTCAGGGTCTGCCGGAAGGCGTCCTCCTCGGCGTACGCGACGGCCGAGATGCGGTCCCAGTCGCGGTGGAGCTCGGTGTAGGTCTCCCCCATCTTGTCGCGGCTCACCGGCATCAGCTCGGGCAGCACGCGGTCCTCGCAGCCGAGCAGCCGCATGGAGCGTACGGCGCGCCGCAGCAGCCGCCGCAGGACGTAGCCGCGGGCCTCGTTGCCGGGGGTGACACCGTCGCCGATGAGCATCATCGAGCTGCGCACGTGGTCGGCGACCACGCGGAAGCGGACGTCGTCCTGGTCGTCGGCGCCGTACTTCTTGCCGGTGAGCTCCTCGGCCTTCTCGATGACCGGGAACATCACGTCGGTCTCGTACATGTTGGCCTTGCCCTGCAGCAGGTAGGCGACCCGCTCGAGGCCCATGCCGGTGTCGATGTTCTTGCGCGGCAGCGAGCCGGCGATGGTGAACTCCGACTTGGACCTCACCTCCGAGAGGACGTCCTGCATGAAGACGAGGTTCCAGATCTCCATGTAGCGGTCGCCGGCGTCCCAGTCCCGGTCCTTGCCGTAGGCCCCGCCGCGGTCGACCAGGATCTCCGAGCTCGGCCCGCCGGGACCCGGTATCCCCATCGACCAGTAGTTCTCCTTCGGTGGCAGCCGCACGATCCGGTCGTCCGGCAGGCCGGTGATCTTCCGCCACAGGTGGACCGCCTCGTCGTCGCCGTCCAGCACCGACGGGTAGAGCACGCCCTCGTCGAAGCCGAAGCCGCCGTCGACCTGCGGCTTGGTGACCAGCTCCCAGGCGAGCGAGATCGCCCCCTCCTTGAAGTAGTCGCCGAAGGAGAAGTTGCCGCACATCTCGAAGAACGTGCCGTGGCGGGTGGTCTTGCCGACGTCCTCGATGTCGGGCGTGCGGATGCACTTCTGGATGCTCGTGGCCCGCTTGAACGGCGGGGTCTCCTGGCCGAGGAAGTACGGCTTGAACGGCACCATGCCCGCGTTGACGAAGAGCAGGTTGGGGTCGTCGACGAGCAGCGGCGCCGACGGCACGACGGCGTGGGGACCGACGGTCGTGTCGTCGGCGAAGTGCGCGGTGAAGCGCCGGCGGATCTCCGCGGTGCTCAGCGCGGTGCCGGACTCGGGGTCCATCAGGGGGTGCTGCCTTCCTCGTCGTACGTGCGGGCGGGGAGCTCGGCGACGTCGGCCGGGGTCCGGTGCGCCGGTAGCTGTGGGGTCGAGTCGTACGCCGCGGCGTACCGCTCGCGCAACTCCGATTCCTTCTCCGCGCGGCCCTGCGCCAGCTCCTCGCGGAAGATGCGCGCGCCCACGCCGAGCGCCTGCATCCGGTCGCGCAGGCCCTCGACCGTCAGCGCCTCGGCGGCGCGGCGGCCGCGGATCATCGCGTAGATCCCCGCGCCGGCGCCGGCGGCGAACCAGAACGCGCGGTTCACGCCACTTCACCGTCGGGGATGTCGGCGCGGTGCTTGGCGCGGTACTCCCGCAGCGCCTCGCGCACCTCGGTCTTGCGCTCCTTGCGCGTACGCCGCAGCTCGCGGCGCATCTCGAAGCGGATCCGGTTGCGCACCTCAGGAGAGAGCGCCCGGCGTACGCCGTGGGCGAGCGCCGCGGCGTGCACGACGGTGTCGCGCAGCACGGCGTCGGCGAACGCGCCCGCCGGCAGCGCCGGGACCGGTGCCGGCTGCTCGGGTCCGCCGAGCGAGGTGATGACGAACTCACGCTCCGTGCGTACGACGCCCCCCGGCCGGCCGCCGTTCGCGGCGACGGCACGCTCGAGCGCCTCGAGCCGCTCGAGCAGCTCCGCCCCGGCCGCGCGGGACTCCTCGGCACGGCGCCGCGCACGAGCCCGGCCGGCCAGAGCGAGCGCAACCGCCACGACGAGTGCGACGAGGACGATCCCGGCCGCCACGGCGGCCCACAGCGGCACGCTCCAGCGGCTCGCCATCGAGGCCATCAGAGGAGTCGTCATGACCCCCGACCCTATCGCGCCCGACTACCCCTGATCCTGCCCGCCCCGGACCATCCGGCGGATCCGCTCCCAGCGCTCCTTGACGGCCGCCTCGGCGCCGTGGGAGGTGGGCTTGTAGTACTCGGCGTCGGCGATCACGTCGGGGGCGTACTGCTGCTCGGCGATGCCGAACGGCTCGTCGTGGGCGTACTTGTAGGACTCCCCGTGACCGAGCTTCTTCGCGCCCGGGTAGTGCGCGTCGCGCAGGTGTGGCGGCACCTGCCCGATCTTCCCGGCCCTCACGTCGGCGACCGCCGCCCCGATGGCGGTGGTCACGGCGTTGGACTTGGGCGCGACGGCGAGCGCGATGGTCGCGTGGGCCAGGGTGAGCTGGCCCTCCGGCAGCCCGATCAGCTGGACCGTCTGGGCCGCGGCGACGGCGGTCTGGAGCGCGGTCGGGTCGGCGAGTCCGATGTCCTCCGAGGCCAGGATCATCAGCCGCCGGGCGATGAACCGCGGATCCTCCCCCGCCTCCAGCATCCGGGCGAGGTAGTGGAGCGCCGCGTCCGCGTCGGAGCCCCGCACCGACTTGATGAACGCACTCACGACGTCGTAGTGCTGGTCGCCCTGCCGGTCGTAGCGCACCGCCGCCTGGTCGACGGCCGTCTCCGCGGTCTTCAGGTCGATCACGGTCGCCCCGTCGGTCGAGCCCGTCGAGCCCTTCGACACCGTCTCCGCGGCGCCCGCCGCGGCCTCGAGGTAGGTGAGCGCACGCCGCGCGTCACCGCCCGAGAGGCGTACGAGGTGCTCGAGCGCGTCGTCGTCGATGGTGAACCGCCCGGCGAGGCCGCGCTCGTCGGTCAGCGCCTTCTGGAGGACGCCGCGTACGTCGTCGTCGGTCAGGGACTCCAGCCGCAGCAGCAGGCTGCGCGACAGGAGTGGCGAGATCACCGAGAAGAACGGGTTCTCCGTGGTCGCGGCGACCAGCGTCACCCAGCGGTTCTCGACGCCGGGCAGCAGCGCGTCCTGCTGGGCCTTGCTGAACCGGTGCACCTCGTCGACGAAGAGGACCGTCTCCCGGCCGGTCGAGACCAGCTCGGCACGGGCGGCGTCGATCGCCGCGCGCACCTCCTTGACCCCCGCCGACACCGCGGAGACCTCCACGA
Source organism: Nocardioides asiaticus (assembly GCF_040049175.1). NCBI lineage: Bacteria > Bacillati > Actinomycetota > Actinomycetes > Propionibacteriales > Nocardioidaceae > Nocardioides > Nocardioides asiaticus. The sequence goes on along the minus strand of NZ_JBDZDM010000008.1, from coordinate 80,638 downwards.
AGCGCCGGTCGGTCTGCGGGCTCACGCCGTGCCGGCCGGCGACGATGGAGGCGATGGTGGTCTTCCCGGTGCCCGGCGGCCCCCACAGCAGCAGCGAGAGCGAGTGGCCGCCCTCGATCAGCTGCCGCAGCGGCGACCCGGGCGCCCGGAGCTGCTCCTGGCCGACGAGCTCGTCGAGCGTCCGCGGCCGCATGCGTACGGCGAGCGGCGCCGCGGCATGGTCGCTGTCGGCGAGCGAGCCGCCCGGCGTACGGCTGCCGCCGGTTTCCATCTCGAAGAGGCCGTCCACCGTCTCAGCCTATTCGTGGTCTCCAGCGGGCTTCCGGGCTCCCTACGCTCGCCCGAAGGTGCGCTTCTCCAGGTCGAACCAGGTGTCGGCGTAGCCGGAGCCGGCGTCGAGGTTCTGCGCCGGGCCGGCGGCCGGGTCGGGGTTGCCCTGGTCGTCGACGCCGAGCAGCCGCGCGGTCAACGGGGACTCGGGGTGCTTGCCCAGCTCGCCCGGGAAGTGGCAGGCGACCTTGTGGCGCGGACCGGTCTGCATGAGCGGCGGCTCGACCTTCGCGCAGATCTCCTGCGCGAGCGGGCAGCGGGTCCGGAAGCGGCACCCGGACGGCGGGTTGATCGGGCTCGGGACGTCGCCCTCGATCTGGATGCGCTCGCGGCGCCCGCCGACGGCGGCCTGCTTGACGTCGGGGACCGCGGAGAGCAGCACTTGGGTGTAGGGGTGCTGCGCGTGGCTGTAGATGCTCTCGCGGTCGCCGATCTCGACGATCTTGCCGAGGTACATCACCGCGACCTCGGGGCAGAAGTGCCTGACCACGGCGAGGTCATGGGCGATGAACAGGAAGGAGACGTCGAACTCCTTCTGGATGTCCTGCATCAGGTTGATGACCTGCGCCTGGATGGACACGTCGAGCGCCGAGACCGGCTCGTCGGCCACGAGCAGCCGCGGGTTGAGCGTCAGCGCGCGGGCGATGCCGATGCGCTGCCGCTGCCCGCCGGAGAACTCGCTCGGGTAGCGGTTGTAGTGCTCCGGGTTCAGGCCGACGACCTCGAGCAGCTCCTGGACGCGCGGCAGGATCTTGTTCCTCGGCACCACGTTGTGGACCGCGAGCGGCGCCCCGATGATCGCGCCGACCGTGTGACGGGGGTTCAGCGACGTGTAGGGGTCCTGGAAGATCATCTGGACGTCGCGGCGCAGCGGCTTCAGCTCGCGGTTGCTGTACTTCGCGATGTCGACGGCCTTGTCGCCCTCGCCGAACCACATGCTGCCGGCGGTCGGCTTGTAGAGCCGGGTGATCATCCGGCCGGTCGTCGACTTGCCGCAGCCGGACTCGCCGACGAGGCCGAGCGAGCTGCCCTTGTGGACCTGGAAGGAGATCCCGTCGACGGCCTGGACGTGGCCGATCGTACGGCGTACGAGGCCGGCGCTCCTGACCGGGAAGTACATCTTGAGGTCCTCGACCCGGAGCACCGCCGGCGCCTCGGGGTCGAGCTCGGCGGCCGCGTGGGCGTCGCCGACGAGCTCGTCGAACGACGTCGTCTCGACCTCCTCGGTGGGGGCGAGGCCGGGAGCCGAGCCCTCGGGCTCGGCGCTCTTCTCGAGGTCGGCGCCCTGCTCGTCGATCTCGGGATTGACGTCGGACATCAGGCCTCTTCCTCCACGAGGTCGGGCGCGATCTCCGGAAGGACCTCGGACTCGTAGATCGCGTCGGGGTTGGCAAGGTGGCAGCGCTTCAGGTGGCCGGAGCCGCGCGTGCCGGGGACGAACTCGGGCAGCAGCGTGCTGCAGAGGTCGCCGGGCACCTTGTCCTTGTGCGGGCAGCGGGGATGGAACGGGCAGCCCGACGGCGGCGACAGCAGGCTCGGCGGGTTGCCGGGGATCGGGATGAGCCGCGCGTCGGTGCTGGAGTTGACGTCCGGCACGCTGGAGAGCAGGCCCCAGGTGTAGGGCATTTCGGGGTGGGTGAGGATCTCCTTGGTCGAGCCGTACTCGACCCCGCGGCCGGCGTACATCACCAGGACGTCGTCGGCCATCTCGGCGATGACGCCGAGGTCGTGGGTGATCATCACGACCGCCGAGTTGAACTCGCGCTGCAGGTCCTGGAGCAGGTCGAGGATCTGTGCCTGGACGGTCACGTCGAGGGCGGTGGTCGGCTCGTCGGCGAAGATGAGGGACGGGTCGTTGATCAGGCCCATCGCGATCATCGCGCGCTGCCGCATGCCTCCGGAGAACTGGTGCGGGTAGTCGTCGACGCGCCGGTCCGGCTGCGGGATCCCGACCCGGTCGAGCATCTCGATCGCCTTGCGGCGGGCGTCCCGCTTGGAGGCCTTCGGGTGGTGCACGAGGTAGGCCTCGGCCAGCTGTGAGCCCACCCGGTAGAACGGGTGCAGCGCGGCGAGGGCGTCCTGGAAGATCATCGCGATCTCCTGGCCGCGCAGCTTGCGCATGCCCGACTCGGACAGGCCGACGACCTCGGTGCCGTTGACCCGGATCGAGCCGGTGATGTGGCTGCGCTTGGGATCGTGCAGACCCAGGACCGCCATGCTGGAGACCGACTTGCCGGAGCCGGACTCGCCGACGATGCCGAGGGTGCGACCGCGCTGGACGGTGTAGCTGAGACCGGTGACAGCGGTGAGGAGGCCGTCCTCGGTCGGGAACTTGACCGTCAGGTCCTCGACGACGAGCAGCGGCTCCTCGGTCGCGGAGGAGTGGGCGGAGAGGGTCGGCTGGGTCACGAAAGCCTCACTCGGGGGTCGAGGACACCGTAGATCACGTCCACGATCAGGTTGCTGATGATCAGTGCGGTCGCGCTGAAGAGGGCGGTCGCCAGCACGACCGGGAGGTCCATGTGCTGGACCGCGTCGAGTGCCCAGTACCCGATGCCCTGGATCTCGAAGATGTACTCGGTGAAGATCGTGCCGGCCAGCAGGGTGCCGAACTCGATGCCGAAGATCGTGATGACCGGCACCAGCGCCGCCCGCAGGCCGTGCTTGTAGACGATAGTGCGCGTCGGCAGGCCCTTCGCCTTGGCCGTGCGCATGTAGTCCTCGTTGAACACCTCGACCATCGAGGCCCGGGTGTACCTGGTGTACGTCGTACACCCGAAGATGCCGAGGACGATCCAGGCGAGTGCGAGCCCCTGGAACCACTTCGCCGGATTGTCGGTGAGTGGGAAGTAGCCGGTCGTCTTCAGGCCCGGCACGCCGATGATGAGCGTGACGTAGAGCCACGCCAGGAGCGCGAACAGGTAGTACGGGACCGAGCTGAGCACGAGGAAGGACGAGACCAGCACCTTGTCCCCCAGGGTGCCTCTTCGTCTCGCTGCGGCGATCCCGATGGGGACGCCGAGGATCAGGTAGAGCGCGCCGCCGCCGACGGCCACCGAGAGCGTCGCCGGCAGCCGCCCCTTCATCTCCTGCCACACCGGCTGCGAGGTCTGGTACGAGACGCCGAAGCACGGGGCCTTGCAGTCGACCTTCAGGCTGCCGACCGGGATCTCACGCCCGGCGACGATGCCCTTCATGAACGTGCCGTACTCGGACAGCACCGGGTTGTCGTAGCCGAGCTGGTGCTCGAACCGGTGCAGCGCCTCGGGCGTGCAGTGGTTCGAGGTCGAGCGGTCGCAGATCGGCTGCGCGGGGCTGGAGGGGCCGTACCAGAAGAGCAGGAAGACTGCCAGGGAGACCAGGAACAGGACCAGGATCCCGGAGAGCAGTCGTTTGACGATGTAGGCGAACACGGTGTCCTTCTTGGGGCTGGAAGGTCGGTGCCGGTGGACGAACGGCAGTGGCTCCGCGGAGTGGGCGGGCCCGTGCGGACCCGCCCACTGCCGAGGAAGCGGTCCCGGTGGCCGGTCGGGCGGACCGACCACCGGGGTCAGGACTCACTTCGTGACGTAGAGGTCCTTGAAGTTCGGTGCAGCGATCTCGCCGTCACCGCTGTACCCGCCGATCTTCTTGCCCATCGGGAACAGGTAGTTGTTGTAGGAGAGCGGGATGACCGGGAAGTAGTCAGTCATGATCTTCTTGTCCAGGTCGCCCCAGGCGTCCGGCTGGTCCTCCAGCGGCATCGACGGGATCTTCTTGATCTGGTCGTCGACAGCCTTCTCCGAGAACTTCTCGAAGTTGTAGTACTGGCCGGTCTGCAGCAGCGGCGGGATGAACGTCAGCGCCGACGGCCAGTCGGAGCACCAGCCGACCGCACGGATGTTGAGCTTCTTGTTCACCTTGTTGTTGGCGTCACCGTAGACCGTGGACGGGCTGTCCTGGATCGGGTAGTAGGTGACGTCGAAGCCGGCCTGCTCGAGGCCCTTCTTGACCTGCTTCATCGTCGCGACGGCGAGCGGGTCGGGCTCGTAGTAGGCGGCGTACAGCTTGTACTCGCCAGGTGCGTAGCCGGCCTTGTCGAGCAGCTCCTTGGCCTTGGCCGGGTCGTAGGTGATCTGCTTCCCGTCGACCTGGAAGTCCTCGTCCTTGCCGGCCATGCCCGGAGGCATGATCGTGTTGGCCGGGACGCGGGTGACGTTCGGGACCTCACCGGCGGCGAGCCAGGCGTCGGCGTACGGGTAGCCGTAGGCGATCGCCTTGCGGACGTTGATGTCCTTGATCTTGGTGTAGTCCGGCATCCAGAACGAGGTGCACTGCGACGACTGCTGGATGAGGCGGTCGCCGAGGGTGCTCTTGAACTTGTCCAGGTTGGCCGAGGTGTTGATGCTGAACGACAGCGAGGTGTCACCCGCGCCGGAGTTGCTCAGCATGATCTGGTCGGTCTTGTCCTGGTCGGTGTCGAACTTGATGATCCACTTGTCGGCGTACTGGTGGCGCGCCGGGTCGGTCTTCGGGTCCCACTCCGGGTTCTTGACCAGAACCAGCTGCTTCTCGGGGTCGAACGACTGGATCTTGTAGGGGCCCGTGGCGAGCGGGTGCTTGCCGTACTCGGAGGCCGGGCCGGCGTTGAGCGGCACCGGACCGATCGCCATGAACGCGGCGTAGAAGTCCATGTCGGGGAAGGTCTGGCTCATGTGGATGGTCAGGGAGTTGCCCTTGACCGTCACGCCGCCCCACTTCTCCCAGGAGGTCTTCTTGTCGCTGTAGGGGCCCTTGTACTTACCGGCGTCCTTGAAGTAGGTCTGCGAGTAGGCCTGGCCGACACCCATCGGGAAGTTCTCGGTGTCCATCGACCGCGCGATGCCGAAGGCGACCTCCTTGGCGGTGACGGGCTTGCCGTTCTCCCACTTCACGCCGTCCTTGATGGTGAAGGTCCAGGCGGTGTAGTCCTTGTTGGGAGTGCCGAGGTCGGTGGCCAGGTCGGGGACCAGGATCATCTTGCCGGTCTCGGGGTCGCGACGGTACTGCGTCAGCGAGCGGGTGAGGAGCGCCTGCTCGATCGAGTTGCCGACGACCGACCAGCCGTTGTCGGGGTCGAGGTCCGGCGGGCCGGGGTCGCCCGGGTCGTAGACCGTGATGGTCCCGCCCTTCTGGGCGCCTTCGACCTCGGGGGCGGGTCCCTTCGCCGACGGGTCCTTGTCCTTCACATCCTTCTGGACACCGAAGGTGTCGTTGCCCGAAGGAGACTCGTCGCTCCCGCCGCCCGAGCCGCATGCGGCCAGGGCGAACAGAGCGACGCCAGCAATGGCCGCGAGCGGCTTGCTCCGTCTCATTGTCCAGCCTTTCCTTTTCATAGTCGTGCCCCGTCGAGGTTCGGGGCGACGTCGAGGGCCGCTGAGTTTGCTGGGTCAGCGGCGCGTCTTCGGATCGAACGCGTCCCGGACCGCGTCGCCGAGGAGGTTGAGGGCCAGCACCAGGACGACGACGCCGAGGAGCGGCTCCCAGAGGTAGAGCGGATAGGTGTCGAAGTAGTCCGACGCCTTGAGGATGACCTGGCCCCACGAGACCGCGCCGTTGAGGCCGATGCCGAGGTAGGCGAGGCCGGCCTCCGCCGACACGAACGTCGGCAGGGCGAGCGACACGCTCACGATGATCGGGCCGGTGAGGTTCGGCAGGAGCTCGCGGAAGAGGATCCGGCGGGTCGGCATGCCGAGCACGCGGGCGGCCTGGACGAACTCGCGCTCGCGCAGCGAGAGCACCTCGCCGCGCACGAGTCGGGCGATGCTCATCCAGTAGAAGAAGCTCAGGATCGCGACGAGCACCCAGAACTGGATCTGGCTGTAGTGGGAGCTGGTGTTGAAGCGCTGGTTGATGATCGGGGCGAGCACCAGCGCGGCGAGGATGAACGGGATCGTCAGGAACAGGTCGGTGAAGAACGAGATGACCTTGTCGACGATCCCGCCGAGGAACCCGGCGAGCAGGCCGAGCGTCACGCCGATCACCGTCGACACGACGGTTGCCATCGTCGCGATCTCCAGCGACGTACGGCATCCGTAGACCCACCACGCGAGGTTGTCGTCGGCGGTCTTCGGCGCGATGCCGAAGGGGTGGTTGGGGTCGAAGCCGTGCAGCGGCGGGCCCTTGAGCGGGAGACCGTTGCGCCAGTCGAGGTAGGAGCTGGCGAGCACGGTGTCGGTGCTGACGCCGAAGATCTTGCAGATCAGCGGCGCGAAGATCGCGATGAGCGCGAAGAGCACCACGATCGCGAGGCAGATCATCGCCAGCCAGTCACGCCGGAGCCGGCCGAGCGCGATCTGGAGGGGCGACTTGCCCGCGATCCCGCCCTGCGGGAGTCCGGAGTCGCTCGCGTCCTTCTCGTGCGCGGCCTCGACGGCCCCTTCTGCGGCAAGGTCTGCCGACATCTTCACCTCAATCACGTGCTAAGACCGGAAAATCGCTTGCCCGAGATGCGACCGGCATGTTTCGCGCCGCAAGGGACTCTATGTCACGGCGGCCGCGGTGGGAGTCGCTCGTGAGTAACGATCTGGTCTCAACCCGTTGTCGAGTTGTTTCGCGTAGATCAGCCCTCGGACGCGATCTCTTGCGCCGGAACGGCGTCCACACCGGCTTCCTTGCGCTGCTCGGCCGTGATCGGCGCGGGCGCTGAGGTGAGGGGATCGAAGCCTCCGCCGGACTTCGGGAAGGCGATCACCTCGCGGATGGAGTCCACCCCGGCGAGCAGCGCGACGATCCGGTCCCATCCGAACGCGATCCCGCCGTGGGGCGGCGCGCCGTACTTGAAGGCCTCGAGGAGGAAGCCGAACTTCTCCTCCGCCTCGGCCTCGCCGAGCCCCATCACCTCGAAGACCCGCTTCTGGACGTCCTCACGGTGGATACGGATCGAGCCGCCGCCGATCTCGTTGCCGTTGCAGACGATGTCGTAGGCCCAGGCCAGGGCGCTGCCGGGGTCCTTGTCGAACGACTCGAGGTCCTGCGGGCTGGTGAACGCGTGATGGACGGCGGTCCAGGCTCCGTGGCCGACGGCCACGTCGCCGGCGGCGGTGGCCTCGTCGGCGGGCTCGAAGAGCGGCGCGTCGACGACCCACAGGAAGCTCCAGGCGTCCTCGTCGATGAGGCCGCAGCGGCGGCCGATCTCGAGGCGGGCGGCGCCGAGCAGCGCCCTGCTGGGCTTGGGGAGCCCGGCGGCGAAGAAGATGCAGTCGCCGGGGTTCGCGCCGACGTGGGCGGCCAGGCCGGCCTTCTCCTCGTCGGTGATGTTCTTGGCGACCGGGCCGGCGAGCTCGCCGTCGTCCTGCACGAGGACGTAGGCGAGGCCCTTGGCGCCGCGCTGCTTGGCCCACTCCTGCCAGGCGTCGAGCTGCTTGCGCGGCTGGCTCGCTCCCCCGGGCATCACCACGGCCCCGACGTACGGCGCCTGGAAGACGCGGAACGGCGTGTCCTTGAAGTACTCGGTGCACTCCACGAGCTCGTGGCCCATCCGCAGGTCGGGCTTGTCCGAGCCGTACTTCGCCATGGCGTCGGCGTAGGTCATCCGCGGCAGCGGGGTGGGTACGTCGTACCCGACCAGCTTCCACAGGGCGCTGACGACCTCCTCGGCGAGCGCGATGACGTCGTCCTGGTCGACGAAGCTCATCTCGATGTCGAGCTGGGTGAACTCCGGCTGACGGTCGGCGCGGAAGTCCTCGTCGCGGTAGCAGCGCGCGATCTGGAAGTAGCGCTCCATGCCGGCGACCATCAGCAGCTGCTTGAACAGCTGCGGGGACTGCGGGAGGGCGTACCAGCTGCCGGGCTGCAGGCGTGCCGGGACCAGGAAGTCACGAGCCCCCTCGGGGGTGCTGCGGGTCAGCGTCGGCGTCTCGATCTCGACGAAGTCGTGGGCGTGGAGCACGTCGCGGGCGGCCTTGTTGACCTGGCTGCGCAGGCGCAGCGCGTTGCCCGGGCCGGTACGACGCAGGTCGAGGTAGCGGTGCTTCAGCCGCGTCTCCTCCCCCACCTCGCCCGCACCTTGCGACGCAGCGTCGTCGATCGGGAACGGCAGCGGGGCGGAGGCGCTGAGCACCTCGACGTCGGTCGCGACGACCTCGATCTCGCCGGTGGCGAGGTTGGGGTTCTCGTTGCCGGGCTTGCGCGCGACGACCTCGCCCGTGACCTTGATGCAGTACTCGCTGCGCAGGTGGTGCGCGACCTCCTCGTCGCGCACGACGACCTGGACGACGCCGCTGGCCTCGCGGAGGTCGAGGAATGCGACCCCGCCGTGATCGCGCCGCCGGGCCACCCAGCCGGCGAGCGTGACGGTCTGGCCGACGTGGTCGGCGCGGAGGGCGCCGGCGTCAAAGGTGCGGATCACTGCTGCTCACTCTCGTTGATCACGTGCTCGATCGCGTGCGGTCGGAGGTCCTCGACGGGCGGCTCCCAGGTCGCGGGGTCCGCCGGCACCTGCTTCCCGCTGCGGATGTCCTTGACCTCGTACGCCGCGGTTCCGTCCTCCTGGGTGGTGGTGAACCAGACGTACGGGATGCCGCGCCGCTCCGCGAAGCGGATCTGCCTGCCGAACTTCGCGGCGCTCGGCGAGACCTCGCACGCGACATTGTGCGCCCGCAGCTGGGCCGCGACCGCATCGGCGTCGGCCCGGTGCTCCTCGTCGGTCACCGCGACGAGGACGGCGCTCGGGACCGGCCGGCTCCCGGCGAGTACGCCGTCTGCGAGCAGCGGGATCAGCGAGCGGGAGACACCGAAGGAGACGCCGACGCCGGGGTACGTCGTACGTCCGTCGGACGCGAGCGCGTCGTAGCGGCCTCCGCCGCCGACCGACTTCAGCCGCTCGTAGCCGCTCATGAAGATCTCGACGACGGTGCCGGTGTAGTAGTCCAGGCCGCGGGCGATCCGGAGGTTGGCCTCCACCGTGACATGCCGGTGGTCGCCCGCCGAGCAGCCTTCGACGACGGCGGCCAGCTCGGCCAGACCTTCGTCGAGCAGCTCGTCCTCGACGCCGAGTGCCCGGACGCCGTCGACGAAGGAGGCGTCGCCGACCCGGATCGTGGCGAGCTCGAGGCAGCGCTGCGCCTGCTCGGGCGTCGCGCCGGCGTCGCTGACGAGCAGGTCGGCCACGGTCTCCGCCGGCAGCTTGTCGAGCTTGTCGATGGTGCGGATCGCGGCGGTGACGTCGGGCAGGCCGAGGCCGCGGTAGAAGCCCTGGATCAGCTTGCGGTTGTTGAACTGGAAGCTCACCGGCGGGATCGGGAGCGCGTCGAGCGCGTCGACCATCACCCGCATGACCTCGACGTCGTGGTGGAACGGCAGCACGTCCTTGCCGACGATGTCGACGTCGGCCTGGGTGAACTGGCGGTAGCGGCCCTCCTGCGGCCGCTCCCCCCGCCAGGCCGGCTGGATCTGGTAGCGCCGGAACGGGAACTCGAGGTGGCCGGCGTGCTCGAGGACGTAGCGCGCGAACGGCACCGTCAGGTCGAAGTGCAGGCCGAGGCCGGCGTCGCCCTCCTCCTCACCCGCCTGCAGGCGGCGGAGGACGTAGATCTCCTTGTCGATCTCCCCGCCCTTGGCGAGCCGGTCGAGCGGCTCGACCACGCGGGTCTCGATGTTGGCGAAGCCGTGCAGCTCGAAGGTGTGGGACAGCGACGAGATGACCTCGCGCTCCACGACGCGTGCGGCAGGCAGCAGCTCGGGGAACCCGCTCAGCGGGGTGGGCTTGCTCATGTGGCTCAAAGACCTCGGGTGACTCGACCCGCCTCGCCCTCGGTGTCGAGGTCGAGGAGGAAGGGGTTGGTCGCGCGCTCGCGACCGATGGACGTCTGCTCGCCGTGACCGGGGAGCACCACGATGTCGTCGGCGAGCGGCAGCACCTTGGTGGTGAGGCTGCGCAGCATCGTGGCGTGGTCACCGCCCGGAAGGTCCGTCCGTCCGATGGAGCCCGCGAACAGCAGGTCGCCGGAGAACATGACCTCGCTGACGTCGGGGTGGTCGGCGTACGGAGTCCGGAAGGTGACCGACCCCTCGGTATGGCCCGGGGTGTGGTCGACGGTGAACGTCAGGCCGGCGAGCTCGAGGTCCTGCAGGTCCGCCAGCTCGCGTACGTCGTCCGGCTCGGTGAACTCGTAGTTCCCGCCCAGCAGCATGGCGGCGCTCTCCCGGGAGAGGCCGGCGAGCGGATCGGTGAGCAGGTGGCGGTCGCTCGGGTGGATCCAGGCGGTGGCGTCGTACGTCCCGCTGACCGGCGTCACGCTCCACATGTGGTCGACGTGGCCGTGGGTCAGCAGGACCGCGACCGGCTTCAGCCGCTGCTCGCGGACCACCTCCGCGATGCCGTCGGCGGCGTCCTTGCCCGGGTCGATCACGACGCACTCGCTGCCGGGGCCGGTGGCCGCGACATAGCAGTTCGTGCCCCACGGTCCCGCGGGGAAGCCGGCGATCAACACGAGTTCACCCTATCGACTGGGACTCGGGAGCGTCGCATCGCGCCCTCTGACTACGATGGCACCCCGAGGTGCCGACAGCACCCTGTGCTAGATCGCGGGGACTGGTCGGACGCCGCCAGTGACACGCCGGCCGCGGCCGGCCAACGATGAGGAACATCTGTGACCAGCGAGCAGTGGGGTCGGGTCGACGAGGAAGGCACCGTCTACGTGAAGACGGCCGAGGGCGAGCGCGCCGTCGGGTCCTACCCCGAGGGGACGCCCGAGGAGGCGATGGCGTTCTTCACCAATCGCTTCGACCAGCTCGCCTTCGAGGTCGAGCAGCTCGAGCGCAGGGTCCACGCCGGCAAGACCTCGCCCGACGAGGCAACCGAGGCCGTGAAGACGGTCCGCACGAAGGTCCTCGAGGCGAACGCCGTCGGAGATCTCGCCGGCCTCGCCGCCCGCCTCGACGCCCTCACGCCGGTCATCGCCACCCAGCGGGAGGCCCGCAAGGCCGAGCGCGCGGCGCGGGCCGCGGAGGCGCGCGTGCAGAAGGAGGCGCTCGTCGCCGAGGCCGAGCAGCTCGCCCAGGGCAACGACTGGCGCAACGGCGCCAACCGGCTGCGCGAGCTCCTCGAGCAGTGGAAGGCGCTCCCCCGGATCGACCGCTCCAGCGACGATGCGCTCTGGCGTCGCTTCTCGACCGCGCGGACGGCGTACACCCGCCGCCGGAAGGCGCACTTCGCCGAGGTCAACGAGAAGCGGGAGGCCGCGCGAGCGATCAAGGAGCGGCTCGTCGTGGAGGCCGAGGAGCTCGCCGAGTCGACCGACTGGGGTCCGACGGCCGGGCGCTACCGCGACCTGATGCGGCAGTGGAAGGCCGCCGGGCCGGCGCCCAAGGACGTCGACGACGCGCTCTGGAAGCGGTTCCGCGGCGCCCAGGACACCTTCTTCGGCGCCCGCGACGCCGCCAACGCCGCGCTCGACGCCGAGTTCGCCGAGAACGCCAAGGTCAAGGAGGGCCTCCTCGCCGAGGCGCAGGCGCTCCTCCCCCAGCTCGAGAGCGGCGACCTCGACGGCGTGAAGCGGGCCTTCCGCGACATCGCCGTGCGCTGGGACGAGGCCGGCAAGGTCCCCCGGGACCGGATCAAGGAGCTCGAGTCCGGCATCCGGCGGGTCGAGCAGGCGATCAAGTCCGCCGAGGACGACCAGTGGCGCAAGTCCGACCCGGAGAAGTCTGCCCGGGCCGACGACATGATCAACAAGCTGCAGGCCGCCATCGCGCAGGTCGAAGCGGACCTCGCGACGGCCCGCACCGCCGGCGACGCCCGCCGCATCGCGTCGCTCGAGGAGAACCTCGAGTCCCGGCGGCAGTTCCTCGAGATGGCTCGGCGCGCCTCCGCGGACTTCAGCTGACGTTCGGCGGTTGCATGGTGGGAGTCCCCGGTTCACCGGGGACTCCTGAACTTCCCGGGCACCATTTCGCCCGCAAAGTTCAGCAACTGCCTCTTTCGTGTGACTGGAGTGAAAGCTGATCAGGGACGGCGTCGGGACGACCGCACCTCGAGAAGGACCTTCCAGATCCGCGCGGCCAGTCGCTCCGGGTTCGCGAGGTCGTCCCACGTGATCCTGATGCAGCGCCAGCCGGTGATCTCGCTGACATGTCCCTCCCGGCCCTTCTCCCGGAGCACGACATCCGTGACGCTCTCACCCGGCTTTCGGTGTCTCACGTACTTCACCTTGCCGTCGAACTCGAACCACACGCCCCACTCAGGCAGGGCGAAGTCAAGTCGGGCAACCAGGTCCCCCGCGTCGTCGTAGACCTCGTACTGTGGCTCTGGCTTCGGCAGGCTGTGTCGCCACATGAAGTGCCAGGTGCGCGCCTCGCCGACAGTCTCGATGCGCGGGTCGGCGAGACGGAGTACGAGCTCGGTGCGGAGCGAATAGGGCCATTGCTCCATCGTCTCCTCGTAGCGTTGCCGCAGGTCGTGAGGCGTCGTCAGCTTCCGGTGCAAGAGATCGCAGACCACGACAAGCGCTGCCTCGACCGAGCCGATCGTCGTCACCTCGAGCGCCGCCCTCGCCGCGTTCGTGAACGTGAGCCCGTACTTCGTCACCGTGTCGCCCTCGAGGAGCTTGCCGCTGTGCTGGCGGACGCCGGCCTCCCGCCGGCCGCTTCTCTCGTCGGTCCTGGTGAGGTGGACCTCATCGAGCCTCAGCCCCCAGACCGGTGCCTCCAGGAACGGCAGCGCCGAGGTGTGTGAGAGCACCACACCCGTCCTGGCCTGTCGGTACGCCGCACGACAGACGACGGCGTACCTCTGCTCCTCGCTCATCGTCGTCCACGTCGGGCCGGACACATAGGCACCCCAACGCACCCGATCCAGGTCCTTGCGCCTCAGTGCGTGGGCGAGCGACTTCTCGTTGTGCCCGGACGCAAGCAGCTCCTTGCGGAGCATGATCGGGGTCAGACGGGGATCATCGGCAGCAATGGTCATGCACCGGAGATGCCCCATGATCGTCGACCTACTCCGGCGATCATGCCAGTTGTGGACAACCGTCGTGCGGTCGCAACTGTCGGGGGTATTGCGTAACTTCCTGGGCACCATTTCGCCCGGGAAGTTCAGGAGTCCCCGGTGAACCGGGGACTCCTCCCCCACCCCGCCCGCGCTACTGGGTCACGCGGTAGGCGTCGAAGACGCCGGGGACGCCGCGGACCGCCTTGAGGACGGTGTCGAGATGCTTGGCATCGGCCATCTCGAAGGTGAAGCGGCTCTTCGCGACGCGGTCGCGGGTGGTGGTGAGCTGGGCGGAGAGGATGTTCACGTGGGCGTCGGAGAGCGCCATCGTGATGTCGGAGAGCAACCGGGAGCGATCGAGGGCCTCTACCTGGATGTTGACCAGGAACGTCGAGTTGGCCGTGGACCCCCACTCGACGTCGAGGAGCTTCTCGGGGTGGGTCTTGAGCTCCGCGGCGTTGGTGCAGTCCTGGCGGTGGACCGAGACTCCGCCGCCCTTGGTGACGAAGCCGAGGATCGGGTCGCCGGGGACCGGCGTACAGCACTTGGCGAGCTTGACCCACACGTCGGAGGCGCCCTTGACGATGACGCCCGCGTCGGTGCCGGAGGTGGAGACCTTGCCGCGGTTGCGGCGCCCGGTGATCGTGACCGCCTCGGCGAGGTCCTCCTGGGCGCCTTCGCTGCCGCCGTGCTCCTCGATCACCCGGCGTACGACGGCCTGGGCGGACAGGTTGCCCTCGCCGACCGCGGCGTACAAGGCAGTGACGTCGGCGATGTTGAAGTGCCGGGCGGCCAGCATGAGCGAGTCGTGGGACATCAGCCGCTTGAGCGGCAGCCCCTCCTTGCGCATCAGCTTGGCGATCTGCTCCTGGCCCCTCTCGATCGCCTCGTCGCGCCGCTCCTTGGTGAACCACTGCCGGATCTTCGCGCGGGCGCGGTTGGACTTCACGAAGGTCAGCCAGTCCTGTGAGGGACCGGCCGTCGGTGACTTGGAGGTGAAGACCTCGACGACGTCACCGCTCTCGAGGGTCGACTCGAGGGGTACGAGCCGGCCGTTGACCCGCGCGCCGATGGTCTTGTGGCCGACCTCGGTGTGGACGGCGTACGCGAAGTCGACCGGGGTGGCCTCGGCGGGCAGCGCGATCACGTCGCCGCGCGGGGTGAAGACGTAGACCTCGGTGCGGTTCATCTCGAACCGCAGCGACTCGAGGAACTCGCCGGGGTCCTCGACCTCCGACTGCCAGTCCATGAGCTGCTTGACCCAGCTCATGTCGTCCTTGGCGAGCTTGTCGGTGTCGAGCCCGGCGCGCGAGTCCTCCTTGTACTTCCAGTGCGCCGCGACGCCGTACTCTGCCCGGCGGTGCATCGCGAAGGTCCGGATCTGCATCTCCACCGCCTTGCCCGTCGGGCCGATGACGGTGGTGTGGAGCGACTGATACATGTTGAACTTCGGCATCGCGACGTAGTCCTTGAACCGCCCGAGCACGGGGTTCCAGCGCGAGTGGAGCACGCCGAGGACGGAGTAGCAGTCGCGGTCCTCCGCCACCAGGATGCGGATGCCGACCAGGTCGTAGATCTCGGAGAACTCCTTACCTCCGACGATCATCTTCTGGTAGATCGAGTAGTAGTGCTTCGGCCGCCCGGTCACGGTCGCCTTGATCTTGGCCTCGCGCAGGTCGTTCTCGACCTGGCTGATCACCTCGGCGAGGAACTTGTCGCGCGACGGCGCGCGCTCGGCGACCAGGCGCACGATCTCGTCGTAGATCTTCGGGTGCAGGGTCGCGAAGGCGAGATCCTCGAGCTCCCACTTGATGGTGTTCATGCCGAGCCGGTGGGCCAGCGGGGCGTAGATGTCGAGGGTCTCGCGGGCGCTGCGCTCCTGGCTCTTCTGCGGGACGTAGCGCAGCGTGCGCATGTTGTGGAGCCGGTCGGCGAGCTTGATGACGAGGACGCGGATGTCCTTCGACATCGCCACGATCATCTTGCGGATCGTCTCGGCCTGGGCGGAGTCGCCGTAGACCACCTTGTCGAGCTTGGTCACCCCGTCGACGAGGAGTGCGACCTCCTCGCCGAAGTCGCGGGTCAGCTCGTCGAGGGTGTACGGCGTGTCCTCGACCGTGTCATGGAGCAGCGCGGCGACCAGCGTCGGCTCGGTCATGCCGAGCTCGGCGAGGATGGTCGTCACCGCGAGCGGGTGGGTGATGTAGGGGTCCCCGCTCTTGCGCATCTGGGTGCCGTGGAGCTTCTCGGCCTTGGCGTAGGCACGCTCGAGCAGCGCGAGGTCGGCCTTCGGGTGGTTGGCGCGGACGGCGCGGAACAGCGGCTCGAGGACCGGGTTGCCGTTCTGGCTGCGCGAGCCCATCCGGGCGAGCCGGGCCCGCATGCTGCGACCCGAGGGTGCGCCGGGTCCGCCCTCGCGCACCTGGGCAGCACGCTCCCGGGGGGCTGCGACGGCGCGCTCCTCTGCCATACCCAGAGTCTAGTGCGGGGCCCTCAGACCGTCAGCAGAGACGTCAGCGGGAGGTCCCCGATGGCATCGCGGCCGGACAGGAAGGAGAGCTCGAGCAGGACCGAGACGCCGGCGACGACGCCACCACTCTTCTCGACCAGCTGCCGGGTCGCGCCGAGCGTGCCGCCGGTCGCCAGCACGTCGTCGACGAGCAGCACCCGCTCCCCCGGCTGGACGGCGTCGCGGTGGATCTCGAGGGTGGCCTCGCCGTACTCCAGCTGGTACGACACGGCGTACGTCGGACGGGGCAGCTTCCCGGCCTTGCGGACCGGCACGAACCCGACGCCGAGGTCGAGCGCGACCGGCGCGCCGAGGATGAACCCGCGCGACTCCATGCCGAGCACCTTCGTCACCGCCGGCCGGCCGGCCCCGTCACGCCCGGCGGCGGAGAGGGCGTCCACGACCTGGGTGAAGCCGTCGTGGTCGGCCAGCAGCGGCGTGATGTCCTTGAACATCACCCCGGGCTCTGGGAAGTCGGGGACGTCGGCGACGAGTCGCGCGAGGACCTCCTCGAGCGACGACCCCGGGCTCGGCACTGTCGTCACCTGGGTCACTTGCCCCGCTTGGACCGCGGCTTGCGGCTGGGCTGGGGACGACCTGACGCGCCGCTCTCGCGCACGGGACGGTGCTGGGAAGGGGCGGTCCGACCGCGACCCATCGGGTCGGAGCGCGGGCGGGAGGCGGTCCGCGAGCCGGCGGGCTCGTCGACGTCGGCCTCGTCGGTCGGGCCGGGCTCGGCGTCGGCGAGCTCGGCCGGCTCGTCGGCGACCGGCAGGTCGTCGGTGAAGACGGGGACGTCGGCGTACTTGTCGGCCTGCTTGATCCGCGCTCGCGCACGGCGCTCGGCGTCGACGACCTCCTTCTCGCCCGACTTCAGGTGCACCAGCAGCGGCGTGGCGATGAAGATCGAGGAGTAGGTGCCGGCCGCCATGCCGATGAACAGCGCGAGAGCGATGTCCTTCAGCGTGCTCGTGCCGAGCTGGACGGCGCTGACGTAGAGGATCGCGATGACCGGGAGCAGGGCGACGATCGAGGTGTTGACCGAGCGGACCAGGGTCTGGTTCAGCGCCAGGTTGGCCGCCTCGGCGTACGACCGGCGGGTCGCTCGGAGGTTCTTGGTGTTCTCCCGGACCTTGTCGAAGACGACGACGGTGTCGTAGAGCGAGAACCCGAGGATCGTCAGGAAGCCGGTGACGGTCGCAGGAGTCACCTCGAACCCGCTCAGCGCATACACGCCGACCGTGATGACCACGTCGTGGGCGAGCGCGACGACGGCCGCGACCGACATCTTCCACTGTCTGAAGTAGCCCCAGATGAAGAGCACCACGAGGACCAGGAAGACGACCAGGCCGGTGGCGGCCTTGGTCGCCACCTGCTTGCCCCAGCTGGCGCCCACGCCGACGCGGCTGATGTCGTTGGCCTTGACGTCGGCCGTCTTCGTGATCGCCGACATGACCTTGTCGTCATCGGCGGAGTTCTCGTTGATCGTCTTGGTCTCGATGACCACCGAGTGGTCGCCGGCGGTCATGACCGTCGGCGTCTCGGCCTCGGGTACGCCGCTCGTGCCGACCGCGTCCCGCAGCTGGTCGGCGAGCTTCTGGCTCGCCTGACCGGAGATGGTGACGGTGTAGCGGGTGCCGCCCTTGAAGTCGATGCCGAGGTTGAGGCCCTTGACGCTGAGCCCGAGGACGACGACGACGATGATGACGGCCGAGATGGCGTACCAGAGCCACTTGCGGCCGACGAAGTTGATCGACTTCCGGCCGGTATAGAGGTCGCCGCCGAGGCGGGTGAGCTTGCTCATCAGGCCTTGCCTCCCGTCGCGACCCGGCCGATCCCGATCGCCTCCTTGTCGAGACCGGACAGCCTGTGGCCGCGGTTGAAGAACTTCATCCCGGACAGCAGCTTGACCGTCGGATGGGTGAAGAAGAAGAAGATGATCAGGTCGATCACCGTCGACAGGCCGAGCATGAACGCAAAGCCCTTCACCTCGTTGCTGGCGAAGATGTAGAGCGTGAGCGCCGCGAGGAAGGACACCGCGTCGGCCGCCAGACAGGTGTTGCGGGCCCGGGTCCATCCGGCGTCCACCGCGACCCGCATCGACTTCCCCTCGCGCATCTCGTCACGGATGCGCTCGAAGTAGACGATGAAGGAGTCGGCGGTGATGCCGACGGCCACGATCAGACCGGCGATGCCGGGCAGGTCGAGCGTGACGCCGGCGGTCTTGCTGAGCAGCAGCACCATGCCGTACGTCGCGAACCCCGCCACGATCAGCGAGCCCACGACCACGACGCCGAGGCCGCGGTAGTAGAGCAGGCAGAACACCATGACGAGCAGCAGCCCGACCGCGCCCGCCCAGAGACCGGCGGAGAGCTGGTTGCCGGCCAGCGACGGGCCCACGTTGCGGGTCTGGATGCCGTCCTGCGGGAAGTCGAGCGGCAGGGAGCCGTACTTCAGGTTGTTGGCGAGGCTCTTCGCCGTCGACTGGCTGAAGCCGCCGGTGATCTGGGCGCCACCACTGATCCGGCTGTCCGCGGTCGCCGCCGAGATGACCTTGCCGTCGAGGGTGATCGCGAACAGCTCCCCGGTGCCGGCGATGGCGCCGGTCGCGTCGGCGAAGGCCGAGCGGCCCTTGCTGTGGAAGTCCAGGGTCACGGCGTACGACGCGGCGTTCTGCGGGATGCCGTAGTCGGCGTCGCTGATCTCGGTGCCCTCGATGATCGCCGGCGTGAGGAGGTACTTGACCTGGCCCTTGTCGTCACAGGTGAGCAGCGGCTTGGTCGGGTCGTCCTCGACCGGCTTCGCGCCCGCCGCCGGGCAGGTGTAGTTGGAGAACTTCGTCTGCCACTGCGAGGGGACGCTGCGCATGAACGAGAGCGCGTCGTCGACCGAGACGACCGCGTCGTCGTCGCTCCCGGTCGAGGAGGCGTTGGGGGTCGGGCTGGCCGACGGGCTGCTCGAGCCGCTGGCCGACGGGCTCGCCGACGCGCTGCTGGAGGGAGTAGCCGACGGGGAGGAGCTGGACGCCGCCTTCGGCTTCTTGCCGAAGGCCACCGGCGCGCGGTTGGAGCCCGTCGAGGCGCCGGCGGACGGCGACGCGGAGCTCGACGGGCTCGCCGAGCCGCTCGCTCCGCCGTTCTGCAGCAGGTTGTCGAGCTGGCTCTGGCTGGAGGACGAGCTGGAGCACCCGGTGCTGCTGGAGCTGTCGCAGGCGACGAGCCGGAAGCGCAGCTTCGCGGTCTGGCGCACCCGGTCGGCGAGCTCACGCTGGATCGCGCCGGTGCCGGGGATGCTCACCTTGATGACGTCGCTGCCCTCGGTCGTGACCCGCGCGGAGGTGACGCCGGAGCCGTTGACGCGCTGGTCGATGATGTCGCGCGCCTCGTTGAGGCTGTCCTTGCTGACCGAGCCGCCCTGGGAGTTCTTGGCGGTCATCGCGATCTCGGTGCCGCCGCGCAGGTCGAGGCCCAGCTCGGGCTTCCAGGACCCGCCGATGGCCACGAGGGCGTAGATGATCGCGAGGACCAGGAAGAACACCGCGAGGGTGCGTCCCGGCCGCGCGGTCTTGCGGGGCGCCATGACTACCGGTTCTCTCCCTGCTTGTTGAGCCGCTCGAGGGTCTCCTCAGGGGTCTCCTCAGGGGTCTCCGCCGCGCTCTGCGCGTCGGGCTCGCCCGCGGCCGGCGCGCCCGCGACGCTCTCGTCCTCGGTCGGGTCGTCGGCGACGGCCTCGCTCTCGGCGGCGTCCTCGAGCGGGCTCTCCTTCGGCGTGACCTGGCCGATGGCGGCGCGGACGACCTTGAGGGTGACGCCATCGGCGACGTTGACGAGGACATGGTCGTCGGCGATCGCCTCGACGGTGCCGAAGATGCCGGAGGTCAGCATGACCTCGTCACCGGCGGCCAGGGCCGACTGCATCTCACGCACCTGCCGCTGCTTCTTCTGCTGGGGCCTGATGAGCAGGAACCAGAAGGCGATGATGATGACGAGGAACGGAAGAACGGTAGCCACGGGGAAAGATCTCCAGCCGATACGAGGAAAGGGGGCCGTCAGGGCGGCCGACGGGCAAGTGTAACCAGGGGATGAGAGCGCATCGCGAATCGGACCGACCGGGTCCGGTCACGACTCGGTCACGGTGGGTTGTCACCGACCACCGTACGACGGCCGCCCGTCGCGCGGGCTGTCTCAGTCGTCGAAGAGCGCCTCGTCGGTGAAGGCGCTGCCGGGCGGGGCCGTCAGTCCGAGGTGGCTCCAGGCCGCGGGGGTGGCGACCCGCCCCCTCGGCGTACGCGCGAGGAAGCCGTTGCGGACGAGGAACGGTTCGGCCACCTCCTCGACGGTCTCCCGCTCCTCGCCGACGGCGACCGCCAGCGTGGAGAGGCCGACCGGCCCGCCTCCGAAGCGGCGGCACAACACGTCGAGGACGGCACGGTCGAGCCGGTCGAGGCCGAGCGGGTCGACCTCGTAGAGGTCCAGCGCGGCCTGTGCGAGGTCGAGCGTGACGACCCCGTCGGCGTGGACCTGGGCGTAGTCGCGGACCCGCCTCAGCAGCCGGTTGGCGATGCGGGGTGTGCCGCGGGAGCGGGACGCGATCTCCACCGCCCCGGCGTCGGTGAGCTCGACGTCGAGCAGCCCGGCGGAGCGACGGACGATCAGCTCGAGCTCGCCCGGCTCGTAGAACTCCAGGTGGCCGGTGAACCCGAACCGGTCGCGCAGCGGACCCGGGAGCAGACCGGCGCGGGTGGTGGCCCCGACGAGGGTGAACGGCGGGATCTCGAGCGGGATCGCCGTCGCGCCCGGCCCCTTGCCGATGACGACGTCGACCCGGAAGTCCTCCATCGCCATGTAGAGCATCTCCTCGGCGGGCCGGGACATCCGGTGGATCTCGTCGACGAAGAGGACGTCGCCCTCGTTCATCCCCGAGAGGATCGCCGCGAGGTCGCCGGCGTGGGTGATGGCGGGGCCGCTGGTGAGCCGGAGCGGCGAGGCGAGCTCGGCGGCGATGATCATCGCGAGCGTGGTCTTGCCCAGCCCGGGCGGCCCAGAGAGCAGGACGTGGTCGGGCGCCCTCCCACGTCGCCGGGCCGCTTCGAGGACCAGGCCCAGCTGGGCACGGACACGGCCCTGACCGACGACCTCGTCGAGAGTGCGCGGGCGCAGCGCCTGCTCGACCGCGCGCTCGTCACCCTCGGCCTCCGCCGCGGTCAGCGAGCCCGGCTGGCCCGTGTGGGACGCGAGGTGGGCCTCCTCGGCGGCGGCCAGGTCGTCCTCGTGCACCTCGGTCACGCCTTCGACAGGGTACGGAGGGCTGCGCGCAGGAGCGTGCTGATGTCGGGCGCGTCGCCCACCTGCTCGCTGACGGCGTCGACGGCCTTGTCGGCGTCCTTGGCGGCGTAACCGAGGCCGACCAGCGCCTGGGCGACCTGGTCGCGCCACGGCTCGGCGGGCGCGGGCGCGGCGGAGACCCGCCCGCCGGTGGGTGCGCCGACCCGGTCCTTGAGCTCGAGGATGATCCGCTGCGCGCCCTTCTGGCCGATGCCGGGCACCTTGGTGAGGGTCTTGACGTCGTCGGCGGCGATGGCGGCACGGATCCCGTCCGGCGAGAGCACGGCGAGCATCGCCTGCGCCAGCTTCGGACCGACCCCCGACGCGGTCTGCACGAGCTCGAAGAGACTCTTCTCCTCCTCGTCGGCGAAGCCGAAGAGGGTGAGCGAGTCCTCCCGCACCACCATGCTGGTGGGCAGGTTGGCCTCGCTGCCGGTGCGGAGCCCGGCGAGGGTGCCAGGCGTGCACTGCAGCTCGAGGCCGACGCCGCCCACCTCGAGGACGGCACTGGACAGGGTCACCGCGGCGACCCGTCCGCGGACGAACGCGATCATCGGACCTCCGTCGGTCGAGCGTTCTGTGCTGGTCGAGCCTGTCGGGATCCCGCCTTGGCGAGCGCCGCGTCGATGCGGGACTGGGCGCTGCCGCGCCAGATGTGGGTGATGGCGAGCGCGAGGGCGTCGGCGGCGTCCGCCGGCCGCGGCGTCGCCGGCAGCCGGAGGATCCGCGTCACCATCGCGCCCACCTGCGCCTTGTCGGCCCGGCCGTTGCCGGAGACCGCCGCCTTCACCTCGCTCGGGGTGTGGAGCGCGACCGGCAGGCCGCGGCGGGCGGCGCACACCATCGCGAGGCCGCTCGCCTGGGCGGTGCCCATGATGGTGCTGACGTCGGAGCGCGCGAAGATCCGCTCGATCGCGACGGCGTCCGGCCGGTAGTCGTCCAGCCACGCGTCGACGCCCTTCTCGATGGTGACCAGCCGTTCGGGCACCGGGACCTGCGACGACGTACGCAGCACATTGACGTCGACGAGCGTCAGGGGCCGGCCGAGCTCGCCGTCGACCACCCCCATGCCGCAGCGGGTCAGGCCGGGATCGATCCCGAGCACGCGCACCAGGTGGCCTCGCTTTCCGACGCAGGTCGAACGTCTGTTCGCAGAGCAACGCTAACGGGTGGCACCGACACGTCGTCGTACGACACGCGGAGCCAGGCCCGGATGAGCGCCTTCATCACTGATGGCAGCTGCCGCGGTGCTCGACGTTGACGCAGGTGTCGTCGCCGCCCCCGGCGTGGTCGGTGTCCTCGCCCGGCCCGCCGTCGACATAGTCGCTGGAGCCGAAGCTCTCGACGTAGTCGTCGCCCCCGCCCATGACGGCGTGGAGCGCCCTGCCCTGGTCCTGGAGCCACTCGGCCTCGTCGGTGCCGCTGAACCGCAGCCGCGCGCCGAAGTCGAGGAAGTAGAACCGCTCGCCCCCGGAGAGGGTCGCCGTCGTCGACGTGCCGTCCACCGTGTGGGTGATGCTCCCGGCGGCGTTGTCGATGGCGTAGCTGCCCTGCGGGATCTTGCCGGCGTCGTCGCCCGCGCTCAGGTAGACGGTGTCGTAGCCGGCGCCGAGCGCGATCGCGGAGCCCTTCAGCCGCCCCGAGGACGGCCCGTAGTCGACGAACACGCTGTCGTCGCCCGCGCCGGTCGTGACCTGCAGCGGCTTGGTCTCGTACGCCGTGACGGTGTCCGCCCCGGTCCCGCTGTCGACAGTGTCGGCACCGGAGTAGGAGTACACCTCGTCGCTGCCCGCCCCGCCGTCGATGGTGTCGGAGTCCGCCGGTAGCTGGTAGTCGTCGCCGGAGAGCTGGTCGTTGCCGCCGTTGCCGACCACGGTGTCGTCCCCCTTGCCCGCCCAGAGCAGGTCGCGCCCCGCCGACCCGGTCAGCACGTCGTCGTACGACGAGCCGGTGACCTGCAGCTCCGGGTGCCAGGCGATCGTGTCGGCGCCCTGGCCGGTGGCGCTCCCCCGCACCGTGGTGGTCGCCCTGCTGAGGTCGATCCGGACGGTGCGGGTGGCGCCGGCGTACGAGACGGTGTCGGGACGGTACAGCTCGTCGTAGCGGCTGCGGTCCCAGCCGGTGTCGAGGTAGTCGTCGCCCCAGCCGCCGTCGAGGACGTCGCCCCTCTTCCAGTCGCCGCCGCGGTCCAGCCCGGTCGCGTCGGCGCCGCCGTAGAGCCGGTCGGCGCCGCCGTTGCCTGTCAGTGCGTCCGTCCCGTCGTCCCCGAAGAGCCGGTCAGCGCCGTCGCCGCCGACGAGGCGGTCGGCGCGGGCGCCGCCGTGGACCAGGTCGTCACCGGCACCGCCCCAGACGTGATCGCCGCCGTCGCCGCCACAGATCACGTCATCTCCGCCGCGGCCCTCGACCGTGTCGTTCCCACCGAGGGCGACGATCACGTCGCGGCCCGCGGTGCCCACGAGGTGGTCGGCCTTCGCGGTGCCCACGATCGTGGCCGGCTGGCCGGCGCAGGTCGGGCCGGCGGCGTACGCCGGAGAGGTGGCGAGGAGAGGCACGCCGAGCCCCGTGACCGCGGTGGCGAGGGCGACGGCCGTGTGTCGTAGGTGTGTCATGACGGATCCTTCTCGAAGCAACAGGACCTGCCTTGGACGCGCCTCCGGCCGCCGAGGTTGTCCTCGACGGCCGGAGATCAGGATCAGGGGGGGCTCAGGCGTTCTCGAGCTCGGCCATGACCTCGTCGGGGACGTCGACGTTGGTGAAGACGTTCTGGACGTCGTCGAGGTCGTCGACGGCGTCGACGAGCTTGAAGACCTTCCCCGCGGCGGCCGGGTCGGCGACCGGGATGTCCATCGACGCGACGAACTCGACGTCGGCGGAGTCGTAGTCGATGCCGGCGGCCTGCAGGGCGGTGCGTACGGCGACGACGTCGCTCGCCTCGGACACGATCTGGAACGACTCCTCGAGGTCGTTGACCTCCTCGGCGCCCGCGTCGAGGGTGGCCTCGAGGACGTCGTCCTCGGTGACCTCCTTGCCCTCCTGGCTCTTGGGAACGACCACGACGCCCTTGCGGTTGAAGAGCCGCGACACCGACCCCGGGTCGGCCATGGTGCCGCCGTTACGGGTGACGGCGGTCCGGACCTCCATGGCGGCGCGGTTGCGGTTGTCGGTGAGGCACTCGACGAGGAGCGCGACGCCCTGCGGGCCGTAGACCTCGTACATGATCGTGTCGTAGCTGACGCCGCCGCCGTCGAGGCCGCCGCCGCGCTTCACGGCCCGGTCGATGTTGTCGTTGGGGACGGACTGCTTCTTGGCCTTCTGGATGGCGTCGTAGAGCGTCGGGTTGCCGGCCGGGTCGGGGCCGCCCATCTTGGCCGCGATCTCGATGTTCTTGATGAGCTTCGCGAAGAGCTTCCCGCGCTTCGCGTCGATGACCGCCTTCTTGTGCTTGGTGGTCGCCCATTTCGAGTGGCCGCTCATGTTCCCCGTCCTGTGTAGCTCTGCGATCGGTCGTCCGGGACCGCCGCCCGCGGCGATCCGACACATTCTATCGAGGGCCTCCCCGGCGACGGTCTCCACGTGCGTCGTCCGGCTAGGGTGCGTTCGTGACCAGGGAGTCGCCGGAGCTGACCGCCACCGCCTCCGTCCCCTTCCGTACGCCGACGGTGGGGCTGTCACAGCGCCAGGTGGCCGAGCGCGCGGCCGCCGGCCGGACCAACGCCTCCGACGTCCGCACCAGCCGTCCGCTGGTCGACATCCTGCGGGCCAACGTCCTGACACCGTTCAACGGGCTCCTCGCGGTCCTCTTCGTCATCATCGCGATCACCGGCCGCTGGCAGAACGCGCTCTTCGGCTTCGTGGTGCTCGCCAACACGCTCATCGGCGTCGTCCAGGAGCTGCGCGCCAAGCGGACCCTCGACCGGCTGGCCATCCTCAACGCGCCGCGTGCCCGCGTCATCCGCGACGGGACCGGCGAGGAGCTCCCGGTGGAGGAGGTGGTCGCCGACGATCTCGTCCTGCTGCGCACCGGCGACCAGGTCCCGGCCGACGGCGAGCTGCTGGACTCCGGCGGGCTCGAGATCGACGAGTCGCTCCTCACCGGCGAGTCCGACCCGGTCGCGAAGGAGACCGGCGACCACGTCCGGTCGGGCTCGATCGTCGTCGCCGGCGAGGGGCGCTTCCAGGCGACCGGCGTCGGCGACGAGGCGTACGCCGCCCGGCTCGCGACGGAGGCCAGGCGCTTCACCGTGACCCACTCCGAGCTGGTCGCGGCCACCAACAAGATCCTGCGCTGGGTCGCGGTGATGATGCTGGTCGTCGGCCCGATCCTGCTGGTGAGCCAGTTCCACAGCAAGGACAACGACACCTGGCAGGACGCCGTCACCGGCGCCGTCGCCGCGCTGGTCGGGATGATCCCGGAGGGCCTGGTCCTGCTCACCAGCCTCGCCTTCATGCTCGGCACCCTGACGCTCGCCCGCCGGCAGACTCTCGTCCAGGAGCTGCCCGCTGTCGAGGGGCTCGCCCGGGTCGACGTCGTCTGCCTCGACAAGACCGGCACCCTCACCCGCGGCGACGTCGTGTTCGACCGGGTGGAGCCGCTCGGCAGCCCGCTCAACGACGTACGACAGGCGCTCGCGCTGCTGTCCACCACCGGCGACGCCAACGCGACGGCGAGGGCGATCGGCGAGGCGATGCCCGCGCCGACGTGGACGGCGGTAGACGCAGTGCCGTTCTCCTCCGCGCGCAAGTGGTCGGCGGCGGTGACCGGCGGCCGGGTCACCTGGGTCCTCGGGGCGCCCGAGATGGTCCTGCCGAGCCCCCAGCCCGGCCCGCAGCACCAGGCCCGGCAGGCCGCCGACGAGCTCGCCGAGCAGGGCAGCCGGGTCCTCCTCCTGGCCCGCGCCGACTCGCCGCCGGGGCGGGACGCCGACGGCGACGCCGCGCTGCCGTCGTACCTCCTGCCGGCGGCGCTCGTCGTCCTCGCCGAGCAGATCCGCGACGACGCGCCGGACACGATGAGGTACTTCACCGAGCAGGGGGTCGCCCTCAAGGTCATCTCCGGCGACAACCCGCGCACCGTCGGGGCCGTCGCTGCCGCGGTCGGCGTCCCCGGCGTGGCCGGCGCCGACGACGCGGTCGACGCCCGGACGCTCCCGGAGGACCCGGAGGCCCTCGCCGAGGTCCTCGACACCCACAGCGTCTTCGGCCGGGTCGCGCCCCACCAGAAGCGCGCCATCGTCGGCGCCCTCCAGCGCCGCGGCCACGTCGTCGCGATGACCGGCGACGGCGTCAACGACGCGCTCGCCCTCAAGGACGCCGACATCGGCGTCGCGATGGGCAACGGGGCGCCGGCGACCCGCGCCGTCGCGCAGCTGGTGCTGCTCGACGGGCAGTTCGCCCACCTCCCGGACGTCGTCGCCGAGGGCCGCCGCGTCATCGCCAACATCGAGCGCGCCGCCTGTCTCTTCCTGGTCAAGAACGCCTATTCGCTGCTGCTCGCAGTCATCTCCGCGGTGACCTTCACGGCGTACCCGCTAGCACCCATCCAGCTCTCCCTCATCTCGAGCGTCACCATCGGCGTACCCGGCTTCTTCCTCGCCCTCGGCCCCAACCGGCGTCGCTACGTCCCCGGCTTCCTGCGGCGGGTGCTCCGGTTCGCCGTCCCGGTCGGGATCGTCGTCGGGGTGTGCGCGTACGCCGGCTACCTCCTGGCGCGGGTCGTGGAGGGCTCCGGCGTCGACGGAGGGCGTACGACGGCGACGCTGGTCGCCCTCGTGGTCGGACTGTGGGTCGTGCTGGTGCAGGCCCGGCCGATCGCGGGCTGGAAGCTCGGCCTCGTCGCGGCGCTCGGGGCCGTCGTGGCCCTCATCGTGCTCGTGCCGCCGCTGCACACGGTCTTCCTGTTCGACTTCACCCCGTGGCGGATCGCCGTCGCGCTCATCGTGGGCGCGGTGGGCTCCTTCCTCGTGGAGATCACGCACCGCGCGGCGGCGGTCCTCACCGCGCCACGGTCGCAGGTCTAGAGGCGCCGGCGGCGGCTGTTCGTCAAGGGATGCAGCCGAGCGGTCACTCCCCCGGCGGAGCTCCGCGTGGGAAGTCGCCGTCCGGCTGCATCCCTTGACGGGCATCCACCCAGGTCCGATGGGCCGTTCGGCGTTCACAGGTCCGTGCCGCGCCGGCGCCATCCACAGAGGCGGTGACAGAACCAGCGGCCGCGAGGCGCTTCGTACGACGGTGGCCGCATGGATGCCCTGCAGATCATGGCCGAACAACGCGGCTTCTTCACCAGGCCCGACGCGAAGGCGGTTGGGTACGCCGACCGGCAGATCACCCAGATGGTTCGACGCCGCCTCTGGGTGCGGATCAGGCGCGGCGCCTACGCCTTCGCGACGACGTGGGCGGCACTGGACCCAGTCGGCCGACATCGGGTGCGCTCGAGCGCGGTGCTGCACTCGCTTGGGCCGGCGGTGGCGCTCAGCCATGTCTCCGGCGTCGTCCGGCACGGCATCGACGTCTGGAACCTCCCGCTCGACCGGGTCCACGTCACCCGGCTCGACGGCGGTCCGGGGCGTATCGAAGGCGACGTCGTCCATCACGAGGGCTTCTGGACCGACGACGAGGTCGTCCAGGTCGCCGGCGAGCGGGTCCTGGTGCCGGAGAGATGCGTGCTCGAGGCCGCCTCACGCGCAGATGCCGAGGCCGCGTGGTGTCTCCTCGACTCCGGGCTGCGATCGAGGACGTTCGACCGGGCATCCCTCGAGGCGAAGTACGACCAGCTGGAGCACTGGCCCTTCATGCATCGCGTGGCCGCGCTCGTCCCCCTCGCCGACGGCCGATCGGGCTCGGTCGGGGAGACTCGTGGTCGCCACCTCTTTCGCATGCAGGGGATTCCCGACCCCGTCCTCCAGTTCGAGGTCCGGCGACGTGACGGCTCGATAGCCGGCCTCGCGGACTGGGGATGGCCGCGTCTGGGCGGACTCGGAGAGTTCGACGGCCACATCAAGTACGGCCGACTCCTCAAGCCCGGGCAGCAGCCGGGCGACGTCGTGTTCGAGGAGAAGCGGCGCGAGGACGAGATACGCGAGCTCACGAGCTACTCCATGGTCCGCCTGATCTGGGACGACTACGACCGTCCACGGCAGACCGCCGAGCGCGTACGACGGGCCCTGCGGCTGGTGAGCTGAGCCGGCGGCCCGGCGCTGCCTGTTCGTCTAGGTATGCAGCCGAACGATCACTCCCCCGGCGGAACTCCGCACGAGGAGTGACCACTTTCCTGCATACCTAGACGAACGGGCGAGCCCGCTACGCGCCGCGGACCAGGTCGACGAAGAGCCCGTGGACCCGGTCGTCCCCCGAGACCTCGGGGTGGAACGACGTGGCGAGCAGCGGCCCCCGCCGCACTGCGACCGGGTGGCCGGCGGCCGTCGCGAGCACCTCGACGCCGGGCCCGACCTCCTCGACCCACGGAGCACGGATGAAGACCGCGTGCACAGCCTCGGCGAGGCCGTCGACCGCGAGGTCGTCCTCGAACGAGTCGACCTGCCGCCCGAAGGCGTTGCGCCGCACGGTCACATCCAGACCGCCGATCGTCTCCTGTCCGGCCACCCCGTCGACGATCCGGTCCGCCAGCAGGATCATCCCCGCGCACGTCCCGAACGCCGGCATCCCCTCCTTCACCCGCGACCGCAGCGGCTCGAGGAGGTCGAAGGTCCGGGCCAGCCGCCCGATCGTGGTCGACTCGCCGCCCGGGATCACCAGGGCGTCGCACGCGTCCAGCTCCGTGGGCCGGCGTACGGCCGGCGCGCTCACCCCCAGCCGGGTCAGCGTCGCGACGTGCTCGCGCACGTCGCCCTGGAGCGCGAGGACACCGATGGTCAGAGGCACGCAGGGATCGTAGTCGGGCAGCGGTCAGGAGACGCACTTGCCGAGCACGTCGAGCCCGGCGAGGCTCGTGATGCTGACCTTCGCCGTGTTCGAGGGCGCCGAGGCCCAGCCACGAGCCAGGGTCGCCACCGTGATGCTGTAGGTCGCTACGACCGACAGAAGCGTGGACGTCGGCTGCCAGCTCGTCGTGGTGACGTCCTGAGAGCCGCTCACGCCTGTCGACACACCCGACGGGACATAGCTCACGCGATAGCCGTCCACCGGCACACCGGCGGACGGCGCAGACCACGAGATGGTCGGTGTGCCCAGCAGAGCGCCGTCCGTGCACGTGATCGAGACCGTCGGCAGCGTCGGCGCCGTGACCGTCCCCGTCGTGGCGGTGGAGGTGTCGACGTACGCCGCCAGCGACCCGCGCGCCGGAAGCAGGAGCACCACGGCGACCACGGCCGCGACCAGCCAGCGGGTCGGCCTCACGACGTGACCTGGGTGGCGGTGAAGCCCAGCGACAGGGTGGCGCTCCGGCCCTGGTTGTCGCTCGACGCGTCCGTCGCCATCTGGACGAGCAGACAGAGCTGCGTCGAGGTGCCGTGCGCGATCCGAGGACCGGCGAGGATCTGCGTCGGGGCGGCCGCGACGACCGTCGTCTGCACGGCGACGCCGCAGCTCTGCTGGACCGGGTACGCCGTGTCCGAGGTGTCGGGCGTGCCCACCACGAGCTGCACCCTGAGCGGGTCACCCACGAAGCCCCAGGTCGACCCGTGGGCGGCGGTGACCGAGACGGTGAAGTCGGCGTCGCCGACGTTCTTCACCGTGACCGGGAACGCGTACGCCTCCGACGGCGTCAGGGCGGACACCGTGATCGACGCCGCCGAGTACGCCGTCCCCGGTCCCGCGGCACCTGGGTCGGTGTCACCGGTGGCGAGCTGCAGGTCCATCGAGCCGCTGGCGATGCTGCCGGTGGTGACCGCGCTGGTGTCGTTCCAGAGCGCGAAGCTGCCCTGGGAGGAGAGACCGAGGACGAGGACGAGCGCGGCCCCGAGCAGGGCCACCACGGCCCGCAGCGGCGGCCTCCGTCCGGCGTGTCGTACGGCGCGTCGCCCCTGGTCAGCCACGAGGTGGCCCTGCCTCGACGGGTCGGCGGGACCGTGGGCGCCGCTCCCGCAGCGTCCCGGCGAACATCGCGAGGGCGTAGACGACCAGCCCGCCCGCCACGACGTAGACGGCGGTCTGCCGCTGCTCGCCGGTGAGCACCTCGCTGACGTAGCCGACGTACGGCACGGAGTACCACCGCGTGCCCTTGACCTGTACCGGCCGGACCCACGCCTCATCGGGCGTGGGGTTGGCGTCGCCCTGGGTCCGGAAGACCGGTCGGCCGTGGCCGTCGAGGCCCTGCGCCACGACTCGATGGGTGACCACCTCCGGCTCGCCGGAGCGGAGCTGATAGGTGACGACGTCGCCCACCGCGATGTCCGGGGCGTCGGCCGGGCGTACGACGACCAGCGTCCCGGGCGGCATCCCGGGGCGCATGGAGCCGGTGAGGATGGTGTACGGCGTCGCGCCAGTCACCCGCGGGATCAGGACCGCGACCGCGAGGACCGCGGCGATCACGAGGATCAGCGCCCAGACGACGGCGCGCCAGGCCCACCCGAGAGCAGCGCGCATGGAGGTCAGCTGTGGTTCTGCGACGCGGTGACGGTGATGCTGTCGAGCGTCGCGGAGAGGCCCTGGCTGTTGTTGCTCGACGCCGCGTCGAAGGGCACGGACACCACGACCGAGAGCCTGTGGCCGTCCTGATCCTTCGTGAACGTCGCCAGGTCGCCACCGTCCGTCGTGTCGCGCACCGCGACCGTCGGGTGCAGGTCGGCGACGAGGGCCGGGCCCGAGCCGTCGGCGAAGGTCGGCGTCGAAGCCGAGATGGTGCCGGAGAGGTGCTTGCCGGTCACGGTCAGCGTGTACGTGCAGGTCTTGCTCAGCACGTCGCCCGGGACGACCTTGTCGGTCGCGGCGTACGCCGTGCCGTCGGCGAAGGTCCAGCCGGTGCACGGCGCGTCCGCGTCGGCGGGTTCGAGCTTCAACGTGCCGGCGTCGATCCCGGTACCGGTGACGGTGTCCCCGGACGTCCAGTACGCCAGCGAGCCGGCACCCCCGAGCAGAAGGACGGCTGCGGCACCGGCCGCGAGCACGCCCTTGGTCGACTTCTTCATCGTGCGTGTTCCCACCCGCCGGCGGGGTCGCCGCCGGCTCGATCTGTGCACGGCGCAGCCGTGCCGCCCGGCGGTCGCCGGGACGGGGAACAGCAGACACCCCGGCGTACGCCTGTGTCCGTGGAACTGGTCTGAACCACCCGAACGGCACCGCTGGGTAGCCGGACCGGGCTATCCGACGTCTGTCAGAGGTGGTCCAGACAGGTCAGGTGCGCGGTCGCCGCGCCGTCACCAGCCGCGCTCGGCGAGCCGGTGCGGCTGCGGGATCTCCTCGACGTTGATGCCGACCATCGCCTCGCCGATCCCGCGGGACACCTTCGCGACGACGTCGGGGTCGTCGTAGAACGTGGTCGCCTTGACGATCGCCTCGGCGCGCTGGGCTGGGTTGCCGGACTTGAAGATGCCCGAGCCGACGAAGACGCCCTCGGCGCCGAGCTGCATCATCATCGCGGCGTCGGCGGGGGTGGCGATGCCTCCGGCGGTGAAGAGCACGACGGGCAGGTTGCCGGTCGAGGCGACCTCCTTGACGAGGTCGTACGGCGCCTGCAGCTCCTTCGCGGCTACGTAGAGCTCGTCGGCGGAGAGCGACCCGAGCCGGCGGATCTCCTTGCGGATGGTGCGCATGTGGGTCACCGCGTTGGAGACGTCGCCGGTCCCGGCCTCGCCCTTCGAGCGGATCATCGCCGCACCCTCGGTGATGCGCCGCAGCGCCTCGCCCAGGTTGGTCGCACCGCACACGAACGGCACCGTGAAGGCCCACTTGTCGATGTGGTTGTCGTAGTCGGCGGGGGTGAGCACCTCGGACTCGTCGACATAGTCCACCCCGAGCGACTGGAGCACCTGCGCCTCGACGAAGTGGCCGATCCGGGCCTTCGCCATGACCGGGATCGAGACGGCCGCGACGATGCCGTCGATCATGTCCGGGTCGCTCATCCGGGAGACGCCGCCCTGGGCGCGGATGTCGGCCGGGACCCGCTCGAGCGCCATCACCGCGACGGCGCCGGAGTCCTCGGCGATCTTGGCCTGGTCGGGGGTGACGACGTCCATGATGACGCCGCCCTTGAGCATCTCGGCCATGCCCCGCTTCACGGGGGTGGTGCCGGTGTGCTGCTCGTGGATGCTTCCTGCCATGCGGGAATCGTAGGCCCACGATGGTTGTACGCCGACGGCGGCCGCCTCCCGTGGACGGACGGCTACCCGGCGCGCTCGCCGGTGAGCGCCTCGCAGACGTCCGCCACGGCCGTCGGGGCACCCGCCACCGACCACAGGACGCCCGCCGCCGACACCTGCCGGGCCGCGCCTCCGGCACCCAGGACGAGGCCCCAGCCGGGCAGCCGGTCCCACGCCGGGACGCTGTGCTGGCACCACACGTCGAGCTGGCCCTGGGCGACGGCGGTGAGGTCCATGGAGCCCGAGCCGAGCATGCGCAGGGTCGCGGCGTGCGACGCCACCCGCACGAAGGTCTCCCCCACCTCCCCGGTGTAGAACGGCGGGTGCAGGTAGGTCGTGAGGCAGGACTCTTCGAGCCGCCGGTCGCCGGCCGGCTCGAGGGGCTCGCCGTTGCGGGTGGTGGGTGCGCCGGGGCCGCCGACGTACAGCACGTCGTCGTGGGGGTGGTAGACCGCGCCGAGCAGCACCTCGCCGTCGTCGGGCGTGCCGTCGACGAGGGCGATCGCCGTACACCACCAGGCGAGTCCGTGGACGAAGTTGTAGGTCCCGTCGACCGGGTCGATCACCCAGCTCCGCCCGCTGCGGCTCTCCCGGGAGGCGCCCTCCTCGCCGAGGACGCCGTCGTCGGGTCGCTCGGCCGCCAGCCGGGAGACGATCAGCTCCTCCGAGGCCCGGTCGGCCTCGGTGACGAGGTCGGAGACCGACGTCTTCCGCTCCGCGCTGACGCCCTCGCGGCGCATCCGGAGGGCCAGCCGGCCCGCCTCGCGGGCCAGCTCCCCGGCGAGGCGTACGTCGTCGGCCAGCGCCGTCACGCCGTCGCCTCCCGGGCCTCGGCGACGGCCTGCTTCCGCACGACCCAGATCCGCTGGCCGACGGTGATCGTCGACGCGACGGCGAGGGCCCACAGCGTGATGTAGATGAGCAGGTCGAGGTCGAAGATGCCGGCGAACCCGGTCATCACGAGGATCGAGACGAGCCGGTCGGAGCGCTCGGCGATGCCGACCTTAGCCTGGAAGCCGAGCCCCTCGGCCCGCGCGCGGGCGTACGACGTCACCGACCCCATCACCAGGCAGACCAGCGATAGCCAGGTGTAGAGCGTGCTGTCGCCCGGCCCGGCGAAGTAGAGCGCGAGGCCACCGAAGACCGCGCCGTCGCCGATCCGGTCGAGGGTCGAGTCGAGGAAGGCGCCGAACTTGCTGGTCGTCCCGCTCAGCCGCGACATGTGGCCGTCGATGAGGTCGCTGAAGACGAAGCAGGTGATGAAGATCGTCCCTCCCAGCCGGTGGCCCTGCGGGTAGAACGCCAGCGCGCCCACGCAGACCCCGATGGTCCCGACGAGGGTCACGGCGTCGGCGCTCACGTGCAGCCTGATCAGCAGGTGGGCGATGGGCGAGATGACCTTCGTGAAGAAGGCGCGGAAACGTTCGAGCATGGCGGGCAGCAGCGTATCCGCCCGCCATGCGCCCACGGCTCAGGCAGTCCGCCTCAGGCCATCTCGGGGACCCTCAGGTGCGCCATCACCAGCTCGAACTCGGCCGCGTCGATCTCGTCGACGCCCGCCTCGCGGAGCCCCGCGTCCCGGATCGTCCAGGCCTGCTCGCGGCTCTGCTCCATCGCCTCGAGGCTGTCGAAGCTGACCGTCGAGCAGGCCCGGCCGGCCTCCTTGTTCGCCATCAGGCTGGCACTGCAGAACCCGGGCAGCTCGTCGAGCGCCGGCAGCACCGAGCTGCGGTAGACCTCGAGCGCGCGGGCCGCGTCGGCGTGGCCGGTCCGCAGCCAGGTCACCCGGCAGCAGGACCCCGCATGGGTCATGTGGTCGCGGTGCATCATCTCGACCTCCCACTCCTCCACGACCGGCTCGCCGCCCATCGCGCGGGCGAGCTCGTCGCGCATCGGGGTGATCCCGGCCATCGAGGACTCCATTTCCTCGGCCGTGCGCCACGACGTGGTGGAGATGGACATGCCCGAGTCGCGGTCGACCATCATCGAGAGCCCGATGCAGCCGTCCATGGCCGTGATGGCGTCGAACCGACCTTGCAGGTAGGCGATGCCGGCGTCGATGCTCGCCGGGTCGCCGGAGATGGTGGTGGAGCGAGCGAACACGGCGCTCTCCCTCCGTCCGGGGCAGCGCCCCAGCGGCGCCGCCGGTTGCGTCCACGTTCCTCCCGACGCACCGGGAGCGCAATAGTCCCCGCACGCCCTCGTACGTCGCTCAGCCGGCGAGCGCCTGCGGGTCCTCGAGCACCGGTGCGAAGGCGAGCTCGGCGGCGCCGATCAGGCTGGAGTCCTGCCCCAGCTCGGCCCCGCGGACCTCGACGTCCGCGGACGGCGAGAGCAGCGTCGAGCGGCGTACGGCGCGCTCGACCCGGTCCGACACCGACGGCCACAGCTGCGCCAGGCTGCCGCCGAGGACGATGACCTCGGGGTTGAAGACGTTGATGACCGCCCGCAGCCCGACGCCGAGCCACTGCGCGATCTCGTCGACCGCGTCGGCCGCGCGCCGCTCCCCCGCCCCGGCCGACGCGATCACCTCGGCGACCGCCTCGGGACCGCCGCCCGGCAGCCGGCCGGCGAGGGTGAGCAGGCGGTTCTCCCCGACCTTCATCTCCCAGCAGCCGACGGCACCGCAGCGGCACTCCTCCCCCTCGGTGTCGACCTGGAGGTGGCCGACCTCGCCGGCGTACCCGCCCGCGCCCTGCAGGAGGTGTCCGCCGACGATGAAGCCGCCGCCGATGCCGACGCTCGCGGAGAGGTACGCCGCGTGCGAGTGCCCGACGGCCGCGCCGCGCAGGTGCTCGGCCATGACGCCGAGGTTGGCGTCGTTGCCGGTGCTGACCTGGCAGCCGAGCCGCTTCTCCAGCAGCTCGGTGAACGGCTCGGACCGCCAGCCGAGGTTGGGCGCGAACTGCACCACACCGTCGCGGGTCCGGACGGTGCCCGGGACGGACACGCCGATCCCGAGGTACCGACGGGGCGGCGGCGCCGCCTCGAGGGTCTGCTCGATCATCTGCGCGATCGTCTCGACGACATGGTTGACGTCGTGCTCGCCGCGCTGGTGACGGCGTACGCGCCGGTCGAGGACGACGCCGCCGAGCCCGACCACGGCCACCTCGACCCGGTCGACCCCGAGGTCGACCGCGACGACGGCGTTCTCCGGCCGGGGTACGACGAGGTGGGAGGGCCGGCCACGGCCGGCCCGCTCCGCGATCTGCTCCGCCACCAGGTCGAGCTTCATCAGCTCGCTGGTGAGCCCTCCCACGGTGCTCCGGTTGAGCCCCAGCAGCCGGGTCAGCTCGGCCCGGGTGATCGGCCCTCGGGTGTGGACCGCGTGGAGCACCGCGTGGAGGTTGGCTCGACGTAGCTCTTCGGTCCCCGTGCCGAGAGCCGGACCGGAGGCGGCCATCAGATTCTGCCGGTCGAACTCGCTCGTCTGCGGCTGAGCGCGTCGACGCTCGCGGCGATCAGCAGCACTAGACCCGTCACCATCCACACCGTGCCCTGGGGCTGGTTGAGCAGCGCCATGCCGTTGTCGATGACGGCGACGACGGTGCCGCCGATCAGCGCGTCCACGATCCGGCCCTTGCCGCCGAAGAGGCTGGTGCCGCCGATGACCGCGGCGCCCACGGCGTACAGCAGGGTCGTGGAGCCGCCCGTCGTCGGATTGACCGAGTTGGTGCGGCTGGCGATGAGCAGACCCGCGATCGCGGCGACGGTGGACGACACCACGAAGCAGCTCAGCCGGATCCGGGCGACGTTGATCCCGGCGCGGCGGGCGGCCTCGGCGTTGCCGCCGACGGCGTACACGTGCCGGCCCCAGGCGGTGCGGTTCAGTGCGAAGGTCAGCACGATCAGCAGCGCGACGATGACGAGCAGCGAGATCGGGACCCCCTTGAGGGAGACCACGTTGGGGTGCCGGCTGCGCTCCACCGAGAGGTAGCCGACCACCGCGAGCACGACGACCGCCACGACGCCCGCCTTGAGCGCCCACTGCAGCATCGGCTGGACGGTCAGCCCCTTCGCCCGCCGGGAGCGGTCGGAGAGATAGGTCGTGAGGGCGTACGCCGCGATGCCGAGGATCCCGAGCACCCAGCCCAGCCAGACGGCGAGGTTGCCGTTGTTGAGCTTGTTGACGAAGTCGTTCTGGAACGGGATGGTGCCGCCCTCGCCGATGATCGTCAGCAGCACGCCCTGCAGGCCGAGGAAGGCCGCCAGCGTGACGACGAAGGACGGGATCCCGAGCCGTGCGACGAGCAGGCCGACGACGGCGCCGATGACTGCCCCGGCCAGCAGGCAGCAGACCAGCGCCGGCACCAACGGCCAGCCGTGGCGGGTCATCACCAGGCCCAGGACCGCGGCGGCGGTGCCGCCGGTGAACCCGGCCGACAGGTCGATCTCGCCGAGGAGGAGGACGAACACCAGCCCCATCGCGAGCACCGTGACGCCCGCGGACTGGCCGATCAGGTTGGCGAAGTTGAACGCGTTGGTGAAGGTGTTGGGCCGCAGCGCCGAGAAGACGATCACCAGCACGACGAGGCCGAGGACAGCCGGGAGCGAGCCGACGTCGCCGCCGCGGAGCCGGGCGAGGTAGGCGGAGACGATCCCGCCGAACGTGCCCTCGTCGGGCTCGGGCGGCTCCGACGGGCTGGGAGCGGACTGCTTGTCGAGGACCGTGGTCACGCCGCACCTCCGTTGCGCTCCGGGATCTGCCCCGTGGTGATCGCCTCGACGACCCGCCCCGGATTCGTGTCAGCGGCCCGGATCTGGCCGACCATCTGGCCGAGGTAGAGCACGGCGATGTCGTCGGCCACCTCGAACACGTCGTTGAGGTTGTGGCTGATGAGTACGACGCCGAGGCCGCGATCAGCCAGCCGGCGTACGAGCTTGAGGACCTGCTCGGTCTGGGCGACGCCGAGCGCCGCGGTGGGCTCGTCGAGGATGACGAGCTTGGAGTTCCACAGCACCGCGCGGGCGATGGCGACGGTCTGCCGCTGGCCGCCGGAGAGGGCGGCCACGTGGGTGCGCACCGACTTGAGGGTCCGCACGGAGAGGCCGTCGAGGGTCTCCCGGGCGCGCTGCTCCATGGTGTCCTCGTCGATCATGCCCCGTTTGAGGACCTCGCGGCCGAGGAACATGTTGTGGACGACGTCGAGGTTGTCGCACAGCGCGAGGTCCTGGTAGACGACCTCGATGCCGAGCTCGTTCGCGTCCTTCGGGCCGTGCACCCGGACGGGGCGGCCCTCGAAGAGATACTCGCCGCCGTCGAAGGCGTGGATGCCGGCGATCCCCTTGATCAGGGTGCTCTTGCCGGCCCCGTTGTCCCCGACGAGGGCGGTGACCTCACCGGGCCGGACGGTGAGGTCGACGCCGCGTAGGACGTGGACGGCTCCGAAGCTCTTCTCGATGCCGCGCAGCTCCAGCAGCGGCGCGGTCGACGCGCTCGGGCCGGCGTGCTCGGGTGCTTGGACGGTCACGGTGGTGACTCCTCATGGTCGGCGCCCCGGGCGGGGCGCGGGTGGCGTACGGGATCGGGCGCGGGTGACGCGGGGCCCGCTGTGGTGCGGGCCCCGCGCTGCGGTCGCTGCCGCCCCTTACTTGCTGACGCCGTACTTCTTGCAGAGCGCGGCCACGGCGCCGGTGCAGATCTGCGACGCGTCGGCCTGCCCGTCGTTGACCGGGTCCTTCACCGTGTCCCTCGTGACCCAGACCGGGGTCGCGAGCACCGAGGGGACCTGCTTGTTGAGCTCGGTGTCCTCCACCGAGCCGGTGGCCAGGGACTTCGCCTTGGCGTCGTCGCCCTTGATCAGCGCGATCGCGAGGTCCGAGGCGGCCTTGGCCTCCAGGGTGGTGTTCTTGTAGACGGTGCCGCACTGGTAGCCCTGCAGGATGTTCTGCAGGCCCTCGGTGCTGGCGTCCTGGCCGGTGACCGGGATCTTGCCGGCGTTCTTCGTGGCCTTCAGCCGCGCGATGATGCCGGTCGCCATCGTGTCGTTCGCCGAGATCACGCCGTCGATGTTCCCGTTGTTCTGGGTGTACATCTGGTCGAAGACCTGGCCCGCCTTGGTGGCGTCCCACTCGCCCGACTGGTCGCCGACGAGCTTGTAGTCACCGGAGTCCAGCTTCGGCTTCAGCGCCTTCGCGTAGCCGGACTTGAACAGCGCGGCGTTGTTGTCGGTGGCCGCGCCGTCGACGTAGACGATGTTGGCCTTGGTCTTGCCCATGTCGGTCAGGCACTGCTGCAGGCCCTGGCCCATCAGCTCGCCCACCTTCACATTGTCGAACGACACGTAGTACGACGCGCCGCCCCCGAGCGTCAGCCGGTCGTAGTCGATGCTCTTCACGCCGGCGTCGGCGGCCTTCTTGAGGCACGCCGCACCCGACTGGGAGTCGAGGTTGACGATCATGATGACCGCCACGCCCTCGTTGATCATGCTGTCGCAGAGCTGGCCGAACTTGGCCGTGCTGCCCTGCGCGTTCTGGATGTCGGCCTTCAGGCCTGCGGCGTCGAACGCCTTCTGCAGGCTCGGCCGGTCCTGGCTCTCCCAGCGTGGCGAGGTCGTCGCGTCGGGGAGGATCACACCGACGTCGGCCTCGGAACCACCGCTGCCGCTGCTGCCGCTGCTGCTGCTCCCGCACGCAGCGAGCACTCCCGTCGCGAGCACCCCAACTGCCATCAGCGACGCAAAACGAGCACCCTTGCGCCTGTCCATACTCTCGACCTCCATTGCTCGAGGCTCCGTGTGACCGGTGCCACACGGATATGTTGCGGACGACAACATAGTGACGGCGATCACACCGCGCAAGGGGCGTTAGACCACTTCGGCGGAAGACCTGGGGCCAGGTCCCCGGTCTGGGGGACGGTCGAGGAGGGCGCCCTCAGCGCCAGGCGCCGGCGAGCAGCTCGCGGGTGTCCCGCAGGAGCTGGGGCAGGGTCTTCGTGCGGCCGATGATGGGCATGAAGTTCTGGTCGCCCACCCAGCGCGGCACGACGTGCTGGTGCAGGTGCGCGGCGATGCCCGCTCCCCCCGCCTCGCCCTGGTTCATGCCGATGTTGAAGCCCGCGGCGTGGGAGACGTCCTTGAGGACCCGGACGGCGGTCTTGGTGAGGAGCGCCATCTCCTCGGTCTCCTCGTCGGTGGTCTCGACGTACTCGGCGACGTGGCGGTACGGGCACACCATCACGTGGCCCGGCGCGTAGGGGTAGAGGTTGAGGACGACGTACGCCAGCTCGCCGCGGTGGACGATCAGGCCGGAGTCGTCGTCGAGCGTCGGCACCCGGCAGAACGGGCACTCCTGGGTGGAGGGGTCGGCCGGCTTGTTCTCGCCGCGGATGTAGGCCATCCGGTACGGCGTCCACAGCCGGTCCAGGGCGTCGGGCTCCCCCACGCCGTCCTGTCGCAGCACGCTCGCGTCCTCCGTCACGCGGGCCAGACTAGCCAGCGGTACGGCGGGCCGGGCGCGCCGGGCGCACCGGTCGCGAGCGCGTCACGGGACGCTGGTCACCGGATCGGGGTCGAGCAGGCGCTGGAGCGGCACGTCGGGGTCGATCTCGACGCCCAGCGTCCGGGCGTGGCCCTGGAGGACGTACCAGATCGAGCGACTGGTCAGTCCGATGAGCATCGACGGTGACAGCCGGTCGGACCGGTGGACCCAGCGGCGTACGGCGCCGAAGACCGCGCCGACGAGGCCGAACACGAGCGGGTCGAGCGCCGCCGCCTCCTCCTCGGAGGGCTCGGCGCCGATCGCGACGACGCCGAGACCCAGCACCTCCGCGATCTGACCGGCCAGCCGCTCCATGCCGAGCTGGAGCGGGCTGCCTTCGTCGCCGCCGGGGTCGTGCTCGGCGGCGCGGTGCAGCGCCGGGTGGGCGACCGCCCAGTCGACGTAGGTCCCCACGACACGGCGGATGATCTGCGGGACCGTGCCGTCGAGGCTCACCGCCGGGAGGAGCTCCTCCCAGAGGCTGTCGAGGATCCGCTGCTGGACCGCGCGGTCGAGGTCGGCGCGATCCTCGAAGTGGCGGTAGACGACCGTCCGGGACAGCCCCGCGTCGGCGGCGATCTGCTGGACGTGGATGTCCGCGCCCGGCTCGCTCGCCTCGATCGCGGCGACCGCTGCGTCGACGATCCGGCGCCGCCGCGACTCGTTGTGCTCGTCCCACCGAGCGCGACGGCCGTCGGCCCCGCGCTTCGCCGCCTTCGGCGCCGTCACCGCGGGTCCCTGCGCAGCCGGGCGTAGCGCGGGCGGCGCGAGGTCGCGGCGATGCTCCGCATCTCCTCGACGTCGACGATCTTCACCCGCGGGCGTCCGGCAGCCACCCCACGGCGCTTCTCCTCGGCGTCGATCGCCTGCCACCCGGCGAGGTCGACCATCGCCGGCTGACGGGACCGCACGATCGCCGCGACGCCGCGCGCGTCCCCCACCGGCTCCGGGATGCTGCCCGCGTCGAGGTCGTCGAGCAGCCGGTCGACGGTCTCCTCCGCATCGGACTTGTTGGTGCCGATGAAGCCCGTCGGACCGCGCTTGACCCAGCCGGCGACGTAGACGCCCGGCATGACGCGCCCGTGGTCGTTGGGCACGACGCCGGAGGCGGCGTCGTACGGCAGGTCGGGGACGGGCAGGCCCTTGTAGCCGACGGCGCGCAGCAGCAGGCCGGCGGGCAGCACCTCGGTCTCGCCAGTCGGCACCGCGCGGGGCACGCCGTGCTCGTCGGGATGCAGCCGGTTGCGGCCGATCTCCACGGCGGCGACGCGACCATCGTCGCCGGCCAGCACGCGGGTCGGCGAGGAGAGGAACCGGAGCACGACCGTGCGCTTGGCGGGATCGACCTCACGCGCGTGCATCTCGCAGAGCAGCCGCGACTTCACGTCGCCGCCCGCAAGGGCCGCATCGGGCGGCACGTCGCCCGTGTCGACGACGACGTTGATGCCATCGTGGCCGGCCAGCCCGACCAGCTCCGGCACCGTGAACGCCGCCTCGCCGGGGCCGCGCCGGCCCAGCACGACGACCTCGCGTACGGCGCTGTCGCGAAGCACGGCGAGCGGCCCGTCGGAGACGTCGGTGCGCTGCAGCAGCTCCGGGTCCTCGGCCAGCAGCCGGGCGCAGTCGAGCGCGACGTTGCCGTTGCCGACGATGACCGCCCGCTCGTGTCCGAGCGCGACGTCGAGGTCCTGCCTGTCGGGATGGCCGTTGTACCACCCCACGAAGTCGGTCGCCGACAGCGAGCCCGGCAGGTCGTCGCCCTCGATCCCGAGCGGCCTGTCGCTGGCGGCGCCGACCGTGTAGACGACGGCGTGGTAGCGGGCCGCGAGCTCGGCGTGCGAGACGTCCTTGCCGACCTCGACGCCGAGGAAGTAGCGGAAGCCGGGCTGGCTCTCGATCTGGGAGAAGAGCTTCTCGACCTGCTTGGTGTGCTGGTGGTCGGGCGCGACACCCGCCCGCACCAGGCCGTACGGCGTCGGCAGCCGGTCGAACACGTCGACCGTGATCTCGGGGTGCTTCAGCAGCTCGTCGGCGGTGTAGAGCCCCGCCGGTCCGGCGCCGACCACCGCGACGCGGTAGGGACCCGGACGCCGCAGCCGGCGCTGCTCGTGCACCGGCGCGAGGATCGCGCGGTCGCGGTGCGGGAAGACCTCGAAGTACTCCGCGTTGAGCGCCAGGAACGGCTGCTGCGCCTCGGTGAGCGTGGTGTGCGGGACGATCGCGTCGGCCGGGCAGGCCGTGGCGCAGGCGCCGCAGTCGACGCAGTACGTCGCGTCGACGTACAGCATCTCCGCCTCGGCGAAGCCGGGCTCACCGGGCGCGGGGTGGATGCAGTTGACCGGACAGGCGACGACGCAGGAGGCGTCGGAGCAGCAGGACTGCGTGACGACGTGCGGCAACGAGGGATCCCGTCCGGCTCAGGAGGC
The DNA here is from genome assembly GCF_040049175.1 of Nocardioides asiaticus. NCBI lineage: Bacteria > Bacillati > Actinomycetota > Actinomycetes > Propionibacteriales > Nocardioidaceae > Nocardioides > Nocardioides asiaticus. The sequence continues at coordinate 38,366 of NZ_JBDZDM010000008.1, read as the reverse complement.
GGCGTTGGCCGGCTCGCTGCGGAACCGGGCGGAGCGTCCGTCGATCTTCATCGCCTTCCAGACCAGCCTCGTGATGCGGTTGCGCAGGCCGAGGTCGTCGGCGAGCATCCGGACGTCGGAGAACATGTCGCGCAGCGTCTTCTGCGACTCCGGCGCGTCCCACCAGATCTCCTTGGCGACCTCGTCGGGGATGCCCATGTCGGCGCGCGCCTGCTTGCTCGGGACCATGATCACGTCGCAGAGCAGCCGCATGATGACCGGGTAGATCAGCCCGAGGATCTGCCGGCGTACCGGGTTGAGGTCGGGCACGTGGTGCTCGAGGAACTGGTGGGCGAAGCCGATGTGCCGCGCCTCCTCGGCCACGTGGATCTGCATGATGCGGTTCATCAGCGGGTGCATGCCGCGGCCGCGGAGGATGTTCTTCTGCAGGTGGTCGATCGGCTCCTCGCCGGCGAGGATGCCGACGAAGAACGCCTCCGGGAACCAGCCGCCCGCGGTCGCGAGGATCGGCACGAGCACCTTGAAGCCGCGAGGGGTGCCGACCGCGTCCGGGCAGACCCGGTTGACGAGCTCCTGGAACATCTGGGTGTGGTGGGTCTCCTCCGTCACCTCGTGGGTGGCGTAGCGGAACTCGGGGTTGTCGTTGCGGCTCCAGAGCAGGTAGTTCATGACCCCGCTGATCAGGAGCTGCTCGAACTGCAGACCGACCTTGGCGACGAGCGCCATGCGGTACATCCCGATCTCGATCTGGCGCTCCTTGGGGAGCGACTTGTACCACGGGTGGGCGCCGAGCTCGTCGACGTCGCTCAGGATCCAGCGCTCGTCGTGCGGGATCACCGCGAAGTCGGGGTCGTCCCACGCGATGTCCTTGAACGCCTCGAAGTGCTGGTCGACGGAGGCCTGGGACAGCGTGCGGAGGGTCTCGAAGTAGCCCTGCTTGCCCTGGGGCACGTGGGCACCGGGAGCGTGCTTGGCTCCACGCCTCTCCTGCTGGACAGCGGTCATGCGGAGCACCTCTTCGGTGGGTCGATGACGTCGTACGTGATGGACGACACCCACGTTAGTGCGACGCGCGTACCGGAAACAAGAGTACGCGCGACATCGCGTCACATTTAGTTTTGGCCCTGCTCAGACCTGCTCGTGCGACTCCACGGCGCCGACGACCCGGGCGATCGCCTCGTCGATGGGCACGCCGTTGTCCTGGTGGCCGTCGCGGTAGCGGAACGAGACCGCGCCCTTCTCGACGTCGTCGTCGCCGGCGATCACCATGAACGGCACCTTCTGCACCTGCGCGTTGCGGATCTTCTTCTGCATCCGGTCGTCGCTGTCGTCCACCTCGACGCGGATGCCGGCCTTCCTGAGGCGGTCGGCGACGGCGTACAGGTAGTCGTGGTGGCGCTCGGCGATCGGGATCCCCTGGACCTGCACGGGAGCGAGCCACGGAGGGAAGGCGCCGGCGTAGTGCTCGACGAGTACGCCGAAGAAGCGCTCGATGGAGCCGAACTTCGCCGAGTGGATCATCACCGGCTGCTGGCGGGAGCCGTCGGCGGCGACGTACTCGAGGCCGAAGCGGGCCGGCTGGTTGAAGTCGTACTGGATCGTGGACATCTGCCAGCTGCGGCCGATCGCGTCGCGGGCCTGCACCGAGATCTTCGGGCCGTAGAAGGCGGCGCCGCCGGGGTCGGGCACGAGCTCGAGGCCGGACTCCAACGCGACGTCCTCCAGGATCTTCGTCGCGGTCGCCCACTGCTCGTCGGTGCCGATGAACTTCTCGTTGTCGGCGTCGCGGGTCGACAGCTCGAGGTAGAAGTCCTCGAGGCCGAAGTCCTTGAGCACGCCGAGCACGAAGTCGAGCAGGTGCTTGATCTCGGCCGGCGCCTGCTCCGGGGTGACGTAGGAGTGGCTGTCGTCCTGGGTCAGGCCGCGGACGCGGGTCAGGCCGTGGACGACACCCGACTTCTCGTAGCGGTAGACGGTGCCGAACTCGAAGAGCCGCAGCGGCAGCTCGCGGTAGGAGCGGCCGCGGCTCGCGTAGATCAGGTTGTGCATGGGGCAGCTCATCGCCTTGAGCTGGTACCTGCTGCCCTCGAGCTCCATCGGCGGGAACATCGTGTCGGCGTAGTACGGCAGGTGGCCCGAGGTGTGGAACAGGCCGTCCTTGGAGATGTGCGGGGTGCCGACGTACGAGAAGCCCTCCTCGATGTGCCGGCGGCGGACGTAGTCCTCCATCTCCCGCTTGATGATCCCGCCCTTGGGGTGGAAGACCGGCAGGCCCGAGCCGAGCTCCTCGGGGAAGGAGAACAGGTCGAGCTCGCGGCCCAGCTTGCGGTGGTCGCGGCGCTCGGCCTCCTCGATCCGATGGAGGTGCTCCTCGAGCGCCTCCTTGGACTCCCAGGCGGTGCCGTAGATGCGCTGGAGCTGCTTGTTCTTCTCGTCGCCGCGCCAGTACGCCGCCGCCGACCGCATCAGCTTGAAGGCGGGGATCCGCTTGGTGGTCGGCAGGTGCGGACCCCGGCAGAGGTCCTTCCAGGCGACCTCGCCGTTGCGGTTGATGTTGTCGTAGATGGTCAGCTCGCCGGCGCCGACCTCGACCGAGGCCCCCTCCACCGCCTCGCTGGTGGAGCCGGTGGAGGCGCCGGAGCCCTTCAGCCCGATCAGCTCGATCTTGTAGGGCTCGTCCTGCAGCTCGGCGATCGCCTCGGCGTCGGAGACCGGACGGCGGGAGAAGCGCTGGTTCTCCTTGATGATCTTCCGCATCCGGGACTCGATCTTCTCCAGATCGGCCGGGACGAACGGGGTGTCGACGTCGAAGTCGTAGTAGAAGCCGTCCTGGACCGGCGGGCCGATGCCGAGCTTGGCCTCCGGGAAGAGGTCCTGCACCGCCTGCGCCATCACGTGGGCCGTGGAGTGGCGCAGGATGTCGCGCCCGTCCTTGGAGTCGATCGCGACGCCCTCGACCTCGTCGCCGTCCTGCAGCTCGTAGGCGAGGTCCCTGAGCTGCCGTCCGGTGGTCGAGCCCGCTCCGTTGGTCGAGCTGGTCGAGACCCTCGCGGCGATGATCTCCGGGTCGTCCCGGAAGAGCTCCCATGCCTTCGTCCCCGTCGTGACCGCCCGCTCCTCACGCTCCTGCGCGGTGAGTACGACGATCTTCAGCTCGGACACGAGAGGCTCCTGTGGTCAGGTCGGTTCCCGCCGTCTTCGGCGGCCACTCGATGGTATCGGGGCGCGGCTGACGGACCCGCATCGTGCTCCCCCGCTCAGCCTCGGCTCACTTGCGCGCGGAGCTCACCGAGAAGCGGCTCGTCGCGAAGCGCACCCGCTGGCCCGCCGTACGCACGACCTCGAAGCCGAACCCGACCTGGCCGACCGTCGTCTTCTTCCGGAGCCAGCCCTTCCGGACGAGCCAGTGCAGCGGCCTGAGCAGGCCGAGGGTGCCGTGGGTGAGCCGCCGCGGCGGCGTGAAGGCGATGTACTGGTGGCCGGCGCCGGTCCACACCTGCCACTTGATGCCGTTGAACCACAGATGACCGGCCCGGTGGCCGAACGGGACCTGGTGGCGGTTGTCGGTCCAGATCATGACCTCGTTGCTGTCCGCGTCGGCGACGCCGTTGAGCCAGAGGTCGTACGCCGCGTCGTAGATGCCCTTGCCCGGCGTACGCGCTGCCCAACTGGTGCGCAGCTTGGTGAACGACGAGAGCCGCGGCTCGTGGCCGGTGCTCCAGTTGTGGTAGTCGCGGTGGGCGTTGGGATAGCTCTTGACCGCCTTGTCGGTGGGGTTGCGCACCTTGACGTCGACGGTCCAGCGCGACCGGCTGCAGACCCGAAGCCGCTGGGTCATGTGGTAGCCCGAGGCGTTCCACATGTCGTTGTCGACGGTGTAGACGCCGCTGCTCGCCATCCCGTGCGGCTCGGTCGTGACGAACTTCGGCTTCGCGCACACGGCCGCCGCGCTCGCCGGCGACGCCGGTGTCACGAGGGCCAGCAGCGGTGCGAGAAGGAGTACGACGACGGCCGCGGTACGCGTGCGGGGGCGGGGCTCGGCCACGGCGCCCGATCTCCTGGTCGAGGGCATTCCCCCACCCTGCTGGGTGCGGCGCGGGCTCGGCCATCCCCCAAATTGGGTATGCGCGGTCATGTCAGCGCCGCCTTCCGCCCGCGGAGGAGCCTGCCCGCGCCGACGATGCCGACGGCCACGGCGGCCGTCGCCGCGATCCGGGCCGGGCGGTTGCGCCAGTGCCCGGAGACCCCGTCGGTCGTGGGATCGGGCCGCAGGACGTTCCCCGGGCCGGGCTCGATCCGCTCGTCCCCCACCGCGACGAACCGCATCACCGTCGGCGCCAGGTCGCCGTACGTGCCGGGCATCAGCGCGTGCCCGAGGCTGGCGAGGTGCTGCAGCTGGCCCACGTCGGTGTGGGAGCGCGGGCGGCGGGCCAGCCGGACGATCACGCGGGCGACCCGCCAGGGCGAGGACACCGGGGGCACCGGCTTCACCCGCCGGCCGAGGTAGTTCGCGGCGTGCCCGAAGATCGGCGTGTCCATCGAGCCCGGCAGCACCGTGCACACCGAGACATCGGGCAGGTCGTGGAGCTCCTGGCGCACGGCCTGGCTGAAGCCGAGGATCCCGAACTTGCTGGCCGCGTAGCCGCTGACGTACGGCGTCGCCATCTTGCCGTAGAGCGAGGACACGTTGATCAGCACGCCGCGACGCTGCCGGCGGAAGACGGGGACCACCGCCCGGGTCCCCCACATCATCCCGAGCAGGTTGACCTCGATGATCCGGCGCTGGATCTCGACGGGGGTCTGCTCGACGGTGCCGTACGACATCACCGCCGCGTCGTTCACCCACACGTCGATCCGCCCGTGCTCGGCGAGCGCCCGCTCGACCAGCCGCCCGTGCCCGTCGGCGTCGCTGACGTCGAACGGGAAGGTCGTGACCGACGCCGCGCCCGCCTCCCGGCACTCCGCGGCGGCACCCTCGAGCGCATCCGCGGACCGCGCGGCCAGGCACAGCCGCGCGTGCTCGGCCGCGAACAGCCGCGCGGTCGCCCGTCCGATCCCGCTGGAGGCGCCGGTGATCACCACCACCGCCCCGTCGGGATCGATCCCGCGACGGTGCCCGAGGATCCTCATCGCCGCCGCAGCCGTGCATCCGCGTCGTCGACCATGGCCGCGGTGTACCCGGACGCCCTTGCCCGCATGCGGCTGCCGCGCGGCGCCCGGCAGCCTGGAGCAGGATCACTCGGTCCCCGCGGACTTGCGGTCCAGCAGCTCCCGGACCTGGCGGGCGCTGATGTCGAAGTGCCGCGACGCGACCGCGCCGGCGCGTTCGACGTCGCCGTCGCGGATCGCCTCGACGAGCTCGGTGTGCTCGACAAGCGCCTCGTCGAAGGCCGCGACGCTGTAGGGCTCGATCGGCAGCCCGATCGTGATCCTCGCGAGCAGGTCCTGGCTGAGCCGGAGCGCCTCGTCGTTGCGGGTCGCCAGCGTCACCGCCCGATGGATCGCGCCGTCGGCGGCGTGGGCCTCGGACGGGCTCCCGGCGCTGGCGTACGCCGAGAGCGCCTGCTCGAGAACGCGTACGTCGTCGGGCGTACGCCGCTCGGCCGCCGAGCGCGCGATCATCCCCTCGACCATGCCGCGCAGGTCGAAGAGCTCCTCGAGCTGCTGCCGGCGGGGACGGAGCGTACGCCCGACGGACGCGGCCGACTGCGCCGTCCAGTCGGCGCGCACATAGGCGCCACCGCTGCGGCCGCGCCGGATCTCGACGAGCCCGGCGTCCCGCAGCCGGTGGTAGGTCTCGTGGACCGTCGAGCGGGCCACGTCCAGCATCTGCGCGAGCGTCCGCTCCACCGGCAGCCGCTCCCCCGGAAGGAACTCGCCGAGCGCGATCGCCGCGACGAGTCGGTCGGTGACCTCGTCCACGGTGCTCGGCACCTGCACCGGCTGGGAGAGCAGACCGGGCGGATCCTGCTCCACGTGCGCTCCCTCCACCCGCTCCACGCCCGAAACGTAGCCGACGTGTCCCCGTCGGCCGAGCATGTCGAGAAGCATGCTGAGAGGCCGGTTTCCGGCTCGTTACGGTCTTCGAACGTCTCTGTAGAAAGGCTTGCCACCCAGACCATTCCTGACGAGATTGACAGCCGCGCCCGCCAACGGGCCGGCGTGCCCCACTCCCGGAGGAGTCGTCAGTTGGCCATCCCCGAGCCCACCGCCACCGGCACCGTTCCCTTCGGGGAGTGGGAGACCTGGTACCGCATCACCGGCGAGCTCGGGACAGGCGCGACGCCCGTCGTCGTCCTCCACGGCGGCCCCGGGGCCGCGCACAACTACACCCTCACGATGGCCCGCCTCGCGGAGCAGGGCCGGGCCGTCGTCCACTACGACCAGCTGGGGATCGGCAACTCCACGCACCTGCCCGACAAGAGCGCGGACTTCTGGACCGTGGACCTCTTCCTCGCCGAGCTCGACAACCTCCTCGCCGCTCTGGGGATCGCCGACGACTACCACGTGATCGGCCAGTCGTGGGGCGGGATGCTCGGCGCCGAGCACGCCGTCAGGCGGCCGGCGGGCCTCAGGACGCTCACGATCGCCGACTCGCCCGCCTCGATGGAGCTGTGGTCGCAGGCGGCCGACGAGCTGCGCGCGCAGCTGCCCGCCGACGTCCTCGCAACGCTGGTGAAGCACGAGGAGGCAGGGACCTACGACGACCCGGAGTACAAGAAGGCGTCGAAGTACTACTACGACCTGCACGTCTGCCGGATCGTGCCCAACCCGCCCGAGGTAGCGGCCACCGACGCCGCGATCGAGGCCGACCCGACCGTCTACAACACGATGAACGGCCCGAACGAGTTCCACTGCATCGGCACCCTGCGGGACTGGTCGGTCGTCGACGAGGTCAAGTCGATCGCTGTGCCGACGCTGCTGGTCAACGGCGCGTACGACGAGGCCACGCCGCTCACGATGCAGCCGTTCATGGACGGGATCCCCGACGTCCGCTGGGAGGTCTTCCCCGAGTCCAGCCACATGCCGCACGTCGAGGAGGAGGAGCGCTTCCTCTCCGTCGTCGGCGCCTTCCTCGACGAGCACAGCCTCGACGGGCACGACGACCCGCGGTCTGCCCAGTGACCGACCAGCCCATCCCTCCTGCCCAGCCCTTGAAGGAGCCGAACCCATGGCACGACGCCTCGCAGCGGTCCTGACGACCGCTGCCCTCGCCCTCGCCACCGCGGCCTGCGGTGGCGGCAGCTCTCCTTCGGGCGGCAGCTCCCCCGGCGCGAGCAGCACCGCGCCCGCGACCTACCAGAAGCAGCACGCCGGCGGCACCCTCCACCTCGTCGCCCAGGCGGCCGGCGGCACGCTCGACCCTCAAGTCAACTACACGCTCCAGTACTGGCAGCTCTACCAGGCGACGTACGACGGCCTGCTCGCCTTCACCAAGGTCGGCGGTGACCAGAGCTTCCAGGTCGTCCCCGACCTCGCCGCGGCGCAGCCGAAGGTGACCGACGGAGGCAAGACATACACGTTCACGCTCCGCAAGGGCATCAAGTTCTCCAACGGCCAGCCGGTGACGACGAAGGACGTCGTGGCATCGTTCGAGCGGATCTTCAAGGTCTCCAGTCCGACGGCCGGCACCTTCTACAACGGCATCGTGGGCGCGGACGCGTGCATGAAGACGCCGGCGACCTGCACGCTGCCGAAGGGCGTCGTGGCCGGCCCAGGCAACACCGTCGCGATCCACCTGACCGAACCCGATCCGGAATTTCCCTACAAGCTCGCCGTCCCGCACGCCTCGATCCTCCCGGCGGACGCGCCCGCGAAGGACGGTGGCACGACGCCGATCCCCGGCACCGGCGCGTACTACTTCGCGTCCTACAACCCGAACCGGTCGCTGGTCATGAAGCGCAACCCGCACTTCGAGGCGTGGAACGCCGACGCACAGCCACAGGGCTACCCGGACGAGATCGACGAGACGTTCGGACTGACCGTGGAGGCGGAGGTCACCGCCATCGAGAACGGCCAGGCCGACTGGATGCTCGACTCGCCGCCGGCCGACCGACTCTCCGAGATCGGCACGAAGTACGCCGACCAGGCCCACGTCAACACCCTGACGGCTCTCTGGTACGCCACCATGAACACCAACATGGCCCCGTTCAACAACCTGAAGGCCCGCCAGGCGGTCAACTGGGCGATCGACCGGAGCGCCACGGTCAAGATCTTCGGCGGCACCAACCTGGCCGCGCCGGTCTGCACCTTCCTGCCGCCCGGGTTCCCGGGCCACACCGACTTCTGCGACTACACCAAGGGCGGCGGCACGACCTGGAAGGCCGCGGATCTCGAGAAGGCCAAGCAGCTCGTCAAGGAGTCCGGGACCGCGGGACAGACCGTCGGCATCGTCGTGAGCTCCGACGATGTCAACAAGCAGATGGGCGAGTACCTCCAGAGCGTGCTCAACTCCATCGGCTACAAGGCGGTCCTCAAGCCGTTGTCGGGCAACATCCAGTTCACCTACATCCAGAACACCAAGAACAAGGTGCAGATGGCGGTCTCGCAGTGGTACCAGGACTATCCCGCCGCCTCCGACTTCCTCCACGTGCTGCTCTCGTGCGCCTCGTTCCACCCCGGCAGCGACTCGAGCATCAACATCTCCGGCTTCTGCGACCAGAAGATCGAGGCGCAGATGAACGCGGCGCTGAAGACCGAGCAGACCAGCATGGACGAGGCCGACAAGCAGTGGGGCGAGATCGACAAGGCGGTCATGGCGCAGGCCCCGGTCGCCCCGCTCTTCACGCCGAAGCTGATCGACTTCGTCAGCAAGCGGGTCGGGAACTACCAGTTCAGCAAGCAGTTCTACATGCTGGTCGACCAGCTGTGGGTCAAGTGACCGATGACGCGTACGCCGTGACCGGCGCGCCCGCCACGCCGGCGGCGCCGTCCGCCAGGAGGTCTCCGGGCCCCTGGCGGACGGCGCTCGGCACGCTCGCGCGCGACAAGGTGGCCATGGCCGCGCTCGCCGTTCTCCTGCTGGTCGTGCTGGCCTGCCTGCTGGCGCCGGTCTACGCCCACTCCGTCGCGCATACGAACCCGTTCACCTCGCACGTCGACGGGACGACGGTCATCGACGGCAAGGAGCAGCCGGTGCTGGCGCCCAGCACGAGCGGCCTCGGCCTCGGCGTGACGCCGATCGGCCCGACCTGGGACCTCCACCACTACTTCCTGGGCGCAGACGGCCAGGGTCGGGACGTGATGGCCAGGCTGCTGTGCGGCGGCCGCAACACGCTGCTGATCGGCGCCGTCTCGGCGCTGCTCTGCTGCGTGATCGCGGCGATCCTCGGTGTGGTCGCCGGCTACTTCGGCGGGATCGTCGATGCGGTGCTCAACTGGCTCTTCGACGTCGTCTGGGCCTTCCCGGTCTACCTACTCGCGATCTCGCTGTCGGTGGTGCTGCTGACCAGCGGCCTCGATCTCGGGCCTGTGCACATCAGCGGCAACAGCCTGTGGCTGCCGATCGTCATCATCGCCATGATCTACGTGCCGTACGTCGGCCGTCCCCTGCGCTCCCAGGTGCGCTCGCTGCGGCAGCGGGACTTCATCCAGGCAGCCGTGGGACTCGGCGGTGGCGACGCGCGGATCCTGCGCAAGGACGTGCTGCCCAACGTCATGCCGACGGTGCTGGTCTTCGTGCCGCTCATGATCGCCATCAACATGCTCACCGAGTCGGCGCTGTCGTTCCTCTCGATCGGCGTCCAGCCGCCGCAGGCCAGCTGGGGGACGCTCATCAACGACGGCGTCGGGCTGCTCTACACCCGACCGGCCGTCACGCTCGCACCCGGCCTGATGATCGTGATCACCGCCGTGGCGCTCAACATCCTCGGCGACGGCGTACGCAGCGCCCTCGACCCCAAGGCGCGGCTGCGGGGTGCGGCCTGATGCTCTGGTTCGCCGTCCGCCGGCTCCTGCAGACCGTCCTCGTGCTCTTCACGATCAGCGTGCTGGTCTTCCTGATCTTCTTCGCCACGCCAGGGGTCGATCCGGCGGCGCGGATCGCCGGACGCAACGCCGACCAGGCGACGCTGGCCCAGGTGCGCCACGAGTTCGGCCTCGACCAGCCGCTTCCGGTCCGCTACGCGCTGATGATGAAGCACCTGTTCATCAGCCACGACCTCACCTCCTTCGTCAACCGCGGCGCGAAGGTGATCCCCCAGATCCTCGAGGCGATCCCGATCACGCTCTCGCTGGTCGTCGGCGCGGCCGTCATCTGGATGGTGGTCGGCGTTCTTCTCGGCACCCTCTCCGCGGCCAGCCGGGGCACGCTGCTCGACCCGCTGATCATGCTCTTCGGGATCGTCGGCGTCTCGGTGCCCGTCTACTGGCTCGGTGAGGTGGTCAACCTCTTCTCCCAGAGCAAGTGGCACGACGGCGTCTTCGCCTGGGTGCCGCCCCTAGGCTACGTCGAGTTCCGGCACAGTCCGGGGGGCTGGGCGCTCCACCTGCTCCTCCCGTGGCTCACCCTCGCCGTGCTGTACGTCGGAATCTACGCCCGCGTCCTGCGCGGTGAGCTGCTCGAGGCGCTCAACGAGGACTACGTCCGCACCGCCCGCGCCAAGGGGCTCTCCGAGCGGCAGGTGCTCGTCCGTCACGCGTTGCGCTGCTCGCTGGTGCCCCTGGTCGCCCTGTTCGGGCTCGACTTCGGCGCGCTCATCGGCGGCGCCGCGCTGCTGACCGAGGTGGTCTTCGGACTGCCCGGAGTCGGGAAGCTGACCTACGACTCGCTCCAGAACCTCGATCTGCCGGTGATCATGGGCTGCGTCATCTACGCCGGCTTCTTCGTCGTGATCGCGAACATGGTCGTGGACCTCGTCCAGGCCCTGCTCGACCCGAGGATCCGTCATGCCTGACACCGCCGCAGACCGGGCGGAGCCGCTGCTCGACGTACGCGATCTCACCGTCCGCTTCCGCACCCGGCGCGGCACCGTCACGGCGGTCAACGGGCTCTCCTTCACGCTGGGCGGCGGTGACGTGCTCGGGATCGTCGGCGAGTCCGGCTCCGGCAAGAGCGTCTCGATGATGAGCCTGATGCGGCTCATCCGCGACCCCAACGCGATGATCGAGGGACAGGCCCTGTTCCGCGGACGGGACCTGATCGCGATGCCCGAGAAGGAGCACCGCCGGCTGCGAGGACGCGAGCTCGCCATGATCTTCCAGGATCCGATGACGTCGCTGACGCCGGTCTACTCCGTCGGCCGGCAGATCGCCGAGCAGATCCGGGTCCACGAAGACGTCTCGCGCTCGGCAGCGCTCTCTCGTGCGGCCGACCTGCTCGACCAGGTCGGCATCCCCGACGCGAGCCGCCGGGTCAAGGACTACCCGCACGAGTTCTCCGGCGGCATGCGGCAGCGGGTCATGATCGCCATGGCGCTCGCGTGCAACCCGGCGCTGCTGATCGCCGACGAGCCGACGACGGCGCTGGACGTGACGACGCAGGCCCAGATCCTGGATTTGATGCGTGGGCTGCGCGCCGAGCACGGCTCGTCGATCATCCTCATCACGCACGACATGGGCGTGGTGTCCTCGATGGCCGACAACGTGCTCGTGATGTACGCCGGCCGGGCCGCCGAGCAGGGCCCGCGGCGCGAGATCTTCCGCAACCCGCGCCACCCCTACACGTGGGGTCTGCTCGACTCCGTGCCCCGGCCGCGCGCAGCGCGCGTACGCCGCTTGCCGACGATACCCGGCACGCCGCCATCGCCACTCGACGTACTCCCCGGCTGTGCGTTCGCTCCCCGGTGCCGGCTCAGCTTCGACCGCTGTTCCGAGCAGCCGCCTCTGGAGGGCGGAGCGCATCGGGACGCCTGCTGGCTGCCGGACGACCGCGGCAGCCTCCGCCTGTCCCGGGAGACGCGATGACCGGCGAGGTGATCCTGCGGGCGGACGACGTGGCCAAGCACTTCCGGATCGGCAAGGGACCGCTCAGGCCGGGTGCGGACCTCCGTGCCGTCGACGGCGTCTCCCTCGAGGTCCACGCCGGTGAGACCCTCGGCATCGTCGGCGAGTCCGGCTGCGGCAAGTCGACGCTCGGACGCTGCGTGGTCCGGCTGACCGAGCTCACGTCCGGCCGGGTCACCTTCGCCGGCCGCGACATCAGCACCCTCTCGCGACGGCAGCTCAGGCCGGTCCGCAAGGAGCTGCAGCTGGTCTTCCAGGACCCTTACACCTCCCTCAACCCGCGACGACGGGTGAACGACATCCTGTCCGATCCGTTGGAGATCCACGGGTACGGCGACCGGCGCAAACGGGAGCGGCGCGTCCGGGAGCTGCTCGAGGTGGTCGGCCTCAACGCCACCCACGCCGACCGGTTCCCACACGAGTTCTCCGGCGGGCAGCGGCAGCGGGTCGGCATCGCGCGGGCCCTGGCGATGGACCCGAAGGTCATCGTCGCCGACGAGCCGGTATCGGCGCTCGACGTCTCCATCCAAGCGCAGGTGCTCAACCTCTTCCACGACCTGCAGGACGAGCTCGGGCTGACCTATGTCTTCATCGCGCACGACCTCGGCGTCGTACGCCACGTGTCGACCCGGATCGCGGTCATGTACCTCGGCGAGGTCGTCGAGCTCGCCCCCGCCGAGGAGCTGTACGAGCAGCCCGCCCATCCCTACACGCAAGCGCTCCTCGCCGCCGCTCCGGAGGTCGACACCGGGGAGGACGACGACGCCCGCGAGCAGGTACTGCTCAAGGGCGACATTCCCACGCCGCTCGACAAGCCGTCGGGCTGTGCGTTCCGCACCCGCTGCCCCTACGCCCAGGACAGGTGCGCCGAGGAACGCCCGCTCCTGCAGGTGCGCCCGCGCGGGGACGCCGAGGGCGGCACCGGGGAGGGCGGCCAGCGGTACGTCGCCTGCCACTTCCCGCTGGCCTGACTGTCGATCCGCCGGAGGCGGAGGAGTGGACGCAGTGCACAGCATCGTGCACTCCACGCCAAGGACACCGGCCGCCGTCGCTGTCAGCGTTGGTGCCGTCGCCGGACCGGCGTCGTCACCGATCGTCGGACATGAAGGGGAAGTCGATGGGCTGGGAAGCCGGCATCAGCCGCCGAGGGCTGCTCGCGGCGAGCGGAGGGATCGCCGCCGCGGTGGGCGGACCGCTGGCCGGGTGGTCGGCGCCCGCGACCGCGGTGCCGACGGGGCAGTTCGACCTGACCGCGCCGTCGCACGATCTCTTCGTGCACCGCAAGCTGTACCACGTCAGCCGGGTGATGCAGTCGTTGGCGTTCGACAGCACCAACCGCCGGCTGTTCGTGGCGCAGCTGCAGCCCAACAAGACGAGGGATGCGGACGCCCACGGCGACCTGTGCATCAACGAGCTCGACTTCCACGGCAACTGGCGCGGGCACATGCACATCAACGACTGCGGACACGGAGTGTCCTTCGGCGTCGACGCGATCAGCGGCAGCCCCGAGCTGTGGATCGAGGCGGACGTCAGGACGGACGACAACGGCCACGGGTGGGGCACCCGACTGATCCGCGTCCCCTACACGGCGGGCGAGACGATCAGCTCCCACGACTGGGGACCGAAGTACCAGCCCGTCCTCGGTGCCGACCACATCACCTGCGCCACCGACTCCTACCACCGGCGGATGGTCGTGCGGTACCTCGAGGACGGCGCCTTTCACTACGGCCTCTACGACATCGAGAGCATGCTCGCCACCAGCTCCGACCCGGTGCCCGGCTCGGGGGCCGTGTCGGTCCACCCCCACATCAGGCAGCCCGCCGGCCTGGGCACGTTCCAGGGATACACGGTCTACGGGGACTACCTGTACCTGCTCACCGGCGATTCCGGCGAGGACAACGCGCGCGTGTACAGCGTCGACCTGCGCACCGGCGAGACGATCCAGTCCGCCGCGACCCACGCCGGGGTGAAGCGCCTCGTGAACAACCGCGAGCCGGAGGGGCTCGCGGTGTACGTCACCGCGGCGGGCACCCCGCGTCTGTTCCTCGGCTTCGCCTCCGGGTACGTCGGCAAGCGCGTCGCCAACGTCTTCTACAAGAACTACCCCGCCTGACGGACTCGACCGTTCATCCGTGGTGGAGCCGACCGGCGAGCCCGTGCTCGAGCGCGTAGAGGCTGGCGCCGACGCGGTTGGCGGCGCCGATCTTGGCGTAGGTGCGCTCGACGTGGTTGCGGACGGTCTTCTCGCTGAGCACCAGGCGGGTGGCGATCTCGCGGTTGGACAGTCCGCGGGCGACCAGGCCGAGGATCTCGACCTCGCGGGGCGTGAGGGTGTCGTCGCGGCGTACTCTCGCCGGCTTCTGCCCGGCGGCCGCGAGGACCGTCTCGACGCACTCGGTGTCGAGCTCGCCGCGGGTCGCGCGCTCCCGCAGCCGCTGGGCTGCTGCCTCGGGCGGGAGCACGTCGCGGTAGGGCCGGGGCTCGAGGGCCGCCTGGTAGCCCACGACGGCGGCGAGCAGGCGCTCGCAGCGGCCCAGCGCCGTGCCGGCCAGCCCGAGCGGGTAGCCCGACCCGTCGAGGTGCTCGTGGTGGGACCGGGCGACCAGCCGTTCCGCGGCCAGGCCGGGGATCCGGGTGACCACGCGGTCGGTGAGGTAGGGGTGCATCCGCACGCGCTCCCACTCCGAGGCGGTGAGCTCCGACGGCTTGGACCAGACCTGGTTGGAGACGCCCAGACGACCGACGTCGTGGAGGTGCCCGGCCCGGCGTACGGTCGTCGCCTCTGCGGGGCTGAAGCCGAGCCGCACCGCGGCCTCGTGGGCGAGCTCGGCGACCCGTCGTGAGTGGCCGAGCGTGAACGGACACTTGAGGTCCACGAAGTCGCCGATCGCGGTGAGGAGCCGGTCCAGGCCGGCGTCGTCGAGTCGCACCTCGGCGTCGGGCGCCACGGCCAGCGCCCTCTCCCATGCGTCGTCGCCGGGGCTCTCGAGCAGCGCCGCCGGGTCGGCGACGAGCGCGTCGACGACCGCCGGGTCGAAGTGGCCCCCGCGCTTGCTCCGCGCCATCGCGACGGCCCCGTCGACGCCGTACAGCCGGTGGTGGACGTCGGCGTAGTCGGCCACGTGCGCGACGCGCATCTCGACCGGGATCGCGTCACCCGTCGCACCGGTCGGCAGCCCGCCGCCGTCGTACCGCTCGAAGGTGTAGGCCAGCGCGTGCTCGACGTCCGGGCTGAGCCCGACGTGCCGGGCGAGCGCGGCGGCGGAGGTGCAGTGCGAGTGGATCAGCGCGGCCAGCTGGCCGCGCGCGTCGCGGAGCAGCGTGGCAAGGACGCGTACGCGGGTCCCGAGCGGCTCGCCACGGGCGACGTTGCCGACCAGGAACCGCATCATCGGCAGGCCGGCCGAGTCGGCGAGGTAGGCGCCCTGGCGTACGGCTATGTCGTCGCCGAACCAGCGCGCGTACTCCTGCGAGTCCGCGTGGCAGCCGATCCACATGACCAGCGTCGAGTAGTAGACCGTCGCCCGCTGCTCCCGGCTCAGGCCGAGCCGGTCGGCGAGGCCGCACGCGATGACTGCCGAGCGGAGCATGTGCTCCGCCGGCTGCCCCAGGCCGAGGTCGATCGCGACCGACAGCCCGGCGAGCACCTCGACCCGGCGCGGCAGCGGGTGCCGGCCGGGTCCGGTGGCCCTCTCCATGAGCTGATTGTCAGGCACGGCGCCGTCCGGGGACCAGCATCGGCACCCGGCGACGGTAGGCGCGGTAGGCCTCGCCGAACTGCGCGACCAGGTCGCGCTCCTCGAACCAGATGCCGACCAGGATGTAGCCGGTCGTCATCGCCGCGAACAGCAGGTGGCCGGCGGTCATCGTCGGCGTCACCCAGAAGGCGATCAGGAAGCCGAGGTAGATCGGATGGCGGACGACGGCGTACCAGAGCGGCGTGACGAGGGTGTACGCCGGCAGCGTGCGGCCACGGAGCGCGGCCGTCACCTGGCGCAGCCCGAACAGGTCGAAGTGGTTGATCAGGAACGTGCTCGCGAGGACGAGCCCGAACCCGGCCAGGGACACAGCCCGGAGCACGCCGCGCGGCCCGGCGCCGGAGACGTCCCAGACGGTGCCGGTGACCGGGTGCCAGCCCCACTCCAGCAGCGCCAGGCAGGCCGAGGCCGCCAGCACGAAGGTGCTCCGCTCGACCGAGGCCGGCAGGTGCCGGGTGAGCCAGCGCTTGAATGACGTCCGCGCCATCACGCTGTGCTGCACCGCGAAGAGCGAGAGCAGGAGCACGTCGACGACGACCGCGGTCGCCGTGCCCGTGTCCGGCCCGCCGCGGTCGATCGTGCGCGGGACCAGCAGCGTCCCTCCGACCGTGACCTTCGCGTCCTCGACGAACGCGACCGCGTAGAGGAAGACGCCGAGGAACGCGACGTACGCCGCCACGCCGTACGCGAAGCCGAGGATGCGCACGCTGCCCACCCGCGCGGGTGCCGCGGTCGTGGTCACGACGGCACCCCCGTACGCGCGGCCGGGGCGGGCCGGGTGCGTCCGGCGCTCGCCGGCGGGGTGAAGCGGGTCTTGCCGACGAAGAAGAGCCCGCGCTGGGGCAGCCAGAGGTCACCGAGCCGGGTCTGCTGGTCCAGGGGTGCCGGGTGGCCGATGTCGACGCCGTCGACCGTCGCCCGTCCGCCGACCACGCGCCAGACGTGCCGCGGCGCGATCCGGAAGCGCGGTCCGTCCGGCGTCGCACCCTCCAGGCGCAGGCGCCCCGTGCCGAGCAGCGCGCCCGCCGGAGGCCCGACGGCGCTCAGCACCGAGTCGCCGGGCCACGCGTCGTACGGCAGCAGGCGGGCCACGCCGGTCATGAGGCGGGTGAGCGGCGTACGGCCGAGGTCGAGGTGCCACCTCAGCCGGTCGCCGACCGTGACCTCGAGGGACCAGTCCGAGAGCCAGTCGACCCCGATCTCCGGCACCACGCTGTCAGTGATCGCGGAGCCGAAGTAGCGCCCGCAGCTGAGCTCCGGCGCGGTGGTGGTGTGGATCGTCCAGCGTCCGGCCGGGCCGCGGTGCCAGACCGCACGGAAGGCGGGCCCGACCGAGCTGGCGACGAAGTCGCGCAGCGCCAGGTAGTGGCCGCTGGAGAACGGGACGCCGAAGGCGCCGTACCCGAGGAATCGCTCGTCGTCGCCGGCCGGCAGGCGAGGAGCGCTCACGATCTCCTCGACGGCCCGGCGTGGGGTCTGCTTGATTGCCATGCCCCGAGCATCGGGCGCCGCCCGACCACCACGCGTGAGGCATCTGCCTCAACTGCTCGGACACGCGACGACGGGGCGAGGGCCGGACCCTCGCCCCGTCGTGGGACCTGGTCAGTTGTAGTAGACGAAGGCCCTCTGCGTCGCCGTGCTGAAGGCCGGGCAGTTGCCCCGCTGGTTGTTCTGCAGCTGCGTGCTGAGCACGTTGGCGTTGATGTTGCAGAGCGCGGCGGCGACGGGGATCGAGACGTTCTGGAGGATGGTGACCTGGTTGCCGTTCAGGACGTTCTCTACGTTGACGTTGACCAGCCCGGACTGGTGGGCGGCCGCCTCGGCGGGGGTTGCCGTGGCGATGATGGGCACTAGGGCGGCGCCGGCGATGGCGAAGCTTGCGACACCCTTACTGATCTTGCGCATGATGGCCTCCTTTGGTCGTTGTGCGCTTGCGCGACACCTCTGACTCTGACGGGACACGCGGCGGCCGACAGCCACCTAGGAGACGCCTCGGCTGTCATCTGGGCGACACCGCGCCGTACGTCGTGGCATGGCGCCACGCCGTTCTGGTCACCCATGGTCATCGAGCCCACCCGTGGGCACGATGGGCGTGGAGGCTCCATGCGGGGAGGCACAGATGGGGACCTTGATGAGCGGAGTGGCGGCCGAGCTCGCACGCGTGCGACTCTTCGCCGCCTTGGACGACGCAGCGCTCCAGCGGGTGGCGGCGGCCGCGTTCACGCGCCGCATCGCGGCGAACCAGATCCTCTTCGTCACCGGCGAGCCGAGCGAGCACCTGTACGTCGTGCGGTCCGGGCTGCTCCGCGTGCTGACCACCTCGCCACACGGCGAGCAGTTCGTCCTCTCCACGGTCGGTCCGGGCGAGGTGATCGGCGAGCTCTCGCTGCTGGACCGGAAGCCGCGGTCGGCCGACGTGGTCGCCGCCGAGCTGTCCGAGCTGGTCGCCGTGCCCGCGGACGTCGCCCGCGGCGCCCTGATGAGCGACCCGCAGGCGGTGCTCGCCGCCGCGTGCGAGCTCGCCGCGCAGGTGCGCCGACTCACCGGCACCATGGGCGACCTGGTGTTCCTCGACCTGCCGCGCCGCGTCGCCAAGCTGCTGTTGCTGCGCGCGCGGGCCGGGTCGGGCGGGAGGACGGTGTCGGACCTCGGCGCCAGCCAGTCGGTCGTCGCCGCGCAGCTCGGGGTGAGCCGCCAGTCGGTCAACAAGGCGCTGTCGGGACTGGCCAGGCACGCCTGGATCGAGCTCGACGGGAAGAGCGTCGTGCTTCGCGACCCGGTGGCCCTGCAGCGCTACGTGGAGTCGTGAGCGGCGTTCTCGAGAGATGGGGGTGGAGCCGTGGAACTTCCCTCATTCTGGGGATAGCCGGGTCGCAGACATGCTGTCGGAGGTGGCGCATCTTTACCGTCGACGGTGCGTACGCGCGTCACCTCGGGGGGGTCGTCGATGAGGACACCGTCTGCGTCTCTTGCTGCCGTAGTCGGACCCGACCTCGACCCGTGGCAGGAGGGTGAGCTCGCGCCGTACGTCCCCCCGCTGCTGCGGACCTGGCTGGCGGACGACGACTCGTCGGCGCGCCGGACGGTCGCCGGCACGCTCGCGATCGTGGACATCTCCGGCTTCACCCGACTCACCGAACGGCTCGCAGCGCGCGGGCGGGTCGGAGCCGAGGAGCTCACCGACATCCTCGACGCCACCTTCAGCGAGCTGCTCCGGACCGCCCGCCGCCACGGTGCCTACCTGGTGAAGTGGGCCGGGGATGCGGTCGTCCTGCTCTTCCAGGGCGAGCACCACGCGACCCGAGCGGCGCGTACGGCGTACGAGATGCGCGGCGGCCTGCGCCGGGCCGGCACCGTGCACACCGGCGACGGACCCGTCCGCCTGCGGATGTCGGTCGGCCTCCACAGCGGCGAGCTCGACCTCTTCCTCGTCGGCGATCCGGACGTGCATCGCGAGCTGATCGTGTGCGGGGCGACGGCGACGCGGGCAGTGCAGGTCGAGTCCGCGGCCCGCACGGACGAGATCCGCCTCTCCCCCGAGACGGCGGCGCTGCTCCCCGACGCCTGCGTCGCCGTCGACGGCACGCTGCCGCTGCTGGCCCGTGCGCCGCACGTCCACGAGACTCCCGTGGCCACCGACCTGATGGACGCCGCGGGCGTGGATCTCGCGGGCGTGCTGTCGCCGCCGGTCCGCGACTACCTGCTCGACCGCGAGTTCTCCGCCGCGCATCGCAAGGTCGCCGTCGGGTTCGTCCGGTTCTCGGGGACCGACGGGCTTCTCGTCGATCGCGGGGCCGGCCAGGTCGTCGCGGCTCTCGACGAGTGCGTCCAGCTCGTCCAGCATGCCGCGCAGCGCCACGGCGTGACGTTCCTCGAGTCCGACATCGACACCGACGGCGTCCGGATCCTGCTGGTCGCAGGCGCGCCTCGCAGCGGCGAGCACAACGAGGACCGGCTGCTGCGTGCCGTGCAGGACCTGCTCGCCTCGACGACGCCGTTGCCGGTCCGAGCGGGTATCGCGCGCGGCGCGGTGTTCGCCGGCGTGCTCGGCCCGACCTTCTGTCGTACGTACTCGGTGAAGGGCGATGCGGTGAACGTCGCAGCCAGGCTCGCGGCCTCGGCCCGACCGGCCACGGCGCTCGTCACGCTGGCGACGCTGGCCCACTCCAGTGCCCGCTTCGAGCACGACGTGCTCCCGCCGATGAGGGTCAAGGGCAAGTCGGAGCCCATCGAGGTGGCCAGGCTCGGCAGCTCGGTCCTGCAGCGCCTGGAGTCGGAGACGGTCAGCCCGGACGTCGAGCTCACCGGCCGCGACGCGGAGCTCGCGGCGCTCCGTGCGGCCGTCGAAGCCGCGTCGGACGGCAACGGCGCGCTCGTCGAGATCGTCGGCGAGCCGGGCATCGGCAAGACCCGGCTCCTGCAGGCGCTCCTGGCCGACCTGGAGGTGCCGTCGTACCTGGTCAGCTGCAACGAGTACGAGACGCTGACGCCGTACTGGCCCTTCCGCGCGCTCTTCGAGTCCGCGCTACGGCTCCCGGGCGGCCAGCAGGACGACGCGGCGCTGCACGAGGCCGTCGCCGCGTCCGATCCCACGCTGCTGGCGTGGTTGCCGGTGCTGGCCAAGATCGTCGACATCGACGTGCCGTCCACTGCGGAGGTCGACGCGGTCGACGACCGGTTCCGGCAGGCGAAGCTGCAGGAGGTCGCCGCGCAGTGCCTCGCCGCCGTGCTGCCCGAGCGGACCGTGCTGGTCTTCGAGGACGTCCATCTCATGGACGACGCCTCGGCCGGTCTGCTCGACCGGCTGTGCGCCGACGTGGCCGACCGGTCCTGGCTCGTCGTCGTGACGAGGCGGGACGTCCCCGACGGGTTCGTGCCGCAGCGTACGACGACCGCGATGCGGCTGGCACCGCTCGACGAGGCTGCCGCGGTGCGGCTGGCGCAGCTGATGGGCGCGGCGGAGAAGCTGCCGCAGAAGGCGATCGACGCCGTGACCCGGCGGGCGGAGGGGAACCCGCTCTTCCTGCGGGGACTGCTGCACGCCTCGCTCGCCGGCGAGGCCCCCGACGCGCTCCCCGACACCGTCGAGGCGCTGATCACGAGCGAGCTCGACCGACTGCCGGCACCCGAGCGTACGGCGCTGCTCCACGCCTCGGTCCTCGGCATGCGCTTCGAGCGCCGCGCACTGCGCGCCCTGCTCGGAGGCAGAGGTCTCCCCACGGGCGCCGCCGCGGCGAGGCGGATGGCACGTTTCCTCCGGCCGGACGGGGACTCGTTCCTCTTCGTCCACCAGCTCGTCCGGGACACGGCGTACGAGACGCTCCCCTTCCGGTCCCGGCGGGCGCTGCACGGTGCCGCCGGCGATCTGCTCGAGGCGCAGGCGTCGGACCCGGACGAGATCGCCGAGGTCCTCTCCCTGCACTTCAGCCAGGCGGACCGGCCCGACAAGGCCTGGCACTACTCGCGGATCGCCGGGGAGCGGGCGGCGGACAAGTACGCCTACGTCCAGGCCGAGGAGCTCTTCGTCCGCGCCCTGCAGGCGGCCCGCCAGGTCCGGCTCGTCCCGACCGAGGACCTCGTGGCGACGAACATCGCACTCGGCGACGCCCGCTTCCGGATCGGCCGCCAGGAGGAGGCGCTCGAGCCGTACCGCGCGGCCCGGCGCGCGATCGCCGACAGTCCAGTCGCGGCGGCGCTCCTGCTGCGGCGGGAGGCCGAGATCGACTACCGGCGCGGGAGGCTGAGCGTGGCACTGCGGAAGCTCACCCGCGGTCGTCGCCTGCTCTCCGAGGACGACGAGGGCCACCAGGCCGCGCTCGCTCGCATCGAGGCCTTCTACGCCATCGCCCGGGAGAGCCAGGGCCGGTACCGCGACGCTCTCGAGTGGGGGCGCCGCGCCGAGTCGCACGCGCGCAGATCGGGCGACCTCGCGGCGCGGGCCGAGGCGTTGCAGGCCGTCTTCACCGCGCAGGCGATGCTCGGCGACGCCTCCCATGCCGACTCCGCGCGAGAGGCGATCAGCCTGTACGAGCGCCTCGGAGACCGGGCCGGCCAGTCCCGGGCGCTCAACAACCTGGCGATGCTGGCGTGGCTGGAGGGTCGCGGGATCGAGGCGCTCGAGATGTTCCGTCGGGCCCAGCGGCTCGCCACCGACGCGGGTTACGCGGTCAAGGCGGCCGCCGCGGAGTACAACGTCGGGGACGTGCTGCTCAGGACCGGCCGCCTGGAGGAGGCGCGCACGCTGTTCGCCGAGCTGATCCCGGTGCTGCGCTCCGTCGGGCTGGAGGAGTACGCCGCGACGGCGGGCCGGGCCCTGGGCACGGCGATGGCGCTGACCGGTCGAGCCGACGAAGGAGCTGACCTGCTCGCCCGCGCCCGCGAGCGCCTGCTGGAGCTCGGCGAGCCGGCGGAGGTGCTCGAGACCGATGCTGCCCTCGCGTGGACGGCGCTCGAGTCGGGGGACGCCGAGCAGGCGGCCACCCGGGCGGCCGAGGCGGCGAAGCGTGCGGAGTCGCTGGGCGACGTACAGCTCCTGCCCTGGCTGTTGCGCCTCCACGGGGCGGCGCTCGCCGACCTCGGCGAGTCGGCCGCTGCCTTCAACAGGCTGCGGCGGGCTCGCGAGCTCGCGGAGGCGCAAAGCCGGGTCGAGCTCGGGTTCGTCCTCGCCGAGCTCGCCCGGGTCAGCCGCGGGCTCGGCTCCCCGGCGCAGGCGGCGGAGTACGCACACGCCGCCGAGACGGCCCTGGCCCAGCTGGGCTTCGTCGGCAGCCGTCGCTACCCGCGCTGAGGAGTCACGTCCCCATGAACTTCGGATCCTCGACGAACAGCACCGGCATCGTCAGCGGTCCCGACCAGGACGAGCAGACGGTGTCGCACCGCGCGTCGGCACGACTGATGGCGCCCACGTCGACGCAGAACGCACGACCGCCCGTGTCCTGCCGGTCGATGGTGCCGGTGGGCAGCGGCGCGTCGTCGACGCCGTTGCACGCCGGTGCCGGCGCGAACGGCTGGAACGTCCCGTTCGGGTTGCGGAGCGCGACGTACATCGTGTGAGCGTTGAACTCCCGGACCTGCAGCTCGGAGAGAGTGCTGCCGGGGACGAAGTCGGCCGGGCACACCTGGTCGTTGCACGTCCAGCTGACCGACGCCGGGTCGCTGTCGGAGTACAGCGGGTGGCCCGCCGCGTCCTTGAAGCTCCCGATCAGCGAGAACTCGCTCAGCACTCCCGCGCACGAGATCCCGGGCTGCGGGACGCACGGCCCGATCGTCAGCGTGACCGGCCCGTTGGCTCCGTTCGCCAGGTGCGCGACGGCAAGGCCCGTCGGCAGCCTGAGCGCGCCGGCCACCAGCGTCAGCGGCACGCCGGGCAGGCCCCAGACGCCGCCGGGCGGTGGCGTCGACCCCACGGCTGTCGTGTGGTTCGCGAGAAGCGCGAGCACCGAGAACAGTGTTGCCGCAAAGACTGCGGTCACCCTCCGCTGTCGTCGTTGACTGGATGCGGACATGCGCCCCTCCCCGGGTCAGAGGCACGGATGCGAGCCGCGCGCAGCGGTCCTCCCCCGCACTCGTGCCATCACCACTCCTGCGCGTCCTCGCCAACGTAAGGAGGCGGGTGCGGGCGAGCAGCCATCGAACCGACACCCGTGCTGTCAACTAGGCGACAGGGCCACGGCGGGCGGCTACTTCGGCTCGTGCAATGTCGCTAAGCGAGCTCGAGCGGGACGACGCCAGTGGCGAAGCCCCGCGGATCCAGCATGCGGCCGGCGAGCTTGAAGGGCCGGATCACGACGCTGCGATCCACGATCTCGACATGCGGGAGCTTCTGCATGACCTGCGTCTCCAGTCGTTGTCCGTCCACGACCGTTCGCAGCCAGACTGCAACGAGCAGATTGAACGGTCCGGCAGCCGAGAGCACAGCGCGTACCTCGGGGATCGTGGCGAGGCTCTTGGCGGCCGCATCGATCCGATCGGAGGGGACGCGTACGAAGAACCACTCCGAGACCGGGAACCCGGTCAGGACGCGGGCCAGCTCGCAGCGCAGCCGGACCTGTCCCTGACCCACGAGCGCATCGAGACGCCGCCTCGCCGTGGTCTCGCTTGCATCGATCACGGCCGCGAGATCGGCGAGCGACGCGCGACCGTCCTGGGAGAGGGCGGCGACCAAGGCACGTTCACGAGGCCCCACCGTGCGTCGCGTCGGCTCGCCGGACCGGCGCGGCAGCGTCGACCTCATCCTGGTCTCCTGCGCTTTGTCCAGGGCGCGCAGCCGCCACTGGCTGGCGTCGGCGTACGAGGCGGCGATGACGTGACTCTGTACGGAACGGACGTGCGGGACGCGCGAGACGCGCTCGAGGAGATAGGTCGCCAACTGGAACCCGTCGAGGCAGGTGACCGTGACCAGCAGATCGCGCGCACCGGCGGCGACGTCGATCGTCATCGCCTGAGGGTCCGCGGCGAGCTCTGCTGCGACGTCGAGCGAGTGACCGGCGTCGACCGTGATCTCGATGAAGCCCAGCGCGGGGGCGGAGGTGAACAACGGCTGACACGAGACCCACGCAGCACCCTCCTCGGCGAGCCTCGCCCAGCGTCGGGAGACCGTCGACGCGTCGATCGCCAGCACCCTGCCGACCTCTGCCCAGCTGGCCCGAGGATTCAGCTGCAGCGCACTGATCAGCGCCAGGTCGACCTCATTGATGGCGAATTCCAGCGCATTGCCTCCATTCATGCGGAAATCATGCAGCCCACCGCCCCATTGCGTCACGAGACCGCATCGTTCTCATGGTCTTCATCACGACGCAAACACCGGGAGCACCATGTCCGCACTGTCCGAACCGGCCTCGGCTACCCACATGCTCGCCGACGCCGAAGCAGTGATCAACGGCCGCGGCCCCGACCTGCTCGCGCTGAGCCACACGGTGCACGAGCTCGGAGAGCTCGCCTTCGAGGAGCACCGGTCCGCCGCGGCAGTGAGCGGAATGCTCGCTGCCGCCGGGTTCGACGTGCGCCACGGCGTCGCCGGGATGGAGACCGCCTTCAGCGCGACGTACGGAAGCGGCTCCTTCGCAGTGGGGATCTGCGCAGAGTACGACGCCCTGCCGGAGATCGGTCACGCCTGTGGCCACAACATCATCGCGGCGAGCGCCGTCGGTGCCGCGCTCGGTCTCGCCGAGATCGCCGACCGACTCGACCTCACCGTCGTCGTGCTCGGCACGCCGGCCGAGGAGCACGGTGGTGGCAAGGTCTTGATGCTCGAGGCAGGCCTCTTCGACGACCTGGCCTGCGCGGTGATGGTGCACCCCGGCCCGCTCGACCTGCGCCCTGACCAGGCTCCGTCGCAAGGGGTGGCACGGTTCGCCGTCACCTATGCCGGACGGGCGGCGCACGCCGCCGCCGCACCTCATCTCGGAGTCAATGCCGCAGATGCCGCCGTACTTGCCCAGGTTGCACTCGGGCTGCTTCGCCAGCAGCTTCCGGCGACGGCGCGCGTCGCGGCGTTCGTGCGCGAAGGCGGGAAGGTCACCAACATCATCCCCGAGCACGTGGTGGTAGACGTCGAGATCCGCGAGTTCGACGTCGCGGAGCACCGACGGCTCAAGGAGCGGGTCCTCGCCTGCTTCGAGGCCGGCGCCGTGGCCTCAGGATGTAGCTGGACCGCGGACCTGACCGAGCCGGAGTACGAGCCGCTCGACCAGGACCCGCGGCTCGCCGCGGCGTACGCCGACGCCGTCACCGGCCTGGGACGCGAGTTCGGCACTCGGACCCTCGCCGGCGGGTCGACCGATATGGGCAATGTCTCGCAGTACCTGCCGGCGATCCACCCCACGGTCGGCGTCATCGGCAGTGAGCACGCTCCGCACACTCACGGCTTCGCCGCCGACGCCGCCTCCCCTGCCGGTGACGACGCCGTCCTCGACGGTGCTCGCGCACTGGCCCGCACCATCATCGCGGTCGCCGAGGACGCCGACGCGCGCGCTGCGCTGCTCGCCGAGCGAGCAGCGCGGGCCCCCTATCGCCGGCCGGGCTCCGAGGAGAACCGATGACCGCTCTTACCAGCACTCCACGCACCTTTCGTCTAGGCACGACCAGGCCCGCGGCCGCGATGGCTGTCGTCGCCACGCTCGGGCTGCTGCTCACCGCCGTTTCCGAGCTGCTCGGGGCCCACACGCTCAACCTCGGGATCGGCGATGTCACCATCTATCCGCTCGCCTGGGCCATCATCCTCGGCGCCGTCATCTCGATCCAACGGGTGCGAGCTCTGCCGGTCCGGCTGCAGCAGATCGCGGCGGCGCTCGCCCCCACGGGCATCCTGCTGCTCGGCGCGCGGCTTGCGCTGACCGTCGGACAGAACCTGCCCGTCCTCAAGCACGTCGGTGCGGCCCTGTTGCTCCAGGAGGTCGGTCACCTCTTCGGCACGGTGCTGTTCTCCCTTCCGGTCGCTGTCCTGCTCAAGATGGGCCGCGCGACCGTCGGCGCCTGCTTCTCCATCGACCGTGAGGGCTCATTCGCGATGGTCGCCGAGCGCCACGGCGCGGACTCCGACGAGTACCGCGGCGTTCTCGCGATGTACGTCTTCGGCACGATCGTCGGTGCGCTCTACGTCTCGCTGCTCGCCTCCTTCCTCGCACACGCCGGGGTCTTCGATCCGCTCGCACTCGCCATGGGCGCCGGCGTCGGCTCCGGCTCGGTCATGGCGGCAGCGACCGCGTCGATCGCCTCCCAATACCCCGACATGGCCCAGCAGGCACTCGCCGTAGCCGCCATCAGCAACCTCGTCACCGGCTTCCTCGGTCTCTACGTCGGCATGTACGTCGCCCTGCCGCTCGCCGAGCGCTTCTACCGCTTCCTCACCCGCTCCGGTGCGAGCGCCGATCCTGCCGCGGCACCGGGCACCCCGGCCCGGTCGGACGCCGAGAAGAGCGTCACGGCTGCCGTAGCCGGCCCGTCCGCGCTGTCCGGCTGGTTCGCACTGCCGCTCATGGCTGTCGCCATGGTCCTCGCGGAGGCGATCTTCGGCCACGGGCTGCAGTGGCGCTTCCTCGTCGGACTCGCTGTGCTGGTGACCATCGTGCTTCTCGCCCAGGGGCT
Source organism: Nocardioides asiaticus (assembly GCF_040049175.1). NCBI lineage: Bacteria > Bacillati > Actinomycetota > Actinomycetes > Propionibacteriales > Nocardioidaceae > Nocardioides > Nocardioides asiaticus. The sequence goes on along the minus strand of NZ_JBDZDM010000008.1, from coordinate 11,580 downwards.
CAACCGACTGACCCGGCTTTCCACGATCATCGGCGTCACGACGATCGGCATCCTCGTCAGTTGCCCGTGGTCGCCGCTCTCGGATCGGCTGGTCGACATCATGACGCCGGTCGACTTTCTCGCCCTCACCACCCCGGTACTGGCGTTTGCGGGCCTGGGGCTGGGCAAGGATGCTCCGCTGATGCGACGGATCGGCTGGCGCGTGATCCCGGTCGGCCTGGTCTCCTTCGCCGCGACCTTCGTCGCCTCGGCCGCCATCGCCGAGCTGGCCCTCCACTGAGCCCGTGACCGTCAGCATCTTCGACCTCTTCAGCGTCGGCATCGGGCCCTCCAGCTCTCACACCGTGGGCCCGATGCGAGCCGCCCGGTCCTTCGTGCAGACCCTCGCCGACCTCGGCGACCTCGAGGCGGTCGCGCGCGTGCGGGTCGAGCTGTACGGCTCCCTCGCCGCCACGGGGGCCGGACACGGCAGCGACCGCGCCGTGCTCCTCGGCCTCGAAGGTCACCATCCCGAGACGGTCGACACCACCGTTGCCTGCGATCGGCTCGAGCGACTGCGCGACCGACCGGAGCTCCACCTGCTGGGCATGCAGCGCGTGGCCTTCGACCTCGACCACGAGCTCGAGCTCCACCCGCGGGAGACGCTTCCGTTCCACCCCAACGGCCTGCGCTTCCATGCGTACGACGTCGACGGGCACGTGCTCCTGACCCGCACCTCATACTCCGTCGGCGGAGGCTTCGTCATCGACGAGCCCGGTTCGTGCGACTCCGGCGCCGCGCCCGCCGTGCCCACCGCGTCCGGACCGGCGCCGTACCCCTTCTCCTCGGCAGCCGACCTGCTCGCCCGCTGCCGTGAGACCGGCCTCCCGATCAGCGAGGTGATGCTCGCCAACGAGTGTGGACGACGATCACGGTCCGACGTACGCAACCACATCGGTCGCGTCTGGCAGGTCATGCAGGAGTGCGTAGAGACGGGCTGTCACACCGATGGCATCCTCCCGGGCGGCCTCAAGGTACCGCGTCGCGCCCCAGAGCTCTTCCGCCGCCTCAGCTCCGCCCACGACACGGACGCACTGTCCCCGCTGGACTGGGTGAACGCCTTCGCCATGGCCGTCAACGAGCAGAACGCCGCCGGCGGCCGAGTCGTCACGGCACCCACGAACGGAGCGGCCGGAATCGTGCCCGCCGTCCTCCACTACTACGTGAGGTTCTGCGCACCGGCCCAACCGGTTCAACCTGCCAGTGAGCTCAGCTCGGTCGAGCGCTTCCTGCTCACGGCAGGAGCCATCGGCGCCCTCTACAAGGAGAACGCCTCCATCTCCGGCGCCGAGGTCGGTTTCAAGGCGAGGTCGGCTCGGCATCGTCGATGGCGGCCGCAGGGCTCTGCGAGGTCCTCGGAGGCACCCCCGAACAGGTCGAGAACGCCGCCGAGATCGCCATGGAACACAACCTCGGCCTCACCTGCGATCCCGTCGGCGGCCTCGTCCAGATCCCCTGCATCGAACGCAACGCCATGGGCGCGGCCAAGGCCATCAACGCCGCGCGGCTCGCCTTGCACGGCGACGGCCGTCACCTGGTCTCTCTCGACCAGGTCATCCGCACCATGCGCGAGACCGGCGCCGACATGAAGGCCGCCTACAAGGAGACGTCGCTCGCCGGGCTCGCCGTCAACGTCGTCGACTGCTGAGACTCGCCAACGCGGGTCAGGACTCGGTGGCGCCCGCCTTGCGGCACAGGTAGTCGTACCCGGCGCAGAGCTGGCTCGGCGGCCAGACCTCCGACCGCTTGAGCGCCAGCTCCTCGCTGTCCGACCAGCTCCGGAGCTCGCCGGCGGCCATCGCCGTGAGCTGGTTGCGGCAGGCGCGGTCGAGCAGGAGCGCGCGCATCACGGCGGCAGCCGGGTCCTCCCCGATCGTCACCAGCCCGTGGTTCGGGATCAGGGCGCCGACTCCGTCGCCGATCGTCTCCGCGAGCGCGTCCCCGAGGTCGTCGGTCCGGATCAGGCTGCCGGTGAGGGTGAACCGCGGGATCTGGGGCTCGGCGAACTCGACGCCGTCGTGCGAGATCGCCCGCAGCGGAACGCCGAGGGAGGCGAAGGAGACGGCCGAGGGCGAATGGGTGTGCACGACGCAGCCGACGTCGCGCCGTGCAGCCATCACCCGGGTGTGGATGGGGTACTCGATGTGCCGGCTCCCGTCCCCGTCGAGGACTGAGCCGTCGTGACCCACCAGCACGACCCGGTCCGGACCGATCTCGTCGAAGGACCAGCCGGACGCCTTCATCCAGACCCCGCGCCCCTCGGGGTCGCGCAGCGAGGCGTGTCCCCAGACCATGTCGGACTGGCCGGCCGCACCGAGCGCGCGGTTTGCCAGCGCCGTCTCGGCGGCGATCGTGCCCGGATCGCTCACGCCGGGACCTGCTGGCCCGACGAGGGACGTACGGCGCGGCGGGCCCGCTGCAGCAACGGCCAGCATGCCGCGAGCGCGACGAGTGCGGCGATGCCGGAGATGAGGAAGGAGAGCCGGTAGGCGTCGAGGGTGGGTACGCCGGCGGCGTTGGCGTGTCCGGCGAACAGCGACCCGGTGATCGCGCTGCCGAGCGAGTTGCCGGCGGCGTACATGACGATCGAGAGCCCCACGGCCATGCCGGACTGCTCGGCCGGGACGCTGCGCAGGATGATGATCTGGGTCAGTGCGAGGACGAGCGCCAGGCCGGCGGAGTCGACCAGAAGCGCGACCAGCGTGCCGGCCGCGTGCGCGACCAGCGGGCCGTAGAGCAGGAAGCTGACCACGAGCAGCCCCGCTCCCAGGGCGAGCGCCTCGACCTGCCGTCCGCGGTGCACGAGCGCCCGGATGACGAAGAAGCTGAGCACCGAGCCGATCAGCTGGGGCACGGCGTACCACGCCGCCTCGGAGGCCGACCAGCCGTAGCCGGCACCGGTCACGGCCGGCGTCTGCGCCAGCCGGGTGACCGCGGAGAGGGCGCTGTAGATCCCGATCGCCGCGAGGAAGGTGATCGCGTACGGCAGCCGGACGGCCGGGGCGAGGAGGTAGCCGACGTTGATCAGCGGGTAGCGCGCACGCCGCTGCTGGACCCACCAGATCGCGAGGATCACCAGACCGCCGAGACCGGCGGCCAGGACCCGGCCGGAGGTCCAGCCCCAGGACGGACCCTCGGTGATCGCCAGCAGCACCCCGACCGGGCCGAGCGCGAGCAGGATCGCGCCGATGACGTCGAGATGTCCCTCGGCGCGGGCGTCGGAGTCCCGCACACCGGCCACCACCGCGACCAGGCCCAGGAGCGAGGCGATGACGCCCACCACGAAGTACGCCCGCCAGGACGCATGTCCGGTCGCGGCCAGTGCCCCGAGCAGGAGGCCGGCCGAGATCCCCGCGCCGGTGCCGGAGTGGATCGCACCGATGGTGAACTGGGCGCGTCGCGGCGCCATCGTGTCCGAGGCGATCGCCTCCGGCAGGGCCAGCATCGGCATGATCGCCCCCATCAGGACCCGCGCGAGCACCAGGCCGCCGAGGGAGTCGACGAAGCAGCCGATCACCGACCCGACGAAGACGAGGGCGAGAGCGAGCAGGACGACCGCCTTCTTGCCGATCAAGTCGGCCAGGCGCGAGAGCACCGCGAGGAACACCGCGCCCGACAACAGGCTCGCGGTCACCAGCCAGGAGGTGTTGGCGGGCGTCGAGTGAACCGCCTCGCCGATCTGCGGCAGCAGCGGGATGATCCCGACCTGGAGCAGCTGCAGGCTCAGGCCGAGATAGACGAGGATCGCGACGGCAGTGGAGCCGTTCAGCTCGCGCGGCGCGCGTACGGCGGAGTCGTTGCCGGACATGGCTGTGTGCCCCGATCTTGGAGGTCCGAATGTGATCGAGCACACTCGACCACTCACCGCCGGGTATGTCAAGCAATACCTAAATCTGCTCGGCGACCTCTTCGTCGGCCAGGACGTGGGGGCGCACGACCGGGCGCCCGTGAGGGATGCGGCTGGTGTGCTCGAGCCGTTCGACCAGCGCGAGGCCACGTTCCGCCCACGCCACCTCGGCCCGCGCCCGCTCGATCAGCCCCTCGTAGGCGTGCACCTTGTAGGCGACGATCGCGTCGTGCGCCGCCTCGGGCGCCGCCTCGAGACGGCGCCGCATCAGGTCGGTGTCGTGCCGTTGCAGCCGAGCCACGTGCTGCTGCCAGTGCTCCTGGACCGCCCGGTGATGGTCGCGGTGCTCCTCGAAGTGGCGCCGGGTCTCGTCGAAGGACTCGTACTCGAAGTACGTCGCCCGCAGGTACGCCGGCTCACGGACCCGCGCCGGGCGCTCCAGCCTCTGGACCCACTCGACGAGCTCCTCTCCCCCACGAGCGGTCAGCGAGTACGCCCGCTTGGTGGCCCGCTCCCCGCGTGGCAGCGCCTCCGCCTCGATCAGGCCCTCGGCCTCCATCCGGCGCAGCTCGGGGTAGATCTGCGAGTGCGGCGCGTGCCAGAGGTAGGTCACCGAGACGTCGAACTGCTTGGCCAGCTCGTACCCGGTCATCGGCCCGGCATCGAGCAGCGCCAGCAACGCGTGGCGCAACGACATCAGCGACCACCTTTCAGCCCAGCATCGATTTATGTATCGTCATACACACTCCACCCGACCGGCCGACGACCGCAACGGCGCGCCCGAAACTGCCGAGGACGACCATGACCGTGCCCCTCACCCTTGCCTGCGAACGATACGACCGCACGGAGGCGCTCCGGGACGGACGCGTCCGCCCGGCCGGCGTCGACCTGACCTACCTGCCGCAGCAGGTCGAAGAGACCTTCTTCCGGATGGCACGGTTCCGGGAGTTCGACGCCTCGGAGATGTCGCTGTCCAGCTACGTCGTCAGCCTCACCCGCGGCGACGCGCCGTTCGTGGCCCTCCCCGTCTTCCCCTCCCGGCTCTTCCGGCACAGCGGCATCTACGTCTCAGCGGCCTCGGGCATCGAGCGCCCCGAGGACCTCGTCGGCCGCCAGGTCGGCGTCGCGGAGTACCAGCTGACCGCCAACGTCTGGATCCGCGGCATTCTCGCCGACCGCCATGGCGTCCCGGCCGAGTCCGTGGTCTACCGCACCGGCGGTCTGCACGACCCCGGCCGGCCCGAGAAGCTCGCCGTGACGCTGCCCTCCGACATCCGGATCAAGCCGATCGACGCCGACCAGACGCTCTCCGAGATGCTCGCAACCGGCGAGATCGACGCCCTGTACACCCCGCGGACACCCGCCAGCTTCACCGCGGCCGACGGTCGCGTACGCCGCCTCTTCGAGCCCTCGGGACCGGCCGAGGTCGACTACTTCCGCGCCACCGGCATCTTCCCGATCATGCACGTCGTCGTCCTCCGCCGCGACGTCTATGAGCGCAACCGCTGGCTCGCCCGCTCCCTGTACGACGCCTTCTGCGAGGCCAAGCGACTCTGCGAGGACAACATCGAGGAGACCGCCGCCGCGCGCTACATGCTGCCCTGGCTCCATGACGAGGTCGCCCGCACCAAGAGCATCCTCGGCGACGACTACTGGCCCTACGGCCTTGACCGCAACGTCGAGACCCTGCGCACCTTCCTGCGCTACTCCCACGATCAGGGCCTCGCCGGCCGCCTGCTCGAACCAGAGGAGCTCTTCGCGCCGGAGACCCTCGAGGACACCCGCATCTGACATGCCGCGGCACCGGCCACCCTCTTGGACGACCTCGAGAGCGATCAGCGACTACGGGGTGTTGTCCGCCCACGTGGAGGTGCGCCCGCTGTACGCCGCTGCTGCCACCAACAGCGCGGCTCCAACAAGCGCCAGACCGAGAAGCAGCCGTGGGTACGAGATCGAGCTCGCGCTGACGGCCAGGAACAGCGGCGCCAGGAACCCACTGTGTGCCACGCCCTGGAACAGCGCGGCCGCCGTCGGAAGCGCGCTCGGGGGGGCGATGCGTCTGATCTCGGCGAGACCCGACTCGATCGTGAGCCCGTAGCCCGCCCCGAGGAGCACTGCCGCACCCACCACCAGGACGGGCGAGGTCAGCTCGACGGCCAGCGCTCCGAGGAGCAGACCGCCCACGACGGTCGCCATCGCGGCCAACGTCGCACGGGCACTCCCCGGGCGGTCGATACGTGCGGCGAGGGGCTGGACGGCAAGGCCCACCGTGAGGGTCACCGCCGCGACGATCCCGCTGAAGAGCGGCGCGTGGTCCCTGACACGGTCGACCACCAGCGGCGGCAGCACGACGTACGACACGGTGACGGCGGCGAAGATGGCCGGGCTGGCGGGAAGGACGATGCCGACGAATCGCGGATGGGAGATCGCTGACCATCGATCGCCCGCACCGGGGCTCTCGACCGGTGCCGCCAGGTGCGCAGTCTCGAGCGTGACCGACGTCAAGGCGAGCACCGCAACGGCAAGGGTGGCGTGCAGCAGGCATGGCAGGACCGTGGGACGAGGCAGCCACTCGGCCACGGCGCCCGCAACCAGGGGACCCACCGCGAAGCCGGCGCCGGTCGCGTAGATGATGCGGCGCACTCCCCTGCTGTCAGGTCCGGAGAGCTCCTTCAGCCAGATGCCACCGGCCGAGACGATGAGTCCGGTTGCGACACCCGTTGCGAGTCGGCTCCCCAGCCCGCGATGACGAGAGCGGCCGCCACAGGTCGCCAGTCGCGCTGTGTGCGCGGCCGACTCGCCTCAGTGCACCGGCAGCGGAACACTTGCCTCGGCCGTGTACGCAGCGAAGGTCAAGGACTCCTGCAGGTAGAGCTCGACATGCTGGTCGTCGTGGGAGTGGTAGCCGATCGACAGGTCCTGGCCGAGATGCAGCGCGTAGTCGCCACCACGGGTCGTCAGCAGCACGGCACCGTCCAGTGCCGGCGCCCAGATGATGTCGCTGTCGAGAAGACGGGCCAGGTGGTGCAGGATCGGGTAGCCCTGGTCCGTCGTCTCCGAGACGGCGGTGTAGAGCTCGGCCGAGAGCAACAGGTTGTACGGGCCGTCGACGCCGACGAGCCTGAGCGCGGTCAGCGCCTTGGCGACCGTGTCGGGAAGCTGCCGTGCTTCGGAGGCCACCGAGAGCGGGGCGTTGGAGCTGCTCGCTACGAGCCCCGTGATGCCGGCGGCTGCCGAGCCGTGGAAGATCGCCCGGTCCTCGGCCAGAGCCATCTTCTGCGCTGCGTCCTTGACCGGCTGCCAGTCGGAGTCCTGGGCGCCGCGCTCGACATCGTCGACGGCTGACCGTTCGAGGCGGAACGGCACCCGCATCTCCATCAGGAGCTGCGCCATCCGCTGATGCGTGATGACCCCGTCCATCCCTGCGTCGATGGGCTGGAGATGGCCGGTGCCGACGGCCGCGAGCTCGGTGCCCTCGGGGCCGATGACGTCGATGACACGGCGACCCGCGATCCATCGGGTGAAAGTACGCCGTGCCTCCTCCTCGATCTCGGCCCAGGCCGCCTCGGTGATGGGGGCGAGCTCGCGATGGAGGTTGTTCATGACGGGTTTCTCCTTTGGCTGCTGCTCTTCAGGCTGCCGATGCCGAGTGAGCCGAGTGAATCGTCGGGGATCGGGTCGGGGCCGTCGGCCGATGTCGCCTCATCTGACCCAGTGGTCTCGCTGTCGTGTCCACTGACGGGTGCCCCGGCCCGGGTCGCGGCGTCGAAGAACGGCTCAGGGTCCTCGAGGAAGTCCGCGGGCGGGACGAAGAAGAGGCAGCCGGTGACCGCGATGGAGAAGTCGAGGATCCTGTCGTGGTTGCCAGGTGGCTGCCCGAGGAACATGTTCTGGAGCATCTCCTCGGTGACGGCCGGATCTGCGGCGTACGCGATGAAGAAGGTGCCGAGCTGACCCGTGCCGACCGTGCCGAACGGCATGTTGTCGCGCACGATCTGCCGCTCCTCGCCGTCCGGGCCGACGATGGTGTTCGCCACCACGTGGGAGTTCGAGGGCTTGACCGAGTCGGGCAGCTCCACGTCGCTGAGCTTCTTGCGTCCGATGACGAGCTCCTGCTGCTCGACGGGCAGCGCATCCCACGCAGTGAGGTCGTGCAGGTACTTCTGGACGATGACGAAGCTGGCGCCGTAGTACGGGTCCTTCTCGTCCCCGATCAACGCGGCGTCGACCGCCGCGACGGGTGAGGTGGGGCTCTCGGTGCCGTCCACGAATCCGAGGAGGTCTCGTTCGTCCCAGTAGCGGAATCCGTGCACCTCGTCGACGCTGTCGACGGCTCCGGCGAACCTCAGCATCAGCTGGCGCGCGAGCTCGAAGCACAGATCGGGTCGATCGGCGCGGATGTGGAACAGCAGGTCACCAGGCGTGGCGACCGCCGTGTGGCGGGCACCGACCAGTGGCCGGAAGGGATGCAGCCCCGTCGGCCGAGGCTCGTCGTAGAGGCGGTCCCAGATCTCGGCACCGAGGCCGACGACACAGCTCAGGCGCAGCTCGGGCACCCGAAAGCCGACAGCACGGATCAGACCGGGCACATCGGCCAGGGCATCGCGTACGTCGTCCTCATGGCCCTTCCGCACCGTGACGGTGAGGAAGATCGCCGCCTTCGCCGGGGGCGCCAACACATCCTGGGCCCGATCCAGGGGCGTCACGCGCCTCACCTACCTGTCATCGAGCCGACGCCGCATCGCACTCCACGCTAGCGGGAGACGCCGTGGAAGAGCAGGGACAGCTTGAGGGCGGTGTCATGACCGATAGCCCCCACTGTGCGCTGCGCCAAGGCGTCGGACGAAGCGGGATCGGCCAGCCGAACAGCGACCGCCACCGCGGCCGTCGCAGCTATCGTCGTGGGTCGTGGCAAGGCACTCCGGGCCATCCGCGACCGCCGCTGACCAAGGTCTGGTGACCATCGTGGTCGCCTTCAGCGCCAATGCGCTCATCGCCGTCGCGAAGACCGCCGCCGCTGCCGTGACGGGGTCGGCCTCCATGGCGGCCGAGGCCGCCCACTCCTGGGCGGACACGGGCAACGAGGCGCTTCTCCTGATCGGTTCCCACGCGGCGGACCGGCCCGCGGATGCCCAGCATCCCCTCGGTTACGGCCGGGTCGGCTATGTGTGGTCGATGTTCGCCGCCTTCGGGATCTTCACCGTGGGGTCCGCGCTCTCGCTCTGGCACGGGATCCACGCGCTTCTCACCCACCCAGCACCGGTGACCTCCTACTCCGTGGCGTACGGCGTCCTCGCCGTCTCGTTCGTCCTGGAGGGCATCTCCTTCCTCCAGTCGCTGCGACAGACCCGAGCCGGCGCACGGGAGCGCCGCCTGCAGCCGCTGCGCTACGTCCGGGTCACGTCCAATCCGATGCTCCGCGCCGTGTTCGCCGAAGACCTCTCCGCGCTCCTCGGCCTCGTCGTCGCAGGCACCTGCATCGTGCTCCACCAGAAGACCGACAACCCCATGTGGGATCCGATCGGATCGATCATCGTCGGACTCCTTCTCGGTGGCGTGGCGCTGTTCCTCATCGTGCGCAACATGGACTTCCTCGCCGGCGAGCAGGCGACACCGCTCGCGCACAACGCCGTGCTGCAGCTGCTACTCGAGCAGCCCAGCATCGAACGCGTGAGCTATCTGCGTACCGAGTGGGTCGGTGCGGACCGGATCTACGTGGTCGCCGCCGTCGACCTCGTCGGTGACCTGCCGGAGTCGGGAGTGGCCGCGCAGCTGGCCGCCATCGAGGATCGCCTGCAGGCCGAGCCCAACATCGCCCACGCGGTGTTGACCCTCTCGCGACCCGGCGATCCGGTCGCATTGGAACCGGGCGGCCTCCCTAGCTGGTACCTCGCGCCGCCGACCTAGCCCATGCTGCCCGGCACAGATCACCACCGACCGCGGTCCGCGTCGGGTCCGGGGCCACGAATAGACGAGGAGAGAAGGCAGGCATGACTCCACAGAACATCGACCAAGCCACCAAGTCGCGGATACACGACGCGCTGCTGGCGCATCTGAGAGCAGGCATGGAGGCGCTGGACAGCACGGCCGGCTTCGAGCAGCGCACCGGAGAGCTCGGCCAGGAGGGGGCGACGCTGGAGCCGGACGACATCTCCCAGTCGGACGAGGCCGACGACCTGCAGGGGCTGTTCGATGACTCCGCAACCCGGCAGTCGCGTCTGCTGGCGGACGCCGAGCGCCTCGACTTCTCCCTGACCGATGTCGTCGGGCCCGGGGCCGTCGTGGGCCTCGATGATCGCCGTTACGTGGTCGGCGTCGCGTCGAGCCCCTTCGAGTCCGACGGGGCCGTCTACGAGGGCATCTCACTGGACTCCCCCATCTACCCCCGGCTGCAAGGCCGGCGAGCGGGCGAGATCGCCTCGTACGCCGGGGTGGACCACCGCATCGACTTCGTCGCCTGAGCGCACGCGGCGAGCGGCGTGCCCGGTCAGAGGAAGTCGGCCGCGTACACGTCGGCGTCCGTGGCGCGCGCGTGGCGACACAGGTGCTGGAAGTCGGTGAGGAAGGCTTCGGCGTCGACATCGAGGCCTTCGAGCCTCCGCGTCGCGCTCGAGGACCACGGCGCAGCGAGGTCCTGCAGCGTGCGTTCGTCCATCGCGGCCACCCTGTCTCGCAGGACGGATCCGATCCTCGTCAGTCCGTCGCCCTCAACGCTCGGGACCGGCGCGATCCGCTTGGCCTCCGCGTCGCTGCGCTCCTCGCCGTAGATCAGCTCGATCAAGAGGGTGAACGCGGGGTCATCGGGAGCCAGGGACGTCCTGATCGTCTCCAGGCCCTCGGGCGGCGTCGCTCGTGCATCGAGCGCATCGGCGTCGGTCCTTGCCGTGAAGTAGGTGACCATGCCGTCATCGTGGCGACGCCACTGCCCGACCGGAACCACCGCGCCGGCACGAGGCGCCAACCTTGTGCCGCCGGGCAACGTTGGTCCCCGGCCTTCACAACGCGACGGCGCGCGCCACGCTCGTGAGCGGAAGCATCTGCGTCTCGGGAGCCTCGTCGGCGGTCGGCGTCGAGAGCCGCTCGGCGGCACGGGCGGAGACGCCCGCGTCGGAGCAGAACCCGAGACCGCTTCTCTTCAGGCACAGCAGACCGAGGAGGTAACCGCGATCTGTGACCACGGCCAGCCGCCGTCGACCGACGGATCTCATCAACGCCCAGGTCGCTCGCAGGTCCGCGTCCGGAAGTACGGTTCGGCCGCTGAGCGTCCCGATGTCTGCGGCCCGAGCGATCCTGGGCAGCCGGGCCGTCAGATCACCGCGCTCCACGACCGTCTGCAGCCTCCCGTCGTCGACGAGCAGTGCCGCCAGCACGTGATCATCACCGAACTGCACGCGCACATCGGCGACCGTCGCCGCCGGACCGAACTGCTTCGGATATCGGACCATGGCGTCGGCGACGATGGCATGCGGGTCGAGGAGCCCCTCGCCGGATCGCGTTGCGGCGGCTGCCCAGTCGCCGACGAGCCCGAACCGCTCGGCGATGCCCTCCTCGCGGGTCATCACAGGCCCTTCTGGATCTCGGCCCACTTCCGCTCGACGTCGTCCAGACCGCCGCACATGAAGAAGGCCTGCTCGGCCACGTGGTCGTACTCCCCGTCGGCGATCTTGTTGAACGCCTCGATGGTCTCCGAGACC
>NZ_JBDZDM010000007.1:0-327377 GCF_040049175.1 Nocardioides asiaticus | reverse complement strand
TCCTCGGTGTCGATGAGCTGTCCGAGGAGGACAAGATCATCGTCTCCCGGGCGCGGCGGATCCAGCGGTTCCTCTCGCAGAACACCTACGTGGCCAAGCAGTTCACCGGCATCGAGGGCTCGACCGTGCCGGTCTCGGAGACCATCGAGGCGTTCAACAAGATCGCCGACGGGGAGTACGACCACGTGGCCGAGCAGGCCTTCTTCATGTGCGGCGGTCTGGACGACGTCGAGCGGAAGTGGGCCGAGATCCAGAAGAGCCTCTGATCATGGCGGACACCCTGCACGTGGAGCTGGTCTCCGCCGACCGCACCGTGTGGTCGGGGGAGGCCGCCCAGGTCAACGCGCGGACGGTCGACGGCGACATCGGGGTCCTGCGTGGCCACACGCCCATCCTGTCCCTGCTCGTGCCGAGCGTCGTCGAGATCGTCCCGGCCAGCGGTCGGCGAGTAGTCGCGTCGGTCGACGGGGGCTTCATCTCGGTGGCCCACGACCGGGTGTCGATCCTCTCCGAGCACATCTGGCTCGGGCAGGAGATCGACGCCGCGCAGGCGCGCGCCGACCTCGACGCGGCCAGGTCCGCGGCGGGGGCAGGCGCCGACTTCGACCCCGCCGTACTCCTGGCCCAGGCCCGGGTCGACGCCGCGACCAAGACCTCCTAGCGCTGAGAGCGGCTCTGGATGGCGTGGTGGGAGTGGTCGCTGGAGGCGGCCGGCATCCTGCTCGCGCTCATCCTGGTGTACGCCGTCGCGCTCATGGTGCGACGGCGTCTTCTCAGCCGGCACGGCGGCACCTTCGAGCTGAGTCACCGCGTCCGGGGCGGCCGCCCCGGACGCGGTTGGCTGCTCGGGGTCGGTCGCTACTCCGGCTCGTCGCTGGAGTGGTTCCGCATCTTCTCGCTCTCGCCCCGGCCCAAGCGGATCTGGTACCGCCGCGAGCTCACCTACCTCTCCAGCCGCGCACCCGAGGGACTGGAGCAGATGTCGCTCTACCCCGACCACGTGGTGGTCGTGTGCCGCTCCGGCCCGCGGACGCTGGAGCTGGCCATGTCGCCGGAGTCCCTCATCGGCTTCCAGTCGTGGCTGGAGTCCCGCGACCCCGGCGCCGACTGGTCGCGCTGAGCGCGGAGCCGGCACCGGGGCCGAGGTGGGGACGCCTCAGTCGGTGACGCGGCCGCCCTCGTAGAGCCGCGGCACCGGGTGGTTGGCCGCGAAGACGCCGTACGGGTCGACCGCCGAGCGGATGCCCTTCAGCTGCAGCCAGGCGTCCGACCGGTAGGCGGTCTTCGTGTCGACCGGGTCCTCGGCGAAGTTGAGGTAGGTCCGGCCGTTGGCACACGGCGCCAGGGCGGCGACGACCCGGCTCGCCTCGGCGCGCATGAAGCCGCCGATCTCGGCGGTGGGCGCCATGCCACCCGCGAAGAGGACGAAGTCGCCCTCGAGGTGGCTCAGCACGCCCCCGCCCTCGGCCGGTCGGCCGACGGCGCCGCCGATCTGGCGCAGCTCCACCATCATGAGCGGCGTCTCGACGTCCGGTCCCGCGGCGGCGAGGAACGCGTCCACGCCCGCCTCGGGCAGGCTGCCGAGCATCGAGCTGTCGGAGGTGAACGGCGCGCCGCCCTCGGGGTCCATGTGGATCCGGGGGAGGGTGTGCACCGGGACCCGGCCGAAGGTGTCGAGCAGCGGCCGGTGCGCCCGCAGCGGCGCCAGGATGTCCCGGGCGCGCTCGTCGGAGCCGAGCACCGCGCCGTCGATGACGGCCAGGCTGCTGCCGCGGAAGCCCTCCGGGATGTCGGGTACGTCGGGGAGCCGCATGGCGCGGAAGGACGTGGAGGCCTCATCCGGGGCGGCGGCCGCCCAGGCGGCGTACTCCCGCAGGACGGGCTCGACCTGCCCGAGATCCCAGACCATCATCCCGGCGTACGCCGTCTCGATCGGGTACATGCGGAACTCCAGCGCGGTGACCACGCCGAAGCTGCCGCCACCGCCGCGGAGGGCCCAGAAGAGCTCCCGGTTGTGCTCGGCGTCGGCGCGCACGATGCTGCCGTCGCCGATGACGAGCTCCACGGCGGTGAGGCTGTTCGTGGCGAGGCCGAGCTGCCGGGCGTACCAGCCGAGGCCGCCGCCGAGGGTGTAGCCGGCGACGCCGACATCGGGGGAGGAGCCGTGCAGGACGGCGTGGCCGCTCTTGGCCGCGGCCTGGACGGCGGGGTCCCACACCACGCCGCCGCCGACGCGGACGATGCCGCGCTGCTCGTCGACGGAGACCTCGTCGAGCCGGCCGGTGCGCACGATGACGACGTCGTCGAGGCAGTGCGCGGCCAGCGGCCCGGCGTTGTGGCCGGTCGACTGCGGCGCGACGCGGAGGCCGGCGAGCGCCGCCGTACGGACGACCTCGCTCACCTCCTCGGGGCTGCGTACCTCGACGACTGCCGCCGGCCGTTGGTCGACGGCGACGTTCCAGGGGACCCGCGCGGCGTCGTAGCCGGGGTCGCCGGCGAGGTGGATGCGGTCGCTCCCGTTGCCGTCCCACAGGGTGCGCAGGGCGGTGGCGGGCAGGATGTCGAGCTGGTTGCTCATCGTCTGCTCCTCGTTCTTCTCCGCGCTCCGTCGCGCGGCTCGGGCCGGCCTCCTCGGTGTCAGGGCGCGGCGTCCTTCTCGGTCGAGGAGGCTGCCTCCCGCAACTTGGGGACGACTGGGAGCCGACTTGGGCCCTACAGTGCGGACGGTGGGGACCGTGGTACGGGCGCCGGTCCTGGCGCGCGTGCTGGGGCCGATCGCTGTGACGCGTGGCGGCGACGAGGTGGACCTCGGTACGCCGAAGCAGCGCGCCCTGCTCGCCGCGCTGGCGCTCTCCCGCGGCCGGCCGGTCTCCGTGGACGCCCTCGTCGACCACTTGTGGGGTGACACGCCGCCACCGGGCGTGGCGACGACGCTGCAGGGCTACGTCTCGCAGCTGCGCCGCGCGCTCGAGCCGGACCGGCCGCCCCGGGCGCCGGCGACGGTGCTCGTGACCGTCGGGGCCGGCTACGCGCTCGCGGTGACGCCCGAGGAGCTCGACGTCGCGGTCTTCGAGGGGGCCGCCAGCGACCAGCACCGCCTGCTGCGGCCGGTCGGGCCGCTCGGCCCCTCGCCGCTGCCGGCGGCGGCGCTCCAGGGCGCCGCGGACGCGCTGGACGAGGCGATGCGGCTCTGGCGAGGGATCCCGTACGCCGACCTCGGCGACGCCCCGGCGGCCGTGGCGGAGCGCGCCCGGCTGGAGGAGCTCCGGCTGCTCGCGCTCGAGGACCGCGCCGTCGTCGACCTCGCCCTCGGCCACCACGGGCCTGCGGCCGCGGAGCTCGAGCTGCTCACCCACGAGCACCCGCTGCGCGAACGGCTGTGGGCCCTGCGTGCCGTCGCGCTGACCCGGTCGGGCCGTCAGGCCGACGCGCTCGACGTTCTGCGCCGGCTCCGGGAGATCCTCGACGAGGAGCTCGGCCTCGAGCCGTCGGCCGAGCTGCGGGAGCTGCAGACCGCGGTGCTTCGCCAGGACCCACGGCTGGACTGGGTCGCCCCCGCGGCCGAGCCGGCCGCCGTCGTACCCAGTCCGCGGTCGTCGGCCCATGACGCTGCGGGCGCCGGCGGGGACGCCGGCGGGGACACCGCGAGGGCGGTGGCGCCCTGGCCGCTCGCCGGGCGGGACCGGCAGCTCGGCGCCCTCGTCGGTGCACTCGAGCGGGCGCTGTCCGGCACCCCGGTGTATGCCGTGCTGACGGGGGAGCCGGGGATCGGCAAGTCGCGGCTCGCGGCCGAGCTGGCCGTCGAGGCCCGCCGACGGGGCGCGCGGGTGGCGACGGGGAGGTGCTCGCAGGACGACGGGGCGCCTCCGCTGTGGCCCTGGAAGTCGGTGCTGGCCGGGCTGGGGGAGCGGCTCCCGGAGGTCGCCGGCGACGACACCGGCGCGGCGTTCCGGGTCTGGGAGCGGATCTGCGGCCAGGTCCTCGCCGCCACGGCCGAGCGCCCCACGGTGCTGATGATCGACGACCTGCACTGGGCCGACGCGTCCAGTCTGCGGGTGCTGCGGCTGCTGCTCGAGAGCGCCGCGGCCGTGCCCCTCCTCGTGGTCGTCACCTGGCGTCCGGACCCTGAGCCGACCGGACCGCTCGCGGACGTCGCAGAGGCGTTGGCCCGAGCCCACGCCGTACGCCTCGAGCTGGGCGGGCTCGCCGCTGCCGCCGCAGCGGACATTGTCGCGGCGGTGTCCGGCACCGAGGTGAGCGCCGAGCAGGGGCAGTGGCTCGTCGAGCGGACCGAGGGGAACCCGTTCTTCCTCGTGGAGTACGCCCGGCTGGCCGCCGAGCGTGGACTCGAGGACCTGCTCGCCGGCGAGGCGCCGCGCGCGGTGACCGAGGTGCTCGGGCGTCGGGTGGCTCGGCTCCCGGCGGAGACGGTCACCGTGCTCGGGACGGCGGCGCTCGCCGGCCGGGCCTTCGAGGCGTCCGTGGTCGGCGCCGCCACCGGTCACCACGTCGACGAGGTCCACGACCTCGTCGAGCCGGCTCTCGCGGCTGGGCTGGTGCGGGAGCGTGGGGTAGACGCCTACGTCTTCGCGCACAGCCTCGTCCGCGACACCCTCCGTGCCGGCCTCTCGGTCGCGCGCCGTGCGCGGGTCCACGCCCGTCTCGCCGAGGCCCTCACCGGCCGCCCCGGCCGCGAGACGGAGATTGCGAGGCACTGGCTCGCCGCTGGCCCGTCGTACGCCGGCCGGGCCTGGCTCGCCGCCGCCGCGGCGTCCCAGGTGGCCCGCCGGCTGCACGCGTACGTCGAGGCGGCGGACCTGCTCAAGGCGGCGCTGCGCGCGCTCGAGGACGACCCGGAGAGCACGCTCGAGGACAGGTACGACGTACTGATGGCGCTGATCGAGTCCTACCGGTGGGCGGCGCTGCTGCCGCCGCTGGTCGAGGCGGCGGAGGAGGCGATCGAGGTCGCCAAGCGGATGCGGGACCCCGAGGCTGTGGCGCACGCGGCGTTCGCCGCCACCCAGTCGGTCTTCTGGCGCTCGGCGGAGCCCGGCGCCGTCAACGACACGGTGGTCGCTGCCTTGCGCGGGACCCTCGACCGGCTGCCCCCGGGCGACAGCGGGCTGCGGGCGAGCAGCCTGCTCGCGCTGGCCAACGAGCTCGGCGAAAGCGTCCCGCTCGACACGCGCCGCCGGTTGGTGGAGGAGGGCATCGCGATGGCCGAGCGGGTCGAGGACCAGCGGCTCGTGCTCGGCGGCTGCCTGGTCGGCAACGTCGCCCTCGGCTCGCCGGCAGACGCCGAGCAGCGGCTCGCCTGGGTGACGCGCGCGGTGGCGCTGGCGCACGAGACCAGCAGCGTGAGGATGCTGCTCGTCTCGGGCGTCATGCGCGCCGGTGTGCTCGCCGAGCTCGGCCGGCCGCACGAGATGCTCGCCGCGGTGGCCGATGCGCGGGCGATCGCCGAGCGACTCCGGATCATCTTCGGGCTCGTCATGCTGGACCAGATCGAGCTGCCGTGGCTGGCGCTCGCCGGGCGGCTCGACGAGGCCGAGGAGCGGCTGGCGGTCCTCCGGTCGCGGGTCCGCGAGCTGTCCCACCCGCACGCCGACGAGGCGGTGCTCTCCACGCTGCTCTGCGTGCGGCTGTGGCAGGGCCGGGCCGGGGAGGGAGTGCCGGTCGTGGTGGAGTTCGACGCCTCGCCGTACCCCTTCGCGGCGAGCGTCGCCGTCTACCTCTGGCGCGCCGGCGAGCACGAGCGTGCCCGGTCGTACGCCGCCGAGCGCGGTGCCCTCGGCGAGGCCACACTCGACCACGAGAACGAGGTGTCGCTGCTCGCCTGGTGCCATGCCGCCGAGCTCGCGCTGTACCTGCGCGACGACGAAGGATGGGACGAGCACGCCGCGGCGGCGTACGACCGCCTGCTGCCGTACGCCGGGCGAAGCTGCTCCACCACCGGTGGCGCGCTCGCGCTCGGGCCGGTCGACGCCTACCTCGCGATGGCCGCCGCTGCCGCGGGGAAGGCCGAGAGCGCCCGCTGCCACGCCGACGCCGCGCTCGCGCTGGCGCTGGACTGGGAGATCCCGGCGTTCGGGGACTGGTTCGCGGGGCTCCGCGCGGCGTACCGCATCTGACGCCGCTCGGCCTTTCGGGCCGACGGGGCACGGACGCCCGAGATCTGGTGGGATGAGCAGGTGACGTCCCCGCTCGCCCGCCCGGTCTCCGAGCGGACCGGCGTCACGCTGGCCTTCACCCTCAGCGGTGTGCTGCTGGCGAGCTTCGTCTCCCGGCTGGCCGACATCCGCGCGTCCCTCGACCTGACCAACGGACAGCTCGGACTGCTGCTGTTCGCGGCGTCGGCCGGCTCGGTCTCGGCACTGCCGCTCGCCGGTCGGGTGGTCGAGCGGTGGGGCACCGCCGGCGCCGTCCGCGGAGCCTCGTGCGCGTCGGCGGCCGCGATGCTCGTGGCCGGGGTCGGGGCCACCGTCGTCGACCTCGCCTGGCTGGCCGCGGCGGGGCTCTTCGTCTACGGCGTCGGCTTCAGCCTCTGGGACGTCGCCATGAACGTCGAGGCCGCCGAGGTCGAGCGGCGCGCCGGGCGCACCCTGATGCCGCGCTTCCACGCCATGTGGAGCGTCGGCTCGATCGCCGGCAGCGTCGTCGGCATCCCGTTCGCGGCCGTCCCCGTACCCGTGGTCTGGCACCTCGCCCTCGTCGGCTTGGTCGTCGTCGGCGGCGCGCTCCGGGGCTCCGCGGCGTTCCCCACTGCGGAGGGCGGCGCGGAGGACGGCGCAGAGGACGGCGCGGCGCCGGATGTCGGCGCGCCCGGGCCCGAGCCGGTCGGCGTACGCGGCCGGTCGGCGTGGCGCGAGCCGCGCACGCTGGCGCTGGGCGTCATGGTGCTGACCTTCGCCGCGGTCGAGGGCAGCGCGAACGACTGGCTGACGCTCGCCGTCATCGACGGGTACGACACCGCGCACTGGGTCGGCGTCGCCGGGTACGCCGTCTTCGTCTGCTGCATGACGCTGGGACGCTGGTTCGGTGGGCTGGCGCTCGACCGCTACGGCCGGGTCCGCACGCTCTGGGCGACCGCCGCGGCCGCGACGGCCGGCCTCCTCCTCACGGTGTACGCCGGCCACCTCGGGCTCGCTCTCGTCGGGGTGGCGGTGTGGGGCCTCGGCGCGTCGCTCGGCTTCCCGGTGGGGATGAGTGCCGCCGCCGACGACCCCGCACGGGCGCCGGCCCGGGTCGCGGTCTTCTCGACCATCGGCTACACGGCGTTCCTCACCGGGCCGCCGGTCCTCGGCTGGCTCGGCGACCACGTCGGCACGCTCCGCTCCCTGCTCGTGGTCGCCTGCCTGATGCTGCCCGCGGCCGCGGCGGCGCTCGCCGCGCGTCCCGCGCCGGGGGCGGCCGGCCGGGTGCGGACGGCGGGCGAGGTCACTCCTCGAACAGACGCCTGATGTCGTCGGCGTCGATGCCGGCGCTCATCGCCCCCTGCCCGTCGACCACCCGCGCGAACAGCTCCGCCTTGCGGCCCTTGAGCTCCATCACCTTCTCCTCGATGGTGTCGGCCGAGACCAGCCGGTAGACCATCACGTGGCGGGTCTGGCCGATCCGGTGCGCGCGGTCGACCGCCTGCGCCTCGGCCGCGGGGTTCCACCACGGGTCGAGGACGAAGACGTAGTCGGCCTCGGTCAGGGTCAGCCCGACGCCGCCCGCCTTCAGCGAGATCAGGAACACCGGCGCCTCGCCCGCCCGGAAGCGCTCCACCACGGCGCCGCGGTCGCGGGTCGAGCCGTCGAGGTAGGCGGTCGCGACGCCCTCCTCAGTCAGCCGCTCGCGGGCGCGGCCGAGGAAGGAGGTGAACTGGCTGAAGACCAGCGCCTTGTGGCCCTCGGCGGTGACCTCGGCGAGGTGGTCGACCAGGGTGTCGAGCTTGGCCGAGCCGACGCCCTCCTGGTCGGTGTCGACGAGCGCCGGGTCGAGGGCGAGCTGGCGCAGCCTGGTGAGCGCGGAGAGGATGGCGACGCGGTTCTCGTCGAAGTCGTCGAGGAGGTGCAGGATCCGCTGCCGCTCCTTGGCGAGGTGGGCGTCGTAGAGCTTGCGGTGGCGCGGTGACAGCTCCACCGTCATCACCTGTTCCTGCTTCGGCGGCAGGTCGGCGGCCACCAGCTCCTTGGTGCGACGCAGCAGGAACGGCCTGATCCGCTTGCGGAAGCGGCGCAGCGCGCCCTCCTCGCCGTTCTTCTCGACCGGCACGACGACCTGCTCCCGGAACTGCCGCGGGAAGGGGTAGAGCCCCGGAGCCACGATCGACAGCAGCGCCCACAGCTCCATCAGGCGGTTCTCGAACGGGGTGCCGGTGACGGCGAGCCGGAACGGCGCCTCGACCCGCCGGACCGCGGAGTAGGTCTTGCTCTGGTGGTTCTTGACCTGCTGGGCCTCGTCGAGGACCAGCCCCGCCCAGGGCAAGGAGGCGAACTGGTCCTGCTCGAGCCGGAGGATGGCGTAGGTCGTCAGGACCAGGTCGGCCCCCGCCGCTGCCGCGGCCACGTCGTCTGTGCGGCGCTCGACGGTCGCGACCCGCAGTCCGGGGGCGTGGCGCTCGGCCTCGGTGCGCCAGGCGCTGAGCACGCTGGTCGGCGCGACGACCAAGAACGGCCGCTCGCTGCCGCCGGCCACCGCATGGGCCACCAGCGCCAGCACCTGCAGCGTCTTGCCGAGCCCCATGTCGTCGCCCAGGATGCCGCCGAGGCCGTGCTGGTGGAGGAAGGCGAGCCAGTGGAAGCCGTCGAGCTGGTAGGACCGCAGCTGCGTCGCCAGCCCGACCGGCTCGGGCCGGGGCAGGTCGATCAGGTCGCGGAGCGCCTGAGCCCGCTCGACCCACTCGGCCGCCTGGTGGTCGACCACGCCGAGCTCGGCCAGCTCGGCCCAGACGCCGAGGTCGACCTTGCCGACCCCGATCCGGCCGTCGGCGCGCTGGTGCAGCTGCGCGGCCGCCTCGACGACGTCGCGCAGCTTGGCGAACTCGGGGCGGTCGGTGCTGAGGTAGAGCCCGCTCGGCAGCACCAGGAAGTCGGCGCCCCGGGTGAGCGCGGCCAGCACGTCGGGGAGCGGGACCGGCTCGCCGTCGACGGTGATGACGACCTGGAGGTCGAGCCAGTCGGTGCCGAGCTCGGGCGGCTCGACCAGCTCGAAGCTGATCTCGGGGTCGTCCTCGGCCTCGCGGAAACGCGGCCGCTCCCGCTCGACGACCTCGACGTCGGGCAGCTCCCGCAGGTCCGGCAGGTCGTGGATGGCGAGCGCGAGGGCGTCGCCATCGGAGGCCTCGGTGAGCGTCAGGAGCCCCGACGGCACCTGCTCCCTGATACGGGTCTCCGCGTCGGCGTCCCGCAGCAGGGCCAAGTCGTCGGTCGACCCGACGGCGTAGACCCGCTCGCCGTAGATCCACTGCCATGCCAGCGTCGCGTGGGTCGCGCTGTCCCACGTCACGGTCAGCCGGAGGACCGGCGGCGGAGTCTCGGGGACCGTCACCGACTCGTCCGGGGAGAGCACCGGCACCAGCCGGGCCAGCGGGCCGAGCAGCGACTCCAGTCGGCCGGTCTCTTCGTCGGGCACGCTCAGGGGCGCTCCGGCGGTCACCAGCGCCTGCGCCTGCTCGGTCAGGCGGTGCTCGAGCCGGCCGAGGAGCAGCGTGCCCTCGTCGGCGACCGCCACGCTGTGGGCGGGCCGCCCGAGGGGCAGCACGGTCGGCCCGGTGAGCAGCCGGTCGGCGTAGGCCAGGCCGAAGCGGAGCTCGGTGCGCCCCTCGGCCCTCCGGACCTGAGCCGACAGGGCGACCGGGGCGTCCAGGACCTCGACGGCGTTGACCCCCGGCCCGGGCAGGAGCGTGACTCCGCCGGCGGAGGCCTGGCCGAGCAGCTCGACCCCGCGGGCACCGAAGTCCTCGAGGGGGACCGCCGACCCGCCGTACCAGTACAGCCGCTCCTGCTGCATCGCCCGGGCGAGCTCCTGCATGGGCCGCAGCTGCGCCCGCGGGAAGTCCTTGCCGGGGATCGCCTTGGTGAGGTCGGGCCAGTCGGCCCCGGTCTTGACCCAGCGCCCTCGGTTGCCGAGCCGCAGCGGCCTGATCCGGACGCTCGGCGGCATCTGCCTGGCGTAGGTCGACCGACCGCTCTCGAGGGTCACCTCGACCGCCAGGGGAGTGGCGTCGGTGTCCGGTCTCGCCTCCTCGGCCAGCTGGGTGAGCAGGCCGCGCAGCTGCTCCTCCCACGCGGGGCCGGTGGACTCCTCCTCGAACGGGTGCGCCAGCGTCACCGCGAGCGCCGCGCCGTGCTTGCAGTCGCGCCGCACCGGGCAGCTGCAGGAGGTCATCAGCCACACGCCGCCCTCGTCGGTGTCGGCGGTGAGCTGCACCCGGTAGGGCACCGGCCGGCTCCCCGCGACGTTGGCCGAGGCGGTCACGAACGTCTCGCCCATGCTCGTGATCCGCGGGCTCGAGACGCGGCCCTCCGCGGCGTAGTCCCGACCGCGGTGCAGCGTCAGCGAGTCGAAGGACTCGCGCAGCACCGCGTCGGTGAGCTCGTCGAGGATGGCCATGCCACGAGTCTCCCAGCCGGTCCCGACAACTTCGAACCCTCGACGGCCCGCCTGTGGAAGACGGTGGCAGGGCGGCCTCAGGGTGATCCCCGATGGTGGCGGGTCCGGCCCGGGTCCACGATCGAGGTATGAGGACGGCCAGCAGCGACTATCGCGCAGGCGACGCCGACCGCGAGACGCTCGTCGACCGGCTCAAGGTGGCGTACGCCGACGGCCGGCTCGACCGCGACGCCTTCGATCTCCGGCTGGAACGGGCGATGACGGCGAGGACCGCCGGCGAGCTGTGGGCGGTCGTGTACGACCTCGACCGACCGGCCCCGACGCGGCCGCTGAACCCCGACGGCTCCCCGCTCGCGCCGCCGACCGACGACGAGCGGCTCATCGGCGCGCTGGCCCAGGCCACCGGCGTCGTACCCGTCCTCGTCGGGCCCGCGCTCGTCCTCGCCACGGCGGGCCGTCGCTCGGCCTTCGTACGCCATCACGCGGCCGGCGCGCTCAACTTCCAGTTGACGCTGCTGCTGGTCGCGATCGTGACGTTCGGCCTCGGCGCGGTGCTGTACGCCGTCGCCTGGATCGTCGCGGTCGTCGCCGCCGTCGTCGCGCTCACCGGCTCGACGTTCCGCTACCCGTGGGTCCTGCGGGTCTTCGGACGGCGCGGCCCCTACCCGACGACGTAGGCGAGAATGGCCGCGTGCCCGCGCGGATCGTGATCACCTACTGCACCCAGTGCAAGTGGTTGCTGCGCGCGCAGTGGTACGCCGGTGAGCTGCTCCAGACCTTCGCCGACGACGTGGGCGAGGTCGCGCTCGCGCCCGGGAAGGGCGGGATCTTCCGGATCGACGTGACCGCCGACGGCGCCGAGCACGCCGTGTGGAACCGCAAGCGCGACGGCGGGTTCCCCGAGATCACCGACCTCAAGCGCCGGGTGCGCGACCTGGTCGCTCCGGAGAAGTCGCTCGGCCACGCCGACGGTCAGGGATAGGGGCGCGGCGTCGCCCGAGCCGGCACGTACAGCGGGTGCCCGGGATGCCCGCGCTTCGTGAGCCGCAGGCAGGACAGCACGGTCCCCGCCTCCTCCAGCATCCGGCGTACGACGACGTCGCGGCCGCGCCAGGCGCCGTGGTCGCCCCAGGCCGCGACGACCAGCCCGGCGTCGCGCGCCGCTGCGAGGACCGCCTCGTCGTTGCCCGGCCCGACCGGGTCATCGGCGTACCGCAGGGCCGCGGGCACGGTCGCCCGCAGCCCGAACACGTTGACGACGTCGACGCCGCCGTACCCCCACGACCCGGCGAAGGAGGCGCAGCGGCGCACCGTCGGGTCGTCGGTGGTCGCGTCGGCGGCCGACGGGTTGAGCATGACGAAGCAGCAGCGGGGGAGCTGCCCGGACCAGACCCGGGAGAGCAGGTAGCGGTAGCGGCCGGTCGGGTCGAAGACGGCGCTCGCCGAGACGCGGCGGCCGCTCGCCGTGGGCACTCTCGTCACGGGCCCATCCTCGCGCGGAGGCACGGGGGCCGAAATGGAAGGCACCGCTCCGGTTCGAGCGGGGGGATTCGAACCGAAGCGGTGCGTTCGCATCAGTCTGCCGTAAAGCCGTCAACTAGTCAGGACTAGGATGCTGGCGGGAATGCGCAGTGTCGTATTGCTGCCACCTCGAACCGGGTCGACGCGCGGCTCCGAGCCATCGAAGGAGCGCAGGATGTTGGACGTGCTGGGACTGCAGGGTGCCGAGGAGCTCGCCTACCGGCACCTCGTCGGGGTCACCTCCAGCAGCACGCCGGAGCTGTCCGAGGCGACCGGGCTGGACGCGCTCGAGGCGGCCCGAGTGCTCGCGTCCCTCGAGAGCAAGGGCCTGGTGGCGCGGGCGTCGGCAGGCCGCGAGCGGTACGTCGCGTCCCCGCCGGCCGTCGCGCTCGGCGCGCTGCTCGTGCAGCGCCAGGAGGACCTCCGCCGGGCGCAGGTGGAGATGGCCGAGCTGGCGGGTCTCTACCGCGGCGCGGTCGCCCGCCGCGAGGTCGCCGACGTCGTGGACGTCGTCCACGGCCCGGACGCGATCGCGCAGCGGTTCGCCCAGCTGCAGTACTCCGCGCGCAGCGAGTTCCAGACCCTCGTCCGCAAGGAGGCGGCGGTCGTGACCCGCGAGCAGAACGACGATGCCGAGCGCGCCGCGGTCGAGCGCGGGGTCCGGTTCAGCGTCGTGCTCGAGCGGTCCTCCTTCGAGGAGCCCGGCTTCTACCGGAACGCCGAGATCGCCCTCGAGATGGGCATCGAGCTGCGGGTGGTGCCCGCCGTACCCCTCCGGCTCGTCATCGTCGATCGTGAGCTCGCGCTCATCCCGATGACACCGCGCGACGGCGAGGAGCCGGTGCGCGACGCCCTGCTCGTGCACCCCAGCGGCCTCCTCGACGCGCTGTTGGCGGTCTTCGACTTCGTCTGGCGCAGCGCCTCCCGGATCGTGCCGGCCACCACCGGGGTCAGCGAGCTCGGCGCCGACCGGCTCGAGCCGCTCGACACCAAGGTGCTCTCGCTGCTCCTCGCCGGTCTCACGGACGCCTCGATCGGCAGCCAGCTCGGGCTCTCGCTGCGCACCGTCCAGCGCCGGGTCCGGCAGATGATGGACCGCGCCGGCGTCGACACCCGCCTCCAGCTCGGCTTCGAGGCCGGCAAGCGCGGCTGGGTCTAGCCAGCGCCGCCTGACGGCGCGTCTGCGGCGTTCTCGTCGCTCGACGGCCCGCTCCGCTCAAAGGCCGCCTTCGCTCCTCGGCCTTGCAGCCGCGCGCGTCAGACGACGCTGTGGCCGTTCACCGGTCGCCGCCGGGGACCCAGAGGACGTCGCCGCGCTCGCGGTTGGCGTAGCGGGCGAGGATGAACAGCAGGTCCGAGAGCCGGTTGAGATAGGTGATGGCGAGCCTGTTCATCGTCTCGCCGTGCACGGCGTACGCCGCCCAGGCGGCCCGCTCCGCCCGGCGTACGACGGTGCGGGCGACGTGCAGCTGGGCGGCCGCGACGGTGCCGCCGGAGAGGATGAAGGAGCGCAGCTTCGGCAGCGACTCGTTGTAGTGGTCGCACCAGCCCTCGAGCCGGTCGACGTAGGCCTGCTCGACGCGCAGGGGCGGGTACGCGGGGTCGTCCACCACCGGGGTGGACAGGTCGGCGCCGACGTCGAAGAGGTCGTTCTGCACGGTCGTGAGGACGGTGACGACGTCCTCGTCGAGCCCGCCGGCGACCGCCGCCTGGGCGAGCGCGACGCCGATCGCGGCGCCGGCCTCGTCGGTGGTGGCGTACGCCTCGAGCCGCAGGTCGGTCTTCGCCGTCACGCTCATGTCGCCGAGCCGGGTCTCGCCGGCGTCGCCGGTGCGGGTGTAGATCCGCGTCAGGTTGACCATGACGGCAAGCCTAGGAGATCCCGTAGGCGGCAGACTGGCCCGCGTGAGTCCGCCCGACGTACGCCCCGCGCTCGTGACGATGGTCGGCGTGCTGGTGACGTGGTACGCCGCCTGGCCGATCGAGCGGGCCGCCGGGCTGCACCTCGACGTCGTCGTCCTGGCGACCGTCCTGGCCCTCACCCTCGCCCGGGTGATCAGTCGGGAGCGGGCCTGGGGCGGGGGCCGGCTGGTGGCTCGGGCGGTCGCCCTGCCGCTGGTCGCGCTCGCCGCCACGGAGGTCGGCCGGCTCATCGCCGACCATCGCTGGCTGGGCGGCGCGGTGTTCTGCCTGGTGCTCGCGCTCGCCGTCTGGGTCCGCCGCTTCGGCCGCGCCTGGACGGTCCTCGGCAGCCTCGTCGCTCTGCCGTTCGTCTCGCTGCTCGTCGTGCCGGTCCCGGTCGGGCCGGACACCGCACGCTCCCTATGGCCTGCCGCGATGGCGCTGCTCGCGTTCGCCGTCGTCGGCGCCGTCCACCTCCTCGCCTGGCGCACCGGGTTCGTCGACCCGCCGCTGCACGCGCCGTCGCCGCAGCGCCCGACGACCAGGCGGCTGCCGGCCAGCACCCGGATGGCGGTCCAGCTCCTGGTCGGCCTCGCGGCGTCGTACGCCGTCGGTCGCTGGCTCTTCCCCGACCACTGGCCCTGGCTGGTGCTCAGCTGCTACGTCGTGTGCAGCGGCAACCGGGGTAGGGGCGACGTGCTCCACAAGGGCGTCCTGCGGCTCGCGGGTGCGCTGGTCGGCACGGCGTCGGCGACGCTGCTGGCCGGCGCGTTCCCGGCGGGCGACCGTACGGCGATCGTGCTGCTGTTCGTCGTGATGGCGCTTGCGCAGTGGCTGCGGCCGCTGAGCTATGCCTACTGGGCAGGGGGTGTGACGGCGATGCTGGCGCTGCTGCACGGCTACTTCGGGATCGGCGGCACCGGCGAGCTCGGCGACCGGCTCCTCGGTGTCGCGCTCGGGGCGGTGGTGGCGGTCGCCGTCTCGTGGTGCCTACTGCCGGTGCGCAGCAACGACGTCTTCCGGCGGCGCTGGGCTGACGCGCTCGCCGCGCTGAGCGGGCTGCTCACCGCCCTCCGCGAGCGCCCCCACGACGCCGCGACCGAACGGGCCGCCTTCGCGACGGCGGCCGGACAGGTGGAGCAGCTGGAGCCGGCGTACCGCTTCCACCGCCGCACGCTCCACCAGCTCCTCGCGCCGCACGCCGACGCCCACCCCGCCGACCTCGCGACGCTGCTGCGGTCCGTCCGGGACGCTCTCGCCGCCGTCGGGCCCGAGCGGCTCGGCGACCACCGCGCCACCCTCGTGGCGTGGGCGCGCCAGGTGGGCGGCGTACGTCGGCGGATGCGCGGCGAGCCGGGTGGGCCGACCCGGGCGGCGGCCGCCGGGGACGCCGCGGTGGACGAGGTGAGCGAGGCCCTCGCGCTCCTCGACGCGGCATTCACCCCGGCCGTCTGGCAGCGCCTCGGCGGCGCGCCGCCGGCGCCGCCGGCACCGTCCGGGGCCGACGAGGCCGAGGAGACCGTGCGCGGCGGATGAAATTCGTCTGCGCGGCATGAGATGTCGCTGGTGTGGTGCAACCAAACTCCGGGACCGTCGCGTCATAGTGGTTGGTATCCGGCGTCTCGACGGGTACGAGGACCAACGAGGCTCCGGCGGCGTCACTCTCGGGGGAACGGGGGCAGGGCAGATGGACATCCAGACTGTTGGACCGACGCTCGTGCTGAGTGGGGACTTCGACGTGCGCAGCACGTGGGAGGTCCGCAACGCGATCTACGACCACCTGGAGAGCCACCACGACGAGGACGTCGTCGTCGACCTCTCCGCTGTCACGACCGTCGACGTCACGGCACTCAAGGTGCTCGCCGTGGCCACGCGACGCGCCCTGGCCCAGGGACAGCAGCTGACCGTGCGCGGGTGCGGTCCCGCCGTACGCCGGATGCTGCACCTCTCGCGGCTCTATCCGGCGCTCCACCTGGAGTCCGGCCTGATCAGCGCCTGATCCGGCCGAGTGGCATTTTCCACAGCGATGACCGGTTACCAAGTGGTAACCGAGGGCCTACGCTCGCCCGTATGACGGAAGCCACAGCGAAGGACCGTCCGTGGGTCATGCGGACGTACGCCGGCCACTCGACCGCCGAGGCGTCCAACGCGCTCTACCGCACCAACCTCGAGAAGGGCCAGACCGGTCTCTCGGTGGCCTTCGACCTGCCGACCCAGACCGGCTACGACCCCGACAGCCCGCTCGCCCGCGGAGAGGTCGGCAAGGTCGGCGTGCCCGTCCCGCACCTCGGCGAGATGCGCACGCTGTTCGACCAGATCCCGCTCACCGAGATGAACACCTCGATGACGATCAACGCGACGGCGATGTGGCTGCTGGCGCTCTACCAGGTCGTCGCGGAGGAGCAGGCCGGCGTACCCGAGGGGAGGGCCACGCCGGAGGAGGTGGCCGCCCAGCTCGCGGGCACGACACAGAACGACATCATCAAGGAGTACCTCTCCCGCGGGACCTACGTCTTCCCGCCCGAGCACTCCCTGCGGCTGATCAGCGACATGATCGCCTACACCGTCCACCAGATCCCGAAGTGGAACCCGATCAACGTCTGCAGCTACCACCTGCAGGAGGCCGGCGCGACGCCGGTGCAGGAGATCGCCTACAGCCTGTGCACCGCGATCGCCGTGCTGGACGCGGTGAAGGAGTCCGGGCAGGTGTCCGAGGAGGACTTCGGCAAGGTCGTCGGCCGGATCTCGTTCTTCGTCAACGCAGGCGTCAGGTTCGTCGAGGAGATGTGCAAGATGCGCGCCTTCGTCCTGCTGTGGGACGAGATCACCCGGGAGCGGTACGGCGTCACCGACGAGAAGATGCGCCGCTTCCGCTACGGCGTCCAGGTCAACTCCCTCGGCCTGACCGAGGCGCAGCCGGAGAACAACGTCCAGCGGATCGTGCTCGAGATGCTCGCCGTGACGCTGAGCAAGAAGGCGCGGGCTCGCGCCGTACAGCTCCCGGCGTGGAACGAGGCCCTCGGCCTCCCGCGGCCCTGGGACCAGCAGTGGTCGCTCCGCCTGCAGCAGGTGCTCGCCTTCGAGTCCGACCTGCTGGAGTACGACGACCTCTTCGACGGCTCCCCGGTCGTCGAGGCCAAGGTCGCGGAGCTGGTCGAGGGCGCCAAGGCGGAGATCGACCGGGTCCAGGCGATGGGCGGCGCGATCGCCGCCGTCGACTCCGGCTACATGAAGCAGGAGCTGGTCTCCTCCCACGCGCGACGCCGCGCCGCGATCGAGTCCGGCGAGGAGACCATCGTCGGGGTCAACAGGTTCACGACCACCGAGCCGTCGCCGCTGACCGCCGACCTCGACACCGCGATCATGGTCGCCGACCCGAAGGCCGAGGAGGCCGCGCTCGAGTCGGTACGCGCGTGGAAGGCCCAGCGTGACGAGGCCGAGGTCGCCGAGGCGCTCGCCGCCCTCGCAGCCGCCGCGAAGACCGACGAGAACCTCATGTACCCCACCCTCGCGGCAGCCCGTGCCGGCGCGACCACGGGGGAGTGGGCGCAGACCCTGCGCGGCGTGTTCGGCGAGTTCCGTGCACCGACCGGCGTCTCCGGCGCCGCCGGCGGCGTGTCGCAGGGCGGCGCGGCCGGCGCCGAGCTGACCAAGGTGCGCGAGCGGGTCCGGCAGACCGGCGAGGAGCTGAGTGGCCACGGCGGCGGGCGGCTGCGACTGCTGGTCGGCAAGCCCGGTCTCGACGGCCACTCCAACGGGGCCGAGCAGGTCGCCGTACGCGCCCGCGACGCCGGCTTCGAGGTCGTCTACCAGGGCATCCGGCTCACCCCGGAGCAGATCGTCTCGGCCGCCGTCGCCGAGGACGTCCACTGCGTCGGGCTCTCGATCCTCTCCGGCTCCCACATGGAGCTGGTGCCGGCCGTGCTCGAGGGCCTCCGCGAGGCCGGGATGGGCGACGTACCCGTCATCGTCGGCGGGATCATCCCGGACTCCGACGCGAAGCGACTCGTGGAGCTCGGCGTCGCCGCGGTCTACACCCCGAAGGACTTCGGCCTGACCGAGATCATGGCCGACATCGTCGAGGTGATCCGCAAGGCCAACGGACTGGAGGACTGACCCGGCCGCTGAAGTCCGTGGACCGGTCGGAGGTAAGGCTGCCCTAATCCGGTGCTAGGGTCTCGGCCGTGGGGAAGAGGAAGCCGCCCAAGCTCGAGTGCTGCGTGTCGAAGAAGCGGTGCAGCCGGTGTCCGATCAGGATGCTGAAGGAGGGCACGCTGCCCGACGGGTATACGGTCAGGAAGCGCAAGCTCGTCAGGCTCGACGGCAGACCGGTCTCGAAGAAGCGACTCGCCGCAGTCTGACCCTCACGCGACTGGAGCACCCCTTGCCCGCCGACCGCTTCGTCAAGCAGCTCAACACCCAGATCGGCAACGAGCTGGCCTCCCACAACCAGTACCTCGCCTGCGCGGTCTACTACGACGCGCTGACGCTGCCCCAGATGGCGGCGTTCTTCTACCGGCAGGCCGCCGAGGAGCGGGACCACGCCCTGATGATGGTGCAGTACCTCCTCGACACCGACGCCCGGGTCGAGATCCCCGCCGTGCCCGCCGTGGTCAACGACTTCGCCGACGTCGTCGCGCCGGTCGCCTTGGCGCTGGAGCAGGAGAAGCGGGTCACCGAGCAGATCAACGATCTCTACCGGATCGCCCGCGAGGAGGTCGACTTCGCCTCCGAGCAGTTCATGAGCTGGTTCATCAAGGAGCAGGTCGAGGAGGTCTCGACGATGAGCGACCTGCTCAACGTCGTGACCCGCAACCGTGACGACGTGGAGCAGATCGAGGAGTACGTCGCCCGCGAGGCCGGCACCGAGGCCGCAGACCCGACCGCGCCGCCGGTCGCGGGGGCCTGAGCGTGGCCGAGGAGCGGGCCGTCGCGCCCGATGCCGGGCCGCGGGTCACCGTGGTGGGCGCCGGCGTCATCGGGCTCAGCTGCGCGCTGCGCCTCCTCGAGGAGGGGTACGCCGTCGGCGTACTCGCCCGCGAGCGCACCACCGCGACGACGTCCGCCGTCGCCGGCGGGTTCTGGTTCCCCTATCTCGCCGAGCCGCGCGAGCGGGTGGCGGCCTGGGCGACCCACTCCTTCCACGAGCTGGCCCGGCTGGCGCAGGAGGCGCCCGAGTCGGGGGTCCGGATGGCGCGCGGCACCATGGCTGCGCCCGAGGACGACCTGTGGTGGGCGGCGCCCGTCACCGATCTGGTCCGGCACGACGGCGGCATCACGTTCACCTCCCCGGTGGTGGAGATGCCGGTCTACCTGGCCTGGCTGGAGCAGCGGGTCCTCGACGCCGGCGGGACGATCACCACGGCCACGGTGAGCGACCTCGACGCCCTCGACGGCGACGTCGTCATCAACGCCACCGGGCTCGGCGCCCGCGAGCTGGTGGGTGACGGCAGCGTCTTCCCGGTGCAGGGGCAGGTCGTCGTCCTCGACCAGTGCGGACTCACCGAGTGGCTGGAGTCCGACACCGCGGACGGGCCGGTCTACGTCTTCCCGCGCGGGGGCGACATCCTGGTCGGTGGCACGGCCGTCGAGCACGCCGAGGAGTTGACGCCGGACCCGGTGGTCGCCGACACGATCCTGGCCCGCGCCGCCGAGGCCGTGCCCCAGATCGCCGACGCCACGGTGCGGACGCACCGGGTCGGGCTGCGCCCGGCCCGGCCCTCGGTCCGGCTGGAGCGCGAGGGCCGGGTCGTGCACTGCTACGGCCACGGTGGCGCCGGGGTCACCCTCAGCTGGGGATGCGCGGAGGAGGTCGTCACGCTCGTGCGCGAGGCAGCAGCCTCGTCAGCCCGGCGATGACGAGCATGACCGCGGCGAGGAGGTACGCCGTACCGGCGAACCCGTCGGCGCCGCCCCAGGACAGGTAGATCGAGCCGACCACTGCGGAGCCGAGTCCGAGGCAGGCCTGCTGCGTGGTGATGAGCAGGCCGCTGCCCAGGCCGGCCATGTGGCCGTGGACCTGGCTCAGCACGATGCCCATCAGCGGCGGCATCACCAGGCCGAGCCCGAAGCCGCCCACCAGCATCGGCACGAACTGGTCGCCGAGGGTGAACGAGCCGTCGGTGTGCGCGACGGTCCAGCCGACCGCGGCGTACCCGAGGACGGCGATGACCGAGCCGACCGTGAGCACCGAGGCGCCGTAGCGCGGCACGAGTCGGCCGGCGAGGAGCGAGGCGGCCAGGAAGGCGATCGACATCGGCAGCAGGCTCACGCCAATCCGCAGTGGCGTCATCCCGGAGACCTGGGCGACGAGCGAGTAGATGAACATGAACCCGCCGAAGGCGACGAAGAACGGTGCCGCGATGCCGAGCCCAACGCCGATGCTGCGGAAGCGGAAGAGCGTCGGCGGGACGAGGGGGAGACCGCCCCGCCGCTCGAGCCGCGTCTGCCAGCCGACGAGGGCGACCGCGACGGGCACGAAGGCACCGAGGCAGATCCAGGTCCAGGTCGGCCAGCCGAGGGCGCGGCCCTCGGTGAGCGGGAGGATGAGCAGCGTCATGGCGCCCCCGAGCAGCGCGGCGCCGACCAGGTCGAGCTGCGACCGGCTCGGAGCCTTGCTCTCGGGCAGGTAGCGCGCGATGCCGACGAGCACGACGGCGGCGATCGGCGCGTTGATCCAGAAGATCGCCCGCCAGCCGAGCGTGGAGTCGGAGAGGCTGCCGCCGAGCAGGAAGGCGAGGCTGGTCGCGATCCCGGCGGTCGCGCCGAACCACGCGATGGCGCGGTCGCGGTGGTGGCCGTCGGTGCTGGCGTGGATGGTCGCGAGCACCTGCGGCATCACGAAGGCGGCGGCGACGCCCTGGACGAACCGGGCGCCGACGAGCTGGATCGGGCTCTGGGCGGCGGCGCAGAGCAAGCTGGTCAGGGCGAAGAGCACCAGCCCGACCATGAGCATCCGCTTGCGGCCGAAGGAGTCGCCGAGCCGGCCGCCGATGACGACGAGCGAGGCGTAGACGACGCCGTAGGCCGCCACGACGAGCTGCAGCATGCCGGCTGACGCGTCCAGCTCGCCTCCGATCTCGCCGAGGGCCACGTTGACGCTGAAGAAGGACATGACCGGCACCATCACCGCCATAAGTGCGGCGGCGAGGGCGACCGGGTGCATCCGGCGCGGCTCGGCCGCGGTGGCGGCGGAGGCGCCGGGGAGAGTGAGGTCGGTTGCCATGTCATCCACGATCCGCGCCCTCGCATCCTGGTGGTGAGAGCCTGGTGATCCTGGTACTGGCACTACCTGGAAACCGTCTCCGTTTAGGGTGACGATAGTGGCATGACGTCCAGTGCCACCGCCCGCAGGACCGAGCTCGCCGACTTCCTGCGGACCCGTCGACAGCGGATCACGCCCGACGACGTCGGCCTCCCGGCCGGAGGCCGGCGTCGTACGCCGGGGCTGCGCCGCGAGGAGGTCGCGATGCTCGCCGGCGTCGGGGTGACGTGGTACACGTGGCTCGAGCAGGGCCGGGAGATCAACGCCTCCGTGCAGGTGCTCGAGGCGATCGCCCGGACCCTCAAGATGGACAACCAGGAGCGCTGGCACCTCTTCCAGCTCGCCGGCGTGACCGTCGTCGGGCCGACGAGCCAGTGCACCACGATCAGCACCGCCGGCGCGGAGATCCTCGACCAGCTCGACCCGTTCCCCGCGGTCGTGCTGTCGCAGCGCTACGACATCCTCGCCTACAACCGCGCCTACAACCGGATGGCCGGCGACCTGGACTCGATGGAGCCCGGCGAGCGCAACCACGCCTGGCTCTTCTTCACCCACCCCTACTGGCAGGACCTCTGCCTCCACGGCAAGCGCGAGGAGGCGGCGACCCACCTCGTCGGCACGATGCGGGCAGCGATGACCCAGCATCTCGACGACCCGCTGTGGACCGAGCTGGTCCAGCGGCTCCGCGAGGCGTCGGAGGAGTTCGACGCGATCTGGCGCCGCCACGAGGTGGTCGACCGCGCCGTGCCGGCCAAGGACTTCAAGAGCCCGGTCGGCGACCTCCACCTGACCGCCACCCGGTTCGCCGTCGGCAACGACGGCTTCACCCGGATGACCGTCTACTCCCCGCGCGATGAGGAGACCCGCGCGCGGCTCGTCCAGCTGGTGGCCTACGACGACGCGCAGAGGCTGCGTGCGGTCTGAGCGGCGTACGCCGGTGGGACCGGGCCCAGCCGCCTCAGGCGTCGAGCCTGATCAGCAGCTCGGAGAGGTAGCGGGTGAGCGCGTCCAGGTGGCGCTCGATCGCCTCGATCCGCGCGTCGGTGGCGTCGATCTTGCGGTCGACGCTGCTGACCCGGGCCTGCACGGCCCGGAACTCGGCGATGTGCATCTGCTGCATCGTCAGCAGGTGCCCCATCATCTCGTAGACGGCGCTGACGTCGTCCTCAAGTCGGCGTACCCCCATGCCTGACCCGCTCCCGTGGGTTGACATGGGCGGAAGTGTGACACGGGCTCAGAAGAGCCGGTCGCTGGGGTCGTCGAGACCCCGCAGCGCGTCGTAGTCGACGACGGTGCAGGTGATCCCGCGGTCGGTCGCGAGCACCCGGGCCTGCGGCTTGATCTCCTGCGCCGCGAAGATCCCGCGCACCGCGCCGTTGACGGTCAGCAGCGGGTCGCGGTTCAGCAGCGCGAGGTAGCGGGTCAGCTGCTCGACGCCGTCGATCTCCCCGCGCCGCTTGATCTCGACCGCGACCGAGACGCCGTCGCCGTCCCGGCACATCAGGTCGACCGGACCGATCGCGGTCGGATACTCACGGCGTACGAGCGTCAGGCCCGGCGCCAAGGTGGTGGGATGCTCGGCGAGCAGCTCCTGCAGGTGCTTCTCGACGCCGTCCTTCTGCAGCCCGGGGTCCACGCCGAGCTCGTGCCAGGTGTCGTGGTGGATCTCGTCGATGAGGATCCGCAGCGTGTCGTCCGGCCCTCTGGTCGAGCTCTGACTCGTGACGGTCCACTCCACCCGGCCGTCCTCCGCGGTGCCCTCCTTGAGCGTGCACGGCGGCGACATCCAGTTGAGCGGCTTGTAGGAGCCGCCGTCGGAGTGGACGAGCACCGACCCGTCGGCCTTGAGCATCAGCACCCGGGTGGCCATCGGCAGGTGGGCGGTGAGGCGTCCGGCGTAGTCGACCTGGCACGTTGCGACGACGAGTCTCACGCGGCCTGAATCTACAGTGAGCGCCGTGACGTTCGTACGCCCTCCGACGCGTGCCGACCTCCTCGTGCTCGCCGAGATCGAGGTGGCCGGCGACCGGCAGTTCGCCGACTGGTTCGGCCACGACCCGGGCTGGGACCCGCCGCCGTCGGGGGAGCACCGCGCCGCCGAGCCGGGCTTCCTGCTGGTCGCCGCCGAGAAGGCGGGCGGGCCGGCCGTCGGCTTCGTCCACGTGCTGGAGCTCGAGGGGTGGGCCCACCTCGAGCAGGTCTCGGTGAGGCCCGAGCGGCAGCGGCGCGGCCACGGCCGGACGCTGGTCGAGGCCGCCAAGGCCGGGGCGGCGGAGCGCGGCCACGAGCGGATCAGCCTGATGACGTACGCCGACGTCCCGTGGAACGCCCCCTTCTACGCGACCTGCGGCTTCGTGGAGGCCGAGCCGGCCGCGCCACTCCACCGCCGGCTGGTCGAGGTGGAGCGCGCCCTCGGGCTCGACCGGCACGGCCGTCGGGTCCTCATGGTGGCGCGTCTCACAGCCGATCGGGTTACCAACGAGTAGCAAATTGCGGCACGCTTCCGCAGCATGAGCGCACTGACCTCCGGCCCGGTCGGCCCTCGTCCGGCCTCACAAGGTGAGCCCCAGTCCACCGCCGAGGGAGCGGTCCCGAGGGAGTACGCCGCGGCTGCGCGTGGGGGCGGCCGCGGCGTACGACCGATGTGGCGGGTGGCATAGTGCCGGTCATGAGCGCGCGCACCTTCTCCACCGTCGGCGTCGTCGGCCTCGGCACCATGGGTGCCGGGATCGCCGAGGTCTTCGCCCGCAACGGGTTCACCGTCGTCGGCGTCGAGCAGAACGACGAGGCCGTCGACCGCGGCCGGGCCCACCTGCAGCACTCCACCGACCGCGCCGTGAAGCGCGGCAAGCTGTCCACCGGGGACCAGCAGACGCTGCTCGGCCGGATCAGCTTCGCGACCGATCCGACGGCGCTCAAGGACGCCGACTTCGTCGTCGAGGCGGTCGTCGAGTCGCTCGAGGTCAAGAAGTCGATCTTCGCCACGCTCGACGACATCGTCTCGCCCGAGACGATCCTCGCCACGAACACCTCCTCGCTCTCGGTCACGGAGATCTCCACGGCGAGCAAGCACCCCGGTCGGGTCGTGGGTGTGCACTTCTTCAACCCGGCACCGGTGCAGAGGTTCGTCGAGATCGTCCGCACCGTCGTCACCGAGCCCGACGTCCTCGACGACGCACGCGCCCTCGTCGAGAAGGTCGGCAAGAGCCCCGTCGTCTGTGGCGACCGAGCCGGCTTCATCGCCAACACGCTGCTGTTCGGCTACCTCAACCACGCGGTCTCGATGTACGAGGGCCACTACGCCACCCGGGAGGACATCGACGCCGCCATGCGGCTCGGCTGCGGCTACCCGATGGGGCCGCTGGCGCTGCTCGACCTGATCGGCCTCGACACGGCCTACGAGATCCTCGACACGATGTACCGCCAGGGCCGCGACCGCCTGCACGCGCCGGCCCCGATCCTCAAGCAGATGGTCACCGCCGGGATGCTCGGCCGGAAGACCGGCCGCGGCTTCTACACCTACGAGGCGCCGGACTCGCCGATCGTCGTCGACGACGCGCTCACCCCGGCGTCCGGGGCGGCCCACGACCTGGCCCGCCCGGTCTCGACCGTCGGCGTCGTCGGCACCGGCACGATGGCGACCGGCATCGTGGAGGTCTTCGCCAAGGCCGGGTACGACGTCGTGTTCGTCGGCCGCTCGCAGGCGAAGGTCGACGGCGTGGTGGCGACCGTGACCAAGTCGCTCGACAAGGCGATCCAGCGCGGCAAGCTCGAGGAGGATGCCAAGCCGGAGATCCTCGCCCGGCTGACCGGGACCACGCGGCTCGACGACCTCGCCTCCGTCGACATCGTGGTCGAGGCGATCGCCGAGGAGCTCGGCGCCAAGACCGCCCTCTTCGAGAACCTCGACGAGATCTGCAAGCAGGGTGCGGTCCTCGCGACGACGACCTCCTCGCTCCCGGTCATCTCCCTCGCGAAGGTCACCAAGCGGCCCGAGGACGTCGTCGGGATGCACTTCTTCAACCCGGCGCCGGTCATGAAGCTGGTCGAGGTCGTCTCGACGGTGTCCACCTCGGAGGAGGTCGCGGAGACGGTCCGCGGGCTCTGCGAGAAGGTCGGCAAGCACCCCGTCTCGTGCGGGGACCGGGCCGGCTTCATCGTCAACGCGCTGCTGTTCCCCTACCTCAACGACGCCGTCAAGATGCTCGAGGCCCACTACGCCACGGCCGACGACATCGACACCGCGATGAAGCTGGGCTGCGCGCTGCCGATGGGTCCCTTCGAGCTCCTCGACGTGGTCGGCAACGACGTCTCGCTCGCCATCGAGCGGGAGCTCTACAACGAGTTCCGCGAGCCCGGCTTCGCGCCCGCCCCGCTGCTGGAGCACCTCGTCACCGCCGGCTACCTCGGCCGCAAGACCGGCCGCGGCTTCCGGGACTACAGCCAGCGCTGACCGGCGTACGCCGGCCGGCACGTGCCCGCGCCTCGGGCCGGGTACCGGCTCGGCATGAGTGTCGAGACCGGCCGCATCACCACCGACATCCCCGCGCGGCTGGACCGGTTGCCGTGGGCGCGCTGGCACTGGATGGTGATCGTCGGGCTCGGCACCGTCTGGATCCTCGACGGCCTCGAGGTGACGATCGTCGGCTCGATGTCCGACGCGCTCCGCTCGCCCTCGACGGGGCTCGGGATGAGCAGCTGGGACGTCGGCTTCGCGGGTGCGGCGTACGTCGCGGGGGCGTGCCTCGGCGCGCTCGTCTTCGGGCAGCTCACCGACCGGTTCGGTCGTAAGCGGCTCTTCCTGGTCACGCTCGGCGTCTACGGCTGCGCGACGGTGCTGACCGCCTTCGCGCCGGCACCGTGGTGGTACTTCACAGCCCGGTTCCTCACCGGCACCGGGATCGGCGGTGAGTACGCCGCGGTCAACTCCGCCGTCGACGAGCTGATCCCGGCCCGTTACCGTGGACGGGTCGACGTCACGATCAACGGGTCGTACTGGGTCGGCGCCGCGCTCGGGTCGCTGCTGACGGTGCCGCTGCTCGACCCGACGATCGTCGACGCGGCCTGGGGCTGGCGGATCGCGTTCGCGCTCGGGGCGACGCTCGCGGTCGGCATCCTGCTGGTCCGGCGCAACGTGCCCGAGTCGCCGCGCTGGCTCTTCATCCACGGCCGCGAGGACAAGGCGGAGCGGATCGTCAGCGGGGTCGAGCAGCGGGTCGCGGAGGAGACGGGGGAGCGGCTCCGCGGGGTCGACGAGACGATCACGATCCGGCAGCGCCGCTCGATCGGGTTCGGCACGATCGCGCGGACGGTCACGACCCTCTACCCGCGCCGGACCGTGCTCTGCCTGGCGCTCTTCATCGGCCAGGCGTTCCTCTACAACGCGTTCTTCTTCACCTACGGCGACACGCTCACGACCTTCCTCGGGGTGAAGCAGGCCGGCTGGTACCTCGCCGTGTTCGCGGCCGCCAACTTCGCCGGGGCGCTCGCTCTCAGCCCGCTCTTCGACCGGGTCGGCCGGGTGCGGATGATCACCGGGACGTACGTCGTCTCCGGGCTGCTCCTCGCCGTCACCGGCGTCCTCCTCGGCAGCCTGTCGGCGATCACCCTCACGGTCGCCGGGGCCGTGGTCTTCTTCATCGCCTCGGCCGGCGCGAGCTCGGCGTACCTCACCGCCAGCGAGGTCTTCCCGATGGAGACCCGGGCGCTGTGCATCGCGTTCTTCTACGCCGTCGGCACCGCGGCCGGCGGCATCTCCGGCCCGCTCTTCTTCGGCTGGCTCATCGACCGGGCCTCGGCGAGCAGCGACATCACGGGGATCGCGGTCGGCTACTTCGTCGGCGCCGCGCTGATGGTCACAGGCGGGATCGCCGAGGCGTTCCTCGGCGTACGCGCGGAGGGGCGCTCGCTCGAGAGCATCGCCCAGCCGCTCACCGCCGAGGACGCCGGCGACTCGCGGGACGGCGCCCAGCCGGCCCCCGCCGGCGCCGGCTGAGATCATCGGGGCATGCAGAGCAGTCGCCTCGAAGCGTTCAGCGACGGCGTCCTCGCCATCATCATCACGATCATGGTGCTGGAGCTGCACCTGCCCGACGAGCCCACCTTCGACGCGTTCGTGCACGAGACCGGCCTGCCGCTGCTCACCTAC
Source organism: Nocardioides asiaticus (assembly GCF_040049175.1). Lineage (NCBI taxonomy): Bacteria > Bacillati > Actinomycetota > Actinomycetes > Propionibacteriales > Nocardioidaceae > Nocardioides > Nocardioides asiaticus. Next base: position 299,943 of record NZ_JBDZDM010000007.1, on the reverse strand, counting down.
CTGCTGAGCTTCATCTATGTCGGGATCTACTGGAACAACCACCACCACCTGTTCCAGATCGTCGAGCACGTCGACGGCATCGTGCTGTGGGCCAACCTGCACCTGCTCTTCTGGCTCTCCCTCTTCCCGCTGTCGACGGCGTGGATCGACGAGGAGCACGTGACCCGTGACCCGGCGATCCTGTACGGCGCGAACCTGCTCGGGGCCGCCGTCGCGTACTACCTGCTCCAGCTCTCGATCCAGCGGCTGCCGTCGGGCAAGCGGCTCGCCGAGGCCCTCGGGCGCGACGTCAAGGGGAAGATCTCGCCGGTGCTCTACCTGTGCGGGATCGGTCTGGCCTTCGTCGCCCCGAGATTCTCGATCGTGCCCTACGTGCTGGTGGCGCTGATGTGGCTGGTCCCGGACCGGCGGCTGGAGCACTGGCTGCAGGAGAACGCCGCAGACTGACGGCCGGGCCTCACACCCCGACCGGCGGCTGCCACGGCTTGACCCACGGCGTCTCGGGCCAGCCCTCGCGGCCGGCGAGGAGCTCGATCATCTGGGCGCCGTCGATGCCCTCCCGGATGATGTCGGCGTGGCCGGCGTGGCGGGCGAGCTCCTCGAAGAGGTGGAACCACACCCAGCGCACCGACCAGGCCTCGACGTCCTTCGGGAACCACGGCGCGTCGGGCACCGGCGCCGGCGTGTCGAGGTCGAGCGTGCGGACGGCGTCGAGCACCCGGCCGCACACGTCGTCGTACGCCGCCAGCGCGGCCTCGAGCGTCTCGTCGTCGCCCCAGCGGAACGCCGCAAGCCACTCTTCGTAGGCCTCCTCGCCGGAGTGCTCCAGCGCCTTCTCGGGTGCGGCGAGGGCGATGGCGAGCCAGTCCTCGGAGACGAGAGTGAGGTGCTTGACGAGCGTGCCGATCCGGAGCTCGCTGGGCGAGGACTTCATCCCCGCTTGGGCATCGGTGAGCCCGTAGGCGGCGTTGCGGAACGCGTCCTGCTGCTGGTGGAGGAAGCCGACGAGAGCGGAGCGCTCGTCGGGGGCGACGGGGGCGTGTGCGGGCATGTCAGAGGGTCCTTCCGCTGGTGTGGAGGTAGAGGTCGCGCAGCAGCGCGACCTCGGACAGGTGGTGGATCGCTTCGCGGTTGATGTGGAGGACGAGGGCGGCCTTGGGAAGCTCGGCGAACGCACCCTCGGCCGGGCCGATCGGCTCGACGAGCCGGTCATCGCCCCAGTCGGCCACGCCGGCGCTCCAGCTCGCCAGCTGGGTCTCGAGCTGGTCGAGCGCCTCCTTGGCGGTGCCGGCGTACTCCCATGTCTCGTACGACGCCGACGGGCCGCCGAAGTGCGACGCGTTGCGCGCCGCGAGCACGCCGACGACGACGTGGCCGAGCCGCCAGGCGATGGTGGTCACGGGCGCGGGCTCCGGCTCCGGGAAGGCCCAGTCGATGGTGTAGTCGCCGCCACCGGCGGCCATCGGAGCGGTGGAGGTCCCGCGGGGACGGACGTTCCAGGCGCCGGGGACCGGCTCCCAGAAGTACTCGTCGTCGGTCAGGCCCTCGAGGCGGGGCCTCAGCTGGTGGGTCCAGTGCCACTCGAGCTGCTCGCGCAGGAGTGCGTTCCATTCGGTCATGGGCCCAGTCAACCTCCCTTAGCGGACAGATTCGGTCCGCTAGCTGTGACAGGCTGATGGTATGAGCGAGACGGGTACGACGGAGCGGGTGCTGCGCCTGCTCGCGCTGCTGCAGCAGCGACCGGTGTGGACCGGCCCTGAGCTGGCCGAGCGGCTCGGGGTGACGACGCGCAGCATCCGCCGCGACGTCGAGCGGCTGCGGTCGCTCGGCTACCCGGTGAACGCTGCCCAGGGCGTAGGCGGGGGCTACCAGCTCGGCGCCGGCAAGGCGCTGCCGCCGCTGCTGCTCGACGACGAGGAGGCCATCGCGACGGCGGTCTCGCTGCGGCTCGCTGCGGGAGGCACCGTCGCGGGCGCCTCCGAGGCCGCCGTACGCACGCTCGCCAAGCTCGACCAGGTGCTCCCGGCCCGGCTGCGCGCGGAGGTGCGCGCGCTCCACGACGCGATCGCCACCCTCGAGGGCGCCCGGATCGAGGTCGACGCCGATGCGCTGCTCCAGCTCGCCAAGGCGACCCGGGACCGGCTCCGCGTCGAGTTCGGTTACGACGCCCGCGACGGAGCGGCCACCGTCAGGCGGGTCGAGCCCTACGCAATGGTCGCGACCGGCCGGCGGTGGTACCTCATGGCGTTCGACCTCGATCGCGACGACTGGCGCACGTTCCGGCTGGACCGGCTGCGCGACCTGCGCACCTCGACGCTGCGCTACCGGCCGCGCGACCATCCGGACCCGGCGCAGTTCGTGCAGCGGGCGATCAGCTCGTCGTCGTACGCCCATCCCGCGCGGATCAGGCTGCGCGCCCCGGCCGCGGCGGCCCGCGAACGGATCCCGGCCTGGATCGGAGGCATCACGCCCGAGGGCGAGGACCACTGCGTCCTCGAGACCGGCGCGCACGACCTCTGGGCGCTGGCCCTCCACCTCGGCCTCCTCGGGATCGACTTCGAGGTGCTCGAGCCGGCCGAGCTGGGCGAGTACGTCGCCCAGGCCGGCGCCCGGATGACGGCGGCCGCCGGGCGACCACCGGCACCGTAGGCTGTGGCCATGGGAAGCATCGTCCTCCTCCTGGTCGTCGTCGCCGCCGTGGTGGCGATCGTGATGGCCAACAAGCGCAGCAAGGCCAACGCCCTGGAGCGGAAGCGCCAGGCGCTGGAGCCCGTCAAGAGGCTCGCCTTCGAGGACGTGACCGCCCTCGGTGAGGAGCTGCAGCGGCTCGACCTCGAGCTCGCCGGGACCGAGCTGGACACGGCGGCCCGGGCCGACTACCAGCGCGCGCTCGACGCCTACGAGGCCGCCAAGCAGTCCGGCGACGCGATGGCGAAGCCGGAGGACATCTCCCACGTGACGAGCATCGTCGAGGACGGTCGCTACGCGATCGACTGCGTGCGCGCGCGGGTGAAGGGCGACCCGCTGCCGACCAAGCGGGCGCCCTGCTTCTTCGACCCGCGCCACGGCATCTCCAAGACCGACGTGTCCTGGACCTTTCCGGACGGCACCGTGAAGCAGGTCCCGGCGTGCGCCCTCGACGCCGACCGGCTGCGCGTCGGCGCCATGCCCGACATCCGGCAGGTCATGGTCGGCCCGCAGCGGGTGCCGTACTGGCAGGGCGGACGGCAGTACCAGCCGTACGCGCGCGGCTACTTCTCCGGCTTCGGGCCGATGGAGTGGCTCTTCGTGGGCATGTTCGCCGACGACATCCTGTGGGGCCTCGGCGGCCTCGCGGAGGGCATCGGTGACGGGATGGGTGACCTGATCGGCGGCATCGGGGACGGCATCGGCGACATCGGCGACGGCATCGGCGACCTCTTCGACGGGTTCGACTTCTGACAGAACCGGACGTGCGGTGAGCGGCCCCGTCTGCTTCTGTTGACCGGTGACCCCACTACGCTGACGGGTGTGACCCGGCCCTCCCTGCACACCCTGACGATGGGGGAGTCCGGGACCAGGGTCGTCTTCCTCCACGGCCTGTTCGGGCAGGGCCGCAACTGGACGACCATCGGCAAGGCGCTCGCCGACCGTCACCGCGTCCTCCTCGTCGACCTGCCCCACCACGGACGGTCGCCGTCGTCCGAGCGCTTCGACTACCTCGACGTCGCCGACCACGTCGCCGAGCTGGTGGAGGCGCAGGGGTCCGAGGACGACCCGGCCGCGGTGGTCGGCCACTCGATGGGCGGCAAGGTGGCGATGCTGCTCGCCCTCACCCATCCCTCGCTCGTCGAGCGCCTGGTGGTCGCGGACATGTCGCCGGTCGCCTACCCGACCGCCCGCGACTTCGTCACCTACACCTCGGCGCTCCAGTCGCTCGACCTCGACGCCGTGACGCGGCGCGAGGACGCCGACCGGCTGCTCGAGCCGGCTGTGCCGGACCCCACCATCCGCGGCTTCCTGCTCCAGAACCTCCGCCGCCACGGCGACTCCTGGCGCTGGCAGCTCAACCTCGACGTGCTCGCCCGCGGCCTGGCCGAGATCGGCGGCTGGCCCGAGGACCGGCTGGCCGGCACCCCGCCGTACGACGGGCCGGTGCTCTGGCTCGCGGGGGAGCGGTCGGGCTACGTGAAGGACGAGTACGCCGACGCCATGCGGCGCTGGTTCCCGCACTACCGCAAGGTCACGATCAAGGGCGCCGGCCACTGGCTGCACTCCGAGCGGCCCGACGTCTTCACCGCGGCCCTGCGTCAGTTCCTCGGCGACTGAGTCGAACCCGGCTGCCACAAACGCTCGCGCAGCGGCGTCAGTCGTGCGTGGATGTGGGTGTGACGGAGCGACCGGCGACGGCGCCGAGCTTCGACCAGTGGGTCGAGGCGCGGGCGCCGGCGCTGCTGCGGTTCGCCTACCTCGTCACCGGCACCCAGGCCGAGGCGGAGGACGCCGTGCAGTCGGCGCTGGAGCGCGCGTACGTCCGCTGGGACCACGTCGTACGCGCCGACGACCCCGAGGCCTACGTCCGCCGCATGGTCGCGAACGAGCACGTCTCGCTGTGGCGCCGAGGCCGGCGCCGGGAGTGGCCGGTCGCCGACGTCAGGGGCTCGGACCCGCGCGGCCAGGGCGACGGGGACCCGGCCGAGGAGGTCGCCCTGACCGAGGCCGTACGCCGCGTGTGCGACGGCTTGCCCCGCCAGCAGCGTGCCGCGGTCGTGCTCCGCTACTACGAGGACCGCGACTACGACGAGATCGCCGACCTGCTCGGCTGCTCCGAGGCGACCGCCCGCTCCCACGTCCACCGTGCCCTCGTCGCCCTGCGCAAGGAGCTCTCCGATGACTGAGCCGACCGACCAGCAGCTCGAGCAGGTCCTCCGGGCAGGCCTCCAGCACCTCGCCGGCGAGCCGGACGTGACGGTGCCGGTGGCCGACCGCGCCCGGACCGAGGCCGTACGCCGCCGACGCCACGCGCGCCGCTCCCGCCTCGTCGGCGGCGCCGCAGCAGCCGCCGTGGTCGCTGTGGTCGCTGGGACCCTCGCCGTCGTCGACGGCCGCGACGACGGGTCGCCGACCCCCGCGGCGAGCGAGCCGGCCGATGCCGGCCCGGCCGGCTTCCGGCTCGAGGTCTGGCACGACGTGATGGTCTACGTCCCCTCCGACTGGGGCTGGGGAGCGGCGCCGCCGGCGTGCGGCGTCGACGAGCGGGTCGGCGCGGACGGCCACCGGCGTACGCCGGGCGAGGCCGTGCACGGGTATGTCGGCCGGCCGGTCTCGCAGATCCCGCGCTGCCCCACCTCGACCCCCGGCACCCAGCCGCTGCCGACCGCGCCGTACGTCTGGCTCGGCTCCAACCAGCCGACCGGCACGGTCGAGCTCGGCGGCGGCTGGACGCAGGAGACCATCGCGGTGGGCGACGAGACGGTGACCGTCGCGACCCGCGACGACACCCTGCGCCGCCAGATCCTCGACTCGGCCGCCCCCGCGCACGGCCAGTGCTCCGCGCGGCTCGACTCGCCGCCCGTCGTCGGCAGCAGCGCCGAGGACGCCCCGCTCTTCTCCCCGCAGTCGATGACGGTCTGCGCGTACGCCGCGGACGCGAGCATGTCGCACTACGACCTGCTCTACGAGCAGAGCCTCGAGTCCGGTCCGGCCAAGCAGCTCGCCGACGCCGTGGCGGCGGCCAAGCCGCTGGGGGAGTACAGCTGCTACGCCGCGCGCGGCGGTGAGTGGGCGCTGCTCCGCCTGAGCAGCGGGCCCGCGCACCGCGACTACGTCGTCGACCTCAGCTGCCCGAGCATCGCCGCACCCGACGGCACGCAGCACGAGCTCACCGCCGCGGACGTCCTGCCCTGGGCCGTCGACGGCGTCAACGCCGTGCTCCACGCCCCGGCCGGCGTGAAGGTGCCGGGCCGGTTCGTCCCGTCGTACTGAGCTTCGCGATGAGGCCGGTCATCCGGCGACCTTGCGCGGCGGCTCGCCGACGACCTCCGGCTCCGGCAGATCGCGCGGGGACGGGCTCGTCAGCCGATCGGCGAGCACGACGCCCGCCGCGACGAGGCAGGCGAGGAGGCAGCCGGGCCACAGCAGCGCCGGCGCTGCGGCGTACACCGCCGTGCCGATCGGCGCGGCGAGCATCGTGCCGCTGGTCGCGGCGCCGGTGTAGAGGCCCTGGTACTGCCCGACCAGGTGGTCGGGGGCGGCGTCGAGGACGTGCGCGGTGGCCGTGGTCTTGTAGAGGATCTCGCCGGCGGTGAGGACGACCATCGCGAGCGTCGCGGTGGCGACCGAGACCGGAAGCCCGAAGCCGACCATGCCGAGGCCGACCAGCGCGTAGCCGGCGGCGATGATCGGGTACGCCGACCGCCGTCGCAGGCGGAGCGCCACCGGGACCTCCAGGGCGAGGATGAGGCCGGAGCCGAGTGCGATGATCGCGGTGTAGAGGCCGACCGGCTCGCCGGCGTCGCGCAGCCGCAGCGGGACGGTCGTGTAGAGCTGGCGGTAGACGACGTCGGCGAGCACGACGGCCGGCAGGAAGCCGAGCAGCGCCCGGTCGGCCCTCAGCGCCTGCCACATGCTCGGACGCGGACCGGCGGGCGCGGGGCGGGTCCCCGCCTCCCGCGGCAGGGCGGGGACGGTCGCGAAGCGGACCGCGAGGGTCAGCGCGCCGTCGACGACGAAGAGGGCGCCGTAGGAGTGGGCGGCGATGACCGCGCCCAAGGGCGGACCGAGCACGAACCCGGCGTTGGAGAACGCCCGCCCGATCGCCACCGACGTACGCCGGTCCCCGCGCTCCACCGCGAGCGCCGACATGGCGCCCGAAGAGACCGAGGCGGTGGCGGCGAGGTACGCCGATACCGGCAGCACCACGGCGAGCACGCCGACCGGCTGCCAGGGGACCGAGGCCACGCCCACTGCGGCGGCGGTCGAGCACCACACGAGCACGCGCCGGTGCCCCAGCCAGTCGCCCCAGCGACCGCCGGTGAAGCTGCCGAGCAGCATGCCGACGCCGTATGCGCCGGCGAGCAGACCGGCGAGAGGCGCAGCGAGGTCACGCGGACCCGTCAGATACAGGGTCAGGAAGAGCATCAGGAAGGAGGACGCGGAGCCGAAGAAGCGGCCGACGGCCAGGACCCAGACGGTTCGCGGCACGTCGCGCAGGTCCACCGTTTGCTCCTCGGAGTAAGTTCCTTTTCGAAACTAACTCTTACCATGGCAGGGTCGGAACGATGAAGGGGGCCTCGGTGCGGGACGTGGAGGCGGTCGACCCCGACTGTGCGATCGCGCAGGCTCTCGGGGTCGTAGGGGACTGGTGGACCCTGCTGGTCATCAGGGACGTCGCCGGCGGTCTCCACTGGTTCGACGCCCTCAGGGCCGACCTCGGGATCAGCCGCAAGGTCCTCGCCGAGCGGCTCCGCGCGCTCGAGTCGGACGGGGTGGTGGAGCGGCGGCAGTACTCCGCTCGGCCGCCACGCTTCGAGTACCACCTCACCGAGAAGGGCAGGGGGCTGCTCCCCGTCCTCGTCGCGCTGCAGGACTGGGGGACCCGCTACGTCCTCGGCGACGGGAGCCTCGACGCGAGCAGCGCTCCCGACTCGGGGGAGGCGCGCCGCGCGCAAGGTCTCGTCGGGCGCGCCGTGCCGCAGCTCCGTCCCGATCCGCTCGCGCACGCCGGCTCGACGGTCGTGTACTTCTTCCCGGGCGCCGCACCGCCGGGCACGCGGTTCTACCCGCCCGGCTGGGGCGACATCCCGGGCGCCGCGGGCTGCACCCTCGAGGCGACCACCTTCCGGGACGCGTACGCCGAGTTCCGGGACGCCGGCGCGCAGGTCGTCGGGGTCAGCACCCAGCGCCAGGACCAGCTCGACGCGCTCGCCGACCACCTCGGCCTGCCCTTCCCGCTGGTCTCGGACGAGCGGCTCGACCTCGCCGCCGCGCTGCGGCTGCCGACCTTCCGTGCCGGCGGCGAGTCGAGGTTCAAGCGGCTGACGATGCTGGTCGGCCCCGACAGGGTGATCCGCGAGGTGCTGTTCCCGGTGACCGACCCGGCCGGGACGGTGAAGGACGCACTGGACCTTGTGCGGACGGCGACGGGATAGGCCGGCCGGGCCGGCGGACGGTCAGTCGGCCGACGCGCCCGAGCGCGGCCGGGAGAGCGCGGTGGCCCCCTCGACGACCAGCTCGCCGAGCTCGGCGAACCGCTCTTCGGGCAGCCGGTGGCGCGGGCCCCAGATGCTGAGCACCGCGAGCGGCCGGCCGGAGCGGTCGAGGACCGCCGAGGACACGCCGTACGCCGTCACCTCGTACTCTCCCCGGCAGACGCTGTAGCCCCGCGCGCGGTCCTCGCCGATCACCGCCCGCAGCTCGGCCGGGTCGGTGATCGTCGTCGGGGTGAACCCCTCGAGCGGCATCCGCAGCGCACTGTCCACGAAGTCGTCGCCGGCGTACGCCAGCAGCGCCTTGCCGGTGGAGGTGGCGTGCAGCGGCACCGTCCGGCCCTTCCAGTGGACCGAGACGATCGAGGCCGGCTCGACCTCCTCGATGTACCGCAGCCGGCCCGCGGCGGGGAAGGCGATCGCGGCCGTCTCGCCGGTGTCTCGCGCGAGCTGCTCGAGGACCGGCCCGGCGTCGCGCACGAGAGTGTCGGTGTCGTACGCACCGACCAGGTCGAGCAGGCCCGGGCCGATCGACCACTGCCCGGTCACCCGGTCCTGGCGCACCAGCCCGTCGGCCTCGAGGGTGGTGAGGATCCGCCAGGCGGTCGCCCGGTGGAGCCCGCACGCCTCGGCGAGCTCCCGGACGGTGGTGTCGCGAGGGCACGCGGCCGAGGCGACGGCCCGCAGCAGCGCGGAGGCGCGCTCCACCGACTGGACCCTTCCCGAGCGGCGGGCACCCTCGTCGGCCATGTCGGTGAAACCTCCTTTTCACCGGTCGTTGGCCCTTGACCCCGCCGACGACCGGCCAATAGGTTCGCATCGCGCGAAAGGTGCTCGCATGACGAACCGACGCTCAGAATACGCATCCCAGGCGCAGTCCGGGAAGCAGATCTCGCGCCGCGACGCACTCCGGTGGACCGCCACCGCGGTGGGCGGCGCGGCCGCCGCGCGAGCCCTCACCGCCTGCGGCGTGCAGACCGCGCCGGTCGACGCATCCGCCCCGCGCAAGCGCGGGGGCGTGCTGAGCCAGGGCGCCACGGGCGGTGGTCTCACCGATACCCTCGACCCGCACTTCCCGGTCACCAACCCCGACATCTCGCGCTGCAACAACCTCTACGAGCCGCTGCTGCTCTGGGACGCGAAGTACCAGGTGTCCCCGGGGCTGGCCACCGAGGTGACGCCGAACGGGGACGCGACCGTGTGGACCGTGCGGCTCCGGCCGGACGTCACCTTCCACCACGGCAAGGACCTCACCCCCGCGGACGTGCTCCACACCCTCAGTCGCGTGACGGACCCGAAGAACACCGCGCCCGGCGGCGTCGAGCTGGCCGCGATCCTCGACCTCAAGAACGCCAAGGTCCGCGACAAGCGCACGATCGAGCTGCCGCTCAAGTCGCCGTACGCCGTCCTCGACCAGCTGCTCGCGGAGTACACCGTCGGCATCATCCCCACCGACTTCGACCTGAAGAACCCGGTCGGGACCGGCGCGTTCAAGTACAAGTCGTTCACGCCCGGGCTGGTCTCCCGCTTCGAGCGGTTCGACGACTACTGGGGCGAGCCGGCGTGGGTCGACGAGCTCTACATCTACGACTTCAGCGACGACGCCGCGAAGGTCAACGCGCTGCTGGCCGGTCAGGTCCAGGTGGTCGACAACCTGCCGACGTACCTCGTCGACGCGATCCACCGGCAGGGCGCCTCGCCGCTGATCTCGGAGACCGGCGCGTGGGTGCCGTTCACGATGCGCGTGGACGTGGCGCCGTTCAAGGACGTCCGGGTCAGGCAGGCGCTGCGGATGGTCGTGGACCGGCAGCAGATGATCGACCAGGCGCTCAGCGGCTACGGCATCCTCGGCAACGACCTCTACGCGCCGTTCGATCCGGCGTACGACAAGAGCCTCCCGCAGCGCCACCAGGACATCGACCAGGCGAAGTCGCTGCTGCGCCAGGCGGGCCACGCCGACCTCCAGGTCGAGCTGGTCACCTCAGACGCCGTCGGCAGCGGTGGCGTCGAGTCGGCCAACCTCTTCGTGAGCCAGGCGCGGCAGGCCGGCATCGACGTACGCCTGCGGAAGACCGAGGGCAGCATCTTCTACGGCGACCGCTACCTGTCCTGGAACTTCGCCCAGGACTTCTGGAACACCCGCAACTACATCCCGCAGGTGGCCCAGTGCGCGCAGAAGAACTCTCCCTACAACGAGTGCCACTTCCAGAACGACGAGTTCGACGCGCTCATCGCCCGGGCCCGCCGCGAGCCCGACGAGGCGAAGCGCACCGACCTGTGCCACCAGGCGCAGAAGATCGAGTACGACACCGGCGGCTACATCATCTGGGGCTTCCGGCGCCAGGTCGACGCCTACTCCAACCTCGTGACGGGGCTGACGCCCCACCGCTACCTGCCCTGCTCGTCGTACAAGTTCCACAAGGTCTCGTTCGTCTAGACCCCTGCCGCTGAGCCCACCGACACCAGGAAGCCACCGTGACCGACACCGCCACCGCCGTCCCGGCACCGACGCCGACCGCGCCTGCGCGGTCGGCGCCGGTCGGCGGCGCCTGGGTCCGCTGGGTGCTGCGGCGGATCGGGCTCGCCGTCCTCACCCTCTGGCTCGTGTCGCTGCTCGTCTTCGCCGCCACGACCGCGCTCGGTGACCCCGTGCGGGCGATCCTCGGCCGCGACTACGAGGCATCGCCGGGCCGGGTGGCGCAGCTGCGCGAGCAGCTCCACCTCGACTGGTCCTGGCCGCACCGCTACCTCGACTGGCTCGGCGGCCTCTTCACCGGCGACCTCGGCACCTCGGTCTCCAACAACCTGCCGGTCAGCAGCCTCATCGGCGACCGGATCGTCAACAGCGCGGTGCTGGTCGCGGCCGCCGCGATCGTCGCGATACCGGTCTCGTTCGGCGTCGCCCTCCTGTGCGCGCGGTTCCGGCAGGGCAAGCTCGACCAGGGGGTCCAGGTCGGCCTGCTCGGGCTCGCGGCGCTGCCCGAGTTCGTGATCGGGATCCTGCTGGTGGCGCTGCTGTCGACCACCGTCCTGCACTGGTTCCCGGCCGTGACGATCAGCGAGGGCGGCTCCGCACCGTGGCACCACCCGGTGTCGATGGTGCTACCGGTGATCACGCTCGTTCTCGCCGTCGCGCCGTACATCATCCGGATCCTGCGCGCGACCCTGCTCGAGGTGCTCGACAGCGACTACGTCGAGCTGGCCCGGCTCAAGGGGGTCCCGGAGCGGGTCGTGCTCCGCCGGCACGCCCTGCTCAACGCCGTCGTGCCCGGCATCCAGGTCATCGCGCTGCAGCTGGCCTGGCTGGCCGGAGGCGTCGTGATCGTGGAGTACCTCTTCTCCTACCCGGGCATCGGGGCCAGCCTCGTCGACAGCGTCACCAACAGCGACTTCCCGATGGTCCAGGCGCTGAGCATGGTCATCGCCGCCGTGTACGTCGTCGTCAACCTCGTCGCCGACGTGCTCGCCATCCTCTTCACGCCGAAGGCGAGGACGGAGATCTCGTCATGAGCGTCATGACCGCTGTGAGCGGAGTCGGCGGCCGGGTCAGGCGCGGCCTCGGCCAGCCGCGGCTCGCCGTCGGGCTCGCGATCACCCTCGTGGTCGTCCTGGTGGCCGTCGTCGGGCCGTGGGTGGCGCCGTACGGCGAGCAGACGATCGTCGGCAGGCCGTTCACCCACGAGGGCTCCTGGCTCGGCACCGACTACCTCGGCGAGGACGTCTGGAGCCGGGTGCTCCACGGCGGCCGCTCGATCCTCGTGATCGCGCTGCTCTGCACCCTCGTCGGTATGGTCGTCGGGGTGCTGATCGGCATCATCGCGGCGTACGTCGGCGGCTGGCTCGACGAGCTGATCATGCGGCTCAACGACGTGGCGCTCGCGTTCCCGCAGATCCTGCTCGCCCTGCTCGTGCTGGCCTCGGTCGACGAGCCGAAGTGGTGGATGATCGTCGCGATCGTCGGGATTTCCCATGCACCGCGCGTCGCCCGGCTCGCACGCGGCGTCGCGATCGGGCTGGTCGGCCGCGACTTCGTCGCCTCGGCCGAGGCCCTGGGCGAGTCCCGCACCCGGGTGCTGCTCGCCGAGATCCTGCCCAACATGACCGCGCCGCTGCTCGCGGAGGCCGGGCTGCGGCTCACCTACTCGATCGGGATGGTCGCCGGCATCGGCTTCCTCGGCTTCTCGACGAACCCGTCGGCGGCCGACTGGGGCCAGATGATCAACGAGAACCGGCTGGCGCTGCTCGTGCAGCCCTGGGCGGTCCTCGCCCCGGTGATCATGATCGGCATCTTCGCGATCGGGACGAACCTGATGGCCGACGGGATCAGCCGGATGGCGGCGACGAGGAGCGACTCATGACGACGACCGAGCCCGTCGAGGAGACCACGCCGGCGTACGGCGTCAGCGTCGAGGGCCTCCGCGTGGGGCTGACCGCTCGACCCGGCGTCGACGTCGTCGACGACATCGACCTGCTGCTCTCGCCCGGCGAGGTGGTCGGGCTGGTGGGCGAGTCCGGCTCGGGCAAGACCACCGTCGGGACCGCGATGCTCGGGTACTGCCGCGACGGGGCGATCGTCGAGAACGGCAAGGTGCTCCTCGGCGACCGGGACATCCTCGGCCTCGGGACGAACGAGGTCCGGATGGTGCGCGGCACGGAGATCGCCTACATGCCGCAGGACCCCGCGTCCGCGCTCAACCCGGCGATCCGGATCGGCCGCCAGATCGTGGAGCTCCTCGAGCTGCGCGGCATCGGCACCGCCCAGGAGCGCGACGAGCGGGCCCGCGCGGCGCTGGTCGAGGTCGGCCTGCCCGACGACGACGGGTTCCTGCGCCGCTACCCGCACCAGCTCTCCGGTGGTCAGGTGCAGCGGGTGGCGCTGGCGATGGCGTTCCTGCCCAGGCCGAATGTGCTGGTGCTCGACGAGCCGACCACCGGCCTCGACGTCACCACCCAGGGCATGGTGCTCGACAGCATGAACCAGCTCTGCCGCAGCCACCAGGTGGCCGCCCTCTACGTCACCCACGACCTCGCCGTCATCGCCAACATCGCCGACCGCGTCGCCGTGATGTACGCCGGCCGCATCGTGGAGATCGGTCCGCGGGAGGCGATCTTCACCGACCCCCGCCACCCCTACACCCGCGCCCTGCTGGACGCGATCCCCCACCTGTCGCAGGCACGGGCTCTCGGCGGGATTCCGGGCAACACGCCGTCGCCCGGGAGCAGGCCGACCGGGTGCCGCTTCCGCGACCGCTGTGCCTACGCCCAGGACCGCTGCGCCGAGGAGCCGCCGCGCCTGATCATCGGCGACGCCCACGTCGTACGCTGCGTGCGCGCCGAGGAGCTGCCGCCCTGGGACATCAACGTCGGCCGCGTGCCCGACGCCGATCCCGAGCGGGTCCGGGAGGCGGTGCTCAAGGTCGACGGTCTCGATGTCTTCTACGGCCGCAAGCAGGTCGTCTTCGACGTCGGCTTCGAGATCGCCCGAGCCGAGTGTGTCGCGCTGGTGGGGGAGTCGGGATCGGGCAAGACGACGATCTCGCGCTGCGTCGGCGGGCTCCACAAGGACTGGACGGGCACGATCGACTTCGACGGCCACCCGGTGGGGCACGGGTCGCGCCGGCGCTCGGCGGAGGACCGCAAGCGGATCCAGTACGTCTTCCAGAACCCCTACCAGTCGCTCAACCCGCGGCTCACGGTCGAGCAGATCATCCGCCGCCCGATGGAGCTCTTCGGCGTCGCCAAGGGGCGCGCCGCCCGCGACCGCGTCGCCGAGCTCCTCGACGCGGTGGCGCTGCGGCCCGCAGTCGCACGGGCCAAGACCCACCTGCTCTCCGGCGGCGAGCGGCAGCGGGTGGCGATCGCCCGGGCGCTGGCCGCCGAGCCCGACATCCTCGTCTGCGACGAGATCACCTCGGCCCTCGACGTCTCGGTCCAGGGCTCGATCGTCGCGCTGCTCGAGGAGCTGCGGCAGAGCCGCGGCATCTCGATGCTCTTCGTGACCCACAACCTCGCGCTGGTCCGCTCGATCGCGGCCCGCGTCCAGATCCTCAACGCGGGCCGGATCGTCGAGTCCGGCCTGGTCGCCCGGGTGCTCGACTCCCCGCAGGAGGACTACACCCGCACCCTGCTCGCCAACAGCCCCCGCATCGACGTCGTCGACCGGTAGCGCACCAGCCTCCGCGCCGGCGTACCTGCACCAACAGCACAACCCCAGGAGGTCTCCGGTGAACCGGAACGTCATCATCACCTGCGCCCTGACCGGGGCCGGCGACACCGTCGGCAAGTCCGAGCACGTCCCGGTGACTCCCGAGCAGATCGCCGAGTCCGGCATCGAGGCGGCGAAGGCCGGCGCCGCCATCGTCCACGTCCACGTCCGCGATCCGCGGACCGGCCAGGGGTCCCGCGAGGTCGGGCTGTACGAGCGGGCCGTCGAGCTGATCCGCGCCAGCGGCGTGGACGTCGTCATCAACACGACTGCGGGGATGGGCGGCGACCTCTACCTCGACCCGGCGGACCCGACCACGATCCTGCCGGGGACCGACCTCGTCAACGGCGTGGAGCGGCTCGCCCACGTCGGTGTGGTGAAGCCGGACATCTGCACGCTCGACTGCGGCAGCCTCAACTTCGGCGAGGGCAGCCTGGTCTACGTCAGCACCCCCGACATCCTGCGCGACGGCGCCAAGCGGATCCAGGAGCTCGACGTCCGCGTCGAGATGGAGATCTTCGACACCGGTCACCTGTGGTTCGCCCGTCAGCTCGTCGAGGAGGGCCTCATCGACCCGCCGCCGATGTTCCAGCTCTGCATGGACATCCCGTACGGCGCCCCCGCCGACCCGCGCCTCCTCGCGGCGATGGTCGACCAGCTGCCGGAGGGGGCGGTGTGGACGTCGTTCGCGCTCGGCCGGATGCAGCTGCCGTGGGTGGCGCAGTCGGTGCTGCTCGGCGGCCACGTCCGGGTCGGCCTCGAGGACAACCTCTACCTGGCCAAGGGGGTCAAGGCGACCAACGCCCAGCTCGTCGAGCGGGCCCGCACCATCATCGAGTCGATGGGTGCGTCGGTCGCGACGCCCGACGACGCCCGCGAGATCCTCGACCTCGCCCCGCGGGGTGCGCTGTGACGGGCGGGGCGATGGCCCCGTCCGAGATCACCACCGTCACCTGCGTCGGCGCCGGCGTCATCGGCGGCGGCTGGGCGGCGTACTTCCTCGCTCACGGCTACCGGGTCCGGGCCTGGGACCCGGCCGAGGACGCCGAGCCGCGGCTGCGGCACCTGGTGTCCAGCGCGTGGCCGGCCCTCACCGAGCTGGGTCTCGCCGATGGGGCCTCGCTGGACAACCTCAGCGTCCACGCGGACCTCGCGGAGGCCCTGGCCGGCACCGGGTTCGTGCAGGAGAGCGCGCCGGAGGAGCTCGAGCTCAAGCGGGACCTGCTCGCCCGCATCGACGAGCTCGCCGAGCCGGACGTGGTCATCGCGTCCTCGACCTCGGGCTACGGGATGTCGGAGATGCAGGTGCGGTGCGCCCGGCCGCAGCGCACCGTGGTGGGGCACCCGTTCAACCCGCCGTACCTCATCCCGCTGGTCGAGGTCGTCGGTGGCGAGCGTACGTCGGCGGCGACGGTCGACTGGGCGGCGGCGTTCTACCGGGCGGCCGGCAAGTCGGTGATCACCCTGGACCGGGAGGTCCCCGGCTTCATCGCCAACCGGCTGCAGGAGGCGATGTGGCGCGAGGCGCTGCACATGGTCGCCGCGGGGGAGGCCACGGTCGAGCAGATCGACCTGTCGATCACCGACGGGCCGGGGCTGCGCTGGCCGATCCACGGCCCGTGCCTGACCTTCCACCTCGCGGGCGGACAGGGCGGCATGGCCCACATGCTCGACCACTTCGGGCCGTCGCTGAAGTCGCCGTGGACCCGGCTCGAGTCGACAGAGCTGACCCCGGAGCTGCGCGCCGCGATGGTCGGCGGCTGCGAGGCGGAGGCGGACGGACGCAGCATCGACGACCTCGTCGCCGAGCGCGACCGGGGCGTCATCGCGATCCTCCGGGCGCTCGGGCGTGCCTGACCCGGTCGCGGCCGACCCGCTCGCCGTCCACCGCGAGCCGGTGCGGCCGGAGTGGATCGACTACAACGGCCATCTCAGCGAGGCCTACTACGTGCTCGTCCTGGGCCACGCCACCGACGCCGTGATGGCGGCCGTCGGCCTGGGGGAGGAGCACCGGTCGGCGTACGACGCCTCGCTCTACACCGTCGAGGCGCACGTCAGGTACCTCGCCGAGGTGCCCGCCGGCGTCGATCTCGAGGTGCGCTCCCGCGTCATCGGCGCCACCGGCAAGCTGCTGTGGATCTGGCACGAGCTGTACGCCGAGGGGCGGCTGCGGGCGACCGAGGAGATCCTCGGCGTCCACGTCGTCGCCGGCCGGTCGGCGCTGTTCCCCGAGGACGTCGCGGCGCGGATCGCCGCCGTGCTCAGCGAGCCGCCCGAGGCGGCCGGCGGGCGGATCGGGCTGCCTCAGCCGGTGGAGCGCCGGGCGCGGTAGGCGGCGACCGCGTTGCGGTTCGTGCAGGCGGTGGAGCAGTACCGCTTCGACCGGTTGCGCGAGAGGTCGAGCACGATGCCGTCGCACTCGTCGTCGGCGCAGATCCCGAGCCGGGACAGCTCGTCGTCGCGGATGACGTCGATCATCGCCATGGCCGTCTCGACCGCGATCCGGCGGGCGAGCGGATCCTCGGGCGAGGTCGCGTGGATGTGCCAGTCGTACGCCGTGTGACGGACGAGCCGCGGCACCGCCTGCGCCTCGGCGAGGATGCCGTTGACCAGGTCGACGGCGTCGTCGCGGTCGCTGGTGAGCAGCGTGCGCAGCGGACCGCGCAGCGCCCGCACCTCGTCGAGCTCGGCCGACGTCCGGTCGTGCCGGCCGGTGTAGTCGAACCGGTCGAAGAACGCGTCCAGCTCGGCGACCGACGTCAGTGTGTCCGGGGACACGGCCGAGTTGACCAGCGCCGCGGCGGCCTGGAGCCCGACCTCCACGTCATGAGCGAAAACCATGTTGACAGATTACACCCGCCGACTCTAGCGTCACTTGCCATGAGCGCTATTGCCGATGACGTGACCGAGATCCGAGTCGCCCGCGGGGACGGCGCAGGCCTCCTCGCCGCGCTCGTCTCGGCCACCAGCTTCGGGCTGTCAGGGCCGCTCGCCCGGGGCCTCCTCGACACCGGCTGGAGCCCCGGCGCCGTCGTCCTCGTGCGGGTCGCGCTCGGGGCGATTGTGCTCGCCCCGCTCGGCGTCGCGTCGCTGCGCGGCCGCGCCGCCGCCGTACGCCGCAACGTCGGGCTGGTCCTCGTCTACGGCGTGATGGCGGTGGCGGCCTGCCAGTTCTGCTACTTCTCCGCGGTCCGCCACATGCAGGTCGGGCCGGCCCTGTTGATCGAGTACGCCGCGCCGCTGCTCGTCGTGGCATGGATGTGGCTGCGCCACGGCCACCGGCCCGGCCGCGTGACGCTCCTCGGTGCGGCGCTCGCGGTCGTCGGCCTCGTGCTCGTGCTCGACCTCGTCGGCGGCGCGAGCGTGAGCGTCGCCGGCGTCCTGTGGGCGGTGGGCGCGATGGTCAGCGTCACGGCGTACTTCGTCATCAACGGCGACGACACCACCGGCCTCCCGCCGCTCGCGCTGGCCTGGCTCGGCCTCGTCGTCGGCGCCGCCGGGCTCGCGCTCCTCGGCGTGACCGGGCTGATGCCGCTGCACGGCGGCGGGGGAGAGGTCGCCTTCGCCGACGGGCGTACGCCGTGGTGGCTGCCGCTCCTCCTGCTCGGCGTCGTCACGGCGGCGCTGTCGTACGCCACCGGCGTCGTCGCCGGCCGGCGACTCGGCTCGCGAGTCTCCTCCTTCCTCGGGCTCTTCGAGGTGCTGGCCGCCGTGCTGTTCTCGTGGCTGCTGCTCGGCGAGCTCCCCGGACCCGTCCAGCTCGCCGGCGGCCTCCTCGTGCTGGCGGGCGTCGTCGCCGTCAGGCTCGGCGAGAGCGGCGTGGCCGCGCCGGGCACGCCGGAGGCCACCGGATCGGCGTGAGCGGGGACTGAGCCCTATCCGGCGAGGATCGCCGCTCGGTCGAGACCGAAGACGTCGATCGCGATGTCCTGGAAGAACGCCATCTTCTCGGCGTCGCTCAGCGGTAGGGCGTCCTGCATCCGGACCTCGTCGGCGACGTACTCATAGGGGTAGTCCATCGCGTACATCACCCGGTCGGCGCCGAGCACCTCGCGGCAGAACATGATCGGCGGCGCCCACGGCATGCCGCTGGTGGTGATCCAGATGTTGCGGCGGAAGTACTCCGGGATGGTGAGCTCCAGCGGCTTCATCGCGTCGTACCTGTTCGAGACGACCTGCCCCCGGTGCATGTAGTCGAGCCGGTAGAGCCAGAACGGCAGCGCCTCGCCGAGGTGGCCGACGACGATCCGCAGCCGTGGGAACCGGTCGAGGACGCCGGAGGTGATGATCCGCAGCAGGTGCATGCCGGTCTCGACCGCGAACCCGTAGATCGCCCCGTCGAGGCCCGACGCGGTGAGCGTGTCGATCATCGTGTCGTTGGGGGTGTTCGGGTGGAGGTAGAGAGGTACGTCGAGCGCCTCGGCCGCCTCGAGGATCGGGGCGAACTGCGGCTCGTCGAGGTAGTGGCCGCGGATGTGGGAGTTGCAGATCAGCCCCTTCAGGCCGAGGTCGCCGACGCCGTGCTGGAGCTCCTTCACCGCTGACTCGGCGTCCTCGAAGCCGACCGCCGCGAGCCCCGAGAAGCGGGCGGGGTGCGCGCGGCAGGCCTCGGCGAGGAGGTCGTTGGAGAGCGTCGCGATCTCGCGGGCGGCGTCCGGCTCGAGCACCTGGGTGCCGGGCGAGGTGAGCGCGAGGACCGCGTGGTCGATGCCGGTCGCGTCCATGTCGGCCAGCCGCTGCTCGCCGATGTCCTGCAGCCGGTCGCGGACGAACCGCGGCCGCTCGGCGTCGCTGGCGAGGTAGTGCCCCATCAGGCTGTGGAACCCGGTCCCGCCCTTCCGCTCGTCGAGCAGTCGGCGGTACAGGTCGAACATCTCGCGCGGCCCCCAGGCCTCCTCGGTCGCGATCCGCCGGTAGCCGGCCGAGCCGCCGGTGGCGAGGGTGGTCGGCGGGGTGTCGGTGGTGGTCATCGTGTCCTCTCGTCTGGGGTCGTGCGGGTCCGGGCCTCAGTGGTCCGGGGCTTCAGTGGGCGGTGACGCCGTCGGGAGCGATCGCGTCCGGCGCCGTGGCGGGGCCGGGCAGCGGGATGTCGGGAGCGCGGACCGGCGTACGCCGCAGCGCGAGGGCGGCCATCGTGGCCGCGCCGAGCGCCGTCGCGACGCCGATCGCGACGAAGACCAGCCAGGTGCGGCCGTCGGTCCAGTCGAGGATCCAGCCGATGAGGTAGGGACCGAGGATGCCGCCGACCCGGCCGACGCCGAACATCGAGCCGGTTCCGGTGCTGCGCAGGTGGGCGGGGTAGCTCTGCGCGGCCAGGGTGTCGAGGACGGCCTGGCCGCCGATGATCCCGAAGCCGGCGAAGCCGACCATGACCAGGTCGCCGTCAGCGCCGGTCCCGATGCCGACGAGCGCGACCGCGACGGTGGCGATCCCGAGCAGGATCGCGATGCCGGCGGGGAGGCCGAGCCGGGTGCGGTCGCAGAGCACGCCGATGACGATCCCGCCGACGATCCCGGCCGTCTGGAGGATCGTCAGGAAGGCGAACGACGCCGCGAAGCCGTTGCCGCGCTCCTCCATCGCCTCGGGGAGCCAGCCCGACAGGCCGTAGATGCAGAACAGCACCATGAACGCGCAGACCCACAGGCCGATGGTGGTGCGCAGGTAGTTCGCGCTGACGAGCGTCCGGAGCATCTCGCCCGTCGCGGCGCGCTCGCGCGGTCGGGCGAAGACGGCGCCGTCGTACGCCGCGGCGCGCTCGGGGCGGATCCGGGCCAGCGTCCGCGCGATCCCGGCATGGTCGCCGTGGAGCACCTGGAACTGCACCGACTCGGGCAGCACCGGCGCGATCAGCGCGGCCAGGAGGACGGAGCCGCCCCCGATCCAGTACAGGACGTGCCACCCGTGGTGCGGTGTCGCGTAGATGCCGACCAGCGACGCCGCGACCCCGCCGAGGCAGTAGCCCGAGATCGCGATGATGACGACCCGGTTGGCGGAGCGGGCGGGGGTGAACTCGTTGATGTAGGCCGTGCCCAGCGGCATGATCACGCCGAGGAACAGCCCGGTCAGGAACCGCAGCGTCACGAACGATGCGAACCCGTCCGCGAGCGCCGCGGTGAGCATGCTGAAGATCCCGGAGCCGACCAGGGCGGTGAGCAGCACCGGCCGACGGCCGACCCGGTCGGCGATCGGGCCGTGCGCGAGCGCGCCGACCAGGAACCCGATCAGCCCTGAGGAGACCAGGAAGCCGGTGTTGCTGTGGTTGAGCCCCCACGGCCCGGCGACGAAGTGGATGACGTACGACGGGTTGAGCGTGTCGTACCCGTCGAAGAGGGTCGCGAGCATGACGGCGGCGACGAGCAGCACGTGGAATCGGCCGAAGCGTGCCGTCCGCAGCTCCTCGACGGCGTCCGTCGGGGCCCCGCGGCGCTCGGACCGGCTCGGACCGGCCGTTGTCGACATGCTCTCCTCCTGGTGCAGTGGATGTGACCCCCGTCTCACTGAAGAGCACAGCACGCCCGTTCGCCCAAGCGGAACCGTTGGCGCCTACGATTCCGCTATGCCGAAACGACCCCATAGCTCGGTCGACAACGCCCTCCAGCTCGTCAGGCTGCTCGTCGAGCACCGCGCGCTGCGGGTCTCCGAGGTCGCCGACCTCCTCGGCGTCGCGCCGTCGACCGCGCACCGGCTGCTCGGCTCGCTGTCGGCACAGGGCTTCGCGGAGCAGGCCGCGCGCGGCGCGCCGTACCTCCCCGGGCCGGTGCTGCGCGAGATCGGTCAGGCAGCGCGGAGCGGCTTCGACCTGCGCCTCGCCCTGCGTCCCGCCCTCGAGGCGCTCGCCGCCGACACCGGGGAGACGGTGAGCGCGTGCGTGCTGGAGGGCCACAACGTGAGGTTCATCGACGGGATCGAGAGCGAGCAGGTCGTCCGCGTCGCCGACCGGGTCGGCGTGCTGATGCCCGCGCACGCGACGGCCGCCGGGAAGGCGATGATGGCGCACCTCTCGGACTACGAGCTGGAGCGTCGGCTCGCCGGGCGCGGGCTGGAGCGGCGTACGGGCAACACGGTGCAGAGCCGGCAGCAGCTGCTCGACGAGCTCGCCGACGTGCGCCGCGCGGGCTTCGCCATGAACGTGCGCGAGGGCACCCACGGCGTCAGCGCCGTCAGCGCGGCCGTCACCGACACCGTCGGGGCGCCGGTGGCCTCGATCAACGTGGCGCTGCCGTCATCGAGGATGCCGACGAAGAAGGTACGCCGCGACCTGGTCGCCCGCGTCCTCAGCGCCGCCGAGCAGGCGTCGGCGTCCGTGCGGGCCTGGCACTGAGGGTCGGGCTACCGCTCGTCCTGCGCCCTCACGAAGACCTCGCGCACGAGCATGAGGATCGCGGCGGCCGTCGGGATCGCGAGCAGCGCGCCGACGACGCCGAGCAGCGACGCGCCGACCAGCGCGGCGATGACGGTGACCACGCCGGGGACGTCGACCGAGCGCGACATCACCCGGGGGTAGATCACGTAGTTCTCGACCTGCTGGTAGGCGATGTAGAAGATCACCGCGATGATGCCGGTCTTCACGTCGGTGGCGAACGCGATCGCGCACACGATGACCGCGCCGATCGTCGCGCCGATCATCGGGATGACGTCGGTCAGCATGACGACGAAGGCGAGCGCCACGGCGTACTCGCCCATGCCGACGACGAAGAGGAACACCAGCGACGAGAGCCCGGCGCAGAGCGCGACGATGAACGCGCCGGACACGTAGCCGCCGATGCCCTCGAAGATCCGCTCGCCGAGCTTGCTGACGCGGTCGCGTCGGGACGCCGGAGCGAGGCTGAAGAGCGCCTTCTTCGTCTTGTCGTACGACGCGATGAAGTAGAGCGTCAGGACCGTGATGACGAAGGCGTTGAGCACGAAGCCGAGCACCGCCAGGCCGACACCGAGCACGCCGCCGAAGAGGGAGCTGACGAAGTCGCCGTTGGTGACGAAGTCCTTGATCTTGTCGAGGACGTGGTACTCGTCGTCGAGGTCCTGGATCTTCTGGTTGTGCTCCAGCCGGTCGAGCCAGTCCGGGACGTTGTCGCTGATCCGGGCGACCTGGTCACTGATGACCGGCACGAGTGCCACGACGAAGAGCGCGACCACCGCCAGGACCACCACGATGACGGTCAGGACGGCGTACGGCCGCCGCATGCCGCGGCGCTCGAGGAAGACGACCATCGGGTTGATCCCGGCCGCGATGAACAGCGCGACGACGACCTGGACGATCACCCCGCTGATCGCCATGACGATGTTGCCGATGGCCCAGGCCGTCAGCAGCCCGAGACCGGCGAGCAGCCCGACGAGGTACGGCGCCCGTCGTGAGAACGGCGGCCCCGGCGTCCCGAGGACCTCCGCGTCGGTGCCCGGCCCGACAGCCTCGTCGGCGGGCTCTCCGCCGGCGGCCGTCCCGGTCGTCTCGGACGGCTGGGACGGCTCGGCGGTCTCGTCGGCGGATGCCGCCGGGTCACTCACTCGGTGGTCTCCGCGGAGGCCTTCGCGTCCTCGGCGGTCTCGTCGGTGGTGTCGGTGTCGGCGTCGTCGGCCTCGGTCGCGGCGTCGTCGGCCGCCGGTGCGGCGGCGGTGACCTCGGCCGACGCGGCGTCGGCGTCGTCCGAGTCCGCCGTGGAGGCCTCGTCTTCGTCCTCGGCGTCGTCGTTGCGCCCGAAGCCCGCGACGAGCTCGGTCAGCGAGGAGAGCTGGACGGCGATCGCGTCGCGGCGCTTGGTGAGCCGCTGCAGCTCGGCCTGGATGACGGCGCGGGCCCGCTCCGCCTCGAGCGTGGCGGTGGAGGCGATGTGGTCCGCCTCGGCGCGGGCGGAGGCGAGCAGCGACTCCGCGTCCCGCTTGGCCCGGCTCAGGAGCCCGTCGGACTCCTGCTGGGCGGCGGCGCGCTGGTCGGCGATCTGCTGGGTCGCGACCCGGGCCCGCTCCTCGGCGGCGGCCGCGCGGGACTCGGCCTCCTCGACGAGCCGGCGGGTCTCGGCCATCGCGGCGTCGTGGTGGTCGGCCGCCTCGCGGGCGAGTCGCTCCTTCTCGACGCTGAGCATGCGGCGGGCCTCCTGGACCTCGCGGTCCGCGCCGGCCCGGGCCTTCTCCACCTCGCGCTGGGTGGCGGTGCGCAGCTCGGTGACCTCCTGCTGGGCGGCCAGCCGGAGCTGGTCGGCCTCGCGTCGCGCCGCGGCGATGTGGTCGTCGGCCTCGCTCAGCGCGAGCTGGCGGGTCTGCTCCGCGTCGGCGGTGACCTTGGTGCGGTGCTCGTCCATCTCGCGGTAGTGGGAGGCGCGCAGGGCCTCGATCTCCTTCTGCGCCGCGGCCTTGGTCGCGGCGGCCTCGCGCTGCGCCTGCTCGCGGATGACGGCGGCCTCCTTCTCGGCGGCCTCCTTGACCTCCGCGGCCTCCTCCTCGGCCAGGCGCAGCATCGCGCTGGCGCGGCCACCGAGGCTGGCGTACGACGGGCTCTGCGACTCGGCGAGCTCGGACTTGAGCGACTCGACCTGCTTCTCGAGATCGGCGACCCGCTGCTGCGCCGCCTTGAGGGCGTTGGCCGCGGAGGCCTGGGCAGCGGTCAGCTCGGAGATGCGCTGGTCGACGGCGGTGGTGTCGTAGCCGCCGCGCCGGACGACCGGGAGCGGCGACTGGGAGGCGACCGGGGCGGTGACGCGCGGGAGAACCTGAGTCTCCGTGTCGTCGGCCGACGGCTTCCTCGGCTCGTCGTCGAAGATGGACAGGCCCTGGTTGGTCATGACTGGGGGTTCCTCTTCCGTGTGTTTCGTGGCGTACTGCTGCTCGGTGGCTCACGCCCATCCTTGCCGGTAAGCGTCGCACAACCCAGCCCCCCGTCGGCTCAGGATCGCTCGTGCCGCCGCGTCCGTGGGGAGAGCAGACGATACGAACGCGGCGGCACGAGAGGGCCGACGGTCGCTCGCTGGCGCTCGCTCGTACCGTGGCGCCCTTGTGAGAACGACGACAGGGCCGGCCACGGGTCACCCGCGGCCGGCCCCGGTCCGGGCCTGCTCAGACCCCGCGGAAGCGGTTGATCTCGTCGAGGTGCTTGGCCCGCATCTCCTCGTCGCGTACGCCGAGGCCCTCGTCGGGGGCGAGGCACAGGACGCCGACCTTGCCCTGGTGGAGGTTCTTGTGGACGTCGAGGGCGGCCTGGCCGACCTCCTCGAGCGGGTAGGCCTTCGAGAGCGTCGGGTGGATCTTGCCCTTGGCGATCAGCCGGTTGGCCTCCCACGACTCGCGGTAGTTGGCGAAGTGGGAGGAGACGATCCGCTTGAGGTTCATCCACAGGTAGCGGTTGTCGTACTCGTGCATGAAGCCCGACGTGGAGGCGCAGGTGGTGATGGTGCCGCCCTTGCGGGTCACGAAGACCGAGGCGCCGAACGTCTCCCGGCCGGGGTGCTCGAAGACGATGTCGATGTCCTCGCCGCCGGTGAGCTCGCGGATCCTCTTGCCGAAGCGGAGCCACTCCTTGGGGTTCTGCTCGGTGCCGTCCTCGTTCCAGAACCGGTAGCCCTCCTCGCGGCGGTTGATGATCAGCTCCGCGCCCATGCTGCGGCAGATCTCGGCCTTGTCCTCGCTGGAGACCACGCAGACCGGGGTGGCGCCGCCGTTGAGGGCGTACTGCGTCGCGAATCCGCCCAGACCGCCGGACGCACCCCAGATGAGGACGTTGTCGCCCTGCTTCATCGCCCCGCCGTTCTTCGAGACCAGCTGGCGGTACGCCGTGCAGTTGACCAGGCCGGGGGAGGCGGCCTCCTCCCAGGTCAGGTGGGCCGGCTTGGGCATGAGCTGGTTGGCCTTGACCAGCGCGACCTCGGCGAGCCCGCCGAAGTTGGTCTCGAAGCCCCAGATGCGCTGCTCGGGGTCGAGCATCGTGTCGTCGTGGCCGTCGGGGCTCTCCAGCTCGACCGAGAGGCAGTGGGCGACGACCTCCTGCCCGGGCTTCCACAGGTGTACGCCGGGGCCGGTCTTCAGCACGACGCCGGCGAGGTCGGACCCGACGATGTGGTAGGGCAGGTCGTGCCGCTTCGCGAGCGGCGAGAGCTTGCCGTACCGCTCCAGGAAGCCGAAGGTGGGGAGCGGCTCGAAGATCGAGGTCCAGACGGTGTTGTAGTTGATGGCGCTCGCCATCACCGCCACGAGCGCCTCGCCCGGTCCGAGCTCGGGGAGCGCCACGTCCTCGACGTGGAGCGACTTGCGCGGGTCCTTCTCCTTGCTCGGCATCCCCTCGAACATGTCGACCTCGTCCTTGTGGACGGTCGCGGCGCGGTAGTGGTCGGGGATCTCGAGACTCGCGAAGTCCTCGCTGCTCGCGTCGCCCGCGAGGATGGCGTCGAGAATGTGCTGCACGTCGGCTCCTGCGTCGTTGAGGGTCGACCCGGCGTACCGGGCGTTGAACGGTGCTGTGACCGGACATTACTCAGCGGTAACAGGGAGTGTCACCCGCTGTGACGGAGGCCACTTCGAACGCTCCATCCTCGCGCCTCGAGGGGCGGTCCGGTACCCCACCCGGTTTGCGAAGGGACGTCAGGTCGCGTAGGCAGGTGGCACATGGATGCGACAGCAGAGAACGCGACGAATCCTCAGGACCCGCCGACCGGCCTGCTCCGCAGGGCCACCGCCGGCGCAGCGATCGGGAACGCGACCGAATGGTTCGACTACGGCGCCTACGCCTACGTCGCCACCCAGATCACCGACAACTTCTTCCCGAACGCCGGCTTCGTCGGCACCGCCCTCGTCTTCGCGGTGTCGTTCGTGCTGCGCCCGCTCGGCGGCCTCTTCTGGGGCCCGCTCGGCGACCGGATCGGGCGGCAGCGGGTCCTGGCGATGACCATCGTCCTGATGGCCGGCTCCACGTTCCTGGTCGGCTGCCTGCCGACGTATGACACCGTCGGCGCCTGGGCCGTGGTGCTCCTGGTCCTCCTGCGGGTCGTCCAGGGCTTCTCCACCGGCGGTGAGTACGGCGGGGCCGCGACCTACATGGCCGAGCACGCGCCCGACCGGCGGCGCGGCTTCTTCGGCAGCTTCCTGGAGTTCGGGACGATCACCGGCTTCACCGCCGCGATCGCCGTCGTCTCGCTGACGCAGGCGATCTTCGGCGACGCCGCGATGACCGACTGGGGCTGGCGGGTGCCGTTCCTCATCGGCGGCCCGATCGGGCTGATCGGCCTCTACGTCCGCATGAAGCTCGACGAGACGCCGGTGTTCCAGGAGCTCGAGGAGGCCGACGCGGTCGAGGAGGGCGCGACGACCGCGCTCAAGGACCTCGTCGTCGGCTACTGGCGCCCGATCCTCACCCTGATGGGCCTGGTCGCCGCGCTCAACATCGCCAACTACACGCTGCTGGCCTACATGCCGACCTACCTCACCGACCATGCGGGCTTCTCGGCCGGACAGGCCGACCTGCTGGTCATCCTGGGGCAGGTCGCGATGCTGCTGTTCATCCCGATCGCCGGCGCGCTGTCCGACAAGGTCGGGCGCAAGCCGATGTGGGGCGGCTCGTTCGCGCTGCTCGTCGTGCTCGCGGTGCCGATGTTCCTACTGATCGCGCAGGGCTTCTGGCCGGCGGTGGTCGGCTTCGCCGTCCTGGGCATCGTGTACGTCGCCCAGCTGGCCACGATCAGCGCGACGTTCCCGGCGATGTTCCCCGCACATGTGAGGTACGGCGGGATGGCGATCGGCTACAACATCTCGACCGCCCTCTTCGGCGGCACCGCGCTCTACGTCAACGACTGGCTGATCGACCTCACCGGCGACGACCTGATGCCGGCGTACTACATGGTCGCCGGATCGGCCGTCGGCCTGGCCGCACTCATGTTCGTCATCGAGACGGCGGGGAAGTCGATCCGCGGGACGGAGGTGCCGGGGACGCCGGAGTCCGAGGCGGAGGTCGAGGAGCTCGAGCCCGCCGGCTGACCGGCGCGGGCGTACGCCGAGCTCGTCGAGGCACCCCGACGAGCTCGGCGTACGCCTCACGCGTCACGCGTCGCGGAGCTCGCGGCGCAGGATCTTGCCCGTCGTGGTCTTGGGCAGCTCGTCGAGGAGCTCGATCGAGCGGGGGTACTTGTACGCCGCCATCCGCTCCTTCGCGAAGGCGATCAGCTCCTCGGGGCTGACCTGCGAGCCCGGCTTGAGCGAGACGTAGGCCTTGACGGTCTCGCCGCGGTACTCGTCCGGGACGCCCACGACGGCGGCCTCGCGGACCGCCGGGTGGCCGTAGAGCACGTCCTCGACCTCGCGCGGCCACACCTTGTAGCCGGCCGCGTTGATCATGTCCTTCTTGCGGTCGACGAGGTAGAACCAGCCCTGCTCGTCCATGAAGCCGACGTCGCCGGTGTGCAGCTCGCCGCCGGGGATCGAGGTGGCCGTCGCCTCCGGCTTCTGCCAGTAGCCCGGGACCACCTGGGGGCCGGAGGTCACGATCTCGCCGACCTCGCCCACCGGAGCCTCCTTGCCGTCGTCGTCGAGGATCCTGACGACGGTGTTGAAGACCGGCACGCCGACCGACAGGGCGCCGGAGGTCGGGTCGACCGGCGCGCGCACGCCGAGCGGGACGGCGTGGGACGGGCTGTTGGTCTCGGTGAGGCCGTAGATGTTGTGGATGTAGAGGCCCGTCTTCTCCTCGAACTGGTCGGTCACCGCCGGTGCGATCGGCGCCCCGCCGGAGTAGACCTTCGCGAACGACGCCCAGTCCTCCTTCGAGGAGATCCCCGAGAGCGCGATGAAGACGGTGATCGAGCCGACCGTGAAGGTGGGCCGGTGCTCGCGGATGGCGTCGAGGACGACGTTCGGCTCGAAGCGGTGGGCGAGCACCAGCGGGCAGCCGACCAGCATCGCGACGGCGACGTGGCCGACCAGCCCGGTGATGTGGAAGAGCGGCGCCACGCCGAGCACCCGGTCGCCGGGGCCGAGCTCGATCCAGTCGCGGTAGGTCTGGGCGTTGAAGGCGAGGTTGCCGTGGGTGTTCATCGCGCCCTTGGGCACCCCGGTCGTCCCCGAGGTGTAGGTGAGGATCGCGACGTCGTCGCCGGTCTTCGTGACCGGGTCGGGCCGGCGGCCGGCGTACTCCTCGAAGAGGCCGGCCAGGTCGAGGGTGCCCTCCTGCGGAGACCGGGTGACCCCGGCGAAGAGCCGCTCGTCGTCGCGGGTCTGCTCGTCGAGCGCGGAGTAGGTGACGACGGTCGTCACCCGGGTCTCGCCGCCGGCGACGACGTCGCGGGCCACGTCGGCGTACAGCTCCTCGAGGCAGAGCAGGGCGGTCGCGCCCGAGTCGGCGAGCAGGTAGGTCAGCTCGCGCGCCTTGTTCATCGGGTTGACCGCCACCGCCGCGCCACCGGCCTTCCACGCCGCCAGCAGGCCGATCACGAACGCCGGGTCGTTCTGCGCGTAGAGGGCCAGCCGGTCCCCGGGCGCGAACCCGCGGTCGACCAGTGCCGACGCGAGCGCGTCCGAGCGCGCGTCCACGTCGGCGTAGGTGAGTGTGCCGTCGAAGTAGTGGATCGCGGGCGCCTCGGGCGATCGCGCGACGGTCGCCGCGAGCAGGTCGAGCATCGAGGTGAAGTCGGGCGTGATGTCGCCCGGCTTCCCGGAGGGATAGAGCGCCAGCCAGGGGCGTTCGGTGTACGTCGTCACGGGCGGGTCGCCTCTCACTTGATCGCGATCGGGTTGACCGGGGAGCCGCTGGCGCGGTGGACCTTGAGCGGTGCCGCGGCGTAGAGGAAGGTGTACTGCCCGTCCTCGGCGCAGTGGTCGGCCAGCTTCTCCAGGTCGCAGATCTCGGTGAGGGTGACCCCGAGGTTGCGCATCAGCGCGCAGTGGAGCGGGAGCGCGGTGCCGTTGTTGGGGTCGGTCGTCACCTCGTTGGCGATCGTGTCCGTGACGAGGTTGGGGATCTCCATGTCCTGGAACCACGCCACCAGCTCGGGGCTGTAGACGAGCCCGGGCTCGCAGAAGCCGTCGTAGAAGGCGTTCCCGAGCTCGAAGAAGAGCTGGAGGAAGTTGGTGCGGATGACCAGGATGTCGTGCTTCTCGATCTTGGTGCCCTGGGCCTCCGCGCAGGCCATCAGGTCCTCGTGGGTGAAGGTCTCGGCCTTGTCGAGCGCCTTCTTGCCGCGGTGGCGGGCCATGTCGAGCAGGATGCCCCGACCGGCGACGCCACGCTGGGCGATCGGCTCGACGCTGGCCCTGTCCAGTCCGCCGACCGTCGTACGTGCGTCGTAGCCGTTCCAGATCTGCCCGCCGTACCAGACGTGCCCGAGGGCGTCGTACTGCGTCGAGCCCTGGAGGAACGCGTCGATCTTGTCGTCGGCGTAGTGGAGGCCGCCGGGGAACGCGGGCGCGTCCTCGCCGTCCCAGGAGGACTCGTCGAGGATCATCGTGCGGGTGGCGGGGGAGCGGCCCGGCCACACCGGGTCGCCGGCCGGGTCGCCGATCAGCCGCTGCAGGGTGAAGACGGACCCGCTCCTGATGCTCTGGACTCCGCGCAGCACCTCGCTGTTGTCCAGGTAGTTCAGGGCGCCGACCTCGTCGTCCGGACCCCACTTGCCCCAGTTGGTCGGGGCGTCCTTGAGCAGCTCTTCCATCGCGGGCGCTTCGGTCATCGTCGATCCTCCAGGCAGGTAGATGCACGTCGGTGGGCGGGTCGCGGCGGCGACAGAGCGATCGCTCGGCTCGCCGGGCGAGACGGTGATCAGCGTCACACGAGCGAGTGGCGCTGTCAACGGTCAGATCGGCCGTCCGTCTGCGCATCTCGGTGACCCGCTGCCCGGAGACGCGGTGTTCGGCTAGGCTGAACACCATGGATCTCGCGACGACGGAGGCGGACGGCACCGGTCGACTGGTGCGGACCCGCCGCGAGGCGGCCGGCGTGTCGCTGCGGCAGCTCGCGACCAGGCTCGGCGTGAGCCCGGCGACGATGAGCGCGATCGAGCGCGGGCGTACGCCGGTCACCGTCGACCGTCTGCGTCGCATCGCGGAGCTGCTCGACACTCCGCCGGAGGAGCTGCTCGGGAGCCGACGGCGCGCGATACCGGCCGCCGCGTCGACCGTCGCATCCCCGACCGGGCACTGGCGCGACTTCGCCCCGCTACCGGTGCCGGCCGTGCTCCAGGGTGCGATCCGGGCCTTCGTCGCGGTGGGCTACCACGGCGCGAGCATGCGGCTGATCGCGCAGCTCGCGGAGATGAGCGTGCCGGGGGTCTACCACCACGTCCCGAGCAAGCAGGAGCTCCTCGTCCGGGTCCTCGACCTGACGATGGACGACCTGATCTGGCGGCTCGAGCAGGCGCGCGACGAGGGCGGCGAGGGCCGCGAGCGACTGGCGCTGCTCATCGAGGCGCTGGCGCTCTTCCACGCGCGGCGCAACGACCTCGCGTTCATCGGCGCGAGCGAGATGCGCAGTCTCGAGCCGGCGTCGTACCGGCGGATCGCCGCGCTCCGCAACCGGGTCCAGCGGATGCTCGACGAGGAGGTCGAGTCCGCCGAGGCGGTCGGAGTGATCGAACCGCCGTCCCCGCCCGACGCCGGCAAGGCGATCTCGACGATGTGCACCTCGCTCGCGCAGTGGTTCCACCCCGAGGGGCCGCGGACCCCGGAGGAGATCGCGGCGGAGTACTCCGAGCTCGGCCTGCGCATGCTCGGGGTCAGGCGCTGACGTCCCTCAGTGGGCGGTGCCGGCCGGCTCGACGAGCTCGACGAGGACGCCACCGGCGTCCTTCGGGTGGACGAAGTTGACCCGGCTGTCGGCGGTGCCCCGGCGGGGCGCGTCGTACAGGAGGCGTACGCCGCGGTCGCGCAGGATCGCGCTGACCTGCTCGACGTCGGTCACGCGGTAGGCGAGCTGCTGCAGGCCGGGGCCGTTGCGGTCGAGGAACTTCGCGATCGTGGAGCTGTCGTCGAGCGGCGCGAGCAGCTGGATCATGTTGTCGGAGTCGCCGACCGCGATCATCGCCTCTTCGACGCCCTGCTCCTCGTTGACCTCGCGGTGGGCGAGCCTCATGCCGAAGGTCTTCTCGTAGAACGTGATCGCCTCGTCGAGGTCGGGCACGGCCACGCCGACGTGGTCGATCTGGGTGAAGAGGTGCTCGGGGATCTGCACGGACGTCATGGGTCCACTCTGGTCCGGCCCGCCTGAGCGCGCGAGACTGTGTGACCATGGGCACAGTCAGGCCGGGCCCGAGCCCCTCCCGCTCGCGGTTAACGCTCGTTACCCTCGGCCGTACTGCCAGCGTCAGAGCCTTTGGAGGCGACCCAGCATGTCCAACACCGTCGGATCCGTCATCGTCGCGGGAGCGCGCACCCCGATCGGCCGCCTGCTGGGCGGGCTGAAGAGCCTGTCGGCCGCCGAGCTCGGCGGCATCGCCATCAAGGGGGCGCTCGAGAAGGCCGGCGTCGCGCCGGACAAGGTCGACTACCTGATCATGGGCCAGGTCATCCAGGCGGGTGCGGGCCAGAACCCCGCCCGCACCGCCGGCGTCGCCGCTGGCCTGCCGCTGAACCTCCCGAGCATCACCATCAACAAGGTCTGCCTCTCCGGCCTCAACGCCATCGCGATGGCCGACCAGCTCATCCGGGCCGGTGAGGTCGAGATCGTCGTCGCGGGCGGCATGGAGTCGATGACCAACGCGCCGCACCTGCTGCCGAAGTCGCGTGAGGGCTTCAAGTACGGCGACACGGCGCTGGTCGACTCGATGGCGTACGACGCGCTGTACGACCAGCTGACGAAGCAGGCGATGGGTGGCCTCACCGAGCAGGTCAACGCGGAGGGCGTGAAGCTCACCCGCGAGGAGCAGGACACCTTCGCCGCGACGTCGCACCAGCGCGCGGCCGCCGCCCAGAAGAACGGCCTCTTCGACGACGAGATCGTCCCCGTCGAGATCCCGCAGCGGAAGGGCGACCCGATCGTCGTCTCCGCCGACGAGGGGGTCCGCGGCGACACGACCGTCGAGAGCCTCAGCAAGCTGCGCCCCGCCTTCTCCAAGGAGGGCACCATCACCGCCGGCTCGGCCTCGCAGATCTCGGACGGTGCCGCCGCCGTGGTCGTGATGAGCAAGGCCAAGGCCGAGGAGCTGGGACTGGAGTGGCTGGCGGAGATCGGCGCCCACGGCATGGTCGCCGGCCCGGACTCCTCGCTGCAGCACCAGCCCGCCAACGCCACCGCGAAGGCGCTCGAGAAGGAAGGGCTGACCGCGGCCGACCTCGACCTGGTCGAGTTCAACGAGGCGTTCGCCGCGGTCGGCATCGAGTCGACCCGCAAGCTGGGCCTCGACCCCGAGATCGTCAACGTCAACGGCGGCGCGATCGCGCTCGGCCACCCGGTCGGCATGTCCGGCACCCGCGTGGTGCTGACGCTCGCCCACGAGCTCAAGCGCCGCGGCGGCGGCGTGGGCGCGGCCGCGCTCTGTGGTGGCGGCGGCCAGGGCGATGCCCTGATCGTGCGGGTCCCACAGAGCTGAGCTTGCGGCGTACTGACCCAGCCGCTGTCGACGAACTGGTCGCGCGGGCCCGGGGCGGGGAGCCCCGGGCGGTCGCGCGGCTGGTCTCCCTGGTGGAGGACGCGCCCGTCGGTGGGGGAGACGCGCTCCGCCGCGCGATGGCGGCCCTCGCCCCGCACACCGGCCACGCCCACGTCGTCGGCCTGACCGGGGCCCCTGGCGTCGGCAAGTCGACGACCACCTCGGCGCTCGTGACCGAGCTGCGGGCGGAGGGCCGCCGGGTCGCCGTCCTCGCCGTCGACCCGTCGTCGCCGTTCTCCGGCGGGGCCCTGCTCGGCGACCGGATCCGGATGGCCGAGCACGCCACCGACGCCGGGGTCTTCATCCGATCGATGGCGTCCCGCGGCCATCTCGGCGGCCTGTCGTGGAGCACCCCGCAGGCGATCCGCGTGCTCGATGCGGCGGGCTTCGACGTCGTCCTCGTCGAGACCGTCGGCGTCGGCCAGTCGGAGGTGGAGATCGCGTCGCTGGCCGACTCGACGGTCGTGCTCGTCGCCCCGGGCATGGGCGACGGGATCCAGGCCGCGAAGGCCGGGATCCTCGAGGTCGGGGACCTGTACGTCGTCAACAAGGCCGACCGCGACGGTGCCGACCGGGTGCAGCGCGACCTGCGCAGCATGCTCCGGCTCGCCGACCGGAGCGCCGATGACTGGCAGCGGCCCGTCCTCGCGACCGTCGCGCAGTCGGGCACGGGCCTCGCCGACCTCGTTGCTGCCCTCGACCGGCACCACGAATGGCTGTCGTCGAGCGGGGAGCTCGCCCGTCGGCGTACGACTCGGGCGCGGGCGGAGATCGAGGCCGTCGCCGTCGAGACGCTCCGGGCCCGCTGGACTCGCGTCGGCTCGGCCGACGCGCTCGACGTCCTCGCCGCCGCGGTCGTCGCCGGCGAGCAGGACCCGTACGCCGCCGCGGACTCCCTCCTCGACGCCTGAGTGGGGATCGGACACGGTCCGCGTGCCTCCCGCACCCTGCGGGAGGCCTTTGTCATCATGTCGGCCATGAACCTGAAGAAGGTCCTGTTTGCCGTGCTCGTGGTGTTCCTCGGGTTCTGGCTGTTCACCGATCCCCACGGCCTGGCGGTCACCGCCAAGGACGTCGGCGGTGCTGCCTGGGTGGGACTGACCTCGCTCTTCACCAAGGTCATCGACTTCATCGGGTCCCTGTGAGCAGGACGCAGTGAGCCGTGCCGGTTTCGGCGCTCCCGACATCTCCCGCCACCTCCTCCGCGACGAGGGGGAGGTCGTCGTCGACGAGGTGGCGCACCACTGGGTCGCCTTCATCCGCCCCGTACTGGAGGGGGTCCTCGGCCTCGCCCTGCTGATCCTGTCCGCGGTCGTCTCGCTCACCATCGGCTGGCTCTTCGTGCTCCTCTCCTGGGGCCTCCTCGTCCACGCGGGCTGGGGCGCGCTGCGCGAGCAGCGCGACCGCTTCGTGATCACCAACATGCGGATCTTCCGGATCCACGGCGTCCTCTCCTCCAACCTCGCGACCATGCCGCTGGCGAGGGTCCTCGACATCACGGTGCAGAAGCCGTTCATCGGCCGGGTCCTCGGTTACGGCCACTTCGTCTTCGAGTCGGCCGCCCAGGAGCAGGGCCTCAAGGCGATCAGGTACGTCGGCCGGCCGGACGAGCGCGACCTGACCATCCAGCGGGTCGTGCAGCGGGCGGGTCTCCGCGGCCAGCTGCGGTGAGGCCGGACGTCGAGCCCGTCGAGACGATCTCGGTGGCTCCGACGGGCTCGGCCGACGGATGATCGGGACATGGTCACCGCGGACGACGTACGCCGCGTCGGGCTCGCGCTTCCGCGCGCCTATGAGCGCGAGGTGCGCGGTCGCTGGAAGCTCAAGGTCGGCCAGATCGTGTTCGTGGCGTTCTCGCGCGACGAGGAGTCGATGGGGTTCGGCTATCCCAAGCTGGAGCGGGACGGGCTGATCGCCTCCGACCCGGACACGTTCTTCCTGCCGCCGACGGCGGACCTGCGCTACCAGTGGGTCTGCGCGCGGCTCGGCCGGCTCGCCCAGGACGAGATGCGCGAGCTGGTGACGGATGCCTGGCGGATGTGTACGCCGCGGATGCTGCACGACCTGCCCGACCTCCCGGAGCCGACCGCGCGGGCGTGGTCGCTCATCGACGGGGGCAGGCTCGGCGACGTACGCCCCCTGCTCCACCCCTACCTCCGCTGGACCGACGGTGAGATCTCGGTCCGCGGTCGGGTGAAGGTCCTGGCCCACCTCGCTGACCATCCCCGTCCCCGACCGCCGGCGTACGTCGAGGTCCGCGACGGGCAGATCTACCGATGGACGCGACCGGATCGACGGTGATCCGGGGCTGCTCGGCGTACGCCGCCGTCAGTGGACGTCGGCCAGCTCCGCCCTCTCGACGAACGCCGCGGTGTGCTGCCGGCCGCCGAGCATGACCGCCGCGATCAGGGCCGCCAGCAGCGCCGAGAGGCCGCAGATGAGGAATCCGAGGGAGTACGCGTGCGACAGCGCGTGGAAGGCGACGTCCTTCAGCGGGTTCGGCGGGTCCGGGATCGCGTTGGCGCCGAGGGGACCGGAGTGGACGGCGCCCTTGACGGCCGGCGGGATGTCGCCGGACGTGTCGAACTGCTTCACCGCGCTGGCGAGCGACCCGGACCCGGCGATCTTCGCACTGATCGCGTTGGCCGCGTTGGTGAGCGCGACGGCGCCGACGATCGCCGGACCGAGGGTCAGGCCGAAGTCGCGGAGCATGCTGGTCGCGCCGCTGGCCATGCCGGCCTTGGAGGTGGGGACGCTGTTGACGGCCACGACGGTGATCGAGGTGACGGCGGTCTTGAACCCGGCCCCGACGACGAGCAGCGGCACCGCCACGGCGGCCAGGCCCAGGTGGGTGGCGGGGATCGCCGAGATGACGACGTCGCCGATCCCGATCAGGGCCATCCCGACCGCGAGGACCCAGCCGGGGTTGAACCGCTCCAGCATCTTGCTGCTCACCGGGAACAGGACGACGCCCATGATGTTGAGCAGGACGAAGCCGACCGAGGTGGTCAGCGGCGAGTAGTTCTGGATGGCCGAGAGCCGGATGCTGGTGGCGTACGCCGTGCCGAGGTAGGCGAACATGCCGAGGATCGTCACGATCGCCGAGACCGTGAACATCCTGTTGGCGAACAGCTCGAGCCGGATCAGTGGCCGATCGACCCGGAGCTCGACGGCCACGAAGAGCGCCAGGAAGACGACCGCGACGACGAAGCTGCCGATCACGGTGGCGCTGGCCCAGCCGTCGTCGGCGCCCTGGATCACGCCGAACAGCAGGGCGAACAGCGCGATCGCGACGGTGATCTGGCCGGGCCAGTCGAGCGAGCGCC
This sequence comes from Nocardioides asiaticus, assembly GCF_040049175.1. NCBI lineage: Bacteria > Bacillati > Actinomycetota > Actinomycetes > Propionibacteriales > Nocardioidaceae > Nocardioides > Nocardioides asiaticus. The sequence continues at coordinate 263,675 of NZ_JBDZDM010000007.1, read as the reverse complement.
CCTGGGGCGCGGAGGAGTTCTTGGCGACCGCCAGGGTGATGACCACGCTGGCGAGGGCGAGGACCGCCTCGGCGAGGAAGGCGTAGCGCCAGCTGGCGTGCTCCCCGCCGGAGTGGTGGATCCTGGCGAGCAGTCCGCCGACCACGGGCGACATGAAGCCGCCCGTCGTGAGGGCGGCGGCCCAGAGCGAGATCGTGTGTGCGCGGTCGCGCACGGTGTGCGTGCCGGCGGCGAGCATCGCCACCGAGGTCGGGAAGAGCGCCGCGGCCCCCAGGCCGCAGATCGCCTGGCCGACCAGGAGGACGCCGACCTTGCCGGAGGGGGTGAGGAAGGCCATCAGCGCCCCGGCCGCCATCAGCACGCCGCCGATCCAGAGCAGCCGCTTGCGGCCGAAGAGGTCGCCGAGCACGCCGAAGGTGAGCTCGAAGAGGGTGACGGGCACCATGAACGCGTCCGAGACCCAGGTCAGCTGGGTGGGGCTCGGCAGCAGGTCCTCGTTCACGTAGCCCTGGATCACGGCGGGGATGCTGACCCCGAACTGCGCGACGAAGCAGGCGAAGACCGAGGCGACGAGGGTGCCGGTGGCCAGCACCGGCAAGGCGCGGGAGGTGTCCTGGGTGACGGAGGTCTCACTCATGGAGCCAAGACAATCATGTAGGAATCCTGTTGGACAGGATCTCTAACAATTTCTCAGACAACGCCCGCTCCGTCGGACGCGGTGGCTCCGACCACGTCGGGACCGACCTCTAGGATTGGCCTCATGTCGCAGCAGCCGTTCACCCGTCCCGGTGCCGTCGACCTGTCGGCCCTCAAGCGTCCCGCCCAGCCCGCCCCCGGAGGGCCCGGTGCCCCCGGCGCACCCTCGGGCGGCGGAGCGACCGGGTCCTACACGGTCGAGGTGAGCGAGCAGAACTTCCAGTCGGTCCTCGAGTCGTCGATGACCGCGCCGGTCGTCCTGGTCTTCTTCTCGCCCGGTCGCTCGCCCGAGAGCGCCACCTTCGCGCGCGACGTCTCGACCGTCGCCGAGGAGTACGAGGGTCGGTTCCTCGCCGGTCTCGTCGACATCGACGCCTCGCCGCAGATCGCCCAGGCGATGCAGATCCAGCAGATCCCGCTGATGTACGTCCTGCTCGACGGCCGCCCGGTCACCCAGCCGATCCCCGGCGCGCCGCCGATCGACGAGCTGCGCGCCTTCTTCAACCAGCTCGGCCAGCAGCTCACCGCCCAGGGCATCAGCGGCCGCCACAAGCCGCAGTCCGCCCAGACCGCGGAGCCCGCGGCGGAGGGGGAGGAGCCCGCGACCGACCCGCGCTACGCACCCGCCGAGGAGGCGCTCGCGTCGGGCGACGTCGACGCCGCCATCGCGGAGTACCAGAAGCTCGTCGACGCCAACCCCGCCGACTCCGAGGCCGGCGTGGGCCTGGCCCGCGCCCAGCTCATCAAGCGCACCCAGGGCGCCGACCTCAATGTCGCCCGCGAGGCCGCGGCCGCCAACCCCGACGACGTCGACGCCCAGATCCTCGTCGCCGACCTCGACCTCCTCGGGGGCCACGTCGAGGACGCCTTCAACCGCCTAGTCGACCTCGTCCGGCGTACGACCGGCGACGACCGCAACGCCGCCCGCGAGCACCTCGTCAGCCTCTTCGCCGCCGTCGGCAACGACGACCCGCGCGTCCTCAAGGGACGTCAGGCGCTCGCCAGCGCTCTGTTCTGACCCGGGTTGAGTCGCGGCTTTCGGTGGCTTCAGTCGCGACCTTTGGCGGGCTGAGTCCGGCCCTTGCTGCGCCGGCCCTTTCGTCGCCTTTGCTATCCAGGATTCCTTTTGCCTCGCTAATGTGCCTGAGTAAAGACGACGATCCAGGAGACATTCATGGTCGAGGAGTCGTGGCAACAAGCGAGGCTGATTCCGACCTCGGGGATATCCGGTGCAGAGGAGCAGGAACGTCGCGCGGCGTCCGCGTTCCTCGCGGTGCTGCCGGCGGTGAAGGAATTCGGCAGAAGCCTGTTGTCATCAGTCGGGGCGCCTGCGGGCGCCATCGAAACGTACGTCGAGGTGCCGTTCAAGCACGGTGAGAAGACGTGGCGGCCCGACGGACTGATCCGGGTGACACGTGGAAAGCGGGCTTGGGTCGGACTGGTCGAGGTCAAGACTGGCAAGAACGAACTCACCGTCGAACAAGTCGAGGCGTACTTGGACGTGGCCCGCGAGCAAGGCTTTGACGCGCTCATAACGATCAGCAACCAGATACCACCGAGCCCGAATCAGCATCCGACAGCAGTCGACAAACGGAAACTGAAGAAGGTCACGCTCCATCACTGGTCGTGGTCTTCGGTCGTGTCGAAGGCGATTCTCCAGAAGGAGTATCGGGGCGTGTCGGATCCGGACCAGGCGTGGATTCTCGGCGAGTTGATCCGTTACCTCGAGCACCCGAGGTCCGGTGCACTCGAATTCGAGGATATGGGCCCGGACTGGGTGCCGATCCGTGAGCAAGTGTCAGCCCACACTCTCCGAGTGAGTGACAAGGGAATCCCAGGCGTTGTCGCACGCTGGGATGCCCTTCTCACCTTTGCCTGCCTGCAGCTCGGCCGCAGACTCGGAACCGACGTGTCACTCCAGTTGTCACGCAAGGAGCAAGCGGATCCGACCATTCGCGCGTCCGCGCTGAAGGCGTCTCTGGTCGAGAACGGCACACTGACGGGCACGTTGCGCATACCGGGGACCGTGAGCGACGTCGTCGTGACAGCCAACCTCCGTGAGAGCAAGGTGACATGCCACCTCGACATCGAGGCACCGAGGACTGGTCGTGCCAGCACCCGCGTCAACTGGCTGACTCGGCAGCTTCGAGATGCTCCGGACTCCCTACGGATCGAGGCGTTCGTCCAGAACCAACGGGGCTCGACCATGGCCGACCTGCTCGGCAAGGTGCGAGAACAGCCCGAACTCCTGATCAGCGACCCTAAGAAGGAGATCCGCTCCTTCCGAATTGCGCACACGGTCTCGATGGGCTCCAAGCGCGGGCGCGGGCGTGGCGCATTCATCGACTCTGTACTCACGGCGATCGACGACTTCTACGAGCCGGTCGTTCAGCGACTCAAGGCCTGGGTGCCTTCGCCACCGAGGCTACGCAGCGAGCAATCGCTCGGTGCTGATGAGTTGGAGACCTCGGCGCTCTCGTCCCAGGACGAGCCCGCAGCAGCACCCGAGGCACCAGCCCGTACGCCAGCCTGACACGGGGGCGGGCAGGAGATGGACTGATCTCCTCCTCAGGAGACCTTGAGTGTGTGTGGCTCTTCGGCCGGAGCACGGCTCTCAGCGGGACTCGCGCCGGCGAGGGCGGCGAGCACCGCCGCGACGGCGGGGGAGGCGGCCATGCTGTGCCGGTGGAGGGCGATGATCTCGCGGACCGGACGCGGCTCGGCGGCGGGGACAGCGACGAGGTCGTCGCCCAGGGCCGAGCGGCCGAGCCGCGGGATGAGCGCGATGCCGAGACCGGCGCGCACGAGCGCGAGATGGCTCTCGAACTCCATGGAGACGTGAGCGATCCGGGGAAGCCGGCCGGTGCCGTCGTACATCCTCGTCAGCCACTGCCGGCAGATCGTGCCCTCGGGCGTGGCGATCCAGCCCTCGTCGACCAGGTCGGCCGGAGTGACGACGGACCGGCCGGCGAGCGGGTGGTCACGGTGCACGATCACGTCGGCGACGTCCCGGGTGAGCGCGGTGGTGACGAGATGGCCGGGGATCTCGAGGGGCACGTCGCCCCAGCTGTGCACCACGCCGAGCTCGGCCTGTCCCGTGGCGACCTCGTCGATGGTCTCCCAGGGCTCCTGCTCCGTGAGGGTCAGGGAGAGGTCCGGGTGGGCGGCGAGCAGGTCGCGGACGACCGGCGCCACCAGCCCGCGCATCGCGGTGGAGAAGGTCGCCAGTCGCACCCGCCCGGCGACCGCGCCGGACTGACGGTGCAGGCCCGCCTCGAGCGCCTCGAGGTCGGTGAGCAGCCGGGCGCCCTCGTCGACGAGGTGCCGGCCGGCGTGGGTCAGCATGACGCCGCGGCCGACCCGCTCGAGGAGGCGTACGCCGGTCTGCCGCTCGAGCCGCTTGACCTGCTGCGACACGGCGCTGGGCGTGAAGCCGAGGGCGGCGGCCGCACCGACCACCGAGCCCTGCGTCGCGACGGCGCGAAGCGCCGCGAGGGCATCAAGATCGATCATGAACGGATGCTACCTGATCAGGTGCATGACAATTCGATGGTCCTTCACAGTCGCGACCCGCAGGCTTGATCCCATGAACCGCCGCGACTCCCTCCTCGCCGTCCTCGTCGCCGCGCTGTGGGGCTTCAACTTCGTCGTCATCGACTGGGGACTGGGCGACCTCCCGCCGCTCCTCTTTGCCGCGGTCCGGTTCACGCTCGTCGCGGTCCCGGCGGTCTTCCTGCTTCCCCGGCCGGCCGCGCCCTGGCGGACGATCGCCGCGGTCGGGGTGTTCATGAGCCTGGGCCAGTTCGGGCTCCTGTACTCGGCGCTCGCCGCCGGCCTCCCCGCCGGGCTCGCCGGGCTCGTCCTGCAGGCGCAGGTGGTATTCACGATCGTGATCGCGTCGGTCGCGCTGCGCGAGCGCCCGACCACGGCGCAGGTCGTCGGCGTCGCGGCCGGAGCCGTCGGCCTGGTCGTGGTGGCGCTCGGGCGCGGCGGGCACGTTCCCCTCGGCGCGCTGGCGCTGTGCGTCGTCGCGGCGCTGTCCTGGGGGATCGGCAACGTCGTCTCCCGCGCCGCACGCGTCCCGGGGGGCCTGTCGCTGACGGTCTGGTCGGCGAGCGTCGTGCCGGTCCCGCTCGTCCTGCTCTCCCTCCTCGTCGACGGGCCCGGCGGCGTACGCGACGCGGTCGCCGGCTTCGGCTGGCAGGCGGCGCTCTCCACGCTCTACACGGTGGTGCTCGCCTCGTTCGTCGGGTACGGCGTCTTCAACTCGCTGCTCGCGCGCCACCAGGCCTCCTCGGTCGTGCCGTGGATCCTGCTCGTCCCGCCGGTGGCGATCGGCTCGGCCTGGCTGCTGGCGGGGGAGCAGCCGAGCCCCGGCGAGATCGCCGGCGGGATGCTCCTCGTGGTCGGTGCGCTCGTCGCGCAGGGCGTGCTCGGCCGCGTCCGCCCGCGCCGCGAGGCCTATCTGCTCGCGCGCCGCCCGGGTCAGCGACCGGACTCGGTGTAGCCCGGCCCGTCGCCGCGTACGCCGGCCAGCGCCGCCTCGATGCGACGCGCGGTGAAGTCCGCCGCCCGCTCGCGGACCTGCTCGACCGTGCAGAACTCCGCCGACCGGATCTCCCGGGCCTCGTGGACGATCTTCTCCGTCAACGACGCGTCGTGGACACCGCCGTCGAACACGAGGCAGACGGCGTCGTCCCAGCCGCTCCACGCCGGCAGCCAGTCGGTGAGCAGGAGCCCGCCCGGGTCGAGGGTCAGCGCGAGCTCCTCCTCGACCTCCCGGGCGACGGCGACCCGCGGCGACTCGCCGACCTCGACCACGCCGCCGGGCAGGTCCCAGTCGCGCTTGTAGGTGAGCTGGCACAGCAGCACCCGCTCCTCCGGGTCGCGCACCAGCATCTGGCTGATCGCGCGCTTGCGCGGGAGGAAGGAGTTGAGCAGCGCCCTGAAGCCCTCGGGCTGGTCGACGGGCACGTCGGTGGCGAGCCGCGCGTACAGGATCCGGTCGACCGGCTGACCCTCGATCGTGACCCCGCGCATCACGCCCTCCCGGTGCAGGCCCGCCCAGGTGGCGGTCCGCTGCGCCTGCGCGTCGTCGGGGTCGACGAGCGCCTCGACGCGGGTGTGGGTCAGCAGCGCGGCAGCCACCTCGTGGCGTACGACGTCGATCGGCTCGCCAGGCTCCCAGCTGATCCGCGCGACGCCGTCCGCGATGGTCGTCACGGTCGTCTGCGCCTCGGTCACGCGGTCCACCCTAGTGGCCCGACGGGCGCGTGCACGGTGCGTCGGCCGGTGTCACAACCGGAGCGTGACCGGTGTCTCCTGAGCGAGAAGGATTTCCGGACAGCAGGAGGCACGAATGCCCAGCACCAGCAGGTTCCGCATTCCCAAGGCCGAGATCACGGGTCTGTACGGCGCGCTCGTCAAGCGCTTCGCGAGGAAGATGGTCGGCGAGGTGCCGGACGGCGCCTACGTGTACTTCCACAACAAGCCGGTGCTCAAGGCCGTGCTCGGCTTCGAGGGCAAGGTCGAGAAGTGGGACGCCCTCGACCCGACCCTGAAGTCGTACGCCCAGCTCGCGAGCGCCGCGGCGATCGGCTGCAGCTGGTGCCTGGACTTCGGCTACTTCAAGGCCCGCAACGACAGGCTCGACCTGGCCAAGATCAGCCAGGTGCCGGTCTGGCGCGAGTCCGACGTCTTCACCGAGCTCGAGCGCGACGTGCTGGAGTACGCCGAGGCGATGAGCGCCACGCCGCCGACCGTGACCGACTGGATGGTCGAGAAGCTGGTCGACCAGCTCGGCGCGCCCGCCGTCGTGGAGCTGACCCAGATGATCGCGCTGGAGAACATGCGGTCGCGGTTCAACTCCGCCGCCGGGCTCTCCAGCCAGGGGTTCTCCGACGTCTGCGAGATTCCGCTCGCGCAGCCGCCTCTCCGCGCGGTGGAATCGTCCGCATGACCGCAGAGTCGGGGCCGGACCGGGCGACGGACGCGTTCGTCACCCACCGCAACCTCCTCTTCACCGTCTCCTACGAGCTGCTCGGCTCGGCGGCCGACGCGGAGGACGTGCTCCAGGAGACCTGGCTGCGCTGGTCGGAGGTCGACACGAGCGAGGTGCGCGACGAGCGGGCCTACCTGGTGCGCATTGCGACCCGGCTCTCGCTGAACCGGCTTCGGACCTTGGCGCGCCGGAAGGAGTCGTACGTAGGGCCGTGGCTGCCGGAGCCGCTGCTCACCTCGCCCGACGTGGCGGAGGACGCCGAGTTGGCCGACAGCGTGTCGATGGCGATGCTGCTCGTCCTCGAGACGCTCTCACCGCTCGAGCGGGCGGTCTTCGTCCTGCGGGAGGTCTTCGACGTCCCCTACGACGAGATCGCCGCCTCGGTGGACAAGTCGCCCGCCGCCGTACGACAGCTGGCGCACCGGGCCCGAGAGCACGTCGCCGCCCGGCGGCCGCGGGAGTCGGTCTCGCAGGCCGAGGCGCGGCGCGCGCTGGAGGGCTTCCGCCGGGCCGCCGAGACCGGCGACCTCCAGGCCCTCCTCGACGTCCTCGCCCCCGACGTCGTGCTCGTCAGCGACGGCGGCGGCGTCAAGCAGGCGGCGCTGCGGCCGATCGTCGGCGCCGACAAGGTGGTGCGCTTCCTCGCCGGCGCCTCCCGGAAGGGCGGTCCGGTCCAGATCGCGTTCACGTCCGTCAACGGCGCTCCCGCGCTGGCGCTGCGACAGGACGGCGAGCTCGACGGCATCGTCACCGTCCGCGTCGAGGGCGGACTCGTCACCGGGCTCTACTACGTCCGCAACCCGCACAAGCTCGCCCGCGCCGAGGTCGAGACGACCCTCACCCGCTGAGCCGCCGGAACCGCCGACTCGACGCGCCACAACTGGCGACTCGACGCGCCCGAACCGGCGACTCGACAGGCCACAACTGGCGACTCGACGGGCCACAACTGGCGACTCAACCCTCGCGCTTGCGGAACCAGATGGTGGCGAGCGGGGGCAGGATGACGGTGGCCTGGGCGGGCTGGCCGGAGACGCCGCCCTCGACGGCGGTGAGGGCGCCGTAGTTGCCGACCCCGGAGCCGGTGTAGACCTCGGCGTCGGTGTTGACGACCTCGTCCCAGACACCGGCCGACGGCAGGCCGAGCGGGAAGCTCTCGTGCGGGACCGCCGAGAAGTTCGAGACGCAGACCAGGTCGGGTCCCTCGCTGCCGCGACGGATGAACGAGTAGACGTTGTGGTTCGCGTCGTCGGCGTCGATCCAGCTGAACCCTGCGGGGTCGCCGTCGAGGGACCACAGCGCCGGGGTGGCGGCGTACGCGCGGTTGAGGTCGCGGACGAGGTCGTGGACGCCGCGGTGGTCCGGGTTCTCCAGCAGCCACCACTCCAGCTCGCGCGACTCGGCCCACTCGGCGTCCTGGGCGAACTCGCCGCCCATGAAGAGCAGCTGCTTGCCCGGGTGCGCCCACATGTAGGCGAGGTACGCGCGCAGGTTGGCGAGCTGCTGCCACCGGTCGCCCGGCATCTTGCGGATCAGCGAGCCCTTGCCGTGGACGACCTCGTCGTGGGAGAGCGGGAGGACGTAGTTCTCCGACCAGGCGTAGGTCAGCGCGAAGGTCATGTCGTGGTGGTGCCACGAGCGGTGCACCGGGTCGTACCGGAGGTAGCCGAGGGTGTCGTGCATCCAGCCCATGTTCCACTTGAAGCCGAAGCCCAGCCCGTCGTACGCCGTCGGCCTGGTGACCCCGGGCCACGAGGTGGACTCCTCGGCGACGGTGACGATGCCCGGGACCCGCTTGTAGACGGTGGCGTTCATCTCCTGCAGGAACTGGACGGCCTCGAGGTTCTCCCGGCCGCCGTGGACGTTGGGCGTCCACTCGCCGGGCCCGCGGGCGTAGTCGAGGTAGAGCATCGAGGCGACGCCGTCGACGCGCAGCCCGTCAGCGTGGAACTCCTCGAGCCAGTAGATCGCGTTGGCGACGAGGAAGTTCCTGACCTCGCGCCGGCCGAAGTTGAAGATGTGGGAGCCCCACTCCTTGTGCCAGCCGCGCTGCGGGTTCGGGTCCTCGTAGAGCGGCGTGCCGTCGAAGCGGGCCAGCGCCCACGCGTCGGTGGCGAAGTGGCCCGGCACCCAGTCGAGGATGACGCCGATGCCCGCCTGGTGGAGCGCGTCGACGAGGGCGCGGAAGTCGTCGGGGTCGCCGTAGCGGGAGTCGGTGGCGAAGTACGACGTGACGTGGTAGCCCCACGACCCGCCGTACGGGTGCTGCATCACCGGCATCATCTCGACGTGGGTGAAGCCGAGATCGGCGAGGTAGGGGACCAGCTCCTCGGCCAGCTGCCGGTAGCTGCGGCCGCGGCGCCAGGAGCCGAGGTGGAGCTCGTAGACCGACATCGGCTCCGACACCGGCTGCTTGGTGGCCCGCTCCGTCATCCACTCTCCGTCGCCCCAGGTGTAGGTCGACTCGAAGACGACCGAGGAGGTCTGCGGCGGCACCTCGGCGAACGCGGCCATGGGGTCGGCCTTCTCGCGCCACTGGGCGTCGGCGCCGAGGACGACGAACTTGTACTGCGTCCCGGAGCCGACGTCGGGCACGAACAGCTCCCACACGCCCGAGGTGCCGAGCTGGCGCATCGGGTGCTCGCGGCCGTCCCAGTGGTTGAAGTCGGCCTTCACCCGGACACCCTTGGCATGCGGCGCCCACACGGCGAACGCCGTCCCGGTGACCGGCGGCGCCCCGATGCCCTCGTAGTGGTGCACGTGGGCGCCGAGCACGTCCCAGAGCCGCTCGTGGCGGCCCTCGTTCACGAGGTGCAGGTCGAGCTCGCCGAGGGTCGGCAGGAAGCGGTACGGGTCGTCGAGCGCGATGGTGTGCCCGTCGTACGTCACCCGGACGCGGTAGTCGGGGACCTCCTCGACGGGGAGCACGCCGACCCAGATGCCCTCGTGCTCGTGGGCGAGCTCGACGTCGGTCGTCTCGCCCGTCACCGGGTCGGTGTAGCGCACCTCGACCGTCCTGGCGAGCGGCTTGAGCACGCGCACCGTGACGCAGCCGTCGCCGGGATGGGGGCCGAGGACGGAGTGCGGGCTGCCGTGCCGGCCGCTCGCGAGCAGGTCGAGCTCGTCGACGGGGACCTCGAGGGGGCGGAGGGGGATGGTCATGACGCTCCAATGCGGGCGATCGCGGCGAGGGGGATCTCCAGCCAGGCCGGGCGGTTGCGCGACTCGTAGACGCACTCGTAGACCGCTTTGTCGGCGACGTACGCGTCGAGGAGCACCCGCTGGTCGGGGGTGAGTTCGCCGCCGGCGTACGCGACCACGAAGAAGTTGCGGTTGCGGTTGGCCCACTCGACGGCCCGCAGCCGGAGCTGCTCGGTCTCCTCGCCGGACGTCATCTGGTGGATGACGGCGTTGGGGGCGTAGTCGAACGATCGCAGCATCCCGGCGACGTCGCGCCAGCGGGAGTCCGGCCGGAGCCGCTCGGCGAGCGGCTTGGCGGGCTCGCCCTCGAAGTCGACGATCTTCCAACCCATCGACGTCCGCAGCGTCTGGCCGAGGTGGAGGTCGCCGTGGATGGTCTGGACGGTGAGCTCTCCGAGCTCCGCGACCCGGGCGTACGTCGACCGCAGGCCCTCGGCATGCTCGGCGAGCTGCGGCACGACGGCGAGCGCCCGGTCGAGCCGCTCGGTCATGCTCGCGGCGAGCGCGGAGGTCGCCTCCGCGCCGAGCGTCTCGACTGGGAAGTGGTCGGCGAGGGCCTTGTGGACCTCGGCGAGCGCCTCGCCGAGCCGGCTCGACTCACCGGCGAAGTCGCCGCCCGAGTCGGTCGCGTGCTGCTCGGGCTCGGCGAAGAGCGTCCGAACGCTGGCGAGGGCGAGGTCCCAGCCGTCGCTGGCGGTCCGTAGAAACGCCTGCAGCATCGCGAGCTGCATGGTCGCCCCGCCCTCCACGGAGGTGTCCGGGAGGACGACGTCGAGCCAGCCGTAGAGCGGCGCGACGTGCTCTGAGCCGGCGTTGGTGAGCACCTCGTGGATCTGGATGTCGGGGTTGACCCCCGGCGTCACCTTGCGGAACACCTTCATCAGCGAGTCCTCGCCGAACGCCACCGAGGAGTTCGACTGCTCGCCGGAGAAGAGCGTGGAGTGGGCCTCGAGGTCGAGGTCGTGGCCCGGCAGCCGGTGGAAGGCGAGCACCGACTCGGGGTCGATCTGTCCGTCGGCCGCTCGGGCGAACGAGCGCAGCCAGCACGCCATCGCCTCGCGGTCGTGGAGGGCGTCGTACGCGTGCACCCAGCCGTACGCCGGGTCCTCCCACCAGCCGATGAACGCGTGGTCGAGCCGTCCCTCGGGGTGCTCGTAGAACGACAGCGGGACCTGGTAGAGCTCCTTGTCGATCGTGGCCGCTCCCTCGGCGTACGTCACCTCGACCAGGTAGATGACCACGTGGGGACTGGTCTCGACCCGGCCGGGGACCTCGCCGATGGCGATGATGTCGGTGACCTCGAAGGTGCGACCCTTGCCGCCGAACCAGCGGGTCCGCAGCAGGTAGTCGTGGAACAGGTCGCGGTCGAGGTGGGTCGTGCCGCCGCTCGGGCCGCCAGGGGTGGTCGTCACAGCAGCGCTCCCTCCTCGCCGAGCCCGGCGTCGACCGGCTGGGTGAGCCGGAACCAGTAGAACCCGTACCCACCGAGCGTCAGGAGATACGACAGCTCGCCGATCCGTGGGAACGGCACCCGGCCGATCACCTCCACCGGCACCATGCCCTCGAACCTCCGCAGGTCGAGCTCCACCGGCTGCGGGAACCGGGAGAGGTTGTTGACGCAGACCATGATCTCGGTCGAGCCGTCCGGGAAGGTGTGCTCGCGCGAGTACGACAGCACCGACGGGTTGGACCCGCCGAGGTCGTGGAAGCTGCCGAGCCCGAACGCGGGGTGCTGCTTGCGGGCGTGGATCATCCGGCGGGTCCACTGGAGCAGCGAGGACGTGTCCTCCAGCTGCGCCTCGACGTTGACCGCCTGGTAGCCGTAGACCGGGTCCATCACCAGCGGCCGGTCGAGCTTGCCGGGGTTGGCGGTGGAGAACCCGGCGTTGCGGTCCCCGGACCACTGCATCGGGGTGCGTACGCCGTCGCGGTCACCCAGCCAGATGTTGTCGCCCATGCCGATCTCGTCGCCGTAGTAGAGCACCGGCGAGCCGGGCAGCGACAGCAGCAGGGCGGTGAAGAGCTCCATCTGGTTGACGTCGTTGTCGAGCAGCGGCGCGAGTCGCCGGCGGATGCCGATGTTGGCCTTCATCCGCGGGTCCTTGGCGTACTCGTTCCACATGTAGTCGCGGTCCTCGTCGGTGACCATCTCGAGGGTCAGCTCGTCGTGGTTGCGCAGGAAGATGCCCCACTGGCAGCCGCTCGGGATCGGCGGGGTCTGCTCGAGGATCTCCGAGACCGGGAAGCGGCTCTCCCGGCGTACGGCCATGAAGATGCGCGGCATCACCGGGAAGTGGAAGCACATGTGGCACTCGTCGCCACCCACGGAGAAGTCGCCGAAGTAGTCGACGACGTCGGCCGGCCACTGGTTGGCCTCGGCGAGCAGGACCCGGCCGGGGTAGTTGTCGTCGACGAACTTCCTGACCTTCCTGAGGAAGTCGTGGGTCTCCGGGAGGTTCTCGCCGTTGGTGCCGGGCCGCTCGTAGAGGTAGGGCACGGCGTCGAGCCGGAACCCGTCGAGGCCCATGTCGAGCCAGAAGGTCATCGCCTCGAGCATCGCGTCGTGGACCTTCGGGTTGTCGAAGTTGAGGTCCGGCTGGTGGGAGAAGAAGCGGTGCCAGAAGTACTGCTGCCGGACCGGGTCCCAGGTCCAGTTCGACGGCTCGGTGTCGACGAAGATGATCCTCGCCTCCTGGTAGAGCTCGTCGTTGTCGGACCAGACGTAGAAGTCGCCGTACGGCCCGTCCGGGTCGGAGCGGGAGGCCTGGAACCACGGGTGCTGGTCGCTGGTGTGGTTCATGACGAAGTCGATGATCACCTTGATGCCGCGCTCGTGGGCGGCGTCGAGGAACTCACGGAAGTCGTCGACCGAGCCGACCAGCGGCAGCACCCCGGTGTAGTCGGCGACGTCGTACCCGCCGTCGCGCAGCGGGCTGGGGAAGAACGGCGGCAGCCAGAGGCAGTCGACGCCCAGCCACTGGAGGTAGTCCAGCTTCTCGGTGAGGCCCTTGAAGTCGCCGGTGCCGTCGCCGTTGGAGTCCTTGAACGACCTGACCAGGACCTCGTAGAAGACGGCCGTCTTGAACCACTCTGCGGCGACCTCCGGAGAGTCCTCGAAGCTGCTGTCGTCGCTGGCCGGCTCGACGGTGACGGTCTGCTCGGTCAACTGGTCCTCCTGACGGTGAGCACGTGGGCGGGTTCGTCGCCGGGGTCGAGCCTGACGTAGTTCTCGCTGCCCCACGTCCAGTCGGCGCCGGTGATCTCGTCGTGGACGGCGTACGACTCGGTGCCGGGCGGCAGGCCGAGCGCGACCGGGTCGAGGCGGACCATCGTCTCCCTGGTCGCGTGCGGGTCGAGGTTGACGACGACGATGACCGTGTCGAGCGGATCCGTCGTGCTGACCGGGGGGACGCCGTCGTCGTACGCCGGCGGCGCCGTGGTCTTCGAGTAGCAGATGATGTGGTCGTCGAGCGTCTCGTGGACCGTGAGGTTGCGCAGCCGCTGCAGTGCCGGGTGGTCGCGGCGGACCTGGTTGAGCCGGGTGAGGTACGGCGCCAGCGAGCGGCCCTCCCGCTCCGCGGCGGCCCAGTCGCGCGGCCTGATCTGGTACTTCTCCGAGTCGAGGTACTCCTCGCTGCCCGGTCGTACGGCGACGTGCTCGAACAGCTCGTAGCCGGAGTAGACCCCCCAGCTGGGGGAGCCCGTCGCCGCGAGCACGGCGCGCAGCTTGAACGCCGCGGGGCCGCCGTACTGCAGGAAGGCGTGCAGGATGTCGGGGGTGTTGACGAAGAAGTTCGGCCGCATCAGGTGGTCGGACTCGTGCGACACCTCGACGAGGTAGTCCTCGATCTCGGTCTTCTCGTTGCGCCAGGTGAAGTACGTGTAGGACTGCTGGAAGCCCACTGCGCCGAGCCCGTGCATCATCGCCGGCCGGGTGAACGCCTCGGAGAGGAAGACGACGTCGGGGTCGGTCGCGCGGACCTGCGCGAGCAGCCACTCCCAGAAACCGAGCGGCTTGGTGTGCGGGTTGTCGACGCGGAAGATGCGTACGCCGTGGGACATCCACAGCCGGACGATCCGCAGGACCTCCTGCGCGATGCCGGACGGGTCGTTGTCGAAGTTGATCGGGTAGATGTCCTGGTACTTCTTCGGCGGGTTCTCGGCGTACGCGATCGTCCCGTCGGCGCGGGTGGTGAAGAACTCCGGATGCGTCTGCACCCATGGGTGGTCGGGGGCTGCCTGGAGGGCGAGGTCGAGCGCGACCTCGAGCCCGAGGCCGCGCGCCCTCGCGACGAAGGCGTCGAAGTCCTCGAAGGTGCCGAGGTCGGGGTGGATGGCGTCGTGGCCGCCGTAGCGCGACCCGATCGCCCACGGCGACCCCGGGTCGCCGGGCTGCGGGTCGAGGGTGTTGTTGGGGCCCTTGCGGTTGACCTCGCCGATCGGGTGGATCGGCGGCAGGTAGACCACGTCGAAGCCCATCCCCGCGACGGCGTCGAGCCGCTCGGCCGCCGTACGGAACGTCCCGGAGCGGAGCCTGCCGGTCTCGGGGTCCGGGGTCGCGCCCTCGGACCTGGGGAAGAACTCATACCAGCTGCTGAACAGCGCCCGCGGTCGGTCGGCGTACGCCGGGAACGGGCCCTCGACGGTGACGAGCTCTCGCAGGGGGTGGGCGTGCAGCACCTCCACCAGCTCGGGCGACTCGAGCACCGCGAGCCTGGCCTCGGGCGGGCGGCCGGTGTCCTCGGCCGCCTCGATCCCGGCCTGGAGCGTCGCGGTCTCCTGCGCCGTCGGCTCGGTGTAGGAGTGGGTGCCGTTCCCCTTCAGGACGCGCTCCAGGAGCAGCCGGGCCTCGGTGAACATCAGCTCCACGTCCACGCCGGCCCGGATCTTGATCGGCCCGTCGTGCAGCCAGGTGCCGAGCGGGTCCGACCAGGCGTCGACCTCGAACGTCCACGGCCCCTCGAGGTCGGGCACCACCCAGGCCTCGTACCGGTCGGTCCCCGGAGCGACCTGCACCATCCGCAGCGGCGGCCGGCGTACGCCGTCGGGGCCGGTCGCCACCACCTCCGCACCGAGCCGGTCGTGGCCCTCACGGAACACCGTCGCCCTCACCGGGAACGGCTCGCCGAGCGTCGCCTTCGCAGGGAGGCGGCCGCTGTCGACGACCGGGTGCACGTCCATGACGGGGATGCGTCCGACCATGGGGACCAACTTATCCAGATCGCGAGTCCGCCATGCGGGCAGGCGGCTCCGGCTTACGAACGATCCAAGATCTCGCTAGCGTCTCGACCATGCGCGCCATCCGACGCTTCACCGTCCGACCGGTCCTGCCGGAGCCGCTGCACGCGCTCAGCACGCTCGCGGGCAACCTCCGCTGGGCCTGGCACCCGCCGAGCCAGGACGTGTTCGCCGAGATCGACGGCGACCTCTGGGAGGCCACCGGCCACGACCCGGTGCGGCTCCTCGGCGAGGCCGACCGCGGCCGCCTCGACCGGCTCTCGACCGACGAGCGGTTCCTGCGCCGCCTCGCCGAGGTCGAGGACGACCTGCAGCGCTACCTGACCGAGGACCGGTGGTACCAGCGGTCGGTGCCCGACGGACCCCGCGCCATCGGCTACTTCTCGCCCGAGTTCGGCGTCGCCGCGGCCCTGCCGCAGTACTCCGGCGGTCTCGGCATCCTCGCCGGCGACCACCTCAAGGCGGCCAGCGACCTCGGTGTCCCGGTCGTCGGCGTCGGCCTGCTCTACAAGCACGGCTACTTCAGCCAGTCCCTGTCCCGCGGCGGCTGGCAGCAGGAGAGCTACCCCGTGCTTGACCCCGACGAGCTGCCGATCTCCGCGCTGCGTGAGGCCGACGGGTCGCGGGCCACCATCTCGATCGCCCTGCCCGGCGGGCCGCCGCTCGTGGCCCGGATCTGGGTGGCCTCCGTCGGCCGGGTGCCGCTGCTCATGCTCGACACCGACGTGGAGGGCAACCCCGACCACTACATCGACGTGACGGACCGGCTCTACGGCGGCAACTCGGAGCACCGCCTGCGCCAGGAGCTGCTCCTCGGCGTCGGCGGCATGCGCGCCCTACGCACGTACTCCCGGATCACCGGCGCCCCGGCGCCGGAGGTCTTCCACACCAACGAGGGCCACGCCGGATTCCTCGGCATCGAGCGGATCCGCGAGCTCACCGCGGCCGATGACGGACCGAAGCTGGACCTCGACAGCGCGCTCGAGGTCACCCGCGCCTCCACGATCTTCACCACCCACACGCCGGTCCCCGCCGGGATCGACCGCTTCCCACGCACGCTGGTGGAGCAGTACTTCGGCGGCAGCTCGGGGGAGGCCGGCGCGGCCCCCGGCGTACCCGTCGACCGGGTCCTCGCCCTCGGTGCCGAGACGTACGACGGCGGCGACCCCAACGTCTTCAACATGGCGGTGATGGGATTCCGGCTCGCGCAGCGCGCCAACGGCGTCTCGCTGCTGCACGGCCACGTCAGCCGGGAGATGTTCAACGGGCTGTGGCCGGCCTTCGACGAGGCCGAGGTGCCCATCGGGTCGATCACCAACGGCGTCCACGCGCCGACCTGGGTCGCCCGCGAGGTCTATGCGCTCGCCGAGCAGGAGGGCGCCGACGAGAGCGACCCGGACAGCTTCTGGGCCGCCGTCGACAAGGTCCCCGGCGGCCAGATCTGGGCGGCGAAGCGGGCCCTGCGCGACCGGCTCGTCCAGGACGCGCGGCGGCGGCTGCGGGCGTCCTACCTCAAGCGCGGGCTCTCGCCCGCGGAGCTCGGCTGGATCGACGACGCGCTCGACCCGGACGTGCTGACGATCGGGTTCGCGCGGCGGGTGCCGTCGTACAAGCGGCTCACGCTCATGCTCAAGGACCCCGAGCGGCTCAAGTCCCTGCTGCTCCATCCCGAGCGGCCGATCCAGCTCGTGATCGCGGGGAAGGCGCACCCGGCCGACGACGGCGGCAAGAAGCTCATCCAGGACATGGTCCGCTTCGCCGACGACCCCGAGGTGCGGCACCGGATCGTCTTCCTGCCGAACTACGACATCGCGATGGCGCAGCCGCTCTACCCGGGCTGCGACGTCTGGCTGAACAATCCGCTGCGGCCCTACGAGGCGTGCGGCACGTCGGGGATGAAGGCGGCGCTCAACGGCGGCCTGAACCTGTCGATCCTCGACGGCTGGTGGGACGAGTGGTACGACGGCGACAACGGCTGGGCCATCCCGTCGGCCGACGGCTACGACGACCCCGACGCCCGCGACGAGCTCGAGGCGGCGGCGCTCTACGACCTCATCGAGCACGAGGTGGCTCCGCGCTTCTACGACACGGACGGGGAGGGCGTGCCGCTCAGGTGGCTCGAGATGATGCGCCACACCCTGAAGTCCCTCGGGCCGAAGGTGCTCGCCACCCGGATGGTCGGTGACTACGTCACCCGGCTCTACGCCCCGGCCGCCGCGAAGGCGCGCTCCCTCGACCCCGACTACCGCGGCGCCGTGGAGCTGGCCGCCTGGAAGAAGCGGGTCCTGGCGGCCTGGCCCGGCGTACGCGTCGAGCACGTCGAGGGCGAGGGCATCGGCGACGTCCCCCAGGTCGGCGACACCCTCGCCGTCCGCGCGTACGTCGCCCTCGGCGACCTCACGCCCGACGACGTCGAGGTACAGCTCGTCCACGGCCGCACCTCCGCCGAGGACGAGCTCGTCCGCACCGCCTCCACGCCGCTCACCGTCGTCGAGACCTACGACGGCGGACGGTACTGCTTCGCCGGCTCCGTCACCCTCGCCCGCTCCGGCCCCTTCGGCTACACGGTCCGCGTCGTCCCCCGCAACAGCCACCTCGCCTCCATCGCCGAGCTCGGGGTCGTCGCCGTCGCCTGACCGCCGAGTCGCCGGCTCCGGTCGGTCGAGTCCCCGGCTCCGGTCGGTCGAGTCGTCACCGCTGGCGAGGTCGAGTCGCCATCGACCGTCACCTGCGCGCTGCAGCGTCGTTCGATGGATAGGGCCCGAAGTGGTCGGGTCCACTCCCGGAAGGTGGCATCGTGCTCCGACGCTCTGCCCTGCTCCCGCCGGCCGCCGCCGGTGCCCTCGTCGCCGCCGCGCTGACGATCTCGTCCGCGCCGGCCACCCACGCGAGCGCCCCGGCGACCGAGCGGCCGGCACTCGCCTCGACCCGCAACGTCCTGCCCGGCCTCGCTCGGGCCACCGACCTCGGCGCCGTCCCCGCCTCGACGCGGATGCATCTCGTGGTGACGGTCCAGCGACCCGATACCGCGGCCGAGAAGGCGTTCGTGTCGGCCGTCCACGACCCCTCCAGCCCCGACTACCGGCACTTCCTCACCCCGGCGCAGTTCCGGGAGCGGTTCGGCGTCCCGGCGGAGCAGCGCGACGCCGTACGCGACTTCCTCTCCTCCGGCGGCCTCACGGTCGACTCGGTGTCAGCAGCGGGCGACGTCTTCGGCATCCACGGCACGGCGGCGCAGGTCGAGTCCCTCTTCGGGACCTCGATCCGCTCCTACTCCTACGGCGGCAAGCGCTTCCTCGCCAACACCGCCGCTCCGACGTACCCGGCCTCGCTCGGGATCAGCAACGTGGTCGGCCTCAACACGCTGCAGCAGTTCAGCCTGCCCTCGAAGCTTCACCACGCCCAAGGTGACTGCCTGCCGGTGGTGGGCTGCACCGGCGGTACGACGCCGCAGGACCTCTGGTCGGTCTACGAGCGCCCCGACACCGCCACCGGCACCGGCCAGGGCGTCGCGGTCTTCGGCGAGGGCGCGACCGACGATGTGGTGAGCGACCTGCGGCAGTTCGAGGACAAGTTCGGCCTCCCCCAGGTGCCGGTCACGGTCAAGCATCCCGAGGGCGACACCGACTTCAGCGACGACTCCGGCCGGGCGGAGTGGAACATCGACACCCAGGCCTCCACGGGGATGGCCCCGGACGTCGACGACCTCACTCTCTACTTCGGCACCGACCTGTCCGACGCGGACGTCGCCTCGGTGTTCAGCGAGTTCACCGACGACCCCGACGGCCCGCTGCAGGCCTCCGCGTCGTACGGCGAGTGCGAGACGATCCCGTATCTCTCCTCGGCCCTCGCCGACGTCCCGCTCGTCGGGCTCGGCAACAACATGGATGCCACCCTCGACCAGATCACCCGCCAGGCAGCCGCGGAGGGCAAGTCGATCTTCGTGTCCACCGGTGACACCGGTTCCTCCTGCCCGGTGGTGGCGCTACCCGTGATCGGGGCGGGCAACGGCCTCGTCAACCAGGGCCTGCCGGTGACGAACTCGCCGGCCTCGCTGCCGTACGTCACGGCCGTCGGCGGGACCGTCCTCTACACCGACGGCGAGGGCAACCGCTCGCGCGAGTACGGCTGGGCGTTCGGGGGCGGCGGCTCGACGCTGTTCACTCCAGCGCCCGACTACCAGCAGGGCGTGTCGGGCGTCGACCTGCCCTGCGTCACCGACCCGTCGGTCACCTGCCGCGGGATCGCCGACGTGGCCGCGCAGTCCGGCGACGTCGTCGGCAACGGCTACGACATCGTGATGGAGGGCAGCTACACCGAGGCCGGCGGCGGAGGTACGTCGCTCTCCGCTCCCCTGATGCAGGGGCTGTGGGCCGACGTCCAGACGGAGGCTCCGTCGGGCGGGCTGGGCTTCGCGAACTACGGCCTGTACTCCGCCGGGAAGACGGACGAGGACCAGTCGTACTTCGATGTCACCTCGACCGACACCGAGACCGGACTGCCGGCGACCAACGGCCTCTACGTCACCAAGCCGGGCTGGGACTACGTCACCGGGTGGGGTACGCCGAAGGTCGGCGGGCTGATCTGCGTCCTCGACCAGACCGGCTGCTGAGCCGTCCGGCTCAGTGCCGGGCCGCGATCCGGTCGACCACGGTGTCGAGGTCGCCCGGGTCGAGCGTGGTCGACAGCGGCCGGTCGTCGCGGCGTACGAGGACCTGGCCCCAGCACGTCGGCTCCAGGCGGTAGGCGAGGGCGCCCTCGTCGGTGTGGAAGGTGACGACGTCGGTCTCCCGGACGTGGCCGGCCGGGCACTCCCGGTAGCCCGTCACCGTCGTGCTCCCGGCCAGTGCGTTGACCGCCTCGGCCAGCGCGGCGACGTCGGCGGCGTCGGCGGTCGCGGACAGGTGCACCGTCGGTAGCGGCCCGGCCGCCCGGTCGGTGCTGTCGGTGCCCGCCGACCGGACGATGTCGACGGTGCTGACCCGGCCGGTCACGTAGCTCTCCGCGCCCCGGACGAACCGTGACGTGGTGTACGTCGACGCTTTCAGCAGCGTGCGGCCGCCGAGCGCGCGCCACTGGAGGAGCAGCTCGACGGGGGAGTACGCCGCCGGCTCCCGCGCGCGTGGCTCGGCGTACGTCAGCGTCATCGAGCCGTCGGGCCCGTGGCTCACGTCGTCGACCTGCTCCATCCCGGCGGGCGTGTGGGCCGCGAGGTGCACCCCCAGCCGGAGCGGCGTCATCGGCACGACGTACCACGCCGTCCGGCCCAGGAGTGGGTCGTGCCCGCTGAGCGCGAGCCAGTAGTGGCCCCACGCGGCCGGCGGTTCGGAGGGCCGCCTGACCGACCCGGCGGGCACGTCGACCAGGCCGAGCACGCGCTCGGACTCGCGCGCGGCCAGCGCGCGGTTCCGGGCGTCCGACCCGGTGGGGACCGGGGCGACCAGGCGGGGCAGCGGGGTCGGGGTGCGGTCGTCGCCGTTCCGCGAGACGGCGTACGCCGCCCCGGACCCGAGCAGCATGATGACCGCCACACCGGCGACCGCCGCGGGCCACCGCCTCCTCGGCCGCGCCTGCGCCCCGATCCGCTGTGCGGTGAGCGGGTCGGCGAGCCCGGCCCGGGACGCGAACGTCTGCTGCAGCAGGCCTCCGAGCTGCTCCTCGGTCCAGGATGTGCCGGCTGAAGCGGCCGAGTCGGTCGCGGCAGTCCCGCCGACCGTCGCGCGCAGCGCGTCGAACGCGCGGTCCAGGTGTTCGCGGACGGCCCCGTCGTCGCAGCCGAGCAGCCCGGCGGTCCCGGCGACCGACAGCGCCTCGTGGAAGCGCAGCACGAGCACCGCCCGCCGCGCCGGCGACAGGGTGTCGAGCCACTGCCACACCTCGTCGCGCAGCCCGCCGCCGGCCGGCGGCACGGTCGCCTCCACCAGCTCGATCCCGGACACCTGCCCGGCGCGGCGCAGCCGACGCGCCCAGGACACGTGCTCGCGCACCATCAGCGCGCGCAGCTCCCCGACCGGCCCGCCCGGTGCGGTGGTCGCGGCGATCCGGTCGCCGTGCCGGGCCGCGTGTCCGAGCGTCGAGCGCAGCAGCTCCTCGCCGTCGACCGCCTCGCCGGTCAGCATCACGGCCAGGCGCAGCAGGGCGGGAGCGTGCTCGGCCACCACGGCGGCGTACGCCACCGGCGGTCCTGCCGTCACCGGCCGGGTGATCGCACCCATCTCCACGCTCCCGCGGGACGCGCGGCATCGTGGCCCGCGTCCCTTCCGACAAGGATGCGCCGCCCGCGGACGGTTGGCTATGTCAGCGGCTCTGGATGACCACGAGGGCGTGCCGCCCGACGGTCATCCGCTCGCCGGCCTTGACCTCGGTGCCGACGGGGAGCCTGACGTCGGTGGAGAGGACCACCGTGCCGGCGGTGACCCACTCGTTCTCGGGCAGGACGACGGTGAGGGGCTTGTCGGAGGCGTTGGGCCAGATCACGAACGACGCGTCGACGAGCTGCTCGCCGTGAGGGCCCGGCGTCCGCAGCGGGGCGCCGGAGACGAAGGTCCCCACCGACTTGAGCGAGGTGTCGGCCCAGTCCGCGTCGGTCATCTCCCGGCCCGACGGGTGCAGCCAGGCGAGGTCCTTGGGGCCGCCGACGATCGTCGGTGCGCCCTCGAACCAGTGCCGCTGCCGCAGCGCCGGGTGCTCGCGACGCAACCGGAGCGCGGTCTTGGTGATCTCGTACAGGTCCAGCCAGGCGTCGTCGGGCCGCCAGTCGACCCAGGAGATCTCGTTGTCCTGGCAGTAGGCGTTGTTGTTGCCCCGCTGGGTCCGGCCGCGCTCGTCGCCGGCGGTGATCATGGGGACGCCGTTGGAGAGGCAGAGGGTGACCATCAGGTTCGCGGCCTGCCGCCGTCGGAGCCGGACGATCGCCTCGTCGTCGGTCTCGCCCTCGACGCCGTGGTTCCACGAGCGGTTGTTGTCGGAGCCGTCCCGGTTGTCCTCGAGGTTCGCCTCGTTGTGCTTCTGGTTGTAGGACACCAGGTCGCGCAGCGTGAAGCCGTCGTGGGCGGTGACGAAGTTGACCGAGTTGTAGGCCGAGCGGCCGTCGTCGGCGTACAGGTCGCTCGACCCGGCCAGCCGGGTCGCCACGTGTCGTACGCCGTCGGAGCGGCCGCGCCAGAAGTCGCGGATCGCGTCGCGGTACTGGTCGTTCCACTCCACCCAGGGAGCCGGCATCCGGCCGACGAGGTAGCCGTCCATCGAGACGTCCCACGGCTCGGCGATGAGCTTCACGTGGCGCAGGATCGGGTCCTGGCCGATCGCGATGAGCAGCGCGTTGTGGAAGTCGATGTCGTAGCCGGACCGCGTCAGCGCCGACATCAGGTCGAAGCGGAAGCCGTCGACGTGCATGTCGGTGACCCAGTAGCGCAGCGAGTCGAGGATGAGCCGCAGCGCGAGGTCGTTCCAGGTGTCCACGGTGTTGCCGCAGCCGGTGACGTCCCAGTAGGTGTCGTCGAACTGCGTCCCGCCCGGCCCGTCGAGCGGCAGCCGGCGCTTGTAGAAGCCGCGGTCGTCGAGCCCGCGGAACGAGATCGTCGGCCCGTCGGGTCCCGCCTCGGCGGTGTGGTTGTAGACCACGTCGAGGATGACCTCGATCCCCGCCCGGTGCAGCGCCTTGACCATCTCCTTGAACTCGGTGACCTGCTGGCCGCGGTCGCCGGAGGAGGAGTACGACGCGTCCGGGGCGAAGTAGGAGACCGAGTTGTAGCCCCAGTAGTTGACCAGGCCCTTCTCTAGCAGGCGCGGCTCGGAGAAGAACTGGTGCACCGGCAGCAGCTCGACCGCCGTCACGCCGAGGTCCTTGAGGTAGTCGACGACATGGGGCGTGGCCAGGCCGGCGTACGTCCCGCGGAGGTGCTCGGGGACCCGGTCGTGCAGCTTGGTGAAGCCCTTGACGTGGAGCTCGTAGATCACCGTGTCGCGCCACCGGGTCCGCATCGGGGTGTCGCCATCCCAGTCGAACGCCGGGTCGACGACCACGCTGCGGCCGGTGACCGGCGCCGAGTCGGCCGTGTCGGGCCTGCACGGGTCGTCCCGGTCGTAGCCGAACAGGGCCGGCTCGTTGCGGATCGTCCCCGAGGTCGCGAGGCCGTACGGGTCGAGCAGCAGCTTGTCGACGTTGAACCGGTAGCCGTTGGCCGGGTCCCATGGCCCGTCGGCGCGGAAGCCGTAGCGCTGCCCGGGCTCGATGTCGGGCAGCGCGCCGTGCCAGATCCCGAGCGACTGCTGGGTCAGCTCGTGCCGGGTCTCGTGCTCCACGCCGTCGGCGTCGTCGTCGAAGAGGCAGAGCCACATCGCCGTCGCGTTCGGGGCATAGACCGCGAAGTTGGTCGACTCGGGCGTCCACGTCGCCCCCAGCGGCCAGTTCCGACCCGGCCAGACCGGGGCGGTCTCGCCCAGGTAGCTCCACATACCGCGTTCCACGCGCGGCATTCTCCCCGAAAGACCCCGCTAGGGTGCGATTCATGACGACAGCCGAATTCATCAGCCTCGAGGTCGACGATGGCGTCGCGACCCTGCGGCTCGACCGCCCCAAGATGAACGCGCTCAACGTGCAGGTGCAGGAGGAGATCCGCGCGGCGGCCCTGGAGGCCACCGAGCGTGACGACGTGAAGGCGGTCGTCCTGTACGGCGGGGAGCGGGTCTTCGCCGCCGGCGCCGACATCAAGGAGATGGCCGACATGTCGCACACCGACATGGTGAAGCGCTCCGGCCCCCTCCAGTCGGCGCTGACCGCCGTCGCGGAGATCCCCAAGCCGGTGATCGCGGCGGTGACCGGCTACGCCCTCGGCGGCGGCTGCGAGCTCGCGCTGTGCGCCGACGTCAGGTACGCCGCCGAGGACGCCGTCCTCGGACAGCCGGAGATCCTCCTCGGGATCATCCCCGGCGCCGGCGGCACCCAGCGGCTGTCCCGGCTCGTGGGGCCGTCGAAGGCGAAGGACATCATCTTCACCGGCCGGTTCGTCAAGGCCGACGAGGCACTCGCGATCGGCCTGGTCGACAAGCTGGCGCCCGCACCGGACGTCTACGCCGAGGCGGTCACCTGGGCGCGGCAGTTCAGCACCGCGGCGACGTACGCCCTGCGGGCGGCGAAGGAGTCCATCGACAAGGGGCTCGGCGTCGACCTCGCCACCGGGCTCGAGATCGAGCGGCAGCAGTTCGCGGCGCTCTTCGCCACCGAGGACCGCACCATCGGGATGCGCTCGTTCATCGAGAACGGCCCCGGCAAGGCCGTCTTCGAAGGGCGATGACCGTGAGCGAGGAGGGGGAGCGGAAGTCGTCGACCGCGCGCGACGCGGCGGCGGTCGCCAAGGCCACGGTCTCGAAGGTGCGCACCTACCTCGGCCGGCTGATCTGGCTGGTCTGCGTGCTCGCCGCGCTGGCGCTCGCGATCGGCGCGCTGATGGTCGCGCTCAAAGCCAACCAGGACAACGGGCTGGTCAAGGGCGTCCTCGACCTGGCGGACACCGCCGACCTCGGAGTGTTCTCGCGGACCAACGGGATCAAGGAGTTCTCCCCGCCGGACGCCGACATCAAGAACGCGCTGTTCAACTGGGGGATCGGGGCGCTCGTCTGGCTGGTCGCGGGACGCATCTTGGTGTGGGTCGTGCGCCCCCGTTCCTGACCCGCGAGACCGTGTGACATTCTCAACCGAGGGACCGGTACCACTCGTTGTGACTCACGGGTAACATCGGCGGGCGAACTACGACCATTCAGGAGGGGCCGTCCAGGCCGACCACCATGAACATTGTTGTGCTTGTGAAGTACGTCCCGGATGCCACTGCCGACCGGCAGTTCGAGGAGGACAACACCGTTGACCGGGTGAACGTCGATGGTCTTCTCTCCGAGCTCGACGAGTACGCCGTCGAGCAGGCGCTGCAGATCAAGGAGAAGCGCGCCGGTGCTGAGGGGGGTGAGGAGGTCGAGGTGACGGCGCTGACTGTCGGTCCCCAGCCCGCCGAGGCCGCGGTACGCAAGGCGCTGCAGATGGGTGCCGACAGGGCGGTCCATGTCGTCGACGACGCGATCGCCGGCTCGGATGCTGTCGCCACCTCGCTGGTGCTTGCGAAGGCGATCGAGAAGCTGGGCTCGATCTCTGGGAGCTCCCCGGATCTGGTGGTGTGCGGGATGGCGGGCACCGACTCGATGATGAGCGTGGTCCCGGCGATGCTGGCCGAGCGGCTCGGGGTGCCGCAGGTCACGCTCGCGTCGGTGGTGGAGACCCAGGGCAACCAGGTCCGGATCAAGCGTGACGGCGACACCGCGACCGAGGTGATCGGCGCGACGATGCCGCTGGTGCTGTCGGTGACCGACCAGTCCGGCGAGGCCCGCTATCCCTCGTTCAAGGGGATCATGGCGGCCAAGAAGAAGCCGCTGGAGACCTGGTCGCTCTCGGACCTCGGTGTCGACGCCTCGCAGGTGGGTCTGTCGGTGGCGTGGAGCGAGGTCGAGGAGACCGCCGCCCGCCCGCCGCGCACCGCCGGTGAGATCGTCAAGGACGAGGACGGCTCGGGCGCCAAGGCGCTGGCCGAGTTCCTCGCGTCGAAGAAGTTCATCTGAGCGCCGGGTCGGGAAGAGGAGACATAGACATGGCTGAAGTACTCGTTCTCATCGACCACGTGGGCGGTCAGGTCAAGAAGCCGACCTTCGAGCTGCTCACCCTGGCCAGGCGGCTCGGTGAGCCCTCGGCGGTCTTCATCGGCGCCGCCGACCAGGCCGCCGGCGCTGCGGAGGCGGTCAAGAAGTACGGCGCGGAGAAGGTCTACGTCGTCGACGACACCGAGATCAAGGGCTACCTGGTGGCCCCGAAGGCCGAGGCGCTGGCCCAGCTCGCCGCCCAGGCGGGCGATGGGTCTGGGCCGGCTGCGATCCTGCTGCCCTCGTCGGCGGAGACCAAGGAGATCGCGGGCCGGCTGGCGATCAAGCTCGAGTCCGGGCTGATCACCGACGCCGTCGACATCGCCGACGGCGGTGTCACCACCCAGTCGGTGTTCGCGGGCAACTTCACCGTCAAGGCCAAGGTCACCAAGGGCACCCCGATCATCACGGTCAAGCCGAACTCCGCCGCCCCGGAGGAGGCCGCCGGCGCCGGCACCGTGGAGCAGGTCGCGGTGACCGTCTCGGATGCGGCGAAGACCGCCCAGATCGTGGCCTCCCAGCCGCGCAAGGCCTCGGGCCGCCCGGAGCTGACCGAGGCGGCGATCGTGGTCTCCGGCGGCCGCGGCACCGGCGGCAACTTCGAGCCGATCGAGCAGCTGGCCGACGCGCTCGGTGCCGCGGTGGGAGCCTCGCGGGCCGCGGTCGACTCGGGCTGGATGCCGCACAGCTTCCAGGTGGGCCAGACCGGCAAGACGGTCTCCCCGCAGCTCTATGTGGCCAACGGCATCTCCGGGGCGATCCAGCACCGTGCCGGGATGCAGACCTCCAAGACCATCGTGGCGGTCAACAAGGACGAGGAGGCCCCGATCTTCGAGCTCGTCGACTTCGGTGTCGTGGGTGACCTCCACACCGTCCTGCCGGCGGTGACCGAGGAGATCAACCAGCGCAAGGGCTGACGAGCGGGCGCTCGCGATCCGCGGGACGTCATACGGTCGGGGACTGCTCCCCGCGAGGGCCGGATGACGTCCCGCGGCGCATTTCGGGAGGATGGCGGTCGTGGAGTTCGCATCGCTGGAGCCGCTGGAGGGCGGCTGGTCGGGTGAGACCTTCGTCGCCGAGGCGGCGGGGGAGAGGACGGTCGTCCGGATCTTCGCCGACCCACGCCACCACCCGCAGGCCGCGGAGATCCAGGAGGCGCTGCTCCGGCTCGTACGCGGCCTCGTGCCGGTGCCCCGGGTGCTCGAGCTGCGGCACGCCGACACCGCGACGGGGGCGCCGCCGCTGCTCGTGACGGAGTACGTCGCCGGCGTACGCGGGGATCTGCTGGTGCCGACCCTCGACGACGCGTCCCTCGGGGTGCTCGGGGAGCGGCTCGGCCGGATCGCCGGCACGCTCGCCGGCATGCCGCAGCTGGTGGCCGGTACGTTCGCCGACGCGGAGCTGCGCGTGGAGCCGTTCGCACTCGACCTGAGCGACTGGGTGGCCTCCCACGAGGAGCGGCTGGAGTGGTCGGAGGCCGATCTGGACGGTCTGCGCGCGGCCGCCGCCACCGCCCAGGACCTGCTCGACACCGTCGGCCGCACGTGCCTCGTCCACAGCGACCTCAATCCCAAGAACGTCATCGTCGACCCCGACTCGCTCGAGGTGAGGGCGCTGCTCGACTGGGAGTTCGCCCATGCCGGCAGCCCCTACACCGACCTCGGCAACCTGCTGCGCTTCGACCGCGTTCCGGCGTACGCCGACGGAGTGCTGCGCGGCTACACGCTGCTGCGCGGCGGGGAGCCTGCAGAGGCACTGGAGCTGGCCCGCTCGGCCGACCTGGTCGCGCTCGTCGAGCTGGCGGCCCGCAAGGACGCCAACCCGGTCGCCGCAGGAGCGCACGAGCACCTGCTCGCCATCGCGCGCACCAGCGACCCGCATGCCGTACCCTGACGGCCCGGCGCGCCCGTTCGTCAAGGTATGCAGGCGAGTGGTCACTCCCCAACCGGAACTCCGCCAGGGGAGTGCACCTTCGGCTGCATACCTTGACCAACGGCCGGTCGCCGATGAAACGCCCGCGCGGGGCCTGCGCGACCGCTCTAGGCTTGGACCCATGAGTGCCGAGGTCGAGGTCCGAGAGGTGGCGCTGCGGGCGCGCGAGGCGAGCTACGAGCTCGCGGTCGCGACCCGGGGCGTCAAGGATGCCGCGCTGCACGCGATGGCCGATGCCCTCCTGGCAGGCGAGCCGGAGATCCTCGCCGGCAACGCCGAGGACGTCGCCCGGGCGGAGGCCACCGGCAGCCCGGCCAACATCATCGACCGGCTGCGGCTGAGCCACGACCGCCTCGACGGCATCGCCACCGCGCTGCGCGAGATGGCCGCGCTGCCCGACCCGGTCGGCGAGGTCGTCCGCGGCAGCACGCTCGCCAACGGTCTCGAGCTGCGCCAGGTCCGGGTGCCGTTCGGCGTGGTCGGGATGATCTACGAGGCCCGGCCCAACGTCACGGTCGACGCGGCCGGCATCTGTCTCAAGTCCGGCAACGCGGTCCTGCTGCGCGGCTCCTCCGACATCGCCGCCAGCAACGCGGCGATCGTCGCCGCTCTCCGCGGAGCAGTCGGGTCGGTCGGGCTGCCCGCCGACGCGGTCCAGCTCGTCCCCGGCCGGGGCCACGACGGCGTCAAGGCGCTGATGCGTGCCCGCGGCCTCGTCGACGTACTCATCCCGCGCGGCGGAGCGGGGCTGATCCGCAGCGTCGTCGAGGAGTCGACGGTCCCCGTGATCGAGACCGGCGTCGGCAACGTGCACGTGTACGTCGACCGGGCGGCGGACCTCGAGAAGGCGCTCGCCATCGTGGTGAACTCCAAGACCCAGCGCACCAGCGTCTGCAACAGCGCCGAATCGCTCCTGGTCCACCGCCACGTCGCCGAGGAGTTCCTCCCGAAGGTGGTCGCCGCGCTGCAGGAGCACGGCGTCGCGATCCACGGCGACAGTGCGTTCGCCGCCTTCGACGGCGTCTCGCCGGCCACCGACGACGACTACGCGGCGGAGTATCTCGCGCTCGAGATCAGCGCCGCCGTCGTACCCGACCTCGAGGCGGCCATCGCCCACATCCGGCGCTGGTCGAGCGGTCACACCGAGGCGATCGTCACCGAGGACCTCACGGCGGCGCGACGGTTCACGGCCGCCGTCGACAGCGCTGCGGTCATGGTCAACGCGAGCACGCGGTTCACCGACGGTGGCGAGTTCGGGTTCGGCGCCGAGATCGGGATCAGCACCCAGAAGCTGCACGCCCGCGGCCCGATGGGGCTGCCGGAGATGACGTCGACCAAGTACGTCGTCACCGGCGACGGGCAGGTGCGCGGGTGATCGGCGCCCACCGGTAGGATCGCGCCCATGTCGACTCCACTCGTCACGCGCATCGCCGCCGAGGCCGCCGAGCACTCCGAGAAGGTCAACCACTGGATCATCGGCGTGGCGGCCCTCGTGATCCTGCTCGGTGCGCTCCTCGCCCTGCTGTTCTTCGCCGGTGGTCGCGAGCACTCCTGAGCCCGGTCTCGAAGGACTGACGGGCAAGCGCCGGGTCGGGGTGATGGGTGGCACCTTCGACCCCATCCACCACGGCCACCTCGTCGCCGCCTCCGAGGTCCAGTCCTTCTTCGACCTGGACGAGGTCATCTTCGTGCCCACCGGGGCGCCGTGGCAGAAGGCCCATCGCGAGGTGTCGCCGGCCGAGCACCGCTACCTGATGACGGTGATCGCCACCGCGGCCAACCCGAGGTTCACCGTCAGCCGCGTCGACATCGACCGCGGCGGGCCGACGTACACCATCGACACGCTGCGCGACCTCGCTGCGGCGCTCCCGGAGTCCGAGCTGTTCTTCATCACCGGTGCGGACGCGCTCGCCGAGATCTTCACCTGGCGCGGCGCGGAGGAGCTGTTCCAGTACGCCCAGTTCGTGGGCTGTACGCGCCCCGGCTACACGATGGACGGCGACGTGCTGGCCAAGATCCCCGGCGACCGTGTGACGATGCTGGAGATCCCCGCGCTGGCGATCTCCTCGACCGACTGCCGTGAGCGGCACCGCCGCGGGGAACCGGTGTGGTACCTCGTCCCCGACGGCGTGGTGCAGTACATCGGCAAGCACGACCTCTACCCACCCACAGACTCCACGGATTGACGCAGGTATGACCGCCACCGAGCATGCCCAGCAGCTCGTCGTGACCGCCGCCCGGGCGGCGTCGGACAAGCTGGCCTCCCAGATCATCGCCTTCGACGTGAGCGACCAGCTCGCGATCACCGACGCGTTCCTGCTCGCCTCGGCGCCCAACGAGCGCCAGGTGCAGTCGATCGTGGACGAGATCGAGGACAAGCTCCGCGGCGCGGGCGCGAAGCCGCTACGGCGCGAGGGCCAGCAGGAGGGCCGCTGGGTGCTGCTCGACTACGGCGACATCGTGGTCCACGTCCAACACGAGGAGGAGCGGCAGTTTTACGCCCTCGAGCGGCTGTGGCGCGACTGCCCCACGATCGACCTGCCCGCCGACGTCGTCTCCCACGAGCGCTGAGGTGGCCATGTCCGTTCGACCGCGACGCATCGTCCTGCTCCGCCACGGGCTGACCTCCTGGAACGCCGAGCGCCGGTTCCAGGGGCAGACCGACATCGAGCTCACCGAGACCGGCCACCTGCAGGCCAAGGCCGCCGCGATGGCGCTTGCGGCGTACGAGCCGGCCGTGCTGTGGTCGTCCGACCTCTCCCGCGCGCTCCAGACCGCGGAGTACGTCGCCGAGGAGACCCAGCTCGTCCCCGTCCTCGACGAGCGGCTCCGCGAGATCCACGTCGGCCGCCTGCAGGGGCTGACCAACGACGAGGTGACCGAGCGCCACGGCGAGGGCCCGTGGGTGTACGCCGAGCACGGCGGCGAGTCCGAGGCCGAGGTCGCGGCCCGGATGCTGGCCTGCATCGAGGAGATCGTCGACGGGCTGGAGGAGGGCGACACGGCCGTCGTCGTCTCGCACGGCGCCGCCATCCGGCTCGGCGTCGCCGCCCACCTCGGCTGGTCGGCCGAGACGCTCGCCGCGCTCGGTCCGCTCGACAACTGCGGGTGGGTCGAGCTCGCCGAGGGACGCAGCGGCGTGCTCGCCAGCTCGCCGTGGCGGGTGGCGGCGTACAACCGCGTGGCCCCGATTTCCTGAAGTCACCGGCGGTCGGCTAATGTTCTCGTCGTTGCCGAGGGAGCATCCCGGGGACACCACGCTGGAGCGATCCGGCTTGGGGCTGTGGCGCAGCTGGTAGCGCATCTGCATGGCATGCAGAGGGTCAGGGGTTCGAGTCCCCTCAGCTCCACCAAAGGTTCCTCACTGGAACCCCTGACATCGGCAAGGCCGAGATAAGAGACACCGCCGGGCTCCTGAGGGCCCGGCGGTTCTGTTTCTTCGTCCTGGAGGCTGTGCTCCGCGAGCTTGCGAGCGGCCTGGAGCGCTTCGGCGAAGACCGTGCGCTCGGCTTCGGTCATGGGCGGCTCATCGGGGTCATCCGGGATGGTGTCGATGTAGATGCGGGTGAACCAGGCTTGGTTGAACCTGCGGCGGTCGGCATCGCAGAGCTGCTGGTAGGTCGGCGACGGCTCGGTGATGAGGTCGAGGACGGCGTCGAGGGTGGCCCGGGTATCGATCCCGGCACGCTCGAGGGCGTCGAGTTCGGCTTCCAGGGCGGCAAGCTGGCGGGCGAGCTGCTCCTGCTTCTCGCGGGCGATGTCGGCTGGTACGACACCGTCCATGGCGTGCTCGGCCCACTTGTACCGATCGCGGCGGATCTTATCGATGCGCTTCTGGAGGCTGCTGCTGTCCTTGTGAGCACCCTCCTGGAGCGCCCGCAGTTGCTCGTGGAGCCGTTCGCGGACCTTCGGGGTGACTTCGGTGCGCCATGGCTTCTGCTCGGCGTCCCAGAGCGCTCCGATGGCCGCTTCGACCCGGTCGACGGCGATGTAGGGCGCCCGGCAGTCGTTGGACTTGGTGTGGTGTCCGGAGCAGACGAAGTACTCATAGACGCCACCTCGTCCACGGCTCTGGCTGTAGATCATGCGGGAGTGACAGTTCCCGCAGTAGAGGCTGCCGGTGAGGTAGTGGAGGTGCTTGCGTTCGCGGTTGCCCGCGGCCCGATTTCCGGCCAGACGCGCCTGGACGGCACCGAAGAGCGCATCGTCGACGATCGGCTGGTGGGTGCCGGGGTATTCGACGTCGCGCCAGGTGACGTATCCGGCGTAGTAGCGGTTAGTGAGCATGCGGTGAACCTGGCTGCGGAGCAGCGGCCGTTCGGATTGCTTCTTGGTGGCCTTGATGGTCAGTCCGCGGGCTTCGAGGAGCTCGGTTATGCGGGTGAGCGTCATGGTGGGGTCGCCTGCGTAGGTCTCGAAGGCCCAGCGGATGTGGTGGGCACGCTCGGGGTCGAGTTGGATGACGCGTGCCTCCCGGCCGTTGATGACCGTGCGGACGTTGAGATAGCCGACCGGTGCCCTCGTCGGGGTTCCACCCTGGCGGACCTTCTCTTCCATGCCCTTGACGACCTCCTGGGCGAGGTTCTTGCTGTAGAACTCGGCCACCGAACTGAAGATCCCGTGAACCAGCTGGCCCTGGGGCGTCTCGTCGACGTTCTCGGTAACGGAGATGAGTCGGGCGCCGGCCTCGCGGATGGCGAGGTTGATGGTGACGTCGTCGTACCGGTTGCGCGCGAGCCGGTCGAGCTTGTGAACGATGACGTACTGGATCCGGTTGGCGCGGATATGGCCGAGCATCTTCTGCAGCTCGGGGCGGTCGGCGGTCTTGGCGGATTCGCCAGCCTCGACGAACTCCTTGACGATCTTGGCGCCGATCGCCTCAGCCTTGCCCCTGATGGCGGACCGCTGCGCTGGAAGAGAGAGTCCTTCTGCCAGACCGCCCCGGTGGGCCTGTTCCTTGGTGCTCACCCGGATGTAGCTGACCGCGCTGGCTGCGAGGCCTTCGGACTGCAGGGCCGACATCTCATCCTCGTTTCGTTGTAGGAATCGCTGGAACAGGTTCATGCGGCAAGGTCTCCACGACCTTCCTGGTCATCAGCCTCGGCCTGGAGGCGCTGATACAGCTCACGGATCAGCCATTCGGTGCTGTGGTCGTGCGGACAGCTGGCGTGTGTCTTCGCGAGGTCGACCGCCGAAAGCGCTTCGGTGAGGCGAGCGCTGAATGCAGCATCGTGGGTAGCAACGTCACCGGCTTTCTGCAGAAGCACGGTGTCACCGGGAGCCGACCGCTCCCCGATTTCGTCGTGGTTGACGGCAAGTCTGACGGCAACGTGTCCGAATCGCTGCAACGTTGTACGAGCCTGAACACCGCTGTTTACGGTGGTGGGGCAGCTGCCCACACTAGTCTCTGAGCGTCCTGAAGAGCCTTGTGTCCCCAGTTCAAGTCTGGGAGGAGCCACCAAAGAAACCACCGACCCTACCGGGGTGGGTGTTTTCTTTTTCCCGAAGTTTGAATCTGAGGATCTGGCCTCATTGGGGGTTTGACGGCAAATTTGACGGCAACGCCCACTGTCATCGGCTTCCTTGAACAGCAATTCTTCCACCTTCTCCAGGGCGGCGCGCTTGCTCGCTAGGTCGACATGCTCATATATGCCGGTAGTACGAACGTCACCGTGGCCGAGGATGGCCTGAATATCGCGAGAGTGCACCTGTAGGCTCTTTTGTGCCGTGGCATTGCTATGGCGCAACCCATGGATGGTGATGCGTCGTAGACCGTTCTGCTGGCAGATTCGGAAGAAGGAGCGGGCGAGGTTGTGGGATTCGACGGGACGCCCACTCCTGGTAGTGAAGACCAGCTCGTTGTGGTCTCCGGTGCCGTGCCAGTCGCTGCCCGCTTCGGATCTCGCTTGGTCTTGCAGATGACGTTGGGCAAGGAGCACCTCACGAGCTTGGAGGAGCAGCGGCTCGTCGCGTCTGCTCGACTCCGTCTTGAGCCCTACCTGCTGCAAGCTGCCGTCGATTCGCTGGATCTGCTGGCGGATATGCAGCACGCCGTGCTCGAAGTCCACGTCGCGCCACCGAATGCCGAGGACTTCACCACGACGCAGGCCGTAGAGCGCCAGCAGAAGGAACGCAGCGTGCAACGGGTCGGACTTGGTGGCGTTCAGGAACCGGACGAGTTCGTCGGGGGTCCAGTGCTGCGCTTCCTGCGGGATATAACGGGGAAGTTCCACCAGGCGGGCGACGTTTCGCATGACGATCTCTTGTCGCATCGCGTACGTCAGGGCCGAACTCAGCACCTTGCGAACCTGATGAATCGTTGCGATCGAGGTGCCGTTCGCCAGAAGGTCATCGAAGAAGCCCTGAGTCATCCGGACGGTGAGGCTGTCGAGGCTATGTCGTCCAAGCGCTGGCTTGAGGTACCTGCGAACGATCTGCGCATGCCGCTTGATCGTAAGAGGGCGGCGCTTTTCGCGTTCAAGCCAGAAGTCGAGGTATTCATCAACCCGCCAGTTCCGTTCAAGTGCGAGTACCCCTCGGCGTGCATCCTCGATTATCCCCGTCAGTTTCTCGTGCGCTTCGCGACGTGTCCTCGTGTACACGCGCATGCGCTTCCGCTTGCCGCTGGCGGTCAATACAGTGACAGCGCCCTCGTACCGGCCGTCAGCGCGCCTATAGATGCTTCCTTCTCCGTTGGCGCGCTTGCTAGATGTCATCGCGACCTCCTTGCCGGCGGCTGGCGATGAGCGCGTCCAGGTCAGCCTCGGTGACGAGGCGTCGGCGACCGATTTGGACGGTGACGAGTTCACGGTCGTTGATCAGCTGCCGGAGACCCCAGCGGCTAATACGAAGTCGGTCGGCCGCTTCCTCCAGGGTCAGGAGGCGAGAGTGCCCCTCCTTCGGCTCGGCTGCGCCGGTGGTTGCTTGTTGTGTGGATATGGTCATTTCTTGCCTCCTTCCATTTATGTCAGTTGGCTGCCCGCAGTTGGGTGACTCTTTCCCTCGGATTCAGATATCTCGATCCTCGGTTTTCGCCCCATCTCTATTGAGAATAAAGGATGTGCCGCCGGAATCCAATAGGAATTGACTTAAATACATCGGATATTCGGAGATTCCTCATCCCAACTGGTCGATCTCTTGAAGATGTGCTTTATCGTTTGTCGAATAATCGGTGGACGACATGCCTGGTTACTGGGGTCGGTCACTTGTTGAACAGGTAGAACCTCCCCTGGTACGCGACGACGTCGTAGGCCTCGCGCGCCAGGCGGAGCACCTTGGCGGGGTCGATCGAGGCGAAGTAGTCGACGTCGGAGTCGGCCAGGGCCTGTTCTAGGTCGAGGGACTCGATGGTGTCGGCGATCAGCTGGCTGGGGTCGGCGAACGAGGTCACGTACGACTCGTGGAACAGGTCGCGGGCGTTGTCCTCGGTGATGTCCGGCAGGCGCAGGAACGCGGCGAAGGCCGGTCCGAGCTCGCGGATGGCATCGAGGGTCTCCTGGCGGTACTGCCCGGTGATCGAGTTCGCCGGTGATGGGCCGCGCAGCTCCTCGGCTCGCCGGACGATGTAGGTACCGAGCCAGTTGGCCCACTCGGCCGCTTCGACGCTGAGGCTGCGATCGGAGAAGACCCTCGCCAGCTCATCGGACATCGGGCCGAAGTCGGCGTTTGCGGTGACGGCGAAGTGGTGGAGCGCGGTGCCCTGGTCGCCGAGGTAGTCGGCCAGATACCGAGCGATGGCCCGGGCCCCGATGTTGCTGATCTCGCCGCCGTGCCTCTTGGCGGCCTCGATGGCCTCCTCGACAGTCTCACGCAGTGCTCGGTAGGTCGGCGTCGCTCCGGTGAAGTCCAGTTCGCCTGGGTTGAGCCGCTCGGCGGGTGGCCCGGTGAAGCGGTGCTCGTCGTCGGGCTGCTCTGGCGGGGTGTTAGGCCGTTCCATCGTCGGCCTCCGCTTGTGGGTCGATGGGCGTCGCCA
This sequence comes from Nocardioides asiaticus, assembly GCF_040049175.1. Classification (NCBI taxonomy): domain Bacteria; kingdom Bacillati; phylum Actinomycetota; class Actinomycetes; order Propionibacteriales; family Nocardioidaceae; genus Nocardioides; species Nocardioides asiaticus. The sequence goes on along the minus strand of NZ_JBDZDM010000007.1, from coordinate 227,955 downwards.
GGCAGCGCAGGGTGAGCTCGCGCCAGACGACGAGTCCGTCGGCCTCATCGTCGTCGGGCTGCTCCTGGTGTTTGAGGTATTCGGCGAGCAGTCCGGTGCAGGCGGCGACGGCGACGCGGCTGTCGTTTCGCACCGCGAAGCCGACCAGCTCATGCGCGAGTCGGCTCAGGTCGGCCCGTCCGGTGACAGCGAAGTGGTGCAGCGCGGATCCGGAGGCGTCGAGGTTGTTGGCGAGGTAGCGCGCGAGCACACGGGCGCCCCACTCGGGGATCTCGCCGCCATTCGCCTGGGCCTCGATGAGCGCATCCGAGATGGCGTCGAAGAGCGGGCTCGGATCTCGGTTGACTCCGGTGAGGTCGATCTCTAACTCCGGGAGGCGCTCGGCGGCCGGCACGTGGCGCTGCCAGTCGCCTTCGTTGGGGAAGCGGTTAGGCCCTTCCATCACCGGCCTCCTCGGCGGCACTGGCCGTTCTCAAGTAGTCGGCGAGGGCGCGGCGCCAGGGTTCGGGGATCGAGCCGTGCGGCAGCGCCTGCAGCTCGGCTTCGGCGCCGTCGCCGACGTGGCCGGTGGTCGCGAAGCGCTGCAAGGGGCTATCCGGGCCGCTGTGGACTGCGGCGGCGATGAGCCGCGCGGTGGCTGTGTGGATGCGCGTGCCGTGCTTGTGGGCGCGTTTCGTGGCGCGGACGATCCGGCGCCATGCGAGCCGCTCTTCAGGCGACTCTGGCCCGCACAGCAGCGATCGGGGGGTGATGCGGACGCCAGGCAGGCTGGGGTCAATTGGGGTGGTGCTCATGAATTCCTCCTTTCGAGAAGTGTTGTAAATGTTGCAATATACGAATAGGCGAAGCTCATATATACTCTGAGTATGCATATGACGCATCGATTATGGCGGCCGAAGAGGATTTGTAAGTCATTCTGTCTAGGTGTCTTCGGATTCATGTTGGTCGTTTCGATGCTTCTCCCCGCCAATGTAATTCAGGCTGCTGATTCATCACAGGCTGCTGATTCATCGGAATCTAACGACTGCGGAACTCCAACGGCTTGTGCTTTAGAAGGAGTGCGTACTGCTGGAGGGGTTGACGAGGATGGGCTTGACCAGAATGGAAAAGAGCCGACGACCCTTCCGGAGTATATTCAGATTGTAGTCAACGTACTGCTATTCATCATTGGTGCTATTGCCGTCGTGATGCTGGTAATCGGCGGTCTCCGATATGTCCTCTCGCAAGGCGACGTCAATCAGGCGAAGTCTGCGAGGGACACTGTGCTTTACTCCGTCATCGGCATCGTTGTTGCACTCTTGGCTTATGCGATCGTTAACTTCGTGCTGACGCAATTCGTGGCCAAGGACTAGGGCGGAACGCCTTCACTCGCGTGATTCGCGATGATTGCGGCGGTGAAGTCGCCTAGGAGCACGACGCGGTGCACTCCAGGCGTCAGGCCTGAGGTGTGTGCGATGGTTCGCTCCAGTGCGGCGCGCCGCGGTTCGTCATCGACGACCCACAGCACGCTGGGGAAGATCCCGTGCTCGTCCTGGTAGGCGCCGGTCGCGTAGTAGCGCTGGTAGACCTGCGCCTTGCGGGCAATAGCGGGACCGTGCTCGCTGCCGAGATCACGCTCCAGGAGCCAGTGGTTCTCGAACTCGCCGGCCACGGTGATCGCGCTCAGGTCGGGCTTGAGGATCTCGGCCCGCCCATACGGGCCGAGAAAGCGACACCAGTTGTCCGGTTCGCTGTTGAGCGAGACCTCCTCGAGCTGGCCGGCTCTTACCGCCTCATGGAGGCGCACGGCCAGCTCGGTGACCGCGACGCCATGCGAGATGAACGCCCGTCCCGGCTCGACGTAGCGGCGGCGGTGGTCGCCATCGATGACTGAGAGCAGTCGGTCGCCCGTCGTGGCCAGCTGCCAGACGATGCTCTCGGCGCCGCGGCGGGCGCCGCCTAAGCGTTGTGAGAGGCGTGCCAGTAGGCCGTGGCGCTCCAGTCGGGCGAGAACTCGCTGGCAGCTGCGGAGCGATGCCTCGTCGCTGGTGAAGCCGTCGACGAAGTGCCAGCGGCGCAGCTGCTGGGTCGTTGCCAGCCGATGCGTCCGCAGGGTGCGTAGGACGGCGAGGTCGCGCGGCCCGAGCCTGCCGCGCAGCCAGCGGACATCGACCCGCCTCATGCCGTCCTCCGGAATCTGTCGGTGACACGACTGCTGGCGGCTGGTAGGTGGTGGTGCTGATCGTTCCGGCGATCGTTCCGGCGATCGCTGCCAGCAGGCACACCTCGCTCGAATCTGGCCCACGACCGGCGATAGCGTCGGTGTTCCAGATGGGACTGACCCGCTTTCAGCGGGTCTTCTTCGGCCCCTCTTCGGTCGACAGCTCGTGTCCCTCCATCTGCCTGTCCTCCAGCTGCAGCTCGTTCCTGTCCTGGCCTCATCGCTGCCTCCGCTTCCGCCCGGTCGGCGGCGCGTCGGCGCCCGCCCCCGCTGCAGCTGTGGGGAGGGCGGCTGCCGCCTGCGCTCCGTCGGGCGCGCTGGTGGCCGTTTGCGGCGCCTTCGGCGCGACACCCGGCCCAGGTGCCGGTGCCGGGGCTTCTGGCGCCGCTGCGGCCCACCTGGCGCGGCTGTGCGCCCGCATCCGTGCCGCGTCGCTAATCGGCTTGCTCGGCGGCAGCGTCCGGATCAGCGCCCAGCCTTGCGGGTGGCCGTCGGCGACCAGGTTGGCGTAGGCCTCGTACTTGCCCAGCGACATGAAGTCCTCACTGGTCAGGTCGCGTACGCCGCGAGCGAAGTGGTTGGCGTCTTCGTACTCGGTGCGGAAGACGATCTTGCTGCGGGCGTTCATGTCGACCGCCGAGCGCATCTCGGTGGGGAACTGTCCGGCAAACTGCGCGGCCAGGAACCAGCCGACGCCGAGCGAGCGGCTGACGGCGAGCGCGTCCGCAAGGCTCGCCGGGAGGTGCAGGAAGCGCGGTGCCTCGTCGACGTAGACGACCCCAGGGCGCTTGTCGGGGGAGGTTTCGGCGGCGCGCTCCTGGATGGCGAGCCACAGGTCGGCTACGACGAGGCTGCCGAGCATGCTGGCGGTCCCGGCCCCGATGAGTCCCTCGTTGAGCGGCACCAGGACGATGAGGTTGTCGCGCCAGATGTTGCGCAGCGAGAACGTCGTCTCTCGCTGGTCGAGCATGCGCAGCAGGGCGGGTCGCAGCAGCAGCTGCCGCAGTCGCGACAGTGGCGCGGCGATGGCTGCCGCCTGGGCGGCGGGCGACTGGTTGTCGTACCAGGCCCAGAAGCTGGCGAGGCTCTCGTCGTGCTGTAGGTGGCCCATGACCTCGCGTCGGAACGTCGCGTCGGTCAGGATGCGGGGAACGTCGGCGAGAGTGGCGGGTACCCCGGTGGCGACGCTGGCCCGCGCCAGCGAGCGCAGCGCACCGGAGAAGATGTCGAGCGTCCGCGGGCCCCAGCCGCCAGCGAACAGATCGCCGAAGACGGCCATGATGCCGTCGACGATGACGTCGGGGTCACGGTCGCCGACCCAGAGCGGATTGAAGCCGGTGGAGTCTTCAAGCACGACGAGCTGGTCTCGCCGCTCAGCAGGGATGCGGGCCAGGACGTCGTCGACGAGCTGACGTTTCGGGTCGAGCACGACGACGGGCCGTCCCTGTCGGATGTCCTCCTCGATGAGGTGCAGCATCGCGGTGCTCTTGCCGGACCCCGAGGGCCCGTAGGCGACACCGTGGAACAGGGCGTCGCTGGCCGAAACGCCGACCAGTCGGTCCTCACCGAGTACCGCCGAGCGGGCGAACACCCGGTCGTCACCGTGCACCGCGGCGCTCGGGCGCAGCGGCTTCGGATGCGGGCTCGGGATACCAGGAAGCTCGTCCTCTCCCAGCGGCCAGGCCAGCAGTCCGACCAGCTCGGCGCAGCTGAGCTCGAGCGCCATACGCGAGCGGAGGTGGACGGTGGTCAGGGCGCGCGGGTTGTCGCGGAGCAGGTCCATGCGGAGGCCGGGGGTCCTGGCGGTCGTGACGGCGCCGAGCAGGTGCCGGATGAGCCGGTGCCGACGGCCGGGTTCCGGTGAGGCGCTACCGAGGCGCACGGTTGCCGCGAAGCTCGGTTCCTCCGCTCGTACCCGCAGCGCCTTTCGCTCCTCGGAGTTGGCTGGACGCGTTGAGCCGGTGAGCAGGTGCCACCAGCTTGCGGCCGGGGGCGGGGTGTCGGCAGGCAGCAGCCTCGGTGACTGCGGTTTCCCGAGCACGATCTGCACGACGACCGCTTCGGCTTCGTGCAGGGGCACGTTCGCGGCCGAGAGCAGCGCCCTGGTGATCGAGCGCGGCGCGTCTGTTCGCAGCGGCAGGCCCCGTGGTCGCAGATCCAGCCGGCCGGCCAGATCGACGGACTCCCGTCCCGGAGCCGCAGCGAACATGACGCCTGGCAACTCGTCTCGAAGCAGCCGCTTGACCGTGTGCACCGCGGTGCGATCGCATCCGAGCAGGTGCACTAGCCCGGTACGGTCACCGCGCAGCTCGAAGACCACCGGCGTGCCGAGCCGCTGACTGGCGAGCCCCACCAGCAGGGCATGGACGCGGTCCTCGTCGAGCGGCCGAGGCAGATGCAGGCGAGTCCAGACGAGTTCAGGCTGAGGCATCTGGATCCTCCTCGGCGCGACCGACACCCTCCTCGACATCCGGACGCGCCGTCGGCGTCTGTGACTTCAAGTAGTGGTTGAGCGTGGTCTCGGTGATGCGCGAGATGTCGGGGGACACGCGACGTACACCGCGGGCGACGACCCGGAAGCTGCGCTGGCGCCGGTTGCGGCGCCGGAAACGATTGGTCATGTCAGATCACCTCCTTTCGATCTGGTTAGGGCGCCCGCGTCGAGCACGAGCTGGTCATGAACGCCGAGCCCGGCCTCACCAGCGACGCTTGGCGTCATAGAGCCGCCAGGCGACGTAGCCGCCGCCGGTGACGAGCGCGAGGCCGGCGATCCACGGCAGCACGTCGGCCAACAGGGCGAAGGCCAGCTGCAGGGCGATGGCGACGCCAAGGACCATGAGGGCAGCATTGAAGAGCCACTGGACGGGATCGCGCACCGGCTTCTTCTCCGGCTCCCTGGACCTGCTCACGACGCTGACTCACTCGGCTCATCGGTGCGACGGACGCGGTCGGTGTAGACCGGCACGGGGAAGCCGGGAATCTCGACGTCGCTCGGGACCTGGTTGCCCCAGACGCTCCAGTCGGAGCTGGAGAGCGGCCGGCGCCGCGCGAACAGCTCGAGGTACGGGCCGGGGGAGACCCGCTCGATGAGCGCGAACTGCTCCTCGGGCTTGTGGCTGTGGTCGCTGACCGGGGCGTTGATCCAGGTCGGCTGCGCGCGGTACTGCACGGGTGCCTTGCCGCGGGTGGCGAAGAGCAGGTGCTCGGTGCTGTTGCGCAAGTAGTTGCCGAGGCCGAGCTTGAATTTGACCCAGGTCAGCGGTGAACGCACCGTGAACCCCCACGCCTCGGCAACGTTGTATCCCTCGCGCAGCGTGGCGTTGGTGACCCACAGCCACAGGTGGGCGTCGTCCTCCATGAGGTCGGCGATCGGCATCTGCTTGATCCGGTCGAGGGTCATGAGGTTGTAGTGCATCTGTGCACCGCGGGCGCCCTTCTGCTGGATGTCCCAGGGCGGGTCGGCCAGCAGGGTCCTGAACTTCCTTCGGGGCTGGGCTCTCTTGTTTTCGGTCATGGTCTGTTCCTCTTTTCGGGTTGGTAATTGGGATCGCGGAGCCGCATTAGACGTAGGGATCTACGCCGGCGTCATCGCGGGAGCGATGGGCCGGACGATCTGTGGGTGTGGGCGCCGCCCGCCGGGCCGGGGTCAGCGCGGCGGGCGGCGCTGGTTCACAACTCCCTGATGGGTGCTGCTTCGATGACGTCGAGACCCTGGTCGTTGAGCCACTTGACGTACTCATCGGCCAGGGGAAGCTCGACCTCGGTCCAGCACAGGTGACGCCGGTCGACCACGTAGAGCCGGGTCAGGCCGTGAAAGCGCGCCATCTCCACGATCGCGACGGGGATTGAACGGCCTTCCCAGACCTTCTCCTTCTGGTCGTTGCTCAACAGAAGACCCTGGAGGTCCTCGATCTTCGCGGCAGTGAGTGCTCGCTCGACCGTGGCCTCTTGGTCCTCCAGCGGCTGACCACCGAGGAAGTCCGGGGCGTTCGTTTCCGTCGCCGACCGTGTCCTGACGAGGAACAGGCTGTCCCGACTCTCCTGCCATTCGGCGTCCTCATGGTTGATGTGTCGGTGCATTGCGTGTCCCTCCTTTCGGGTGCGGGCTCGGGCTATGCCGATTCCGCATTAGTTGTGATGTCCCCTTGCGGGGTCCTGCTCCGGCCACTGCGAGGCGCCGGAAGAGCACGGGATATATGTCGACTGGGTGGGCGGGGCAGGCACCATGCGAGGCAGCTGCCCCGCCCGATGGGCGCTACGACTGCTTGTCGTGCGGGCAACGCAGATCGAAGACGTGGATCGTCTTGTCGATGCGCACGAATCGCCGACTGGTCGTGACCGTGTCGAAGAACTCGCGCGCGAGGCGGTCGGGATCACCCCCCTCGGCAGACTTGCCGTCAGCGGCCAGCTTCGCCAGCGCCACCGCCTCCTTGATCGTCGCGGTCCGAGCCTGCTCCCAGCTGTCGTAGCTGCCGAAGTAGCTGTGGCTGAAGGCCTTCTGGTGCTCTTCGTCTGCCGGTATCAGGTCCTTCGGTCTCGCTACGGCCGCCAGGTAGGCAATGGCTGGAAGCCCGTGACGTTGGTAGAGCTCGTGCGCCGCGTACGCGATCACTGGTCGCGCCATGAGCAGCGTCAGCACCGTCAAGATGCGATTCGACGGCTCGGTGACGACTGTCTCCGGCAGGACACTGCGGTCCTTGATTGCGGTTTCTGCTTTCATGAGTGATTCCTCCTTCCCGTTTGCTTGTTCTTCGCCGGGCTGCCTCGGGAGGCAGCGCGCCCGGACTGTGGGTGAGAAGGCGAGTCGGAGCCTGAGGCGAACTACTCCGCGAGGTTCCGCCAGCCCTGCTTCGCCCGGACGTTCATCTCCATCCGCGCCTGCCGGTGCTTCGCGGCCAGCTGCTGGTCGGCCCGAAGAACCGCTACCCGGGCAGCCGCGCGCTGCTGCTCCTCTCGGCGCCGACGCTGCGCATCGCGAATGGCGGCGACGACGCTGTTGGCCACCACGACCCCGCCCGTGCCGATGACGGCCACCGTCAGCAGCACGCTGACCACCGTGCCCAGCGCGTTCACCGCGCCTCCTCGAGCCGCCGCAGCCGCTCCCGCAGCTCCGGGTCACCGTCAGCCAGCGCATCGGCGTACTCGCGCAGCTGCTCGTGCACCCGCCTGGAGTGCAGCGCGAACTGCCCGGCGATAGACCTCTCCTCGGCCTCACTCAGCTGGTGTGCGTCCACGTCGGGGCAGAGCCTGCCCCGCAGACGGAGCCACACCGCTCCGCCTGCGAGCAGCGCCCCAACAACGCCGCCGGCCAACGTCAGCCCGGAAAGCGTCACGGTGTCCATCGCGATCACCGCGGGAAGGCACTGCCCAGGTGCCGCTGGATCGACAGGACGGACTGCGCGTAGTTAATCTCGACCTGCTGCAAGATCGCGTCGAGGACTTCGTCATTGCCGGCGAGGGCCTTTCTGAGACCGTCGAGATCCACGATCCTTTCCATTCCCCTGGCGGCCACCGCTGCTCCGGCGTCCGCCCACAGCCCGGCGATCCGGGCCTCGCTGACGATGGCCGCCCGCTGGGCGTTCTCGGCCCGCTCGAGCTTCGACGGGAATCTCGCACCGCCACTCGCGAAGGTGGCGAGGCTGTTGCTCGGGTTCATGTGCTTGGCTCCTCAAGCTGGTCCGGTAGCGGGAGGGGTTCCTCCACTGCCTCAACCTTCGGGACCGCAGATGCGACCCGTCAGCCCATGCGCTCTCCCAAATCCGCCCACCGCGTCCGAAAGAATTGGGGAGGATCTGGGATTGCAGCGCGACCGCCCGGTCGTCGACGGCGGAACTAGAGAGGTGTGTAGGTGACGAGCAGCGATGAAGATCTTGAGCGCCTGACGGCTCAACTACTGGCGCTTCGTACCGGCCCGGGCATCACCGCCGCGCGGGTGCCGCGAGATGCCGAGATGCTGCTGAAGTTGCCGGTGACCACGATGACCTTGAAGGAGGGCCAGCGCCGAGGTGTCTACCCACGAGGCAAAGGCACTGCCCACCTCGCGCACGCTGCCGTGGAGGCGACGCGGTGCGCTATTGGACGGGTCCGTTCGCTCCGCTATCAGGTCGTGCTACGTCACACGCTGAGTTTCGAGGCGAGCGGTCTTGACCTCGACGCGAGACGTGGCGCCGCCGGGGCGGTGATCAATCGGACGATCAAGACGGTCATCGCTGACGAAGGCGCCGCATACGCGGAACTCGCGGACTATCTCTACTTCGCCTCCGAGCCGCCCTGCTTCAGCGAGCCGAAGGCCGCTGAGCGTGCGGAGTCGCTCCAAACCATCGTGGCCGAGGTGAAGCAGGCACTCCTGGCCGAAGTCATGGCGTGGCTCGGCAGCCAGGCAGACCCGACGCAACGCGAGTTTGCGTTCCGAGCCGTCGAAGAAGCACACCTGCCTATCGGGGCGCGGATCGTCAGAGCTGCGCGCCCTGGCCGCTCGTCGCCCTTCGCGCTGGTGACGTTGATCGAGTTCCTGCGCTCCACCGACTACGACGAACGCGAGAAGTGGGCGCACGGCTTTCCGCTGCTTCCCCTCCGAGCCCTTGCGACATTCATAGCCAGACCTCGCCCGGCCGACCACCTAGATCTTGCCCGGAGCCTCGACGAGGAGCATAGCTACGGAGGCACGCACCTCAACGTCGAGCAGAGCGCTCCAGGATGGCTCTTCTGGAGCGAGATCGGTCGCAGCCTGCGCCCGCTCGCGACCGAACTCATCTTGATGGAAACTCGCGGCTGGCCCGGACTCCGCGAATGGCTCGACGCACCGCCACAGCCAGCACGTCGGGTCACGCCGCGGCGGTAGCGGTCAGGCGGTAGAAGACCGGTGTCACCTCGTTGCCAATTCCACAACACTCAAAGCGGGGGGGTGCGGTAAAATTGAACTAGCTACAAACCATAAGCAGGAATACCATGCGTGCGCCTACCGACACCCGCTTCACCTCCCCAACAACGATCTAGACTCAACGCCACTGGCTTCACCCTCGTCGAGCTTCTCATCGTCATCGTAGTAATCGCGATTCTTGCAGCGATTAGCCTCGTGGCGTACAACGGAATTCAAGACAGGGCCCACGATGCCGCTATTCGATCGGATCTAGCAAACTTTCGCGAAGCAATTCAGGTACACATGTTGGAGGTTGGCGCGTCGATACCGCCACCGACTAATGGGCTCGGAAGCAGTTTGACCACCGAGCTGGCCAGTCTTGGATGGAAGGCGACGCAGAGCGCGTATGACACGAGCGTGGCACGCAATGTCATTTACTGCTATTCCGAAGGAACGGCCCCCGATGAACAGCGTACGCACTATGCGCTTGTCGCACTCAGCAAATCCGGAAACGCCTTCTATGTGACCGACACAACGGGTCCCACGACCTACAGTGCGTCCGTCTCTCTACCGTTCGACGCCTCGGAACAGACGTGCTCGATCTTATCAAGCAACGCCACGAGTGTGGAATACACCAATCGATTCAATGGATGGTTTTCAAGCGACACGACCACTGGGCCTTGGCGTGCATGGACCAGCGGAGTTTCTCAGACCTGATAGACACGCAGAAGGGCGCATCGGTCATGTCTTGTGATTCCGCGGCACGGCAGTTGCTCCACACATCTCTCAACGCCTCGTGTGACGTAAAGAACGGCCAGCAGCCAGTCCGGCACTGGGGCAGTGACACGCGGCGCGACAACCTCGGACTCACTCCGTTCCCAGCACCGTGTCCGCGAACGCCTCGGCGATCGCGGCGTACTGCGAGTCGGTAAACCCGTTCGCACCAGGCGAGAGGCGCTTCGGCAGGTCGAGGTGGTGCTTGATGGCGGCGACCGCTGCTCGGACTCGATCTTCCGGTCCGAGCTCCTCGTGGACAAGGATCGCCGCTTCTCCATCGGGGTAGTAGAGCGCCGCGCTTGGCGTCGGCAGGTCGGGCGTGATGCTGATCGGTGTGCCGATGGCGTCGGCCAGTCGGTCGAGAGTCGGTGGTCCCTCACCGGCGAGCTGGAGCGAGAGCAGCACCGCCTGTTGGCGGGTGCAGTGGAGCGCCCATTCGAGGTCGCCGGGTGGCGTTGACTCCACGCCGCGCATGACGTCGAGCAGCGACAGTTCCGGTCGTTGCTCTGGTTGATTGTGATGTCGTTCGATGTGTCTACCCTCCCTTCGTTGGATAAATGCGTTGATGAAAAGGGGCGGGAGCCGAAGCACGCTGATGCAGCTGCGCCGGCTCCCGCCCGTTCCCCGTTGGTGCCGTCAGGCGAGTGGCCCGACAGCGGCGTCACGTTTGGACGGCGACGACCCGCAGGTCCTCGATCTCCCGACGCCGCATCGTCAGCTGGAGGCCCCATTCGGCGGCCGTGAAGAGGTCGTCGAAGGAGACGTCTTCGCGGTGCCACCTGCTGGAACCAGTGACGCTGACTTCGACGGCGAACCTGGTCCCGACAGGGAACAGGAGCTTTCGAACCGTCTCAGGGACATCTTGTGTGCGTCCCTCCTGGTCGGTGGGGCCGACCAGGACCGCCGGTCCGTTGATCCAGTCCACACCTCTGGCAGGCGGCAGATTTAGCCACCACAAGAGCGTGGCGCGCATGTTGATCGGCGTGCCGACCAGCTTGGCCTCGTCGTGCGCGAACAGCGTCATGCCGTCGCGTCCGACGTCGATGGCCTCGATGTAGCCGCCGACGGCTCGCTGGTAGTCCTCCAGCTTGTCGAAGCGCATGAGGACGAGCGGCTCTCGCTCGTCGAGCGGGATCAGGATTCCCAAGGGCATGGGACGTTCACCTCTTTCGTAGGCGCGGCTCTCCAGTCGGGGATGACTGGAGAGCTCGGCCAGCGAGGAGAGAGCGGCGAATCCGGCTCGCAGCAGAGTGTCTGCCGGATTCGCCTATTTGGTCGCCGCGGCGCGAGGCGCGGTTCCTCATCCGAGTTGGTGATGCGGACGAGGGCACCCATGCAGACGGCTGTCTGCACACCTCGCTCGTAAGCGTGGTTCTCCAGTGAGTGCTCACTGGAGAGGTCTGCCGACGAAGGGCGAGTCGTCCAACTTCGGTGGAAGCCGCTACCCCCGATCTATGTGTAGAGGCGGGCAGCCTGGGGGTGCGCTTCCACCGAGGCGCCGCGAGATTGAGTGCCTGCGGCGCGCAATGGATACGGTCCACGAGACCGTGAGAGATGATTCCGGACCAGGGTCTGAACCCTCCAGTCAGTGGCCGGAATCGTGCTCGACCTCCAAGCGGAGCGGTCGGGCTAGCGGCGTCGCTGCTACCGGGTCGTGGACGGTGCTCCCCAGCCATGACTGATGTCGCTGGGGAGTGGCGGGCACGACGGCGTCGACGCCAAGGAGGTGGCGGAGCCCCGGTGCGGTGTCGAACCACCTGCACCGGGACCCCGCGTCGGCTCCACTACGACGAGCGCTTGGCGCTCGAGCCGGTGGAACGGGAAGAGGGGGACTTCCCCCGGAGGAGCCATCCCCGCTGAAGATCGCGGCGATGGCGTTGCGGCGAGTCTGAGCCTCACGTTCGATGTCGGCTCGGACCGCTTCGGCCTTCTTGAGCACCTCCGGATCGCTCTTTGTCTTGGCGATCCAGTGCTCGATGGCCAGGCGGATCTCTTCGGTAGCGCTGCGACCGGTGAGCTGGGCGATGATGTCCAGCTGGGCACGCAGGTCTTCCGAGATCCTCACCGCCAGAGTTCTCATCTGGCTGGCGCCACCCGAGTTGGGCGGCGGAATGGTGTCGCTCATTGGCGACCAACCTCCTCGGTGAATTGCGGCTGATCACGGTATGTGATCGGTGAGGCCGCAGGACTCCGACGAGAAGCTCCCTCCTTCAGCGAGAATGCGTCTAAACGCCGTTCGCTGATAACGATTCGGATTATGAACAAAGATTGACAAATTGTCAATAGTTTTGGTGCATATTGCGGCAATCGCGATGCATTTGCCGACCGCGACGGTTGAGTGTAACAGTGGTCAGGCGCTCCGCGACCCAATATTGTGGAATTGACAACGATAAGCGCAGGACAACAAAAAAGCGCCTCGCGGACGGGGCGTTGACTGAGCTCGTAGTGAAGAAGAATTTGGTAAGCGGAAAATTCAGGGAGTGCCCGTGAGTCGGGAGAGCCACGTTGCTCATCCGACCCACGGGTTCGGTCACTCCTACTACTTGTGGCATCCGTGGGGAGCCACCGCGTGGCCCGTCAGGGCAAGAAACGCGGCATCCTCGAGCACGAGGAGTGTGCAATCCACAACCGACATCAACGATGTCAGCGTCCGGCGCGCCAGCTTTGCCAGGCTGCCCGACACGTGCCATATCTGGTGCATTGACCGCTCGAGTACCAACGCGGCGGCCGTGTCCAGGACTAGTGTCGTGCCAGGGTCATTAGCGACCCCTGCCGTCTGTGCCATGTCGAGCCCGATGACGAATGTCGTCACGAGCGCTGCGGTCAGTGCGGCTGTGAAGCTGATGCGTAGTGCAATCAATGAAGAGACTCGCTCTCACCGAGATCCGATGGATAGGTCCACGATCGGGATTGGTCGTGAACCGTCACACCACGTACTGCTGATGGGTGTGACATCAGCGAGGGCAAGCGCGTCACCCGAGCTGATGCCACACCGCTGCGGATCTCAGTTGAGGATGCGCCGCAATGTATAGTAGAAGCGTTGTCTGGGGCGTGCTTCCGCGAGCGATCATCGCTTCAAGCGGGAGCCTCAAGAACCCACACGACTCTATTGTGTGCAATTCGAGTTGGTTTCCACTCGAATTGTCACAATAATACAACAATGGGAACAATAAGTCAACAATATTGCTCGACTTTGAGAAGCGAGATCGGCCGCTCCGCTCCACTGCTACGGCGTCTCCGGCCAACCATCGTCGCTCGGTACAAGCGAGCCATCGTGGAGCATGACGTACCGCCGCACGGGACGGTCGTTCGTCAACCGGCTCTGAAGATCAAGGGCAGCTCTCGCACCCTCGATGCTCCGTGCCTCGCCAACCTGGCGATACATCTCTTGTTCGCACGCGCGGATGACCTGCAGCAACGATTCTGGTGACGTCACGATCTCGCACACGGCTGCAAGGTCGCGCGGGTCGAACCGTGTCCGGGTTACTTCGACTCCGTTCTCCTCGTGTACTTCAAGCACGGCCGAAGCGATGGCCCTCTGCACGCGGCGGGCAATCTCTGTTGGTGCCATGCGAGAAAGCATGAACCATTCCGGTGTGGAAGAGAAGACTTGGCGTAAGGTTTTTGTAAGTCATAATCCAATTGAGGAAATATCGACGTCTTTGGCACATCGAGTCCCCAAAAAGATTGCGTCACTTGAAAGACGATCTCAGCCGCCAAAAGGTGGCAACTAGGCATGGCTTCGCACCTCCCGAAGTCTTGAGAGAGCGAGAGATTGGGAGGGCGCATCGCTCGAGTACGAGGCGCCGCGCGTGAAACGGAGGCTTGCGTGTCGGTACCGGACGCGTGACGCGGCTTCCGGCGATCAGGTGGCGCTTGCGGTGCTCCTCCGCGGCGGGACGGTCCGGGTCCCCACGGCTGAAGGCCGGTGCCGCTGGTCGACTTGGGGTGATCGTGAGCTGGCTGGGTGCGGGCTCACGCGTCCCGTTGTCGGATCGACCGTCGGCGCAACCTTCAAAGCCACGCACGGGTGTTCGGGGGTGAGTAGCGATGCCAGACGCTCTACGCTGCGGGCGTGACCCTGACGGCTGATCAGTGCGGCGTCATTGCCCAACTGCTTCCGGTGTTCCTGCTGGCGATTGTCATCGAGCAGCGGTCCGTGATCGCGCGGTGGCGCGTCGGGCGGTGGGACCGCAACACGCTCTCAGCCCCGATCTACACCGCCGTGGCGGCTGGGTTCCTCACCAATCTCATGGGCATTGCGGTCGCCATCGTCGGGGTCGCGAACGGACTCGACGGCATCTGGGCGCTCTGGCTGGTCGTCACGACCGTGGGAAGCGGCACCTTGCTGGGTGTGTTGACGGTGTTCGTCACATTGGTTGAGCAGTCGCGGCCCGACGGCGACCAGCCGTAGGTTCGAGACCCGCGGGTCGGTCCGAGGCAAGGGCCCGGGCCCTAGGCTCGGAAGTTCGCTCGCAAGCGTGCATTCCGTTTGCAGGATCCGGCAGTGGGACTACCATTTGCCTTTCTGGGCCTTGCTATCCCGCCATTCTCTGCCTACCTTTGAATGCTGCAAGGAATGTTCGGGCCAGCGTCCGAACTGGCCAGATTGTTGAACTAGGGAAAACGCAAGAATTAAGGCTAGTGATTCGCCGCCTGTTGCTTCGTAAGTGAAGCGGCAGGCGGCTTCTCGCATCTTTCGGAACAAAACTAAGCGATTCGTGTCGCCGTTCTTAAGGAGAACGAGCGCGGCAGCAACGAGAAATTAGCAATTGGAGAAGATAATGTTTAACGTTAAGGAGCGGCCGTTCACGGCTTGGCTACGAGAGCTCTACCACCGCGGCGGGGCCACCTATGCCTCGGTGTCTCGGCAGTGTGCTCATGCCCGCAGTGCAGACTGGATCGGTCGGCTCATCCGCAGTCGTGAGCCGTGGGCAGTGAACCCCCCGACGAAGGAGACGTTCGCTGGGTTTGCACGAGCCTTCGGCGTGCCAGAGGAGGATGTGCGAGCAGCCATTGCCCGCGAGTGGTACCAGGTCGGCACTGTCGTCCCGCCAAGCCCAGATGAGATCGGGGAGCTCTACGGCGAACTCACAGCCGCGAGGCAGGGGCTGTTCGCGGCGTTCGCGCTCGAGCTCGTGGCGAATGCGAAGGATGCGTCCACGCCGGACGACGGGGAGGCCGCGTAGTGCCGCCTGTCGACGGGCCTCGCTAGCGAGGCTTAAGGCCTTCGCGTTCGGGCGCCCGATGCAGGGCCCGCCGCCCACGCCGGCGACACCCATGCGGGTCTGTGGATGCTGTCGACCTGCCGTTGACCGGCGGGAGCGGTGGGCCATACTCGCCGAGCGGGTGAGTCACCCTCACCCAGTTGCGCAGTTCTGGACTCACCAGCACGAACAGAGACAAAGCACTCGCTGGCCTCGATTGTCCTTGGCGGCTCAGTAGCGCCAGAACCATGCACGGCTGGAACGGGCCAGTTGCTGAAACGGCGCCGGTCTCGAACGGCTCGCAGTAGCATTCGAGCGTTCGCGCGGAGGAGGGTGACGATGGCGGACCCGTATCGCAGCTCGAAGGATGCATATTTCCGCATCGTCGATGCCCTCGCCGGGCAGGGCCTGCGGTTGTCCGAGCAAGACCTCAGGCGACTGCAGCACGTGTTGAGCCGCGCCTTTTCTGAGAAGGCGGAAGGGCTGAAGGACCCCGACGGCCAACGCGACCGCGCCATTGCAAGTCTCTCAGGGGCTCTCATCGCCGGAGCAGCCTCGGTGACTGTCGGCGGCGACGTGAAGCCGTCGGAGGGCGAAGTGCTGGAGCTCCCCGCTGGCTACGTCGACTACGTCATGCGGTCCTTGTGCCCGCTCTGGCCCATCTGCTAAAGGCTGGACATGGCCGACTGGAGCGAGCGCACCTTCGACCTGGTTTCGGAGATAACCAAACAGGTCATCACGCTGTCCACTGGTGTAATGGCGTTGACGCTGACCTTCTGGAAGGACTTCGCGGGCCATACCTCCGGCGTAGCCCGCGTGGTGCTCGCGGTGTCCTGGCTCCTGTACATCCTTTCCATTCTGTTCGGCTTCCTAACGCTGATGGCCAGCGCTGGCGTCCAGGATAGGAAGGGCAAGGCGCTAGCCGTTGCGGAAGCCAGCCGCAGCGATAACGAGAAGGCGGCCGGGGCAGCAAGCATCTACTCGGATAATCTCCGGGTCTTCGGCGCGATCCAGCTTGCTTTCTTCTTAGTCGCGATCGTTCTGACCGTGATTGCCGGCGCTATCGCGCTGTAGCGTGCCGACATGCTCGGGCCGGGCGAGATTCACTTTGTCGCCAATTCCACAACAACCAAAGCGGGGGGGGGTGCGGTAAAATAGGAGTCAGATAGAAACATAAGCAGGAAAACTATGCGTGCGCCTACCGACACCCGCTTCACCTCCCCAACAACGATCTAGACTCAAGGCCACTGGCTTCACCCTCGTCGAGCTCCTCATCGTCATCGTAGTCATAGCGATTCTTGCCGCGATTACGCTTGTGACCTATAACGGCATTCAGGACCGAGCAAACGACGCGGCTGTACAGAGTGACTTGCAGCAGTTCGTTACCGCTCAGGAGATATACCGTCTCGACAACGACCGCTATGCCTATGGGAACGAAACAACCGCTAGTCTTAAGTTCAATGCGACAAAACGCGCGTACATGACGAACGTGTGGAACCTACTTATCTGCATATCGCCTGATGCGGAGGACTACGAGATCCTCGCGGTCAGTAAGAGCGGCAAGCAGTTCCACGCGAATCCGAGCGGAGTGCACGAGTACACGGGTGACGCTGTGTGGCCGAGCCTTCAACTTGCAAGTCTTTGCGCCACCGTGCAGAACGGTCACGGTGCCACACTTTCGTCGAATGGCGCTGGTTACGGGACGTCTGACAGCGGCGCGACCTGGGGCTGGCGCGCATGGGTTGGGGGCGACTCATGACGACGCTTACAGTTCCAGGGAGATAGCCACTCAGGCGGCGATGGCGAGACCGAATATTCTTCTGCAACATGAATGGCAAAACAGGCTGGTAGTCCTTCGTGCATGTGTAGTCGCAGCCGGTCAGCGAGGCGTCGCATCGCTAGCCGGTTCGCAGCTCCATGTCGGCGAATCGGATCGTGCAAGAGCCCGTAAGCAGCCGGGCCGACCTCTACCGGAGGTTCAGCGTTCGAAGAGCCGTTCTGAACTGAACCGGCGGGTGCCGCGGCCGAGTTGGTTGCGACAACGTCGCCGACCCGTGGCGGCTACCGGGCGTTGTCGGTGGCAAGTGGTGCAATCGGTTCGGAGGTGCATGCCGGATGCTTCGTTGGAGTGGATTGGACCCGCAGCGGTTTGAGCGAGCCGCGCAGCTGCTACTGCGTCGCCTGTACCCGGGCTGGTGAGCCTCGACGGCGGCGGCGGAGACGGTGGTGCCGACGCACGACTCGTCACTGAAGACGGCCTCACCGTCTTCGAGTGCAAGTACTTCCATGATCGACTCAACAACGGTCGTCGTCGCCAGATCGAGTCTTCGCTTCGGACGGCAGTGAAGAATGCCCCGAAGATGCGCACCTGGGTGCTGGTGGTGCCGCTGAACCGCACGCCGTCGCGTGCTGGATCGAAGTCGAGCGAGGAGGCGTGGTTCACCGGGAAGCTCCAGGCGTGCGCGCCCGGCGTGCAACTGGAGTGGTGGGGCCAGGACTGGCTCGACGGTCAGTTCGCCACGCATCGCGATCTGCGGCGCTATGTCGAAGGAGAACAGGCAGAGCTGCTCGAGTTGGCTGGCGCCTATGGTCACGAAGCAGCGGTTCTTTCCTCGGGTGGGCAGGATCTGGCCGAGCGCAACCGAACTCTGAGGCGCGCCATCGATGAGATCTCCCCGTTCTGGACGCTGGATTGGACGGAGGAACGGGGGACCACCATCAACACCCTGCGGGCTAAGACGCCGGACGCCCCCGAACTCGATCCTGTTCATCTGCTCACGACGTTCCGCTTCGACGCGCCCGGCAGTACGGCGCTTCGAGCCAAGTACGAGGAGGTCGTCAGGTTCGGTGGCTCGGTGACGCTGCCGTCAGGCACCGTGGATGTCCGTCTGGACGCCTCATCTGAGGTGCGGCGCCTGCTGAGCGGGATTGAAGGGTCGGGGGAGGTGCAGGTCAGGAGCGCCGTCGAGACGCTGGACAAACCCACTCGCGGACAGGTGCAGATCCTGAGCGAGGTTGAGGATCGGGTGATCGCGTCGGTCGACGTGTACCTGCATCAAAAGATGAGCGGCAGCCATGGCGCGACCCTCATGGGCGGTGATGCGGGCGGTGCCCTGTCCGTGACCGTTCAGCTCCCACGGCCGGACAACCTTGGGGAGCCGCAACTTCTCCCCGGCGGTGGGCTGACGCTCAACTTTGCAGCCTTCGCCAACTTCGATCTGGCTACGGTTGTGCCGCTGCTTGAGTTCCAGGCGGCAGCGACCGAAGGTCGGCGCCTTCGATTCCGGGTGCCGGGCCTGGTGTCGCAAGCTGAACGCATCGATGAGTCGGCGTTCGGGTCGGTCGATCGCCTCGCGCGGGCGGCACGGCTGCTGCGTCGACTCGAGGAGCTGCTCGACCTGACCCTCCGAATCCCGCTGGAGTTCGCTGGGCGTGACCTCCAGATGCTGCAGGCTGCAGTCGACGCGCTGGAGGACAAGCAAGGGGAGACGCCCTATGACGACTTCACGGCCACCGTCATTCCCGGCAAGCAGCGCGAGTTCGTGGCGCAGTTGACGGCAGACCCCTTCGGCATGCGTTTCACGCGTGAAGACTTCGTGCTCGACTTCGGCGATCTTCATATCCCCTACGGCCTGGTGGTGTTCTATGCGCCCAGGGTCACTCTCGCCAACCGCGACGAGTTGCTCTCAGGCAAGGGAGTGACTAGCGCGCGCTTCAGGTCCGAGGACGGCCCGTTCCGGCTTCTGCCGCGATCTATGGCAGCTGAGGTTCACTCTGCCGACCTCAAGAAGCAACTGAGCGCGTAGCGGCTCCGAACGGGTGCTGGCCGGTCCGCCAATCTTCCAGCGCCCTCGGGAAGCAGCCGTCGTGCGGAAGCGGCGTGATGTCCGGTCAATGTCGGAGTCGGCTGCCATGCTTGTCTTCGCCGCAGACCTACCTCTTGTCGACAAGAACGTCGCACATATGTTCGAACTTTTTGGTAAAATGAGGACACGATGAGAAGACCTGTCAGCACCCGACGCATGGACGCCTCCGTGGGAGAGGTTGCTTGATGCCGCCCGTCACGAAGGAGGGTCAGCGCGCGGAGCTGCACAAGACGATCTGGCGCATCGCCAACGACCTGCGCGGCAGCGTCGATGGCTGGGACTTCAAGAGCTACGTGCTGGGCACGCTCTTCTACCGCTTCATCTCCGAGAACCTCACCGCCTACTTGAACAAGATGGAGCGGGAGGCCGGCGACACTGACTTCGACTACGCCAAGCTGAGCGACCGCGACGCCGAGTTCGGTCGCAAGGACACCGTGGAGGAGAAGGGCTTCTACATCCTCCCGAGCGAGCTGTTCGTCAACGTCCGCAAGCGCTCCGCGAGCGACGAGAACCTCAACGAGACGCTCGAGTCGGTGTTCAAGAACATCGAGGGCAGCGCGGTCGGAACCGACTCCGAGGACGACCTGAAGGGTCTGTTCGACGACCTCGATGTCAACTCCGCCAAGCTTGGCAACACCGTCGCCCGGCGCAACGAGAAGCTGGTCAAACTGCTTAGCGCCATCGGTGACCTCAACCTCGGTGACTTCAACGACCACGCGATCGACTCGTTCGGCGACGCCTACGAGTACCTGATGACGATGTACGCCTCGAACGCTGGCAAGTCTGGGGGCGAGTTCTTCACCCCGCAGGAGGTCAGTGAGCTGCTGGCGCGGATCACGGTGGTCGGCAAGAACTCGGTCAACAAGGTATACGACCCGGCGGTCGGCTCAGGATCGCTGCTGCTGAAGTTCGCCAAGGTGCTCGGCAAGGACAACGTCCGTCAGGGCTTCTTCGGTCAGGAGATCAACCTGACCACCTACAACCTGGCGCGCATCAACATGTTCCTGCACGACATCAACTACGAGAAGTTCAATCTGGCGCACGGCGACACCCTGACCGACCCGGCGCACTGGGACGACGAGCCGTTCGAAGCCATCGTCAGCAACCCGCCGTACTCGATCCAGTGGGCTGGCGATGGTAATCCGCTGCTGATCAACGATCCACGGTTCGCGCCGGCGGGCGTACTCGCACCGAAGGCGAGAGCGGACCTCGCCTTCACCATGCACATGCTGTCGTGGCTGGCCGTCAACGGCACGGCGGCGATCGTCCAGTTCCCTGGAGCGCTCTACCGGGCCGGAGCAGAGCAGAAGATCCGGCAGTACTTGGTCGACAACAACTACGTCGACACTGTCATCGAACTGCCGCCTGACCTGTTCTTCGGTACAACGATCTCGACCTGCATCCTGGTGCTGAAGAAGTCGAAGAAGGACAGTTCCGTGCTGTTCATCGACGCCTCGGCCCAGTTCAAGCGCCTAGGCAACAAGAACAAGCTGCTGCCGGAACACCAGCAGAAGGTTCTCGATGCCTTCGTCGCTCGCGAGGACGTCGAGCACTTCACCAAGCTTGTGGCGAACGAAGAGATCGCCGCCAACAACTACAACCTGACGGTGTCGTCGTATGTCGAGGAGGAAGACACCACCGAGGCGATCGACATCGCCGAGCTGAACGAGCGGATCGCAGGCATTGTCAAGCGACAGACCGAGTTACGTACGCAGATCGACGCCATCGTCGCCGACCTCGAGGGTGGCGCATGAGCCGGATCGATCAGCTCATCCAGGAGCTCTGCCCGAACGGCGTTCCGGTCAGGTCGCTCGGTGATGTAGGCGAACTCGTGCGCGGAAACGGACTCCCCAAGACAGATTTTCAAGACTCGGGCGTCGGGGCGATTCACTATGGCCAGATCTACACCTATTACGGCACGTGGGCCACGGAGACGATCTCTTTTGTAGCGCCTGATGCTGCAGCCAGGCTTGCGAAAGTCGATCCGGGCGACGTCATCATCACGAACACCAGCGAGAACCTGGAGGACGTTGGCAAGGCAGTCGCGTGGCTCGGCGCCGAACAGATCGTCACGGGTGGCCACGCCACTGTCCTCAAGCATCATCAGGATCCGAAGTTCATCGCCTACTGGCTCCAGAGCCCAGGCTTCCAGATCCAGAAGAAGAAGCTCGCAACTGGTACAAAGGTTATCGACGTGTCGGCGAAAAGCCTCGCGAAGATCAACATTCCAGTGCCGCCTCTCGAGGTGCAGCGCGAGATCGTCAAGGTACTCGAGACGTTCAGTGATCTTGACCTGGAGCTGAAGGCCGAGCTCCGAGCTAGGAATCGCCAGTACGCCCACTACCGGGACTTCCTTATCGGCTCCTTGGATGCGGACGTCCCGAGGTTGCCCCTAGGCGAGATCGCAACCATTGTTCGCGGCGCATCGCCGCGGCCTATCCAGGCATTCCTAACGGATGCTGAGGATGGCGTGCCGTGGATCAAGATCGGAGACGTTGCGGCGGGCGGCAAGTACATCACGACGACCGAGGAGCGGGTCACTCCCGCGGGCGCGGCGAAGTCCCGACGCGTCTATCCGGGTGACTTCGTGCTCTCGAACTCCATGAGCTTCGGCCGCCCGTACATCTCGAGGATCGAGGGTTGCATTCACGACGGTTGGCTCGCGATCAGTGACTTCGCGGAGTCATTCGTTCATGACTTCCTCTATCATCTGCTTCGCTCAGCTCCGGTTCAAGCGGAGTTCATGCGCCGCGCAGGCACTGGCGCCGTTAGGAACCTCAACGCGAACATAGTTAAGTCGGTTTCCGTCCCCGTCCCTCCGCTCAATGAGCAGGAACGTATCGTGTCGATCCTCGACAAGTTCGACTTGCTCGTAAACGACCCAGAATCTGGGCTACCGGCCGAAATCGGCGCCCGTCGCAAGCAGTATGAGTACTACCGCGACAAGCTACTCACGTTCGAGGAGTTGCCGGTATGACCGAGGGCACCGCGACACGCTTCGAGCCGATCGCCGCCTCCGCCGAGAGCACGGTCGTCGCCGAGTTCATCCCCGATGCTGTTGGCGCGACCGCGTATCAGTCCGAGGCCGAACTAGAGCGGGAATTCATCAAGCTCCTGCAGTCGCAGGAGTACGAGTACCTCCAGATTCACTCGGAGGCGGAACTCGTCGCGAACCTCCGGAAGCAGCTTGAGGTGCTCAACGACCTGACGTTCTCGAAGGCTGAGTGGGAGCAGTTCTTCAGCCAGCGGATCGCCGGGGAGCGGGATGGCATCGTTGAGAAGACCGTCCGCATCCAGGAGGACTACGTACAGGTCCTCAAGCGCGATGACGGCACCACGAAGAACGTTCGCCTCATCGACAAGGCGAACGTTCACAACAACAAGCTGCAGGTCATCAACCAGTACGAGGTCGGTGCGGGGGAGGGCGGTGCCAAGCACGCCAGCCGCTATGACGTGACCGTGCTGGTGAACGGCCTCCCGATGGTGCATATCGAGCTCAAGCGCCGCGGCGTCGACATCCGTGAGGCGTTCAACCAGATCCGGCGCTACGACCGGGACAGCTTCTGGGCAGGCTCAGGCCTCTTCGACTATGTGCAGCTGTTCGTGATCAGCAACGGCACGCTGACGAAGTACTACAGCAACACCACCCGCCGCCAGCACGTCAATGAGGCGACGGGCAGCAAGCGTGTGCGGAAGACGAGCAACTCGTTCGAGTTCACCTCATGGTGGGCGGACGCCACGAACAAGCCGATCCAGGACCTGACCGCCTTCGCGACCACCTTCTTCGCGCGCCACACGCTGCTCAACATCCTGGCGAAGTACTGCGTCCTCACGGCCGATCGCATGCTGCTGGTGATGCGCCCGTACCAGATCGTGGCGACCGAGCGGATCCTGCAGAAGATCGAGATCTCGACCAACTACAAGAAGCTCGGCACCGTCGAGGCGGGTGGCTACGTCTGGCACACCACCGGCTCGGGCAAGACGCTGACGTCCTTCAAGACGGCTCAGCTCGCGTCCAAGCTCCCGGACGTCGACAAGGTCCTCTTCGTGGTCGACCGCAAGGATCTCGACTACCAGACCATGCGCGAGTACGACCGCTTCGAGAAGGGCGCGGCCAACTCGAACACCTCGACGCGGGTGCTCAAGAAGCAGCTCGAGGACCCGGGCGCCAGGATCATCATCACCACGATCCAGAAGCTCTCAACCTTCATCGCCGCGAACAAGGACCACCAGGTCTTCGGCGGCCACGTGGTGATCATCTTCGACGAGTGTCACCGCTCGCAGTTCGGCGACATGCACACCGCCATCACCAAGGCGTTCAAGCGCTACAACCTGTTCGGCTTCACCGGCACACCGATCTTCGCTGTGAACGCCGGCAGCGGCGGCAACGTGCAGTTGCGCACCACCGTGCAGGCGTTCGGCTGTTACTGGCATGGCGACCCACGGAACTGCCCGCCCGAGGCGCACGCAACCGCGTTGCACACCTACACCATCGTCGACGCGATCACCGACAAGAACGTCCTGCCGTTCCGCATCGACTACGTCAACACCATCAAAGAGCGAGAAGGCATCACCGACCAGCAGGTTTCGGCCATCGACACCGAGCGGGCGCTGCTGGCGGAGGAGCGCATCACCCAGGTAGTTGGCTACATCCGGGAGCACTTCGACCAGAAGACCCGGCGCGCTGAGCACTACTCGCTCGGCGAGCGCCGCGTCCACGGCTTCAATGCGCTGTTCGCGACCGCCTCGATCGATGCGGCGAAGCGCTACTACACCGAGTTCAAGGTGCAGCAGGAGATCCTCTTCCCGGATCAGCGGCTCAAGGTCGGGCTCATCTACTCCTACGCCGCCAACGAACCCGTCGAGGACGGCGCACTGGAGGAAGAGGGCTTCGAGACGGGCGCGCTTGACCAGTCGTCTCGCGACTTCCTGGAAGGTGCGATCCAGGACTACAACGCCACGTTCGGGACGTCGTTCGACACCTCCGCCGACAAGTTCCAGAACTACTACAAGGACCTCTCGCTCAAGCTCAAGCAGCGCGAGATCGACCTGGTCATCGTGGTGAACATGTTCCTGACCGGCTTCGACGCCACGACGCTCAACACCCTCTGGGTCGACAAGAACCTGCGCGCCCATGGGCTCATTCAGGCCTACTCGCGCACCAACCGCATCCTGAACTCGGTCAAGACCTACGGCAACATCGTCAGCTTCCGGAACCTCGAGGACGCCACCAACGACGCCATCGCGCTGTTCGGCAACAAGGACGCTGGCGGCATCGTGCTGCTCAAGCCGTACGCCGAGTACTACGAGGAGTACGCCGAGAAGGTCACCGAGCTCTTGCAGCAGTTCCCGCTCGATCGGCCGATCGTGGGGGAGAGCGCCCAGAAGGCGTTCATTGCTCTGTTCGGGCAGATCCTGCGGCTGCAGAACATCCTGACGTCGTTCGACGAGTTCGCCGGCAACGAGATCCTCACCGACCGCCAGGGCCAGGACTACCGCAGCGTCTATCTCGACCTGTACGCCGAGTTCCGCCGCGATCAGGATGCCGACAGGGAGTCGATCAACGACGACGTCGTCTTTGAGATCGAGCTGATCAAGCAGGTCGAGATCAACGTCGACTACATCCTCATGCTGGTGCAGAAGTACCGCGAGGCGAAGGGCGACGGCGAGGACAAGGAGATCCGGGCAACCATCTCCCACGCCATTGACGCCAGCCCGAGCCTGCGCAACAAGAAGGACCTCATCGAGGAGTTCGTCGACCGCGTCTCGGCCACCGGCGACATCGACGAGGAGTGGCGGAGCTACGTCGCTCAGCGCCGCGCATCGGAGCTCGACAAGATCATCAATGAGGAGGGTCTGCGGCCAGACGAGACGCGCAAGTTCATCGACGCGTCGTTCCGCGACGGCGCGATCCAGGCCACCGGCACGGCAATCACCAGGGTGCTGCCGCCCGTCTCGCGCTTCGCCGCCGGCGGCGGCCACGGTGAGAAGAAGCAGCGTGTGCTGGCTCGGCTGGGTGAGTTCTTCGAGCGGTTCTTCGGACTGGGTGCTAACGGGAGCGAAGAGTGACTGGGGTGGCCGGAAGCGTTGATACCAGCCGCGCGCCGAAGGGGGAACTCGCAGCGAGAGCCCTCATCGACTCCGTCATCGCGACCGACGACCGGATCGAGCGGCACTACCTGGAGATCAAGAGCACCCTCGACCTAACCACCAAGAAGGACCAGGCAAAGCTCGCCAAGTTCATTCTGGGGGCGGCGAATCGGATGCCTGACCAGGCAGCCAATGCCTTCGAGGGCTACGGCGTGCTCGTGATCGGCGCTTCGGAGGGATTGGCCACAGGTGTTCCGCCGATCGAAGCCTTGGATCTCCAAAAGGCAGTCTTGCCATTCATCGGCGCAGACGGACCGCGCTACGACCTCGTGCGCGTCCCCCTGGACGGCAGCGAGAACGAGGTGTTGGTCTTCCTTGTCGAGCCGCCCGAGTGGGGCCAGCCTCCTTTCATCTGTCACAAGGACGGGGATGAGAAGCTTCGAAACGGTGCGGTTTTCGTTCGCGCCGACGGCGAGACCCGTGAAGCGCGCGCGGACGAGCTACAGCAGCTCATCCAGCGTGGGCAGCGTTCGACCATGCCTGTTGACTTCGCCGTCCGAGTTATCGGGACGGTCCGGCCGGTAGAACTCGACAACGAGGCAACACTTGAGGAGTACATCTCGCTCCAGCGAAATCGACTCCAATCGGCGCTTGAGCGTGACACTGCCGCAGCAGACGATGGCTCGATAACTGATCCCATTACCAAGGCGGTCATGCCAACTCTTGCAGCCATCCAACAAGCGCAGTCCGCGATGCGCGCCTTCAGTGAACCCGAACATCGGAGCGAGGAGGAGTACCTTGCGTCGATCGACGACTGGGAGCGGCATTTCCGTGCGGCTTGGCCGGCGGCGGTGCTCCGCCTCATCGGCGGGTTGGCAGATCCGGTTGAAGTAGAGGTGAACAATCGTGAGAAGACCTTCTTCCACGACGTCGAGCTGAAGGTACACCTCGATGGGAATGTGTACGGCGCGGGAAACTGGGAGCCGAGTGACGACGACATAGATCTGCGTGACTTGGGCGACTTTCCCGCACCACCTCGCCCGTGGGGCCCAACGAACAAGCTTGGCCTTGGTGGTGTCACCATGCCGACAATCACGCCTGCCTGGCACTACGCGCCATCGGCGATCGACTTCCCGTCGCGAACAGCCTGGCAGAACTCCGGGTCCGTCGACTGGGTCTATTCCGTCGGTGATCTCCGGCCAAAGGGGAACGACGTTTCCAATGACGAGGAGTTCGTTCTCTACACGCTTGACCCGTCGATGACCGCTGTCGACGGGACGTGGCAGATCACGGCTCGGGACCACCACGACGTCTACACAGGCGACCTCCAAGTCGAGATTGGTGAGACGCTCGACCTGACGCCCGAAGTCAGGCGCATCCTGGGCCTAGAGGAGACACCGGCATGACAACGGCCGAGTCATGGCTCGCTGACTTAACCAGCCTCTTCACCCCAACGTCGACGCAGTTCGACGCTGCCAGAGGCCACCGGTATTCGATAGAGACTCGGCTAGACACGTACCCGAGCAGGGTGAGACTCCACTTGGGATGTCGCAACCGTCACCGAGTCTGTCGGTGCTCCGCTGCACACTTTGGTTCAGGTCGTCACTGTGGGGGCGGGAGTAGGCATGTTGCGTCGGTTCGAGTCCATCAAGGACTGCGGGATCTTTGAGGACTTTCGATGGAGCGTGTCGGCCCCGGACTTCGAACGCATCAACCTCATCTACGGCTCCAACGGAGTTGGCAAGACGTCTCTCGCTCGCGCGCTCGATCGGCTGAATGCCGAGAGTGGCGGCTTCACCAGCGTCTCCATCCGGATGAGTAGCCCCGACAAAGCCAACGAGCGAGCGAGTGTCCAGCGGCACGATGACGAGTTCGACCGCGTCCATGTCTTCAGTGAGGCGTACGTCGACCGGAGCCACGACTTCAAGGACGGAGCTGAGGTCGAAGCAGTCCTCACGCTCGGCGAACGAACCGTTGAAGATGAGGACCGGATCGACGAGTTGAAGCAGCTGATCGACTCCACTAGCGAGCAACTGGACGCCACTACTCGTGCTGCAGCTAACGCAGATCGCGCTCTCACCAATGAGTACACCGCCATCCGTGACCGAGTAGTCAGTTCGCTCCGCCGCGCTGGCGGGCAGTACGCATCGAACTCGAATTACAGCGTTCGCACGGTCCAGAACCGGTTCGAAGACTCACATGACGCTTGGAAGTTGCTGAGCGACGAACAGAAGGATGCCGACCTCAACACCGTCAACTCAGACGAGCGTCAAACAGTCCCGACGAGGTCCTACTCGTTCTCTGTCAGGGCTGGCTTACGCGAAGAGGCTACCGCGGGGCTCGCTACGTCTCCGGTGTCGGTTGTCCTCGACACGCTCCAAGACCACCAGGGGGCGTCGAGCTGGGTCGACCAGGGTCGTCACCTCCACGAGGGACTGAACACGTGCGTCTTCTGCGGCGGACAGCTCACCAACGAGCGAAAGACTCAGATCGAGCAACACTTCTCTGACGAGGTCGAGGCCGCACAACGATCTGTCGACGGCCTCATCGAAGAGGTTAAGGCGCGTCAGGAGTCCCTCCACGGACTGCTTGGTGACGGCGCGATTGCGGGTTCCCTTTTCGACGACCTACGCGACGACTTCAACGCAGCCCACGCCGATGCGACTACTCAAGTGCGCAAGTTGGACGAGTGGCTCGAGGGGCTGCTGGACGCCCTTACGAGGAAGCGCGCCAACGTACTATTGCAGGTGGACTACGAGATCGCCGGTCCGCCGGCGGTTGATGGCACCGGCATCGAGCGTGCATTGACAGCCCACAACGAGCGGGTGGCCCGGCACGCCAGTCTCGTGCGCGAGGCAACCAGGCGCGTCGAACTGCACATACTCAAGGAGTCGGAGGCGAAGGTTGCTCAGCTGGTCGAGGCAGCCGAAAGAGAACGGCAGTCCAAGCTGGATCTGGAAACGACTCTCCGTGACTACCGCGAGGAAGTCGCCTCCCTCGAGAACGTCGAGGGTGACCCACTCCCGAGTGCCGAGGTGATGGCAAGGGAGCTGACCCGAATCCTCGGGCGCAGTGAACTGTCCTTCGAGTTACTTCCGGATGGTAAGCACTACCGTGTCACGCGCCACGGTGAACCCGCCCGGGACCTAAGTACAGGTGAGCGCACGGCTATCACGCTGATTCACTTCCTGGAGCGTGTGAAGAGGGCCGATACGACCAGCGGCAAGCCCATTGTCGTCATCGACGATCCGGTCTCGAGTCTCGACGGCAACGCCTTTACAGGAATCTCGACCTACATCTGGAGTGAGGCCGTCTCTAAGTCACACATCGAGCAAGTTTTCCTGCTCACACACAACTTTGAACTATTCCGACAGTGGGACATCCAGCTCGGCGGACTCCCTGGAGCGCGCGGCGCGACCAACGGTAGGGGCTTCACTTCCAACTGCTACGAACTCGTCGCGCCGCACAAGACGGTGCGTGGCACTTTAAAACGAGTGCCCGAGTTCATGACGTGGCCGCCGAGCGAGGAGGCTCGCGTTAAGGTCCGCTCGACCTACCACCACGCATTCATCACTGCGGTGCGTGCGCAGACCGCTCTCCGTGAGGACGAGACGATGGAGAAGAAGCTCGACGCCCTTCTTCTCTACCCGAATGTGCTGCGCCGGATGCTCGAGACTTTCCTCGCGTTCAAGAGTCCGACTTCGGCTGGCGACTTCACAAAGGCGATGCGTGACGTCGGCAACACGCTTGAGGAGCTCGGCTACGAAGGTGATGCGGACGCGCTACGACTTCAACTGACACGCTTTACACACTCCAACTCGCACGCCGAATCGCCAGAGACAGACGTCGCGGTGAGTCCCGACGAAATCGGGACGATCATCGCCGCGGTCTTCACGTTCATGAATGCCGTAGATCCCAAGCACTTCGAGGGCCTCTGCGCGGTGATTGGCGTCGATCCGTCGAGTCTCCTCCTGCAGGCCCCACCAGTCATAGAGATTCCAGCAATGCGCAAAGTAACCACTTCGGCAAGTGAGCGGCTGTCGTCGGCACATGTTCGCGTGAAGACCGGACCTAGTGCCGAGGGCTGACTCAGAACAGCTGGCGTACCACTGCCAGAAAGAGCAAGGTTGAGACCTATGGGGCTCAGAGCGACACAACCTCAACAAACTGGCCCTCTATCACCTTGAAGGCGGCAGGGTCCCTTTCGCTCGACGTACCCGAAAGCTGGATGCGCCCCTAGCATCTGGCGTCTAGCGGTGTGACTTCGTCTGGATGCCGTAAGGGCCGTTGCACCGAGGCTTCGGCGGCCAAACTCTGTAATATATGCTGCACTGCGAAACAAGCATTCACTGGGAAGGAAATTGTCGTGGCTCAGAAGGTGCAGATTCTTCTCGAAGACGACATCGACGGCGGCGAGGCGACGCAGACGGTCACGTTCGGCTTCGACGGCACGACGTACGAGATCGACCTTAATGACAAGAACGCCGCCAAACTCCAGAAGGCGCTGACGCCCTTCATCGAGGCGGGCCGCAAGGTCAGCAAGACGGGCGGTCGTGCCAAGAAGGCCACGACTGGAGGAGCTTCCGCCGCGGAGATCCGCGCCTGGGCGAAGTCGAACGGCTACGAGGTTCCGGATCGCGGCCGCATCCCAGCGGAGGTGCGCTCGGCCTTCGACTCCGCGAGCTGATCGCGCGATCGCCTGACAGTGACGTTGCCGTCAGGCATACTCGTTTACAGAGCCCCGCCGGTGACCCGAGACGCTGGCGGGGTTCTTCCTGTCTGGCGGGTACTGCAGGCGTGGCAGATGCCCCATTGACGGCGCCTCGAACAAATGTTCGACTACTGCCGTGGGCGCATCTGATCCTGACAAGTTGTTCCAGACCGGCTACGCGGACGCCAGGGCGGTCTGCCTCACGATGGGACCCGAAAGTGCTCGCCGGTGGCTCACGGAGCACGCATCACCCGTTTCTGACCTATACGTCGCAGGCTGGGCGAATGGGGTGGCTGACTACCTCGACGCGAACGGCCTCCCGGCGGTGGCCGAGACGGAGTGGAGGCAGCGGTGGGCGTGAGCAGGCGGCGCCCGGGGCTCGAGCCTGACAAGGCGCTCGAGATCGCCCTAGATGGCGCGGCGGTTCGCCTTCAGAACGGCGCTATGAGTCACGACGAGATCGTGGCCGAGCTACGCCGTTTGATAGGGGAGCGGAGCGACCTTGCGGCCTTGGCCGGAGCGCGTCATCTCGCGAACGTCCTGGCGGGAGTGCCGCGGGCTGACAGTCTCTATGCCGCCGCATTGCTCGCGCAGGCCGGCGCTCAAATGGAGGTGCTGCGTGACGAGGCGCTTACGGTCTCCGCACGACTACGGACAGGCCGATACACGTGAGCTGGCCAGGTCGGACACCACGAACGCTCAATGTTCTTGAGCTATCAGGTCGCTGGACGGTTGCGTCGGATGATCGCCCGCACCGTCTCTACGTGGATGCCGTATGCCTCGGCCAGTTCCCGTTGGAGCGCCCCGTCTCGGTGGCGTCGAACTAGCTCTTCCTGCTGCTGTCCCGACAGGCGGACTTGCTTCTGCTTCGGCTTGGGGGGGTTCTCCTCGGGCAGATGGGGTCTGACCTGCGGCTTTTCGATGCTGAGCAAACCGGCCAGTTCAGGCGAGGGGTTCGATAGTTGTCCTGTTAGGTCCACCAAACGTGCAGGTCGGGGCCGTGTTCTGAACCCGAATGAAGGGGTTCGAGCATGGCCCGGTCTCATTGAGGCAGCACAAAACAATCCACTCTCGGTGGTTCGCCGACCCGTCTCGGGTCGTCTCGCCGCGGTTCGGCGGGCTTCGCACACGGAGGAGGACGCCGCACGGCACGGGGCGATGTACCGGTGACCGGCCGGCCGCGCACCTCCATCGGCACCTACGGGACGGTGAGCATCCGGCGCACCGGGACTCGGGCATCAGCCCGCGCTGGTGTACCGCTGCACCGGTGCCACGGTGCTCGCCCGCGGTGTCGGGGTCGACGCTGCCGCGACGCATCTGGGGCACACCTCGACCGCGATCACCGAGCGGCGCTACATCGAGCCCGACACCAGCATCGACTTCGGTCCCGCGAAGGTCTCGAGCTCACCCTGCGGCCGGTCGACCCCGACCTGACGCTGCTCGCCCAGCCCGTGACGGACGAGGAGGAGGCCGTGACCGACGACCTCCTCTCCGCCGACCAGCAGGACGAGGGAGGCGATTCCGATGCCGCCTGAATGCGACGAGTTCCGGCTCTTCACCGGGACACTTCACGACCTCGAGGCCGAGGTGGGCCGGCGGGCCTGACCCGCGCTGGTCGGTCCGTAGGCCGGCTCGGCGTACTACGAATTGTTCTGCGGTAACGCAGAGCGTCCACTCTTGGCGCCGCGACACGGCCTCGGCGCCTTCGTGAATTCGATGCAAGCGACGGCGCCCGAACGCATCCGTCTTAGTCGTCTGTGATTCGGCATCGGCTGACCCAGCCGTACCGACGCGCGCTTCCGCAGCAGGACGAGGGCCGGGACCGTGGCCCACAGCGCTAGTACGGCGGGTGCGGCGATCCTGCCGAGTTGGTCGGCGAGGTCGGCGACCGGGTTGGCGAGGCCGAGGCGGGCGCCGAGCCAGCCGAGGGCGGCGACTGCGGTGGCGATCGCCGCGGCGACGCGGAACCTGCTGTAGCCGCGGCGGCGGGCCAACACGATCAGTGGCGGTAGCACCAGGGCGACGACGATGAGCTGCATGGCTTCGATGCCGAGGTTGAATCCGAGCAGCGCCAGCACCAGGTGGGTCCCGGACAGGTCGAGAGCGCGGAGGGTCTCGGAGAACGCGAGGCCGTGGACGAGTCCGAACGCGGCGGCGACCGCGGCCTCGCGGCCGGGGAAGAGGGGTCTGATCGCGTGGGCGGCGGCTACCAGGATGCTCACCGCGATGGCCGCCTCGACCAGCTGCTGGGGCACCGGCACGCCGAGCGCCCCGAGGGCGAGGGTGATCGAGTGGCCGAGCGTGAACGACATCGTGATCGCGGTGATCCGGTGGATGGCGCGTCGGGCCGAGACGGCTGTGGACCATTGGCGGTTGCGGGCCAGCAGGGGCGCCGGGAGCAGCAGGGTGAGCAGGAAGAGCTGGTGGTCGGTGCCCTCCTTGATGTGGCTCATTCCGAGCTTGACCATGTCCATGACCGCGGACTCGCGGCCGCCCGAGCCGAGGTCGATGTGGAGGCCTTCGACCTTGTTCGTCACGGTGTCGCGCTGGACGGTGCCGACCTCGTAGGCGCCGTCGAAGTCGGCGTCGGTGGCGTCTGAGGCGACAGTGACGATCACCGTATGGGTCGCGACCTTGTCGACGATCGCGTCGTAGCCGAGGTCGAACGAGCTCTCCTCCTCGGTGGCGTCGGTGCCGGCCGGTGGTGTGAGCGTGAACGTCGTCTCGAGCTCGTCGTAGATGCCGGTGGTCGCGGCGTTGCCGGCGCTGCCCACCGTGAGCGAGCCCTCGGTGACGGTCCAGGCCTGGCCGTCGTCGCTGGTCGGTGTGAAGTGCCCGAGCAGGTAGGCCTCGATGGCCTGGGCGTGGGCGTCGATGTCGGCCTGGGTCTCATCGGCGAGGTCGAGGCCGGTGGCGGCCTCGAGGTCGGAGAGCGGGATGTCGACCGTGGCCACGATATGGGCGTCGGTCACCGCGAGCTGGATGGTGGAGGTCGGTACGACATGGGCCGACGCCGCGGTCGCCATCACCACCACGGCGACCAGGGAGGCCACCGCGACGGCGACCAGCGCTGCCAGCCGGCGTACGGCGCGGACCATCAGCTCTGCGTGCCGCCGTAGTCGGTGGTGCGGTCACGCCACACCGAGTGCGGGTGGTTGCCCGAGAGGACGATCCCGGCCTGCATCGAGAACTCGATCCACACCGAGGGACCGTCGATGCGGATGTAGTCGTTCTTCTCGGTCAGCGCAGTGGTGCCGGAGTAGGCGAGGTAGGTGTCGTCGAGCCCGGACTTGTACCTCTTCAGGATCGTGGCGGCGTCGGC
Organism: Nocardioides asiaticus; assembly: GCF_040049175.1. NCBI lineage: Bacteria > Bacillati > Actinomycetota > Actinomycetes > Propionibacteriales > Nocardioidaceae > Nocardioides > Nocardioides asiaticus. The sequence continues at coordinate 194,923 of NZ_JBDZDM010000007.1, read as the reverse complement.
GTCGGCGATGTCGTTGACGTAGGTGGCGATCGTGGCCAGGACCAGCTTCTTCTGTCTGGCGGAGAGGCTGGAGACCTGGATCCCTTCGTGATCGGTGGGGAAGGCCCAGTCCTTGCCCGGACCGAGCACGAGGTCGGTGTAGACGTCGGACAGCTTCGCGGTCGCGAGCTGGTCACTGGACAGGCCGGCCAGGAGCGCGGTGAACGCGGCTTCCTTGACCCTTAGCGCGTTGTACTTCACGCCGTCCTGTGTGAAGTCACCATTGGGCTCGATCCCGCGGAAGGACGGGGTGGCTCCGACCAGCTTCCCGTCGATGTAGGTGTTGGCCACCGCGAGGTGGTGCCCGCCGAACTGGAACTCCCAGGTTCCGCTGTCCTGCGGACTGCCCAGGAGCGCGACATAGAAGTTGTCGCGGCCGTAGGTGTCGCCGCCGCCGTGGGCCTCGAGGTAGTCGTCCGCGGCGAGGTGGGCGGTGACCTCGGCGTACCCGAGTCCCGTCGCCGTGCCCGTGGCCGCCTTCAGCAGCTTGTAGAACGCCTTGAGCTGCTTGTCGCTCAGCTCGCCGAGGTTGATCCCCACCCGGGCCTGGCTACTGCCGCCGGTGCCGCTGCTGGTGCCGGTGGCCGCTCCGCCGCTGCTGTCACTGCCGCCGCCACCAGGAGCACCGCTGGGCGGCGTGCCGCCCGCGGAACCGCTCGGAGGGGTACCGCCCGACGCACCGCTGGGCGGCGTGCCCCCGCCACCGGTTCCGCCGGTGCCGCCGCCCGTGATCAGCCCCTGCGGCAGGTTGGACCACCGCGCGGCATTGCTGAGGCTGTACTCCAACAGCGTCGTCGCCTTCTGGTCATCGTCCAGCGTCGCATAGAACGCCTGCGCCAGCGCAGCGACGGAGCCTGCCGCCGCAGCTCCGGTGGCGCTCAGCGAGCCGGAGGCGCTCGCCGATCCGCTGCTGCTGGAGCTCGATGATGAGCCGGAGCTCTCGGAGGCGCATCCGGTGGCCACCAGGGCCGTGGCGGACAGGCCGGCAAGGAACCAGCGGCGCGAGACTGCTCGGCGGGCGAGGGAGGCGTTCTCTGTCATGCCGAGGAACCTAAGGAGCGTGCTTGGACGGACTCAGTGGGTTGTCTGTGAGGTCTCTGTGCTCGCTGACCGGGGTCGTTGCGTACGGATTCGCCGCTCTTCGAGCGTGCGTGCGACCGCGAGACCAAGGTTCGTCGGGCGCCGAGCGTTGGCGGCGAGGATGATGCCGGCGCCCCGGACTCGTCCAGCAGCAGAGTGATCTCACCCTCGAGGACGATGCCATGGTCGATCGAGGCCGTTCGGTGTACCCGGGGGACCGGCGGCTGTGTACGTCCAGGTGGCCAGGTGCGAACTCGTCGATCCGGATCCTGGTCCCACCCTTGGGCGGCGGCACTCTCACGTCGTGCCGGGTGACCACACTCCAAGACACCGCGGGCTCGGAAGCCGTCATCGGTGGGGTCATCCCGCCACCTTCACGATGATGGGGTCGCCGTACCCACCCGTGATGGTCTTGCCGACCAACTGGTCGGGCGTGTAGGTCGTGCCGCCCTGGGTGATGGTGACCTTGCCGCCATGGCCCACGATGCGCGAGTGCTGATCGATGGTCAGGCTGGTCAGGTACGACGTTCCGGTGACTCGCCACGTCGAGCCGTTGGCCAGGTTGACGATGACGCCGTTGTTGACCGGGGAGGAGACGGTGTTGGTCACCTCACCGATGTTCTTGTAGCCCTGGCCGTTGTCGTAGGAGATGGTCGGCACCTTGTGCACCGAGGTGCTTGAGGAGATGACCCCCGTGACCGCCGAACCGTCGAGGTTCATGACCATGTTCTTGGGCACGGTGTTGTAGACGGCGTTGTAGAAGTTGCCCGTGGTGGTCAGGTCGGTCAGATTCAGCGTCGCCGGCTTGTTGCTGCTGGCCGTGTTGGCCAGGTCCCAGCTGGTGTCCCGGGTCGCAGTGACCCCGGGGTGGCCGTAGACCGGGTCGGTGTAGACCGAGGTGGTGCTCAACCCTCCGGGGTCGTCGCTCTCCATCAGCTGGAAGATCACACCGGTGCGACTGGTGACCCTGGCGCCGTGCGAGCCGTCCAGGTTCAGGGTGACGCCGTTGGCCTTGTCCTGGAACGTGGTCTCGCCGGTGTTAATCCGCGTCGCGCCGCCGATGTCGACCGTGCCGGCGTCGATATCGCTGGTGCCGCCACCGTGCCACATGATGCCGAAGCGCCCTGAGTCGATCGAGGTCGCCCGGCTGGTCACGCTGGCGATGTCGGCGGCGGTCAGACCGAGGTTGTCGGCGCTGTTGAGCGCCCTCACGGCCGCCTTGCTGGCGTCGCCGATCCTGATCGTGCCTCCGGTGCTGATCACTCCGTAGTCATCGACGTCGAACCTGGTGCCGAGGAAGGTGTCGGTCACGCTCGCGCCGTCGGCATAGGAGCCGTAGCCACCGTTCACCGTGGTCACCTTGGTACCGATCGAGGTGAGGAAGCTGTTCGATGTCGAGTCGGTGGACAGCACACCCCAGTTGGTCGAGGACACGTCATCGTTGAGGTAGGTGGCCCGCGTGCCGCTTCCCACCATGTTGGTGGCACGGACGTTTCCTGTCAGGCCCAGCGCCCAGGGGACGGCGCGCATGTTGGGAGGTGGCGAGAGGGTGTAGTCGCTCGGCAAGGTGCCGTCGTGCGTGGCGATGGTGGAGTTCTTCACCACCGCCGCGGCGCCGTCGGTGACGACGATCCCGGAGCGCACGGCGCCGGAGTTGTTGATCTTCGCGCCGTCGACGCGCACGTTCGTGCCGGAGTTGGCGATCCTGATCCCGGCGCCGATGCCGGCGAAGTCCAGGCGACCGTTGCCGCGCAGGGCGATGCTCGGACGAGTGATGGCGTAGTCGCCGTCCTCGACATCGATGCCGGCCATGCCGTCGCCCTTGGACCTGATCGAGACACCGGCGGCGCCGGCGCTGTTGTAGGTGCCGCCCGACACCGCCTGGGTGACCGAGGCGGACCTGTCGAGCCCGGATGAGCCCACCTCAAGGGCCTGCCGCAGGGGGAAGGTCAGGCCGAACATCGAGTACTGGACCGCGGAGGTCACGACCAACTCCACGCCGGTCCTGCTCCTGCTCGAGTAGGTGCCAGGCACCAAGGCGGGCGCGGTGACGTTTCCCCCGTCGTAGGCCTGGCCGGTGTCGGCACCATCGACGACGATGCTCAGCACGTCGCCGTCGGGGACCGTGATCTGCGAGGTGTCGTCGGTGATGACGAGCTTCTGCAGGCTCGTGGTGGCGCTGACCTCGCAGGTTTCACCGGAGCCGACCGTCAAGGTGCCGTGCGAGAGGGAGTCGCCGCCGTCGCAGGTGATGTTCTGCGCGTCGGCGCCGAACCCGGCCGGCGCCTGGAGCACCGGCAGTACGAGCGCTGCCAGCCCGGTCGTGAGCAGGGCCGGGTATCGACGTCGAAGCCGGCTTCGCCATGGTGTGACCGAAAGGCGCATAAGGGTTCTCCTCGTTCGTGGGTCGAGCTCCGGCGAGCTTGACGCTTCCCGAGAGTCCTATCCCGCCGCGTGTGTGACCAAGAACACATCTTCTGGCATGCCTGTCATATGAACCGACGATGCGCCACGCACACCTCACCGCGAGTGTCGGCAAAGCGGCGTCCGCAGCTGCGCCCATCAACGCCGGTCGACGATTGACCCCCTTGGTGTCATGCTTCTTCGGTTGTGATGCCTGGGGACGCGGCCCAGGTCGCGGTTCTTGAGTCGGTAGGAGTCGCCTTCAAGGCGACGACCCCGGCGCGGTGGACGAGTCGGTCGTCATGGCTGCGGCTACGACGTCGCCGCCGAAGACCGCGCCCCAGCGGCCGAACGGCTTGTTGGACGTGACGATCAGGCTGGCCCGCTGGTAGCGGCTGGACACGAGCTGGAAGACGAGGTTGGCGCACAGAGTGGTCGCGGGCGAGCGTTGCCGCCACCGAGGAGACCACCTGCTGCAGACCTAGTCCCTCGGGCCGCCGTGCATGAGCCCGGCCAGGCCGTCGGGCAGCGTGGGGGTGAGGGCGTCGTCGAACGCACCGTCGACGAGCACGAAGACCACCTTCGCGGTGACGTCGCCGCGGTTGGCCCACGCGTGGCTGGTGCCGCGCTGCACGATGACGTCGCCGGCGCGCAGCGTCACCTCGGTGTCGTCGAGGATCAGGACGATCTCACCCTCAACGACGATGCCGTAGTCGATCGAGGCGGTGCGGTGCACCGGCGACTGCAGGCCATCCTCGTCGAGGAACCCCGGCGCGAACTCGTTGATCCGGATCTTGGTTCCGCACGGCGGCGGCGGTACGGCGAGGGTCCGCTGTGTCGGCTCGTCGGCCTCGACGGCGGTGATCCGCGCCGGGGCGCCCTCGGTGTTCCAGATCTCGTGGAAGTGGACGCCGTCCTCCGGCAGGTGCCGGCTGACCGGCACCGGCCCGTCGGAGACGACCACCGAGACGCCGTCGGGGGTGTGCCCGGTGACGACGCGGCGCGGGGCCTGGTGCTCGGTGCTCATGCGTGGGCTCCGATCGGCCCGCCGTGCAGCGCGAGCATCTCGGTGATGACGCCGCAGTTGTTCACCATCCAGCCGCCCTCGGGCTGGATGTAGGCGCACACGCCCGTCGCCAGTTCCCGCAGGTGCGGCGTTCCGTCGTCCCAGGTCACGCTCGGTTCTTCCTCTCCGTGGCTGCGGTCACAGTCAGCCCGAGAAGGGCACCTTGCGGCAAGGGGGAGGGTCATCGCCAGGACCGATCACCGGCATCGGCGATCGCAGACGCCGCTCAGGAACGCTCGTCCTCCACAGTGACGGCCACGTCATACAGCAGCCGGCGCAGCCAGATCACCGAGGGGTCCTTCTCCCGGCGGGGGTGCCAGTGCGCTGCCTCGGTGATGTTCACCGGGCCCAGGGGGGTGCGGGCGGGAGTGAGGTCGAGTACGTCGAGGCAGCGTCGGGCCAGCCGCGACGGCACGAAGCAGCACATGTCGGTGCCGGCGACCGCGAACGGGAGGGTGAGCAGGCTGCGCACCCGGACGAGCACGTTTCGGTCCTCGATACCGTGCCGCTCCAGCTCGACCTCCAGCGGCCGTCGCACGGCGCCGGCGGCGGTGAACTCCGCGACCGCGTGCGGCATCTCGTGCAGGTCCTGCAGCGTCAGCGCCCCGTCACGCAGGCGGGGATGGTTGCGGTCGACCAGGCAGACCAGCTCGTCGCTGGAGACCGGCTGGGAGCGGCCGGGGAAGTCGAAGCCGAGCGGCGCGATGATGAGGTCGCGACGCATCAGCTGGGTGTCCATCTGCTCGCGGTCCAGGTCGAGCGGGTCGAGCGTGATCGTGCAGCCGGGCGCCTGCTCGGTGAGGATCCGGGCGAGCGGCTCGGCGAGGACGGTCATGGCGTACTCCGACATGCTCACCGCGAACCGCTTGGCACTCGTCGCGGGCGCGAAGGCGCGCTCGTTGCCAAGCAGCGCCTCGGCCGCCTCGACCGCGTCGCTGACCGACGGCCGTAGCCGCTCGGCGGTGGGGGTCAGCTCGAAGCCGCGGCCCGACCGTACCAGGAGCTCGTCGTTGAAGTGCTTGCGCAGTCGGGTGAGGGCGCCGCTCATCGCGGGCTGGCTCATCATCAGCCGTTCTCCGGCGCGGGTCAGGTTGCGCTCCTCGAGCAGCGCGTGCAGGGCGAAGAGGAGGTTGGCGTCGACCTCGCGCAGTCGCTCACGCGTCGCGTGCTCGTGTGTGACCATGGCCATGGCACTGTAGTCGCCACCGCTGAGAGTGGAGGCTGAGCAGGGCGCTGGACGAGGGCACTGAGCGAGGGCACTGAGCGAGAGAAGGGTGCGCCATGGCGTTGGGCGGGACAGACCTCAACCTGCTGCTCCCGTTGAAGGTGCTGCTGGAGGAGGGCAACGTCACCCGGGCCGGGCAGCGACTCTCCCTGAGCCAGCCCACGATGAGCGCGGCGCTGGCGCGGCTGCGTCGCCGCTTCGACGACGAGCTGCTGGTGCGCGCGGGGCGCGAGTACGAGCTCACCCCGTTCGCGCGCGATCTGTTGCCGGAGGTGCAGCAGGCGGTCCGGCTGGTCGGCGTGGCCCTCGACTTGGAGGACGCGTTCGACCCGAGCACCAGCAAGCGCACGTTCCGGCTGGTGATGAGCGACTACGCCCTGGCCGCGATCCACGAGCCGCTGGTTCGGCTGGTCGAGGCCGAGGCGCCCGGGGTACGGCTGACCGTCGGCAACCTCGGCGCCGGCGCCCATCTCTCCGAGCAGCTCCTGGTGGACAACGACGCGCTGGTGGCGCCGATGGGCTTCGGGTTCCACGGGGTCTCGCGGCCGCTGTGGACGGACCGGATGGTGCTGCTCGCCGACCGGAACAACCCGCGGCTGGTCGACGGCCGGCTCACCCTCGAGGACCTCAGCGAGCTCCCGTATGCCTCGGGCACGTTCGGCGCGGGCGTGCTGACGCCAGCCGATCGGGTCTTCGGCGAGTTCCACATCAGTCACCGGCCGGTGCTGCAGGTCTTCGGCTTCCTGCCGCTGCCGTTCGTCATCGAGGGCACGGACATGTACGCCGTCGTCCCTGAGATGCTGGCGCGGCTGCACGCCCGACCCGGCTGCCCCCTGGTGATGGTGGAGCCGCCGTTCGGCGAGGCGCTGCTGGCCGAGGGCTATTGGTTCGCCGAGCACCGGCTCTCCGACCCGGCGTACCGCTGGCTCTTCGGCCGGCTCGAGGCGGCCAGCGCCGAACTCTCGCTCGGCGCCGACCCGATGCCCTGAGCCGCCGCTCAGCGCGGTGGTGTCACAGCCAGTGGTTGGCGTTCGTGGCGCCGTCGGCGCCGGCGAGGTAGCCCACGAACAGGTCATCGGGGTCGCGCTCGGCCCGGATCTTCTGCAGCCGCTCCCAGGACTCATCGGAAAGGAACCGCAGCTGCCGGTGGGAGAGGTCGCTGTCGCCCAGGTACTGGCCGACGGTGACCGGCTCCAGGTCCGCCATCGCCCGGTCGAGCCAGGCGCGGTGCTGCGCGTCCTCGGCGGGGTCCTCCCACAGCACGTACGACGCCAGGTAGATCTCCGACTGCACCGAGAAAGCCATGTCGGGCAGCTCGCGCAGCGGCGCCATGCTGAACCAGATGGTGAACGCCTTCTCGTTCGGAAGCGTGGTGTAGGCGCGGCGCATCGCCGGCACCACCTCGGCCGCCGTCCCGGAGAGCCAGGCGTTGTCGACGACCCAGCGGTGCCCCTCGGGGTTGGCCCGGACCTGCTGGGCCCGCTCCGCATCGAACGTCGTCGGCTGCGCGTCCACCACGAGCAGCGCCCGTACGAGCGCCGGGTTGTCCCGGAACGGCGCCAGCGCGGCGTCCGCCTGCTGCTCGTCGTCAACCATCGCCACCCCGGTCACCAATAGCACCGGGTCGGGGGAGATCTGCGGGTCGGTCATGGTGAGTGCCACGATCTCGACGCTGTCGGCGATGCTCCCGTGCGTGTCGTGCAGCCAGGTCATCACCTCGTCGAAGTCGTCGAGCCGGAAGGCCTGGACGGTGTGGGCAAGGTAGCCCGGGTGGGGACGCGTGCGGAGGTGGAACCGGGTGACGACGCCGAAGAAGCCCGGTCCAGCGCCGCGAGCGGCCCAGTAGAGGTCGGCGTGCTGGGTGGCGTCGGCACGGACCAGCTCGCCCTCGGCGGTGACCACGTCGATGGCCTCGACATACTCCGCCGCCCAGCCCCAGCCGCGCGCGTTCCACCCTTGGCCGCCTTGGAGGAGGAAGCCACCGATGCCGACGGTGGGGCAATGGCCGCCGACGAAGAACCGGCCGCGCTCGGCGAGGTAGGGGCCGAGTTCGCTGCCGCCCTTGACCGCCGGGGAGGCGGTGACGATGCCGGTGGCCTCGTCGTAGGCCATCTCCTTGAGCGCGCCCAGGTCGAGCACGAGCGCGTCGTCGCGCACCGACCACTGCGCCCAGCTGTGGCCACCGGAGCGGACCGCGACCTTCCAGCCGCGCTCGCGGGCCAGGCGCACGCCGTTGACCACGTCGCGCTCGCTGGCCACCCGCAGCACGGCCGCGGGGGAGCGATCGGTGAGCCGGCGGTTGAAGATCCGGTCGACCCGGGCGTCCCCGAACCCCGCGTCACCGCGGAGGAGAAGCTCGCCGTCGAAGCTGACGTCGACGTCGAGGGTGGGCCGCGCGCTCACGCCGTCGCCACCAGAGCATCGAGCGTCTCGCCCATGAGGCGGCCCGGGTCGGCGCCAGGCGTCTCGGGGTGAATCTCCCACTCGGCGAGGATGAGACTGTTATCCAGCACCATCTTCACGCGGGGGAATCGGCGCTCCCAGAACGCCGGCAGCACCTCGTCGACCCTCTGCCCGTCGGTAAGCATCTCGGCCAGGATCACCGCGTCCTCGGCGCACATCGCCGCCCCCTGGGCGATCAGCGGCGGGCAGGCGTGGGCGGCGTCGCCGATGATGATCGTGCGGCCGCGGAACCACGGCTCGTCGACGCAGATCGCCTCGATCCACTGGTAGTTGACGACCGCGTCGTCGGTCAGGCTGTCGCGCACCTCGCCCCAGGTGCCGCCGTACCCCTGACCGTGCTCCTTGAGCTCCTTGCCGCGCGGGCCCTCGCCCAGGTAGGAGCGGTCGAGGTTCTCCTCGAGGAGGAACGCGTAGCAGAGGTCCTCGGAGATCGGCGTGTAGCCGGCCTTGTACTTCGGGCCGCCGTAGTACATCTCCGAGCAGTCCATCTGCGGGGGCCGCTTGGCAACGGTGCGCCAGATGCCCATGCCGACAGGCTTGGGCTCGGTCGCGATGCCGATCATGCCGCGCACCCTGGACCGGATGCCGTCGGCGCCGACCAGCAGGTCGACGGTCTCGGTGCTGCCGTCGGAGAGCGTGACGGTGACGGAGTCGCCGTGGTCCTCGATCGCGGTCAACGTCGTCCCGAGCCGTACGTCGACGCCCGCGGCGACGACGCTGTCGGCCAGGATGTCGGCGATGTCGCCGCGCACGGCGCCCATCGTGCCGGGCAGGTCCGGGCCACCCATCGGCGGGGTGGCGATCTCAGCGATGAGGCTGCCGTCGGCGCCGCGCAGGCGCAGCTTGTTGAACGGGTACGCCCGCTCGGCGAGACGGTCGTAGATCCCGACGCTGCGGAACGCCTTCAGGGCGTTGCCCTGCAGCGTGATGCCGTGACCGACGCCGCGCAGGGTCTCGCGCAGGTCGACGAGCACAACCTCGACGCCGCGCTGCGCCAGCGCGAGGGAGAGTACGCCGCCGGTGATACCTCCACCGACGATCAGGACCCGACTGATGCGGGACTCGGACATGGGGCCTCCTTTGTGTCATCGGTCACAGGAAACAGGCCCGTCCGCGGCTCGGGAACCCCGTCCTCGCTGATGCCAGCCATCGTCCGCCGAGGTCCAGGCTCGGACGAATGGTTGGCATTCGTAGCGGTGTTTTCCCCTCTGCTGCGACGTGCGTCACGCTCCATCAGTGACCTCAGTCACACGGTCTCGGATGGGAGGCGGCGACGCGTGCCGTCCGTTCACGAAGGAGCAGAAATGAGCCAAGACCTCAGCGCAGACAGCCGCACTACGCGGCCGACCTGGCTGCGGAGCGGCCGCCGGGCGGGCAAGCTCGTCGCCGTCGGCGCCGTCGTCGCCCTCACCGGTGCGTCGCTGATCGGCTGCGGCAGCTCGGGCTCGGGCTCGACCGACGGCGACACCACGTCGAACAGCCTCAGCCCGGCGGCCCAGCAGGCATTGGACACGGCGTACAAGGGGCTGGGCTCGGACCTGGCAGACCTGCCCGCAGTCACGCCCAAGGCGGGCGTCAACTTTTACGTCATCTCCTGCGGCCAGTCCGTCTCGAGTTGCTCGGCACCTACCGAGGCGATGATGGCCGCCGCCAAGGCGGCTGGCTGGTCGGCCCACATGGCCGACGGCAAGCTCAGCCCCGACGGCTTCGCCGCCGCCATCCGCCAGGCCATCGCCGGCGGCGCGGACGTGATCGTCCCGGTCGGCTTCGACTGCCAGGCCGCGCAGGCCGCCTTCCAGGAGGCCAAGAAGGCCGGTATCACGGTGGTCGGCGGCGGCGGCCCCGACGACTGCAAGCCGCAGCTGTGGGCCTCCGAGCGCCCCTGGGTCAGCGGCTACACCGGCGTCGAGGAGTGGAACACCTTCGGCAAGTTCGGCGCCGACTGGGCGTACGGCCAGAACGATGGGAACGTCAAGGCGATCACCCTGACCGCCTCCACCAACAGCTGGGGCCAGTGGATCACCGACGGCTTCAACGCCGAGCTGAAGAAGCTGGGCAACAGCACTGTCGAGCAGAACATCGACATCTCCGACCCGGAGACGGCTGACGGCTCGTTCGTCCAGAAGGTCACCACAGCGCTGCTGGCCCACCCCGACGTCAACGTCCTCCAGGTGCCGGTCGGCGGCTGGCTCAACGCCGGCCTCTATCAGGCCATCGTCTCCTCGGGCCGTACGGACCTAACGATCGTCGTCGGCGGCCAGTCGGACGCCTCGACGATGGACCTGATCCGCAAGGGCACCCAGAACGGCATCAACCTGGGCGCCACCCCGCAGGCCCAGGAGTGGGGCGCCTGGGGGTCGATCGACACCGCGATCCGTGTACTTGCCAACCAGAAGCCGGTCGACATCGGCGAGGAGATCCAGGCCGTCGACGCCGACCACAACCTGCCGAAGTCCGGCGCCTACCAGGGCAGCATCGACTGGAAGTCCGCGTTCCTCAAGTCGTGGGGCAAGGCCTGATCATGGGATCGACGACAGCGCACCAGGCGGCAGCCGGGGGTACTCCCTCGGCTGCCCGCCGGCCCGACCTGCCCGGCGACGTCGCACTGCGCGTGGCGGCGCTGAACAAGAGCTTCGGCTCGGTGCACGTCCTCAAGGACGCCTCGCTCACCGTTCGCCGGGGCACGGTCCACGCCCTGCTCGGCGGAAACGGGTCGGGCAAGAGCACCACCATCAAGATCCTCGCCGGAGTCTATCAGGCCGACGCCGGCGACCTCGAGATCGGCGGCCGGTCCTACGACCTCGACGGCTACGCGCCGGCGACGGCCGAGAAGGCCGGCCTGCGGTTCGTCCACCAGGACCTGGGTCTCTTCGACCAGCTCAGCATCGAGGAGAACTTCGCGCTCGACGCAGGCTACCCGCGTAATGCCGCCGGAGGCATCGACTGGAAGTCGCTCCGCAAGCGGGTTGCCGCCCTGATCGAGGCGTACGGCATCGAGGCCCGCCCGCGGACGCCGGTGAACCGGCTGCGTCCCGCCGACCGCACGCTGGTCGCGATCGCTCGAGCGCTCCAGGACGACGAGTCCGGCGAGTGCGTGGTCGTGCTCGACGAGCCGACGGCCTCGCTGGGCAAGAAGGAGTCCGAGGAGCTGCTCGGCCACGTGCGCCGTCGCGCCGACCTCGGCCAGACCTTCGTCATCGTCAGTCACCGCATGCAGGAGGTGCTGTCGGTGGCCCAGGACTTCACCGTCTTCCGCGACGGGGCCGTCGTCGGCGAGCTCGTCGACGCGCACCCGACCGAGGACGAGATCGTCGCCATCATGGCCGGGCGCACGGTCGCGGCGCTGCGACCGACCGGCTCCACCAGCCACGCCACCGCCGAGCCGGTGCTGGAGCTGCGCGGCATCGGCGGCGGTCCGGTGCACAGTGTCGACCTCACCGTGCACCGCGGGGAGATCGTCGGCATCGCCGGGCTCGCCGGATCCGGGCGCTCGACCCTGCTGGGCATGGCGTTCGGAGCCCTACGCCCCGCGTCGGGAACGATGCTGCTGGAAGGACGGGCGTTCGCGCCCCGCTCCATCGACGAGGCCATGGGGGCCGGCATCGCGCTCGTGCCCGAGGACCGCGCCCACGAGGCCGCGTTCCCCGACCTGACCATCGACCAGAACCTCTCGATGAGCGTGCTTCACCGGCTGTGGCGCCGCGGCCTGATCCGCCGTCGCGACTCCCGTTCCAACGCCGAGCGGCTGATCCAGAAGTTCGGGATCAAGGTCGCCGGCCCGGACGCCCTGTTCAGCTCGATGTCGGGCGGCAACCAGCAGAAGGTCGTCCTGGCCCGCTGGCTACAGCGCGACCCGAAGGTGATCCTGCTCGACGAGCCGACCCAGGGCGTCGACGTGATGTCGCGCGCGGACATCTACGGCGTGATCCGCCAGGCCGCGGGCGAGACCGGTGCCTGCGTGCTGATCGCCTCCAGCGACCTCACCGAGCTGCACGCCCTCTGCGACCGGATCGTCGTCCTGGGTGGCGGCCGGATCACCCGCGAGGTGGTGGCCAGCGAGGTCAGCGTCGACGACCTGACGGCGCTGGTCCTCAAAGCATCCAACACCCCTAGCCACACGGAAGGCAGTCCGGCATGACCGACACCTCGCAGGCCCACACCGTGCCTGCACAGAACAGCCCGTCGGCACCGACGCCCCCCACCGGCCGGAGCGCCTCGTCGTCGACCCTCGGTGCCGCGAACGTGATCCGCTTCCTCGAGAGCTACGCACTGGTGCTGATCACGGTCGCGGTGGCGATCTTCTTCGCCGTCATGCCGCCGGCCGACGTCGCCTTCCCGACGATCAACAACGTCAACGTGGTGCTCGGCAACAACGCCGTCGTGCTGCTGATCGCGCTGGCCGCGCTCTTCCCCCTGGTGAGCAGCTTCTTCGACTTCTCCCTCGGGTCGACCGCCGTCTTCTCCTCGGTGCTGTGCGCCGGGCTGCAGACCAAGTCGGGACTGCCGCTGGTCGTCGCGATCATCATTCCGCTGCTGGTATCGGTCCTGATCGGCGTGGTCAACGGCCTGTTCGTCACGAAGTTCAAGATGAGCCCGTTCGTGACCACGCTGGGCATGGCGACCCTGCTGTCAGGCATCACGATCTGGTACTGCAACGGCCGCACGTTCGTGCTGGACGGCTCCTCGGCGCTGATCTCGTTCGGATCCTCGCGCTGGTTCAACCTGCCGGCGGTCTTCTTCGTGGTGCTGATCGTGGCGGCGGTGGTCTGGTACTTCTTCCGGCACACGCCCTACGGCCGCTCGCTCTACGCGATCGGCTCGAACGCCGCCAGCGCGCGGCTGGTCGGCGTACCGGTGGACCGCAACGTGTGGACCGCGTTCGTGGTCTCAGCGCTGATCGCGGGCCTGGCCGGCATCCTCCAACTGGGCCGGCAGGGGAGCGCGACGGCCGTGGACGGCGGCACGCTGCTGTTCCCGGCGCTGGCAGCGGTCTTCCTCGGCGCGACCGCGATCATCCCCGGCTTCTTCAACGTGGTCGGCACCGTGATCAGCGCGATCTTCGTCTCGATCGCGGTCAGCGGCCTGACCCTGATGGGCGCCAGCGGCTGGGCCACCAACGTATTCAACGGTGCGGCGCTGCTCGTCGCCGTCGGCCTGTCCACCTACCTCGGCCGACGCAAGCTGAAAGGGAAGGACTGACGGATGGACAAGGCCTCCTTCGACGACTACATCACCCGCTTCAAACGCCGCGACACCACCGCCTTCGAGGACTACCTCGCCGACGACATGCACATGAAGAACGGCACCCTCGAGTACGACGGCGTCCAAGGCATGAAGGACCGGTTCACCGCCGAGAGCGACGATCCGGAGTCGCTGTTCGGCCCGGTGCTCGAGGGGAGACCTTCGAGTTCCGCGGGGTCATCTCCTACCGCCTCGACGAGGACGGCCGGTTCGCCGACATCCTCGTCGCCTACAACTCGTTCACCGGCACCAGACGCGACGGCAGCACCATCGATCTGGGGCTCCCCGCACTGATGCCAACCATCGCTCGAAGCGCGTTCCGCCGGGCATCGCCCCGTCCTAGCGTGAACCACACCCCCCACCTCTCCCGGGTCGCCGCCGGCGCCCGTTCCCTTTATCCCGAAGACCTCTGAGGAGAACTCCCATGGCCTACGTTGTCAGCGCTACCTGGACCGCCCAGCCCGGCAAGGAGGACATCGTCCGCGACGCGATCGAGAAGCTCACCCCGCCCTCGCGGCAGGAGCCGGGCAACCGGTTCTACCAGGCGTTCCAGGACCCGGCCGAGCCGCTCGTGTTCCGGCTCTTCGAGGTCTACGACGACGAGGAGGCCTACGTCGCCCACGGTGCCTCGGAGCACTTCGCCGAGTACGGCCACGGTCTGGCCATCCCCGTGCTGGCCAACCGCGAGCGCGCCTTCTACGAGACGATCGGCTGACATGCGATGAGACTGGCCGCTTTCCGCCGTGCCGACGACCCGGCCGGCACCCGCCGCGTCGGGCTCGTCGTCGGCGACCGCTCGGGGTGGTGGCTGCACCCGTTCGGAGAGGGCGCCGACCTGATCGCCCTGCTCGCGGCCCCGGTCGCCGAGCGTGAGGCCGCCGGGGACGCGGCCGCCCAGGGCGACGGCCTGCACCCCGACGAGGTCAAGCTGCTGGCCCCGGTCTACCCGAGCGCGATGCGCGACTTCCTCACCTTCGAGGCGCACGTCGACGGGATGGAGCGCGGGCACGGCAACCCCGGTCCACCGGGGGAGTGGTACGACGCGCCGGTCTTCCTGTTCATGGCTCCGCACGCGGTCATCGGCGCGTACGAGGACGTGCCGATGCCGCCAGACACGGAGCGTTTCGACTTCGAGCTGGAGATCGCCGCCGTCATGTGCCGCGACGTCCGCAACGCGACGCCCGACGAGGCCCGCGAGGCGATCGGCGGCTACTGCATCATGAACGACTGGTCGGCGCGAGACGTGCAGGGCAAGGAGATGAAGCTCAACCTCGGCCCGTCCAAGGGCAAGGACTTCGCCACCACCATCGGGCCGTGGGTCGTCACCGCCGACGAGCTGGAGGACTGCCGCGACGCCGACGGGTTCCTGGATCTCGAGATGACCGTGAAGGTCAACGGCCGGCAGGTCGGTGCGGACAGCTCAGGCAACATGGGCTGGTCGTTCGAGCAGATGGTCTCGCACGCCTCGCGTGCCTCGTGGGTCAAGGCCGGCGAGGTCTTCGGCTCCGGCACCTGCGCATCCGGCTCGCTGGCCGAGTCGTGGGGCCGCAACGGCACACTGACCCCGCCGCCGCTGCAGGTGGGCGACGTGGTCGAGATGTCGATCGAGCGGCTCGGGACGATCCGCAACCTCATCACCCCGACCCAGGCGACCGTCGCACCGGTGGCGCCAGCCCGCCGTCGTACCCGTCTGGAGGAGTCGGCATGACGCACACCCCGAACCCGGTCGTCACCCGCAACCCCGCCACCGGCGAGGTCCTGGCGACCTACCCCGCGCACGACGAGGCCGGCATCGAGCAGGCGATCGCCGAGACGTACGCCGCCGCGCAGGTCTGGCGCGACACCGCCCTCGAGGACCGGCTCGCGCTGCTGCGCAGCGTCGGCAAGCTGCTCAGCGAGCGCCGTGAGGAGTACGCCGCGCTGATCACCGCCGAGATGGGCAAGCCGATCACCGAGGCCCTCGGCGAGATCGAGAAGTGCGTCTGGAACTGCGAGACCGTCACCGAGAACGCGCCGCAGTGGCTCGCCGACCATGAGCTGGTCTCCGGTGCCACCCGCTCCTGGCTCTCCTACGAGCCGCTTGGGGTCGTGTTCGCCGTAATGCCCTGGAACTACCCGTTCTGGCAGGTCATCCGGGCCGGCGCCGGCGCCATCGCCGCCGGTGACGCGTTGCTGCTCAAGCACAGTCCCGACGTCACCGGCGCGGCCCTGGCGCTCGAGCAGCTCCTCGCCGATGCCGGTGCGCCCACCGGTCTCCTCCGGTCGCTGGTCGTGGCGCCCGAGGACGTCGCGGCGGTGTCCCAGCGCGTGGTGGACGACCCGCGCGTCGCCGCCGTCACGCTGACCGGCAGCGAGCGGGCGGGCTCCTCGCTGGCGTCGCTGGCCGCGGCCCAGATCAAGAAGTCGGTGCTCGAGCTCGGCGGGTCGGACCCGTTCGTGGTCCTCGCTGACGCCGACATCGAGGCCGCCGCCACCGCGGCCGCCAGGTCCCGCTTCGGCAACGTCGGTGAGAGCTGTGTGGCCGCGAAGCGGTTCATCGTCCACGAGTCGGTCGCGCACGAGTTCGTCACCGCCTTCCTGGCGCGGGTCGCCGCGCTGGAGGTCGGCGACCCGACGCTCCCCTCGACCACGCTGGGTCCGATGGCACGGATGGACCTGCGCGACGGGCTGCTGCGCCAGATCCGCGAGACGGTCGCGCAGGGCGCCACCCTCGTCTCCGGGGGCGAGCCGATCGAGGGTCCCGGTGCCTTCATCCAGCCGACGGTCCTGGACCACGTCACCCCGGGCATGACCGCCTTCGTCGAGGAGACCTTCGGCCCCGCGGCCGCGATCGTCCGCGCCCGCGACGACGACCACGCCGTCGAGCTCGCGAACGACACCGCCTTCGGGCTCGGCTGCGCGGTGTGGGGCGAGGCCGACCACGCCTTGGCCATCGGCCGACGGATCCGCTCCGGCGGCCTGTTCATCAACGCCATCGTGGCCTCGGACCCGCGGCTGCCGATCGGCGGCATCGGCCGCAGCGGCTACGGCCGCGAGCTGTCCGCCGAGGGCATGCGCGAGTTCACGAACGTCCGCACCGTGGTCGTGGCATGAGGCTCGACCACGTCGGCCTGACCGTCGCGGACCTTCCGGCGATGAAGGCCTGGTACGCCGAGGCCCTTGACCTGGCCGTGGAGTTCGAGTTCAAGCTCGACCACGTCGACTTCACCGGCGCGATGCTGCGCTCGCAGGACGGGTGGCGGCTGGAGCTGCTGCACCGTCCGGAGGGCAGCCCCGGCCTCCAGGCTGGCGGCCCGGTCGAGGCGGCGTTGACCCACGGCTTCGGCCACGTCGCCCTCGACGTACCCGAGGTCGACAGCGCGTACGAGGCGCTGCTCGTCTCGGGTGCGAGCGAGCGGATGTCGCCGCGGCCCTCGCCGGAGCCCGGCGTCCGGATGGCCTACGTGGCCGACCCAGAGGGAAACCTGATCGAGCTGCTCGACCGCACGACCGCAGGAGCAACCACATGAGTGGACGTCTGGAGGGCAAGGTCGCCCTCATCACCGGGATCGGCGGCGGGATGGGCCGGGAGGCGGCCCGTCGGTTCGCCGCCGAGGGCGCGAAGGTCGTGGGCTGCGACCTCGACGTCGAGGGCCTGGAGGAGACCGTCGCGCTCGTGCGGGCCGAGGGCGGGGAGATCACCGGCAGCGCACCGGTCGACTGCGGTGACGCGGTCGCGGTGGAGGAGTGGATCAACGCCGGCGCGCAGGTCCACGGCGGGATCGACATCCTCTACAACAACGCCTCCATCCAGCGCTTCGGCGCGATCGACGAGATCTCGGTCGAGGACTGGGACTTCGCCATCGACATGGAACTCAACATCGTGTTCTACGCGGTGCGGGCGGCGTGGAAGCACCTCAAGCAGCGCGGCGGCGTGGTGGTCAACATCGGCTCGATCGCGGGCACCCGCGGGGTGGAGTTCATGCCGCAGAACGCGCACGGCGCGGCCAAGGCCGGCGTGATCAATCTGACCCAGCAGCTGGCGGTCGAGGGCGGCCCGCACGGGATTCGGGCGGTCTGCATCTCGCCGGGCTTCGTGCAGACCCCGGCCACGAAGTTCCTGGTTGACGACCCGCCGCCGGCGATGAAGGCGACGTGGGACCGGATCCCGCTGGGCCGGGTGGGGCAGCCCGAGGACATCGTCAGCGCCGCGGTGTTCCTGGCCTCCGAGGAGGCCTCGTGGATCACCGGCATCAACCTCGTCATCGACGGCGGCGGCTCGGTCCTCGGCTGACCGCCTCATCACCATCAGTAAGGAAGAACCCATGAGCAGCCACCTCAACGAGCACGGCATCACGCACTTGCGTCACGTCGACCTCGCCGTCCCCGACTTCGAGAAGCAGCGGACGTTCTACAAGGGCACCTGGGGGCTGACCGAGGTCGGCACCGACGGCGACCTGTCCTACTTCGCGGCCGAGGGCTCGCCGGAGCAGTACATCGTCCGGCTGCGCAAGGACGCTGAGAAGCGCCTCGACCTGATCTCGTTCGGCTCCGAGAGTCCCGAGACCGTCGACGCGCTCGCCCAGAAGCTGGCCAGCCAGGGCATCCAGCTCGTTAACGAGCCCGACAAGCTGCAGACCGCCGGCGGCGGCTACGGGTTCCGGTTCTTCGACATCGACGGCCGCACCATCGAGATCAGCTCGGACGTGGAGATGCGCGCCTTCCGCGAGATCGAGGAGAAGGAGGCCATCCCGGTCCGGCTCTCGCACGCGGTGATGAACTCCCAGGATCCCAATCGGACCCGGGACTTCTACGCCAACGTGCTCGGCTTCAAGCTCTCCGACACGCTCTGGGGCGAGCACATGGGCGAGATGATGCACTTCATGCGGTGCAACGACTGGCACCACAGCCTGGCCATCGCCCGCGGCCCGCACACCGCCGTGCACCACGTCTCCTTCGAGATGCGCGGCCTGGACGAGTACCTCTACGGCACGGGCCGGGTGATGCGCGCCGGCATCAAGAAGATCTGGGGCCCGGGTCGCCACCACGCGGGCAACAACACCTTCACCTACTTCCTGGACCCCAGCGGCAACACGATGGAGTACACCACCGAGCTCGAGCGGCTCACCACCGACCAGTGGCACCCGCACGTGTACGACATCGCGGACCCCAACACTCAGGACCTGTGGGGCATCGCGGACCCGATGAGCGAGTTCATCGCCCGCGATTCCTTCAACGACCCCGACAAGGGCGTCTTCGTCGCGCCGCCGGTTTGATCGACACCGTCACCACGCTGGTCGAGGTGCGAGCGAAGCGCGCTCCGAGACCCGAGACAGACAGGAAGCCATGAGACTGCAGGACAAGGTCGTCGTCGTCACGGGTGCGGCCCGCGGCCAGGGGGCGGAGGAGGTCCGCGCACTCGCCGCCGAGGGCGCATACGTCGTCGCCACCGATGTGCTTCCCTTCGATCCGCGCGACGAGGCGTGGGACGGCGGCCGGGTCGTCGAGCGGCACCTCGACGTCACCGACACCGACGGCTGGGCCGAGCTCGCCGAGTGGATCCGTGCCGAGCACGGCCGGGCCGACGCGCTGGTCAACAATGCCGGCGTCGCGGCCCGCGAGCGGCTGCCTCACGTGTCGCTGGAGGGCTGGCACCGGGCTTTCGACATCAACGTCACCGGCCCGCTGCTCGGCATCCAGGCGCTCGCACCGCTGATGCCGCAGGGGTCCAGCATCGTGAACATCTGCTCGGTGGCGGCGATCTCGGGCCACGCCGCCGCGGCGTACACCGCCAGCAAGTGGGCGCTGCGAGGCCTGACCCGCTCGGCCTCGCTCGAGCTGGGTCGCCAGGGCATCCGGGTTAACGCGGTGATGCCGGGGCTCGTCGACACCCCGCTGATGGCAAACGCATCTCCGGCGTTCAAGGACGCCGCCCTGACCGAGATCCCGCTCGGCCGGGTCGGCGTGCCGGCCGACATCGCACCGACGATCGTCTTCCTCTGCTCTGACGACTCGGCCTACTACAACGGGGCGGAGATCGTGATCGACGGTGGTCTGACCGCTCACGTCTCCCACAAGCACATCGCCGATGCGACGAGGTCACCGGCATGAGGCTCGCCACCGTGAGTCGTGCTTCGCGGCGCTTCGCCGCGGTCGTCGATCAGGCTGCCGGGACGATCCACGAGATTGCCGACCGCCAGCTCGACGACCTGGTGCGCGCCGGCTTGAGCCAGGCGCTCGAAGCAGGAGAGCGGGCGTTGGCCGAGCCAGGCATCCCGCTCGTCGACGTGGCGCTGGAGTTGCCCTACCAGCCGGCCAGCGTTCGGGACTTCGTCACGTTCGAGAGCCACGTCGAGGGCGTACGCCGCAGCATCGAGAAGTCGGCCGGCATCCCCGAGGCCTGGTACGACGCGCCGACGTTCTACTTCACCAACCCGCACGCGCTCTTCGGCCCGGGTGCGCCGATCCGGCGTCCGGTGCTGTGCCGCACGCTGGACTTCGAGCTCGAGGTGGGCGTGGTGCTCGGGCGCGACGGCAGCGACCTGACCGAGACGGCGGCCGAGGAGGCGATCTTCGGCTACACGATCGTCAACGACTGGTCCGCCCGCGACCTGCAGGCCCGCGAGATGCAGGTCGGGCTCGGCCCGGCGAAGGGCAAGGACTTCGCCACCTCGATCGGACCGTGGATCGTGACCGCCGACGAGCTGGCGCCGTACCAGGACGAGCACGGCTTCCTCGACCTCGACTGCCGGGTCGCGGTCAACGGCGCCCAGGTCGGGCAGGATCGGCTGGCCAACATGGGCTGGACGTTCGCGCAGATGGTCGCCTACGCCTCGCGCGACTCGCTGGTCCGTGCC
Source organism: Nocardioides asiaticus (assembly GCF_040049175.1). Taxonomy (NCBI): domain Bacteria; kingdom Bacillati; phylum Actinomycetota; class Actinomycetes; order Propionibacteriales; family Nocardioidaceae; genus Nocardioides; species Nocardioides asiaticus. The sequence goes on along the minus strand of NZ_JBDZDM010000007.1, from coordinate 174,570 downwards.
GGCGACCTCCTCGCCTCCGGCACCACGGGAGGTGGCGGCTGCCTGGCGGAGCTGTGGGGCCGCCACGGCGATCTCACCCCGCCACCACTCGAGCCAGGCGACGAGGTCCACATCCTCGTCGAGGGCATCGGCGAACTCATCACGACGATCAAGGACTGAGGACATGTTCGAGTACTTCACCGGCCCCAAGTACGTCTGGAACCTCGGGGTCTGCGCGACACTGAACAACGGTGGCCTGATCGACGAGGTCGATCGCGCCTGCCGGCCCGCGCGGGAAGCGGCCGACGTCGACTCGGGGAGCAAGCTGTTCATGCAGTCGTGGAAGGCGGTGGCGGACCAGGTCGCCGACCAGGCGCGCGAGTCCGAGGCCAGGGGACACCTGCGTACGGCGGGTCAACAGTGGTATCGCTCCGGCCTGTACGTGTGCCAGGCCGAGCGGATGCTGAGCAAGGCCGACCCGAGCCGACGCGCGTTCTACCAGCAGGCGCTGGACGCATTCGAGAAGGTCTTCGAGATCGCCGACCCCGCCACCAGCCGCGTCGAGGTCCCGTTCGAGGGGACCACGCTGCCGGCGTACTTCTCCAATGCCTCCAAGAACGGCGAGCCGGTGCCGTGCGTGATCATGTGGAACGGCCTGGACTCCACCAAGGAGCACATGTACGCCTCCGGCTGGGCGCAGGAGATGCGCGAGCGCGGCATTTCGGTGCTGATGATCGACAACCCCGGATCGGGCGAGGCGCTCCGCTTCGGTGATCTGAAGTCCCGGATCGAGTCCGAGGACTGGGCCAAGGCGCAGGTCGACTACCTCGAGACCCGCTCGGACGTGGACAGCGAGCGGATCGGCCTGGTCGGGTGGTCGCTCGGCGGCTACTACGTTCCGCGCGCCGCCGCCTTCGAGAAGCGGATCAGGTTCATCGCCGTCTGGGGCGCCAACCACAACTGGGGCGAGGTGCAGAAGAAGCGCCTGCAGCGCGAGGGCGAGAACCCCGTGCCGCACTACTGGGAGCACGTCCTGTGGGTATGGGGCTTCGACGACGTCGACAAGTTCATCGCCTACGCCGAGGGCGTCCACCTCAACGGCGTCGTCGAGAAGATCACGGTGCCGTTCCTGATCGCCCACGGTGCCAACGACCGGCAGATCTCGGTCGACTACGCCCACCAGTCCTACGACCAGGCGGTCAACTCACCCAAGCGCGAGCTGCGGATCTTCACCGTCGACGAGGGTGCCGCCGAGCACGTCGGCCTCGACCACATGCCGCACATCAACGCCTACATCGCCGACTGGGTCGAGGACACCCTCGCCGAGCTCGCCGCCGCCGAGTGATGCGGCCGCCTCGCCGGCCGCATCGCGGTCATCACCGGCACGGCCGGCGTCGCGCACACGGTCACCAAGGCGGCGTCATCGCCCTGACCAAGCGGCTCGCTGCGGAGGGTTTGCCGTACGGCGCCACACGCGGCGACCTGCCCGCCGACGACCACCCGATGCGGCGCATCGCCGCCGCCATCCCGCAGGGCCGGATCGGACCGTTAGCCGCGATCGGCGGCGGCCGCGTCGCCAGCGCGGTCCACCGGCACCCTGACTGCTTCCGGATCGAGCTGCTGCAGCGCCCCGAGGCGGCCATGGGCCCGCTGGACAACAGCGGCTCGGACGAGGCCACGCTGACGCTCGGCTATGGCCACCTGTGCTCGCGCAGCAGCGACGTGGCCGCCGACCACGACCGGCTCGTCGCGCTGAGTGCCGTTTCGCGGATCGCGCCGCGGACTTCGCCGAACCGTCCCGGCGCGACCATCTGCTTCCTCGCCGACCCCTGGGGCAACCTCCCCCAGATCCTCGGCCGCCCCGAAGAGCGTGCCTAGCCGCTCACTCGAACGATGCTGGTGGCATCGCCAGGTCGTCGATCTCCTCGGCGATCTCTCCCAGCACGCCGAGCAGCCACCGCAGGCCGGCCTCCTCTGTGTTGACCGGGTGCCAGTGGGCGGCCTCCACCAGCGTGGGGATCCGCAGCGGCGTAGTGACGGTGCGGAGCCCGAGGGAGGGCCCCATCGCCAGCGCCAGCCGCTCGGGGACGAATGCGAACATCTGCGTCCCGGGCAGCAGGAACGGCAGGGTCAGCAGGCCGGGCGCCTGCTGGGCCGGTTCGAGCCGCACGCCGTGCTCGGCGAGGGCGTCGTCGACCGGCGTGCTCACACCGGCGCCGAACCACGCGCTCAGGTAGGGCATCGCCGCGAGCTCGGCAAAAGTGGCCGACTCGCCGACCAGCGGGGTGTCGACATCGCTGACGACGCAGACGAAGCGGTCCCGGAAGACCTCCTGGCGCCGACCGGGGATGCCGCGGCCGACACCGCCGATGACCAAGTCCCGGCGCAGCAGGTGGGTGGCGAGGTCCTGCGGCGCGGGCAGGGAGTCGAAGGCGACCTCGACGCCCGGCGCCAGCTCGACGAGCCGACGCTCCAGCCGCGGGCCGAGCACGTACAGCGCGTAGTCGGAGAGCGAGACGGTGAAGCGCCGGCTGCTCGTCGCCGGGTCGAAGTTGCGCGAGGCCGCCAGCGTCCGCTCGACCTGCTCGAGGGCCTGCCGCACGAGCGGCAGGAGCTCCTCGCCGACCGGGGTCAGCTCGAATCCACGCCCGACCCGGACGAGCAGCTCATCGCCGGTCAGCTTGCGCAGCCTGCCCAGCGCGCCGCTCATGGCGGGCTGGGTGATGCCCACCCGCTTGGCGGCGCGCGTCAGGTTCTGCTCGTCGAGGACCGCCTCGAGCGCCACAAGCAGGTTCAGATCGATCTTGCGGAGATCGGCCACCGGGCCAGCGTAGAGGTCACCTGGGCGTCGTCGCGGGTTGTGCACCGCGCCGTCGGCCGTGGCGTCGTGCCGAGGATCCGCTGGTGAGCGTCGCCGGCACCGACCTCAACCTCTTGGTCGTCCTCCAGGCCCTGCTCGAGGAGCGCAACGTCACCCGGGCCGGCGAGCGGATCGGGATGACCCAGCCGGCGATGAGCACGGCGCTGCGGCGCCTGCGACGCCGCTACAACGACGAGCTGCTGGTCAAGGTCGGGCGTGACCTCGAGCTCACACCGCTAGCGCGCACGCTGGTGCCGCTGCTGCAGGAGACGATGCCGATGGTGGAGCGCGCGCTGCGCCTCGACCGCCGGTTCCGACCGCGCGAGGCCAGCCGGGCCTTCACCGTGTGCGTCTCCGACTACGCGATGGTCGTCCTGGCGCCGCGGCTGCGTCGGCGGCTCGAGGGTGAGGCGCCGGGCGTGCGGATCAACTACCGCCCGATGCCCGCGGGCCTGGTCGCCAAGCCGCATCTGATGTCCGAGGCCGATGTGATGCTGTGCCCGCGCGGGCTCGGGGTGCAGGGCAGCAGCCTCGATGCCTTCGAGGACCGGTTCGTCTGCGTGGTCGATCCCGGCAACTCCCGCCTCGTCGGCGGACAGCTCGACCTCGAGGCGCTCGCCGAGCTGCCGCGAGTGCGCTCGGTGCTCGGCGCCGACCACCTCACGCCCGTCGACCGGCGGCTCGCCGAGCTCGGGCTGGACCGGGGGAGCGGGGTCACGGCGCGCGGCTGGCTGCCGCTGCCGTTCATCGTGTGTGGGACCGAGCTTGTCGCGATCATGCCCGAACGGCTCGCTGCGAAGGTCTGCCCGCTCGCCGGGACGGTCGTGGTGGCCGCGCCGTTCGGGGAGGTCACGCTCAATGAGGCGATCTGGTGGCACCCCTCCCGTGACCATGACCCGGCGCACCGCTGGCTGCGCACTGTGCTGGCCGACGTGGCGCAGGAGGTGGCCGAGGACGTGGCGCAGGACGGCGGACATCGGGACGTGGTATGCGACCCATGCCGATGAGTGACTTCCGTCACGTCCGGTGCTGACGGTTCAGTAACGGCGAAGCACGCCCCACCGACCCAGGAGCTGTCCACATGAGAACGACCACCGTCCACAAGGGCCTCGCCCTGTTCCTTCCCCTCGCCGCCGCGGTCTCGCCGGTGCTCACCTCGCCGTCGTACGGCGCTACCGCCCACCACGCAGCGAACGGCACCTCGGTCACCCTCGATCCAGGACAGACCTGGCAGATCACTGGCACCACGGTGCTGCGCAAGCTCGTCGTCCCCACCGGCGCCTCCGTCACCGCCCCCGACGGCAAGGTCGTCGTGATGACCGTGAACGGCGTCGAGGCCGGCGGCGTCCTCGACTCGACGGCCGGCACCGCAACTGTCATCGGCCCCGGCACCTACCGCGGCAACGTCGTCCTCCATGTCGTCGATGCCAACGACGTCGCCTGGGCCGGGCTGACCTATCCCGAGCGCCAGGCCGTCTACGTCGGTGCCGACGGCGTCGACCGCACCAAGTCGGTGCTGGACGCCGTGCGTGGCCGCGTCGGCGACGACACCGCCGTCGGCACGTCGGTGAGCTCGACCGGCCAGAACTTCACCGGCTACTACGTCGCCGACCGTGACTACACCATCAAGGGCGCCCGCATCGGCGAGTCCGGCAACGGGCGCTCCGACTTCGCCGGGTACGGCGCCGGCATCGTCGCGGACGGCAGCCGCCTCGAGGTGGACGACTCCCAGATCCAGAACACCGGGGCGGCCCGGGTCGGCCTGCTCGCCGCCAACGGCGCCAACGTGGTCGTGAAGCGGTCGCGGATCCACACCGAGGGAACCGCCTTGCCCAGCGACTACCAGCCGACCGTCGACCTGGCCCAGATGCGCTCGGCGCCGTGGATGCTCGGCATCGCCGGCACCGCACGGGCGACCAACATCACCGGCGAGAACACCAAGGCCACCTACATCGGCTCCGACGTGTCCTCCAACGGCTGGGGCGTGCTGTCCACCGACAGCGGCTCTAACGCCCAGCTGACCTCGATCAACAGCTACGTCCACACCACCACCAACACCGGGTACGGTGCCTATGCCATCGGCAACGCGACCGACCGCTTCCTCGGCTCCCAGGTCGACGTCGGCACCTACGGCGCCATCGTCACCGGCGGCTCGGTGGAGTACGGCGACACAACGCCCGGCGCGGTCTCGACCCTCAACGAGTCGCTGGACCTGGGGCTGAGCGCCGCCGAGATCCACAAGCTCGGCACCCGCCGCACCACCGTCGACTCCGACGGCTGGGGCGTCATGTGGCACGGCCAGGGCACGGCCACGGTCACCGGGCACACGGTGATCAACACCAAGCGTTCGACGTTCCTGGACAAGGGCCAGCAGGTCGCCATCGACGTGGACGGCTCCGACGGGGCAAGGCTCAACCCGCGCAACGGCGTAGTCCTTCAGATGATGCAGAACGACGACCCGGGCCCGGTCATGGTCGACGGCAAGTTGGTCAACGCCGGCGTCTACACCGAGCCCACCTCTGCGCCGACCAAGGACAGCACCTTCGACGTCACTACGGTGCACAACACCGACGCCGTCGCGGACTTCACCGACATCGACCTCGCCGGTGACTTCTACAACGGGATGCGCGAGGGCAAGAACATGGCGCTGACCTTCGACGGTTCGACCGTGCGCGGCGTGATCTCGTCCTCGGTGACCAAGCACAACCAGAGCACGATCACCTCGGCGGACTACCGCCAGCTCGGCGTGGTCTCGAACACCACCGGGGCTGTGGTCAACAACGGCGTCATCGTCGACCTCACCGGACACAGCACCTGGACGGTCGCCGGCACGTCGTACCTGTCGAAGCTGACGATCGACAGCGGCTCGAAGGTCGTGGCGCCGAAGGGCAAGCAGGTCACGATGACGGTGGACGGCGTCGCCACGCCGATCGCAGCCGGCACGTACACCGGCAACATCGCGCTGAACGTCTCCTGAGCCGGCATCTGAGCCGGCACCGCCGGGGTCCTCGGCCATCGGCTGAGGACCCCGGCCGTGCCGGGCGTTGAGTTTGCGGCGCGGCCGCTGGTACAAGACTCTGTGCTCGGCCTGCGCCGCCCGACGTCCTCGGGGCCCGGGTTCCGGCCGCTGGTCTCGAAAAGGCAGCACAATGCCCATCAAGAGCTCTCCGACATCCAGCGCGCCTACCTGTCGCAGACGCCGATGGGTGCCGAGGAGGCCGAGGGCTACCACGCGACGCAGCTGGAGACGTTGAAGGAGGCCGGCGCGGACCTGGCGTGGGTGTTCACGATCGGCAACGAGGCCGAGGCACTCGGCGCGGTTCGTGCGGCCGGCACGATCGGAATCCCGGTGGCGGTCTCGTTCGCTGTCGGGTCGGATGGGCGGTTGTTCGGCACGGGTACGCCGCTTGCGGACGCGGTGGCCTACGTCGACGATGCCTCAGAGTCGTACGCGTCGTTCTTCGGCATCAACTGCTCGCACCCGGTCGAGTTCGAGCCGGCGCTATCGGATGGACCGTGGCTGTCCCGGCTGCGTGCGCTGCGGCCGAACGCTTCGAAGATGGACAAGATCGCGCTGTGCAAGATCGGGCATCTGGAGGAGGGCGATCCGGTCGAGCTCGGGAAGCTCATGGGCGACCTGGCGACGCGGCTGCCGGCCGTGGACATCTGGGGTGGGTGCTGCGGCACCACCGCCACCCACCTCGACCTGCTCGCGACGGCAGTGACGGCTCGACGCGGCCCGAGCAACGACTGAACACGGGCGCGTGCTCATAGTGTGAGGAAGCCGTCGCGCCAGCTCGGGTGATGAAGAGACAGCCCCTGGCTGCGGGCTCGTGCGTTCGAGACGGGCCGGCCGACGTCGCCGGACAGTGACGTCGCGGGGGCGGGGGCGCCGACGGCTGCGGCGAAGTGTGGTGCCCACTCGACGCCTGGTGCGGGTGCATCATCCACGACGTTCCAGATCCCGACGGGCCAGTCCAGGGCCGACGCGATCGCCTCGGACGCATCGGTGGTGTGGATGAACGAGGTCACCGTCTCAGTCGCGGGAAGGCGGCCGTCCCGAGCAGCCTGCCCGAAGCGTCCGTCACGGGAGTACCAGGTGTCGGGTCCGTAGAGCTGTCCGAACCTCAGCACGACGCCGTCCGGCATCTCCTGCACGGCGCTCTCCAGGACGCTGACTCCGGCGATGGTGGTTCGGCGCGGCTCGGCAGCCTCGAGGTCCAGCGGTTCGTTCTCGTCGGCCGCGGCGGTGCCGGGCGGGTAGACCCAGGAGATGCTCTCGGCCACGATCCTGTCGACATGGGCGCGCTTGGCCGCGTCGACGAGGTGACGGGTGCCGATCTCACGCAGCCGTGAGTTGCTGGCGCCGGGTTGCCCGTCGTCAGATCGGTGAGCAGATGTACGACGGCATCCGGGTGTGCGTCGCCCACCGCTCTCGCCACGGCGTCGCGGTCGACGGCGTCGGCGACGACCGGCACGGCTCCCAGGTCGGCCAGGAGCGCCTGCTTGTGGGCCGACCTGGTCATCGCGGTCACCTCATGACCGGCGGCGGTCAGCAGCGGAAGGACGGTGCGGCCGAGAACGCCAGAGGCTCCGGCGACGAACACGCGCATTCCAGATCCTCTCAACAGGGGCTTCGAACGTAGACACAGACTGGACGGTCAGAAGGGTCCAGAACAACGCGAATACATCGGTCTGCGGACTATCTGCCGTCGGGGCGACGACCGAGGAGGCGGAGCGCGTCATGCCATGGGTCGTGTCCGGTCTCGGCGTTGGCCGCGGAGAAGACGCCCGGCGTGCCTCCGGGACGGGCGGCGATGAGGCGGGCGAAGTCCAGGACGTACGTCACGACCTCGTCGGTCGGGCGGTAGGTGCGGCCGAGGGAGGTCGCCACGTCCCAGCCGTGCACGGCGGTGTCGAGGAGCTGCATGCCGAGGGCCAGCTCGGCGGTGACGTCCGAGTCGAGCTGGGCGAGGTGGACCGGGTCATCGGGTCTCGCTCGGGCGAATGCGGCCGCCAGGCCGTCCGCCGACGTCTGCCAGAGGCGGGGGAGGTTGTCGGTAGTGACGGTGGGACCGGCGTACGCCTGCTTGGGGGCGTTGCCATGGTCGATCGCGAGGGTGAAGCCCTCCTGCTCGCCGATGATGTGGGACAGCAGGTCGGCCAGGTCCCAGCCGTCGCACGGCGTCGGGACGGTCAGATCGGCGTCGGCGGCCGCGAGGATCACCCGGCCCGCCGAGTCCGTGGTCTCGCGATGGAGCGCGAGCAGCTCGTCGAAAGTAGGCATCTGCCGATCGTACGCATATGTAGATGATTGGTCCGAGCGAGTTTAGGATGCGGTGCGTGGACCGCCCCGAGCTCGGAGTACTGCTCAGCCGCCTGCGGCGCGAGGTGCTGGCCCGTGAGACGCCGATCCTCGAGCGCGAGGGCCTGCCGATGTGGGACTACGTGGTGCTGAGCGCGCTCGGCGGCGGACAGGCGCCGACCCAGGCGCGGCTCGCCGCCGCCACCGGCCGGGACAAGACCCGACTGATCGCCAACCTCGACCACCTCGAGTCCCTTGGACTGGTCGCACGTTCGCCAGACCCGGCCGACCGCCGCAACCGGATCGTCGCGATCACCCGTGCCGGGGAGCGGACGCTGCACCGGTGTCGGGCCGCGATCGCTTCGATGGAAGACGACCTCCTCGGCGACCTGGACGCCAGCGCCCGTGAGACGTTCGAGTCGGTGCTGGTCGACCTCGCCGGGCGGCTCGGACCGACAGAGGCGTTGCGGTGACTGGCTCCACATCAGGGTGTGTCACGAGTTGGTGAGGATGGCCAGGAGGTCGTCAGGAGCGTCGTTGTAAACGGCGTGGGTGATCGGCAGATCGTGGCCGCAGAGTGTGATCGGCCCCGGGGCGCAGACGTCGAGCACGGTCCGCACGCCGTCGACGTGCGTGTCCAGGTCCGTGGCCGCGCTCGCGGGGAGCACGGTCCACCTCGAGACTGTCGAGGTGATGGCGACCGCCTCCGTGACCAGCTGCGCGCAGGCTGGCTGCGAGGCCATCCCAACCCATGCGCCGTGCCACGAACCGGGGACCAGGACGAAGGGCCCGCCCCGGTCGGGGCGGGCCCTGCGCGCTCCTCAGCCGAGGTTCTCGTGGAAGAATTCGATGAGCTTGGTGACGGCGGTGGCGACATAGGGGTCGCGGTCGTAGAGATCGACGTGGGTGGCGCCCTCGACGAGGAAGAGCTCGGCGTTGCCGGGGCTGTCGGCGACGGCCTTCTCGGAGAAGCCGCGGGTGAAGGCCTCGGTGCCGGCGATCATGAGCAGCGGTCGGGGCGCGATCTTGGCGACGTCGGCGAAGGAGTCGAACTGGTCGAGCAGATCAGCGCTGCGGGTGACCATCTCGCCTGTCGAGCGCGGGTGGCGGCCGCGCGGGGTCTTGTAGAAGTCGATGAACTCGGCGACCGGGGCCGGGGTGTCGGCCTCGGCCTTCTCCGGGAGGACGGGGAAGGTGGTGGCGGGTGCTCCGGCGGCCTCCTTGCTGCGCAGCTTGCCGGAGCTGGCGACCATCTGGTTCCAGCCCTCGGGGTCGGCATCGCGGAAGAAGCTGGGGACGTCGGTGCCGGAGACGCCAGCGACGGCCCTCATCCGGTGGTCGGTCTGGGCGACGTACGGCACGTAGGCGCCGGAGCCGCAGATGCCCATGACCCCGATGCGGTCGGGATCGATGTCGTCGCGGCTGGTCAGGTAGGAGACCGCGGCGCGGAAGTCCTCGGCGCGCTGGAAGGGGTCCTCCAGGCCGTGCGGCTGTCCTTCGGACTCGCCCTGGAAGGCGGCGTCGAAGGTCAGGATCGCGAAGCCCTCCTCGACCAGCCGCCGGGCGTAGACGGCGGGCGCCTGCTCCTTGACGCCGGTGGTCTGGTGGCCGATGACGATCGCGGGCAGGGGACCCTCGGCGTTCTCGGGCAGGTTGTCGGGCAGGTTGTCGGGCAGGTAGAGGTGGCCCGCCAGCTGCAGACCGTTGGTGGGGAAGCGGACATCGGTCCTCATGGGTGATCCTCCGTGGACTGGTGGAGACGGTGCCGGCCCGTCGGTGGGCCGCGACTCCAACCTCCGACCGTTGCCGGCCGCGGAGAAGGTCGGGCTCGTTCCTAGGAACGAACCCTCCTAGGTTGACCGGGCGCGCTCGTGCCAGCCTGGAGAAGTGGTCGACTCTCCCCATCTGCACGAGCTCGGCGAGTTCCTCAGGCTCCGCCGCGGCGAGCTCATTCCTGCCCAGGTCGGGCTGCCCGAGCTCGGCCACGGTCGGCGCCGGGTGCAGGGCCTGCGCCGCGAGGAGGTCGCCCAGCTGGTCGCCATCAGCACCGACTACTACATGCGCATCGAGCAGGGCCGGCTGGCGCCCTCGCCGCCCGTGCTCGCCGCGCTGGTCCGGGAGCTCCGGCTCACCCGCGACCAGGCGGCCTACGTCGAGGGGCTGGTCCGCCAGGCCGGACAGGAGGGCCGTCGTCCGACACGACGGCGCAGGTCGCGCCCGGCGGTGCATCCTCACCTGGCCCGGCTGATGGGTGAGCTGCACGGCACGCCGGCGCTCGTCTTCGGACCCCGCCTCGACATCCTCGCCTGGAACGACCTGGCGGCAGCGCTGCTCCACGACTTCGCGGCCGTACCCGACCGGCAGCGCAACTACGTGCGGATGGTCTTCACCGACCCGGCGATGCGCGAGATCTATCCCGACTGGGAGGACGTCGCCCGCACCTGCGTCGAGGTGCTGAGGATGGAGGCCGGCACCAACCCCACCGACCCCGCCCTCTCCGAGCTGGTCGGTGAGCTCTCCATCGCCGACCCCGACTTCCGCACCTGGTGGGCCGAGCACCGTGTCGCCCACCAGGACTTCGGCAGCAAACGGATCGCTCACCCGCAGGTCGGGGAGCTCACCCTCGACTGGGACACCTTCCGCTACGCCGGCGCCCCCGACCAACAGCTCGTCCTGTGGTCCGCCGAGCCGGGCACCACCTCACATCAGCGACTCGAGCAGCTTGCGCGCACGTTATAGGGCCGCGGCCGGATACCGGGCCGACTGCGGCGACGCGTCGAACGATGGGGCCGGGTGACGAGCCGCCGAGGAGCTCTGGACCAGCGGTCCGGCGTACTGATCTGATGTGGCACATGGCAGACAGACGGTCCGGGCCTCGACGCAGCCCTCGCGCCAAGCCGACGATCAGTCCCGGGCGCCGTGAGCCCGGCGAGCAGGTCTACCGCTATGCATGGGCGAACAGCGAGAAGGCGCGCTGGATCATCGCCCTAGGGCTCATCGTGATGATGCCGGTGTGCGCCGTGGTGGTCGGCGTCGGGGTGCCGCTGCTGGCCGCACTGTTCGGCCGGGAGGTCGACGGGGGCGTCATGGCCGCCCTCCTCGTGGGTGCGATGCTCGCCCCGATCGGCGTCGCCGCTGTGATGGGCGGGATGGCGATCCACCGGCTCGGCTGGATCCCGGGCGTGATCTTCTTCGCCGCCTTCTTCCTGATCCTCGTCGGTGGCCTGTTCGGGCCCTGGGGGTACGTCGCCGGTATCGGACTCATGGTCGTGGCGGTCGCTGCGTTCTGGTTGGTCGGCTCCATCCGCGGCGTGCCGATGTACGTCGGAAATGCCCTGGTCGGGAAGGTGCCGGTGACCGACGGCACCGTCGACGGTGAGCTCTCGCCCGGCGTCAAGGACCCCGACTGGGAGCGCCGGCAGCAGGAGCGGATCCCCTTCCCGACGGAGTGAGACCCGACGGGCGGAGGTACGCCGCCGCGCCGCCGCGGGCCGTGCGGGGATGGCCCGCCGCGGCCGGGGACGACAGGATGGGGCCATGCCGAAGCTCGCACCCGAACCCGTCCGTGACCCGATCGCCGACCACCTGCTGACGCCGCAGAACTGCGCGGTGGCGCTCATCGACTTCCAGCCGGGGCAGTACGCCACCGTCACCTCCGCCACACGCGAGGAGATCGACCTCGGCGTCATCACGCTCGCCAAGCTCGCGGCGGTGTACGAGATCCCGATCGTGGTCTCGACCGTGGCCGTCGACATGGGGGTGAACGAGCCGACGGTGCCCCAGATCATGGCCGAGCTGCCGGGCGTGGAGCAGATCGACCGCACGGGCGTGAACGCCTGGGAGGACGCCGACTTCCGCGCCGCGATCGAGGCGACGGGCCGCAGGAAGATCGTCATGGCGGGCCTGTGGACCGAGGTCTGCCTGAGCTTCCCGACGCTGGACATGCTGACGGAGGGGTACGACGTCTACCCGGTGGCCGACGCCGTCGGCGGCGTCAGCAAGGTCACCCACGACCGGGCCTTCGACCGGATGATCCAGGCCGGCGCCCACCCGATCACCGCGATCGCCTTCGGCTGCGAGATCATGCGCAACTGGGAGCGCGAGGACGCCGACAAGCTGCGCGGCGTCTTCAACTGGTACTTCGGCATGAGGCGCCAGCTGGGCCTCGGCGACGTCGAGAAGCTGCCGTCCTCGGGCGGCTGAGCCGGGTCCTCACCCGGCGAACAGCATCCGCATCGCCAGGTCGGTGACCGCGGCGGCGTCCGCCGCGGAGACGTCGCCGGTCATCGCGACGCGGTGGAGAAGCGTGCCGACGACGACGTCGAAGGTGATAAGGGGGAGTCGCTCATGGCCGAGAAGGGCCTGCTCGAGGAGATCAGGGACGCCGTCGCCCCACGGACGGTGATGCTGGTCCTCGGCGTGCTGCTCGTGCAGCTCGCGTTCGTGGCGTCGTACGTCGGCGCGTTCCACCACCCCACGCCGCACGATGTCTCGCTCGGCGTCGTTGCGCCGGCCTCCCGGTCCGAGCAGCTGGTGCAGCGCCTGGACGCGACGAAGGGCCATCCGGTCTCGGCCGAGGCGGTCTCCTCGAGGGCCGAGGCCGTCGCGCGGATCAAGAGCGCCGACCTCGCCGGTGCGATCGTGGTCGACCCCACGTCGAAGACCGATGAGCTGCTCGTCGCCTCGGGCGGAGGCGCCTCCCTCGTCACCGCGCTCGAGCAGCTCGCGGAGCAGTCCGAGGCGCAGCAGGGCAGGCAGGTGACCGTCACCGACGTCGTGCCCCTCGAGGCCGGCGACGCCCGCGGTCTCAGCGGCTTCTACCTCGTCATCGGCTGGCTCGTCGGCGGCTACCTCGTCGCCGCGCTGCTCGGCGTCGCCAAGGGGGCGCGGCCGGCCAACCCGAGGCGGGCCGCGATCCGGCTCGGGGCGGCGGTGCCGTACGCGGTCCTCTCCGGCCTGGGCGGCGCCCTCATCGTCGACCAGTGGCTGGACGCGCTGACCGGGCACTTCTGGGCGCTCTGGGGGCTGGGCACACTCCTGGTGCTCTCCTCGGCGACGGTCACCATGGCCTTCCAGGTGCTCTTCGGCACCGTCGGGATCGGCCTGACCGTGCTGCTGTTCGTGGTGCTCGGCAACCCGTCGGCGGGCGGTGCGTACCAGACCCAGCTGCTGCCCGCCTTCTGGCGCCATGTCGGTGGCTGGATCCCCAACGGCGCCGGCACCGACGCCGTACGCCGGATCGTCTACTTCGCCGCCAACGGCGTCGCCGGCGAGGTCTGGCTCGTCGCGGCGTACGTCGTCGTCGGCGCGGCCGTCACGATGGCGGCCTCGCTCAGGTCCGCCCGCCGGGCCTGACCAGCCCGGACTCGTACGCCACCACGACCGCCTGCACGCGGTCCCGGACGCCGAGCTTGGCGAGGACGCGGGCGACGTGCGTCTTGACGGTCTCGACGCTGAGGAAGAGCTCGGCGGCGATCTCGGAGTTGGACAGGCCGCGGGCGGCGAGCAGGAGGACCTCCTGCTCGCGGTCGGTCAGCGTCCCGACGGCCGGGTGCCGGTCGGCGCGCCGGGTGAACTCCGCGATCAACCGCCGGGTGATCGACGGCGCGAGCAGCTCCTCGCCCCGGTGCGCCGCGCGGATGCCACCGACCAGCTGCTCGCCGGGGGAGTCCTTGAGCAGGAAGCCCGTCGCCCCCGCCACGAGCGCGTCGTACACCAGCTGGTCGCGGTCGAACGTCGTCAGGACGACGACCCTGGTGCCGGGGCAGCGCGCGACGATGCCGCGGGTCGCGGCGATGCCGTCGAGCCGCGGCATCTTGAGGTCCATCAGGACGACGTCGGGCAGCAGCCGGGCCGCCTCCGCGATCGCCCGTACGCCGTCGTCGGCCTCACCCACGACGCGTAGGTCGTCCTCGGCGCCGAGGATCATGCGCAGCCCTGCGCGGACCAGCGCCTGGTCGTCGGCGAGCAGCACGTCGATCATGCCGGCAGCACCGCCGTCGGCATCGTCGCGCGTACGACGAATCCGCGCGGCTCGAGCGGTCCCGCCTCGAGGCGGCCGCCGACGGCCGCGAGCCGCTCGGCGAGCCCCTGCAGGCCGGTCCCGGTCCCGGTCGTCGCGGGCGCCGTCTCGGTGGCTCCGGTGTCGCTGACCTCGACGGCGACACCGTCGGGCGAGCCCGCGATCGTCACCGTGACGTGGGCGCCGGGTGCGTGGCGGGCGGCGTTGACGAGCGCCTCGCGCACGATCCTGGCCGCGAGCGTCCGGCAGTGGTCCGGCAGCTCGCCCGCGACCATGAGGTCGACCCGGACACCGGCCCGCCGCGCGCCCTCCACCACCGTGTCGAGGTCGCCGACCCGGTCGGCGGTCGGGGCCTCCGGCGGACCGTCGAGGACGTCGAGGCTGGCGCGGAGCTCGGCGAGACCGTGGCGAGCGGTGGCGGCGATCGTCGCGAGGGCGGCGTCGACGTCGGGCGGCTCGAGCAGCCGCCGGGCTCCTACCGCGTGCAGGCAGACCACGGTCATGGCCGCCGCGACCGAGTCGTGGAGGTCGCGCGCGAGCGCATGCCGCTCCTGGGCGGCGGCGAGCCGGGCGGCGGCGTCGCGGCCCGCCTCGAGCTCGTCGACCAGCCGTCGGTGGCGGGCGACCCGTGCGCTCCTGCCGGCCACCGCGGTCCCGGCGCCGACTGCGGCGAGGCACCAGAGCAGCGTCGGGACGAGGCCGTCGAGATCGCGGCCGGAGGCCGGGCTGACGGCACTCAGCAGGGGTACGCCGAGGGCGAGGACGCCGAGCCCGGTCACCCGCCCCCGGCGCCGCCGCGCGTGGGCGCCGACGGCGTACGACGCCAGCAGGAGCGGCAGCAGCGACGTGACGGTGGCGGGCACCGGCGTCAGCACCGCCGACATGGCGGCGGCCAGGGCCAGCACCGCCGCCGCCGACGCCGCCGGGTGCCGCCGGCGAAGCACCAGCGGTGCGCCGACGGCGACGGCTGCCACGACGTTCGCCCACGCGGGGCCGCGGGCAGCGTCCCCGAGCGTCGCCTCGACCGCCAGCGGCACGCCGGCCAGCGCGGCGAGGAGGTCGGTGGGACCGAGCTCCGGGCGCGGCCGGCGGGGAAGATCGCCGCCGCCCGAGGGCGCCGCCTCGGCGACAGCTGCCGGCTCGCGCAGCGTCCCGACCTGGGCCCGGAGCTCGTCGAGCGCCCTGCGGGCGGAGCGCTCGATCGCGTCGAGCGCCCGGCGTACGTCGGCCGGGTCTGCGGTACGCCGGGCCCCGTCGGCCTGCACGACGATGGCGCCCATCGTCTGGATGACGCCGTGCTGGACGGCGGCGGCGACAGCGCTCTGCTGCTCGAGCCGGGCGGCGTCGGCGCCGGCGTCGCGCTGCTCCTCCACCTCCCGCGCCAGCCGCCGCAGCTCGGCGAGCTGCCGCCCGCGGGCGGCGACGAGCGCCCCGACCACCGCCGGACCGCCGAGCAGCAGCAGGTAGAACACCACGTCGCTCGGGACCGAGTCGGCGCCCGGCCGACCGACCTGGTTCGCCGCGGTGAGCAGACCGGCGCCGAGCGCTCCGGCGGCCGCGGTGGCCGACGGTGTGCTCGTCAGCCCGACGGCGAGGCCCGCGCACGCGGCGGCGACCAGCGCCACGGTCGTGTCGGCGACGGCGTCGAGCGTCAGCGCGTCCGCCAGCGTCGCCGTACACACGGCGAGGAGCAGCGCGACGGCGCCCGCCGCCCGCGACCGTCGTGCCCCGGCGACCACACGCACAGCCCGACGATAGGGCCGCGGATGTCACCGCACATCACTCTTGCGAGGGATGGCCCCGGCCGCCGTCCGGCCGAGGCTGACGCCATGACAACACGTACCGCACTGATCGCCTCCCTCGCCTGCGTCGCCTCCTGGGCGGCGAAGGCCCTCGCCATGGCCCTGGCCGGCGGCCTCGGCCGCAGTCCGCTCGAGGACCCCCTCTTCTACGTAGGCTTCCTGGCCCTCCTCGTCGCCGCCGGTGCGTACGGCGCCTCGCTGGTCGCGCACCGCGGCCGCTGGCTCCACGTGGCCGGCGCCGCCGGCGGCCTGATCGGCGCCGTGGTCGTCACGCTCGTGGCCGGCAGCCTGGTCGGCGTCCTCGAGCCGGCCCACGCCGGCTGGGTCTGGGGCGAGGTGAACCTCTGGGTGGTCGCCCTGGTCGTCCTCCTCGCGGCCGTCTCCGGCGTACGCCGGGGTGTGACGCGCGCCGGAACGGCGTGACGCGGAACGTCACGCAGGAAGGGTGTCCGAACACTTCCGGCAACCAGGAGGACACCATGCCCAAGGCCACCAGGGCGACCACGCCGGTCGCCATCGACATCGACGAGGTCGAGGGCCGCTACGCCGAGCTCGGCGACTACACCGTCGCCTTCGAGACCTTCGCGCAGGACCTCGACACCGAACCCGTCTTCAAGGGGCTCCCCGACGACCGCTGCCAGTGCCCGCACTGGGGGTTCGTCACGTCGGGTCGGATCACCTTCCGCTGGGCCGACCATCTCGAGACCTACGTCGAGGGGGACGCCTACTACGCCCCACCCGGTCACCTTCCGTTGATCGCGGCCGGGACGAGCATCGTCGAGTTCAGCCCCACCGCGGAGCTGGCGACGACGATGGCCGTGATCGACCGGAACCTGCGCGCCGCCGGGGTGATCTCATGACCGCGACGCGTACGCCGGCCGCCGACCGCGCCACGGCCGTGGCGAACCTCGTCCACTGGCTCGAGACCGGGGAGGGTGCCGAGGCGACCTTCGCCGAGGACTGCTTCCTCGACCTGTCGCTGCCACTGTGGCGGCTCCAGGCGGACTCCCGCGCCGACCTGGTCGCCGTACGCGCGGAGAGCCACCCGGTCCCCGGCAGCGTCCGGGTCGAGCGGGTGGACGAGACCGACGCGGGCTTCGTGATCGCGTTCGAGGAGCGGTGGGCCACGGGCGCCCAGGTCTGGTACTCCCGCGAGCTCATCCGCGCCGACGTCGAGCAGGGCCTGATCGTCGAGCTCGCCGTCGCGTGCACGGGCGACTGGGACGAGGAGGTGCGGGCCAGGCACGCCCGCGAGGTCACCCTGCTCAGGCCCTGACCGCACGAGCCCAGAAGGGCCTAGATTGGCCCTGGACAGGTAGTGAGATGAGCGCGCCGACCCCGCTGGCTGATCTCCTCGCTCGGGCCGACGCCGAGCGTGCGGCCGGGCGGGGGGAGGACGCCGCCCGCCTGTACGACGAGGCGGTCGCCGAGGCCCGCGGGGCCGGGGACCTCGCCGCCTGGACCAGGGCCGCCCTCGGGGCCGCCTCCGTCCACCTCTTCGGCACCGACCCCGGGAAGGTGCCGGCGCAGCTCCACGACCTGCTCGCCCGGACGACGCGGGACGCCGACCGGGTCCGGCTGGCCGCCGCGCTGGCGCGCTGCTGGGCCTACAGCGGCCGGCCCGCGCGGGCCGAGCGGTTCGCCCGCGAGGCCCTCGACCGGGCCGAGCCCACCGGCGACCCGGCGCTGGTCGCCGACAGCCTCGATGCGATGCTCGCCTGCCACTGGGGCCCCGACGACGCCGACGTACGCACGGCCCTCGGTGCGCGCCTCGACGAGGTCGCCGCCCACGTCCTCGAGCCCGAGGCCCGCCTCCAGGCTCACCTGTGGGGCCTCCAGGTCGCCTGCGAGTCGCTCAACCTGTCGGCGATGCACCGCCACCTCCGCGCCCTCGACCGGCTGGGCGAGGAGTCACCCCGGGCCCGCTTCTTCGCCGCGTCACGGCGGCTGATGTACGACCTCCTGCGCGGCCGTACCGACACCAGCGGGGCGCTGCTCGCGGCAGCGCAGGAGGCGGAGGGCCGGGCCCGCCTGGCCGACGGCTGGATGGTGCTCAAGGCGATGAGGGCGTACGCCGCGCTGCACGCCGGGGACCGGCGTACCTGCGCCGCGATCGCCGCCGAGGCGGAGGCGTTCGCCCTCGCCGAGGGGGTCGCCGAGGTGTGCGCCGAGGCCGCCTGGATGTGGGTCGGCGCCGGCCGCCTCGACCGGGTGGGCCCGCTCGTGGAGACGCTCGGCGGTCGCGCGCTCGAGGAGCTGCCCCGCGACGTCAACTGGCTGCTGGCGCTGCAGTGCGTGCTCGAGGCAGCGCTCGCCACCGGCCACCGCGACGTGGTCGAGCAGGCCGCCGGGCTCCTCGCGCCGTACGCCGGCCGGCCGGTCTTCAACGCCGGCGCGGTGATGTTCCACGGGCTCACCGACGACACCCTCGCCCGGGCGGCCGCGCTCACGGGCGACCTGGGCGAGGCGGAGCGTCTGCGCCAGCGCGCGCTGGCGACGTACGTACGGATCGGCGCCGACTGGTGGCACGACCGGCTCCGCGCCTGGCGACCGGCGCCGCCGGCCCGCGACGGCCGCGACGGCCGGGCCGGCCCGGCCCGTGCCCGGCTCCACCCGACCGGCGACGGCGTCTGGCTCGTGGGCGCGGAGCCCGGCACGCCAGTGAGACCGGTGCGCGGCTTCGCCCATCTGCAGGCGCTGCTCGCGCGGCCCGGGGTGCGGATGCCCGCGATCGATCTGGTCACCGGTGGCAGCGGCACCGTCCTCCAGAGCGCTCCGGGAGTGCAGGTCGACCGGCAGGCCCTGGCGGCGTACCGCAGGCGGCTGGCCGACCTCGACGCCGAGCTCGACGAGGCGCAGGACTGGGCCGACGTCGGCCGGGCGGAGGCGCTCGAGGACGAGCGCGAGGCCCTCCTCGCCGAGGTCGCGCGCGCCGCCGGCCGCGGCGGACGCCCACGCACGAGCGGCGCCACCCACGAGCGTGCGCGGGTCGCGGCGACGAAGGCGATCGCCACCGCCCTCGACCGGATCGAGCGGGTCGACGAGGCGCTCGGCCGCCACCTGCGCGAGACCGTGCACACCGGCACCGAGTGCGCGTACGAGCCCGACCCCTCGAATCCGGTTGACTGGGTGCTGTCCGCCGACGGTTGACTGTCCGCATGCAGCTGGTGTCGCCGCGCAAGGCCGCCCCGGGCGACAGGGTCGCCGTGCTGTCGCCGTCGTTCGCCGCGCCGGGCTTCGCCCCGGCCGTCCACGAGCAGGCGATGAAGCGGCTCCAGGACCTCACCGGGCTCGTGCCGGTCGAGTACCCCACCACGCGCAAGCTGGGCGCCACGCCCGAGGAGCGCGCCGCCGACCTCAACGCCGCGTTCGCCGACCCCGGGATCCGGGCCGTGCTGGCGACGGTCGGTGGCGAGGACCAGATCACCGTCGTCCCGCACCTCGACGCCGACCTCGTGCGGGCCGACCCCAAGCCGTTCCTCGGCTACAGCGACAACACCAACCTGCTGAGCTGGCTGTGGACCAACGGCGTGGCCGGGTTCTACGGCGGCTCGACCCAGGTCCAGCTCGGCCCGGGCCCGGCGATCGACGAGATCCACCGAGCCGCGCTGCGGGCAGCCCTCCTCACCGGCGAGCGGCTCGAGATCACCGACCCGGGGGAGTCCGAGGACATCGGCAAGGACTGGAACGACCCCGCCGCACTGACCGACTACGGCGATCGCGAGCCGACCGAGCCCTGGACCTGGGCGGGCCCGACCAGGCCGGTCACCGGCCGCACCTGGGGCGGGTGCATCGAGATCGTCCAGTGGGTCCTCACCGCGGGCCGCTTCCCGGCCGAGCCGGACGTGCTCGCCGGCGGCGTACTCCTCCTGGAGTCGTCGGAGGAGCTCATCCCCGCCCGCGAGTTCGGCTGGATCGTCCGGTCGCTGGGGGAGCGCGGCCTGCTCGCGGCGGTCGACGCCGTCGTCGTCGCGCGACCGCCGACGATGTCCTTCGAGGTCCAGCCGACGCCCGCCGAGCGGGCCGCGCGGCGCGCCGAGCAGCGCGACGTCGCCATCGAGACGGTCGCCCGCTACAACCCGGACGCGGTGGTGGTCGTCGGCGTCCCGTTCGGCCACACCCGGCCGCAGTGGATCCTGCCGTACGGCGGACACCTCACGGTCGACGGCGCGTCGCAGCGGATCTGGGCCGACTACTCCTGAGTTCTCGGATCCTGAGACGCTTCTCCACGATGTGAGACCCGAGGTGGCGACGGCGTACGCCGACCGGCAGGATCCCCGCCCAGGTCACGACTGCCAGCGCGCTCGGCCACCCGAGCGCACAGCCCCGGCTTGCTGGCGGGCAACCCTCCGACGCGGCGGGGTGCTCCGGGTGACGACCAGGCCCTCGCCGATGTGGCGACGGGCAAGCGCGCTCGCGGTCCCCGTGGGCCCGACCACGATGGAGTTGTCTTGTCCCACGTCAGCCCCCTGCTCCCGCTCGTCGGCGCCGAGACCCGGGTCCCGCTGCTCGACGGCCGCCTGGTCACCTACGCCAACCTCGACGTCGCCGCCTCGGCGCCCGCGCTGCAGGCGGTCGCCGACCGGGTCGCCGAGGTGCTGCCGTGGTACGCCAGTGTCCACCGCGGCGCCGGCTACCTGTCCCAGGTCTCGACCTCGCTCTACGAGGAGTCGCGCCGCCTGATCGGTGAGTACGTCGGGGCGCGGCGGGACGCGGACGTCACGGTCATCACCCGCAACACCACCGACGCGGTCAACCTGCTCGCCGGCTGCGTCCCGGGCCGGACGCTGGTGGTCGACGTCGAGCACCACGCCAACCTGCTCCCGTGGCAGCGCTCGCGCGCCGGCGCGACCGTCGTCACCGGCGGGGAGAGCGTCACGGCCACCCTGCAGGCAGTCGCCGACGAGCTCGCGGCCGGCGACTACGCGCTGGTGGCGCTCACCGGCGCGTCCAACGTCACCGGGGAGGCGCTGCCGCTCCGCGAGGTCGTCACACTCGCCCACGGGCACGGTGCCCGGGTCTTCGTCGACGGCGCCCAGCTGCTCGCCCACCGGCGCTTCTCGCTCGCCGCGACGGGCACCGACTACATCGCCTTCTCCGGCCACAAGCTCTACGCGCCGTTCGGCGCCGGCGCGCTCGTCGGTCGCCGCGACTGGCTGGACGCCGGGACGCCGTACCTCGCCGGCGGGGGAGCGGTCTCCCACGTCACCGTCGACGACGTCGCGTGGGCGCCCGCGCCGGCGCGTCACGAGGGCGGGTCCCCCAACGTGATCGGCGCGGTGGCCCTCGCCGCCGCGTGCACGACGCTCACGACCGTCCCCGCCGGCGACCTCGACGGCCACGAGGGCGTGCTGCGGGACCGGCTCGTCGACGGGCTGGCGGAGATCCCCGGCGTGACGGTGGTCCGGCTCTGGGAGGACTCGGAGAGCCCGGTCGGCGTCGTCACCTTCGCGCTGGACGGTGCCGACCCCGGGCTGCTCGCGGCGTACCTCTCCGCCGAGCACGGCCTCGGCGTCCGCGACGGGCGGTTCTGCGCCCACCCGCTGCTCGCCCGGCTCGGTCTGCCCGCGGGCGCCGTCCGGGTGAGCCTCGGCGTCGGCACCTCCGGCGACGAGATTGAGCGACTGCTCGCCGGCGTACGCGCCTTCGTCGCCGACGGCCCGTGCGGCAGCTACGCGATCGAGGACGGCTGCTGGGGTGTCGTCGGCGACCCGCGTCCCCCTGCCGGGGTCCCCGGCGTGGCCGCCCTGGCCGCCACGGCCGGCGCCTGCCGAGGCGCCGCCGTCGTCTGACCGAGCCGCCCATCGACAGGCTATGTAAAGACTCTGTTCATCGGCTGTCTATGTAGCCTGCACCTCGCCGTTCGCGGCTGATCCAAGACTCTCGACCGCCGCGCCTCCCCCCGAGGGCGCGGTCGGGAAGGTTGCGGTGAAGAGTACGGAGAATGCCGCGCCCGCCGACGTGGCCGACGACGGCACCGCGGCTGGCCAGGACGGCGGCAGCACGGACGAGCAGGTGGACCGGCGTCCCCTGTGGCGCAGCCCGAAGGTGATCGTCCCGATCGCTGCCATCGCGGCGATCGCGGCAGTCGTGGGCATCAAGGCCGGGACCGGCGGTGACGACGACGCCGTCGCCGCGGCACCACACGCCGACGCCTCGGTGCCGGGCACGCCGATCACCGTCGGGACCGACGTCTGCGGCCAGGGCTGGACCGGCGGCAAGGCGGGACGCCAGACCTTCGCGCTCTGGAACAACTCGATCGAGGGCATGGAGGTCTACCTCCAGGACGTCGCGACCCGGAAGGTCTACCTCGACGTCGAGGCACTCGGCGCCACCGCCACGCGCAGCGCGAGCGCCGACCTCGGCCCCGGCACGTACCGCTTCTTCTGCATCCCGGAGGAGTCCGAGCCGCTCACCGGCCCGGAGGAGAAGCTCACCGGCACCTACGACGGCCCGGTCACCGCCGGGGTCGTGCCGATCACGCCGAACGACCTCGCGCCGGCGCTCCGGAGCTACCTCGACTGGGTGCGGGGCCAGCTCCCGACGCTGAAGCGCCAGGCGCAGGCGGTCGCCGACGACGTACGCCGCGGAGACCGGGACGCCGCCGAGCGCGACTGGCTCACAGCGCACCGGACCTACGAGACCCTGGGGGCGGCGTACGACGCCTTCGGCGACGACGACACCGCGATCAACGCCGTCCCCTCGACGACCGTCCCGGCCGCGCAGGACGACCAGCTCACGGGCTTCCACCGGGTCGAGGCGCTGCTCTGGTCGGGCGCCCCGACGGCGCGGATCCGGCAGCCCGCCGCGGCGATCGTGACAGCCGTCGGCCACCTGCGCGCCGACCTCTCCACCCCGAAGCTGCAGACCCAGGACATCGGCCTGCGCGCCCACGAGATCCTGGAGAACGCGATCCAGTTCGAACTCACCGGGCGGACCGACGCCGGCAGCCACACCAACCTCGCGACCATCGACGCCAACCTCACGGGGACGGCGAGGACGCTCTCGTTCATCAGGCCGCTGCTCGTCGGCCGCGACCCGCACCTCGGCGAGACCGAGCGCGACCTCGCCGCCGCGCAGCGCCTCGTCAAGAGCTTCGACCACGGGGGCCGGTGGACCCCGCTCGACCGGCTCACCCGCGGCCAGCGCGAGGCACTCGACGCCCGTCTCGAGGAGACCGTCGAGCTGCTCTCCCAGGTCGCGGTCATCACCGACCCGCGCAAGACAGCAGGAGAGACCCAGTGACCACCCCGGGGACCGGCTGCCCCTTCCACCCCTCGCCCGCCTCGGGTCCCGCTGGGAGCCCGTCGACCAGCCGTGACCGGGGCGTGAGCCGGCGCGGACTCTTCGGCGGCGCCCTCGGCGCGGCAGCCTCGGCACCGGCGGCGGTTCTGCTCGCCGGCGCCGCACGCGGCGACAGCCCCTCGCCGTCCGGCTCCGGCGTGGAGGTGACCGACGGGGCGGCGTCCTACCCCTTCCACGGCGAGCACCAGGCCGGCATCCTCACTCCGCAGCAGTCGGCGGCGGCGTACGTCTCCTTCGACGTCACCGCGGAGGACCGCGCCGGGCTGCGCGAGCTGCTCCAGACCCTGACGACCACGGCACGGTTCCTCACCAGCGGCGGCACGCCGCCGGACGACGGGCTCCTCGCGACGGCGTGGGACAACGGGGTCGTCGGCCCGGAGGTCGCCGCCGACGGGCTGACCGTCACCGCCAGCGTCGGCTCGAGCCTGTTCGACGACCGCTTCGGCCTCGCGAAGGCGAAGCCGGCCCGGCTGCGCCCGATGGACGAGTTCCCGAACGACGCGCTCGACCGGTCCATCTGCGACGGCGACCTGCTGCTCCAGCTGTGCGCGCACCACCCGGACACCGTCAACCACGCCGTACGCCAGCTGATGCGCACGACCCGCGGGGGGCTCCAGGTCCGCTGGCGGCAGGACGGCTTCCAGTCGCCGCCGCGGCCGAGCGGCACCCCGCGCAACCTGCTCGGCTTCAAGGACGGCACCGCCAACCCGTCGGTCGACGACGCGAAGCTGATGGACGACCTCGTCTGGACGCACGGCGGGGGAGCGGAGCCGGCCTGGGTCGAGGGCGGCAGCTACCACGTGGTCCGCAAGATCCGGATGCTCGTGGAGTTCTGGGACCGGGTCTCGGTCCGGGAGCAGGAGACGATGTTCGGCCGGGACAAGGCGAGCGGTGCCCCGCTGACCGGCGCCGAGGAGTTCGACGACCCGGACTTCGGGAAGGACGCCACCGGCGAGGTCATCCGCTTCGACGCCCACATCCGGCTGGCCAACCCCCGCACCGTGGACACCGAGAAGCAGCGCTTCCTGCGCCGCTCCTTCAACTACGACGCCGGGACCGACCCCAACGGCCAGCTCGACATGGGCCTGGTGTTCACGGCGTTCAACCAGGACCTCGAGCGGCAGTTCGTGACGGTTCAGAAGCGACTGATCGACGAGCCCCTCGTCGACTACATCTCGCCCGTGGGCGGTGGCTACTTCTTCGCCCTGCCAGGGGTGCGGAGCGAGGACGACTGGTTTGGCCGGGAGATGTTCACGTGAGCGGGCCGAGACCGCTTCGCGTACCCGGTCGGTTTCGGGAGAACGACACCCTCGAAAGGAAATCCCGAGAGATGAGAATGCCCAACGTACGCCGCTCGCGCGCCCTCAAGGGCGCCGGCGTCGCCGTGGCGGGAGCGGGACTGATCGGCGCGTCGCTGACGTACGCCGCGAACCAGTCCGCCTCCGCCCACGGTGGCGCCTACGCGAGGACGCCGATCAAGCACGTGGTCGTCATCTACGACGAGAACGTCTCCTACGACCACTACTTCGGCACCTACCCGAAGGCCGCTAACACCGACGGGACCACGTTCAAGGCGAAGGCACACACGCCCTACAACAAGAACCTCGTCGCCGACAACGCCATCAAGAACAACCCGAACTCGGTCGCGCCCTTCCGGCTCACCCCCGACGAGGCGCTGACCTGCGACCAGAACCACGGCTACACCGCCGAGCAGCAGGCGGTCGACGGCGACGCCAGCGGCACCCCGAAGATGGACAAGTTCCCGGAGAGCGTCTCGCGCGACTCGTGCAGCCCGCTCTTCGGTGCCGAGGGCCTGACGATGGGCTACTACGACGGCAACACCGTCACGGCGATGTGGAACTACGCCCAGAACTTCGCGATGAGCGACAACTCCTGGGACGCCACCTTCGGCCCGTCCACGCCCGGCGCGATGAACGTGATCGCCGGGCAGACCTACGGCGGCATCTCGTACGACCCGGCCTCCGGGACCGAGAACCCGACCCCGGCCACCGGGGCCAGCGGGCTCAACGCGGTCGATTCGAGCACGGGCGTCGGCACCGTCATCGGCGACCCCGACCCGGTCTACGACGACTGCTCCGACAACAACCACACCTCCTCCTCCAAGCTCGTCGGGATGCAGGGCAAGAACATCGGCGACCTGCTCAACGAGAAGGGGCTCACCTGGGGCTGGTTCCAGGGCGGCTTCTCCGCGACCACGCCGTACGCCGGCGCGGGCACCTACGCCCAGTGCGGTGCGTCGCACACCAACGTCGGCGGCTCCTCGTCGGTGGACTACTCGCCGCACCACAACCCGTTCGCCTACTACAAGTCGACGGCCAACCCGCACCACGTCGAGCCGGCGAGCGAGGCCGAGGTGGGTCACAACGGCCGGGCCAACCACAACTACGACCTGAGCTGGTTCGACAAGGTCGTGAAGGACGGCAAGCTGCCGGCGGTGTCGTACGTCAAGGCGGCGGAGTACCAGGACGGCCACGCCGCCTACTCCGACCCGATCGACGAGCAGCACTTCCTCGTGCACACCCTCAACGAGCTGCAGAAGTCGCCCGACTGGTCCTCGACCATGGTCGTGATCGCGTACGACGACTCCGACGGCTGGTACGACCACGTCGCGCCGAAGATCACCAACGGCTCGAGCACCTCCGACGACGTCGCGGTCTGCACCGCGGCGGCGGCGAAGTCCGCGCCGATCGCCGGTCAGCAGGACCGCTGTGGCCCGTCGCAGCGCCTGCCGCTCATGGTGATCTCGCCGTACTCGAAGACGAACTACGTCTCGCACTCGGCGTCGACGCAGGCCTCGGTCGTGAAGTTCATCGAGGACAACTGGGGTCTCGGCCGGCTCGGCGGAGGCTCGTTCGACGCCACGGCCGGATCGATCACCGACATGCTGAACCTGCACGCCAAGCCGCACACCAGCAAGGTGCTCCTCGACGAGGACGGCTCGTACGCCACGTCGCCCAAGCCGGGCCACGGCGGCAAGCCGCGCACCAAGGGCTGAGGTCTCCCACCCCAGCACGGATCAGACGGGCCCGGTCGCCTCGGCGGCCGGGCCCGTCGTCGTGCGCGGGGTCGTGCGCGGGTCGTACGGCGGCCGCAGCAAAGGCCGCTCACAGGTCACATCGCTTTAACGTCGGTGTGAGCGAACGTAACGATTCGGCAAGGGGCTATGTAACAGGGGCTCCGGAGGATCGTGGGCTGTGACAGCCTCCGAAACGGTAGCCCCCACGACCACTCCACCAGCGGTCGAGACGCTCCGTACGACCCGCGGCGGGACGTTCGGCCGCCTGCTGCGGTTCGCGGCGGCGAACATCCGCCGCCGCCCGGAGCGGTTCGTCCTCGCGGTGCTCGGCATCGCGCTCGCGATCGCGGCAGTCACCGTCGTACGCACGATCTCGGCGAGCTTCGCGATCACCGGTGCCGACAGCGTGACCCGCGCCGTCGGCGACCATGCCATCTGGGTCGTCCCGGCCGCCGGCGTCGAGTACGACAGCAAGGCCGACGCCCTCGTCGCGAAGGGCGCGCCGCCGGCGCTGACCCTGCCGGACGGCTGGACCGGGCACCAGACGATCGCCGGCCTCTGGAAGAGCCCGCACGGCCATGTCGCGGTGTACGGCGACGAGAGCCTCAGCGGCACTCAGGCCACCCTCGGCACACCGCTCGCCGACCGGCTCGGCGTCTCCGACGGGGACACCCTCAGCCTGCCCGGGCAGGACGTGACCGTCTCCGTCAGCGGCGACAGCCCGATCCTGAGCGTCGCGCCCGACGTGGCGAGGGCGGTCGTCGGCGACGAGGGCTGGTGGACCGCCGACGAGCCGGCGAAGGACGAGGGCCGCAAGGATCTCGGCCCGCTGTTCGGCACCGCCGTCGGGCTGCCCGCGACCACGAACCCGTCCGAGACACCCGCCGCCGACGGCAAGGGCCTGGTCTACGACATGACGACCGGCAGCGGAGAGCTGAGCTTCGCGCAGAAGTACGCCAGCGTCTTCTCCGGCAAGGTCACCAACTCCGCCCTCGGCCTGATCTCGATCATCGGCCTCATCCTCGGGTTCGTGATCGCGATCTCCTCGTTCCTCGCCTCCGTGCAGGAGCGCCGGCGCGAGTTCGGGATCATGTCGAGCATCGGCCTCGCCGACGAGGTCCTCTACTTCTTCCTCGTCGAGTCGGCCCTCGTCTTCGTCGCCTCGTGGGCGATCGGCG
This sequence comes from Nocardioides asiaticus, assembly GCF_040049175.1. Lineage (NCBI taxonomy): Bacteria > Bacillati > Actinomycetota > Actinomycetes > Propionibacteriales > Nocardioidaceae > Nocardioides > Nocardioides asiaticus. Next base: position 147,082 of record NZ_JBDZDM010000007.1, on the reverse strand, counting down.
TCGTGGGCGCGGGCATCGCGGTCTGGGCGGTGCTGCCCCACCTCGCGACGCCGGTCGCCTGGCTCCAGGCCTCCGCCACGGTGCTCGCCTTCCTGCCGGCGATGGCCATCGTCGGCGCGATCGTCCCCGTCCACCGACTGCTCCAGCAGCGCCCCGTCGCGCTCCTGAGCGACTCCTGACCCGGAGGAGCCGAGATGCTCAAGTACGGCCTCGCCTACGGGCTGCTGTCCTCACGCCGCCGCGCCAGGCAGATGCTGCTGCCGGCGATCACCACCGCGACCGGTGCCTTCCTCGTCGTGGTCGTCTTCGCGATGTCCGCCGGCATCAAGAAGCAGTCCGCCTCGCTCGGCCACGCCGACGAGATCGGCCACGCGATCGTCCTCATCGCCGTCACCGTGCTGCTGGTCGGCGTCGTCGAGGTCGCGGTGGCCACGACCCGCACCATCGCCCACCGCACCCGGGAGCTCGGCGTCCTCGGTGCGACCGGCGTCAGGCCCGAGCCGGTGCTCGTGGCGCTCCTCGTCGAGCCGGTGGTCTCCGCCTTCTACGGCGCCCTGGGCGGGGCCGTGCTCGGAGCCGTCGTGGCCTTCGTCCTGCAGGCGCTCGGCCTCGCCGACTCCGGGGTCTCCGTCGGCGGCGCCGTGACCGGCATCGTCGTCGCTGTCCTCGTCAGCCTCGTGGCCGCCGTCGTCACCAGCGTCGTCCCCACCTGGCGAGCCGTCTCCCGCCCGCCGATCAAGTCCCTCAGCGCCAGCTGAGCCGAGCACGACCGACCGATGCAGCAACCCGATGCAGGAGGACCGATGACCGTCACCGAGCCCACCCACGAGAGCACCTCGCCCCAGGGCGCGCCCGTCGTCAAGGTCTCGGGCGCCTGGAAGCTGCACAAGCTGGGCGACGAGGTCGTCAAGGCGCTGATGGACGTGGACCTCGAGGTGATGCCCGGAGAGTTCGTCTGCCTGATGGGTCCGTCGGGCTCCGGCAAGTCGACCCTGCTCAACCTGATCGGCGGGCTCGACCGGCCGACGAAGGGCTCGGTCGAGATCAACGGCCAGGACACCGGGAGGATCACCGAGAGCCAGTTCGCTGCGCTCCGGCACGACTCGATCGGCTACATCTTCCAGAGCTACAACCTGATCCCGTTCCTGTCGGCGGTCGAGAACGTCGAGCTGCCGCTGATGTTCGAGCCGTACGACCGCAAGGCGCTGCGGCAGCGTGCCGTCGACCTGCTGGAGCTGGTCGGGCTCGGCCACCGCCTCGACCACCAGCCGACCCGGATGTCGGGCGGCGAGCAGCAGCGTACGGCGATCGCCCGCTCGCTGATCTCCGACCCGACCCTCATCCTCGCCGACGAGCCCACCGCGAACCTCGACCACAAGACCGGGGAGCTCGTCGTCCAGACCCTGCGTGACCTGTGCTCCCGCCTGGGCGTCACCGTCGTCGCCAGCACGCACGACCCGACCGTGGCCGAGAAGGCCAGCCGGGTGGTCCGCATGCAGGACGGCCAGATCCTCCGCGACTGAGCCGTCCATCCCCGCAGTCCCCGAGAGTCACCATCCCCGAGGAGAGACACATGACAGCGGCCCAGGAGAGCAATGCGTCGCGTGACGCGCTCATGACGACGGAGCTGGTCCCCGAACAGATCCTGCCGAAGGTCCTCGGAACCTTCGGCCTCACCGCGACGTACGTCTTCATCATCTGCTGGATCTCCGGCTCGTCGGTCATGGCCACCGGCGGCTGGCAGGCGATCCCGTTCTGGATCCTCGGGGTGATCTTCTTCCTGCTGCCGGCGGGCCTGGCGGTGGCCGAGCTCGGCAACCTGTGGCCCGGGCAGGGCGGTGTCTACATCTGGGCCTACCGCACCATGAACGAGAACCTCGCCTTCGTCGGCGGGTTCCTGTCCTGGGTTCCGGTGATCCTCAACGGCGCATCCGGACCCGCCACCGTGCTCCAGCTGCTGCTGCTCGCGTTCCACGCCTCGCTCGGCACGACCGTCAGCGTGATCCTGCAGCTGGTCATCCTCTGGGGTGTCGTCGGGATGGCGCTCGCGAAGCTGGCGGCGAGCCAGAAGGTGATGAACGCCGTCTTCATCATCTACGGCGTCCTGACCACCGTGATCTTCATCGCCGGCATCATCTACGCCTCGCGCCACGGCGGCCCGGCGACGCCGTTCCACGGCAGCGACCTGGTCAAGCCGAACTTCGCCGTCAGCGGCTTCCTCTTCGGCACCGTGCTGCTCTACCTGGTCGGCGTCGAGACGCCGTTCAACATGGGTGCGGAGTTCCTGTCCGTGCGCAAGAGCGCCACGCGGATGATCCTGTGGGGCTCGGTCGCCCTGATGGTGATCTACCTGCTCACCACGATCGGCACGATGCTCGTCCTTCCGACGGCGAAGATCGACAGCGTCACCGGCGTCATCGACAACCTGGACACCTCCGGCTTCCCGGGCCTCATGGAGATCGCCGCCGTGACGATGGCGGTCATCGTGTTCGTGGCCCTGGCGACGTACGCCATCGCCTACTCGCGACTGATCTTCGTCTCCGGCCTCGAGCGCCACCTGCCGCGGATCTTCACCCACCTCAACCCGCGGACCCGCAACCCTGTGACCGCGATCCTGATCCAGGCCTCGATCTCCTCGGTGATGATCGTCGGCCTCTTCAGCCAGGGCAGCCTCGAGCACGTGACGATCTACCTCACCGGTTCGCTGAGCGTGATCTGGCTGGCCTCCGGCCTGTTCTTCTTCATCCCGCCGCTCATCGCCCGGGTGAAGTACGCCGACCGGTACGAGAGCGAGGACTTCTGGCGGATCCCCGGCGGCAAGCCGGTGGTCTGGCTCGTCTGCCTCGTCGGGATCGTCGGCACCCTCGCCGGCATCTACTACTCGTACGCCGAGCCCTGGACCGACGTCTCCAAGGGGACCTGGATGACCTGGCTGAGCGTGATCATCGTGGTCACCCTGGTGGTCATGGCGGTCGTCTACATCTTCGGCCGCCGCTCCGCCGCCAAGCTCACCGAGACCGACGCACTGGCGCAGTTCGCGAAGTTCGACCTCGACGGCGAGGCCCCCGACGCCGTCTGACCGGTCCGCCCCGGGACCGAACCGACTGAAAGGTTGTGAAGCATGGCAGTAGACGTTGCGATGAGCGACGAGGTCGGCACGGCGACCACGGCGCACCCCCTGGACCCGCTCTCGGGGGCGGAGATCGAGAAGGCGTCGGCCGTCGTCAAGGCCGACGAGCGCACCAGCGAGACCGTCCGCTTCGTGATGATCTCCCTCGCGGAGCCCGAGAAGCCAGCGACGCTCGTCTTCGACCAGGCCGCGCCGCCGGCCCGCAAGGCGTTCGTGGTGGCGTACGACCGCAGCGAGAAGCTCATCTACGAGGGCGTCGTCGACCTCGGGGCCGGCGTGCTCGAGTCGTGGGTCCCGGTCCCGGGCCGGTTCCCGTCGTACCTCGCCGATGCGATGGAGAGCGTGGAGGTCGAGGTCAAGAAGGACCCGCGCTGGCAGGAGGCGATGCGCAAGCGCGGGGTCACCGACTTCGACCTCGTGATGGTGGACCCGTGGCCCGCCGGCTACTACGGCGCCCAGGACCACTACGACGGCAGTCCGCTGGTGTGCCGGCCGCTGTCGTTCGTGCGGTCGGCGCCGAGCGAGCACGGCTACGCCCGTCCGGTCGAGGGGGTCATCGTGACCTTCAACATCGACACGATGAAGGTCATCGACGTCGAGGACCACGGCGTCGTACCCCTGCCGCCGAAGGCCGGCAACTACTCCGAGCAGTTCATGTTCGACAGCGAGAACCGGCCGGCGTTCACCCAGTTCCGCGACGACGTCAAGGACATCGTCATCACCCAGCCCGACGGTCCGAGCTTCACCGTCGACGGCTGGGGGGTGTCGTGGCAGAAGTGGAGCCTGCGGGTGGGGTTCAACCCGCGCGAGGGGCTGGTCCTGCACACGATCTCGTACGACGACAAGGGCGTGGAGCGGCCGATCATGTACCGCGCCGCGCTCTCCGAGATGGTCGTCCCGTACGGCGACGTGGCGCCGACCCACTGGAACAAGAACGTCTTCGACATGGGCGAGGTCGGAATGGGCCTGATGGCCAACCCGCTCACCCTCGGCTGCGACTGCCTCGGCGAGATCTTCTACTTCGACGGCACCGTCAACGACGCCGACGGCAACGCGGTGACGATCCCGAACGCGATCTGCATGCACGAGGAGGACTACGGGATCGCCTGGAAGCACACCGACTTCCGCACCCAGGAGGTCGAGGTGCGCCGCTCGCGGCGCCTGGTGATCTCGACGATCTGCACCGTCGGCAACTACGAGTACGGCTTCTTCTGGTACCTCTACACCGACGGCTCGATCGAGTACGAGGTCAAGCTGACGGGCGTCCTCACCACCGGCGCGGTGGAGGAGGGCGTGGTCCCGAAGTACGGCAACCTGGTGGCGCCGGGACTCTACGGCCCGCACCACCAGCACTTCTTCAACGTCCGGATGGACATGGCGGTCGACGGGCCGAACAACTCGGTCTACGAGGTCGACTCGGTGGTCGAGGCCGACGAGCTCAACCCGCACCGCAACGCCTGGTACACCAAGGAGACGCTCATCGCCTCCGAGGCCGAGGGCGCGCGGGACTGGAGCTACGAGACCAACCGCTACTGGAAGATCGCCTCGGACAAGACCAACGAGCTCGGCGGCAAGACGGCGTACAAGCTCGAGCCCAGGGGAGTGGTGAAGTCCTTCGTCCAGCCGGGCTCCTACGTCTACGACCGCGCGCGGTTCGTCCAGAAGCCGGTCTGGGTGACGAAGTACGACCCGAAGGAGAGGTACGCCGCCGGGGACTACATGTACCAGTCCGCGGACGTGCAGGGCCTTCCGGTCTACCTCGAGGACGACGCGCCGCTGGAGAACACCGACGTCGTCGTCTGGTACACCGTCGGCACGCACCACATCGTGCGTCCCGAGGACTGGCCGGTGATGCCGTGCGCCTACATCGGCTTCCACCTCAAGCCGGTCGGCTTCTTCGACGGCAACCCTGCGCTCGACCTGCCGCCGACGACCGCCGCCTGCCACACCCCGGCACCCGGAAGCAACGGCCACTGCCACTGAGCCCGAACACCTAGCCTCTCGACCCCCTCACCCGAGGCGGTCGCGGTCACCGGACCGCGGCCGCCTCGTGGTGCTGCCACCACAACGCTCGGGGTGGCAGGTCCGCGGCGTACGACGAGTTCCCGCCACGACTTCGGTTTCAGTCGTGGTGCGCCCGGAATGCAAAGAACTCCGCCGCCCAAGGCGGTCAGAAGGATGAGATGGGGGGGTCCTCATCCGGGTGACCGGACTCTCGAGCGGCGGAGCCCGGCAACTATTACACGGCTACCCCAGCGGATCAACCCCCGGTCGCGGGCGTGTCCCGTCACCCGACCTGACGGCATCGGCGCAGGTGCAGTAACCTTGGTCTATGCAGACCATCACCCTGCTTCTTCGCCAGCCGCGCTGAGCGAGACCCGGCCCGAGACCGGATCGGAGCACAGCGCGGCAACCCCTCCTGCGAGCGAGGGGTTTTTTCATGCCAGGAAGGTCTCGGCACCCTCGACCACCAGAGAAACCCGAAAGACGCAAGAGATGACCCAGGAGCAGACCGAGCAGGCGACGTACGACGTCACCGCGCTGCAGGAGAAGTGGCGACCCGTCTGGGAGAAGCTGGACCCGTTCCGGGCCGGCCGCCGACCCGGCGCGGAGAAGCGCTACGCGCTCACGATGTTCCCCTACCCCTCGGGGGACCTGCACATGGGCCACGCCGAGGTCACGGCGCTGCACGACGTCTTCGCGCGCTACTGGTGGCAGAAGGGCTACGACGTCCTGAACCCCATCGGGTGGGACTCCTTCGGCCTGCCGGCGGAGAACGCCGCGATCAGGCGCGATGAGAACCCCGCGACCTGGACCTACACCAACATCGAGACCCAGGCCGAGTCGTTCCGGCGCTACGCCATCTCGTTCGACTGGTCGCGGCGGCTGCACACCTCCGACCCGGACTACTACAAGTGGACCCAGTGGCTGTTCCTGAAGTTCCGCGAGCACGGCCTGGCCTACCGCAAGAACAGCCCGGTCAACTGGTGTCCCAACGACCAGACCGTGCTGGCCAACGAGCAGGTCGTCAACGGCCTGTGCGAGCGCTGCGGAGCAGTGGTCACGAAGCGCGAGCTGAACCAGTGGTACTTCAAGATCACCGACTACGCCCAGCGGCTGCTGGACGACATGGAGCCGCTGGAGGCCACCTGGCCCTCCAAGGTCCTGGCGATGCAGCGCAACTGGATCGGCCGCTCCGAGGGCGCCCACGTCGACTTCGACATCCACCTGGCCGACGGCTCCACCAGGCGCGTCACCGTCTTCACGACGCGTCCCGACACGCTGTACGGCGCGACCTTCATGGTGGTCGCCGCCGACGCCAAGCTGGCCGAGGAGATCGTCGCCCCGGACAGGCGTCAGGCCCTGGAGGACTACCTGGTCGACGTACGCACGGAGACCGACATCGACCGGCTGGCGACCGACCGGCCGAAGACGGGTGTCGACCTGGGCGTCACCGCGACCAACCCGGTCACCGGCGAGCAGATCCCGGTGTGGGCGGCCGACTACGTGCTGGCCGACTACGGCACCGGCGCGATCATGGCGGTGCCCGCCCACGACCAGCGCGACCTGGACTTCGCCAAGGAGTTCGGCCTGCCGGTGCGCCGCGTCGTCGACACCGGGGAGGAGAACCCCGAGGAGACCTACGTCGCGACCACCGGCGACGGCGCCTACGTCAACTCCGGGCCGCTGGACGGCCTGACCGACAAGGCCACCGGCGTCCGGACGATCATCGAGAAGCTGGAGGCGCACGGCCGCGGCAAGGGCACGGTCAACTTCCGGCTGCGCGACTGGCTGCTGAGCCGCCAGCGCTTCTGGGGCGCGCCGATCCCGATCATCCACTGCGAGAGCTGCGGCGAGGTGCCGGTCCCCGAGGACCAGCTGCCCGTCGTGCTCCCGGAGCTGAAGGGTGCCGACCTGAAGCCCAAGGGTGTCTCGCCGCTGGCAGCCGCCGAGGAGTGGGTCGCCGTCGACTGCCCGTCGTGCGGCGGCGCGGCGAGGCGCGACACCGACACGATGGACACCTTCGTGGACTCGTCGTGGTACTTCTTCCGGTTCGTCTCGCCGCACTACGAGGGCGGGCCCTTCGACCCCGAGGCAGTGCGCGAGTGGATGCCCGTGACGCAGTACGTCGGCGGCGTCGAGCACGCGATCCTGCACCTGCTGTACGCCCGGTTCTTCACCAAGGTCATGCACGACCTGGGCATGATCGACTTCGTCGAGCCGTTCTCGGCGCTGATGAACCAGGGCGAGGTCATCAACGAGGGCCGCGGCATGTCGAAGTCGCTGGGCAACGGAGTGGACCTGGGCGAGACGATCGACGAGTACGGCGTCGACGCGGTGCGCCTGACGATGGTGTTCGCCGGCCCGCCGGAGGCCGACATCGACTGGGCCGACATGTCGCCGGGCGGCTCGCTGAAGTTCCTGCAGCGCGCCTGGCGGCTGGCCGGCGACGTGGCCTCGGAGCCGGGCGTGGACTTCTCCGCCGGCGACGTCGAGCTGCGGAGGGTGACCCACAAGGTGGTCGCCGACGCCGAGCAGCTGATCGAGTCGCAGCGGTTCAACGTCATGGTCGCGCGCGTCATGGAGCTGGTGAACGCCACCCGCAAGGCCATCGACACCGGCTGCGGCCCGGCCGACCCCGCCGTACGCGAGGCCGCCGAGGCGATGGCGATCCTGCTGAGCCTGGTGGCTCCCTACACCGCGGAGGAGGTGTGGGAGAGGCTGGGTCACGAGCCGACGGTCGCCCTGGCGGGCTGGCCGACGGTCGACCCTGCGCTCCTCGTGGAGGAGACCGTCACCGCCGTCGTCCAGATCCAGGGCAAGGTCAAGGCCCGGCTGGAGGTCCCACCCTCGATCACCGAGGCGGAGCTGGAGGCCCTGGCGCTGGCCGACGAGGCCGTCGTACGCGCGATCGACGGGCGCGAGGTCCGCAAGGTCGTCGTACGCGCGCCGAAGCTGGTCAACGTCGTCGTCTGACCCGGGTCACTCCTCGTCGACGTCGTCCCAGTCCGGCTCTGCGTCGGCGTCGGTGCCGCCCGTACGCAGCCCGAGCGCGGTGCGCGTCATCTGGTTGCGGGTGTCGAGGAGGTCGTCGACCGCAGCGTCGAGGTCGTCGGCCGAGACGTGCAGCGGCAGACCGTCGACCGGGCCGGTCTCGCGGTCGGCGGCGATCACCGCGGCGCGGCGCAGCAGCTCCTTGAGGAAGGACGCGGTGACCCCCTCGGTGCGGTCGAGGACCCCGTCGAGCCGGCTGAGATCGAGGTCGAGGCGTCCGCGGTAGAGCTCGATGAGCTTGCGCCGTGCGTCGCGGTCGGGCCGGTCGATCCAGACCGCCTGGTCGACCCGCCCGGGGCGCGACGCGAGCGCATCCTCGAGCAGGTCGGCACGGTTGGTGGTCAGGAGGAAGACGACATCGGCGTCCTCGTCGAGTCCGTCCATCTCGTTGAGCAGCGTGAACAGCGGTGACGCGTCGCCGTCGTAGTAGTCGCGGTCCTGCGCGATGAGATCGACGTCCTCGACGACGATCATCGCGGGCTGGAGCGACCGGGCGACCGAGCAGGCCTCGCGCAGCGCGCCGAGCGACTCCCCGCTGAGCTCGACGACGGTGGTGCCGACCAGCTCGCTCATGAGGTAGCGGACCGAGTGGGTCTTGCCGACGCCCGGGGGACCGTAGAGGAGCAGACCACGCTTGAGGTGCTGCCCCGCGCGCCGCAGCCGCTCGCCGTGACGGGCGACGCCCACGACCTGCCGGCGCAGGTCCGCGAACGTCTCCTCCGGCAGGATCAGCTCGTCCGCCGACATCGTGGGTCGGTCCTCGAACCTCAGCAGTGAGCCTCGCTCCCCGAAGACGTCGTGGCCGAAGCTCACGACCTGCCCGCGGTAGACGTTCAGCTCGAGCGCACGCTCCCGCAGCTCCTGGCCGAACGCCCGGGCGACGCGCTCCTCGGTCGCCATCGTCTGCACGCGTACGCCGCCGCCCTCGTCGGGGTCGGAGCCCATCACGAGGACGGCGAGCCGCTCCTCGCCCTGCGTCACGAGCACCACCGCCGCCTGCAGGCACTCCCGGGTCGCACCCGCCGGCCCGCTGGGCAGTCTCACCCGGGTGACGTTGCCGGGGCGCAGGCCGAAGTCGAAGTCCTCGCCGAGGAGGTCGGCGAGGTCGAAGCCGCCGTGATGGCGCCAGTTCGTGATCCCGCGACCTCGTGCTGCCGGTCCGGGCGGGCGAGCGCGGCGTCTAGCGCGGCCTGGACGTTGACGTGCTCGTAGGCGGGCCAGCGCTCCGCCACCACGGGCAGCCCGTCGGGCCGGACACCGAGATGGTCACGGACGACGGCGCGGAACGACGTCCGATCGGCGGTCCGCGCCACGGACACGAAGCGACGCAGCCGGAGCCGCGCGTAGCGGCGCACGTCGGCGAGCTCGAAGCGCGCGTCCTCCGCGGCGGGGACCGCAGCCGCGTGGACGCTGAGGAACGAGGAGTGTCTCGGCACTCTCGGAGGCTAGGGCGCGCCGCGGTGGCTTGTCAGTGGCTTTCGCCCAGGGCCTCAGACGACGAGGAGCGCCAGCGCGATCAGCGCGACCGTCATGACGAGCATGAGGAGCACCCCGAAGAGCTCGGGCGGACCGTCGGTGTGCTCGCGTTCGCGGAGGTCTGCGGTCATGTCTTCCCCTCGGGCCGTGTGGCTTTCGGTAGTAGCCACCTGTGGCCGGGACGTGCCTGCCAGCGATCGGTGACGCCGTTCGAGGTACCCCCGTAGGTAAAGAACGATGCCCGGCCGCGGCGGACACCGCGGCGAGGACGCACTGGGGGCTGGATAGGGTTGCATCCCATGGCGGGGAAGGTTGCGATCGTCACCGACTCCTCGGCGATGCTGCCGGAGCCGGTCGCGTCCGGGATCACCGTGGTGCCGCTGCAGATCATCGTCGACAGCGAGGCGTACGCCGACGGCGGGCCCGAGACCTCCGCCGAGGCCGTCACCCGTGCGCTGTCGGGGAGGCGGTCGGTCTCGACGTCGCGGCCCGCGCCGGCGGCGTTGGGGCAGACCTACGAGGCGCTCGCGGCCGAGGGGTACGACGAGATCGTCTCGATCCACCTCTCGGCGGAGATGAGCGGCACGCTCGACTCGGCGCGGCTCGCGGCGAAGACGTCACCGGTGCCCGTCGTCACCCTCGACACCCGCGCGGTCGGCCCGTGCCTCGGCTTCGCCGTGCTGGCCGCCGCCAAGGCGGTGGACGAGGGTGCCGGCGCCGAGGACGCCGCGGCCGCCGCCCTCGCCCGGGCCGAGGCGACCCGCTCGCTGTTCTACGTGGACACGCTCGACTATCTGCGTCGCGGCGGCCGGATCGGGGCGGCGGCCGCGCTGCTGGGCTCGGCGCTGGCGGTCAAGCCGCTGCTCGCGATCGAGGACGGTCAGGTGGTGCTCCACGAGCGGGTGCGTACCGCGGCGAGGGCGCTGTCGCGTCTCGAGGAGCTCGCCGTCGAGGCGGCGGGCGAGCGCGACGTGGAGGTCGTCGTCGCCCATCTGGACAGCCCTGAGCGGGCCGGCGTACTCCGTGAGCACCTGGCCGAGCGGCTCGCGCCGCAGCTCGGCGGCCGGGAGGTGAGGTGCGGCGAGCTCGGCGCGTCGCTCGCCGTGCACGTCGGGCCCGGGATGCTCGCGGTCGTGGTCTCCCCGGCCCTGTGAGCCCCCTGCGCGCACAGGACCGGGGAGAGTCTGTGGGGCCTCAGAGCGACTGGCGCCCGAGCGCCCGGTGGGTCCAGCCCTCGCGGGTCCAGAGCTCGCGGTCGAGGGTGTTGCGGCCGTCGACGATGCGCCGCTCGCGGACGACGGCGGAGAGCTCGGCGGGATGCAGCTCCGCGAACTCGCGCCACTCGGTCAGATGGAGCACGACGTCGGCGTCGACGGCGGCATCGACCGCGCTGTCGGCGTACGCCAGCGTCGGGAAGGACGTCCTGGCGTTGTCCATGGCGTACGGGTCGTAGACGCGTACGGCGGCGCCCTGCTGCTGGCAGGAGAGCGCGACGTCGAGCGCCGGGCTGTCGCGGATGTCGTCGGAGTCGGGCTTGAACGCCGCGCCCAGGACGCACACGCGCATGCCCGCCAGCGAGCCGCCGCACATCTCGCGGGCGAGGTCGACGGTCCGGGCCCGACGGCGCTGGTTGATCGAGTCGACCTCCTTGAGGAAGGACAGCGCCTGGTCGACGCCGAGCTCGCCGGCGCGCGCCATGAACGCGCGGATGTCCTTCGGCAGGCAGCCGCCGCCGAAGCCGAGTCCGGCCCTCAGGAACCGGTGGCCGATCCGGGCGTCGTGGCCGATCGCCTCGGCGAGGCTGGTGATGTCGGCACCGGTCGCCTCGCAGACCTCGGCCATCGCGTTGATGAAGGAGATCTTGGTGGCGAGGAAGGAGTTCGCGGCCACCTTCACCAGCTCGGCGGTGGCCAGGTCGGTCGAGATGACCGGTGTGCCCGCGGTGACCATGGACTCGTAGACGTCGAGCAGCGTCTTCGCCGCCCGCTCGCTCGTCGCCCCGATGACGATCCGGTCGGGCCGCAGCGTGTCCTCGACGGCGAAGCCCTCGCGGAGGAACTCCGGGTTCCACACCAGGTCGGCGTCGGCGGCCTCGACCTGCTCCAGCAGCCGGGCGGCGGTGCCGACGGGCACCGTCGACTTGCCGACGACGAGGCTGCCCGCTCTCAGGTGCGGCACCAGCGCCGCCATGGCGGCGTCAACGTAGCGGAGGTCGGCGGCGTACTCGCCCTTGCGCTGCGGAGTCCCGACGCACACGAAGTGCACGTCGGCGTGCGCCCCCGCCTCGGCGGCGTCGGTCGTGAACCGGAGCCGTCCGGACGCGACCTGGTCGGCGAGGAGCTCGGGGAGGCCGGGCTCGTGGAACGGCACCGTGCCGCTCTGCAGCATGGCGACCTTCGCCGCGTCGACGTCGACGCCGAGGACCTCGTGGCCCAGCGACGCCATCGCGGCGGCATGGGTGGCCCCGAGATAGCCGGTGCCGATCACTGACAGCTTCATGAGCCCTGCTCCCGAGATTCGCTGGACCGTGGTTGTGCTGCTGGTGGGTTGGCGACGAGGCTAGGCAGTGCCCGGTCGGCGATGGGTGACGCGCGATCGGACTGTCGGTAAACGCTGTGTAAGACCGCCCGAATCGGGCGTGAGTTCGGTCACGGAGGGCCGGGAGGCGTCCACAACGAGGCCCCGGGAGGCGGCCCTCCACAGGGCGCGCCGGCCCAGCCGCCGTACGTCGTCGGGCGCGCCTAGCGTCCCCTGCATGCGAACGCGATCGACCCCCGACCACCAGGACGCCGTCCACCGGCGGCTGGAGCTCCTGCGCGCCGAGCTCGCGCAGGAGTGGGCAGCGCCGCCGCCGGACCCGGTTGACGACGACGACGAGGACCCCTGGTGGGCCGGCCACACCCGGCTGGCGGGGCTCGATCCCGCGACCGCGGCGCCGGAGGGGCCGCCGCGCGCGGAGCCCGACGAGACGGTCGCTGCGACGCCGCTGACCGGGACCCCGGCGCCCGGGCGCCACGCGGCCCGACGCCGCCGCGTGCTGGCGCCGCAGGCGCTGGTCACCGAGCCGTTGAGGGGGCGGATCGGGGTCGGGCCGTGGCACCTCGCGGTGGTCGCGCTGGTGGTGGCCGCCGGGCTGGCCGCGACCTGCTGGTGGGTGATCCGGTCCGACGCGGCCCCCGTGCCCGCGCCGGTGAGCGCCGCGAGCGCGGCGCCCCTGGCGGCGCTGCCGAGCACGCCGAGCGCGTCCGCCGGATCGGCGGCCGGTGCGGACGGATCGCCCGTCGCGGTGACCTCGCCGTCCGCCGCGGCGAGCGCCGGGGGCACGGTGACGGTCGACGTGGAGGGCAAGGTGCGGCACCCCGGCATCGTGGTCCTGCCGACCGGCTCGCGCGTGGTGGATGCGGTCAAGGCCGCCGGAGGCGCGCTCCGGCGGCGGGCGCTCGGCGGGCTCAATCTCGCCGCCGTTCTGACCGACGGGCAGCAGATCGTGGTCGACGGCACGGCGGCGGGTGCCGGCGTGCCCGCGCCGTCGGGGACCGCCTCCTCCGGTGGGCCGGGCACGCTGGTCAACCTCAACACCGCCACCGCCGAGGAGCTCGACGCGCTGCCCGACGTCGGGCCCGTCACCGCCCAGTCGATCCTCGAGTGGCGCGAGCAGAACGGCGGCTTCACCTCCGTCGACGAGCTCCTCGAGGTCGACGGGATCGGGCCGGTGACGATGGAGAAGCTGACCCCGCTCGTGACCGTCTGACCGGCGACCGGGGGTTGGGGTGAAGGACCTGCGGCTGCCGGCGCTCGGCGCCGCGGCGTGGCTGGGCGCGCTCGCCGGCCCGGTCGTGGCGGGCGACGGGGCGGTGGGCCTGCGCCTCGGGGTCGGCTCCGCTGTCGCCCTCGGCGTCGGCCTGGTGCTCGGTGCCGGCCGGCGTCGAGGTGCCCGGGCCACCGCTGCAGCGGTCGTCGTGGTGCTCCTCGCTGCCGGCGGGGTCGCGGCCCTGCACATCGCCCGCGTCGACCGCAACCCGGTCGCCGCCCTCGCGCGGGCAGGGGCGCTCGTGCACGTGACCGCCGAGGTGACCTCCGACCCGCGCACGGTCGTCGGCGCCCACGACACCGAGCAGCTCCTGGACCTGTCGGTGCGGGAGGTGAGCGGTCGCGGGCAGCGCTACCAGCTGCACACACCGGTGCTCGCGCTCGGTGGCGACGCGTGGCGCGAGGTGCCGCTCGGGGCGACGGTCCAGGCCCGTGGCGAGCTGGCGCCGGCGCGGTCCGACGACGTGGCCGCGCTGTTCGTGGCCGAGGACCCCTCGGTCGTCGCCGACCCCGGTCCGTGGTGGGGCCTCTCCGCGGTCCTGCGCGGGTCGATCCGCGACGCGGTCGCCCACCGGCCGGCGGACGAGCGCGCACTCGTCCCGGCGCTGGTGGACGGCGATGACGCCGGCGTCGACGACGCGCTGGCCGACGAGTTCCGCACGACCGGGCTGACCCACCTGCTCGCGGTCTCGGGCACCAACCTCACCCTGGTGGTCGGCTTCCTCCTCGTCGTGGCCCGGTGGTGCAGGGCCCGCGGCCGCTGGCTGTACGCCGTCGGCGCGGTCGGCATCGTCGGGTTCGTCCTGCTCGCGCGGACCGAGCCGAGCGTCGTCCGCGCCGCCGCGATGGGCGCCGTCGGCCTGCTCGCCATGGGCCACAACGGCCGCCAGCGCGCTCTGCGCGGCCTGGGCGCCTCCGTCCTCGGCCTCCTTCTCCTCGACCCGGGGCTGGCGCGCTCGATGGGATTCGCCCTGTCGGTCGTCGCGACCACCGGGATCCTGCTGCTCGGGCCACCCTGGCGCGACGCACTGGCCCGATGGCTACCGCGGTGGCTGGCCGAGGCGATCGCCGTCCCGGCGGCCGCCCAGCTGGCCTGCACGCCGCTCATCGCCGCGATCTCGGCGAAGGTCAGCCTGGTCGCCGTCGTCGCCAACCTGCTCGCGGAGCCGGCCGTCGCCCCGGCGACGGTGCTGGGCCTCCTCGGCGGCGTGCTGGGACTGGCGTGGGCCCCCGTCGGCGCGCTGGCCGGCACGCTCGCGTCGTGGTGCGTGGGCTGGATCATCGCCGTGGCCCACCACTGCGCCCGGCTGCCGACCGCCGACGTCGGCTGGGGGAGTGGTCCGATCGCGCTGCTCCTCCTGGTGGCACTGTGCTGCGCCGTCGCCGTGCTGGCGCCCCGGGTCCTGCGCCATCGGCTGGCGGGCGGGGCGTGCTGCGTGCTGCTGGTCGTCGCGCTCGTCGTACGCCCTCCGACCCCGGGCTGGCCTCCGGACGACTGGGTTCTCGTCATGTGCGACGTCGGACAGGGCGACGGGCTGGCGCTGGCGACCGGACCCCACAGCGCCGTGATCGTGGACACCGGCCCGGACCCGGACCCGATGGACCAGTGCCTCGACGACCTCGACGTCACGAGCATCCCGCTGCTCGTCCTCACCCACTTCCACGCCGACCACGTCGACGGGATCGACGGCGCGCTCGACGGGCGCACGGTCGGCGAGATCTGGACGACGCGGCTGCAGGACCCGCCCGAGGGGGTCGCGGAGGCATCCGGGGCTGCGGCTGGCGCCGGGCTGGTGCTCCGGCCGGCGCCGTACGCCGGCACGGTCGCCATCGGGCCCGTCACGCTCCAGGTGCTCTGGCCGCTGCCCGACTCGCCCACCAAGGGTCCCGGTGACGGCTCGACGGCCAACGCCGCCAGCGTCGTCCTCCTCGTCGAGAGCCACGGCCTGCGGATGCTGCTCACCGGCGACGTCGAGCCCGACGGGCAGGAGGCGCTCGCCCGCGCCCTGCCGGGGCTGCACGTCGACGTCCTCAAGGTGCCTCACCACGGCTCGCGCTACCAGGACGAGGACTGGCTGCTGTCCCTCCACCCGCGCGTCGCGCTCACTTCCGTCGGCGCCGACAACGACTACGGCCACCCCGCCGCCTCGACCCTGGACCCGCTCGAGGCAGCCGGCGTCGCCGTCTACCGCACCGACGAGGACGGCTCGGTGGCCGTCGTCGCGACCAGCGACGGGCCGGCGGTCGCGACGCACTGACCGGTTCGTGTCGTGCCGGGCGGCTGGCCGGGCCGCCGGCCTCGGCGACTGGTGTCGGCGCGCTGTGGCAGGCTGGTCGCACCATGGCAGCCGCACCCTCGCTCTCCCGCGCAGCAGACGTCCTCGGCCGGGTCACGCTGGTGACCGGCAAGGAGGAGTTCCTCTCCGAGCGGACCGTCGCCGCAGTGCGGTCGGTGGTGCGCGCCCATGACGCCGAGGCCGAGATCTCCGATGCCGGCGCGGCCGATCTCACCCTCGCCACCCTCGGCGAGCTCAGCGCGCCGTCGCTGTTCTCGAGCATCCGGTGTGTCGTCGTCCGCGGGCTGGAGAACCTCCCGGACGAGTCGGTGCCGGGCCTGCTCGACTACGCCGCCGCGCCCGCCGAGGACGTCGCTCTCGTCCTCGTCCACGGAGGCGGCCCGAGGGGCAGCGGCACCCTCGCCAAGCTGCGCAAGCTGCCTGCGGTGGCCGAGCACAAGTCCGAGGAGCCGCGGCCCTCGGAGTTCCCGAGGTTCGTGGCGGGCGAGGTCAAGGCCCACGGCGGCCGGATCGACCAGGCCGGCGCCGAGTTCCTCGTCCAGGCCGTGGGCCAGGACCTCCGCGGCCTGGCCGCCGCGGCCGCCCAGCTCGCCAGCGACTTCCCGGGTGAGGCACTGACCGAGGACCATGTGAGGACGTACTTCGGGGGAAGAGCCGAGGTCAAGAACTATGTGATCGCCGACGCCATGATCAGCGGCAACCGGGTCAAGGCCTTCGAGGAGCTGCGCTGGTCGCTCGAGGGCGGCACCTCACCGGTCTACATCCTCTCGGCGGTCGCCGGGCAGCTCCGCTCGGTCGCCAACCACGTGGCGGGCAATCGCGACGGCGGCATGCCGCCGTGGAAGCAGAAGTCCGTGGCCGCCCTCGCGCGGGGCTGGTCGCCGGACGGGATCGCCCGTGCGATCCGGGCGGTCGCAGCAGCCGACGCCGACCTCAAAGGCGCCGCCGGCGATCCGTCCTACACCATGGAGCGACTCGTCCTCACCGTGGCCGGCCTGCGCTCCCGTTGAGTCGGGGGTTCTGACCCGTCGAGTCCGGGCCAGCGTCCGGATGGCGAGCCACAATCCCCGAATGAAGCGGGCACAATCCCCGAATCAACGGACGAAGGCCCGCCCCTCACGGGACGGGCCTTCGGAAGAGCTTCAGCGGGCTCGGCTCAGAGCGAGGCGGCCTTCTTGGCGATCGCCGACTTGCGGTTGGCCGCCTGGTTCTTGTGGATGACGCCCTTGGAGGCGGCCTTGTCGAGCTTCTTCGCGGCGTCGCGGCCCAGCGCGACAGCGGTCTCCTTGTCGCCGGCCTCGGCGGCCTCGCGGAACTTGCGGACGGCCGTCTTCAGACCGCTCTTGACGGCCTTGTTGCGCTCGTGGCGCTTCTCGTTCTGCTTGTTGCGCTTGATCTGCGACTTGATGTTCGCCATGTGGGTCGTGTTCTCCAGAGTTCGACGTGTGGTGGTGCGGGCTCTCATCCGGCCTCCCAGATTTGGCAGCACAGCGGGCGTGAGAGGGGAGAGGCCTACGCGAACACGCGACCACCAAGATTAACAGCGCCGCCTCCGGGCCCTCAAATCCGTGATGGGCCCCGAGACCGACGGCTCACCGGGGTCACCAGCCGCGCCGCTCGGAGAGCCACGACCAGCAGACCTCACCCTGCCAGCGCTGGACGTCGCGGAGGTACGGCGACGTCGGCGGCACCGGGTCGCCAGCCGACTTCAGGAAGTAGCCGGTCACCAGTGCGAGGACCGAGTCGATCGCCTCCGGATCGACTGCCGACAGCAGCGGATGGGCGGCGAGATGCGCCTCGACGTCGATGCCGTCGCCGCGCGGACCGATGAGCAGTAGCAGCGAGTCCAGCCAGGCGGCCCCGACGACCGGCCAGTTCCAGTCGCAGAGGACCGCGGACCCGTCCGGCCGGATGAGCACGTTGTCGTCGCGTACGTCGACGTGGACGAGCGTGTCGCCGGCGGTGACGTCACCGAACCGGGCGGCCAGCGAGGCCGCCTCGTCGGCGTGCGGCAGGTGTCCGAGCAGCTCCCAGTACGACGGGAACGCGGCGTGATCCTCCGCGAACGTCGCCCACCCGCAGCCCGGTGCCGGCGTCAGCCGGCCGGCGGCCTCGACGAGCAGGTCGGAGACGGCGCCCAGGTCGGTGTCGGTCCACGGCCGCTCGGGAGCCCGACCCTCGACGTACTCGAAGCCCAGGACGACCCAGTCGTCCTCGTCGCGCACCCACCGCAGTGCCGGTGCCGGGATCCAGCCGGCGAGCTTCCTCAGCTTGAGCGCCTCCTCGCGGTAGGCGGCGGCGAACACCCGCTGCGCCTTCACAGAGGCGGCCTTCACGAAGTGCCGCGACCCGTCGGCGCAGGTGAGCACGGACGCGAAGCCGGGGGTGTAGCCGCCGGTCCGCGACTCGGCGTCCATGACCCGGGAGCCGAGCCGCCCCTCGATCGCCGCGCGTACGACGGGCGGCAGGTGGGCCCACTCGAGCCGGCGGGCGGTCCGGCCGTGGGGCAGGGTCGTCGGGATCGGCGTCGGGCTCACCCGCCCATCTTCGCCGGTGGGCGGATGAGCCCGGCAACAGGGTTTGCCGGCCGTTGATCAGCGCCGCTCGGGGTCGAGCGTCTTGGTGAACAGCGCCTTGCCGTCGACGTCCTTGAGCGTGACCGTTAGCTGCTGGGTGCGCGCGTCGATGTCGACCTGGCCGAAGAACTGATAGCCCTCGAGCGGCGAGGCCGACTGCCGGTCCGGGGCCGCCACGAAGACCTCCTCCGGACCGAAGGTGGCGTCGAGGGCGTTCGGGCCGAACGCGCCGGCGTTGAGCGGGCCGGAGACGAACTCCCAGAACGGGTCGAAGTCCTGGTAGACCGCGCGGTCGGGGTGGTAGTGGTGGGCGGCCGTGTAGTGCACGTCCGCGGTCAGCCACACGTGGTTGCGGATGCCCGCCCGCTTGAGCTCGGTGAGGATCTTCGAGAGCGCGATCTCGCGCCCGAGCGGTGCGCCGCTGTCGCCGTTCGCGACGGCCTCGATGTTGCTCCCGTCGGCGACCACGAGGCCCAGCGGCAGGTCGTTGGCGACCACCTTCCAGGTCGCCGTGGACCGCTTGATCTCCTTGAGGAACCACTCCGTCTGCTCGCTGCCGAGGATGCCGCCGTCGTCCTCGGTCTCGAGGTCGGTCGTGTTGGGGTCCTTGTAGGTGCGCATGTCGAGGATGAAGAGGTCCAGGAGCGGGCCGAAGGAGAGCTTCCGGTAGATCCGGCCGAGCCGGTCCGGCGATGCGGTGCCGACCGGGATGTACTCGTGGAACGCCTGCCGGGCGCGCGGGGCGAGGTCGTCGGCGCGGGTACCGTCGGGGAAGCCGGCGCGGCCGACGAGGACCTCGCCGGGATACCAGTTGTTGAACACCTCGTGGTCGTCCCACTGCGCGATGATCGCGGTGCTCGCGAGGAACTCGCGCCAGTTGTCGGCCAGCAGGTTGTACCTGAACTGGCCGCGGTACTCGTCGAGCGTCTGGGCGACGGCGCTCTTCTCCTCGGTCACCAGGTTGTGCCACGTCCGCCCGTCGGGCAGGTCGACGGTCTCGGTGACCGGCCCGTCGGCGTACACGTTGTCGCCGGAGGAGAGGAAGAAGTCGGCGTTCGCCGCCTTCATCGCCGGTGCGATCCGGAAGCCGCCGAGATCGGGATTCACGCCGTACCCCTGGCCGGAGATGTCACCGGACCAGATGAAGCGGATGTCCGTCCGCGAGGTCGTGCCGGTCCGGAACCGGCCGACCAGTGGCTCCGACGTACGCCGGTAGTCGTCCAGATCGACGGCGGTGATCCGGTAGTAGAGCTCCTGCCCCGACGGGAGCCCGCGGACCGGGATGGTGCCGGTGAGGTCGCTGTCCGGCGTCACCACGGGGCCGGTGACGCGGCGGACCTTGCGGAAGCTCGGGTCCCGGGAGATCTCGGCGACCAGCCGGGAGGAACGGTCGGCGCGGGACCAGAGCGTCACCTGGCCGCCGACGGGGTCGCCGGCCTGGACCCCGTGGGTGAGGGAGGGACGGTTTCCGAAGGCGCGGGCCGGGCCGCGGCGAGCGGCCGGAGCGAGAGCGGAGGCGGGGGACAGCTGCCCGAGGGAGACGCCGGCGCCCAGCGCGGCGGCGCCCCCGAGGAGCATGCGACGGTTGAGAGAGGTCATGCTCGAAAACCTGCTGGAGACCGGCCAACTCCCGGTGAGCAGCGAGCCAACACCGACCCAACTCGATCGAGCGCGCGGGCCGACGGCCGGATGCGGCCGGGCCACCGGCCGGATGCGAGGATCGATGACGATGCGAAGGATGACGTACGCCGTCGGCGGCCTCATGCTCGCCGCGGCCCTGGCCGCGGGCGGCTGCGGGGGCCGGGCCACCGACGCCGGGTCGGAGCCGAGCCCCTCGGGCGCCGCCGCGCCGCCGCTCGCGACGCCCAGCGGCTCGACGAGCGGCTCGCCGAGCGGCTCGCCGAGTGCCTCCGCCGCGACCCGTCCGCCGCGTCCCCGGGCAGCGGCTGGCCCGACTCGGAGGAGCCGTCGGCGTGGCCGCCGGCCGCGCCCACGTACTCCGTCAGCGTCCCCGACCTCCCCACGCCCTCGAACCGCGGGCTCGTCGAGGGCGGTGACGTCAGCTGGCCACAGTGCCCGAAGGGGATGGGCATCCCGGAGAAGCGGACGCAGGGCAAGCCGATGCCGCTCGCCAGCGCGGAGTTCGTGGTCCTGGGCCTCACCAACGGACCCGGCTTCCACCCCAACCCGTGCCTCGCCGACCAGGTGGCGTGGGTGAAGGAGCGGCACCTGCTCGCGGCGGCGTACTCCCTGATCAGCTACCCCGAGGACCGCTTCGTCAGGGAGTACGCCGACCAGGGGCCGTACGACGCGAGCACCCGGCTCGGCCGGCTCGGCAACCTCGGCTACCAGCAGGCGAGGTTCAACCTCGCCACCATGAAGGAGGCCGGCCTCACGAGCCCGGTGGTGTGGCTCGACGTCGAGCCGGTCAGCCACTACGAGTGGCCGGACGACCCGGTCGGCAACGCCGCGGTCGTCAAGGGCGCAGCGAAGGGCTACGCCGACGCCGGGTACCGCGTCGGGGTCTACTCGATCCAGTCGCTGTGGCAGAGCGTCGTCGGCGACCTGCGGCTCGGCCTGCCCGAGTGGCGGCCGGCGGGCGAGACGGGACGGGCCGGCGCGCTCGACCGGTGCGGGGGCGAGTGGATGTTCCAGGGCGGGGCAGCGGTGATCGCCCAGTGGGTCGAGGACGACCGCGACCGCGACGTCACCTGCCCGGGGCAGTCGACGTACCTGTCGCTTTGGTTCCACCAGTACTGAGCGTGGGACAATCGGCCGAGACCAGTCCGAGCCCGTCGTACACCCGAAAGCAGCCTGTGCCTCCGCAGACCTCCGCGCCGCAGCCCGGCTCCACCAACCCCGCGATCATCCGCAACTTCTGCATCATCGCCCACATCGACCACGGCAAGTCGACCCTGGCCGACCGGATGCTGCAGCTGACCGGCGTGCTCAGCGAGCGGGACGCGCGGGCGCAGTACCTCGACCGGATGGACATCGAGCGCGAGCGCGGCATCACGATCAAGTCGCAGGCCGTGCGGATGCCGTGGACGGTCGCCGAGAACAACGACGCCGGGGCCGATCCCGGGACGTACGTCCTCAACATGATCGACACCCCCGGCCACGTCGACTTCACCTACGAGGTCTCGCGCAGCCTGCAGGCGTGCGAGGCGGCCATCCTGCTCGTCGACGCGGCGCAGGGGATCGAGGCGCAGACGCTCGCCAACCTGTACCTGGCCATGGGCGCCGACCTGCACATCATCCCGGTCCTCAACAAGATCGACCTGCCGTCCGCCAACCCGGAGAAGTACGCCGCCGAGCTGGCCAACCTCGTGGGCTGCGACCCGTCCGAGGTGCTCCAGGTGAGCGCCAAGACCGGCTTCGGCGTCGAGGCGCTGCTCAACGAGATCGTCGCGCAGACCCCGGCTCCGGTGGGCGACCCCGACGCGCCGGCCCGGGCGTTGATCTTCGACTCGGTCTACGACACCTACCGCGGCGTGGTCACCTACGTCCGCGTCTTCGACGGCTCCCTCAAGCACCGCGACCGGATCAAGATGATGTCGACCGGCGCGGTCCACGAGATGCTCGAGCTCGGCGTGATCAGCCCGGAGCCGCTCAAGGCCGACCACCTCGGCGTGGGCGAGACCGGCTACCTCATCACCGGCGTGAAGGACGTGCGCCAGTCCCGCGTCGGCGACACCGTGACCAACAACGGTCGGCCGGCGACCGAGGCGCTGGGCGGCTACGAGCACCCCAACCCGATGGTCTTCGCGGGGCTCTACCCGATCGACGGAGACCAGTACCCCGACCTGCGCGAGGCGCTCGACAAGCTGCAGCTCAACGACGCCGCGCTGACGTACGAGCCGGAGACCTCCGGCGCGCTCGGCTTCGGCTTCCGCTGCGGCTTCCTTGGCCTGCTCCACATGGAGATCACCCGCGACCGGCTGGAGCGGGAGTTCGGCCTCGACCTGATCTCGACCGCGCCGAACGTCGTCTACCAGGTGGTCATGGAGGACGGCAGCGAGCACGAGGTCACCAACCCGAGCGAGTTCCCCGAGGGCAAGATCGCCGAGGTCCGCGAGCCGATCGTCGACGCGACGATCCTGTCCCCGGCCGACTACATCGGCACGATCATGGAGCTCTGCCAGAACAAGCGCGGCTCGCTGCAGGGGATGGACTACCTCTCCGAGGACCGCGTCGAGATGCGCTACACCCTGCCCATGGGCGAGATCGCCTTCGACTTCTTCGACCAGCTGAAGTCGCGGACCAAGGGCTACGCCTCGCTCAACTACGAGTTCTCCGGCGAGCAGGCCGCCGACCTGGTCAAGGTCGACATCCTGCTGCAGGGCGAGCCGGTCGACGCGTTCTCCGCGATCGTGCACCGCGACGCGGCGTACTCCTACGGCGTGATGATGGCCGGCAAGCTGAAGGACCTCATCCCGCGGCAGCAGTTCGAGGTGCCGATCCAGGCCGCGATCGGCGCCCGGGTCATCGCCCGCGAGACCATCCGGGCGATGCGCAAGGACGTGCTCGCCAAGTGCTACGGCGGCGACATCACCCGCAAGCGGAAGCTGCTCGAGAAGCAGAAGGAAGGCAAGAAGCGGATGAAGATGGTCGGCCGCGTCGAGGTCCCGCAGGAGGCCTTCGTCGCCGCGCTGTCCACCACCCAGCCCTCGACGGACAAGCCTGGCAAGAAGTGAGCCTGGTCCCGGCGTCGCTGCAGGCGGCGGCCGCGCGAGGCGAGGACTGGGCGGCGTGGCTAGACCGGCTGCCCCGGCTGGCCGCCGACCTCCTGGCGGAGTGGGAGCTCACCGTCGACGACGACCCGATGAGCGGCTACTGCTCGGTGGTGCTGCCGGTCTGCGGCGCCGACGGCGACGCGGGCGTGCTCAAGGTGACCTTCGACGGCGACGAGGAGTCGCTGCACGAGCCGCTCGCGCTGCAGCGCTGGCACGGCGACGGCGTCGTACGCCTGCTGCGGGCCGACCCGCGCCGCCGGGCCATGCTCCTCGAGCGGCTCGGACCGGAGGACCTCTCGGAGCGCTGGGACCTCGAGGCGTGCGAGATCGTGGCCGGGCTCTACGCCCGCCTGCACGTCCCGGCGCTGCCTCAGCTCCGCACGCTCGCGTCGTACGTCGAGCGGTGGACGGCGCCGCTGGCCGACCTGCCGCGCGACGCGCCGATCCCGCACCGGCTCGTCGAGCAGACGAGGTCGCTCGTCCCCGACCTCCTCGCTGACACCAGCGACCTGCGGATCGTGCACGGCGACCTGCACTACGCCAACGTGCTGGCCGGCGAGCGCGAGCCGTGGCTGGTGATCGACCCGAAGCCGATGGCCGGCGACCCCCACTACGAGCCGGCGCCGATGCTGTGGAACCGCTGGGACGAGCTCGTCGCGGGGTACGACGGGGTCCGTGACGGCGTACGACGCCGCTTCCACACGCTCGTCGACGCCGCCGGTCTGGACGAGTCGCGGGCGCGCGACTGGGTCGTCGTACGCATGGTCCTCAACGCGCACTGGGCCATCGAGGACGCCGCCCGCCAGCACCGCCCCCTCACCGCCGCCGAGCAGGACTGGATCACCCGCTGCGTGACCCTCGCCAAGGCGGTCCAGGAGTAGCAGTCTGGTGCATAGCCGCGCGCCGCGACGGCTACCGGAAGGGCACGACGAGAGGAGTACGACGTGACCCAGACCCACCACCCGCAGACCACCCACACCGCGCACCCCGCGTTCCAGGCCTCCGAGAAGATGGCCGGCGACCTGCAGCGGCTGCTCGTCGACCTGATCGAGCTCTCCCTGCAGGGCAAGCAGGCCCACTGGAACGTCGTCGGCAAGAACTTCCGCGACCTCCACCTGCAGCTCGACGAGGTCGTCGAGGCTGCCCGCGGCTTCACCGACGACGTGGCCGAGCGCATGCGGGCGCTCTACATCACCCCGGACGGGCGCTCCGCCACGGTCGCGCAGCAGACGTCGCTGCCGCCGTTCCCCGGCACGGAGGTCGACACCGAGACCACCGTGGACCTCGTCACCGCGGCGCTGTACGCCGTCGCCAAGACCGGCCGCGACATCCACGACGAGGTCGACGAGGAGGACCCGACCACCGCCGACCTCATCCACACCATCCTCGAGCGGCTCGAGCAGCTCGCCTGGATGGTCGATGCGGAGAACCGCGTCGCCGGGGAGAGCTCGCCCCGCCCGATCGCGCCGTAGCCCCCTCCGGCTGATCCAACGCTCCCGCGCGGCCGGCGCCGCGCGGGGGCCGAACCCTGTCGTCGAGCACGGCCGGCGTACGCGAGAATGCGGCGCATGGCGCGCATCCTCTCCGTCAACGCCGGCACCTCGAAGACCGTCGAGTGGGCGGCCCTCGGGGCGACCTCCATCGACAAGCGACCGGTGGACGGACCCGTGACGGTCGTGGCCCTCGGCATCACGGGCGACACGGTGACCGACACCCAGCGCCACGGCGGGCTCGAGCAGGCGGTCTACGCCTTCGCCCGGGAGGACCTCGACGTCTGGGGCCAGCGGCTCGGCAGGCTCCTGCGGGACGGCCAGTTCGGCGAGAACCTCACGACAGAGGGGATCGACGTGAACGAGGCCGAGGTGGGGGAGCAGTGGCGGATCGGAAGCGTGCTGCTGCAGGTCTGCTCGGTGCGCACCCCGTGCAACGACTTCAAGAACTGGATGGGCGTCTCCGGCTACGACAACGCGCACTGGGTGAAGCGCTTCGCCCTCGAGGCCCGGCCCGGGCCGTACCTCCGCGTCCTCGAGGAGGGCACGCTCGAGGCGGGCGACGAGATCCAGGTCGTGCACAGGCCGGGTCACGGCATCACCGTCTCGACGCTCTTCAAGGCTCTCAACACCGACCACTCGCTGCGTCCGCTGCTCGTCGGGATCGACGGGCTGGGGGACAAGCCGCGCGCCGTCGTGGAGGAGTACGCCGCCAGCGTGGGCTGACCCTCCAACGACTGTTTGACAGTTTCTGGCGCTCAGGCGCACACTGACTCCCAAACACATCTTTGGGGGTTGTCGTGGACGAACGCCTCGCCCGGATGCGGGCCGGCGGCCATCCGGTGCGCCTCCGCATCCTCTCGCTGCTCACCGGCGCCGACCTCTCCGCGACCGACGTGGCGCGGGAGCTCGACCTGACGCACGCCAACGCGTCGTACCACCTCCGGGTCCTCGAGAAGGCGGGGCTCATCGTGATCGCGGGGGAGGAGAAGGTCAGGGGCGGGACGGTGAAGCGCTACCGGCACCCCTGGGAGGAGGCGGCCGGCTGGTCGGCGCCGGAGCCCTCCGACCCCGAGGCGGTCGCGGAGGAGCGGCAGGCCTACGTCCGCGCGTCGGTCGACGAGCTGGTCCGCCGCTACGCGCGGTCGGTCCACGGCAAGGAGGTCGCCACCGACGCGGAGCTGTGGGTGACCCCGGAGGTGTGGGACGAGGTGCGCGAACGGATCACCGAGGCCAGCCACCTGCTCCACGGCCGCGCGCAGGCTCCCCGCTCCCCGGGGACGGTGCACGTCAACCTGACCGCCTTCGCGTTCGTGATGGCCGACGAGGAGGAGCGGCAGTGAACGTCAAGGACAGCCTCGGCGTCCTGCGGGCGCCCAACTTCCGCTGGTTCTTCCTGTCCCGGTTCGTCAACCTGACCGGCAGTGCGATGGCCAACCTGTCGCTGGCGTTCGCCGTGCTGGCGGTGCACGACTCGGCCGGGGCCCTCGGCCAGGTGCTCGCGGCCAGGACGATCCCGATGGTGCTGTTCCTGCTCCTGGGCGGGGTCGTCGCGGACCGGTTCGACCGGACGCTGGTGCTGCAGGTCTCCAACCTGACCAGCGCCGCCACCCAGGGCCTGGCGGCGTACCTCGTCATCAGCGGCGGCGCCGAGATCTGGATGCTGATCGCGCTAGTCGCCGTCAACGGCACCACCTCGGCCGCGAGCATGCCGGCGATGCAGGGGATCGTGCCGCAGCTGGTCGACCGCAAGGACCTGCAGCCGGCCAACGTGCTGCTCTCGATGAGCCGCGGCGCGCTGACCGTCCTCGGGCCGTCGATCGCGGCGGTCCTCGTCGTCGCCGTGGGTCCCGGCTGGGGGCTGGCGATCGACGCGGCCACCTGGGCCGTGGCGGCACTCATGCTCGTCAAGGTGCGGATCCCTCCGATGCCCGCCAAGAACGGTCCGGCCACGTCGATGCTCACCGAGCTGCGCGAGGGCTGGAGCTACTTCCGCGGCACCACCTGGCTGTGGGTGGTCGTCGCCGCCTTCGGACTGCTCAACGCGATGCAGACCGGTGCGCTGCAGACGCTCGCGCCGGCGTACGCCAAGGGCACGATCGGCGTCCGCGCCTGGGGCTTCGCGGAGTCCGCCGAGGCGGTCGGGATGCTCCTGATGACCGTCGTGCTGCTCAGGGCGACCTACCGGCGCCCACTGCGCGCGGGGATGCTCGGCATGCTCGGCGTCGTGGCGCCGTTGCTCGTGCTCGGGCTCTCGATGCACACGGTCCCGCTGGTGGTGGCCATGGCGGTCGCGGGGATGGGCATCGAGGTGTTCAGCCTCGCCTGGAGCCTGGTGATGATGGAGAACGTCCCCGGCGAGATGCTCTCCCGCGCCTACTCCTACGACATGCTCGGGTCGTTCGTGGCGATGCCGGTCGGCCAGCTGATCTACGGTTCGCTCGGCGAGTGGTTCGGAGCCGAGGACGTCTTCGTCACCTCCGCGGTCGTCTATGGGATCGTCGTACTCGCCGCGCTCGCCGTGCCGGCCGTCCGTCGGCTCGAGCGCGCCCCCACCGAGCCTGTCGAGCCCGCCGCCGAAGGAGCCCCTGCATGAGCGAGCGCCAGCGAGCGACCATCGGATCTGTCAGGCCGCCGCGTCCGTATTCTTTCTGCCCTTCCACGGAGGCGGCGGCATGAGCACCGACCTCTCCGCCGTCGACGAGCTGTTCGCGAAGCGCTTCGAGGAGGGGCTCACGCCGGCGCTGGCGTACGCCGTCGTACGCCACGGCGAGATCGTCCACGAGGGCGCGTTCGGCACGACCCGCCTCGACCCCGAGCGGCGGCCGGACGCGGACAGCGTCTTCCGGATCGCGTCGATGTCGAAGTCGTTCATCGCCAGCGCGATCCTGCTGCTGCGCGACCGCGGGCTGGTCGACCTCGACGAGGCGGTGGCGCAGTACCTCCCCGAGCTGGTCGACCAGCCGCCGTACTCGCCCGACAGCCCGGCCGTCACCCTCCGTCTGCTCCTCACCATGGCCGGCGGGCTGCCCAGCGACAACCCGTGGGGCGACCGGCAGGAGTCGCTGTCGTACGACGCGTTCGGCACGTTCCTCGACGGCGGCTTCGCGGTGGGCCGGGAGCCCGGGACCTTCTTCGAGTACTCCAACGTCGGCTACGCCCTCCTCGGCCGCGTCGTCGCCAACGTGACCGGCGCCGACGCACCAGAAGGTGCCGAGCGCGCGTTCGTCGAGGCCGAGCTGCTCGGCCCGCTCGGGATGACCGCGACGGCGTACGACGTCGCCACGGTGGGACCCGCGCTGGTGCCCGGTCACGTGAGGCGCGGCGGCGCGTGGGTGGAGCTGCCGCCGACGCCGCCGGGGGCGTTCTCGGCGATGGGCGGGCTGCACAGCACGCTGCGCGACCTCGCGACCTGGGTCGGCGGCTTCACCTCCGCCTTCGACGCGAAGGCCGACGCCCACCCGCTCTCGAAGGCGTCCCGGCGGGAGCTGCAGCAGCTCCAGCGGATCGAGGCGGTCACCGGCACGCTCTCGGTCGACGGTCCGGAGCCGGGGGTCGGGGCGGTCGCGGCCGGCTACGGCTTCGGGCTGATGGTCGACCACGACGCCCGGCTCGGCCAGATCGTGCACCACAGCGGCGGCTACCCGGGCTACGGGTCGCGGATGGTCTGGCACCCCGACACCGGCGTCGGGGTGGTGACGCTCTCCAACGCGACGTACGCCGGCGCCTACGACCAGGCGATGACCGCCACCCGGCTGCTGGCGCGGGCCGAGCTCGATGCCGGCGGCCCGACCCGCTGGTCGACGGTCGTGCGCGGGCTCCGGCCGCGCGTCGACGCCGCGCTCGCCGCCGCGATCGAGCGGCTGCGGGCCTTCGACCCCGAGGGCGGCGAGTCGTTCGCCGACCCCCGTCTCTTCGCCGACAACGTCGAGCTCGACGTCCCCGACGACGAGCGCCGGACCCAGCTCGGCGCTGCCCGCGACCGGGTCGGGCTGCCGCTCGGCGGTGCGCCGTACGGCTACTGGTCGCGCACCATGGGCCACGCCTTCGCCGTCGTACCCGCCGAGCGGGGGAGGTACGACGTCGACCTGCTGCTCAGCCCGGAGGCCGAGCCGCGGATCCAGTCGCTGCGGGCGGTCGCCGTCACCGACGCCACGGCCGACGTCCTCGCGGCGGCCCGGGAGGCGCTGGCCGCCGACACCCCGGTCGCTGCCGCGATGCGCGCGTTCGGCGACCCTGAGCTGATCGAGGCGCCGCTGGCCGACGAGCCGGGGAGACCCACCGAGCTGCTCGTCGTCGCCGGTCCGACGTACTGGAAGCTGCTGGTCGGCCAGGACGTCACCCTCACCGCGCATCCCACCTCGGAGCACGACCGCCTCGGCTACCTCACCCACGCCCTGCGCTGAGCCGTTCCGGTTGACTGCATCGAACAAATGTTCGATGCTGAGGTGTGGCAGCAAGAGCGGCACGTACGGCATCGCGATCGGCCTCCCGCACGGCTTCGCGGACGGGGGAGATCGAGCAGCTCCGCGCGCGCCTGCAGCGCCTCGAGAGGTCGCTCACCGGCCGTGAGATCGAGACCCATCCGGTGCTCTCCGGGCTGGTGCAGCTGCGCGCCGGCGGCGCCTACTCGGTCGACGGCATGGCCCTCGCGATGGCGCTTTTGGCCGGCCCCTCGCGCGCAGGGGAGTGGTGCGCGGTAGTCGGTGCCGACGACTTCGGCGCGGAGGCGGCCGCCGAGCTGGGGATCAACCTCGACCGCACCATCCTCGTCCCCGAGCCGAGGGAGTCCTGGCTCGAGGCGACGGCCGCGCTGATCGACGTCACCACGCTGGTCGCCGTACGCCCGCCGGCGCGGGTGCCCGCCTCGGTCGCCGACAAGCTCGCCGCGCGGCTCCGCACCCGCGGCGCCGCCCTGGTCGCGCTC
Source organism: Nocardioides asiaticus (assembly GCF_040049175.1). Classification (NCBI taxonomy): domain Bacteria; kingdom Bacillati; phylum Actinomycetota; class Actinomycetes; order Propionibacteriales; family Nocardioidaceae; genus Nocardioides; species Nocardioides asiaticus. Next base: position 117,585 of record NZ_JBDZDM010000007.1, on the reverse strand, counting down.
TGCGACCGCGGCGCCGAGTGGCCGCGTGCCGAGGTGCGCCTCTCCACCGCCGGGCCGCAGTGGTCGGGGGCCGGCCGGGGCGAGGGGCATCTGCGCTCACGGCGGCTGGAGGTGGAGGTCCGCCGAGGGGCTGCCCCCGCCCGGCGTACCTCGGTGTGGTTCCCCGCCGACGACGGTGAGGTCCGCCCGGCCCGGCGCGCGTACGCCGCGGTCCCCGAGCTCGCCGACGAGGTGCCCTTCGGGGAGGCACGGGAGGCGGGATGACCAGGACCCTCGTCGTCTGGTGCGCCGACTGGCCGGTCGCTGCGGCGCTGGCCGAGGCCGGCCTGCCGCGCCACCTGCCCGCGGCGGTCTTCCACGCCAACCTGGTGCAGGCGTGCAACGCGTCCGCGCGGGAGTTCGGCGTACGCCGTGGGATGCGCCGCCGCGACGCCCAGTCACGCTGCCCGGAGCTGCTCGTGCTCGCCGCCGACGAGGCCCGTGACCACCGCGCCTTCGAGGAGGTGCTCACCGCGCTGGAGCGGCTGCGCCCCGGGGTGATGCCGCTGCGCCCGGGGCTGGTGGCCCTGCGCTCGCCCGGGCACTACTACGGCGGCGAGGACGAGGCGGGTGCCGCGATCGCCGAGTGCGTCGTCTCGTTGGGCGTCTGGGATGTCCGCGTCGGCATCGCCGACGAGCTGTTCACCGCCGAGCAGGCGGCACGGTGCGCCGCCCTCCAGGAGACGTACGCCGTCGCGGCCGGCGGGTCGGCGGCCTTCCTGCGGACGCTGCCGGTGAGCGTGCTCGAGGACCCCGACGCCGTCTCGCTCCTGCAGCGCCTCGGGCTGCCGACGCTCGGCGACCTCGCCGACCTGCCCGGCGCCGATGTACGCGCCAGGTTCGGCGCCCAGGCCGACTGGGTGAGGACAGTGATCCACGGCGGCGGCGCGAGACCGGTCGCCGGCCGGACCCCGCCGCCGGAGCTGGACTGCGCGGTCGACTTCGAGCCGCCGCTGTCCTCGGCGGAGACGGTCTGCTTCAGCGCGAAGCAGACCGCCGAGCGGTTCGTCGCCGGGCTCGGCGAGCGGCAGCTGGTCTGCACCGAGGTGCGGATCGAGGTGGAGACGGAGCGAGCGGCGCAGGAGGCGGGCGACGGCCCGGCGTCGGTCCGGCGGTGGCTCCACCCGCGCTGGTTCGGCGCGGTCGACCTGATCGACCGTCTCCACTGGCAGCTGGTCGGGACGCTGCGAGCCGGCGACATCCGCTCGGCGGTCACGCGGGTGCGGTTCGTGCCCGAGGTCGTCGTCCCCGAGTCGGTCCACGCCGACGGGCTGTGGGGCGGCACCGACGCCCGGGTCGAGCGCGGCATCGCCCGGGTGCAGGGGATGCTCGGCCACGAGGCGGTCGTCGCCCCCGTCCTCCAGGGCGGCCGCTCGCCGGGCGACCGGCAGGCCTACGTCCCGTGGGGCGACCGTCCGACCGGCCTGCGCGACCGGACGCTGCCGTGGCCGGGCAGCATCCCGCCGCCCGCGCCTGCCCGGGTGTTCGGCGACCCCTGGCCGGCGGCGGTCCTCGACGGGGGCGGCCGCCCGGTCGTCGTACTCCCTCGCGGCGGCGTCAGCGGCGAACCCGCCAGGTTCCGCCCCGGCGAGCGCGAGGGGTGGCAGCCGGTCGCCGCCTGGGCCGGGCCGTGGCCGGTCACCGAGCTGTGGTGGGAGCCCGGCGGGGGACGGCGGGTCGCGAGGTTCCAGCTCGTCGGGGTCGACGGGCGGGCCTGGCTGGTGACCTACGACAGCGACCACTGGATCACGGAGGCCGCCTATGACTGAGCGCATGACCCCGCGGCGGTGGATGGGCAACCGGTTCGTGGCGACGGTCGGTTGCTGGATCACCGCTGGCAGGCAGCGGCTGTGTGTAGCGGTGCCTCAGCAACCGAGTCGGGGCAGCGGATGGTTGCCAGGTCACCGCTTGCTGGTGGCGGCCATCGACAGCGGTGGCTCAGCAACCGATCTCAGACGTCAGACGGTTGTCCACGCACCGCTGGACGGGGCAGGCTGATGGGCTGGAGCAACCCCGACCTCCCGTGGAAGGAGCTGGAGCGGCGGCTGTCCGGCCGTCCGCCGGAGGACCCGCACGGCGACGCCCCGATCTCGCGCAAGAAACGGCAGCGCCCGACCGTGGTCGAGCGCCCGGAGGGCCTGGTGGTGCCGTACGCCGAGCTCCACTGCCACTCCGACTTCTCCTTCCTCGACGGCGCGAGCAGTCCCACGGCGCTGGTCGAGGAGGCGGTCCGGCTCGGGCTCCACGGGCTCGCCCTCACCGACCACGACGGGTTCTACGGCGCGCCGCTGTTCGCCGAGGCGGCGCAGCTGGTCTCGACGGGCTCCACCACCGACGAAGCCCGGCTGCGGACGGTGTACGGCGCCGAGCTGTCGCTCGGGCTGACCGCGCCGCAGAACGGCGTGGCCGACCCGGAGGGCTCCCACCTGCTCGTGCTGGCGCGCGGGGTGGAGGGCTACCGCAGCCTCGCCGCGGCGATCACGGATGCCCAGCTGCGCGGCGACGAGAAGGGCCGGCCGGTCTACGACCTCGACGAGCTGGCCGAGTGTGCGGCCGGGAGCTGGCTGGTCCTCACCGGGTGCCGCAAGGGCCACGTCCGCCAGGCCCTCGCGAGCGGTGGTGCTCGTGCGGCCGCGGAGGCCCTCGGCGACCTCACCGACAGGTTCGGCGCGGAGAGCGTCGCCGTCGAGCTCACCGACCGCGGGCACCCGACCGACAGCCGCGACAACGACATCCTGGCCGCCCTCGCTGCCGAGCGGCGCCTCCCGACGGTCGCCACCGGCAACGTCCACTACGCCGGCCCCGACCGCCACTGGGTCGCCGACGCGATGGCGGCGGTCCGCGCCCGACGCTCGCTCCCCGAGATCGCCGGCTGGCTGCCCGCCGCCCCGGCTGCCCACCTCCGCTCCGGTGAGGAGATGGCCCGGCTCTTCGCCCGCTACCCCGGCGCCGTGGCGCGCAGCGTCGAGCTGGCAGAGGAGTGCGCGTTCGACCTGCAGAAGGCGCGGCCGCACCTGCCCAAGCGGGGCATCCCCGACGGCCACACCGCCGCCACCTGGCTCCGCACGCTGGTCGAGGAGGGCTTCACGGAGAGGTACGCCGCGGCGTACGCCCACGACCCCGACCACGTCGCCCGCGCCCGCACGCGGGTGGAGCACGAGCTCGACGTCATCATCCGCAAGGACTTCCCGGGCTACTTCGTGATCGTCCACGACATCGTCGCGTTCGCCCGGTCGCAGCAGATCCTCTGCCAGGGCCGGGGGAGCGCGGCGGCGAGTGCGGTCTGCTACGCGCTCGGGATCACCGCGATCGACCCGGTCTTCTACAACCTGCCGTTCGAGCGGTTCATCTCCGAGCACCGCGAGGAGGAGCCCGACATCGACGTGGACTTCGACTCCGACCGGCGTGAGGAGGTGATCCAGTGGGTCTACGACACCTACGGCCGCCGCAACGCCGCCCAGGTCGCCAACATCGTCGGCTACCGCCCGAAGATGGCGGTCCGCGACGCTGCCAAGGCGCTCGGCCACTCGCCCGGGCAGCAGGACGCCTGGTCGAAGCAGATCCAGAGCTACTCCGAGGTCGAGGCGCCGGACGACTCCGGCGTGCCCGAGCCGGTGCTCGAGCTGGCCCGGCAGCTCCACGGGGCGCCGCGCCACCTCGGCATCCACTCCGGCGGGATGATCCTGACCGAGGAGCCGATCGGCGAGGTCTGCCCCATCGAGCGCGCCCGGATGGACCGGCGGACCGTCCTGCAATGGGACAAGGACGGCTGCGAGTTCATGGGGCTGGTGAAGTTCGACCTGCTCGGGCTCGGGATGCTCGCGGCGCTCGACCACATGATGCGGATCACCGGTGAGCGGCTGGGCGAGCGGTGGGAGCTGGCCACCATCCCGAAGGAGGAGCCGGCGGTCTACGACATGCTCTGCCGGGCCGACTCGATCGGTGTCTTCCAGGTCGAGTCGCGCGCCCAGGTCGGCACCCTGCCGCGTCTCCAGCCGCGCTGCTTCTACGACCTCGCCATCGAGATCGCGCTCATCCGGCCCGGCCCGATCCAGGGCGGCGCCGTCCACCCCTACGTACGCCGGGCGACCGGCCGCGACCCGGTCACCTACGCCCACCCGCTGCTGATCCCGGTGCTGGAGCGCACCCGCGGCGTACCCCTCTTCCAGGAGCAGCTCATGGAGATGGGCCGGGTCCTCGGCGACTTCACCGCCGACGAGGCCGACCTGCTGCGCCGGGCGATGGGGTCCAAGCGCGGCATCGAGCGGATCGAGTCGCTCAAGGAGCGGCTCTTCCGCGGGATGGAGACGAAGGGGCTGGTCGGGGAGACCGCCCGTGCGGTCTACACCCAGATCCTCTCCTTCGCGAACTTCGGCTTCGCCGAGTCACACGCGCTCTCCTTCGCCAAGCTCGTCTACGCCTCCTCGTGGTTCAAGCTGCACTATCCCGGCGCCTTCCTCGCCGGGCTGCTGCGCGCCCAGCCGATGGGGTTCTACTCGCCGCAGTCGCTCACCCAGGACGCGATCCGCCACGGGGTCGAGGTGCGCCGCCCCGACCTGCTCCGCTCCGGCGCCACCGCCGACCTCGAGCCCGCATCGTCGCTCGAGCCCGCATCGTCGGTCGAGCCAGGACACGAAGTGGCCGGTGTCGAGACCACCACAGTCGGCAGGGACGCGTGCCTCCACGACGGTGAGCCGACCCCGTGGGTGCCCGGCACCCCCGACCCGACGCCGGAGCACCGCCGGGACACGCACCTCGCCGTACGCCTCGGGCTCGACTCGGTCCGCGGCATCGGGAAGGAGGTGGCCGAGCGGATCGTGGCGGCACGCGAGGAGCGCCCGTACGCCGACCAGCTCGACCTCTCCCGTCGCGCCGGGCTCGACCGGCGCCAGCTCGAGGCGCTCGCGACGGCCGGCGTACTCGACGACGCCTTCGGCCAGACCCGCCGCCAGGCGCTCTGGCTGGCGGGCTGGACCGAGACCGACGAGCAGCTCGAGGGGCTGCGTCCGGCCGGTCCCGCGCCGGAGCTGCCGGAGATGGACGCGGTGGAGACCACGCTGGCCGACCTGTGGGCGACCGGCGTGACGCCGGGGGAGCACCCGTTCTCCCACCTCCGCGCCACGCTCACCGCCGCAGGCATCCCGGCCGTCGGCGAGCTCCCCGACCTCGAGGCGGGCCGCCGCCTCACGGTCGCCGGGCTCGTCACCCATCGCCAGCGCCCGGGCACCGCCGGCGGCGCCACCTTCCTCAACCTCGAGGACGAGACCGGGATGGTCAACGTCATCTGTACCGCGGGCGTCTGGAAGCGCTATCGCAAGGTGGCGCTGTCGGCCTCGACGATGCTCGTTCGCGGCATCCTCGAGCGCAACGACGGCGTCACCAACCTCGTCGCCGACCGGCTCGCCACCCTCGACGAGGTCCACCCCGACGCCGCCCGCGCTCTCCAGGTCCGGCACCGCTCCCGCGACTTCCGCTGAGCCCGCGGACGTGCCCGGCGCCGCTCGCCCAAAGTGTCACGGTGACCGTTTGCGGCGTCGGTGACAGGGCGGAGCTGGGCGAGGGCCCGACCTGTCACCGACGGCCCGACCTGTCACCGTGACACTTTGGCGCCCGGCGGCGCTCGCGTCAGACTGGCGACGTGCCCTCGACGCTCCCTCCCGGTGACCCCGCGCCGCCCGACGGCGCGCTGCCGGAGCCGGCGTTGAGCGGCTTCGGTGAGAAGGGCTTCGGGTTCTACGTCCACGTGCCGTTCTGCACGGTCCGCTGCGGCTACTGCGACTTCAACACCTACACCGCGACCGAGCTCGGTCCCGGCGTGAGCCGGCAGACGTACGCCGAGCAGGCGATCGAGGAGGTCCGGATCGCGCGCAAGGTCCTCGGCGACGTCGAGCGGAGTGTCGACACGGTCTTCTTCGGCGGTGGTACGCCGACGCTCCTGCCGCCCGCCGACCTGACAGCGGTCGTCGGGGCGATCGAGGCGGAGTTCGGTCTGACGCCCGGCGCCGAGGTCACCACCGAGGCCAACCCCGACAGCGTCACGCTGCGCGACCTCGACGAGCTCCGGGCCGGCGGGCTGACCCGGCTCTCCTTCGGGATGCAGTCGGCCGTGCCCGCCGTACTCGCCACCCTCGATCGCACCCACGACCCCGACCGGGTCCCCGCGGTCGTCGAGTGGGCGCGCGCCGCCGGCTTCGAGCAGGTCTCCCTCGACCTGATCTACGGCACCCCGGGCGAGACGCTCGCGGACTGGCGGACCTCGCTCGACGCCGCGCTGGCCTGCGCGCCCGACCACCTCTCGGCGTACTCCCTCATCGTCGAGGACGGCACGGCCCTCGCCCGCCGGGTCCGCCGCGGCGAGCTGCCGATGCCGGACGAGGACGACCTGGCCGACAAGTACTCCGCCGCCGACGAGATCCTGCGCGACGCCGGCCTGGAGTGGTACGAGGTCTCCAACTGGGCGACCGACGAGGCCCACCGCTGCCGCCACAACCTGCTCTACTGGCGGGGAGGCGACTGGTGGGGCGTCGGACCCGGCGCCCACAGCCACGTCGGTGGCGTGCGGTGGTGGAACGTCAAGCACCCCGCGGCGTACGCCGACCGGATCCACGCCGGCCTCAGCCCCGCGCACGCGCGCGAGGTCCTCACCGCGGAGGACCGCCGCGTCGAGCGGGTCCTGCTCGAGCTGCGGCTGGCCGACGGCCTTCCGCTCGACGCCCTCGACGACGCCGGCCGGGCCGCCGTGCCCGAGCAGGTACGCCGCGGCCTCGTGACGCCGGCAGGAGACCGGCTGGCGCTCACCGACAGCGGCCGGCTCCTCGCCGACGCCGTCGTGCGCGACCTGCTGCCCTGAGTCGGGGGCCGGCGTCAGGGGAGAGTCAGGGCCGACCCCGATTGGGCGGGAGGCTGTGAGGCGGCAGAGTGGGAGCATGACCACCACCACGCTGTCCCGCCCGCGCCAGGGCCGCTGGATCGCCGGCGTCTGCGCCGGGCTCGGCCGCCGCTTCGGCCTCGACCCCAACGTCGTCCGGCTGATCTTCGCGCTCTCCTGCCTGCTGCCGGGGCCGCAGTTCATCGTCTACATCGCGCTCTGGATCATCATGCCGGAGGACGACCGCGGCTACTGATCGCTCCCGGGTCCTCAGTCGACCGTCACGAAGTCGATGAGCTCCTCGACCCGGCCGAGCAGGGCGGGGTCGAGGTCGTTGTAGGACGACACCTTCGACAGGATGTGCTTCCACGCCCGGGCGATGTCGGCCTGGTCGCGGTGGGGCCAGCCGAGGTGCTGGCAGACCCCCTTCTTCCACTCCACGTTGCGCGGGATGGTCGGCCACTCGCGCAGGCCGAGCCGCTCCGGCCTGACCGCCTGCCAGATGTCGATGAACGGGTGGCCGAGGATGAGCACGTGCCGGCCGACGGCCGAGCGACGGATCGACTCGGCGATCCGGGACTCCTTGGAGCCCCTGACGAGGTGGTCGACGAGGACGCCGACCTTCCGCTCCGGGCCCGGCTTGAAGGCGACCAGGTGGTCGGCGAGGTCGTCGACGCCGCCGAGGTACTCGACCACCACGCCCTCGATCCGCAGGTCGTCGCCCCAGACCTTCTCGACCAGCTCGGCGTCGTGGCGGCCCTCCACGAAGATGCGCGACGCCCGCGCCACCCGGGCGGGTGCGCCGTCCACCGCGATCGACCCCGACGCCGTACGCGTGGGCTTTGCGGGCGCCTTCCTCACGACCGGGGGAGTGAGGATGACCGGCCTCCCCTCGAGGAGGAAGCCGGGCCCGAGCGGGAACGTACGCCGCTTGTTGCGCCGGTCCTCGAGGGTGACGGTGTAGAGGTCGCGGTCGACCTTGACGATCTCGCCGACGAAGTCGGTCTCGACCTCCTCGACCACGGCGCCGTACTCCGCCGGCGTCTCCACCGCCCGGCCGCGCTTCGGCTTGCGCCAGTCGCCGGCGAGGACGTCGGACCCGTATCGATCAGCCATGGCGGCGATCTTCCCAGCAGCCCCGCGGATCACGCAGGCAACACGCTGGGCTCAGCAGAGGTCGCGGTGGAGCGCGCGGCGCAGCAGCTCGCCGAGCTGCTCCGGCGTCGTGGCGGTCGCCGGGAAGCGGAGCACGGTGCGGTTGCCGCCGTCGGCGGTGATCCACCGGACCTCGACGCTGCGCGCCGTCAGGTCGGCGAGGTGGACGGCGACGATCGAGCGGGGGCGTACGCCGACCCGCGACGCGACCGCGAGGCGCAGCTCGTCCTGGTGGTGGCCGTTGGCGTGGTCGAGCGAGCGCTGGAGGTAGCCCGGGTTGAGCAGCAGGCCGGGCGCGAGGAACTCCTCGACGGGTACGTCGACCCGCCCGTCGGCGCCGACGACGGCGACCCGGTCGAGGTCGACGCTCAGCCGGTCGCGGACCTCGTCGCAGCACTCGCAGGCCTCCCGTCCCTGGAGGCGGAGGCGTCCGGCGATGGCGAGGCTGGCCGCGCGCAGCGCGGACCTCGGCGCACCGAGGCCGCTGCTCACGGTGATCACGACCGGCAGCCCCTCCGACCCGGCCCGCGAGAGCGCGCCCCCCGGGCGGCAGGCGAAGGTCGGCACGCCGGCGAGGTCCTGCATCGGCAGCGTGGCGTCGTCGGCCAGCGGGTGGGCGACGCCCTCGACGACGAGGTCGACCTCGTCGGGACACGACAGGATGCTGCGGGCGAGCGTCGCGGGGGAGGTCAGGTCGGTCTCCGTGCCCTGCAGGCTCATGATCCCCTCCATCGGTTGATTAGGTGAGCCTAACCTAAACGCCATCGGCGGGCCTGACAAGAGCCCCGGGTGTCGCCTCGACCAGGTGCTCGCCCGGGCGAGTAGGATTGGCACTCGCGAGGAATGAGTGCCAGACGGGAGTGTGAGGCGACGGATGCAGAACGACCGCAGGCTCGCCGTGCTCCGGGCGATCGTCGAGGACTACGTCCGCACCGAGGAGCCGGTCGGGTCGAAGGCGCTCGTCGAGCGGCACGGCCTCGGGGTCTCGCCGGCGACGGTCCGCAACGACATGGCCGCGCTGGAGGACGAGGGCTACATCACTCAGCCCCACACCAGCGCGGGCCGGGTGCCGACCGACAAGGGCTACCGGCTCTTCGTCGACCGGCTCACGACGGTCAAGCCCATGAGCGCGGCGGAGAAGCGGGCGATCGCGAGCTTCCTCGACGGTGCGGTCGACCTCGACGACGTCGTCACCCGCTCCACCCGGCTGCTGTCGCAGCTGACCCGCCAGGTCGCCGTGGTGCAGTACCCCACCCTGAGCCGCTCCACCGTCCGCCACATCGAGCTCGTCGCGCTCGCCCCGACCCGGCTGCTGATGGTCCTCATCCTCAGCACCGGCCGCGTGGAGCAGCGGGTCGTGGAGCTGCCGGAGTCGATCACCGATGAGGCGCTCTTCGACCTCCGCTCCCGGATCAACGGCGCCGCCGGCGGACAGCAGATCAGTACGGCGGCGGACGAGCTCGCCCGCGTGGCGGAGCTGTTCACCGCGCCCGCCGAGCACGCCGACGGCGGTGTCACAGCGGCGGTCGTCGACGCGCTCGTGGAGGCGATGAGCGACCACCGCTCGGACGAGCGGGTCGCGGTCGGCGGCACGAGCAACCTCGCCCGCTTCGGTGACAGCTTCGACACCGCCGTACGCCCGCTCCTCGAGGCCCTCGAGGAGCACGTCGTCCTGCTCAAGCTGATGGGCGAGGCGACCGCGGGCGGTCTGGTGACCGTCCGGATCGGAGCGGAGGGCCCCTACCAGGAGCTCTCCTCGACGAGCGTCGTCGCGACCGGCTACGGCCCGGGTGACGAGGCGGTTGCCACACTGGGTGTGGTCGGCCCCACCCGCATGGACTACCCCGGATCCATGGCGGCGGTGCGCGCGGTTGCGCGCTACCTGTCGCGGATCCTCGACGAGGCCTGACCGCGACCCGGCCAGGCCCCACGAGACCCAGGAAGAGAAAACGTTGGACCCCTACGAGCTGCTCGGTGTCGACCGCGACGCCGACGACGCCGCGATCAAGAAGGCGTACCGCAAGCTGGCCCGCCAGTACCACCCTGACGTCAACCCGGACCCGGTGTCGCAGGAGCGGTTCAAGGAGATCTCGCACGCCTACGAGATCCTGAGCGACCCGCAGAAGCGGGCGGCGTACGACCGCGGCGGCGACCCGTTCGGGGGCGGCTTCGGGGCGCAGGGCGCCGGCTTCTCGTTCACCGACATCATGGACGCCTTCTTCGGCGGCGCGGCCGGGGGCGCCGCGAGCGGTCGCGGCCCGCGTCCGCGCGTACGCCGGGGCCAGGACGCGCTCATCCGGCTCGACGTCGACCTCGCCGAGGCGGCCTTCGGGGTCACCCGGGAGATCAAGGTCGACACCGCGGTCCTCTGCGAGACGTGCCACGGAGAGGGGACGGCGACCGGCAGCCACCCGGTGCCGTGCGAGACGTGCCACGGCGCCGGGGAGGTCGCCTACGTCCAGCGCTCGTTCCTGGGTGAGATCCGCACCCTGCGGCCGTGCGCGGCCTGCCGGGGGTTCGGCACGATCATCACCGACCCGTGCCGCGACTGCGGCGGCGACGGCCGGGTCCGCTCGCACCGCACGCTGACGGTCAAGATCCCCGCGGGGGTCGACAACGGCACCCGCGTCCAGCTCGCCGAGCAGGGCGAGGTCGGGCCGGGCGGCGGCCCCGCCGGCGACCTGTACGTCGAGATCCACGTCGCCAAGCACGAGACCTTCAGCCGGCAGGGCAACGACCTGCACTGCACGGTCACCGTGCCGATGACGGCCGCCGCGCTCGGGACCACCCTCACGCTGCCGACGCTCGAGGCGGACCTGGTCCGCGACAGCGAGCCGAAGACCGACCTCGAGACCACCTTCGACCTCGAGATCCGGCCCGGGACGCAGTCCGGCACCGAGCAGGTGCTGCGCGGGCGCGGGGTGCCCGGCCTGCGCGGCGGACGCGGCGACCTCATCGTCACGATCGCCGTCGAGACGCCCTCGAAGCTGGACCCGGAGCAGGAGGACCTGCTCCGCAGACTCGCGCAGCTGCGCGGCGAGGAGGCTCCGGAGGGCCAGCTCCGCGCCGCACCGAAGGGCGTCTTCGGGCGGCTGCGCGACGCCTTCAACGGGCACTGAGCGGGACGCCGTGTCGCTCCCGGTCCACCTCGTCCCCTCGCTCGCGGGCGTCGTCGCGGGTGACGACGTGACGGTCGAGGGGGACGAGGCCCACCACGCCGTCGCCGTACGCCGGCTGCGGGTCGGCGAGCAGGTCGTGCTGACCGACGGCGAAGGGCTGTCGGCGACCGGCGAGGTCGCCTCGACCGGCAAGCGGCTGATGACCGTGACGGTGTTCGAGACGCACCCCTCGGCGTATCCCCAGCCGGCGTTCACCGTCGTCCAGGCGCTCCCGAAGGGCGACCGCGGCGAGCTCGCCGTCGAGGTCCTGACCGAGATCGGCGTCGCCCGGATCGTGCCGTGGGCCGCCGCACGGTCGGTCGCGGTGTGGAAGGGCGAGCGGGCAGCGAAGTCGCTCGCCCGCTGGCGCGCCACCGCGCGCGAGGCCGCCAAGCAGGCCCGCCGGTCGTGGTTCCCCGGCGTCGACCCGCTCGCCTCGACGGCCGAGGTGACCGGGCTGGTCCGCGCGGCGGCCTCCGCCGTCGTGCTCCACGAGGAGGGCACCCTCCCGCTCGCCTCGGCCTCCCTGCCCGCCGAGGGCGAGGTCGTGGTCGTGGTCGGCCCGGAGGGCGGGCTCACCGACGAGGAGGTCGCCGGGTTCGAGGCGGCCGGCGCGCGCACCGTACGTCTCGGGGCCGAGGTGCTCCGCACCTCCACCGCCGGCCTCGCCGCCGTCGCCGCCCTCCTCTCCCGCACCGACCGCTGGGGCTAGAGACTCAGCAGGTGCTCCACGCGCGCGGTCTCCTCGGCGAGCTCCGCCTCCTCTGCGGGGGAGAGGTCGCGCAGCAGTCGCACGATCCGGACCCGGCCGTCGACCGCCTTCCAGATCCCCTCGAGACGGCCGTCGGCGAGAAGGACGTGGCCGCTGCCGCCGGCCGCACCCATCCAGGCCCGGCGTCCCTCCGGCGTGGTGACGCGGTCCTTGCCGGCGTGGGAGAGCCAGACGTTGTCGTAGGTCCCGAGGAGGCGCACCGGGGCGTGCTCCTCGCCGGTGGCCAGCGGCGCGTCGGGCACGTCGTAGAGGGTGCGCCCGCTCTCGTCCTCGCGTACGACGAGGTCGGGGATCTGCCTGACCAGCGGCGCGAGGCGGGTCACGCCCGACCAGGCCGTCAGGTCGGCCGCGGTCGCCGGCCCGAAGGCGCGGAGATAGCGGCGGACCAGGTCCGGCACGTGCGGCTCGGCCGTCGGACGGCCCAGCCAGCGGTCGACGTACTCGTAGACCACGCCGCCCGAGCTCTTCCAGGCCCCGCGCGGCGGCGCCTGGAGCAACGGCGCCAGCACCCGCGCCAGCTGGCCGAGCGCGCTCGGCCGGTGGCCGGGGAAGCGCTCGGCCAGGGCGTCGCCGAGGCGGCGTACGGGCGTGGGCCCGGTCAGCACGTCGGCCAGCGCTGCCCGGAACTCCTCCGGGTCGATGTCGCGGGCCTCGCCGATCGCCTGGCTCATCCGCCGCTCCCGCTGGCGCACCGGCTCGCACCAGACCGGCATGGTCAGCGCGTCGTCGGGCAGGTGCAGGTGGACGGTGTCGCGCAGGCTCAGGATCCGGACGAGGCGGCGCTCGTACAGGGCCTGGCTGACCGCGTACGGATCGAAGGAGGCGAGTCGCGCGGCGAGCGAGAGGTACGGCGACAGCGGCTCCTGCGCCTGCAGCCCGACCAGGTGGTGGGCGAGCGCCGGCGGGTCCAGGTCGGCCCGGGTCAGCAGGTGCTGGCGGAGGAGCAGGGTCCGGTTCAGCCGCCGGGCGGACAGCCGCTCACCCGCCATGCCCTACTTCACCGTGATGCTCTTGGTGTCCCTCGTCGGCCCGTGGCCCTCGGCTCCGGCCGAGGGGTCGTCGGTGGACGCGGTGAAGGTGTAGTCGCCGGGCGCGAGGCCGGAGAGGTCGATCGACGTCTTCCACGGATAGAGCTTGTCCAGCCAGCCGGTGGCCGTCGCGAAGCCCTTCTTGACGACCTTGCCGTCGCTGTCCTTCACCGTCCACGGCACTGTCGCCTCGGGCGAGCTGGCCAGGCCGCGGGCGGTGATCCTGCCGCTCACCGTGTCGCCCTGGGCGGGCGAGGTGACGTTGACGAGGGCGAGGACGTCCAGCTCGTCGACGGGCCGCAGCCCCTCGGCGGTGTTGACGCCGTACAGCCTCACCGGCTTGCCGTCGGCGACGACCCGGACCGGCGCGTCCTTCGTCTGCTGGACCGCCTCGAGGGTGTAGACCAGCTGCTCCACCGCGATCATCGCCTCGGGCCGGCTGAGACTGCCCGGCTCGGTCAGAGACCGGTCGGTCAGCGCGACGGTGAAGCCCTTCGACTCGTCGTAGCTGACGTCGCCGAAGGCGCCGGCGGCGTACGACGAGCGGTAGTCGGGGTCGGCCGGCTTGCCGCTCATCAGGGTCTGGACGGCGCCGTCGAGCGGGGCGTCGGAGGGCACCTCGGTGGTCTCGCGGAAGAGCCGCGGCCCCTGCGGGGTCTCGCCGACCCAGTACACCGGCACCGTGGCGCTCGGCTGGTCGGAGTCCGACGGTGCGGGCACGGGCGACCCGCTCGCGGTCAGGTCGGGGCTGCTCGCGGGGCTGTTTCCGGTGGAGCCGGAGGTGCTCGCGACCGGGTCGGAGGCGTTGGTGCTGCCTCCGCAGGCCGCGAGGGCGCCGAGCAGCCCGAGGGCCGAGACCGCGCCGGCGGCCAGGCGGAGTCGGCGGTTCTCCCTCTTCGCGTCGCTCATGTCTCCATCCTCACCATGACCGGGCGCCGAGTCGCGCCCCCACGCCGAGGGAGACGCCGCAGCCGGCGGCCACGTTGCACGACAGGGAATCTCAGGTGGGCGCAGGACGTTGGCCTGCGTAGCATGGAGAAGACCCACATCCACACTGAAAGGGCCCGTCCCCGGGCATCCATGACCGACCGCTCAGCCAACGAAGCCGTCAGCGACACCAGCACCCGCGACGGGAACCCTGTCACCAAGCACACGGTCGTGGTGCCGAACAGCGTGGACATGGTCAGCGTCCTCGGCCCGGCCGACGAGTTCCTCGGCATCATCGAGAGCCACTTCGACGCCGACGTCCACGTCCGCGGCAACCGGATCACGCTCCACGGCGCGCCCTCCGAGATCGCGCTCGTCGAGCGCCTCCTCGAGGAGCTCGTGCAGATCATCCGCACCGGCCAGGGCGTCAGCGGCGAGACCGTCGAGCGTGTCATCGGCATGCTCCGCGCCGAGACGACCGAGCGCCCGGCCGACGTGCTCTCGCTCAACATCCTCAGCAACCGCGGCCGCTCGATCCGGCCGAAGACGCTCAACCAGAAGCGGTACGTCGACGCGATCGACAAGCACACGATCACGTTCGGCATCGGCCCCGCCGGGACCGGCAAGACCTACCTCGCCGTCGCGAAGGCGGTCCAGGCGCTGCAGTCCAAGCAGGTCAGCCGGATCATCTTGTCCCGGCCCGCCGTCGAGGCGGGGGAGCGGCTCGGCTACCTGCCCGGCACGCTGACGGAGAAGATCGACCCCTATCTGCGGCCGCTCTACGACGCGCTCCACGACATGATGGACCCCGAGGTCATCCCCAAGCTGATGGCCGCCGGCACCATCGAGGTCGCGCCGCTCGCCTTCCTCCGCGGCCGGTCGCTCAACGACTCCTTCATCATCCTCGACGAGGCCCAGAACACCACGCCCGAGCAGATGAAGATGTTCCTCACCCGGCTCGGGTTCGGCTCCAAGATCGTGGTCACGGGCGACATCACCCAGACCGACCTGCCGAACGGACAGAAGTCCGGCCTGCGGGTCGTCGAGGGCATCCTCGACGAGGTCGAGGACATCAGCTTCAACCGGCTGACCAGCCACGACGTCGTACGCCACCGGCTGGTGGGCAGGATCGTCGCGGCGTACGACGAGTACGACGCGCGCGACCTCACCGTGGCCGACAAGCGGGCCGAGGGGCCCGACAAGCGGGCCGAGAGGCGGCCCGACAGGCGGGCCGAGAAGAGGGCGGACCAGTGAGCATCGAGGTGCTCAACGAGTCGGGCTCCGACGTCGACGTCGACCACCTCGCCAAGCTCGCCCGGTTCGTGATGGACCGGATGCGTGTCCACCCGCAGGCCGAGCTGTGCATCAAGGCCGTCGACGAGGACACCATCGCGCAGCTCAACGAGCAGTGGATGGAGAAGGCGGGCCCGACCGACGTGCTCGCCTTCCCGATGGACGAGCTGCGTCCCGGGCTGCTCGACGAGGAGCCGGAGGAGGGCGTCCTCGGGGACCTGATCCTCGCCCCGACGATCGCCGAGAAGCAGGGCGCGAGCGCCGGCCACGGCACGCTCGCCGAGATCGAGCTGCTCACCACCCACGGCATCCTCCATCTGCTCGGCTACGACCACGCCGAGCCGGATGACCACAAGGAGATGTTCGGCCTGCAGGCCGAGCTGCTCAAGGAGTGGGGCTCCGCGGCGAAGGCGCCTCAGTAGGCCCTGGCCGGGCCTTGGCCGAGGCTCCGTAACCGGCCCGACACGCCGTCGTACGCCGTCGGCGCGTCCGTTGCGGGAGGGTGGGACCCCCACCACCGCGCACCGAAGGAGCCGCCGATGTCGTCCGAGGCCAGCACCGTCACGATCGAGGACCAGCTCGACGCCACGTTCGCGGCGTACGTCGCGGCCGGCCAGGCGCCGGGCCTCGCCTACGGCATCGTCTCCGCCGACGGGCTGGCCCACGCGGCCGGGTTCGGTGTCGCCAACCCGGCCGGCGCGGAGCCGGGGGCGGACACGCCGTTCCCGATCGCGTCGATGTCGAAGAGCTTCTGCGCGGCCGCGGTGCTGCTCGCCCGCGACCGCGGCCTGCTCTCCCTCGACGACCCGATCACCGCGCACGTCCCCGAGTTCCGGGCGACCGGTGCGCCGGACGGCGAGGTCGACCCGCCGACGCTCCGCATGCTGCTCAGCATGTCGGGCGGCCTGACCGAGGACAACGCGTGGGTCGACCCGCAGATCGGGATGACCGAGGAGCAGCTGCTGACGCTGGTCGGCAAAGGGCTGCGCTACAGCCACACGCCCGGGACCGTCTACGAGTACTCCAACACCGGCTTCACCCTCGCCGGTCTCGCGCTGCAGCGCGTGACCGGGCGGCGCTACGAGGAGTTCGTCGCGACCGAGCTGCTCGCTCCGCTCGGTCTCACCTCGACCTGCTTCAGCCCGTCGGCGTACGACGACGGCGTACGCGCCGCCGGCTATTCGCTCGACGGCGACGACGCGTGGGTGCCCTACCCGGTCGCCGAGTCCGGCGCGTTCGCTGCGGCCGGCGGCATCGTGAGCACGGTGCGCGACCTAGCCGGCTGGGTGACCTGGCTGGGCGAGGCGTTCAGGCCGGGCCGTACGACGGGGACCGACGTGCTCAGCCGCGCCTCCCGGCGCGAGCTCCAGCGGCTCGAGACGATGGGCGCGCCGGCCCTCTCGCTGCGTCCCGACGGCGACTGGCGGCTCGCCGCCGGCGGCTACGCGCTCGGACTGCGGGTCGACCACGAGCTGCACCATGGACGGCTGGTCTCCCACGCGGGCGGCCTGCCCGGCTACAAGCTGTTCATGTGCTGGCACCCCGAGACCGGCCACGGTCTGGTGGTCCTCACGAACAGCCACCGGGGGGATCCGGTCACGCTCGCGCGCGAGGGCCTGCTCGGCCTTCTCCACGCCCGGCGGGCGCCGTCGCACACGGTGAGCCTGTGGCCGGAGACGGTCAAGGCACGGCTCGACGTCGAGGCGCTGGTCCGCGGCTGGGACGACGCCGCCGCGGCGAGGATCTTCGCGGCGAACGTCGACTTCGACCGGCCGCTCGCGCAGCGCCGCGCCGAGATCGAGCGCCTCGTCGAGGAGATCGGTCCGCTCCGCCCGCCGCGACCCGTCGACGAGGTCGTCTCCGCGGCCACCGCGGCCGACGTCACCTGGTCGATCCCGGGCGAGAACGGCGAGCTGCTCTGCATGGTCCACCTGACCCCGGTCGATCCGGCGCAGGTGCAGGAGCTCGTCGTACGCGCGGTGCCGTCGGGGACGCCCCGGAGCGCGGCGCCGACCGACATCGCGCCGTACCGCTCGGCGCTGGGGGAGGCCTACCTCACCGCCGCCACCAACGCGGCCGTGGTCGTACCGCCGCCGGCGTGACCGGCCGGAGGGGTCAGGAGCGCAGCGCGCCGGTCCCGAGCCCCTCGGTCCGCGGACCGTCGAGGCGGGGGATCGCTGCGAGCAGCCGCTTGGTGTAGTCGTCGTGCGGGTCGGCGAAGAGGTCGAGGCAGGGGCGCTCCTCGACGATCCGGCCGCGGTAGATGACGGCGACGCGGTCGCAGAGCGTGCGTACGACGGCGAGGTCGTGGGCGATGAACAGGATCGACAGGCCGAGGTCGGCCCGGAGGTCGGCGAGGAGGTTCACGATGCCCGCCTGCACCGAGACGTCGAGCGACGCGACCGCCTCGTCGGCGACGAGGAGCCGCGGCTCGACGGCCAGCGCCCGGGCGATGGCGATGCGCTGGCGCTGGCCGCCCGACATGCCCCCGGGGCGGGAGTCGAGGAGGCGCGGCGGAAGCTGCACGAGGTCCATCAGCTCCTCGCAGCGGGCAGCGAGCCGGTCCTTCGGCACGACCTTGTGCACCCGGAGCACCTCGGCAAGGGTCTGCCGGACGGTCATCCGCGGGTCGAGCGACGCGTACGGGTCCTGGAAGACGAGCTGCACGGCCCGCCGCTCCTGCTTGGTGCGGGTCGCGCGCAGCTCGCGGCGGTCGAAGACGATGCCGCCGGTGTGGTGCTCCTGCAGGCCACAGATGACCCGTGCCATGGTCGACTTGCCGGAGCCGGACTCGCCGACGAGCCCGACGATCTCGCCCCGTCCGACCGCGAGGGTCACCTCGTCCAGCGCCTTGATCACGGTGCCGCGGCGTCGGCCGCCGATCCGGAAGGTGACCGAGATGTCCGTCGCGGACAGGAGCGGGTCCGTCATGATGCCCCCTCCGAGACGGTTGCCGAGACCGGGTGGAGGCAGGCGACCTCCCACGACGCGCCGACCGGCGTACGCGCGATCGGCCCCTCGCGGCACTCCGGCGTGGCGTAGCCGCAGCGCGGCTCGAAGGGGCAGCCCGGCGGGCGGTCCACGACGGAGGTCGCGCTGCCCGGGATAGCCTCCAGCCGGCGTACCTCCCCGTCGATGCGGGGGGTCGCCTTGAGCAGCGCCTCGGTGTAGGGGTGGTGCGGATGGGCGAAGACCGCCTGCAGGTCGTCGGCGGTCTCCATCACGCGGCCTGCGTACAGCACCGTGAGCGAGTCGCAGAGCTGGGCGACCACGGCCAGATCGTGGGTGACGTAGAGCAGGCTGGCGCCGAGCTCGTCACGCAGGTGGGCGAAGAGCCGCAGGATCTGGGCCTGGACGGTCACGTCGAGCGCCGTCGTCGGCTCGTCGCAGAGGATCAGGCGCGGACGGCACGCGACGCCGGCGGCGATCATCACCCGTTGCCGCAGCCCGCCCGACAGCTGGAAGGGGTACGCGTCGAGGCGGGCGGCCGGCTGGTCGATCCCGACGAGCTCCATGAGATGGACGGCCTGGTCGCGCGCCTCGCGGCGCGAGAGCCGGCGGTGCCGGCGGTGCCGGCGGAGCGCGTCGTAGATCTGCTCGCCGACGCGCATGACGGGATTGAGCGCGACCGACGGCTCCTGGAAGATCATCGAGATCCCGGTGCCGCGCACCCGCCGCTGCCGCCTGCCGCCGTCCGCCAGGAGGTCCTCGCCCTCGAAGAGGATGCGTCCGCCGGTGACCCGCGCGCCGTGGGGGAGCAGGCCCATCACCGCCCGGAGGGTCAGGCTCTTGCCCGATCCGGACTCGCCGACGAGTCCGCGCGCCTCGCCCTCGGCGAGCGAGAACGACACACCGTCGAGCGCGGGGTACGGTCGGCCGCCGACGTCGACCGAGACCCGCAGGTCCTCGACGGAGAGGATGGGAGCGTCCACGGGCGTCACCTGTTGATCCGGAGGGCGTGGGCGAGGCCGTCGCCGACGAGCGAGAGGGCGAGGCTGGTCAGCACGACCGCTGCAGCAGGGATGAGGGTCAGCGAGTAGTAGCCGCCGGCCAGGAACTGCTGGCCGTTCGACATCATCCCGCCCCAGTCGGGCGTCGGCGGCACGATGCCGAGCCCGAAGTAGCTCAGCGTGACGATGACCCCGACGTTCATGACGATGTCGCTCATCGAGTAGACGATCGCCTGGGTGACGACGTTGGGCAGGACGTGGCGGAAGACCACCCGCGGGCCGCCGAGCCCGCTCGCCCGGCCGGCCTCGATGAACTCGCGGTTGCGCAGCACCAGCACCTCCGCTCTGACGATGCGGGCGTACGCCACCCAGCTCACGACGCTGATCGCGATGAAGATGCTCTGCCGGCCGCTGCCGAGGACGAAGACCAGGGCGATCACGAGGACGTAGAACGGGAACGCGACCACGATGTCGGCGATCCGCATCACGAGCATGTCCAGCCAGCCGCCGACGTACCCGCACACCGTGCCGATCAGCACCCCGCCGACGAACGGCACGAGGACGGCGATGAACGCGATCGAGAGGTCGACCCGGCCGCCGTACAGCAGGCGCGACCAGGTGTCGCGTCCGAGGTTGTCTGTCCCGAGGAGGTGCCCCGAGCCGGGTCCGAGGAGCGCCGAGGCGGGGTCCGTCTCGGCGGGGTCGTACGACGTGAGCAGCGGCGCGAGCGCCGCGAGCAGCACGATGACGCCCAGCAGCGCGCCGCCGACCCAGAGCTGCAGGTTGTGGCGGCGCAGGAACCCGGGCGCCCAGACGCGCGTCGGCAGGTCGATCGCCTCGGCGACCGGGATCGGCGTGCCGGTCACGATGGCCTCACTCTCGGGTCGAGGACGGCGTAGACGAGGTCGGTGACGAGGTAGACGAGCACGACGAGGACGGCGAAGCAGAGCGTGCAGGCCTGCACGACCGGGTAGTCGCGGTTCAGGATCGCGGTCATCAGCATCGAGCCCATCCCGGGCAGCGCGAAGACCTGCTCGACGACGAGCGTGCCGCCGGCGAGGGCGCCGACCTGGATGCCGAGGATGCTGATGCCCGCGATGCTGCTGTTGCGGACCACGTAGTGCAGCAGGATGCGCGCGCGGTCCAGCCCCTTCGCCCAGCCGAACGCGACGAACTCGCTGCGTGAGATCTCGACCATCGACGCGTTGAGGCTGCGCACGAGCAGCGGCACGATCCCGAGCGCGACGGTGACCGCCGGCAGGACGAGCGCCCACAGCCGGTGCGGGAAGCCCTCCGGGTAGCCGCCGGCGGGGAAGACCCGCGTGCGGAGGCCGAGGAAGAGGATGAGCATGCTGCCGATGAAGAACGTCGGCATCCCCTGCACGACCGCGTTGAACGCCCGCACGGCCGTCGCGGCGTACCCGCGCCTGCTGGCGGTGCTCAGGACCGAGAGCGGGACCGAGATCAGGACGGCGAGGACCGTGCCGAGGAGCATGAGCAGCAGCGTCACCGGCAGGCGTACGCCGAGCAGGTGCGTGATCGGGGAGCCGAAGTAGAGCGACGTGCCGAGATGGCCGGTCGCGGCGTCGCGCAGGAAGTGCAGGTACTGCGCGCCGAGGCTCTGGTCCAGCCCCCATTTGTGGCGGAGCGCGTCGACCGACTGCTGGCTGGCCCGGTCGCCGAGGAAGTCCCGGGCCGGGTCGCCGGGCGTCATGTGCATCAGGAAGAACGAGATGGTCACGACGCCGAGGACCACCGGGACCAGCAACAGCAGCCGGCGTACGACGTAGGCGGTCACGGGTGCCTCCCGACGGTCAGTGCTCGACCCACGTGTCCACGAGGTTGTAGTTGCCGGTGGGGTAGGGGTGGAAGTCGTGCACCTTGGCGCTGTAGGCGTAGACCGACGGCGAGTAGTAGAGCGCGACGTACGGCGTCGCCTCGTTGATCGCCTCCTGGATCTGGGAGTAGATCTTCTTGCGCGCCGCCTGGTCGCTCAGCGTGTCGGCCTTGTCGGCCAGCTTCTCGAGCTCGGCGTCCTTGTAGAACGTGTAGAGCGTGTTCGAGCCGCCGTTGTCGAGGCCGGCGAAGCGGATGATCTCGTCCGGGTCGACGATGTCGGTCGTCTGGTAGGTGAAGCCCATGTCGTAGTTGCCCGCGTGCTTGGCGTCGCTGACCGCGGACGGGTCGAGGGTCTGGAGCTTGACCGTGATCCCGAGCTTCTTGAGGGAGGCCTGGATGAGCTGGGCCGCGGCGATCTCGTCGGCGTCGCCGGAGCCGACCGTCAGCGTCGTGGTGAAGCCGTTCGGCACTGACGACTTGGCGAGCGTGGCC
Organism: Nocardioides asiaticus; assembly: GCF_040049175.1. Taxonomy (NCBI): domain Bacteria; kingdom Bacillati; phylum Actinomycetota; class Actinomycetes; order Propionibacteriales; family Nocardioidaceae; genus Nocardioides; species Nocardioides asiaticus. The sequence goes on along the minus strand of NZ_JBDZDM010000007.1, from coordinate 96,064 downwards.
TTCGCCGCGTCCAGGTCGTACGCCGGCGGCTCGATCGAGTCGTCGTACGCCCATAGCGCGGGGGACATGTAGCCCTTCGCCGCTTCGCCGTGACCGAACTGGACGGTCTTGATCAGCGCGTCGCGGTCGATCGCCTGGGCGATCGCGAGTCGGACGTTGCGGTCGTCGAACGGCTTCCGCTTGGTGTTCATGATGAAGTAGTCGACCCGGCTGGACTCGAACGTGCCGACCTTGGTGTTGCCGGCGTCGAGCGCGCTGAGGCTGGAGTACGCCGGGAACTCGTCGACGTCGGCCTGTCCGCTCTGGACCTGCGTCGCGCGGGTGTTGGCGTCGGCGACGACCGTGAACGTCACCGAGTCGAGGTAGGGCTTTCCCGACTGCCAGTAGTGCGGGTTCTTCACCAGCTTGATCGACTCGCCCTTCACCCAGGATGACAGCATGAAGGGGCCGGTGCCGATCGGCTTCTTGTCGAACTCGGCCGCGGTCTTGCCGCCGTAGTCCTTTGGCACGATGGAGTTCCCGAACATCGCCAGGTCGGCGGGCAGCGGCGCCCACGGCTGCTTCGTGGTGATCACCACGGTGTCGTCGTCCGGGGTCGCGATGGACTTGATCACCTGGTTGATGAAGGAGACGTTGGCGTCGGGCTTCATCCCCTGCTCCAGGGAGAACTTCACGTCCGCGGAGGTGAGCGGCTTCCCGTTGGAGAACTCGACGCCCTTGCGGAGCTTGAACGTCCAGGAGAGCTTGTCGGCCGACTGCTTCCACGACGTCGCGAGTGACGCCTCGACGCCCTTGCCGTCCGAGGTCGGGACCAGGAGGGTGTCGTAGATCTCCTCCATCGTCCAGATCGAGGCGTTGTCGAACGGGCCGGTCGGGAGCAGGCTCTGGGTCTCGTCGGCCCGCGCGATCACCAGGTCGCCACCGGCCTGGGGCTCACCGGATCCCGATGACGAGCCCCCGCCGCCGCAGGCGGTCAGGGTGAGCATGAGCGCCGTGGCCGCCGCGGCCAGGACCGTCCTCGTCTTCATCTGTCGCTGCCCTCTTCCCGAAATCTGCGGTCTCCCCTGGGATGGCGAGACCTGGGCAGTCTGACCGTAGTGCGCGCGCGCCCCGTTGCCTGTTCTTTACGTCCGCGTTTCCCCCGGCCGGACGGCTCGGTGCTCCCGCTGCAGCGCCCCTACGATGGAGCGGATGACTGACAGCGAGCGCGGCCGCCGGGCGCCTACGGCGGAGGCCCGCCATGGATGACGCCAGGCTGCTGGTGACGGCGGTGGCGCTCGTCGTACTCGCCGGGCTCTTCTCGGCCGCCGACGCGGCGCTGAACTCGTTCTCCCGCGCCCGCGCGGAGGAGCTCGTGGAGGAGGGCCGGGCGGGCGCGAAGCGGCTGGTGACGCTGCTGGGCGACCCGGCGCGCTACCTCAACACGGTGCTGCTGCTGCGACTGCTGTGCGAGATCGGCGCGACGGTGCTCGTCGCGCTCTGGGTGTACGACGCGTACGACCGGCACTGGTGGCCGGCCGTCGCGACCACGATGGGCGTGATGATCGTGGTCTCGTTCGTCGTCATCGGCGTCTCGCCGCGCACGATCGGCCGTCAGCACCACGAGCGGGTGGCGCTGTGGTCGGCCGCGCCGATCGCCGCGATCACCGCCGTCCTCGGACCGATCCCGACGCTGCTGATCCTCGTCGGCAACGCGCTCACGCCGGGCAAGGGCTTCCGCGAGGGACCGTTCTCGACGGAGACCGAGCTGCGTGAGCTGGTCGACCTGGCCGAGGCCTCCTCGGTGATCGAGGCCGACGAGCGCCGGATGATCCACTCGGTCTTCGAGCTCGGCGACACCACGGCGCGCGAGGTGATGGTGCCGCGCGGCGACATCGTCTTCGTCGAGCGCCACAAGAACCTCCGCCAGACCCTCTCGCTCTTCCTCCGCTCAGGCTTCTCCCGCATCCCGGTCATCGACGACACCCTCGACAACGTCGTGGGCATGTCCTACCTCAAGGACCTCGTACGCCGCGACTTCGAGGCGCCCGACGTCGAGACGGTCCAGCGGGTCGACTCCCTGATGCGGCCGCCGATCTGGGTGCCGGAGTCCAAGCCGGTCGACGAGCTGCTCGCCGAGATGCAGCAGAACCGTCAGCACATCGCCGTCGTCGTCGACGAGTACGGCGGCACCGCCGGCCTCATCACCATCGAGGACATCCTCGAGGAGATCGTCGGCGAGATCACCGACGAGTACGACGTCGAGGACCGCGAGCCGCAGGAGCTCGAGGACGGCTCGTGGCGGGTGCCGTCGCGCTTCCTCGTCAGCGACCTCGAGGACGTCGTGGGGTTCGAGGTCGAGGAGGAGGACGTCGACTCGGTCGGCGGCCTGCTCGCCAAGCATCTCGGCCTCGTCCCGATCCCCGGGTCGGTCGTCGAGGCCCACGGCCTCCGCTTCGAGGCCGAGGAGACCGCCGGACGCCGCAACAAGATCGGCACCGTCCGCATCAGCCTGCTCCCGTCCGCGGCCGGCACTCATGCTCACGGCGCCGCTGAGGAGAATGGCCGCGACCGGGAGAAGGACCGCGAGAAGGACCGCGAGAAGGACCGCGAGAAGGAGAAGGATGCAGCCCGAGCTGACAGCTGAGGACCGCAAGCTGGTGACCCTGGCGCGCGCCACGCGCGCCCGCACCGGCGCGGCCGAGGGCGCCGCCGTGCGCGACCTCGACGGCCGGACGTACGCCGGCGCCACGGTGTCGCTGCCGAGCCTGGCCGTCTCGGCCGTCGGCGTCTGCGTCGCCATGGCCACCGCCTCGGGCTCGAAGGGCCTCGAGGCGGTCGTCGTCCTCGGCGACACGGGCCGGGTCTCCGAGGGCGACCTCGCGATCGTGCGCGACTTCGCCGGCGCCGGCGTACCCGTCCACGCCGGTGACGCCCGCGGCACCGTCACCGCCACGACGGAGTCCTGACCGAGATATCCGTTGACTTTCCCGCCGGGAAAGAGGAGTCTCACTTTCCAACTAGGAAAGTGAGGACGCCATGGCGGAGAGGATCGCTCCGGACGAGGCGCGCGAGGCGCTGGCGGCGGTGACGGGCGCGCGTGAGCGGATGGCCGCGGAGGTCGGCCTGCCGCGGCTCTACTGGTGGGGCATGGCCGCCGGCTGGCTGGTGCTCGGCGTGGCCGGTGACGTCGCTCCGGAGTGGCTCGCCGCCGTCGCGACACTGCTCTTCGGGGCCGGCCACTCGACGGTCGCGTCGCGCCTCCTCGACGGGCGGCAGCGCACGGGGGACGTCCGGGTGAGCGCGGCGGTCGCCGGTCGTCGTACGCCGCTCGTCGTGATCGGGATGCTCCTCGCCCTGGTCGCGCTCACCGTCGCCGCCGCCCTCGCACTGGACGCGGACGGCACCGGCCACCCGGCGATCTGGGCCGCCGCGATCATCGCGGTGCTCGTCGGGTTCGGCGGCCCCGAGATCCTGCGCGTGCTCCGCAGGGCCGTTCGGGCATGACGGCGGCGAGGTTCGACGAGCTCATCCACCCGAGCACCCGGCTCACGCTCGTCGCGACACTGGCCGCCGCCGACTGGGCCGAGTTCGGCTACCTGCGCGAACGGCTCAACCTCTCCGACTCGGCGCTCTCCAAGCAGCTCGCCACCCTCGAGGACGCCGGGTACGTCGCCACCGAGCGCCGCCTCGACGGCAGCCGCCACCGGCTGCGGGCTCGCCTGACCGATCGGGGCCGGGAGGCGTTCGAGGGCCACGTCGCAGCGCTGCGCCAGATCGTGGCCGGCGGCGACCCGGCCAAAGTGTCACCGTGACAGTTTGGAATTGTCACGGTGACACTTTGGCGCTCGGCCGTCCGACCCGCGCCGCCAGCGCTGAGCCGGCGGCTCATTCCAGCGGCAGCGTGCCGAGCTCGATGGTGACGTGGATGCCGTCGTCGTCGCGGTAGGCGGTCAGCCCGGTCATGGTCGCCATGTCGACCTTCTTGTCGCGCATGTGGGCCACGAGCTGGTCGATGGCGAGCGCGAGCCGGGCCTGGCTGACCGGCTTGCTCCGCCACTTCAGCTGGTTCTCGACGAAGTAGGGCGTGGCCTTCTCCGAGAGGGTGGCGACGGCGTCTCGGTGGGCAGCGCTGGACAAGGTGGGGCCTCCAGAGGCATGCGCAGGCTTGTGGTGGGGGTTCCGGAGACTACTCGCCGGTCACGCTCGGGGTCGGACCGCCCCCGAAACCCCGCGGACATCGATGGGGAGTACGTTGACGGTCGTGACAGACCGCTCCGCCTGGAAGCTGCACGAGGCCGCCGTCGCGCGGCTGAGGGCGTCGTACGCCGCGATCCCGGCGGGGGCTCCGGTCCGTCTCGCTAAGCGGACGACCAACCTCTTCCGCCCTCGTGCCGCGTCGACCGCGCCCGGCCTCGACGTGAGCGGCCTGAACGGCGTGATCGAGGTCGACCCGGTCGCCCGGACCGCCGATGTCCAGGGCATGTGCACCTACGAGGACCTCGTCGACGCGACCCTGCCCTCGGGCCTCATCCCGTACGTCGTCCCGCAGCTGCGCACCATCACGCTCGGCGGCGCCGTGACCGGCCTCGGCATCGAGTCGACCAGCTTCCGCAACGGCCTGCCCCACGAGTCGGTGCTCGAGATGGACGTCTTCACCGGCGCCGGCGAGGTCGTGACCACCCGGCCCGGCGACGACCTGTTCGACACCTTCCCGAACTCCTATGGCTCGCTCGGCTACGCCACCCGGTTGAAGATCAGGCTGGAGCCGGTGCCGAGCTACGTCGCGCTGCGCCACGTCCGTTTCGACGACCTCGGCGTCCTCGCCAAGACCATCGCCGACATCGTCGAGACCAAGGAGTACGACGGCACCCGGGTCGACGGGCTCGACGGCGTGGCGTTCGCGCCGGGGGAGTACTTCCTGACCCTCGCCACCTGGTCCGAGCAGGCAACCGACCCTGCCAGCGGCCAGGGCCCGAGCGACTACACCGGCCAGCAGGTCTACTACCGCTCGATCCAGGAGCGTGAGACCGACCTGCTCACGACCTACGATTACCTGTGGCGCTGGGACACCGACTGGTTCTGGTGCTCGCGCGCGTTCGGTGCCCAGAACCCGCTCCTGCGCCGAGTCTGGCCGCGGCGCTGGCGCCGCTCCGACGTCTACATGAAGCTCATCGCCCTCGATCGCCGACTCGACATCGCCGACCGGCTCGACCGGCGCGCCGGACGCCCGCTGCGCGAGCGCGTCATCCAGGACGTCGAGGTGCCGGTCGAGAACCTCCCGGCGTTCCTGGAGTGGTTCGACGACGAGGTCGGCATGCGGCCGGTGTGGCTCTGCCCACTCGTCTCGACCGGGGTCCCGACCGACGCCGCCGACGAGCCGCGGAAGTGGCCGTCGTACCCCCTCGAGCCGGGGAGGCTCTACGTCAACGCCGGATTCTGGGGGACCGTCCACGTCGGCCCCGAGGCGGTCGACGCCCCCAAGAACCGCGCGATCGAGCAGCGCGTCCACGAGCTCGGCGGCCACAAGTCCCTCTACTCCGAGGCCTTCTACGACCGCGAGACCTTCGACGACCTCTACGACGGTGCCAACCTGGCCGCCGTGAAGGCGACGTACGACCCCGACGACAGGCTGACGAGCCTCTACGACAAGGCGGTGAAGCGCCGGTGAGCACTCCGGACCACAAGCAGGGCATCGCAGGAACCATCGACTCGCTGTTCGCCGACGGCATCCCCATCAGGATCAGCGCGTACGACGGCAGCGTCGCGGGCAACGTCGACAGCGAGTTCGGGATGCGGCTGCTGACGCCGCGCGGGCTGTCCTACATCCTCACCGCCCCCGGTGACCTCGGCCTCGCCCGTGCCTACGTCAGCGGCGACCTCGAGCTGGAGGGCACCCACCCGGGCGACCCGTACCCGCTGCTCTCGCTGGTCCTCGACAAGACCGACTTCAAGCTGCCGAAGCCGGCCGAGCTCGTCGGCCTCGTCCGCAGCCTGGGCCTGAAGAACTTCCGCCCGCCGGCCCCGCCGCCGCAGGAGCATCTCCCCGCCTGGCGGCACAAGGTCGAGGGGCTGCGCCACGCCTCCCTCAACGCGCTCACCTGGGGCCGCCACAGCAAGCAGCGCGACGCCGACGCGATCCATCACCACTACGACGTGTCGAACACGTTCTACGAGTACGTCCTCGGCCCGTCGATGACCTACACCTGCGCGCTCTTCCCGACCGAGGACGCGACCCTGGAGGAGGCGCAGGACGCCAAGTACGACCTCATCTGCCGCAAGCTCGACCTCGAGCCCGGACAGCGGCTGCTCGACCTCGGCTGCGGCTGGGGCGGCATGGTCCGGCACGCCGCCAAGCACTACGGCGTGAAGGCGCTCGGCGTCACGCTCTCCCGCGAGCAGGCGACCTGGGCCCAGGAGGAGATCAAGCGGCAGGGGCTCGACGACCTCGCCGAGGTGCGCTTCTCCGACTACCGCAACGTCGCCGAGGGCGACTTCGACGCGGTCAGCTCCATCGGCCTCACCGAGCACATCGGGGTGGCCAACTACCCGGCGTACTTCGGCTTCATCCGGTCCAAGCTCAAGGACCAGGGCCGCCTGCTCAACCACTGCATCACCCGGCCGGAGAACACCTCGCGCGCCAGCGCCGGGGCGTTCATCGACCGCTACGTCTTCCCCGACGGCGAGCTGATCGGCTCCGGCACGATCGTCACCGCGGTGGAGAACGCCGGCCTCGAGGTGCAGCACCACGAGAACATCCGGGTGCACTACGCCAAGACGCTGACCGGCTGGAACAAGAACCTCGTCGACAACTGGGACGCCTGCGTCGACGAGGTCGGCCTCGGCACCGCGAAGGTCTGGGGGCTCTACATGGCCGGCTCGCGGCTCGGCTTCGAGCGCAACCAGATCCAGCTCCACCACGTGCTCGCGACCAAGACCGTCTCCGGCGCCTCGGGCTACCCGCTGCGCCACACGTTCGGGGTCTGAGCGCGGGGCCGGCGGGCTGCCGGCGCCGGCTGCGCAGATTGCCGGGGGAGTGACGCGCGCGGATAGCCTTGGATGCGATGAGCACCAGGGCCCAGCAGTACGCCGCCGTCGTACTCCGTCGCGAGCAGCTCTCGCCTCATCTGGTCCGGCTGGTGCTGGGCGGCGAGGGGCTGGCGGGGTTCGCGTCGACGGGCGTCCCCGACGAGTGGGTCGGCCTCGTGGTCCCCGGGCAGTTCCAATCCCGCTACTACACGGTGAGGTCCTGGACTCCGCCCGGCCCCGGTTCCGGTGACGCCGAGCTGACCGTCGACGTCGTCGTCCACGAGGTCGGCCTCGTCACCGAGTGGGCAAGCCGGCCGGACGTCGTGGGGGAGACGGTGACGATCACCGAGCCGAAGGGGTCGTACGCCGAGCCCGACGGCGCCTCGTGGCTGCTGCTGGTCGGCGATCTGACGGCGATGCCGGCGATGGCCCGGATCGCCGAGACCACTACCCTGCCGACCCGGATCTGGGCCGAGGTGCCCGACGACCTGCCGGGCTACCTGCCCGACGTCCCCGACGTCACCTGGCTGGCGCCGCCCGCCGAGGGCACGAGCGCGCTGGCGGAGGTCGTCGAGGGGATCGACTGGCCCGAGGGCGACGGCTACTTCTGGATGGCCGGGGAGTCGTCGCAGATGCGGGCGATCCGCAAGCACCTCATGCGCGAGCGGCGGCTCGACCCGCACGCCTACGACGTCATGGGCTACTGGCGGGGCGGCGCCGTACGCCGGCCACGCGCCGTCGATCCCGGGCCGATCTACCGCGCCGGGAAGGCCGCCGGGCTGTCGGACGAACAGATCTGGCAGAGGTACGACGAGGCGCAGGAGCAGCAGTGAGCGACACCGACCCGGCCCCGGCGTTCCGCAGTGGGTTCGCCTCCTTCGTCGGCCGGCCCAACGCCGGCAAGTCGACGCTCACCAACGCGCTGGTCGGCCGGAAGGTGGCGATCACCTCCGACAAGCCGCAGACGACGCGCTCCGTCGTACGCGGCATCGTCCACCGGCCCGACGCCCAGCTGGTCCTCGTCGACACACCCGGCTTCCACCGCCCGCGCACGCTGCTGGGCGAGCGGCTCAACGACCTCGTGCAGACGACCTGGTCCGAGGTCGACGTCGTCGCGATGTGCTTCCCGTGCAACGAGAAGGTCGGCCCCGGAGATCGGTTCATCGCGACCGAGCTCGCCAAGCTGAAGCGGGTGAAGAAGGTCGCGGTCGCGACGAAGACCGACCTCGCGAGCCCCGAGCGGATCGCCGAGCACCTGCTCTCGATCCAGGCGCTCGGCGACGAGCTCGGCATCCAGTGGGAGGAGCTGGTGCCCGTCTCCAGCACGGTGGGCGACCAGGTCACCCTCCTCGAGGACCTGCTCGTCGGGCTCCTGCCGGAGGGGCCGCCGCTGTACCCCGAGGGCGAGCTGACCGACAGCCCCGACGAGGTCCTCGTCGCGGAGCTGATCCGTGAGGCGGCCCTCGACGGCGTACGCGACGAGCTCCCGCACTCCATCGCCGTGGTCGTCGAGGAGATGGGCCTTCGCGAGGGCCGCGACGAGGACCGCCCGCTGATGGACGTCCACGCGACGCTGTACGTCGAGCGGGACTCGCAGAAGGGGATCGTCATCGGCCACCGCGGTACCCGGCTCAAGGACGTCGGCAAGCGGGCCCGCCTGCAGATCGCCGACCTGCTCGGCGTGCCCGTCTACCTCGACCTGCACGTCAAGATCGCCAAGGACTGGCAGCGCGACCCCCGCCAGCTGCGCCGGCTGGGCTTCTGACCGTCGTACGCTCGTCACAGCGGCCCCACTGGTCACAACGCCCAGGCAATGACGGAACTTCCGGGGCGAAATGGTGCCCGGGAAGCTCCGGAGTCCCCGGTGAACCGGGGACTCCTGCCCGCCCGACACCTCGGCCTTCGCCGAGGGTTGGCAACTGGGCGTCCGCTTCGAGCGGGTCAGTGCGCCTTGGGCCTGAGGATCCCGGCCTCGCGCAGGACGTCCTCGACCATGATCACGACGAGGGCCGCGACGCAGACCCAGGCGAAGACCGAGGCGACGTGGAGCAGCGTGACGTAGCCGCCGAGGTCGGGGGTGCCGCCGGCCGCCGCCTTGGCCGACTCGTTGCTGATGCCGCGGAACCCGAGGCCCGCCGTGACGCACATGACGATGATCGAGCCGAACGCGACGACGAAGGGCCACACCCTGCTGAGCACGGCCGGGATCATGATGACGACGAGCGGCAGGACCAGGCCGAAGAGGAACCACGCGGCGGACATCGGGGGCGCCTCCTCGTCCCGGGCGAGCAGGAAGAACCCGACCAGCCAGAGCCCGAACATCGAGGCGATCTGGCCGCGGTAGCCCTCCCCGCGGAAGAAGCAGATGACGCCGGCGGTGAACTGCGCGATGCCGGCGACGAGCAGGGAGTACTCGTTGGCTGCGGCGACGCCGCTCTTGCCGATGGTGGCGACGTCGGTGTTCCACCACTCGACGCCGAAGAGGAGGAGCTGGAAGGCGAGCAGCCCGACGGCGATCGGCATCGGGTTGCCTATCCGCGTGGCGGCGGGCTGCTCCAGGGGGACCCGTCGCTCGCGTACGTCGGCGAGCATCCCGGGGTGCGTCTCGATGTGCTCGGTCGTGGCCATGTCGGGCCCTTTCGTGTGGTGAGAGAGGACCGCCCTCCCTTCGTGTGACGCAGTTCACCAAGGCTGTGCCGTAGGCCACAAAGACCGCATGCCGATCGGACCTATCGCCCAAGGCTATGCAGGCACGCTAAGGAACCTCGGTGGGGACGTGGATCAGAGGACGAGCTCGGCCATGGTGCGCAGCGTCGTCTCGTCAGCGCCGATGTTCATCGTGGTGACCGGCGACTCCAGCCAGGGTGCGAGGTCATCGCGGATCTTCTCCTTCGGCCCGACCAGCGCGATCTTCTCGACGAGCTCGGTGGGCACGAGCGCGGCCGCCTCGTCCTTGCGGCCCTCGAGGTAGAGGTCCTGGATCTTCGCGCACACGTCCTCGTAGCCGAGGCGGGCGACCGCCTCGTGGTGGAAGTTGGCCCCCTTCGCGCCCATCCCGCCGACGTACAGCGCGAGATAGGGGCGTACGGCGTCGGCCGCCCGCTCCACGTCGTCGTCCACGACGACGGTGACCGGGCAGATGATCTCGAAGTCCGCAGGCCCACGCCGGGCGCCGGGCCGGCCGAACCCCTCGGCGAGCGCGTCGTCGTAGAAGCCGGTGTCGTGCGGGCTGTAGAAGAGCGGCAGCCAGCCGTCGGCGATCTCGGCCGCGAGCGCGACGTTCTTCGGTCCCTCGGCGGCGAGCATGATCGGGAGGTCCTCGCGCACCGGGTGGAGGGTCGAGCGCAGCGGCTTGCCGAGCCCGGAGGAGGGCAGGCCGTAGCCGCCGGCGTACGGGATCTGGTACTGCGCCCCGTCGTGCACCACCTTCTCGCGGCGGATCGTCGCGCGCAGGATCTCGACGTACTCCCGAGTCCGCGCCAGCGGCCTCGGGTAGGGCTGGCCGTACCAGCCCTCGACCACCTGCGGGCCGGACGCGCCGACGCCGAGCACCATCCGGCCGCCTGAGAGCTGGTCCATCGTCATCGCCGCCATGGCTGTCGCCGTCGGCGTCCGCGCAGAGAGCTGCACGATGCCGGTACCGAGCCGCAGCCGCGTCGTCGAGGCGCCCAGCCACGCGAGCGGCGTGAGGGCGTCGGAGCCGTACGCCTCCGCGGTCCAGACCGAGTCGTAGCCCAGCTGCTCGGCCAGCGCGACCGTCCCGGTCGGCCCGGTGAGCCCGCCCGGCATGCGCGCGCCCCAGTAGCCCAGTGAGAGTCCCAGCTTCATGTGCCCCATCCTTGCGGTCCTGTGGTTGCCGTCACACCAACGGGAGGCTAACTTAACGATCGTTCAACGCCACCACCGAGGGAGATCCATGGGTCGCTATCTGCCGGCGGGGATGCCGGGCTTCCACCTCGACTACCCCGAGGGGGCCACCGTCGGCGACCTGCTGGCGGGGTCGGCCCGGCGGTTCCCCGACCACGTCGCGCTCCGCGACGGCGACCTGACCCTGACGTACGCCGAGCTGTACGCCGCTGCCCGGCGCGTGGCCGGTGGCCTGCGCGGCCTCGGTGTGGGGCGCGGCGAGACGGTGGCACTGCACCTGCCGAACTCGGCGTGGTTCACCGTCGGCTACTACGGCATCCTGCTGGCCGGCGCGGTCGTCACGCCGGTCAACCCGGCGCTCCCGGCCGCCCTGCTGCGCGACCAGCTCGACGAGGCCGGCGTCGTCGCGGTGCTCTCCCACCCGACCACGGTCGCGCGGCTGGCCGAGGCCGCCGCCCCCGGCGTACGCCTGGTCGTGCTGGTGCCGGCGACCCACGCGGCGCCGGGCGAGGTGCCGGACGGCCTGCCGGCGACGACGTACGCGCGGTTCGAGGACCTGCTCGACGCCGAGCCGATGCACGACCGCGAGGTCGGTCCCGACGACGTCGCGCAGCTCTCCTTCACCGGTGGCACGACCGGCCGGTCGAAGGCGGTGATCGCACTGCACCGCAACGTCGTGGCCAACACCATCCAGACGGTCTGCTTCCGCGGCGGCGCGCTGCCGGCGGTCGACGAGGAGGGCGGGATCTACGTCGAGCCGGTCCCGGGGGCGGCCAACCCGCACATCTCGGCACCCGGCGCGGGGACGGTCGTCGCGCTGGCGCCGCTCTTCCACGCGATGGGGCTGATCTCGCAGAACACCAACGTGCTGGGCGGCGCCGAGGTGATCATGTTCGGCCGGTTCGAGCCGAGTCGCTTCGTCGAGACGATCGAGCAGCGCGGCGTCACCGGGCTGCCCGGCTCCCCGGCGCTGTTCCATGCCCTGCTCGCGGTGCCCGGCATCGAGGACCATGACCTCTCCTCGGTCAAGGTGGTCAACTCCGGTGCCGCGCCGATCGAGACCGCGACCCTCGAGCGGCTCTCCGAGGTGTTCCCCAACGCGCTGGTCGTCGAGGGCTACGGCCTCACCGAGGCGACCATGTGCCTCACCCTCCACCCGCTCGAGCCCGGGGTCGTGCCGAAGGGGTCGGTCGGGGCGCCGGTCTTCGACACCGAGCTGTCGATCCACGAGCTCGGCGGCGGCCCCGAGCTCCCGGTCGGGGAGACCGGCGAGGTGTGGGCCCGCGGCCCGCAGATCACCGTCGGCTACCGCAACCACCCCGAGCTCACCGCGGAGCAGTACGTCGACGGCTGGCTGCGCACCGGCGACCTCGGCCGCCTCGACGAGGACGGTTGGCTCTACCTCGTCGGCCGGGCGAAGGACATGCTGATCTACAAGGGCTACAACGTCTACCCCAGTCCGCTCGAGGAGCTGCTCGTGCGCCACCCCGCCGTCGCGCAGGCCAGCGTCATCGGTGCGCCGCAGCCGGACGTCGGCGAGATCCCGGTCGCGTTCGTGGTCCCGGCCCCGTCGTACGCCGGGCGCGCCGACAGCCTGGCCGAGGAGCTGATGGCCTACGTCGCCGAGCGGGTCGCGCCGTACTCCCGGATCCGCGAGGTCGTCCTCGTCGACGCCCTGCCGACGTCCGCGGCGGGCAAGGTTCTCAAGACCGAGCTGCGCGCGAGCTACCAGAGGGTCGGGGTGCCGGGGTGACCAGCGTGTCGGTCGAGTCCCCCCACGGCGGCACCGCCGCCGGGATCGTCTACGGCGACATCGTCGACCTGACCCGGGCGGGGGAGGGGCGCTACACCGGCGTCTGCCACGGCGGCTACGTCCTGTCCCGTGCCTACGGCGGCTCGGTGCTCGCGCACGCGCTCGCGGCGGCCTACGACGACGTGCCGCCGGACCGGCAGGTCCACTCGTTGCACGCCTACTTCCTGTACGCCGTCGACGCGAGCGGGCCGGCGGAGTTCGCGACGACGCATGTCCGCGACGGCTCGAGCTACTCCGTGCGCCGCGTCGACCTCGAGCAGAGGGGCCGGGAGGCGTTCATGATGACCGCCTCCTTCAAGCGGCCCGACCGGGCCGGCGGCGTGCGCCGGCAGCCCCGGCTGCTCGACGAGCCGCCCGGCCCCGAGGGGCTGCACGACGGCTTCGCCGACCGCGGCGCCGACTCGCCGATCAAGCACCGGCTGGCCTGGCGCGAGGTGCCGCCCGAGATGCGCGAGGCGCCGCGCCACGCGGGGCCCGACGGCGCCCTCGAGCGCGACGGCTGGCTCCGGATCCTCGGCGACCTCGGCGACCTGGGCGCCGCCCACGCCTGCGGGATGGCCTACCTGACCGACGTCACGCTCGCGCCGACGGCCTTCCTGCGCTTCCCCGGAGGGGAGCGACCGGAGGGCGGGTCGATCGCCTCGCTCGACCACGCGATCTGGTTCCACCGGCCCGTCCGCGCCGACGAGTGGCTGCTGTTCCGGATGAGCAGCCGCCTCGAGGCCGACGGCCGCACGTTCGCCCGCGGCGAGGTGTGGAGCGCCGCCGGTGAGCTGGTCGCCTCGACCGCCCAGGAGGCGGTCTTCCGGATGCCCGACTGACCCGACGACGTACGACAGGAGAACGACCAGTGAAGCGCACGATCTACAACGAGGACCACCAGGCGTTCCGCGCCATGGTGCGCGACTTCATCGAGAAGGAGGTCGTGCCGGTCCACCACGAGTGGGAGGAGGCCGGCCACCCGCCGCGGGAGTTCTACCACCGGCTCGGCGAGGTCGGCCTGCTCGGCATCCAGGTCCCCGAGGAGTACGGCGGCGGTGGGGAGAAGAGCTTCAAGTTCAACGCGATCATCATCGAGGAGTGCGCCCGCGCGGGCGTCGGCTTCGGCAGCTCCTCGGTGCACGCCAACCTGATCCTGCCCTACCTGATGGCGTACGCCACCGACGAGCAGAAGAAGCGCTGGCTGCCCGGGTTCGCGACCGGCGAGATCATGACCGCCATCGCGATGACCGAGCCCGGCACCGGCTCCGACCTCGCCAACATCAGCACCAAGGCGGTGCTCTCCGACGACGGCTCCCACTACATCCTCAACGGCGCGAAGACCTTCATCACCGGCGGCGCCCTCGCCGACCTGATCCTGGTCGTCTGCCGGACCAGCCCGTTCGACCCGGGCAACCGCCGGGCCGGCCTCTCGATCCTCTGCGTCGACACGACGTCCGAGGGGTTCGCGGTCGGCAAGAAGCTGCAGAAGATCGGGCTGAAGACCTCCGACACCGCCGAGCTCTCGTTCACCGACGTGCGGGTGCCGGTCGACAACCTGCTCGGCGAGGAGGGCCAGGGCTTCTCCTACCTCGGCCACAACCTGCCGCAGGAGCGGCTCTCGATCGCGCTCGGCGGCGCGGCGGCGGCCGAGGCGGCGATCGCCCACGCGACGGCGTACGTGAAGGAACGGACCGTCTTCGGCCAGCCGGTCGCAGCGTTCCAGAACTCCAAGTTCGTGCTCGCCGAGTGCGCCACCGAGACCGAGGCGGCCCGGCTGATGGCCGACCGTGCCCTCGAGCTGCTCGACGAGGGCGAGCTCAGCGTCGCCGACGCGGCCAAGGCCAAGCTGTTCTGCACCGAGGTGGCCGGCCGGGTCATCGACAAGTGCCTGCAGCTGCACGGCGGCTACGGCTACATCACCGAGTACCCCATCGCCCGCCTGTACGCCGACACCCGGGTCTCCCGGATCTACGGCGGCACCAGCGAGGTCATGAAGACCATCATCAGCAAGTCGCTCGGACTCTGAGCGGCGGAAGGGACACCACCATGCGTGACGCAGTCATCGTCGACGCCGTACGAACCCCCGTCGGGAAGGGCAAGCCCGGCGGCGCGCTCTCCGGCATCCACCCGGCCGACCTCTCGGCCCACGTCCTCAGGACCCTCGCCGAGCGCAACGGCCTCGACCCCGTCACCGTCGACGACGTTGTCTGGGGCTGCGTGTCGCAGGTCGGCGAGCAGACCGGCTCGATCGGCCGTTACTCCGTCCTCGCCGCCGGCTGGCCCGAGTCGGTCCCCGGCCTCACCATCGACCGGCAGTGCGGCTCCTCGCAGCAGGCGGTCCACCAGGTCGCCGCCGGGGTCATCGCCGGCCAGTACGACATCGCCGTCGCCGGCGGCGTCGAGTCGATGTCGCGGGTCCCGATGGGCTCGACCCGCGCCGGCGGCCAGTTCGGTGAGCCATACGGCCCGCTCGTCAAGGAGCGCTATCAGGTCAACGGCTTCAACCAGGGCCTCGGGGCCGAGATGATCGCGGAGGAGTTCGGGCTCACCCGCGAGGAGCTCGACCAGCACGCGCTCGACTCCCACGCCCGCGCGGCCGCCGCCATCGACGAGGGCAGGTTCAAGGACCAGCTCGCGCCGGTCGAGGTCACCGACCCGAACGACCCCGCGGGCGGCACCCGGCTGTTCGACACCGACGAGGGCGTACGCCGCGGCGGCACGCTGGAGAAGATGGCCGGGCTCAAGACCGTGTTCAAGGAGGACGGCGTCATCCACGCCGGCAACTCCTCGCAGATCTCCGACGGCGCCGCCGCCCTGCTGATCACGACCTCCGAGATCGCAGCCAGGAACGGCTGGACCCCGATCGCGCGCTTCCACACCGGCACCGTCGTGGGCGTCGACCCGATCACGATGCTGAAGGGGCCGATCCCGGGCACGAAGAAGGTGCTCGAGCGGTCCGGGCTCTCGCTCGAGGAGATCGGCGCCTTCGAGATCAACGAGGCGTTCGCCAGCGTCACGATGGCCTGGCTGAAGGAGACCGGCGCCGACTACGCCAAGCTCAACCCCAACGGCGGCGCCATCGCCCTCGGCCACCCGCTCGGAGGCTCCGGCGCCCGGCTGATGACGACCCTGGTGCACCACATGAGGGACCAGGGCATCCGCTACGGTCTGCAGTCCATGTGCGAGGGCGGCGGCATGGCCAACGCCACCATCCTCGAGCTGCTCTGAGGAGATCCGGGGAATCCATGCGGCCAGGGCGCCAGGGGCTGGTCTCGGCAGCCCGCCAGGAGTTCGCCGAGCGCGGGTACGCCGCCGCGTCGGTGCGCGACATCGCGCACCGCGCGGGGGTGAGCCTGTCCGCGCTCTACTACTGGTACCCCGGCAAGCACGACCTCCTGGCCGCGATCCTCGACGAGGACCTCGACCACTACTTCGCCGCCTGCCGCGACGCGCTCGCGGCAGGCGGCGAGACCGCCGCCGAGCAGCTGGCCGCGCTGGTCGGCGCCACCGTGCGCTACCGCGTCGACCATCCGGTCCGCAGCTCGGTGGTCCTCTCGGAGGGCCGCAGCCTCCAGCCCGAGCAGCAGGCGGCGTACCGGCGCCGCCTCGACGAGGCCGCCGACCAGTTCCGCACCGTGATCGAGCGCGGCGTCGCGAGCGGTGAGTTCTCCACGCCCTACCCCGACGACGCGCGGCGGGCCATCATCGCCGCCTGCAACGACATCACCCAGTGGTACCGCCCCGACGGCGCCATCGGCGTCGACGAGCTCGCCCGTCGCTACGCCGACCTCGCGCTCACCATCGTCGGCGCCTCCGTCCCCGCCCGCCGGCGAGGGCATAGGCCCGACCTAACGAGCGGATCGGACAGGGGTCTTTGTGCTGGTGGTCACTCCGGGACTTGAATGGTCGGGTGCCGGAGACTGCTACTGGCCCACTGGCGGGCCTGCGGATCGTGGAGCTGTCGAGCTACGTCGCCACGCCGCTGTCGGGGATGGTGCTCGGGCAGCTGGGGGCGGAGGTCATCCGCGTCGAGCAGCTCGGGGGCGCCCCGGACCGGACGCGGCTGCCGAGGGCGGCGAGCGGGACCAGTCTCTACTGGAGCGGTCTCAACAAGGGCAAGAGGGCCGTCGCGGTCGACCTGACCCGGCCCGAGGGACGCGCGTTGGTGGCCGAGCTGATCGTCGCCGGTGACGGCATCGTGGTGAGCAACAGCGAGCGCTGGCCCGACCTGGCGTACGCCGGCCTGCGTGAGCGCCGCGAGGACGTGATCCACGTGCTGCTGACCGGGCGGCGCGACGGCGGGACGGCGGTGGACTACACGGTGCAGGCCGAGACCGGCTTCCCCTACGTCACCGGGCCCGCGGACGGTCCCGGCGACCGAGCGCGGCGACCGGTCAACCACGTCCTGCCGGCGTGGGACGTCGCGGCCGGGCTCTACCTCGCGACCGGACTGCTGGCCGCGGAGCGGGAGCGCCGGCTGACCGGGAAGGGGCAGCAGGTGCGGCTGGCCCTGGAGGACGTCGCGCTGGCGACCGCGGGTGCGCTGGGCTACCTCGCCGAGGCGCAGCTGGGCGGGGTCGGCCGAGGCGCGTCCGGCAACGACGTCTACGGCACCTACGGGCGCGACTTCGTGTCGGCCGACGGGGTGCGCTTCATGCTCGTGGTGCTGACCGGCTCGCACTGGCGTCGGCTGCTCGAGGCGACCGGCCTGGTGGACGCGATGCACGCCGTGGAGAAGGCGCTGGACGCCGACCTGGAGGACGAGGCGGAGCGGTACCGCTGCCGCGGCGTCATCTCCGGCCTGCTCGAGGGGGTCTTCTCGAGGACGCCGTGGGCGGAGCTCGAGCCGCTGCTGCGGGGCACACGGGCGCTGGTCTCGGCGTACCGCACCTTCGACGACCTCGCCGCGGACGACGCGGCCGCGCTGCGCGGCAGCCCGCTGTTCGCAGAGCTGGACCAGCCCGGCGTCGGCCCCCATCTGGCGCCGGGCTCGCCGCTCGTGATGGACGGCCGGCAGGCGCCGGCCGGACCCGCGCCGCGGGTGGGCGAGCACACCGACGAGGTGCTCGCCGAGAGCCTCGGCCTCGACGCCGACCGGCTCGCCGCGCTGCACGCGGACGGGATCCTCGGATGACCGGACCCGCGCCCGACCTCACGAGCTCCGCGCGAGCGCTGCTGTTCGTCCCCGGTAACCGGCCGGAGCGGTTCGCGAAGGCGGCCGCCGCGGGGGCGGACGTGGTGGTCGTCGACCTCGAGGACGCCGTGCCGGCGGGGGAGAAGGAGAGCGCCCGGGAGGCGGTGGCGGCCTGGCTGGGCGACGGGGCTCTGCCGCATGGGATGGGTGCCGCCGTACGCGTCAACGCGGTCGGTACGCCGTGGCACGAGGCGGACGTCGCGGCCGTGGCCGGTCATGCCGCCGCGGTCGTCCTGCCGAAGGCCGAGCCCGGAGAGGCGCTGGAGTCCCTGGCCGCGCGTACGCCGGTGGTCGCGCTCGTGGAGACCGCGACCGGGATCCTCGACGCGCGGGAGGTCGCCGGCGTGCCCGGCGTCGTGCGGCTGGCGATCGGCACCTTCGACCTCGCCGTCGAGCTGGGCGTCGACCCGCTCGACCGGGAGGCGCTCCTGGCCGCACGCTCGGCGGTCGTGCTTGCCTCGGCGGTCGCCGGCCTGCCGGGGCCGGTCGACGGCGTACGAGCCGCGATCGACGACGACGCCGGTCTCCACGAGGAGGCCACCGCCGCCCGCCGGCTCGGCTACGCCGGCAAGCTCTGCATCCACCCACGCCAGGTCCCAACCGTGCTCGGCGTCTTCCGGCCGACCGACGAGGAGGCGGCCTGGGCGAGGAGTGTCCTCGCCGCCGTCGACCCCGGCACCGGGGTCGCGAGGGTCGATGGCGCCATGGTCGACAAGCCGGTGCTCGACCGGGCCCGGCGGATCCTCGAGCAGCTCGGACAGAAGGAGAACGCATGACCAGCCTCAGTGCGGACGAGGAGGAGATGATCGCGCTCGTCCGGGAGTTCGTGGACGAGCGGGTGAAGCCGGAGGTGCGCCGGTTCGAGGAGTCGGACACGTATCCGGAGCCGTTGATCGAGGAGATGAAGAAGCTGGGCTTCTTCGGGCTGCTGGCGCCGGCGGAGCACGGCGGGGTGGACGTGAGCACGGCGGCGTTCGCGCGGGTGACCGAGGAGCTGGCGCGGGGCTGGATGAGCCTGGCGGGGGCGATCGGCGGGCACTCGGTGATCACCTACCTGATCAAGACGTTCGGCACGCCCGAGCAGCAGTCGACCTACCTGCCGCGGATGGCGACCGGGGAGCTGCGGGCGACGATGGCGCTGACCGAGCCGAGCGGTGGCTCGGACCTGCAGAACATGCGCACCTACGCCGTACGGGAGTCGGGCGCGGACGGGGACGACCTGGTCATCAACGGCTCGAAGACGTGGATCTCGAACGCCGCCCACTCCGGGCTGGTCGGGCTGCTGTGCCGCACCGACCGGGACGCGAACCCGGCGCACGCCGGGATGAGCGTGGTGCTGGTCGAGACCGGCGGCGAGCACGGTCCGGCGCCGGCGGGTTTCGAGGTCAGCCCGAAGATCCCGAAGCTGGGCTACAAGGGTGTGGAGGCGTGCACGCTCTCCTTCGACGGGATGCGGGTGCCGGCCACCGCGGTGCTCGGCGGGGTGCCGGACCGGGGCTGGGGGCAGATGATGCGCGGCCTCGAGGTCGGGCGGGTGCAGGTCGCCGCTCGGGCGCTCGGGGTGGGTCAGGCGGCGCTGGAGGCCGCGGTGGCCTACGCCCAGCAGCGGGAGTCATTCGGCAAGCCGATCTGGAAGCACCAGTCGGTGGGCAACCTGATCGCCGACATGGCCACCAAGATGCGGGCGGCCCGGCTGCTGACCCTGGACGCCGCCGACCGGCTGGACTCCGGCGTACGCGCCGATCTGGAGGCCGGGATGGCCAAGTTGTTCGCCTCCGAGACGGCGATGGAGGTGGCGCTGGACGCGATGCGGGTGCACGGCGGCTACGGGTTCTCCCGCGAGTTCGACGTCGAGCGCTACTTCCGCGACGCCCCGCTGATGATCCTCGGCGAGGGCACCAACGAGATCCAGCGCAACGTGATCGCGGCGCAGGTGATCGCCCGCGACGCCAAGAACGAGAAGTACTGAACGAGAAGTACTGGGACGAGAGGCATCCACACATGGGACTGCTGGAGGGCAAGGTCGCCGTCGTCACCGGCGGCGCGCAGGGCATCGGACTGGCGATCGCGACGCGGTACGTCGCCGAGGGCGCCCGGGTCGTCATCGGCGACCTGAACGAGGAGGCGATGGCCAAGGCCGTCGCCGAGCTGAACGGGCTGGCCGGTGGTGACGAGGTCGCGAAGGCGGTGCGCTGCGACGTCACCGTCTACGACGAGGTGGAAGTCCTCCTCAAGGCCGCGGTGGAGACGTGGGGCTCGCTCGACGTGCTGGTCAACAACGCCGGCATCACCCGCGACGCGACCATGCGCAACATGACCGAGGAGCAGTTCGACACCGTGATCTCGGTGCACCTCAAGGGCTGCTGGAACGGCACGAAGCTCGCCTCGCTGATCATGCGGGAGCAGAGGAGCGGCGCGATCGTGAACATCTCCTCGCTCTCGGGCAAGGTCGGGATGGTCGGCCAGACCAACTACTCCGCCGCCAAGGCCGGCATCGTGGGGCTCACCAAGGCGGCGGCCAAGGAGGTCGCCCACCACGGCGTACGCGTCAACGCCATCCAGCCCGGCCTGATCCGCTCGGCCATGACCGAGGCCATGCCCCAGAAGGCGTGGGACCAGAAGATGGCCGAGATCCCGATGGGCCGCGCCGGCGAGCCCGAGGAGGTCGCCAAGGTCGCCCTGTTCTACGCCTCGGACCTGTCCTCCTACATGACCGGCACCGTCGCCGAGGTCACCGGCGGGAGGCTCATGTGACCTGGGCTCCCCACACCGTCGTCGACGAGGCGTACGCCGACCCCGCCCCGGTGGCGGCGCTGCACGCGCTGCTCGACGACGGTCTGCCGCCCGTCGGTCCCGGCGACCCGCTGCCGCCGCTGTGGCACTGGGTCGCGCTGCCGCGCTGGTCGCCCTCCTCGGTGCTCGGACCCGACGGCCACCCGGCACGCGGGGGCTTCCTGCCGCCGGTGGAGCTGCCGAGGCGGATGTTCGCCGGCGGGGAGGTGACCTTCCGCGCCCCGCTGGCCGTCGGCGACGTCGTACGCCGGGAGGCGACCGTCACCTCGGTCGAGCGGAAGCACGGGCGGAGCGGCGAGCTCGTCGTCGTCACGGTCGTGACCAGGCTCTTCGCCGGCGGGGAGCTCGCGGTCGAGGAGACCCAGGACCTGATCTACCGCGGTCCCGGTGCCCGCTCCGAGCCGCAGCTGGTGGCCGACCTCGCGCCCGCCCCGCCGCTGACGCGGACGGGGGAGTGGGAGTGGGCGCTCCACACCGACCCCACCCTGCTGATGCGGTTCAGCGCGGCGACGGCCAACGCCCACCGGATCCACTACGACCACCCCTACGCCACCCAGGTCGAGGGCTACCCGGGGCTGGTCGTCCACGGGCCGCTGATGACCATCGTCCTGGCGGAGGTGGCGCGGCTGGAGGGCCTGACCGGTGTGACCCGGCTGGCGCACCGCAACCTCGCACCGCTGTTCTGTGGCGCGGCGGCCACGCTTCGTCGTACCTCGACCGATGAGGGCACCACGATCCGACTCCTCTCCGAGGACACCCCCCGAACCACCCTGACCCTCTGGGTCGACTGAACTGAGAGGCATGTGCCATGAGTGACCAGCGTGAGGTCGTCGTCTGCGAGCCGGTCCGGACCGCGATCGGCGGGTACGGCGGGATGTTCAAGAGCGTGACCGCTGTGGACCTGGGGGTCGCGGCGCTGAGGGGGCTGCTGGACCGTACCGGCCTGGCTCCCGAGGTAATTGAGGAGGTGATCCTGGGTCAGTGCAACGCCTCCTCGGAGGCGCCGGCCTCGGCGCGGGTGGTGGCGCTGGACACGGGGCTGCCGATCACGACGACCGGCTACCACCTCGACCGGCGCTGCGGGTCGGGGCTGCAGGCGATCGTCAACGCGATCATGACGGTGGCTTCGGGCGGTGCCGAGGTGGTGGCCGCGGGCGGCATCGAGTCGATGAGCCAGGCGATCTTCTACTCCACCGACATGCGCTGGGGCGCCGCGCGCACCGGCGTCCGCGTCCACGACGCGCTGGTCCGGGCCCGGTCCACCGCGGGCGGGCGGGACCACCCGGTGCCGGGCGGCATGATCGAGACCGCGGAGAACCTGCGCAGGCAGTACGCCATCTCGCGCGAGGAGCAGGACCGGCTCGCGCTGCAGTCCCACCAGCGGGCGGTGGCGGCCCAGAAGGACGGGATCCTGGCCGAGGAGATCGTCCCGGTCACCGTGAAGACCCGTGCCGGCGAGGAGGTGATCGTCACCGACGAGCACCCCCGCCCGGACGCGAGCCTGGAGACGATGGCGAAGCTCAAGCCGATCATGGGCAAGCAGGACCCCGAGGCCACCGTGACCGCGGGCAACGCGAGCGGGCAGAACGACGCTGCCGCGCTGGCCATCGTGACGACCCGGGCGAAGGCCGAGGAGCTGGGGCTGAGGCCGCTGGTGAAGCTGGTGTCGTGGGGGGTGGCCGGTGTGGAGCCCAAGATCATGGGGATCGGCCCGGTCCCCGCGACCGAGGCCGCACTCGGCCGGGCCGGGCTGACGCTGGACCAGATCGACCTGATCGAGCTCAACGAGGCCTTCGCCGCCCAGGCGCTGGCGGTGATGCGGGAGTGGAAGGTCGACCCGTTCGCCGATGAGCGGATCAACGTCCACGGCTCCGGGATCTCGCTGGGTCACCCGGTCGGGGCGACCGGCGGCCGGATGGTGGCCTCGCTGGCCCGCGAGCTGGCCCGGCGTGAGGACGCGACGTACGGCCTCACCACGATGTGCATCGGGGGCGGCCAGGGTCTCGCGGCGGTCTGGGAGAAGGTCTCGGCATGAGCACCACGAGCACCGCACGGCCCGGCGTGGGCGACGAGCCCGGCATCGAGCAGGTCTCCGCGGAGGACTTCGCCGAGATCCTCGAGGCGACCCGCGAGTTCGTCCGGGAGCGGGTCGTCCCGCGGGAGAACGAGATCATGGAGGCCGACGAGATCCCCGCCGACCTGCGGCAGGCGGCCGCTGAGCTGGGGCTGTTCGGCTACGCGATCCCGCAGGAGTGGGGCGGCCTCGGGCTCAACCTCACCCAGGACGTCGAGCTGGCCATGGAGCTGGGCTACACCAGCCTGGCGCTGCGGTCGATGTTTGGCACCAACAACGGCATCGCCGGGCAGGTACTGGTCGGCTACGGCACCGACGAGCAGCGCAAGGAGTGGCTCGAGCCGATCGCCTCCGGGGAGGTCGTGGCCTCGTTCGCGCTCACCGAACCGGGTGCCGGCTCCAGCCCGGCGGGGCTGAAGACCAAGGCGGTCCAGAACGGCGATGAGTGGGTGATCGACGGCGCCAAGCGGTTCATCACCAACGCGCCGATCGCCGGCCTGTTCGTGGTCTTCGCCCGCACCCGCGAGGCGGCCGGGAAGGACCCGGGCATCGCGGTCTTCCTGGTCCCGGCCGACACCCCCGGGGTCGAGGTCGGTCCTCACGACCGCAAGATGGGGCAGGAGGGCGCCTGGACCGCCGACGTCACCTTCACCGGCGTACGCGTCCCCCGCGGCGCCCTCGTCGGCGGCTCCGAGCAGGTCGGCTACAAGGCAGCGATGTCCTCGCTGGCCCGCGGCCGGGTCCACATCGCCGCCCTCGCCGTCGGGGCTGCCCGCCGCGCCCTGGACGAGTCGGTCGCCTATGCGGCCGCGGCCACCCAGGGCGGCACCCCGATCGGCGACTTCCAGCTCGTGCAGGCCCACCTCGCCGACATGCAGACCGGCGTCCTGGCCGGCGAGGCGCTGGTCCGCGAGTGCGCCCGCAAGTACCACATCGGCGAGGACCGCCGCATCGCCCCCAGCGTCGCCAAGCTGTTCTGCACCGAGATGGCCGGCCAGGTCGCCGACAAGGCCGTCCAGGTCCACGGAGGCACCGGCTACATGCGCGAGGTCCCCGTCGAGCGGATCTACCGCGAGGTCCGCCTCCTCCGCCTCTACGAGGGCACCAGCGAGATCCAGCGGCTCATCATCGGCGGCGGGCTGGTCAGGGCCGAGCAGAAGCGCCAGCGAGCCTGACGTCTCTGGCATAGGCAGCGCCGAACGGTCGGTATCGGTCTGGGTCTTTGCGCCTGAGTGACGCAGGCCACACGATGAACTCCAAGGGATCTGCGGAGACAGCGGTCGTCGAGGAGGATGCACGTGTCGGCAGGGCAGGCGTACGAGGAGCGGACCGCTCCGGAGCTGAGCGTCCACGGCCAGGGCCAGACGCTGAGCGCGCAGGTCGGGCGGCACGCCCGCAGCGCCCCCCGGGCTCGGGCGCTGACGTTCGTCGGAGCGCAGCGCCCCGACACGACGTACGCCGAGCTGCACGACCGCGCCGGGAGGCTGGCAACGGTCCTCGCCGACCGCGGCGTGCGCGCGGGCGAGCGGGTCGCGCTGCTGATGACCAACCGGCCGCAGTACGCCGAGGCGCTGGTCGCCTGCAGCAGGCTCGGCGCGATCGCCGTACCGCTGAGCTTCCGGCTCGTCCCTGCCGAG
Organism: Nocardioides asiaticus; assembly: GCF_040049175.1. NCBI lineage: Bacteria > Bacillati > Actinomycetota > Actinomycetes > Propionibacteriales > Nocardioidaceae > Nocardioides > Nocardioides asiaticus. The sequence continues at coordinate 71,696 of NZ_JBDZDM010000007.1, read as the reverse complement.
CTGACCTACCAGCTGGCCGACAGCGGCGCGTGCGCCCTGCTCGTCGACACCGGGCTGCTGGCGAACGCCACGGAGGCGCTGCCCGGGACCGCGGTGACGGCGACGCTGGTGACCGACACCGACGACTACGAGGCGGAGCTGGCGGCCGCGGGGCCGCACCCGGAGATCCCGGTGGACGAGGACACCGCCGCGGTCATCCTCTACACCTCGGGCACGACCGGGCGGCCCAAGGGCGCGATGCTCAGCCACCGCAACCTGCACTCTTGGGTGGCCTCCCGCTACGCGCACATGGGGTTCCCGAGCAGCTGCCGGGTGAGCCTGTGCGCGGTGCCGATGTTCCACGTCGCCGGCTACGCGACGTACCTCTCGACGATGTTCACCGGCGGCCGGATGGTGCTGATGCCGAGCGGCGCGTTCGACGCCGCGGAGGTGATCGACGTGCTCGACCGGGAGCAGGTCAGCCTGGCGTTCTTCGTGCCCGCCCAGTGGCAGGCGATCGTGCGCCACCCCGCGCTCGCGGGACGGAGCTTCCCGCACTTCGTGGCCGCCAACTGGGGCGCGGCTCCGGCCAGCGCTCAGCTGGTCCGCGAGATCCGGGCGGCGTTCCCAACGGTCAGCCTCACCTCTGCCTTCGGCCAGACCGAGACCTGCTCCTCGGCGCTGGTGCTGATGCCGGAGGACGCCGCCGAACGGCCCGACTCGGTCGGGAAGCCGATGCTCGGCGTCGAGGCCCGGGTGGTCGACCCGGAGATGAACGACGTGCCGCCCGGAGAAGTCGGCGAGATCGTCTACCGCGGGCCGACGGTGATGACGGGCTACTGGAACGCGCCCGAGAAGACGGCCGAGGCGTTCCGTGGTGGCTGGTTCCACTCCGGCGATCTCGTCCGCGTCGACGAGGACGGCTTCTACTACGTCGTCGACCGGATCAAGGACATGATCATCAGCGGCGGGGAGAACGTCTACTGCGCCGAGGTCGAGAACGTCCTCGCCGGCCATCCCAAGGTCGGCAGCGTCGCCGTCGTCGGCGCCCCGCACGCGCGCTGGGGCGAGGTCCCGGTGGCGGTCGTGGTGCCGCGCGGCGACGAGGCGCCGACGGCCGAGGAGCTGGAGGCGTACGGCCGCCGGTTCCTGGCGGGCTACAAGGTGCCGAAGCGGATCACCGTGGTGCCGGCGATGCCGATGAACGCCAGCGGCAAGATCCTCAAGGGCGAGCTCCGCAGCCTGGTCAGGAGCGGCGCGTGACGCTCCACGTGAAGGACGAGGGCGCCGTACGCACGCTCACGTTCGACAACCCCGGCAAGAAGAACGCGCTCGACCACCTGACGCTGCGGTCCCTGGGGGAGACCCTCCGCGCGACGGCGTACGACGAGAGCGTGCGGGTCGTCGTGCTGACCGGTGCGGGTGGCGACTTCAGCTCCGGCGCGGACGTGAGCCGGCTCGGCGCGCGCGCCGCCCACCCGTACTACGGCATGCGGCTCACCGGCGAGGCGGCCATCGCGCTCCACACCATGCCGCAGCCCACGGTGGCGCGGATCGACGGCGTGGCGGTCGGGGCGGCCGCCAACCTCGCGCTGGGCTGCGACTTCGTGGTCGCCTCCACCGCTGCCCGATTCAGCGAGATCTTCCCCAGGCGTGGGCTCTCCCTCGACGCCGGCGGCTCCTGGCTGCTTCCGCGCGCTGTGGGGATGCTGCAGGCCAAGCGGCTCGCGCTGCTCGGCGACATCGTCGGCGCGGAGGAGATGCTCGCGCTCGGTCTTGCGACCTGGGTGAAGGAGCCGGACGAGCTCGACGGCTTCATGGCCGAGCTCTGCGACCGGCTCGCTGCCGGGCCGCCGATCGCGCTGGCGCAGACCAAGGAGCTGCTCCACCGGTCGGCGCTGGGCTCCCTCGAGCAGGCGCTGGTCCACGAGGGCGCCGCGCAGGCCGTCAACTTCGGTACCGACGCACCGGCGGCGCGGAAGGCGTTCGCCGACAGGAGCGAGCCGGAGTTCACCGGCGAGTGGCACCTCGACCGCGGCGACGACGCGGGCGAGCACAGGGAGAGCGAGTAGATGAAGCGGCTGATCTTCGACGACGACCACGAGGCGTTCCGCGACTCGGTGCGCACCTTCTTCGAGAAGGAGGCGGTCCCGCACTATGCCGACTGGGAGAAGCAGGGCCGCCCCGACAAGGGCTTCTACGAGAAGGCCGGGGCGATGGGGTTCCTCGGCCTCCAGATCCCCGAGGAGTACGGCGGGTCCGGGGTCGAGTCCTACAAGTTCAACGCGATCGTCACCGAGGAGGCCGCCCGGCTGGGGCTGAGCCTCGGCCCGCTGCGCGTCCACCTCGACCTGGTGCTGCCGTACCTGCTCCGCATCGCGAACGACGAGCAGAAGGCGCGCTGGCTCCCGGGCTTCGCGGCCGGTACGACGATGTTCGCGATCGCGATGACCGAGCCCGGCACCGGCTCCGACCTCGCCGGCATCCGGACGAGCGCGCGGCTCTCCGAGGACGGTACTCACTACATCCTCAACGGCGCGAAGACCTTCATCACCGGCGGCTACAACGCCGACCGCGTGCTCGTGGTCTGTCGTACGTCGCCCCCGGCGGAGCGGAACCGGCGAGCCGGCCTCTCGATCCTGGTCGTCGACACCACCTCCGAGGGCTACGAGGTCGGCCGGGTTCTGGAGAAGATGGGGCTGAAGGCGCAGGACACCTGCGAGCTCTCCTTCACCGACGTACGCGTGCCCGTCGAGGACCTGCTCGGCGAGGAGGGCGAGGGGTTCTCCTACCTCGGCCACAACCTCGCCCAGGAGCGGCTCATCCTCGCGGTCAGCGCGGTCGCGATGGCGGGAGCGGCGATCGACCTTGCCCGCGACTACACCCAGCAGCGGATCGTGTTCGGCCAGCCTGTCGCGGCGTTCCAGAACTCCAAGTTCGTGCTCGCCGAGTGCTCGGCGGACCTCCAGGCCGGCCAGGCGATGGTCGACCAGGCGCTCGAGCTCAACGACCGCGGCGAGCTGACGGCCGCCGACGCGGCCGCGGTGAAGCTGTGGACCACCGAGATGCAGGCCCGGGTCATCGACAAGTGCCTGCAGCTGCACGGCGGCTACGGCTACATGAGCGAGTACACCATCTCGAAGCTCTACACCGACGCTCGGGTCTCCCGGATCTACGGCGGTACGAGCGAGGTCATGAAGACGATCATCGCCAAGGCGATGGGACTGTGAAGGGACCCCGATGACGACCACGCAGCAGACCGGCGGGACCACGACAGACCAGCCCGAGGTGCTCGTCACCAGCGACGGCGGCGTCATGGTCATCACGATCAACCGGCCCCAGGCGAAGAACGCCGTGACGCTGGCCGTCTCGGAGGGGGTCGCGGCCGCGCTCGACGAGCTCGACGGCCGCGACGACCTCGCCGTCGGCGTGATCACCGGCGCCGGCGGGACGTTCTGCGCAGGGATGGACCTGAAGGGCTTCCTGCGCGGGGAGCGGCCCTCCATCCCCGGCCGCGGCTTCGCCGGCATCACCCAGGCGCCACCGGCCAAGCCGATGATCGCGGCCGTCGAGGGCTACGCCCTGGCGGGCGGCTGCGAGATCGTCCTGGCCTGCGACATGGTGACCGCGGGCCGCGGGGCGAAGCTCGGCATCCCGGAGGTGAAGCGCGGGCTCGTCGCCGCCGCGGGCGGCCTCTTCCGGCTCCCGCAGCGGATCCCGCAGAACGTCGCGATGGAGCTCGCGCTCACCGGCGACTTCCTGGACGCACCGCGGGCCGCCGAGCTCGGCCTCGTCAACCGGCTCGTCGACGACGGCGGCGCCCTCGACGCTGCGCTCGAGCTGGCCGGCCGGATCGCCGCCAACGGCCCGCTGGCGGTCCAGGCGAGCAAGCAGATCGTGGTCGGCTCACCCGACTGGACCAGCGACCAGCTCTGGACCGAGCAGGGCTCGATCATCGAGCCCGTCTTCGCCTCCGAGGACGCCAAGGAGGGCGCACGCGCCTTCGCCGAGAAGCGCGCCCCGAAGTGGAAGGGCCGATGAGCGGGCCGCTCGCCGGCGTTTCCGTCGTGGAGCTCGGCGGGATCGGACCGGGACCGTTCTGCGCGATGGTCCTCGCCGACCTCGGCGCCGACGTCGTACGCGTCCACCGCCCGGCCGAGGTCGGCACCGACCCGAACCCGGTCCTCGACCGGGGCCGCCGGTCGCTGGCCGTCGACCTCAAGTCGGAGGCCGGCCGCGCCGTCGTACGCCGGCTGGTGGACGGTGCCGACGCGCTCATCGAGGGTTTCCGGCCGGGCGTGCTGGAGCGGCTCGGGCTCGCGCCCGCCACCCTGCGCGCCACCAACCCCGCCCTCGTCGTCGGCCGGATGACCGGCTTCGGCCAGGACGGTCCGCTGGCAGCCCGGGCCGGGCACGACATCAACTACATAGCGCTCTCCGGGGTACTCGGCTCGATCGGGCGCACGGGCGAGCGGCCGGTGCCGCCGCTCAACCTGGTCGGCGACTTCGGCGGCGGCGGGATGCTGCTCGCGCTCGGCGTCGTCTCGGCGGTGCTGCACGCCCGCGCGACCGGCGTCGGACAGGACGTCGACGCCGCCATGGTCGACGGCTCGGCGCTGCTGATGGCGATGACGTACGGCTTCGCCGCGCAGGGCCGGTGGACGCCCGACCGGGGCAGCAACATGTTCGACGGGTCGATGCCGTTCTACGACACCTACGAGTGCGCCGACGGGCGGTACGTCGCCGTCGGCGCCGTCGAGCCGCAGTTCTACGCCGCGCTCATCGAGACGCTCGGGGTCGACGTGGATCCGAGGGACCAGCGCGACCCGGAGACCTTCGCGCGCACCCGGAAGACGTTTGCGGAGGCGTTCCGGACGCGCACCCGCGACGCGTGGGCGGAGGTCTTCACCGGCGTCGACGCCTGCGTCACGCCGGTGCTCGACATCGCCGAGGCGCCGTCGGACCCGCACCTGGCCGGGCGGTCGACGTACGTCACCGACGAGGCGGGCGTCGTCCACCCCGCACCGGCGCCGCGGTTCGCCGCGACGCCGCTTGCGCCGCCGGCGGTGCCGCCCGCGCCCGGCGCACACACCGACGAGATCCTCGCCGGGATCGGTCTGACCTCCGAGGAGATCGCCCGGCTGCACCAGGAAGGGGCTGTCGCATGACCTCGACCTACTGGCCAGAGGGCGTCCCGCGCCACCTCGACTACCCGGACGTGTCCGTGGGTGAGCTGCTCGCGGCGGTCTGCCGCCGCTTCGCCGACCACGTCGCGGTCGAGGACGGCGACGAGGAGACCACCTTCGCCCGGCTGCTCGCCGAGGCATCGGCCTTCGCGCACGCGCTCCGGGACGAGGGGGTGGGCCCCGGCGACACGGTCCTGGTCCACCTGCCCAACAGCCGCTGGTTCCTGGTGGCGTACGCCGGCGTACAGCTCGCCGGGGCCGCGATCTCGCCAGCGAACCCGCTCTACCCGCCCGCCGGCCTGCGCCACCAGCTCGTCGAGGCCGCTGCGACGGTCGTGGTCAGCCACCCCGACCACGTTTCCAACGTCGTCGAGGCGCGGGAGGGGACCGACGTCCGCACGATCGTCGTGGTCCCGGGGACCGGCGCCGCGCCGGCGACCGCCGGCGTACCCGAGGCCGACGGTCTCGTCACGATGGCCGACTTCGTCGCAGGCCGCCCGACGGAGCCCCCGGTCCCGAAGGGGACCTCCGAGGACGTTGCCCACCTCGCGTTCACCGGCGGCACGACCGGTGTCTCCAAGGGCGTACGCGTCCTCAACCGGAACGTCATCGCCAACGTCACCCAGGCGGTCTCGTGGCGCGGTGGCCTCAGCGTCGCCCTCGACGCCGGCGACCTGGTGCTCGGCGGCTTCGGGCGCGACGACATGGGTGTCGAGGAGGGGCGCTGCGTCACGCTCGTCGCGGGGCCGATGTATCACGCCCAGGCGCTCATCAACACCCTCTTCATGCTGACCACCGGGGCGCGGATCGTCGTCCTCGGCCGGTTCAGCCCGGAGCGGATGATCGAGCTCATCGAGTCGCGCCGCGCGACCTACATCACCGGCAGCCCCACCATGTGGCACGCCCTGCTCAACTGCCCGGCCGCCCGCGAGCACGACCTCAGCTCCTTGCAGGTGTCGCCTCGGGCGCGGCGCCGATCGACCTCGAGACGATGCGCGGGCTCCGGGAGATCTTCCCGTCGGCGATGCTCAACGAGGGCTACGGGCTCACCGAGGGCACCTGCCTGGTCACCTCCGCACCCGGCTTCCACGGCGCCCGGCGCAAGCTCGGCAGCGTCGGCCTACCGGTGCCCGACACGGAGGTCGAGATCCGCGACGCCGTCGGCCGGGTGCTGCCCGCCGGTGAGCCGGGCGAGCTCTGGGTCCGCGGACCGCAGGTCACCGCCGGCTACCAGGGCCACCCCGAGCTGACCCGCGAGCAGTACGCCGACGGCTGGCTCCGGACAGGCGACGTCGGCTACATCGACGAGGAGGGCTTCGTCTTCATCAGCGACCGGCTGAAGGACATGCTCATCTACAAGGGCTACAACGTCTATCCGCGCGAGCTCGAGGAGCTGCTCGTCCAGCACCCGGCCGTCACCTCGGCCGCCGTCGTCGGGCGCTCTGACCCGTCCGTCGGCCAGATCCCGGTCGCGTTCGTCGTCGCCCGCCCTCGCGCCGAGGTCGATCCCGAGGAGCTCAAGGCGTACGTCGCCGAGCGGGTCCTGCCCTACAAGAAGGTCCGCGAGGTCCACCTCGTCCCCTCGTTGCCCGCCAACCCCGCCGGCAAGATCCTGAAGACCGAGCTCCGCAGCCGCCTCGGCGGTTGAGTCGGGGGTTCTGCCCGGTCGAGTCGGGGGTTCTGCCCGGTCGAGTCGGGGGTTCTGCCCGGTCGAGTCGGGGTTGTGGTCACCAGCGGCGCGGGGAGTACGACGGGCAGAGCGCCGCGCGCAGCTCCCCGATCCAGCGGTCGAGGGCGTCGCCGGTGAAGTCGCCGAGGCGTACGACGATGACCGTCCAGCCGTTGGCGCGCAGCCATGCGCGGCGCTCTTCGTCGTACCTGCGCTGCTCCTCCGACTGCTCGTGGGCCTCCCAGCCGTCGTACTCAACGCAGACCCGGAGGTGCACGTAGGCGAAGTCGAGGCGGTAGGTCCGCACCCCGTCGATCTCGATCCAGTGCTGGGGCGTGGGCGGCGGTAGCCCGGCGTCGAGTATCGCGAGGAGCGTCCACGACTCGCGAGGCGACTCCAGGCGCGGATCGACGAGTGGGACCAGCTTGCGGGCCTGGACGACGCCGCGACGTCGGCGGAACCGGGGGAGCAGGCGATGGAGCTCGGCGGAGGTGAACCCGTGCTCGCGCGCCAGACCGTTGAGAGCGGCGAACGCCTCCCGGCGCCGGAGGTGGCAGGCAAGGTCGAGGGCGGTGCGCATCGGGGTGGTCACGCGGACACCGCCGACGACCAGGATGTCGTCGGCGGTGAGGTCGCGGGTGCGGCCGTCGACACCGACGCGATCCGCGGGCTGGTGTCCACGCAGGGCGCAGGTCTCGACGACCGGCCCGAGCTCGTGCTCGGCCGGCGTGTAGGCGTTGAACCCATGGAGCCACGCGGCGGTTCGGTCCACGACGACGTGTCCGTCGGCGACCACGAGCGCGACCGCGGCCACCCGAAGGTCGAAGGAGTCGGGGACGTGGGCTGACACGTAGACACCCCGGACGATCCGGCGGAGCCTGCCGCTCTTCAGACCTCGGCGGAGCATGGCTCGGCTCAGGCCGAGCTCGTCGAGGCCATCGCTGGTGAACGGCCGATCGGGGATACTCACGGGTGGCATGCCGGCAAGCGTGCGCGCTCGGGGCGCGATCCGTGCCGCGCCGTACGGCGACCTGTGGGAACAGCCGGCCGGAAGCGTCGATGTGGACGGAAAGCGGCCCACCCGGGGATCGAAATCTCCGACTCGACGGGTCACAACCCCCACTCGACGGGTCACAACCCCCGACTCAACGGGTCACAACCCCCGACTCAACGGGTGACGAGCGCCCAGAGGCCGTTGGGGTCATCGGCACCCGCGGACCGAGCGAGCTCGGCGACGCGGCGGTCCCAGGTCTGGGTGGAGCCGTACTCCGAGCGCCAGGCGAGCGCCGGCAGGGTGAAGCGGTGGAGGTCGTGCTCGAGGGTCGTGCCGATGGCGCCGTGCAGCTGGTGGGCGTGGCGTACGACGACGGAGGCGGCGTGACCCGTGCACGACCGCGCGACGGCGACCGGGAAGGCCAGGTCCTCGGCGGTGCCGCCGGCGTCCCGGGCGGCGGCGGAGCGTACGGCGGCGTCGACGGCGGCCCGGGCGAGCGAGGCCTCCGCGGCAACGTCGGCGAGCAGGTGCTGGACCGCCTGGAAGCGCGAGATCGGCCGGCCGAACTGGACCCGCGTCGTGGTGTGCTCGAGCGCCAGCGACAGACAGCGCTCGAGCGCGCCGGCGACCTGGATCGCACGGACCAGTCCGGCGCGCAGGAAGAGCTCTTCGGCGACGTCCTGTGAGACCGGCGCACCCGTGAGGGCCTCTGCCGGCACCAGCAGGTCGTCGCGCGGCTCGCCCGCCAGGTTGAGCCCCTCGGTCAGCTCGAGATCGGCGACGGCCACGTCGGTGACGACCCGCCCGTCGCCGGACGAGGACAGCAGGACGACCGAGTCGGCGTGGCGCGCCCACGGCACGGCGCGGGCGACCTCCCGGCCCTCCGAGTCCCACTCGACCAGCCCCATCGTCCGGATCCGACCGTCCACGGGCAGCCCGGCGGTGCGCAGCAGCCACCCCGCGAGCAGGTCGTGCTCGGCGACCGGCAGGGCGACGGCGTGCGACGCCAGCTCGGTCAGCAGCGCCGCCGACTCGTGCCAGGTGGCGCCGCTCCCGCCCTCGGCCTCGTCGCCTGTGAGCCGGGCGAGGCCGAGCGACTCGAGCTTGTCCCAGAGGGCGACGTCGAGGCCGACGCCGGAACCGGGGTCGCGCGGCGTCGGCGCACTGGCGGAGAGCACGTCCCGGATCGTCGCGACCAGGTCGGGATCGACGGTGTAGGGGTCGGCAGTCATCTCAGGCCCAGCTCCCTCGCGATCACGCCGCGCAGCACCTCGCTGGTGCCGCCGCGGAGGGTGAACCCCGGCCGGTGGAAGACCGCGCGCGAGACCAGCGCGCGCAGCTCCGGGTCGTACGGGTCGTCCTCGGTCAGCAGGTCGGCGAGGTCCGCGATGTCACCCTCGAGCGCGGTGCCGAGCACCTTCACCACGGCCGCCGCCGACAACACGTCCCGGCCCTGCTCCAGCCCGCCGGCCACCGCTGACGACATCTGGTGCAGGCCGGCGAGCCGGGCGACGTACGCCCCCGTCGACGGCCCGCCGAGACCGCGCCGGGCCAGCGCCGCGAGCAGCCGGTAGGTGGAGAGGAACCGCTCGGGCCCGCTGCGCTCGTAGGACAGCTCGGAGGTGACCTGCTGCCAGCCCTCGCCGATCGTGCCCATGACCAGCTCGTCGGGCACGAAGACGCCGTCGAAGTGCACCTCGTTGAAGTGGTGGGCGCCGTTCATCGAGAGGATCGGCGAGATCTCGACGCCGGGGGAGTCAAGCTCGACGATGAACTGCGAGAGCCCGGCGTGGCGGTGCTCCGGGTCGAGGGGCGAGGTCCGCGCGAGTGCGAAGAAGGCATGAGCGACGTGCGCCCCGGACGTCCACACCTTGGTGCCCGTGATCCGCCAGCCGCCGTCGACCCGCTCCCCGCGGGTGCGGACGCTGGCCAGGTCGGAGCCGGAGTCCGGCTCGCTCATCCCGATCGCCCAGTAGAGCTCGCCGGCGGCGATCCGGGGCAGGTAGCGGCGCTTCTGCTCCTCGGTGCCGTACCTCAGCAGTGACGGCGCCGCCTGCCGGTCGGCGATCCAGTGCGCGGCGACCGGCGCGCCGGCCGCGAGCAGCTCCTCGGTGACGACGAAGCGCTCCATGAACGAGCGGCCGTGGCCGCCGTACTCCTGCGGGATCGTCATCCCCAGCCAGCCCCGCCGGGCCAGCGACCTGGTGAAGTCCGGGTTGAAGCCGTTGAGCCACGTGTCGACGTCCGGGGTGAAGACCCCGGCGGCGACCTGCGCGTCGAGGAAGTCGCGTACGTCGGCGCGCAGCTGCGCCAGCTCGGGGGTGTCGGCGACGGGCGGGGGAAGCAGGTCGGTCATTCGCCCGTGAACTCCGGGGAGCGCTTCTCGAGCATCGCCGCGACCGCCTCGTGGTGGTCCTTGGTCTGGTGGGCGATCGCCTGCATCGCTGCCGACAGCTCGAGCACGGTGTCGAGGCTGCGGCCCTGCGCCTCGCGGAGCAGCTTCTTGGCCATGCGTACGGCGTGGGGCGGGTTCGCCGCGACCCGCGCGGCCAGCGCGTGCGCCTCGTCGAGGAGCTTCTCGGGCTCGACGACCCGCGACACGAGGCCCCACTCGAGCGCGGTCGCGGCGTCCACCCGGTCGCCGGTGAGCGCCATCTCGGCGGCCCTGGCGTAGCCGACCGCGCGGGGCAGGAAGTACGCACCGCCGTCGCCGGGGATGATGCCGAGCTTCACGAACGACTCGGCGAAGAACGCCGTGGTCGAGGCGATCCGCAGGTCGCACATCATCGCCAGGTCGCAGCCGGCGCCGACGGCCGGACCGTTGACCGCTGCGATGAGCGGCACCTCGCACTGGTGCAGCGCCCGCGGGATCCGCTGGATGCCGTCGCGGTAGGCGGTCCGCTGCCGGTGCGGGGCATGGCCGAAGAGGCCCTCGCCGCTGGCCATGTCCTTGACGTTGCCGCCGGAGGAGAACGCCGTCCCGGCGCCGGTGATGATGACCGCGCGCACTGCGTCGTCGCGGTTGACCCGGTCGGCGGCCCCGACCAGCGCGTCGATCATCTCCGTGCTCGAGATCGGGTTGCGCGACTCCGGCAGGTCGAGGGTCCAGGTCTCGACGTTCTCCGTACGGTCGATCGCCAATGGGGCGCTCATCGGGCTCCTGTCCTCCGGGCAACGCTGGCTACGGCGTGGTCCACTCTGTCCCTCGCAGCCGCCGACGGCAAAGACCACGGCGCGAAGACGGTGATAGTCGTCACCTATGCCCCCTCTATGCTGGCCGTCGTGGACCTGCGGCTGGTGGAGTACTTCGTGGCCGTGGTCGACCACGGCGGCATCACCAGGGCCGCCAACGCGCTCTACATCGCGCAGCCGTCGCTGTCGCAGGCGATCAAGTCGCTCGAGCGTGAGGTGGGCGCAGAGCTCTTCGACCGCTCGGGTCGCCAGCTCGCGCTCACCGAGGCGGGACGGGTCTTCGAGGTGTCCGCGCGGCGGGTGGTGCGCGACGTGGCGCTGGCCCGCGAACGGGTCGAGGCGGTCCGCGAGCTCCGTGCGGGCCGGCTGCAGCTGGCCGCCATCGCCGACCTGACGCTGCACCCGCTGCCGGGGCTCGTCCAGGCGTTCCGCGACCGCTATCCCGACGTCGAGGTGCGGATCAGCGATCCCGGCCACGCCGGCGGGGTCGTGGCCGCCGTACGCCAGGGCCAGGCGGAGATCGGCCTCACCACGCTCCCGGTCAAGGCCGAGGCGCTCACGGTGCTCCCGATCGCAGCACAGCGGATGGTCCTCGCCATGGCGCCCGGGCTGGCCGAGGACCTGCCCGACCCGGTGCCGCAGAAGCTGCTCGGCGAGCTGCCGCTCATCCGCAGCATGGAGGACCGGCTCGCCGACCTCGTCGCCGAGCCCGATCTCCTGCCGCCGGCCGAGGGGGCGGCGCTGCGCTCCGGCTTCCGTCAGGTGACCTGGGAGCTCGTCATGGCCGGCGCGGGGATCGCCGTGCTGCCCGAGGGCATCGCGAGGACGCAGCTCACCGGCGTCGTACTCCGCCCGCTCGACCCCGAGATCCGGCGCGAGGTCGCCGCGGTCTTCCGGGCCGATCAGCTCCCGCCGGCCGCCTCGGCGTTCCTCGCGACGCTGCTGCCCTCGGAGGCGGCCGGGGACCCCGAGGACGCCGACGTGTCGGTCTCCGCGAGCTGAGCGGCGAGCTCCACGAACGCCGCCGCGGCGGGGGAGAGGCTGTCGGAGTCGTAGACCAGGCCGTACGGCGCCGGCAGCGGCGGCTCCATCGTCCTGATCCGCGCGCCGCGCTGGAGCGCGACCTCGGTCGCCGACTGCTCGATCCACGTCGGCCCGACGCCGGCGAGGGCGAAGGCGAGGCGCGCCTCGCGGTTCTGGAGTACGACGGCGGGCCGGCGCGCCTGCTGCTGCGGGCTCATCGCGCGGAAGAGCTGCCCGGCGTGGTAGGTGCCCTGGGGTACGACGACCATGGGGCTGTCGAGCTCGTCCCACCGCAGCGTGCCCCGGGCGGGCGAGCCCTCCTCCGGCGGCAGCGCGATCGCGTAGACCTGCGTCCCGAGCTCCAGGACGTCCAGCTCCCGCTCGTCGGCGGCGTGCTCGCGCTCGCCGCCCGCTCCGAGCGGCAGATGGGTGACCACGATCTCGCAGACCGCGTTCCGGAGCAGCGACGCGACCCGGCTCTCGTCGTACATCGTCCCGATCGTCACCCGCACCTTCGGGTGCCTCCGGTGGAACTCCGCCACCAGCCGCGGCAGCAGGCCCGTGCTCACCGCCGGGTGCGCCCGGACGTCGACCCGCCCGCGCAGGTGGCCCTCCGCGTCGGGGACGGAGCCTGCCGCGGTCGCGATGTCCCGCAGCACCTTCCGTGCCGGGCTCACCAGTGCGTGACCGGCCGAGGTCGGCACCATCCCGCGGCCGATCCGGTGGAACAGCGGCGTCTTCAGCTCCCGCTCCAGCGACCGCATCGCCTGGCTGATGGTCGGCTGCGCCACCCCGACGGCGTTCGCCGCGGCGTTGATGCTGCCGTGGTCGATCACCGCCAGGTAATAGCGGAGATGCTGAGGATCCACGAAGGCGATCCTAGTGACCGTCAGCGAGGGGCCATCCGGATCGCACCGTCGAGGCGGATGGTCTCGCCGTTGAGGTAGCCGTTCTCGAGCAGGTGCGCGGCGAGGCCGGCGTACTCCTCGGTGCGGCCGAGCCGGTGCGGGTTGGGCACGCTGGCGGCCAGCGAGGCGCGTACGTCGTCGCGCAGCCGCCCCAGGAGCGGGGTGTCCATGATGCCCGGCGCGATCGTGTTGACCCGGATGTTCTTCGACGCCAGGTCGCGGGCGGCGACGATCGTCATGCCGACGACGCCGCCCTTGGAGGCGGAGTAGTTGATCTGGCCGATCTGGCCCTCGTACGCCGCGACGGAGGCGGTCATGACGATCGCGCCGCGCTCGCCGTCGACGGGCTCTCGCCTCGCCATGCGTACGGCGCCGAGGCGCAGCGCGTTGAAGCTGCCGATCAGGTTGAGCCGGATGACGAACTCGAAGTCCTCGAGCGAGCCGGGGGAGCCGTCCTTCTCGATGATCCGCATCCGGCGGCCGGCGCCGGCGCAGTGGACGAGCCCGCGCAGCCCCTCGCCCTGGGCGTCGGCGGCGTCGAGCGCGGCGGCGAACGACTCCTCGTCCGTCACGTCGCCGGCGACGAACTGGGCCCGCTCGCCGAGCTCCTTCGCGACCTGCTCGCCGTCGGAGGTCGGCAGGTCGATGACCGTGACATGGCCGCCCTCCTTGACCAGCTTCTGCGCGGTGGCCAGGCCGAGGCCTGAGGCGCCGCCGGTGATTGCGGTGGTGAGACCTTCGAGTCGCATGGTGTCTTCCTGTCTGTCAGAGGAGCTCGAGGATGGTGGCGTTGGCCATCCCGCCGGCCTCGCACATGGTCTGCAGGCCGAACCTGATGCCGTTGTCCCTCATGTGGTGGACGAGCCGGGTCATGAGGATCGCGCCGGAGCCGCCGAGCGGGTGGCCGACGGAGATCGCACCGCCGAGGGGGTTGAGCGCCTCGTCGGGGACACCGACCTCCGCCTGCCACGCGAGCGGGACCGGGGCGAAGGCCTCGTTGACCTCGAACGCGCCGATGTCGCCGATGGCGAGGCCGGACCGCTCGAGCGCCTTCTCGGTGGCCGGGATCGGTCCGGTGAGCATGATGACGGGGTCGTCGCCTGCGACGACGGTGGTGTGGATGCGGGCCAGCGGCGTCCAGCCGTGCTGGGCCGCGATCTCGGAGGTGGTGATGAGCAGCGCCCCGGCGCCGTCGGAGATCTGCGAGGAGTTCCCGGCGGTGATGACGCCGTCGTCCTTGAAGGCGGTCCGCAGCCCGGCGAGCGTGTCGACGGTCGTGCCGCGGCGCAGGCCCTCGTCGGCGGTCAACCCGCCGATCGGGGCGATCTGCGCGTCGAACGCGCCGGCGTCGGCCGCGGCGGCCGTGCGCTCGTGGGAGCGGGCGGAGTACTCGTCGAGCTGCGCGCGGGAGAGGCCCCACTTCTCGGCCACCATCTCGGCTCCGATGCCCTGGTTGAACCGCTCGACGTCGTACCGCTGCAGGACGGTGTCCGGGTACGGCGCGCCGCCGGCGGTGTTGGAGCCCATCGCCGAGCGCGACATCGACTCGACCCCGCCGGCCACGGCGAGGTCGTACTGACCGCTGATCACGCCCGCCGCCGCGAACGCCACGGCCTGCTGTGAGGACCCGCACTTGCGGTCGATGGTGGTGCCGGGCACGGACTCCGGCCAGCCGGCGGCGAGCAGGCCGACCCTGCCGACGTTGCCGGACTGGTCGCCGACCTGGGTGACGCAGCCCCAGACGACGTCGTCGACCTCGGCCGGGTCGAGCCCGGTCCGCTCGACGAGCGCACGCAGGACGTGGGCCGTCAGGTCGGCGGGGTGGATGCCGGCGAGGCTCCCGTTGCGCTTCCCGATCGGGGTGCGGCAGGCGTCGACGATGACCGCATCACGCATGGCGTGCTCCTGGGGCAGACGGTTCGGTGGGTGACGCGCACCACAGAACCACCGCCGTCGTCGGCGGCGCAAAGACCGCGTGCCGATGCACCAGTGAGGCGCTGCCTATGGATCGGTGAGCCTCAGTTCGCCTCGCTCAGTCCGGCGCCCAGCAGATCCCGTAGGTCTGGCCGCTGGCCCACTCGTCCTTGGTGGGCCACTCATAGCCCCACTGGTAGTCGAGCGCATCGTCGGCGACGTCCCGGCCGGCGTCGCGGCAGATCGTCTGGCCGGCCGCCTTCGCCTTCTCCTCGCCGGGGTAGGCGCCGGCCGGCAGCGCGACGGTGCGCAGCGCCTTCCAGGAGTGGTCCTCGCTGCAGGCCACCCGCTGGAACCCGTCGGTGCCGGGCTGGGCGGTGCTGCACATCGCGTAGTCGTCGGCCCGGTCGGTGGTCAGGATCCCCTTGAGCTGCCCGTCGAGCGGCAGCAGCCGGTCGGGGCCGCCGACGGCGATGACGTCGCAGCGGTACCAGCTCGCGCCCGCGTCGGATTGCTCGACGGTCGGCGTGAACCAAACAGCGCGCAGCATCGAGAGGCGTACGTCGTCGACGGACCCGCCGAGGTAGCCGGCGAGCCTGGCCGGGCACGTCTGCGCGACCTGCCGGCGTACGGCGTCGGAGTCGACGGCCAGGAGGTGTCCGTCGACCACGGTGCTGAGCCGGCCGACGGCGTACGTCTGGGTGGTGTGGGGCCTCGTGCAGGGCACCGACCCGGTCTGGGTCGTGGGTGCGAGCGCCTGGTCGAAGGTGAGCCGGTAGCAGGCGTCGTCGGCGGGGCTCGGCGGCGGCGTCGCCGACGTGGGGGTCGTCGACGGGCTGGCCGAGGAGCTGACCGAGGAGCTGGCCGACGGGGACGGCGCGGGGGAGGAGTCGTCGGAGGTCCCGCAGCCGGCGAGGGCGGCGAGCGTGAGCAGGGCGGCCGTGACCAGCAGGCCCGCCCGGGAGAGCGTGCGGGTCACTTGTCTGTCTTCGCCCAGCACACGGAGCGTCGGTTGCCGGCGTCCCACTCGTCCTCCCCGAACCACGTGTAGCCGTAGTCGTAGCTCTCGGGGTACCCCAGCCAGGCCTTGACCGAGTCGGCGCAGTAGCTGCGCGTCTTCGTCTTCACCGTGTCGTCCCCCGGGTAGGAGTCCTTCGGCTCGCCGAGCTTGATGGTGGTCACGGCTCGCCACGCGTGCTTCTCCGAGCACGGTACCTTCGTGCTGTTCACCGAGGCGCCGCGGGCGCAGACCATCCAGCGGTCGTCGATGTTCTTGCCCCGTAGCATGTTCGTGGTGTTCGTCGGCAGGTCGACGTACGGCGCACCCGACTCCCCGCCGCCGACGAGGTCGCAGCGGAACCACCGGGCGCCCTTCTCCCACGCGCGGTCGGAGGGCCCGAACCACACCCAGCTGAGCATCGACCGCATCAGCAGGCTCTGGTCGGCGCCAAGGTGCTTCTCCAGGAGCACGGTGCACCGGTCGTAGACCCAGTCCGAGAGGGCGTCGTCGTCGGGCTTCACGTCGGCGAAGCGCTTGGGCAGACGACCGGCGGCGTACGTCTCGGCGTTGTGCGGGTCGTCGCACGCGACGAGCGGGCTGGCGTTGGTCGGCCGGGCGACGTCGGCGCGGGTGAGGTTGCGGCAGGTCCCCACGCTCGGCACCTCGGTCGAGTCGACCTGGGCAGGGTCGGCGCCGTGGCTCGTGCCTCCGCCGGAGCACCCCGCCAGCAGGAACGCTGCCAGCAGGACGGGAAGCGCCAGAGGTACGGCGACGTACGGGCGGGGGCGGATCACGCCGCCCGATGGTACGTGCCCGCTGGTCGCGTGCCGAAAGCGTGGGGGCCGGTGGTCAGGCGGCTTCGCCGAGGGCGACCCGGAGGTCGCGCAGGATCCGGGTCAGCAGCCGCGACACCTGCATCTGGGTCACGCCGAGCTCCTGGCCGATCTCCTCCTGGGTCTGGTCCTCGAAGAAGCGCAGGTAGAGGATCCGCCGGTCGCGCTCGGGGAGCCCCTTGAGCACCGGCTCCAGCGTCGTCCGGGCCTCCGCGGCGTCGGCGTCGGTGCTCTCGTCGGGGATCAGGTCGGCGACCGTGGCCGTCTGCTGGCTCCCGGCCCGGTCCAGCGGCTGGTCCAGCGACGTCGGCGTGAAGCAGCCGAACGCGACGACCGCCTCGTCGTACTCCTCGCGGCTCAGGTCGAGCGTCTCCCGCACCTGGTCGTCGCTCGGCTCGTGGCCGAGCTCCTGGGTCAGGTCGTCGATGCAGCGGTTCACCCGCCACTGCAGCTCCTGGACCCGGCGCGGCGGCCGGACGGTCCAGCTGTGGTCGCGGAAGTGCCGCTGCAGCTCCCCGCGGATCGTGGGGACGGCGTACGTCAGCAGGTCCTTGTTGCGCTCGGGGTCGAAGCGGAAGACGGCCTTCACCAGACCCTCGTACGCCGCCTGGTCGAGGTCCTCCTGCGCGACGCCGCGTCGCCGGTAGCGCGTCGCGACCGCCTCGGCGACGCCGCGATTGATGAGGACGACCTCCTCGAGGAGGTGCCGTCGAGCGGTCGGGTCGGGGGTCTCGTGGGCGCGTGCGATGAGATCGTCGGTGGTCCGGGCGCGCTCGGCGCGGGTCAGTCCGCGGTCACCGTCGGGGACCGCGACCGGGCCCCGGCCGCCCGTCGGAGGCTGCGTCCGCTGTGTCGTCGTTGCTGCCATTTCCAGCCTCCATCCCGAGTGTGGTGGTGGGGGTGTGCCGTGGCTGTGCGGGTCGGTTCGCGGTCTGTCCTGGTCGGTCCAGGGGCGGACGGACCGTCGTTGCGCCGTTCGTCCCCGGTCACCTCTGAACCTAGCGAAGTGAGCACCAGCATCAAGTTTCCGGCGCGTCCTCACTAGCAGGCGTGACCCAAAGCACGGTACGAAGGACCCAGACGCCGACAGGGGGAGAAACCATGCTGGACGAGCAGGAGCTGACCCGGATCGATCGCTGGTGGCGCGCCGCGAACTACCTGTCCGTCGGCCAGATCTACCTGATGGACAACCCGCTCCTCCGTGAGCCGCTCGTCGCCGAGCACGTCAAGCCCCGGCTCCTCGGCCACTGGGGCACCACCCCCGGCCTCAACTTCATCTACGCGCACATGAACCGCGCGATCATGGCCCGGGACCTCGACTCGATCTTCATCACCGGCCCCGGCCACGGTGGTCCGGGACTGGTCGCCGCGTCGTACCTCGAGGGCACCTACACCGAGAACTACCCCGACATCGGCCACGACGTCGCCGGGCTGAAGCGGCTCTTCACCCAGTTCTCCTTCCCGGGCGGCATCCCGAGCCACGTCGCGCCCGAGACCCCCGGCTCGATCCACGAGGGAGGAGAGCTCGGCTACGCCCTCTCGCACGCCTACGGCGCCGCCTTCGACAACCCGGACCTCGTCGTCTGCGCGGTCGTCGGCGACGGCGAGGCCGAGACCGGCCCGCTCGCCACCAGCTGGCACAGCACCAAGTTCGTCGACCCGCGCCGCGACGGCGCCGTACTCCCGATCCTCCACCTCAACGGCTTCAAGATCGCGAACCCGACGGTGCTCGCCCGGATCTCCGACGAGGAGCTGGTCGACCTGATGAAGGGCTACGGCCACAAGCCGTACGTCGTCGCCGGCTCCGACCCCACCGAGATGCACCACGCCTTCTCCGAGACCCTCGACGCCGCGCTCGACGAGATCAGGGACATCCAGGCCGAGGCGAGGTCCGGGGGAGCGCTTCCAGCGCGTCGGCCGTGGCCGATGATCGTGCTCCGCTCGCCGAAGGGCTGGACCGGACCGAAGGAGGTCGACGGCAAGCCGGTGGAGGGCTACTGGCGCTCCCACCAGGTGCCGTTCGCCGACGCACGCGGCAACGACGAGCACCGGGCCATCCTCGAGGAGTGGATGAAGTCGTACGCGCCGGAGGAGCTCTTCGACGAGGCCGGCGCGCCGATGGAGGACATCCGCACCCTCCACCCGCAGGGCACGAAGCGGATGAGCGGCAGTCCCCACGCCAACGGCGGCATGCTCCTGCAGGAGCTCAAGCTCCCCGACTTCACCGAGTACGCCGTCGACGTGGTGCCGGGCACCGGTGCCGTGGAGTCGACCCGGGTCCTCGGCGAATGGCTCCGCGACGTGATGCGGGCCAACATGGAGAACTTCCGGATGTTCGCGCCCGACGAGAACTCCTCCAACCGGCTGCAGGACGTCATGGAGGTCACCAACCGGACCTGGAACGCCCGGATCGTCGGCGACGGGCCCCTCGCGGACGACCACCTCGCGCCGGACGGCCGGATCATGGAGATCCTCTCCGAGCACACCTGCGAGGGCTGGCTGGAGGGCTATCTCCTCACCGGGCGGCACGGGTTCTTCTCGTGCTACGAGGCCTTCATCCACATCATCGACTCGATGTTCAACCAGCACGCGAAGTGGCTGAACACCACCCGCCACATCGACTGGCGCAAGCCGATCGCGTCGCTCAACATCCTCCTGACCAGCCACGTCTGGCGGCAGGACCACAACGGCTTCTCGCACCAGGACCCGGGCTTCATCGACCACGTCGTCAACAAGAAGGCCGACGTCGTCCGCGTCTACCTCCCGCCGGACGCCAACACCCTGCTCTCGGTGGCCGACCACTGCCTGAAGTCGCGCAACTACGTCAACGTGGTCGTCGCGGGCAAGCAGCCGGCGCTCCAGTACCTCTCGATGGACGACGCGATCACCCACTGCACCAAGGGGATCGGCATCTGGGACTGGGCGTCCAACGACGACGGCGAGGAGCCCGACATCGTGATGGCCTGCGCCGGCGACGTCCCCACCCAGGAGACCCTCGCGGCGGTCTCGATCCTGCGCGAGAAGGTGCCCGGTCTGAGGATCCGGCTGGTCAACGTCGTCGACCTGATGCGCCTCCAGCCCGAGCAGGAGCACCCGCACGGGCTCTCGGACGCCGACTTCGACGCCCTGTTCACCACGAACAAGCCGGTGATCTTCGCCTACCACGGCTACCCGTGGCTGATCCACCGGCTGACCTACCGGCGTACGAACCACCAGAACATCCACGTCCGCGGCTACAAGGAGGAGGGCACCACCACGACGCCCTTCGACATGTGCGTGCTCAACCAGCTCGACCGGTTCGACCTGGCGCTCGACGTGCTCGACCGGGTGCCCGGGCTGCTCAGCCGCACCGGCCACGTCCACGAGTGGCTCAAGGACAAGCTGATCGAGCACAAGACCTACGTCCGCACCCACGGCCAGGACATGCCCGAGGTCCGGGGCTGGAGCTGGACCGGCGAGGCCAGCTATACCGACGCCGCCGAGGACGACACCAAGTGAGCGCCGCCCATCACGCACGCTGGCGGCGTTGCCGCCGCTCGACGACCGCTCCGCTCAAAGGTCGCCTTCGCGACGGCGCCTTGCCAGCGCACGCACTGGACGACGCTCACACCCGCGACCAGTGATGAGGGTCTTGGTCATCAACCCCGGGTCGAGCACGCTCAAGGCGGCATTGGTGGCCGACGGGGAGACGGTCGAGAACGCCAACGTCTCGATCACCGACTGCGTCGCCGAGGTGCAGCAGGTCGTCGCGGGCTGGACACCGGTGGACGCCGTCGGCGTCCGGTTCGTCCACGGCGGGCCGGACCATCTCGAGCCGGTGGCCGTCGACGACGCCGTCCTCGCCGACCTGGAGGCCTCCGTCGGCCTCGCCCCGCTGCACAACCCGTCGGCGGTCGCGGCCACGAAGGCGGTCAGGGAGAGCTACCCGGACCTGCCCGTCGTCGCCTGCTTCGACACCGCCTTCCACCGCACGATGCCGCCGGAGGCGACGACGTACGCCATCCCCAAGGAGTGGAACGCGCGCTTCCAGCTGCGCCGCTACGGCTTCCACGGCCTCTCGCACGAGTACGCCGCCCAGCACGCCGCCGCGCTCATCGGCCGCCCCCTCGGCGAGCTGAAGATCGTCACCTGCCACCTCGGCGGCGGCGCGTCGCTGTGCGCCGTGGACGGCGGCCGGTCGGTGGACACCACGATGGGCTTCACCCCGATGGCCGGGCTGGTGATGCAGGTCCGCAGCGGCTCGGTCGACCCCGGGCTGCTGCTCTGGCTGCTCAACGACGGCGGGCTCTCGGTCGAGGAGCTGTACGACGGGCTCGAGCACAACGCCGGCCTCAAGGGACTGACCGACACCTCGGGCGACATGCGCGAGATCCTCGCCGGTGCCGACGCCGGCGACGATGAGTGCCGGCTCGCGTTCGAGGTCTACGTCCACCGGCTGGTCCGCGAGATCGGGGCGATGGTCGCCTCCCTCGACGGTCTCGACGTGCTGGTCTTCACCGGCGGCGTGGGGGAGCACACCGACCGCGTCCGCTTCCGGGTCGCCGAGGGACTGCGCTTCTTCGGTGTCGAGATCGACCCGGCACTCAACGTCCCGGAGGAGGGCGGCGACCGCGTGCTCACCGGTCCCGGCTCCAAGGTCGAGGTCCTCGTCGTGGAGGCCCGCGAGGACCTCCAGATCGCCGCCGACGTCACCGCCGTCCTCGGCTCCTGAGCCCTCGCCAAAGACTTTCCCGAACGGCGTGCATGTGGCCGGGATCGTTCGGGTACCTCGGGGCCCCGCTGGCGGCTCCCGGGACTTACGCAGCCCCGATCAGAGCCGCCAGCGCTCGGTCCGGGACGGCCGTCGGCTCACTTGATGGCCCCCATCGACAGGCCGCGGACCAGCTGCTTCTGCGCGATCCAGCCCGCGATCACGACCGGCAGCGCGGCCATCGAGGCAGCCGCCGAGAGCTGGGCGAAGAAGAGCCCCTCGCTGGTGATGAAGCCGACCAGGAAGACCGGCACGGTGCCGGCCCGGGCGGCGGTGAGGTTCACCGAGAAGAAGAACTCGTTCCAGCTGAAGATCACGCAGATCAGCGCGGTCGAGGCGATCCCCGGCGTGATCATCGGCATCAGCACGTGACGGAACGACGCCATCAGCCCGGCCCCGTCGACCTGGGCGGCCTCGAGCACCTCACCGGGCACCTCGAGCATGAACGAGCGCAGCATCCAGACCGCGATCGGCAGGTTCATCGCCGTGAACAGCACGACCATCGTCCAGATGTTGTCGAGCATGTGGATCTGCTGGGTGATGACGTACAGCGGCACGATCACCGCGACGACCGGCAGCATCTTCGTGGAGATGAAGAAGAAGAGCACGTCGGAGGTCTTCTGGACCGGCCTGATCGAGAGGGCGTACGCCGCGGGGATGGCCAGCGCCAGGACGAGCAGCGTCGACACGACGGTCGCGAAGGCGGAGTTCCCGACGTACGGCCAGAACCCGGAGTGGAAGACGTTGGAGAACTGCTCCAGCGTCGGCTTGAACGCGATCTTCGGGGTGTCGGTCGAGGCGTCCACCTCGTGCTTGAAGGCCGTGAGCACCATCCAGGCGATCGGGAAGAAGAAGAACAGCCCGATGATCCAGGTGACGAGCGTCGTGGCCCGGCCGCCCCAGTGCCAGCGGCCTCGGTGGGAGGCGAGGAACGTGTCGGCCATCAGCTTTTCTCCAGCTCGAAGCTCTTGAAGATCGTGCGCAGGGCGACCGTGGCGACGATGATCGTGCCGATGACGACCACGACGCCCATCGCGGCCGACTGGCCGACGTCGAAGCCGAGGAACGCCCGCTGGTAGATGTAGAACGGCAGGTTCGAGCTCGCCGTCCCCGGCCCGCCCTGGGTCAGCATGTAGATCTGGTCAAAGGTGTTGACCACGTAGATCGCGCCCAGCAGCGTGGACAGCTCGATGTAGCGGCGCAGGTGCGGCAGCGTGATGTGGACGAAGGTCCGCCACCGGCTCGCGCCGTCGACCGAGGCCGCCTCGAGGACGTCCCGCGGCTGGGCCTGCAGCCCGGCGAGGAGCAGCAGCATCATGAACGGCGTCCACTGCCAGACGAGCACGAGGATCACCGACCACATCGGGTGGCTGACGACCCAGTCCTCGTCGCCGGCGCCGAACGGCGAGAGCGCCCAGTTCACGATCCCGTAGACGGGGTCGAGCATCATGTACTTCCACAGCAGCGCGCTCGCCACCGGCATCACCAGGAACGGCGTGATGAGCAGCGTGCGTACGACGCCGCGGCCGATGAACCTCCGGTCCAGCAGGAGCGCCAGGCCGAGACCGACGAGCAACGAGATCACCACGCAGCCGGCCGTGATGAGCACGGTGTGCACCACGGCGCCACGGAAGACCGAGTCGGCGAACACGTCGGCGTAGTTGCGGAGGCCGACGAAGTGGCGGGACCCGGGCCGGACGAGGTTCCAGGACTGCAGGCTGTACCAGAGCGTCAGCAGGAACGGCAGCTGCGTGACGACGATCGTGAAGATCAGCGCCGGCAGCAGCGGCGCCCGCCGCGACCAGCGCGCGGCACGCTCCTCGGAACGGCTCGGCGTCGTCGTACGTGCCCCCGGGGCGGTCAGGACGGCCATCGACTCACTCCTCCTGGTAGGACTCGCCGACGCTCTTCGCGTAGCGCTGCGACTGCTCGAGGGCCTTGTCGACGCTGATCTGCCCGGCGATGGCCGCCGAGATCTGCTGTGCGACGCGGGTGCCGAGGTCCTGGAACTCCGGGATCCCGACGAACTGGATGCCCGGGTAGGGGACCGGCTCGGTCATGGTCTTGTCCTGAGAGGCGTTGTTGAGCGCCTCGAGGGTCGGGCCGGCGTACTCCTTGGCGACCTTGGCGTACTGCGGGATCTTGTACGTCGACTCGCGGCTCCCGGGCGGGACCCGCTCCCACCCGAGGCGGTCACCGACCAGCTTGATGTAGTCCTTGCTGGTCACCCAGGAGAGGAACTTCCACGCCGTCTCCGGGTCGTCGTTGCTCTTCGGGATCGCGAGCGACCACGAGTAGAGCCAGCCCGAGGACGGGGTCTTCTCGACCGGGGCCTGGACGTAGCCGTTCTTGCCTACGACCTTGCTGTCGGTCGGCGACTCGACCGTGCTGACCATCGCGGTGGCGTCGTACCACATCGCCGCCTGGCCCTGGCTGTAGCGCGTGCTGCACTCGGCGTAGCCCGCGGCGGCCGCGCCGGGGATGCCGTACTTGCGCACGAGGTCGACGTAGAACTTCGTCGCCTTGACGAACGCCGGCGACTCCAGCTGGGCGTTCCAGTCCTGGTCGAACCAGCGCCCGCCGAAGGTGTTGACGACGGTGTCCATCGGCGCGAGGTTCTCGCCCCAGCCCGGCAGGCCGCGCAGGCAGATGCCGGTCATGCCGTGCTCGGGGTCGTTCAGCTTCGCGGCGAGGTCGCGGACCTGCTCCCAGGTGGGGTGCTCGGGCATCGTCAGCCCGGCCTTCTGGAAGAGGTCCTTGCGGTAGACGAGGAAGGAGGACTCGCCGTAGAAGGGCACGGAGTACATGTCGCCCTTGTAGGAGAGCGCGTCCCGGATCGAGGGGATGAAGTCCTGGTCGTCGTAGCCGGGCGTCTTGTCGATGAGCGGCTGGAGGTCGGTCAGCCAGCCGTCCTTCGCCCACTGCGGCGTCTCGTAGTTGCTGATCATCACCGCGTCGAACTCGCCGCCGCCGGTGGCCACCGACGCGGTGATCTTGGCGCGCGCCTCGTTCTCCGGCAGCGAGATGAACTTCAGCGAGATGCCGGGGTTCTCCTTCTCGAACTCCTTCGACAGGTCGATCGCGTCGGTCATCTGCGGGTTGGAGACGATCGCGATGACCAGCTGGTCCTTCGCCCCGCCGAGCTCGCCGGCGCCCGCCGCGCAGCCGCTCGCGACCAGTGCGAGCGAGGCGGCGGCCACCACCGCCTTCGTCGTACGCCGCCACCGCGCGCGCATCAGACGGTCCCTGACGCCTGGGGGAGGACATGCGACTTGACGCCGGCGCCGCCGCGGACCGTCTCGATCGCGTCGGGGTAGCCCTCGAGCGGGAACCGGTGGGTCACCAGCCTCGAGGTGTCGACCGCCCCGCTCGCGATCAGGTCGAGCGCCGTGCCGAAGCTGTGCAGGACAGCCATCGATCCGACCACGGTGATCTCCTCGTTGTAGACGCGGAAGGGGGAGAGCGCGACCCGGGCCTCCTCGGGCGCGACCCCGAAGACCAGGAACCGGCCGCCGCGGGCCACCGAGCCGAGCGCCTCCTCGATGACCGGCGCCACCCCGGTCACGTCGACCACGGCGTCGTACTGCCGGCCGTCGAGCTCCTCCAGCGACGTCGCGGTGGTGCTCGCGCCCATCCGCCCGGCCAGCTCGAGCTTGGCCGGCACCCGGTCGACGGCGGTGACGTCGAGGCCGGAGCGCTGGAGCAGCGAGACGAGGAGGAGCCCCATGGTGCCGACGCCGACGACGAGCGCCGACTCGCCGACCTCGGTCCCGAGCCGGCGTACGCCGTGGACGGCGCAGGAGAGCGGCTCGACCAGGGCGCCCTGCTCGAAGCTGAGGTGGTCGGGCAGGCGGTAGGCCTGTCCGGCGGGAACGGCGACGAGCTCGGCGAACGCTCCGTCGACGGTGTCGCCGGTCGCGCCCCAGTTGGCGCAGAGGTTGCCCCGCCCGCGGCGGCAGGCGGGGCAGTGGCCGCAGAACAGCGACGGGTCGACGGCCACCCGGTCGCCCACGGCGATGCCGGTGCTGACCTCGTCGCCGAGCGCGACGACGGTGCCCGAGAACTCGTGGCCCGGGATGATCGGGTACGGCGTCGGCGCGAAGTGGCCGTCCGCGATGTGGAGGTCGGTGCCGCAGACTCCGCAGGCCTCGACGGCCACGACGACCTGTCCCTTCCCGGGAGTGGGGTCGGGGAACTGCCCGACCTCGAACTGACCCGGCTTCACGACCTGAACGGCGCGCACGCGACCCCTCGCTCTGCTCTTGATCTGGTCTGCTCATATGAGCATTGTCATGCTCTGATGAGCGAGCCTATGATGCGGATCACAGCACCTGTCAACCCCTGACCCGGCCCGGGACGGGGCCCACCGCTGCGACGAAGGGGGGCTCGTGACGCCGTCGCGCCCGAACGAGCAGTACGGACCGACCTGGCAGCTGCAGGCGGCGACCGTCGCGCGGATGTTCTTCCTCGAGGACCGGTCGAAGGTCGAGATCGCCCAGGAGCTCGGGCTCTCGCGGTTCAAGGTCGCCCGGATCCTCGAGGAGGCGCGCGCCCGGGGCCTGGTCGAGGTGACCGTCCGGCTGCCCTCGCCGGTCGACGCCGACGCCTCGGTCGGGCTGGCCCGCCACCTCGGCCTGTCCCGCACGCTCGTCCTCGACGGCTCCACCGGGGACGACGTCGGCCAGCTCGGCCGGCTGGCCGCCGAGCTGCTCACCGAGTCGGTCTCGGAGAGCGACGTCCTCGGACTCAGCTGCAGCCGCAGCGTCACCGCGATGACCCACTCGCTGCGCTCGCTCGCTGCGTGCGACGTCGTCCAGCTGACCGGCACCCTGGCCGGCTTCGACGGCGGGGCCGGAAGCGTCGAGAGCGTCCGCCGGGCCGCCGAGATCGGCGGAGGTACGGCGTACCCCGTCTACGCGCCGATGCTCCTGCCCGACGCCGCCACGGCCGCCTCGATGGCCGCCCACGAGGAGGTACGCCGGACCTTCGACCGGATCAGGGACGTGACGGTCGCGGCGATCGCCGTCGGCGCCTGGGGCGAGGGCCTGTCGACGGTCTGGGCGGCCGCGACGCCCGCGGAGCGGGCGGCCGGTGCCGCAGCCGGGGTGGTCGGGGAGATCAGCGGGCGCGGGTTCGACGAGCACGGCCGCGGGCTCGCCGCCGGTGTCGACGCGCGGGTGCTCGGGCTGACCCTCGACCAGCTGCGCGCGATCCCCGAGGTCATCGCGCTCTCCCGCGGTGCTGCCCGGGCCCGCGCCGTGCGCGCCGCCGCCGAGGGCGGCCTGATGACCACGCTCGTCTGCGACCGGGCGCTCGGCCAGGCGCTGCTCGGCCTGCCCGCCGTCGTACGCGACGCCGGCGCTGCCTCCTGAGCCCTTGACCGGTCGGCGACCAGCCGGTCACCCGGCGAGGAGGGCGGCGAGAGTCGCCCCGAGCTCGTACGCCGCCTCCGTGTGCGACTCCTCGACGTCGCCGAGCACGTCGAGCACGTCGTACGCCTGCTGCCAGCCGAGCGCCTGCACGATCGACTGGACGGACCGGACCGCGCCGGTGGTGTCGTACCTCCCGTGGACGTAGAGGCCGTACGGCCGCTTCGCCGTCTCGCCCGACGACTCGCCCGCGCCGCCCGAGGCGTCGAGGGCGCCGCCGACCTCGAGGAAGGTCGAGTCGAAGAAGTGCTTGAGCGCGCCCGACATGTAGCCGAAGTTGGCGCTCGTCCCGAGCACGTAGCCGTCGGCGCGGAGCACGTCGTCGGCCGTGGCCTCGAGCGCGGGGCGTACGACGACGTCGACGCCCTCGATCGCGTCGTCCCCCGCCCCGGCGACGACGGCGTCGGTCAGCCGCCGGAGCGAGCCCGTGGGGGAGTGGTGGACGATCAGCAGCTGCGTCACCCTCGTCACGTTAACGGGTCGGTAGCGAAGCCCTAGAGTGCGCACGTGCGCATCGGGACGTGGAACCTCGGGGGCCGCTGGTCCTCCGACCACGCCCACGTCCTCGCCGAGCTCGACTGCGATCTGTGGCTGCTGACCGAGGTGCGGCCGAGGGTGGTGCTGGAGGGCTACCACCAGCACCTGACCACGGCACCGATGAGCGAGTCGAGGCACTGGGCCGGAATCTCTACCGGGTCGACGCGGTGGTGCCCAGCGAGCTCGCCGCCGGCGTCGTTGACAGTGTCGCTGCCGGTGTCGCTGCCGGTGTCGAGATATCAGTCAGCTACCAGTCGGCGGCCGTTGACGTCCTTCGGGGTCAGCCGCACCCAGAGCGGCCGAGGACCGCTCGGCCAGCTGTGCAGCGCGCGGACGTGCTCCGGCACCTGCTCCTCGCGGTAGAGCACGTCGGCGTGACCGCGGAACTGGACCGACCAGCCCAGGTGGGTGGCCGGGTCGAGGTCGTCGACGAGGACGGCCACGTTGCTCTCGTCGATCTCCTCGGCCATCGAGGAGTGGGCCGAGGTCCGGATCCAGACGGTGCCCTCGTGGACGACGTGGTTGACCGGGAGCACGACCGGCCCGGCCGGCCCGGTCCAGCCGATCCTGGCGAGCCCGCTGCCCGCCGCGAGCTTCCAGCACTCGTCGACAGACAGTTCCTCCAGGTGGGCCACGATCCCGCTCCTTCCTCGCACCGGTTGGGCTGGGCCGCCGCGGGCGGCCCGTCGTCAGTCTGTCAGGCCGGTGGGCGGCTGGCGAGGACCTCTGTTATCGTGATCGGCGTCATGATGCGCAGCCTCCTCCTTAGCTGCCGCAGCGGGGCCACAGACTTCTAGGCCGGACCCCCTCGCTGCGGAGTTCTTCGTGCGCCCGGCTCCCCGGATGACCAGCACCCAGCGAGGCGGAACCCATGACCAACCTGAGCAACACGCGCAATCAGCAGAAGCCCTCGGGCATGCCCTTCGAGCGCTACCACGCGTTCGTCCCCGTCGACCTCCCCGACCGGACCTGGCCGGCGAAGAAGATCACCCACGCGCCGCGGTGGCTCTCCACCGACCTGCGTGACGGCAACCAGGCGCTCATCGACCCGATGACGCCCGCCCGCAAGCTCACCATGTTCGAGCTGCTGGTGCGGATGGGCTACAAGGAGATCGAGGTCGGCTTCCCGAGCGCGAGCCAGACCGACTTCGACTTCGTACGCAAGCTGATCGAAGAGGACCGGATCCCCGACGATGTCCAGATCTCGGTCCTGACCCAGGCCCGCGAGGACCTCATCGAGCGCACGGTCCAGTCGCTGGTCGGCGCGCCCCGCGCGACCGTCCACCTCTACAACGCCACCGCGCCGCTGTTCCGCCGGGTCGTCTTCGGGGTCACGCCCGAGGAGTGCATCGGGATCGCGACCCGAGGCACCGAGATGGTGATGAAGTACGCCGAGTCGCTGCTCGGCGACATCGTCGGCAGCGAGGACTTCGGCTACCAGTACAGCCCGGAGATCTTCACCCAGACCCCGACCGACTTCGCGCTCGAGGTCTGCGAGCGGGTCTCCGACGTGTGGCAGCCGGAGGAGGGCCGGGAGATCATCCTCAACCTGCCGGCGACGGTCGAGATGTCCACGCCCAACACCTACGCCGACCAGATCGAGTACTTCTCCCGCGGCCTGACCCGGCGCGAGCACTCCGCGGTCTCGCTCCACCCGCACAACGACCGCGGCACCGCCGTCGCCGCCACCGAGCTGGCGCTCATGGCCGGCGCCGATCGGGTCGAGGGCTGCCTGTTCGGTCACGGCGAGCGCACCGGCAACGTCGACCTGGTCACGCTGGGGATGAACCTGTTCAGCCAGGGCATCGACCCGATGATCAACTTCGCCGACATCGACGAGATCCGTCGTACGGTCGAGTACGCCACCAACCTGCCGGTCCACCCGCGCCACCCGTACGCCGGCGACCTGGTCTACACCGCCTTCTCCGGCTCCCACCAGGATGCGATCAAGAAGGGCCTCGAGGACCTCGACCGGATCGCCGCCGAGCAGGGCAGGCCGGTGAGCGAGATCCCGTGGGAGGCGCCGTACCTCCCGATCGACCCCCACGACGTCGGCCGCACCTACGAGGCGGTCATCCGGGTCAACAGCCAGTCCGGCAAGGGGGGTGTCGCCTACCTTCTCAAGTCCGAGCACAAGCTGGAGCTGCCCCGCCGCGCCCAGATCGAGTTCAGCCGGGTGATCCAGCAGCACACCGACACCGAGGGCGGCGAGATCTCCTCTGAGGAGATCTGGTCGGTCTTCTCCGCCGAGTACCTCGACAAGGACACGCCGCTGAAGCTCAACTCGGTCCACACCTCCGCGGCCGCCGGCGCCAAGGACGCTCTCACCGTCAACGTGTACGTCGACGGCGAGCTGCGCACGCTCGAGGGCTCCGGAAACGGACCGCTCTCCGCGTTCGTCGAGGCGCTCAACGGCGTCGAGGGCAGGGACTGGGACGTCCGGGTCCTCGACTACGCCGAGCATGCCCTCTCCGCCGGCGGCGACGCCCTCGCGGCGGCGTACGTCGAGTGCTCGGTCCGCGACCAGATCTTCTGGGGCGTCGGCATCGACGCCAACATCGTCACCGCCTCGCTCAAGGCGGTCATCTCCGCGGTCAACCGCGCCGGCTGACCGGAGACGTGCCGCGTCCCTGACGTCCTGCGCGCGCACCTCGGCGTGTCGCGCAGGGCGTCAGGGGACATGGGGCCGTCACACCAGCGACTCGGTGCGTGGTCGCTCGACCGTGGCGATAGAAGGCTGCCGGTGGGCGACCGCCCAGACCCCGAAGACGAGCAGCCAGATCAGGTAGACGCCGGCGGTGAAGTAGAGCGCCGCGGTGATCGCGCACAGTCCGGCCGGCACGGTGAAGACGCGCAGCCAGCCGGGCATCTCGGCCCGTGCCGCCAGCAGGAGGGCGATGACCCCGACGAGGATCGCAGGAGCCGGCCCCGAGACCAGGTGGCCGATCGTGCCGATCGTGTAGGCGACCGACTGCGGGACCGCCTGCGCCTGCTCCCCGCCCTCGCTCATCGCGACCTGGAAGCCGCCGAGCAGGAAGAGCCCGGAGACCTCGGTCGCCGTGCCGGCCACCGAGAGGCCCCACACCAGCTCGCCGATCCGGCCGAGCCGGTCGCGGAGGGCCCAGCCGAAGACCAGCAGTCCGACCGAGCTGACGGCCCCGATGGTGTAGAGCGCGAAGTCGAGGTTCCGATGGTGGCCGGCGATGAAGTCGGCGACCTCGGACTCGTGGAAGGTGCCGCCCATCGTGCCTGCGAGGCTCCAGGTGACGATGCCGGCGAGGAAGACGAGCAGGCCGAGCCCTGCGCTCCGAGGAATGGTGTTCATGGTTCCCCCAAGGTGATTCGGATGGGTGCTGTGGATCGGTTCGACGCTAGGAACCGACCGACCCCCGCGTCGTCGTGCGCAGGTATCGGATCTCCGGTCGTGAGGACGAGGAGGCGGATCCTCCGGAAGGAGGACGCGCCGGCGGGCGTCCGGACGTAGTGTCGGCACGTGACCCGCAGGCAGTGGGCCTTCGACATCGCTCTCGGGGCCGCGGTGGGGGTCCAGGGGCAGCTCGAGGCCTGGTGGGGGATCGGAGAGACCCACCGGCAGGGTCCGCTGTGGGCGCAGTCGGCGCTCTACGCCGTCCTCGCCGTGCTCCTTGTGTTCCGCCGGGTGAGCCCGCTCGGCTGCCGGGTGGCGATGCTCCTGCCGAGCACTGCCGAGGCGGCGGCGTACGGCTCTCCCGAGGGGTTCGCCATCGCCCTGCCGGCGCTCGTCACGACCTACACCGCCGCGCGCTGGCTGGCGTGGCGGCGATCGTGGGTGGCTCTGGCACTCGCCCCGGTGGGCTGGCTGGCGTGGTCGGCGCTCGACCCGATGAACCACACGGTCTCGGAGTGGTTGGAGACCAGCGTCTGGATGTCGGTCTACATCATCGCCTGGCTGGTGGGCGCGCTGGTGCGCTCCACCCGGCAGGGCGCCGAGCAGCGGCGCCTGACCCGGGAGCAGCGCGAGGCCCGGGCCGTCGCGCAGGAGCGGAACCGGATCGCCCGCGAGCTCCACGACGTGATCGGGCACAGCGTGAGCGTGATGACAGTGCAGGCCTCCGCCGTACGACGCCGGCTGGCGCCGGAGCAGGTGCTCGAGCGGCAAGCGCTGGAGACGGTCGAGGCGGTCGGCCGGGAGGCGCTCTCGGAGATGCGCCGGATGGTGGGGGTGCTCCGGCAGGAGGGGGACCGGACCGACCTCGAGCCCCCGCCCGGGCTCGACCAGCTCGGCCGGCTGGCCGAGCAGTTCCGCTCCTCGGGGCTGCCGGTCGATCTCGCGGTGTCGGGTGCGCCGCGGCCGCTCGCCCCGGGGCTCGACCTGACGGCGTACCGCCTCGTCCAGGAGGGCCTCACCAACGCCCTGCGCCACGCGCGCAACCCGATGGCCGCGCAGGTCTGCGTCGACTACGGCGATGACGCGCTCCGGCTGTCGGTGCGCGACGACGGCGAACCCATGGGGACGACACACGCGGCGGAGCCGGGCAGCGGGCTCCTGGGGATGCGCGAGCGCGTCGCGGTGTACGGCGGCGAGCTGGTCGCCCGGCCGTGCCCCGACCGTGGCTTCGAGCTGGTCGCGACGCTTCCCCTCGAGCCCGCATGAGCACCGAGGCTCGCATCGGCGTCCTGGTCGTCGACGACCAGGCGCTGGTCCGTACCGGGTTCCGGATGATCCTCGAGATCGAGCCCGACCTCGAGGTGGTCGGCGAGGCGGCCGACGGCGACGAGGCGGTCGCCCTGGCCGAGCGGCTCCACCCCGACGTCGTACTCATGGACGTCCGCATGCCCGGCACCGACGGGATCGCGGCCGCCAGAAGGATCGTCGGGGCGGGCCCGTCGTCCAGGGTGGTGATGCTGACGACGTTCGACATGGACGAGTACGTCTTCGAGGCCCTGCGCGCGGGTGCCAGCGGCTTCCTGATCAAGGACGTGCAGCCGGAGCTCCTCGTCGCGGGGATCCGCGCGGTGCACGGCGGCGAGTCGCTGCTCGCGCCGTCGGTGACGAAGCGGATGATCGAGTCCTTCCTGGACCGGCCACCGGCCGTCGACCCGCACGCCCGGGCGCGGCTCGACACGCTCACCGACCGCGAGCGCGAGACGCTGCTGCTCGTGGCGCGCGGTCTGAGCAACGCCGAGATTGCCGCCGAGCTCTTCGTCTCGGAGACGACGGTGAAGACACACGTCGGGCGGATCCTCACCAAGCTCGGCCTGCGCGACCGGGTCCAGGCCGTGATCGTGGCGTACGAGTGCGGGGTGGTGCGGCCGGCGTAGCCGACGGACGGCCGGGGCTACCGCGGGCAGGGCGGGCGGCAGGGCAGCAGGTCCTTGCAGATGACGTACTGCGGGCAGAGCACGTGTGTGCTCGCCGTCACCGTCGTCGTGCCGTCCGGTGCCGGGTGGACCTTGGCCCACACCTGGATGGTGGGCGTGTCGGCCGTCACGGCGGTCATCGCGAGCGCCGTCGCCGTGCCACCGGTCAGCAGTACGCCGGCCGCGGTCGCGGCGGCCGTCATGGTCATGGTCCTCATCGTGAGCTCCCTTCGTGCTGGGTGCCCCGAGAAGCGCCGTCTCGACGCTACGAACCGCGGGCCGGTCCCCACCATGCGCAGGTGCACGTAGGTGACGGCAGGGCGCAGCGACTAGGTATACGGAGCTGACGGCCGGAGGGTGAGGCGGTTACGTCTCCTCGTCGCGGATCGCCTGGCGCAGCTGGGTCGCGGAGTTGCGGATGACGTCGCTGATCAGCTCGGTGGTGCGAGGGTCGTCCAGCGCTCCGTTGACGATCCGCAGGACGGTGTCGGCGATCAGCCGGACGAGGTCGTCGTGGAACGGGAGGTACTTCAGCTTGCCGGTCGCCTGGTCCTCGCGGATCAGCTCGAGCACCATGGCCTCGAGCTCGGCGTGGTTCTCGTCGAGGGCGTTGCGGACATTGGCGGCGTAGGTGCCGGTCTTGATGACGTCGATGACCTCGTCGAGCACGGCGATCGTGATCGGCCGCTTGATCGTCTCGACGATCGGGTCGGTGAAGTGTGCGATCAGCCACTCGGTGACCCGGTCGCCGAAGACGACGTCGCCCTCCTCGATCAGCCGCGCCACGCGGGCGACGCCGACGACGACCAGGGGCACCGCGTGGTCACCCACCCACGGCGTGAGCAGCGGGACCATCGCGACCAGCTCCCACCACGACGCCTTGAGGAAGCGGCCGCGCGGACGGGCCCGCACCAACCGCCAGCACCACTCGACGAGGAACAGCCCCGCGATCGCCGCGTCGACGCCGAGGAGCCGGTCGCGCCACGGGTCCGCCGGCTCATGGAAGAGCATCCACAGCAGCGCGGCCACCGAGAGCAGCGCAGCGAGCGCGAGCAGCCAGGAGAGCAGGCCCGGCTGGCGGCGTACGGGCGGACGGTGGCGGACCTGTCCGGGCGCGGCGGCGCGGTACCCGACCTCCGGGGGCAGCGCCCGTCCCGGCGTCCTGTCCGTCGGGCGGGCCGGAGTGGCAGGCGACACTGTGTCGCCGGGCGCGGGCGTGCTCATGCGCGGCACAATAGACGGGTGCCTCTCTACCGCGACGAGGCGATCGTGCTGCGCACCCACAAGCTGGGCGAGGCCGATCGCATCATCACCCTGCTGACCCGCCACCACGGGCGGGTCCGCGCGGTGGCCAAGGGAGTGCGGCGTACGACGTCGAAGTTCGGCTCCCGACTGGAGCCGTTCACCCACGTCGACCTGCAGCTGGCCGAGGGGCGCAACCTGGACACGATCACCCAGGCCGAGACCCTGACCCCCCCTCCATTTCTGCACAGCCATGCCGGGATCGGCCTCGACTACGACCGCTACACCGCGGGCACCTGCATGCTCGAGACCGCCGACCGGCTGGTGGCCGAGGAGCGCGAGCCCTCGACGCAGCACTATCTCCTGCTCGTCGGCGGCCTGCGCGTCCTCGCGCAGGGGGAGCGGACCCCGCGACACGTGCTCGACTCCTACCTTCTCCGCTCACTCGCGGTGGCCGGCTACGCGCCGAGCTTCGAGCACTGCGCCAGGTGCGGGCTGGAGGGCCCGCACCGGTGGTTCAACCCGTCGATGGGCGGCGTCCTGTGCGCCACCTGCCGGGTGCCCGGCTCCGCCTCGCCGGCCGCGGAGACCGTCGCCCTGCTCGGTGCGCTCCTCGCCGGCGACTGGGACACCGTCGGCGGTGCCGAGGAGCGGCACAGCAGGGAGGCGAGCGGCCTGGTCGCGGCGTACCTCGCCTGGCATCTCGGCATCGAGGGCCACGGCCGCGGACTGCGGTCCCTGGAGTACGTCGAGCGCTGACCGGCGCCGAGGCCCACGCCGGTCGACCGAACCGCGCGCCGCTAGGCTCGGCCGACGTGAGGAAGCCCGCCGCCACGCCGCCCAGGCCGCCGTCGCCCCACCCGTCCGGAGCCAGGCCGCCGGCGATCCCGAGGGAGCTCGTCCCCGAGCACGTCGCGATCATCATGGACGGCAACGGCCGCTGGGCCAAGCAGCGCGGGCTGCCCCGGACCAAGGGTCACGAGGAGGGCGAGAGCAGCCTGCTCGACGTCGTCGAGGGTGCGATCGAGATCGGCGTGAAGGCGATCAGCGCGTACGCCTTCTCGACCGAGAACTGGACGCGCAGTGCCGACGAGGTGAAGTTCCTGATGGGCTTCAACCGGGACGTCATCCGGCGCCGCCGCGACTACATGAACGAGCTCGGCGTACGCGTCCGCTGGGCCGGCCGCACCCCGCGACTGTGGAAGTCGGTCATCACCGAGCTCCAGGTCGCCGAGGAGCTCACGAAGGACAACGACGTCTGCACGCTCACGATGTGCGTCAACTACGGCGGCAGGGCCGAGCTCGCCGACGCGGCGAAGCGGATCGCCCTGGACGTGGCCGCAGGGCGGCTCAACCCGAACCGCGTCGACGAGCGGGTCTTCGCCCGTTACCTCTACGTGCCCGAGCTGCCCGACGCCGACCTGGTCTGGCGTACCAGCGGCGAGCAGCGGCTGTCCAACTACATGCTCTGGCAGGCGGCCTACAGCGAGTTCGTCTTCACCGACGTGCTGTGGCCCGACGTCGACCGGCGGCACCTGTGGCAGGCGATCGAGACGTACGCCGCCCGCGACCGCCGCTACGGCGGCGCGCTGCCGAACCAGGCCTGATCAGCGGCAGTCCGCGCAGGTCCCGAAGATCTCCAGCGTGTGGGAGACGTCGGCGAAGCCGTGCCGGTCGGCGATCGACCGGGTCCACCGCTCGACGGCCGGCCCCTCGACCTCGACGGTGCGGCCGCAGGCGCGGCAGACGAGGTGGTGGTGATGGCTGTCGGAGCAGCGGCGGTAGATCGCCTCGCCGTCCTCGGTGCGCATCATGTCGATCTCGCCGGCGTCGGCGAGCCGCTGCAGGGTGCGGTAGACCGTGGCCAGGCCGACCGCCTCACCGCGCCTGCCGAGCAGGTCGTGGATCTCCTGGGCGGAGTGGAACCCCTCGGCGCTGTCGAGGGTCTCGACGACGGCGAGGCGCTGACGGGTCGGCCGCAGCCCCGGTGACCCGGTCGACTCAGACACCAGCGGCCCCCTCCGAGGCGAGCTCGACGCGGTCGGGCGACGCGGCGAGCCGGCGCCGTCGGCGTACGAGCGTCCCGAGCGGCCAGGCCACGACGAAGAAGGCCAGGGCCAGCAGCACGATCGTCGGGCCGGGCGCCACGGTGGCGTGGTAGGAGGCGAAGGACGAGATCACCAGCCCGCCGAGCGAGGCGACGGTCCCGATCACCATCGCGGCCGCGAGGGTGGTGCGGAACGACGACGTCAGCTGCTGGGCCGTCGCGACCGGGATGACCATGAGCGCCGACACGAGCAGCAGCCCGACCGTGTGCATGGCCACCGTCACGCTCACCGCCGCGAGCGCGGCGACGGCCATGTTGTAGAGCCGGACATGCAGGCCCGCCACCTGGGCGTACTCCTGGTCCTGCGCCACCGCGAACAGCTGGGGCGCCAACCCGACGCCGACCACGAGGACCGTGGCGGCGAGCGCCATCGTCACGATCACGTCGTCGACGCCGATGGTCGTGATCGACCCGAAGAGGTACTCCTGCAGCGTCGAGGCGGACTTCCCGCCCAGCCCGGAGAGGAGTACGCCGCCGGCCAGCCCGCCGTAGAACAGCAGAGCGAGCGCGACGTCACCGCCGGCGCGTCCGCGCTCGCGGATCAGCTCGATCACGACGGCACCGAGCACGCAGACGATCACGGCGGTCCAGGTGGGCGAGGTGCCGGTGAGGAGCCCGAGCGCGACGCCGGTGACGGCGACGTGCCCGATCCCGTCGCCCATCAGCGAGAGACGCCGCTGGACGAGGTAGATCCCGACCGCCGGCGCCGCAAGGCCGGTGAACACGGCGGCGATCAGGGCGCGCTGCATGAAGCCGTACTGGAAGAGGTCGAGCTCGCTCATCGAGGCTCCTCGATCACTGCGTCCAGGGGCGTGCTGACCTGAGGCGTGTGGGTGTCGTGCGGGTGGTCGGTGCCGTGGTCCTGGGGGTCGTGGTGGTGGCTCGCCAGCCACCCGAAGTCCGATGCGTGCACGTCGGTGTCGGTCAGGCAGGCGCCGTCGTACACCTTCCGGCCGTTTCGCAGGACGACGGAACGGTCGACGAGCGGGCCGAGCGCGCCGAGCTCGTGGGCGACGAGGACGATCGTCGCGCCGCGCTCCTTGAGCCGGCCGAGCGCCTCGGCGAGGGCCTGCTGGTTGGGCAGGTCGACGCCGGCCGTGGGCTCGTCGAGGAAGAACAGGTCGGGCTCCCCGGCGAGCGCCCGCGCGATCAACGTCCGCTGCTGCTGGCCGCCGCTGAGCGTCGAGACCGCCTCCTTGGCCTTGGCGCTGAGGCCGACGACCTCGAGGGCGTCGTCGACGATCGCCCGGTCGGCCCGCGACAGCGGACGGAACAGCCTCCGGCGGGTCAGGCGTCCGGACGCGACGACCTCCCGTACGGACGCCGGTACGCCGGAGGCTGCCCCCGCCCGCTGCGGCACGTAGCCCACGCGCCGCCAGTCCCTGAACTGCTCGTACGGCGTGCCGAACAGCCGCAGCGCGCCGGCCGACAGCGGCCGCAGCCCGGTGAGCGCGCGGACGAGCGTCGTCTTGCCGGAGCCGTTGGCGCCCATGAGCGCGACGAAGTCGCCGGTGCGGACCGTGAGATCGATGTCGCGCAGGATCGGGACGCCGCCGATCTCGACCTCGCCGCCGGTGAGCTCGAGGGGCGTCTGGTCTGTCGTCGTCACTGGCACGAGTTCGCCTTCTTCAGCGCCGCGAGGTTGGCGTGCATCAGGGAGAGGTAGTCGTCGTCGGACGTCTCGGAGGTGAGTCCCTCGATCGGGTCGAGGATCGCCGCCGTCACGTGCATGTCGCTGGCCAGCGTATCGGCGAGCTTCGGGGACACCAGCCGCTCGCCGAAGACCGTGGTGATGCCGTCCTTCTTGATGAGCTCGTGCAGGCGGGCCAGATCGGCCGGGGTCGGCTCGGCGTCGGGGGAGAGCCCCGCGATCGGCTCGACGTAGAGGCCGTAGCGGCCGAGGTAGCCGAACGCGTTGTGGCTGACGACGATCGTGTCGCGCTGGCAGTGCGCGAGCCCGGTGGAGTACTCCCCGTCGAGCGCCTTCAGCTCGGCGACCACCTTCTTCGCGTTGGCGGCGTACGTCGAGGCGTGGTCGGGGTCCACATCGGAGAGCTGGTCGGCCACGGCGTCGGCGACGTCGGCCATCCGGAGCGGGTCCTGCCAGAAGTGCGGGTCGAGGTCGCCCATCGACTCCTGTGCCTCCTGGGCCTCCTCGTCGGTGGTCTCGCCGGCGCGGTGGTCGACGTCGTCGTGCCCGTTGTGCCCCACCGGCTCGAGCCGGGCGACCTTGCTCACGTCGAGCGCCGTGCCGGTCGAGGTCTGGTCGACCGCGTTGTCGATGGCGGCCTGCAGCCCCTTCTCGTAGACGACGAGGTCGGCGCTCGCCACGTCGGCGGTCTCCTTCGGCGAGAGCTCGAGGTCGTGCGGCTCCTGCCCCGGCTGGGTGAGGTCCTCGACCTCCACCTCGTCGCCGGCGACCTGCTGCGTCACCCACTGGAGCGGGTAGAGCCCGGCCACGACGCGGAGCTCGCCGTCGCTGGCCGAGTCGTCGTCGGAGAACGCGGCGCATCCGCTGGCGATGAGCGCCGAGGCGGCGATGACAGCGGGAAGGGTCAGGGCCTTGAGCATGAGAATCATTCTCAGACGAGTTGAGAACGATTGTCAACTGAGGTGGCCGGGAGCGGTGCGGAGTCGCGAAACTCGCGCGACAGCGCTGTGTCCGATGTCTAGGTTCGAGGCCGTGGAGATCCGTGCCGCCATCCCTGCGGACCAGCCGGAGATCGAGGCCGTCGTGGGGGCCGCGTTCGAGGAACCGGCCGACGGCCGGGTGGTCCGGATGGTCCGTGCGCTCGATGCGTCGGGCGCGACCCGGGTGTCCCTCGTGGCGGTCGACCGCGGCGACGTGATCGGCCACGTGCAGCTCTCGCGCTGCTGGGTCGACGCGCGCGAGGCGCTCGTCGGCGTACTCGTCCTCAGCCCGCTCTCCATCCGGCCCGACCGGCAGCGATCCGGCATCGGCACCGCCCTCCTCGCCGCCGCCCTCGCAGACGCCGAGCGCCGGGGCGCACCCGCGGTCTTCCTGGAAGGAGCGTGGGACTACTACGGCACCCGCGGCTTCTCGGCAGCGGTTCCGCTCGGGTTCACCGCACCGTCCACCCGGATCCCGGTGCCCGCGTTCCAGGTTGCGCTGCTGCCGGCGTACGAGCCGTGGATGACCGGCGCCCTCGTCTACTGCGATGCGTTCTGGACCAGCGACTGCGTCGGGCTCCGCGACCCGGTCCTCGCGCAGGTGGAGCAGCACGCCGCCCGCACCTGACGGCGCGCCCGCCGTGCGCGCGGTGGCCGGGCTGCGAGGATGCGGCGATGACCGTCGGATCGGTGCTGTTCCGCGTCTCGCACACCCGCCTCGCCGGGGCGACGGTGCGCTTCGTCTTCGCCCGGGCCGTGTGGCTGCTGCCGGTGCGGTTCGTCGTGAAGACCCCCCGCGTGGTCGTCTTCCCACACCCGCGGCCGGTGGACTCGCCGCACCTGCTGGTCGTGCCGCGGAGGGCGATCCGGGGTGTACGCACCGTGACCGCCGCAGACCGGCCGTGGCTCGACGAGGCATGGCGTCTGGGCCGCGAGCAGGCGCTCGCCGCCGGAGTGCCCGCCGTCCTCGTCTTCAACGGCGGCCGCTGGCAGGACGTGCCGCAGCTGCACGGCCACGTGCTGCCTGCCGAGCGCTTCGGCATCAGCGGCGCTGGCCTCGACGAGACGCCGCTCTTCGAGATCGTCGAGCACCCGCAGCCGGCTCGCGCGGGCCATCTCGCCTTCCGCTTCGACGACGCCGCCGCGGCGTTCGATCTGGCGCGCGACCTGGCCCGGGAGAACGTCACGGGCGGCCGCGGGTTCTCGTTCGTGCTCGAGCCCGGCCCGTGCGTCGCCCATCTGCTGTGGGGCTCCCGCACTGATGCGCCTCGGACGGCCTAGGTCCGTCGGTGGAATCTGATGCTGCCGTCGGGGTGTCTTGTGAGGGCGTAGTTGGGTTTGTGGGCGAGTCGGTGGTGGTGGCGGCAGAAGAGGACGGCGTTGTTCATGTCGGAGAGGCCGCCGTCTGCCCAGGGGTGGAGGTGGTGGGCGTCGGTCCAGGGGGCGGGGACCTCGCAGCCCTCGACCGCGCAGGTCGGGTATCTGATCCGGAGGGCTTTGCGTTGGGCGGGGGTGAACAGCCGGGTCTTGCGGCCGAGGTCCAACACCTCGCTGTGGGTGTCGAGGACGGCGGGGATGATCCCGGCCTGGCAGGCGAGCCGGCGGGCCTCGGCGGCGGGGATCTCTCCTCCTTCTGCCAGTGAGGCGGTGCCGAGCTCCTTGTTCAGTTGGTTGACGTCGATGGTGACGATGAGGGTGAAGGCGTCGAGGTAGGTCTTCAACCGGACCCCGGTGGCCCTGGGCAGCCGGGCTCGCAGGAACATCGTCCCGTCGCCGGGGTCGGTGATGGTCAGGGAGGTCCGCCGGTGGGCTCTCTCTTCCTCGGCGAGGAGTCTCTTGCCGAGGACCTCCTCGGCGCGTTGGGGGTCGAGGACCTCGAGCAGGTGGGCCCCGACCCTGCGGAGCCGGGCCGGGTCGAGCCGTGCTGCTTCGTCGACCATCAGCTGCTCGGCCTTCGCGACCTCTCCGGGGGTGAGGTCGTCGGGCAGCGCCTGGAGGGCTCGGGTGGTCACGCGGGCCTGGTCGACCGAGACGGTGCCGTCGGCCAGCGCGGCGGCCAGCACCTCGTACCGGTCCAGCGCGCGGGCGAGCTTGAGGTCGGCGCGAGCGGCGCGGTGGTCGGCGCGCAGGGCGTCGGCCCACCAGGCCCCGATGTCGCGGGCGCCGGTCTGCTCGGCGACCGGCCCGGCCGACGCCATGACCCGCAGCCGCAGTGCGGTGGTCTGGGCCTCGAGGGCGGCCAGCTCCCGCAGTGTCGCCTCGACCTCGTCGGGGCGCGGGAACGGTCCGGTGAGGTGGCTGGCGCGGGCGATCTCGCGGCGGGCGTGCCGCACCGAGGCGAGCACCGCCGGCACCGGCGTCAGCTCGGCCATGACACACCTCCTCGACCACGAGACCGGTTTCGATCTGGTGTTCCCAAAGCT
This sequence comes from Nocardioides asiaticus, assembly GCF_040049175.1. Classification (NCBI taxonomy): domain Bacteria; kingdom Bacillati; phylum Actinomycetota; class Actinomycetes; order Propionibacteriales; family Nocardioidaceae; genus Nocardioides; species Nocardioides asiaticus. The sequence continues at coordinate 30,539 of NZ_JBDZDM010000007.1, read as the reverse complement.
AGCCGCGACCACCGACAGTCCTGCCCGGGCGGGCAGTCTCGTCCACGCAAGAGCCCGGGGCGTCGTACGGATGCGTAAACCTGTCGACCCGCTCGATAGGCTTGCACGGACATCCGGACCCACCGGAGCACCCGAAGAAGAGAGAGCGAAACCCGTGGCAAAGCCGCCCGCATCCACCGTCGACCTCGTCGTCTCCCTCGCCAAGCGGCGAGGTTTCGTTTACCCGAGCGGCGAGATCTACGGAGGCAGCCGGAGCGCCTGGGACTACGGCCCGCTCGGCGTCGAGCTGAAGGAGAACATCAAGCGCCAGTGGTGGCGTGCGATGGTGACCAGCCGCGACGACGTCGTCGGCCTCGACTCCAGCATCATCCTGCCGCGACAGGTCTGGGAGGCGTCCGGCCACGTGGCGACCTTCAACGACCCGCTCGTCGAGTGTCAGTCCTGCCACCGCCGCTTCCGCGCCGACCACCTCCAGGAGGACTACGCGGAGAAGAAGTCGCGCGGCGGCGAAGAGATCGATCCGGACTCCGTCGATCTCAACGAGTCGGTCGCCTGCCCCAACTGCGGCACCCGCGGCGCCTGGACCGAGCCGCGTCAGTTCAACATGATGCTCAAGACCTACCTGGGCGTCATCGAGGACGAGTCCGGCCTCGCCTACCTGCGCCCCGAGACCGCGCAGGGCATCTTCATCAACTTCGCCAACGTGGTCACCAGCCAGCGGATGAAGCCGCCGTTCGGCATCGCCCAGTACGGCAAGTCCTTCCGCAACGAGATCACCCCCGGCAACTTCATCTTCCGGACGCGCGAGTTCGAGCAGATGGAGATGGAGTTCTTCGTCAAGCCCGGCGAGGACGCCGAGTGGCACCAGTACTGGATCGACGAGCGCACCCGCTGGTACGTCGACCTCGGGATCAACCCCGACAACCTGCGCCAGTTCGAGCACCCGAAGGACAAGCTGAGCCACTACTCGACGCGCACCGTCGACATCGAGTACCGCTTCAACTTCGCGGGCTCCGAGTGGGGCGAGCTCGAGGGCATCGCCAACCGCACCGACTTCGACCTCTCCACCCACGCGAAGCACAGCGGCGCCGACCTGAGCTTCTTCGACCAGGCCAACAACGAGCGCTACGTGCCGTACGTCATCGAGCCGGCGGCCGGCCTCTCGCGCAGCCTGATGACCTTCCTCGTGGACGCCTACACCGAGGACGAGGCGCCCAACACCAAGGGCGGCGTCGACAAGAGGGTCGTGCTGCGGCTCGACAAGCGGATCGCGCCGGTCAAGGTGGCCGTGCTCCCGCTCAGCCGCAACGCCGACCTCTCGCCGAAGGCGCGCGACCTGGCCACGGAGCTGCGCCAGAACTGGAACGTCGACTTCGACGACGCCGGGGCGATCGGCCGGCGCTACCGCCGCCAGGACGAGATCGGTACGCCGTACTGCGTGACCGTCGACTTCGACACGCTCGAGGACGACGCCGTCACCGTGCGCGAGCGCGACAGCATGAAGCAGGAGCGGATCCCGCTCGCCGGCATCAGCAGCTACTTCGCCGAGCGCCTGCTCGGCTGCTGAGCGGGCTTGGGGAGGGCGGCCGAGCTCGCGCCCGGCCGCCCGCCGCCGAGCGGCTACTGCGCGGCGATGTCGAAGACGTGGAGCTGGCCGCGGCTGACGCTGCTGGGGAGGGTGACGCTGGCGACCGTCTTCGACGGGTCGATCGGCACCCGCTGCGAGAAGACGTACATCTTGTCGTTGCTGCGAGTCCCGTCGCTCTTGTTGCGGTAGGGGAGCGTGACGACGACGACGTTGCCGAACTGCGGGGTCCCGCCGAAGCCGAGGGCGTACCCGCTCAGGCCGAGCGGCTCGGTGGAGGTCGTGCCGTCGGTGTAGGTGATCGTCAGGTCGCCCTCGGAGCCCACGGTGCCCGAGTTCGAGCCCGTGCCGAGGAAGCCGAGGTACGCCGAGCCGGCCGGCGTGTCGGGGACGACGGTCTGCCCGGCGGTCTGGACGTTGTCCGGCCGGCCGGAGGGGACGTCGGGCCAGGTGTAGTCGAAGCCGTCGGCGTGAACCGCGCCGCCGGGCACGATCCCGGCCGCAGCCAGGGCCTGGGCGGAGTAGCTGTAGCCCCCGCCGTCGAGGTTGCCCTCGCCGACCGCGCCGTCGTCGCTGATCCCGGTGTTGTTGTAGAACGGCGACAGGTCGCCCGGCTTCTGCACGACGACCGCGAACTGCGTGGCCAGCGCGCTGGTGTCCCCTAGCGACAGGTTGATGCGGACCACGTCGCTCCCTGTGGTCGCGCCGCCGACGACGGTCAGCGGTAGCTGTGCGGTCGCGCCGGCGCCGAGCCTCAGGATGCCCGCGGCGGGCTGCACGCTGACGGTCCCCGAGGTCTCGGCCCGCCAGTGCAGCGTGACCGACCGACCGGCGTACGACGTGATGGCGACCGACTGGTCCGAGGTCGACCCGGTGCCGAGTGTCAGGCTGGTCGTGCTCGGCCGGGCCGTCCCCCAGAAGGAGGCCTGTTCGCCCTGGCCGGCGAACAGGGCCAGGTTGATGGTGTCGGCGATCTGCTGGTAGCCGGTGTCGTTGGGATGGAGGTGGTCCCCGCTGTCGTACGCCGGGAGCATCCGCTTCGGGTCGGCCGGATCGAGCAGCGCGCGGTCGAAGTCCGCGACCCCGTCGAAGGCCCCACTCGTCCGGATCCAGTCGTTGACGTCCTCCCGGACCGCGTCACCGGCGGGCGTGTAGTAGCCGGCGCCCTCGTCGGGCTGGAGGGTGGCGCCGATGACACGGATGCCGCGGGCGTGGGCGGCGTCGATCAGCTGCTGGTACTCGTCGGTGAGGTCCCCAGGTGTGTACTCGGGATGGTTGCCGATGTCGTTGCTGCCCTCCCACAGGATGATCGCCTTCACGCCTGTCTGGTCGAGCGCGTCGCGCTGCCAGCGGTGCCCCGCGCTCTGGCCGTTGGTGGTGCCGTCCGCGAGCAGCTGGTTGGCGGAGATCCCGGCGTTGAGCACCGAGAGCTGCTCCCCGGCCGGGAGGGCGAGGAGCCGCCGGGCGAGGTCGTCGGAGTATCTGCGGTTGGCGTCGCGGGTCGAAGCATCCCCGTCGGTCGTCGACGGCCCGAAGGTCACCACGGCTCCCTTCACCGCCGGATTGTTTACGTCGACGCCGTCGAGCACGAACCACGACGTGTCGGTGTGCGTGTACGCCGCCGGGTCGGTGTCCGAGGCGTGGTCGCCGTCCGCGTAGTAGTTCGTCGACTGGGCGTTCGGGTGCCACGTCAGCGGACCCGTGGCGGCGTCCACGTAGATGCTGACGACGAGGTCGGAGGCGGGCTCGACCGACAGACTGATCGGGTCGCTCGTGATCCTCTCGCCCGCGGGGATCGTGACGGTCGTGTCACCGGCGAACGACACCGCTCGCTCGGTGCCGGCGCGGACACCGGCGCCGGTGGAACGCACACCGACGTACACCTTGTCCAGGACGAGCGGCGTCGTGCCGAAGACGTTGGAGAAGCGCAGCCGGACCCGATCGCCTCCGACGCTGGTGTGCACGACGTTGCGGATCGTCTGGTCGGTGAAGCCGGTGTGTGACAGGCCGCTGCCGCCGGGCTGGACGGTCGCCGTCGACCAGGTCCCGACCCAGCCGGACCCGGAAGCGGCCTGCGTCGCTGCGTCCGGAGCGGCGACGTGGGCCGGTCCGGCCAGCGCCGGTCCGGCCAGCCCGGCGAGCACGGCCAGGGGAAGTGCGGTCACGCCGAGAGCATGCCCGAGCAGTCTCAGAAGGGGAGTCATGGGCCAGTGATACCACAGAAAGTTAGGAAAACTACTGGTCTTTTGTCCGGCGGATGAGGCGCCCGGCCCCGCCTCCCGGGCGATCCCCGGCCACGGGCATGATGTGCGCATGAGAAGACCGGGCGCCCTGCTCTCCGTGGTCGGCATCGTCGCGCTGCTCGCCGCGCTTGCCGGCTGCGGGTCATCCGACGACGGCAGCTCGCCCTCGCCGTCGGGTCCGGGCTCGGCGTCGTCGAGCGCATCGCCGTCGCCCACCGGCCCGGCGATCACCCCCGAGGGCACCAAGCTCACGGTCGGGAGCCCGGCAACCATCGAGTGGAAGCCGAAGCAGAGCGTCCAGGGGATCGTCCGCATCAACGTGACGCAGCTGCAGAGCACGACGTACGCCCAGACGTTCCAGGGCTGGAAGCTCAACGACGACGCGAAGAGCCGGTCGCCGTACTTCGTCCGCGCCCGCGTCACCAACCTCGGCAAGACCGGGCTCGGCGGCTACGCCGTCCCGCTGTACGGCGTCGACGCTGCGGACAACCTCGTCGAGGCCTCGCAGTTCACCAGCGCGTTCAAGCCGTGCCAGCCCGGGACGCTGCCGAAGAGGTTCGCCCCCGGCGCCAGCGCGAACGTCTGCCTCGTGGTCCTCGTGCCCGACAAGGGCAAGCTGACCGGGGTGAGCTACCGGCGCGACGAGGACTACGACCCGATCACGTGGACCGGCAAGGTCACGCCGTACGCCCCGGCCGCGCCGAAGTCCGGGAAGCCGGGCACGAAGGGCAGGGGCGCCAAGAAGGGCTGACCGTACGCCGGCGCGGCGGGATTCGCCGTCCGTGCGCCGGGTCGCGGACAATGGGAGGTATGTCCCACCCGACCACGCCGTACGCCGGACTCACGCTCGGCGGCCTCCACGTCGAGACCCCCGTGGTGCTCGCGCCGATGGCGGGCATCACCAACGCGGCGTACCGCCGGCTGTGCGCGGAGCAGGGCGCGGGACTCTACGTCTGCGAGATGATCACGTCCCGCGGCCTGGTCGAGGGCGACGAGCACACCAAGGACATGCTGGTCTTCGACGACGCGGAGACCGTGCGGTCGGTGCAGCTCTACGGCACCGACCCGGTCTATGTCGGCAAGGCCGCCGAGATCCTCTGCGCCGAGTACGGCGTCGCCCACATCGACCTCAACTTCGGCTGCCCGGTGCCGAAGGTCACCCGCAAGGGCGGCGGGGGAGCGCTGCCGTGGAAGCGCGGGCTGCTCGCCGAGATCCTGGAGTACGCCGTGAGGGCTGCGGCGCCGTACGACGTGCCGGTGACGATGAAGACCCGCAAGGGCATCGACGACGACCACCTCACCTACCTCGAGGCGGGTCGGATCGCCCAGGAGTCGGGTGCGGCGGCGATCGCCCTGCACGGGCGCACCGTCGCACAGGCCTACTCCGGCACCGCCGACTGGGACGCGATCGGCGAGCTCGTCGCCAGCGTCGGCATCCCGGTGCTCGGCAACGGCGACATCTGGGAGGCCGCCGACGCGCTCCGGATGGTCGAGCAGACCGGCGCGGCCGGTGTCGTCGTCGGCCGCGGCTGCCTGGGCCGCCCGTGGCTCTTCCGCGACTTGGCTGCCGTCTTCTCCGGCCGCGAGGTCACCACCCTCCCGAGGCTCGGCGAGGTCGCCGCGATGATGCGCCGCCACGCCGAGCTGCTCTGCGAGCACATGGGCGAGGAGCGCGGCTGCAAGGAGATCCGCAAGCACATCAGCTGGTACCTCAAGGGCTTCCGCGCCGGCGGCGAGCTGCGTCGCTCGCTCGCCCTCGTCGACAGCCTCGCCGCCCTCGACGCGCTCCTCGAGCGGCTCGACCCGGACGAGCCGTTCCCGGTCTCCGAGCTCGGCGCACCGCGTGGCCGGCAGGGGTCGCCGCGCGACCGCGTAGCGCTGCCCGAGGGCTGGCTCGACGACGCCGACGGGCGGGGCTGCGGCTTCACCGAGGACGCCTCCGAGACGTCCGGGGGCTAGGGCCGAGATCTACGGATCACGCAAAGAAACACGCCTGAATCCGCAGATTTCCACAGGTGAGATTGGGATACCCCCTCGGGATTGTGTTCTACTCGTCCGACGTGCGCTCGCCATCCGCCTCCTTGGACCGACGGGGATGACGTCGCACAGTCCCCGAGAACGCAGTAGTCGACGCAAAGGATCAGCGCTGTGGCCAACAGCCACAAGCGGGACACCGATGCCCGCCCCAAGCCCTCCGCCGTCAAGATCGCCGGCACGGTCGCGGTCTTCGCGACCGGCGCGGCAGTGGTCGCCGGAGTGGCCCTGAAGACCCCCGACAACCAGAACCTCGTCGCCGAGGACACCGCCGCGAAGCAGTCGGCGTCGGCGACCCCCACGATGCGCGCGACGGCCGAGCCGCGGCGCGAGGCCAGGAGCGTCTCCCGCTCCTTCAGCCGCTCGTCGGTGGCCGCCGCGGAGTCGCTGGTCACCGGCGACACCCGCGCCCGCACGGTGCGCGAGACGGCCACCAAGATGTGGACCACGACCGACCTCAACCTGTGGACGCTCGCCGGCATCGGCTCCCGCATGCTCGACGTCGTCCCCGAGGGCAGCCCGGTTTCGTGGACCGGCCGCACGGTAGCCGGCCGCGACGAGATCGTGGTCGACGGCGTCGTCCGTTGGGTGACCCACGGCTACCTCAGCAAGGACAAGCCCGAGCCGGAGACGGCTGGTGCCTCCGCCGGTGCGTCGGCCGGTGGCTCCGCCGGCCTGTCGATGGCGCCCTGCCCCGACTCCTCGGTCGAGAACGGCCTCACCGACGAGGCCGTCCACGTCTACCGGTCGGTGTGCCACGCCTTCCCGATGATCACCACCTACCTTGGCTGGGACGATCACGGCGAGCACTCGTCCGGCAAGGCGATCGACATCATGACCAACGACAAGGCGCTCGGCGACCAGATCGCCGCCTTCCTGCAGGCGCACGCCTCCGAACTCGACCTCTACGACGTCATCTGGTGGGACCGCATCTGGACACCCGTGCGGGCATCCGAGGGATGGCGAGCGTACGGCGACCACGGCTCGGCCACCGCCAACCACATGGACCACGTCCATGTCTCAACGAACGGCTGAGCTCCGCCCGAGCCCCTAGAGTCGGCAGCGATGGACGAGCTGTACGACGCATCCGACCGGGAGCGCCTGGTCGCGGAGCCACCCAAGCGAGTGGTCGCGCCCGAGCGGACGCCGTTCGAGCGCGACCGCGCGCGGGTGGTCCATGCGGCGTCCTCGCGCCGGCTCGCGGCCAAGACCCAGGTGGTGGGCCCGCAGTCGGACGACTTCGTCCGCAACCGGCTGACCCACAGCCTCGAGGTCGCGCAGGTCGCGCGCGACCTCGCCCGGGCGCTGACCGGCCCCGACAGCAGCCAGCCCGACATCGCCGAGACCGCGGCGCTCGCGCATGACCTCGGCCACCCGCCGTTCGGCCACAACGGTGAGGCCGCGCTCGCCCGGCTGAGCGAGGGGTGCGGGGGCTTCGAGGGCAACGCCCAGACGCTGCGGCTGCTCACCCGCCTGGAGGCCAAGACCATCGCCCCGGACGGCACCTCCGCGGGCCTCAACCTCACCCGGGCCACGCTCGACGCCTGCACCAAGTACCCCTGGCGCCGCGCCGAGGCTCCCGCGACCCGGAGCGCCCCGAAGTTCGGCGTCTACGAGGACGACCTGCCGGTCTTCCGCTGGATGCGCCCTCCCGAGACCGGGCGGCGGCAGTGCCTCGAGGCGCAGATCATGGATCTCGCCGACGATGTCGCCTACTCGGTCCACGACGTCGAGGACGGCATCGTCGCGGGCCGGCTCGACCTGGCCCGGCTCGACCTCGACGCGCTCGCCGAGACGACCGCCGTCTGGTACGTCCCCGGCCTCGATCGCGCGACCGTCGCCGCCACCATCGACGGCCTGCGCGAGGGCGGGTGCTGGCTGACCGAGAGCACCACCGGGCCGGCGTACGACGGGACGAGGCGGAGCCTCGCCGCGCTCAAGAACCTCACCTCCGACCTGATCGGCCGGTTCTGCGGTGCGGTCCAGGAGGCGACGTACGCCGCCGGCGGCGGTCCGTTCGTGCGCTACCGCGGCGACCTCGTGGTGCCCGAGGAGACCCGGCTCGAGATCGCGGTCCTCAAGGGCATCGCTGCGCACTACGTCATGCAGGCCGACGACCGGCTGGCGTCGATGAGGCGCCAGCGCGAGCTGCTCGCCGAGCTGGTGACGGCGCTCGCCGACCGGGCGCCCGACGTGCTCGACCGGCCGTACGCCGACGACTGGCGCGCCGCGGCCGACGACGCGGGCCGGCTGCGCGTCGTGATCGACCAGGTCGCCTCGCTCACCGACGTCACCGCGGTCGCCTGGCACGCTCGCCTCGGTGGTTGAGGAGGGCCACCTCGGTGGTTGAGGAGGGCCGCCAGGCCCGTCTCGAAACCGCCGGTAGTCTCCGGAGCGTGAGCGAACCCCTCGTCTGGCTGCCGTTCGACCCCTCCGAGCTCTGGCCGGACGGCCCGCCGCCCGGGCTGCGCATCGAGGTCGTCGACCCGACCAAGCACGTGCCTGACTCGGTCTCCCAGGTGCGGTTCTACGTGACGCCGTACGCCGCGGGAGCCGCCGTCGGCGACGTCCTCGACGAGATGACCGAGCTCGAGGTCGTCCAGACGATGACCGCCGGCGTCGACAATCTCCGCGGCCGGATCCCCGAGGGCGTGAAGCTGTGCAACGGCCGCGGCATCCACGACACCTCGACAGCCGAGCTCGCGGCCACCCTGGTGCTGGCCAGCCTGCGCGACATCCCCGGCTTCGTCCGCGACCAGGGGAACCACCGGTGGAACCAGGGCTACCGCCAGTCACTGGCCGACAAGCGCGTGCTGATCGTCGGGTACGGCGCGATCGGCGCCGCCATCGAGGCACGGCTGCTGCCCTTCGAGTGCGACGTCGTCAGGGTCGCCCGCACCGCGCGCGAGACTGAGGCCGGCCCGGTCCACGCCTTCGACGAGCTCCCGGCGCTGCTGCCGGACGCCGACGTCGTCATGCTCGTCGTACCCCTCACCGAGCAGACCAGGGGCATGGTCGACGCCGGCTTCCTCGCGGCGATGAAGGACGGCGCGCTGCTGGTCAACGTCGCTCGCGGCGGTGTCGTCGTCACCGACGACCTGCTCGCCGAGCTCCGGTCGGAGCGCCTCCACGCGGCCCTGGACGTCGTGGACCCCGAGCCGCTCCCCGCTGATCACCCGCTCTGGGACGCGCCCAACCTCCTCCTCACGCCCCACGTGGGCGGCCCCAGCAGCGCCTTCTGGCCGCGGGCCACCCGGTTCATCCGCGAGCAGCTGGAGAGGTACGCCGCCGGCGAGCCGCTCGCCAATGTGATGACGGGCGAATACTGACCGCGCCGGACCTGTGGAGTCGGTCCGGCGCCGTCCCCGCCGGACCGTAGGATCGTGCTCGTGGCAGGCCGGATCCGGGAGCAGAGCATCCAGGAGGTGCGCGAGAAGGCGCGCATCGACGATGTGGTGTCTCAGTACGTCACGCTCCGCCGCGCCGGCACCGGCGCGCTCAAGGGCCTCTGCCCGTTCCACGACGAGAAGTCCCCGTCGTTCAACGTCACGCCGAGTCGCGGATTCTTCAAATGCTTCGGTTGCCAAGAGGGCGGCGACGTCATCGACTTCGTCATGAAGATCGACGCCCTCAGCTTCACCGAGGCGGTGGAGCGGCTCGCGGAGAAGTACGCCGTCGACCTCCAGCGCGAGGAGGGTGACCGCGACGACCGCCCGCGCGGCCCGAGCCGCGGCAAGCTGGTCGAGGCCCACAAGATCGCCCAGGAGTTCTACGCCGAACAGCTGCTGGCGCCGGACGCCCTGATCGCCCGGCAGTTCCTCGCCGAGCGCGACTTCGACCGCGAGGCCGCCGAGCGGTTCGGGGTCGGCTTCGCGCCGCGCGACGGCGACGCCCTCTTCAAGCACCTCCGCGCGCGCGGCTTCACGGCCGACGAGCTGGCCATCGCCGGTCTTGTCGGCCGCAGCCAGCGCGGGTCGGCGTACGACCGGTTCCGCGGCCGGCTGCTGTGGCCGATCCGCGACGCCAGCGGCGACGTCATCGGCTTCGGTGCGCGCCGGCTCTTCGACGACGATCGGATCGAGGCGAAGTACCTCAACACCGCCGAGACCCCGATCTACAAGAAGTCCCACGTGCTCTACGGCATCGACCTCGCCCGCAAGGAGATGGCGAAGAGCGGACAGGCCGTGGTCGTGGAGGGCTACACCGACGTGATGGCGTGCCACCTCGCGGGCGTCTCCACCGCGGTCGCGACCTGCGGCACCGCCTTCGGCGACGACCACGCCAAGGTGCTGCGCCGGTTCATCGACGACCGCGACGGGATGCGCGGCGAGGTGGTCTTCACCTTCGACGGCGACGCCGCCGGCCAGGCCGCCGCGCTCAAGGCGTTCAAGGGCGACCAGAACTTCGTGTCCCAGACCTACGTCGCCATCGAGCCGGACGGGCTCGACCCCTGCGACCTGCGGATCAAGAAGGGCGACGAGGCGGTCCGCGAGCTCGTGGGGAAGCGGCAGCCCCTCTACTCGTTCGTGCTCCGCAACGTCGTCGGCAAGTACGACCTCGCCCGCGCCGACAGCCGCGTCGACGCGGTCCGAGAGGCCGCCGGGCTCGTCGCCTCGATCCGCGACCAGGCCAAGGTGACCGCCTTCGCCCAGGAGATCTCGCGGCTGGTCGGCGCCGACGTCGACACGAACGCCGTCCTCCGAGAGGTGCGCCGGGCGTCGAGCCGTCCGAGCGCGCCCCAGCAGCAGCGGCCGAGGCAGCCCGCCGCGACGGCACCGGCTGCGTCCGCCGAGCCGCCGCGGCGGGCGCCGATGCCCCATCCACGGGAGCCGCGCTTCGGGGTGGAGCGCGAGACGCTCAAGCTCGCGGTCCAGCACCCGCTGGTCGTGGGCCGGACCACGGCCGACGTCGGCCCCGACGACTTCACCCACCCGCTCTACCGCGCGGTGTGGCAGCTGGTGGCCGACGCGGGCGGGCCCGCCGCGGGCGCCGGCGACCACGGCTGGGCCGCCCGGCTGCGCGACGCGGCCGCTGACCCGATGGTGTCGGCGATGGTCGCCGAGCTCGCCGTCGAGCCGCTGCCCACCGCGAAGGAGCCGGACGCGGCCTACGTCCTCCAGCACGTCGTACGCCTGCTCGAGCTCACCGACCAGCGCCGGATCGCCGACGTGAAGTCCCGGCTCCAGCGTGCCGACGCCGCTGCCGACCCCGAGGCCTACCGGCAGCTGTTCGCCGAGCTGGCCAGGCTCGAGCAGCACCGCCGCTCGCTGCGCGACCGGGTCGTCTCGGACTGACCGCGGAGCAACCGTCGGAATAGTCCCGCGCGGGGCCGGGGTTGCGCCGACATGAACCCCTTCGGAGTCCGCGGAGCCTGGCTACGCCGACAGCAGCCGCCCGACGAGCTGGTGACGACCGCGCGGGGTCTCGAGGAGCTCGGCTACGACACCGTCTGGATCTCGGGCGGCGGCGAGCCGGGGATCTTCGACATCCTCGAGGCGGTCCTCGACGGCACCGAGCGGATCCTCGTCGCTCCCGGCATCGTCAACATCTGGGTCGAGACGCCCGAGTCGGTCACCGACGGCTGGCACCGGCTCGAGGAGAGGCACCCCGGTCGGCTCTACGTCGGCCTCGGCATCAGTCACGGCCGGCTGGTCGAGGGGATGGGGCTCGACTACTCCCGGCCCGTCGCCACGACGCGGGCCTTCCTCGACGGGCTCGACGCGCAGACCGACCCGCTGCCGGTCGACCGGCGGATCGTGGCGGCTCTCGGCCCGAAGATGCTCCGGCTGGCCGCCGAGCGCTCGCTGGGCACCCACCCGTACCTCACCACCGTCGACAACACCGTCGCCGCCCGGGCGGGTGTCGGGCCCGGCAAGGTGGTCGCGACCGAGCTCGGGGTCGTGCTCGAGCCGGATCTCGCCGCTGCGCGGGCGCAGGGCAAGGAGGCGATCGCCTACTACCTCGGCCTGCCCAACTACACGAACAACTGGCGACGCGCCGGCTTCACCGACGAGGACCTCGGCGACGGCACTCCCGCGACGGTCAGCGACCGCCTCGTCGACGCGCTCCTGGGGCTCGGCGACGCCGCCGCGGTCAGCGAGCGCATCAGGGCGCACCGCGATGCCGGCGCCGACCACGTCTGCGTCCAGGTCCTCGGCTCGGCGCCAGACCCGCTGGCGGTCTTCGCGGCGCTGAAGGACGCCTGACTCCTGGTGCGGCGCGCGGCCCCGTCGTACACGACCTCGATTTCGGTGCGGCTCGGATGAGTTGCTAATGTTCCCTGCGCACCACAGCGATCCCCTGTAGCTCAACTGGCAGAGCATTCGGCTGTTAACCGGAGGGTTGTTGGTTCGAGTCCAACCGGGGGAGCCACACGACGAGGCCCCGATCTGCGGATCGGGGCCTCTCGTCATCCCACGGCGCCGAACCGTGTCGACGCGTCGCGGTGCGTCAGCCGTTCAGCAGTCGCCGCGTCACGACGCCAGGGCCGCAGCCAGTGAGGCACGAGTGTCGACGCCCAGCTTGCGGAACACCTTGTGGAGGTGGTTCTCGACGGTGCGGATGCTGATGCTGAGCCGGGCCGCGATGGCCTGGTTCGACAGCCCGACCGACGGCAGCTGGGCGATCTCGTACTCCCGCCCGGTCAACACCGGCGCCGCGGCCACGTCGAGAGCCGCGAGAGCATCAGGGCCGTATCGGGTCAGCCGCTGCCGAGCCTGTTCGCGCGCCGCGCCGGCCCGCGTGGTCGACCCGGCCGAGCGGAGCGCCCGGATGCCGGCGATGTAAGCGTTGACGGCCAGGAAGACCAGACCCGCGTCGGCGAGCTCGCCCGCGCCCCGGAGCGTGTCTTCGGGGTCGTCCGCTGCGAGCGCGGAGAGGAACGTCTCGAAGTGGCGGGCGACGCCGGCGGGGATGGTGGCGGCGAGCTTCGCGAGCACGCGTATGCGCTTCGGATCGGGATGGTCGGCGAGGGAGAGCACGCCCACCACGAGGGCCGAGCTGAGCAGGTCGCGTCCGCGCAGATCCTCGTACTCTGCCCACAGGCGGTCACCCGCGAGCTTGCGCGCCTCGCCCGGCGGCAGGTCGGCGCCGTCGAGGTGGGCGAGGGTGTACGTCGGGCTGGCCAGTGGATACCAGCTCGGACCGTAGTGGAGCGCGCGGGCCTGCTCGGCGAGGTTGCGCGCGGCGGTGGGCCGGTCGGTGTCGAGCGCGAGCGAGGCCGCGATCGAGAGCAGGCCCATCTCGGCGGGCCGCTGTAGCGCCGAGTAGACGCCCGTGGACAGCACCGACGTGAGCAGGGTGCGCAGCTCGGCGAAGCGCAGCTGGAGCCGGAGGACGACCGCGATGAAGTAGGCCTGCGAGGTGATCCCGTCGATGTCGTTCCGCGTACGAGCCAGCTCGAGCTGCGTGGTCGCCCACACGACCAGCTCGTCGAAACGACCCTCGAGCAGCAGCCCGAGCCCATACGCCGCCTGCTGGATCTTCGCGAACGGCTCCTCGGACAGGGACGGTTGGTCGAGCACCTCGAGTGCCTCCGCGGTGCGGCCGTGCGCAACCAGCAGCGCGGCGTGGACCGACAGGGACGCCTGGTCGAGGGTGATGTCGCGCCCGTCGCCCCGGTCCACCGCCACGCTCTCGGGCGCTTGGGCATGGTCGATCAGCAGCGTCACGTACGCCTCGACCGCCGCCAGGACCGGCATCCACTCGTCCGGCTCTGCCCGGGAGCGGTCGAGGATGGCGCGGACCCGGTCGAGGTCGTGATCGACCAGTCCGACGGCGAGCGCAGCCCAGTCGTCGAAGAGCACGACGCCGCGCCGGTCGCCCGAGCGGGGCGTCGTCTCGATGACCACATGGACCGTCTCGGGGTCCGCGTTGGTGACGAGCAGGGTCCGCAGGTACGCGGCGCCCGTCCGCGGCGTGGGGTTGGCCTGCCACTCGCTGCGACGTACGAGGGTCTCGCGGTGCCAGTGCTCGAGGAGCAGCCGGTTGACGATCGCAGCGCTGGTCAGCGACGGCGGGTGCACGTCCTCGTGCCCGTCCGCCCACGTGCCCACCGGCGCGGTGCGGGGTGGCAGCCCGGGCACGCCGCCTAGGGCGAGGGCCACCTCCTCGTCCACCCGGAGGTGGCGGGCGCCGATGTCGATCTGCCGGAACCGCTCGGCCAGCAGCGGCGGGTAGGTGCCGACGAGCATCTCGCCCCCGCGCGGCACGAAGCGCAGCAGGCCGAAGCCGTCGAGCTCCTCGAGGACCTCCCAGTCGGCGAGCTTGCGCGCCGTGGCCACGTCCACCACGCCCGCCAGGGAGAGCGCGTGCAGGCCGTCCAGCGCCGGCGGGCTGAGGTGCTGGAGCAGGGGCTCGAGCGTACGCAGCAGCCCTGGCGTCCACATGTCGGTGGAAGCCGTCCAGACCCCCTTCACCTTGGTGAGGCTGCCGGCTTGGCGGGCGCCGTCCACGATCGCCAGCTCGATGCCGGGCAGCCCGCCGGAGGCGGTGAAGATCCGGTTGACCACCGCAGCGTCGACCTGGGCGCCGAGGACGGTCCCGATGAGGCTCTGCGTCTCGACGTACCCCAGCGTCGGCACCGGCAGGATGACCCCGGGCTGCACCTCGGCCGGGACGCGGTAGGGGCGGCGCGTACGCCGGGGGCGCGGCGCCGTCGCGGAGAGCACCGGAAAGGGGTGGTCCGCGTGGGCGGCGACCAGTACGCCGGCCGAGGTCTCGTCCAGGTCGTCGGCGTCGTCGACCGCGATGACCGTACGCCCGTCGCGTACTGCCTCGATCACCGCCAGCGTCGCCGCGGCGACCGCGGTGGTCGCCTGCGCCGCCTGCCGGCGTCCGATCAGCCCGGCGATCGCCAGCGCCTCGAGCGGCCGGTCCTGGAGCGCGGCGACGCCGCGGACCCGCAGCAGCCGGTGCTCCCGGTCCTCCAGCTCCTTGCCGATCGTCCGCAGGAGCTGTGAGCGACCGGAGCCGGGCAGACCGAACAGGTCGACGCTGGTGCCCGCGAGCAGATGACTGGTCGCCTCGTCCCTGACGGCGTTGTGCAGAGGCACCTCGGCGCTCATGGGTCGATCCTCGCACCGATCCACTCACGAATTGAGCCTCACCACTCATTGATCTGCCGTTTACCACTCAAGCCAGCCGTCTCGCGGGTGAGTAGGCACCTACGCGCGCGTTAAGTGGGCGTATCCACTCAATTTCCGGGTGTCCTGCCCGGTGGAAGGTGTCGAAGTTGCCCAGGAACGCGTACGCGCACCGCTCCTCGCTACCGCTCGCGACCCGTCGCTGGCTCCGAGTAGCGCTCGTACCGCTGGTTGCTCTTGCCCTGTCGGTCACCGCGATGCCCGTCGCGGCGGCGGACGAAGGCGACCAGACCGGCGACCAGAGCAGCGTGACTCTGGTCGAGCCCTCGGGCGACCCGACCTCCAACACCGAGGCGAATGGGGAGGATGAGGATTCCTCCGGCGGTGCGGGCACGACGGAACAGGACGGTTCTGACGACGCGTCCGACCCGCCCACCGGGACCGGGGAGTCAACCGACTCCGACGTGCCGTCTGGGTCGTCCGGTGGCTCGTCCGGCACCAAGAGTCGAGGCGACCTCGTGCGCGCCGGTGAGACCGAGACCGGGGACGCGGAGGGCCCGGACCCCGTCGACCTGCCGAACCTGGTCGGCCTGACGGCGGCCGATGCCGAAGTCACCCTGACGGATCTCGGCCTGGAGTGGACCGTCGAGTACGTGTGGACCCTCGACTCGACGCAGGCCGGCAAGGTCGTCGAGCAGACGCCCGCGACCGGCACCACCGTCGCTGCTGGGACAACGGTCGTCCTCGGGATCGGTGTCAGCGACAAGAACGTCGTGAACCTCGGCGTCAACCGCATCAAGGTCGCACCCCTCAATACCGACTGCTTCGACGACGAGCACTTCCTGAACCAGGAGTCCCGCGGCGGCACGACCAACGCGATCGAGCTGAACCGGATCCAGTGCATCAGCACCTTGGACGGCTCTGTCACGCAGGTCGTGGACTTCTCGGGCCTCATCCCGGAGGAGACCAACGGCCTGGCGGCGTACCTCGACGAGAACGACCACCAGATCGTGTACTTCACCTCGCACTACCTCACCGGGCACGCGAACGCCCCCGAGGGCGGCTCGCGCATCTACCGGTACGACTTCACCACCGGCGAACTCCAGTGGTGGTCCACGCCCGGCACCCCTTCAGGCACCGGCGACAACCTCCGCGTCCGCCGCGGCGCCGCCGACCCGACCACCGGCGTGTACTACTTCTCGACCTCGAACGACGACCCGACGACGACCGCCGAAGACTACGTCACGCATAACCTCTACGCGTTCAGGTACGCCGGTTCCGGCTCGCAGGCCTGGTACGTGGGCACGATCAGGACCCCTTCGTACGGCGGCCAGAGCGGCGACTTCGACTTCACTGCCAGCGGCGACCTGATCTTCGTCACCGGCGGTCAGGAGAGCGGCGGCAACTACGCCGCGCACATCCTCGTGGTGTCCGGCCAGCACGTGCCGAGCGCACCGGGGTCGGCAATCGACGTGTCCGCGACCTGGGTCGCCACGATCCATAAGACGGGCAACGGCGCCGGGGTCGCGTTCGGAGCGGACGGCAGCCTGTACCTCTCGGACACCGACGGTCACATCTGGATCTTCGACCCCGCCGACTGGAGCGCGACTCCAAAGGAGCTGATCCAGAACGGGCTGGGTGGCAAGGGCTACTCCGTGGACCTGTCGACGATGCCGCCGTACTTCCCGTCCTCGCTCGGCAGCAAGCCGCTGACGGGCGCGGTCACCGGATCGGCAACGTTCAGCCGCGACTACGACTGGAAGGTCGAGAAGCTGGTCAAGGACGGCGACACCTGGGTGTCGGCGGCGGAGCGCAAGTCCATGCCGAACGCCGGCCAGACCTTCGACTACAAGGTCGTTGTGACCCCGGCCGGTCCGCAGGACTCTGGTTACGTCGCCACGGGCACGGTCACGCTGACCAACCCCAACACCGCGGACGTGCCCGTCACCGCCCTGACGGTGAAGATCGGCGACGAGACGTTCACGGTCGCGGTTCCAGAGGGCACGACGGTCCCGGCCAAGGGCTCGAAGACGCTCGACTTCAAGGTCACGCTGACTTCCGCCCCGGCCACGAACGCCACCATCACGGCCTCGGCGGTCAGCGGGACCGGTAGGACGTCGGCCTCCGGCGCCCTCACACTGGCCGAGTCGCCCACGACGGTGACCGACCGGTACGCGACCGTCACCGACGTGTTCGACAACGGCACGCCGAGCGTGACCACCGATGACGTCACCGACGCCCTCGCCGCCAGCAACGCGCGCCTCGACGCCACGAAGGGCGCGAAGACGTACGAGTACGAGCGGACGGTGACCGCCGGCGCCGCTGGCGCGACGTTCACCGGGCTCAACGAGGTCACCGTCACCCCCTCGGGTGTCCCGGCAACCGAGGATGACCCGACCGGGGAGCAGCCCACGCCGGGCGACGACCAGAAGTCCGGTGATCTGACCGACGACGCCAAGGTCGTCGTACGCTCCGGTCAGGACCTCAGCGTGGTCAAGGACGTGGACGCGAGCCTGGTCCGTACGTACGGGTGGGACCTAGAGAAGTGGGTCCAGGACGCCGACGGCACCTGGGTCGAGTCCACCGAGAAGCAGGCCGGCGCCGACAACAAGGCGAGCTTCGACTACAAGGTCGGCGTCTCGCTGGACGACCCGGACCACGCCGACTCCGACTACGTCATGAAGGGGACCATCTCGGTCACCAACCCGAATTCGTGGCCGGTGACCGTCACGAAGGTCATCGACACGCCGTCCTTCGGTGACGCCGTGACTGGCTGCGCCGTCGACGGAGTCGACGCGCAGGGCGGTGCAGTGATCCCCGCCGGCAAGACGGTCGAGTTCGACTACACCTGCGACATTGCGGAGGGCCAGGCCCCGAGCCTCGTCGGTACCAACAACGCCGCCATCGAGTGGAACCAGGCCGAGGCGTACTCCTCGAGCGCGTCCGACGACTACACCGTGACCGTCACCGAGGACGATATCGACGACGCGTGGACGATCGCTCCGGTCAACCAGACGGTCACGGTCGTGGACGACAAGACCGACCCGGAGCACCCGGTCGTGCTGGGCACGGTGACCCGCCAGGCCGACGCGACGCTGAGTTCGGTCGCTGCGCAGGGCGTGACCACGGACGGTGCGGGTGTGTTCATGTACTCGCTGGCGCAGGCCGGTCCTGCCCAGACGGGGATCTACACCGACGACTATGTCAACACGGCGTGGCTGACGACGACCCCGGACACCCCGGCCGCGCCCAGCACACCGGGGGTGAAGCTCCCCGACACCGAGGACTCGACGACCGTGAAGGTCTGGACGCCGTCCGGTGCGATCGACAAGAGGGTAGTCAGCGTCAGCCAGAACGCCGACTTCACCTGGACGATCGTCTACGCCATCGACGTCTCCAACGACTCGACAGCGAACGTCCCGCTGACCTACGACGTGAAGGACAAGCCGGACTTCGGCGACGGGGTCACGGTGAACTCGGTGAAGCGGATTGATCTGCTGACGGCGACGACGCTGACGCCGGACGCGGACGGTATCTACACCGTCGCGCAGGCTCAGACCCTGCGGCGTGGGCAGCACCACGTCTACCTGATCTCCGTCAACGCCTCGATCTCGGCCGGCGCGAGCGCGGTCGGGTTCGACAACGACGCCACGGTGCTCAACCACGACACGGGTGTCAAGGTCGACGAGGATGACGCGACCGCGACGCCGAGGGCGCCCGAGGTCACCAAGGTGGCCAAGGGGGCGGTCCGCGTCGAGGGGACCAACAAGTGGACCGTCACCTACGAGGTGAAGGTCACCAACCCGACCGGCCAGCTGCTGGCGTACGACCTCAACGACACCCCGACGAGTGTCGACGGCACCACGGCGACGTGGTCCGTCTCCGGGCCGCAGGAGCTCTTCGGGCTGTGGAGCGTCCTGCCTGGTCGAGGGACCTCGGCCCTGAAGACGGACTGGAACGGCACTGCAGGGCACACCCAGATCGCCACCGGCACGCTGCCTCCGGGCCAGACCCACACGTACACCGTGACGGGTGTCCTCACCGTCGCCGCCGGCGCTGACTTCCAGTCCCTGGGGACCGACGGGCTGAAGAACACCGCCGTGGTGACCAACGGGGTCGGCACCGACAACGACAACGCAGAGGTGAAGATCGACGTCGACCCGGCCAACTGGTCGCTGACCAAGGAGTCCGACCCGCCGACCGGCTCGGTCGTCCAGCCCGGTGACACGGTGACCTACACCGTCACCGTCACCAACGACGACCCGACCAATCCCCGGCGGCCGCAGGACGTGGTCATCACCGATGACCTGTCGAAGGTTCTGGAGTACGCCACGTTCAACGATGGCAGCATCACGACGTCGATCGGCCGGGCGAAGCTGTCCGCTGACGGGAGCAAGCTCGTGTGGAAGCTCCGCGCGCTCACCGGCCAGGCAACTCTCGAGTACACCGTCACGATCCACAATGACGAGGACGCGTACGGCAAGACCATCAACAACCTGGTCACCGGCACGGCGACCACGCCCGACGGTCCTGACGAGGGTACAGATCCTGACCCGCTGCCGCCGACCGACGACGAGCCGCGCACCACGACGCACAGCACGCCGGTGCCGGTGACCGCTGCGGTGACCGCGGCGGCTGACTACAGCCGCGACTACGACTGGAAGGTCGAGAAGTTCGTCAAGGACGGAGTCGACGAAGACGGCACCGACGTGTGGGTGCCGGCGGCGGAGCGGAAGTCGACGCCGGGCGCCGAGCATGCCTTCGAGTACAAGGTCGTGGTGACCCCGACCGGTCCGCAGGACTCCGGCTATGTCGCCACGGGCACGGTCACTCTGATCAACCCCAACGACGACGCTGTGCCGGTGACTGCGCTGACCGTGAAGGTCGGCGAGAAGACCGTCACCGTCCCGGTCGCTGAGGGCACGACCGTCCCGGCCAACGGCTCGAAGACGTTCGACTTCACGGTCGAGCTGCCCGGGCGCCCCGCGGCGGATACCGCGGTGTCGGCGACGGCGGTCACCGGCACGGGCACGGCCCCGGCCACCGGTGCGCTGCCTGTCGCGTCGAAGCCGACGACGGTGACCGACCAGTACGCCACGGTGACCGACGTCTTCGACAGGGCCACCCCCGAGGTGAAGGACGACGACATCACCAAGACGTTGGCCGCCGGCGACGCCCGGCTCGACGCCACCAAGGGTGCCCAGACGCTGACCTACGGCAACTCCGTGACTGCAGGTGCTGCCGGAACCACGCTCACCGGGCTCAACGAGGTCACCGTCACCCCGTCGGGTGTCCCGACGACCGAGGGTGACCCGACCGGGGGCCAGCCCACGCCCGGCGACGACCAGAAGTCCGTCGACCTGACCGATGACGCCAAGGTCGTCGTACGGTCCGGTCAGGACCTCGACGTGACCAAGACGGCGGTGGGCAGTCTGACCCGGACCTACGGGTGGGATCTGGAGAAGTGGGTCCAGGACGCCGACGGCACCTGGGTCGAGACCACCGAGAAGCAGGCCAGCGCGCGCAACAGGGCGAGGTTCGACTACAAGGTGGTCGTCACGCCGAACAGCGGCAAGAACGCCGACTCGAACTGGTTCCTGACCGGTGAGATCACGGTGGTCAACCCCAACAGCTGGGATGTCGCCGCGTCGATCTCCGACGTGCCGGACTTCGGCGTGGACGATTTCGCCTGCACGCTGGCCACGGACTTCACAGTCCCGGCCAACGACAAGGTCACCGTCGAGTACACGTGCGTCTTCCCCAGCAAGCCCAGCCTGACGGGGACGAACACCGCAACCGTCATCTGGAACGCGGCAGAGGCGTTCTCCACCGGCTCGAAGGACACCCACGTCGTCGACGTCAGCGCGGCCCAGTGGATCACCACTCCCGCCAACTCCACCGTCACGATGGTCGACGACAAGACCGACCCGGAGCACCCGGTCGTGCTGGGCACCGTCACGCGCAACGACGACGGCACCGTGAGCTCGGCCGCTGCGCGGCGCGTGATCACGAACGGTGCGGGGGTGTTCACCTACTCGCTGCCGAAGCATGGTCCTGCCCAGGCGGGGACCTACACCGACGGCTACGTCAACAAGGCGTGGCTGACGACTCCGGACACCCCGGAGACGCCGGGCGAGCCGGCCGCCCCGGGCACCAAGATCCCTGGCACCGAGGACTCGACGACCGTCAAGGTCTACAGCCCCGCTGGTGAGGTCGAGAAGTCGGTCGTGAGCACGACTCAGAACGCGGACAAGACCTGGACGGTGGTGTACGACGTCGTGGTGACCAACACCTCGACGGAGGGTGTGCCGCTGACCTACGACCTGCGGGACCGGTTCGACTTCGGTGCCGGCGTTACCGCGGTGAACAGCCACGGCGTGGAGGTCGACACGGATGCGGTCAAGGCGCACCTGGTCGCCGGCTGGGACGGCAGGGCCAACACCCTGCTGGCCGACGCCGTCACGCTGGCGGCGAACGAGGAGGGCACCGCCAGCCACACCTACACCGTCACGGTGAACCTCACCGTCAACGCCGATGTGCGCTTCCGCAACATCGCGACGGTGTCGGACGACGCCACCGACGAGCCGCTCGACAGGGACCGCGCGACCGCGAAGCCGGCTTCGCCGAGCGTGAACAAGGTCGCGGGTGTGCCGACGCGGGTCGGCACCACCGACACCTGGCGAGTGGTCTACATGGTCGAGGTGGAGAACCCCTCCGACCAGCAGCTGGCCTACACCCTGACCGACACCCCGGCCGCCCTTCCCAAGGGCGTCACCCTGACCGGGTCGTGGCAGACCTGGGGCGCGGTGGAGTTCTGGGTCGGGCAGTCCGCGCGGAACACCGCCTGGAACGGCGACACCGTGACCGAGCTGGCCACCGGTGTACTGCCTGCCGGCGGGAAGCACACCTACACCATCACCGGTACGGTGCGCGTGGCCCCGGGGGCCGACCTCACCGCGCTCGCGACCGAAAATGGCGGCCTGCTCAACGATGCGGTCGTCACCAACGGCGTCGGCAAGGACGAGGACGACGCGGTCGTCAAGATCGACGTCGACCCGGCCAACTGGTCGCTGACCAAGACCTCCGACCCGACGACGGGCTCGGTCGTCAAGCCGGGTGACACCGTCACCTACACCGTGACGGCGGAGAACCTGGACAAGGACAACCCGGCCCGGCCGCAGGACCTGGTCATCACCGATGACCTGACAGAGGTTCTGAAGTACGCCGACTTCGACGACGACAGCATCGAGCCGTCGGTCGGCGCGGCCAACCGCTCCGGCACCGAGCTCGTGTGGACGATCCGCGAACTCGCGGGCGAGGCGACACTGAAGTACACCGTCACGATCCACAAGAACGAGGACGCGTACGGCAAGACCATCAGCAACGTTGTCACGGCGACCATGCCCGACGGTGACGACGCGGGTACGGATCCGGACCCGCTGCCCCCCGCGGACGACGAGCCGCGTTCCACGACGCACAACACCCCCGTGCCGATGACCGCCGAGATCGACGCGGCCGCATCCTTCGCTCGTGACTACGACTGGAAGGTGGAGAAGTCGGTCGACAAGCACAGTGCGGTGGTTGCTGAGGGCGATGATGCGACGTTCACCTACCAGGTGACGGCGACGCCGACCGGTCCGCAGGACTCGGCCGCGAAGCTGACCGGCAACGTGACGCTGTCGAACACCAACGCGGACCCGATGACGGTCGGTGTGAAGGTGACGGTGCCCGGTGGGAAGAGCGAGGAGATCGCACCGGTGACGGTGCCGGCCAACGGCAGCATCAAGGTGCCCTACGTCGTCGACCTGGCGTCGGTGCCGACCGAGGCCGTGGTCGCGACCGTGACCGTCACCCAGCCGGGTGCCGGTGGCACGACCGAGGCGGACTCCTCCGGGACGGAGTTCGCCACTCCGACGGTGGTCACCGATCGGTACGTGAGCGTGTCCGACGTGTTCGAGAAGGGGACGCCGACGGTGATCGACGACCAGCTCGACGCCGAGGAGATCCTCGCGTCCGAGTCCGGGACGTGGACCTCCGAGGAGTACACCCAGAAGGTGGGCTCCGAGCTCGCCGCGGGCAACTCCGAGGACTACACCAACGTCGCCACGCTGACCCCGGTCGACGAGGACGGCGACCCGGTGCTCGACGATGGTGGCAAGCCGGCCTGGACCGACGAGCCCACCGACGAGGACGGGAAGCCGACCCTGCCAAAGGACGACACCGAGACCGTCGAGGTCAACGTGCCCTCGCAGTGGACGCTGACCAAGGAGTCCGACCCGAAGTCGGGTTCGACGGTCAAGCCGGGTGACACGGTGACCTACACGGTGACCGCGACCAACATCGGCCGCGACGGCAAGGCTGCGATCCAGGACGTGAAAATCACCGACGACCTGTCCGACGTCCTGAAGGACGCCGATCTCGTAGACGACGGCGGGGCGACCTTCGACAAGGATGCCAAGACGCTGACGTGGACGATCGCGAGCCTGGCCCACAAGGAGACCCTGACCTACCAGGTCAAGGTCAAGGACGGTGCGTACGGCAAGACCATCGGCAACGTGGTCACCGGTACGGCGGCGACGTCGGACGGCTCGGACCCGGACGAGACGCCTGACCCGCTGCCGCCGACGAACGACCGGCCGAGCACCACGACGCACGACACGCCCGGCCTGCCGAGCGTCGAGAAGCACGGGTACAAGGCCACCGACAACGGCGACACGACGTTCGGGATCAGCTACGACGTGACGGTCGCCAACAAGTACGACGAGGATGCGCCGTACGTCCTGACCGACGAGCCGCAGCCGCCGACGGGTCTGCTCCTGGCCGGCGACGAGAAGTGGCACGCCAACGTCGTCAACGCCGATGGCAGTCTCGGCAGCGAGATCGCCACGTGGAGCAACGGCGAGATGACGATCGCGACAGGGACGCTGGCTCCTGATGAGTCCGTCACCTACCGCGTGTCGGCGACTGTCGCGTGGGACGCCCAGGTGCGGCCGCCGGCGGAGCAGCACAGCGCTGACGCGGGCACCGACGGCGTACTCGTCCCGAACACCGCGACGGTGGCCGCGGACTTCGACGGGGACGGCAAGCCGGACCTCGACGCGAAGGGCAAGGCGGTCTTCGAAGCCAGTGACGACGGCGACACGACCATCACCACGCCGGTGTACGACGTGGCGCTCCGCGAGTGGACGTGCGGGATCTGGCGTGACGGCGAGCTGCTGTACGACAACCTGCACCACCAGCACTCGCACGACGGCCCGGACTACTACATCGCCGCGCTCGAGACCCAGGTGGGCGATATCTTCCACAAGCAGGTCCGCGTGTTCAACCAGGGCACGGAGACGGTCCAGATCGAGGAAGTCGTCGACTACCTGCCCACAGGTGTCGCGCTCTACACCGACCCGGTCCCGAACCCGAAGGACGACGAGTACGAGAACCTCGAGGTCGCCCAGGGCTGGACGATGCGCGACGGGATGGCGGTCTACACGCCGAGCGAGCCGATCGTGCTGGAGCCGGGAGCGATGGTGGCCATCGGCATGACCACGCAGATCACAGACGCGGTCGCACGTGACACCGAGGTGGCCTCGTACTACGAGGTCAGCAAGTTCAGCGCCGTCGTCCCGGTCACGGAGAACAACCAGGCCCTGTACGAGGACGCCACCGAGGCGGACCCGACCAGCGCCCCGGACGACGTGACGGTCTCGAGCTCGGACGCCACCGTGTCCAGTTCCAAGTCGAGCGACATGAGCGACATGGGCCGTGCGGTGAGCAACGCGCAGGTCGTCACGCTGTCCACCAAGGTGGCCAGGGTCATCACCGGGATCCTGCCGATGGCGGATGACGGACTCGAGGTCGGTGACTACGCCGCGATCGCGGCCACCGACGTGGACTCGATCTCGAACGCCGTCAACGACGAGCTCGATCAGGGCGCCGTCAAGATGAACGAGATCAACGAGCACGGCGTCCACACCGCCAGCGGCATGCTGATGGCCGACCAGGACGAGGACGACCACGACTACAACCTGATCCGGGTCGTCACGGCGGACACCTCGGTGGACACCTCCGATGAGGCTGCGACCGCGGGCTCCGACACGCCGGACGCCAGCTCGACCGCGTACCAGACGGGCAGTTCGGCCGAGCCGACCAGCGGTAGCAAGACAGGAGGGTTCCTGCCGAACACCGGCAACCCGGTCAGCCTCGCCCTGATCGGAGCGAGCCTCCTGACGATGGTCGTCGGGTCCGTGCTCCTGCTGATCTCCCGCCGGAAGCGGGACGAGCAGGAGGCTGAGCAGGAGCAGTAGCCGAAAGGCGCGCTGGGAGCCGCAGGACGAGGTCCTGCGGCTCCCGCACCGTCGTCTGAGGCCGCCCGGCGCCGCATCGGTGGGGCGTACGGGGTAGGTTGCCGCAGCGAGGGGCGGTAGCTCAGTCGGTCAGAGCAGAGGACTCATAATCCTTGGGTCGTGGGTTCGAGCCCCACCCGCCCCACCGGCCCCACCGGCCCCACCCGACGCCCGCCGCGCACACCGTCGTACGCGCGACGCGTGCCTCCGTCAGCCCCAGACGCCGACCGCCACCAGGAAGACGAAGACGACCAGCACGAGCGTCATCGCGCCGAGCAGGACTTGGGAGACCACCGGGATCCTGCTCTCGGCCGTCAGGTGGTCGGCCGGGTCGGGGGAGGGCCCGTCGACCTCGGCCGGCTCGAGCAGCGAGCGCTGGGCGATGGTCGTCCCGAGCAGGGCGGCGAGCACCAGCGCGGCGAAGGTCGCCCAGGCGAACGCCGTGTCGCCGTACGCCTTCCAGCCGATCCACAGCAGCGCGGCGAGGATCGACAGCAGCAGGTGCCCGATCACCACGCCGGGGGTGAGCCGGGTCGCCCGGGCGTTGCTCTCCGGGCGGTCGGCGTCGACGACGTAGGTGAACTGGTAGACCACGAGCAGGAGCTGGACCAGGAAGAGTCCCATCACGAAGTTCGCCACGGCCCCGAACCTAGCCCTGCTCCGCCAGGAGTCGCTACATCGACACAGCGTGTGGCACGTACGGCGCGGCGAGCTCGGCGTACTCCTCCTCGGTGAGCCTCAGCTCGGCCGCGGCGACCGCGTCGGCGAGGTGCTCCGGCTTGGTCACGCCGACGATGGGTGCCGTGACGGCCGGGTTGGCCATCACCCACGCGAGCCCGATCTGCGCGCGCGAGACGCCGCGACGTCCGGCCACCTCGCCGACCTTGTCGACGATGGCGCGGTCGGAGTCGACGTAGAGCCCGGTGGCCCGCTCGTCGGTCTCCTGCCGGGCCGTCGACTCGTCCCACGGCCGGGTCACCCGGCCACGGGCGAGCGGCGACCACGGGATCACCCCGACGCCCTGGTCGAGGCAGAGGGGGAGCATCTCCCGCTCCTCCTCGCGGTAGAGCAGGTTGTAGTGCGGCTGCATCGAGACGAACCTCGTCCAGCCGTTCCTCTCGGCGACGTGCTGCGCCTTGGCGAACTGCCAGGCGTACATCGACGACGCGCCGATGTAGCGCGCCTTCCCCGCCTTCACGACGTCGTGGAGGGCCTCCATCGTCTCCTCGATCGGCGTCGAGTCGTCCCACCGGTGGATCTGGTAGAGGTCGACGTAGTCGGTGCCGAGCCGGGTGAGCGAGGCGTCGATCTCGTGCATGATCGCCTTCCGCGACAGCCCGCGGCCGTACGGGCCCGGCCGCATCGGCATGTAGACCTTCGTCGCCAGTACGACGTCGGCCCGGTCGGCCACGGACCACAGCGCCTTCGCGGTGTACTCCTCGCTGCTGCCGCCGTTGTAGGCGTTCGCGGTGTCGAATGTCGTGATGCCGGCCTCGAGCGCCTGCTCGATGAGCCGCTGGCCCTCCTGCTCGCCGAGCACCCACTGGTGCCCGCCGCGGCTCGGGTCGCCCCAGCTCATGCAGCCGAGGACGACCTTGGAGACCTTGAGGCCGGTGTTGCCGAGGTTCACGTAGTCCATGCGCGCTCTCTCGTTGGGTTGCCGTCGGGTGGTGGTCGATCAGTCGCCGTCGATGAGGTAGCGCCCGTCCTGGTAGACGAGGCGCAGGTGGACCTCCTCGGTCCGCGTCTTCCCGTCGTCGTAGGTGTAGGTGTAGCGGTAGGTCACGCCCAGGTCGTCACCGAGCTCGGGGGTCACCTCGTGGATGCCGTCGATCCGGACGACGTGGCCCCAGAAGCCGGAGTAGCCGGCGAGGCCGCCGCTGGCCTGCTGGAACGCGGGCGTCAGCATCTGGTAGCCACTGGCGGGGTCGCTCGACGCGGTGCGCAGGTAGTCGTCGACGAACGAGGTGACCCCGTCGGCGGTCGGGCCGGCGGAGGCGGACGGCGACGCGCTCGGCGACGAGGACGGATCGCCGCCCGCTCCGCCCGCTCCACCGGCGTTGTCGCGGCCGTCGTCGGACGGCCCGCCGCGTCCCAGCAGCGCGACGGCGATCACGACGGCGGCGAGTACGACGGCGGCCGCGGCCAGCAGGGGCAGCAGCTGTCGCCCCCGGCCGCCACGCGTGCGCGGCCGCCGGCGTACGCCCGGCTCGGGGGCGATCCGGGCCGGCGGCGTGGTGGGTGGTGGGCCCGGCGGTGCACCGGCTGGTGCGCCCGACGGTGCGCCCGACGGTGCGCCCGACGGCGCGCTCAGCGGTGCGGCCTGCGAGGCCACCGGACCGGCCGGGCCGGACGCTGCGGGGGCTGCCGACATACCTGCCGAGCCGGCGAGGCCGGGGAGCACGGCGGTCGCCTCGGTCGACCGCGCCGGCTCGGCGTACGGCTTCCCGGCGAGGAACGCGTGCACACGCGCCATCGGCCAGCGCTGGGCCGGGTGGCGCACCATGGTGTGCTCCAGCACCGGTGCGAGCCGTCCGGCCAACCCGGTCCGGGGCGGGGCCTCGTGGACGATCCGGTAGAGCGCCCCGAGGACATTGTCCCCGACGTCGTACGGCGGTCGGCCCGTCACCGCATGGAAGAGCGTGGCCCCCAGCGACCAGACGTCGCTCGCCGGCGTGGCGGCGTGGCCGGAGGCCACCTCGGGGGCGAGGTACGCCGGCGACCCGGTGACCTGCCCGGTCTGCGTGAGCGTCATGTCGGTGTCCGTGCCGCGGGCGATCCCGAAGTCGGTCAACTTCGCCTGTCCATAGCGGTCGACGAGGATGTTGGACGGCTTGACGTCCCGGTGCACGACCCCGGCCGTGTGCGCGGCACGGAGTCCGTCGGCGACCTGGGCCAGGATCGGCGCCGCGTCCTCCGGGGAGAGCGGACCCCTGGCGGCCACCAGTCCGGAGAGCGTCGTGCCCTCGACGTACTCCATGACGAGCCACGGCTGGTCGCCCTCCGAGACCAGGTCGAAGACGGCGACCAGGTGCGGGTGGCTGAGTCGGGCCGCGAGCCGGGCCTCGCGCTCCGCCCGGGCCGTCGGCGCGCCGCCCGCGCTGACCGGGGTGAGCTGCTTGAGCGCCACGGACCTGCCGAGCACCGTGTCGGTGCCGAGCCACACCGCACCCATCCCGCCGCGCCCGAGCTCCCGCTCGAGCGCGTATCTACCTGCGATCACGCTTTTGCCTCCTGACTCGAATGACCCTAGACAGTCGCGCCAACGTGGCCGCACCCGGTCATGGAGGTACCCGTACGCGGGCGCGCAGGTGAACCGAATGGTCCGGGCGTGGTGGCATGCGGCAGGCTTGGACACGGTGCGTCCCGCCGGGGACCGCCGAGAATCATCCGAGAAAGGCTCATCGTGTCCATCGATCCCACTCTCCTCGACGACCTCGAGTGGCGCGGTCTCCTCGTCGACTCGACGGACCGGGACGCGCTCCGCGAAGCGCTCACCTCGGGGAGCGTGAAGTTCTATGTGGGCTTCGACCCGACCGCCCCGAGCCTGCACCTGGGCCATCTCGTGCAGGTCGTGACCGCGAAGCGGCTCCAGCTGGCGGGGCACACGCCGTACGCCCTGGTCGGTGGCGCCACCGGGATGATCGGCGACCCGAGGGAGTCCGGCGAGCGCACGCTCAACTCTCTCGACACGGTGAAGGACTGGACCGACCGCGTACGCCGCCAGATCGAGCCGTTCCTCGACTTCGAGGGCGAGAACGCAGCGACGATGGTCAACAACTACGACTGGACGGCGCCCCTGTCGACGATCGACTTCCTGCGCGACATCGGCAAGCACTTCCCGGTCAACCGGATGTTGGCCCGCGACGTCGTGGCCCGACGGCTCGAGCAGGGGATCAGCTACACCGAGTTCAGCTACGTGCTCCTGCAGTCGTGGGACTTCCTGAACCTCTACCGCGACTTCGGCGTCACGCTGCAGTTCGGCGGCTCCGACCAGTGGGGCAACCTGACCGCCGGCGTCGAGCTCATCCGCCGCGCCCAGGGCGGCCACGCCCACGCCTTCTGTACGCCGCTGCTCACGAAGAGCGACGGCACCAAGTACGGCAAGACCGAGGGCGGTGCCCTGTGGCTGGATCCCGAGATGATGTCGCCGTACGCGTTCCACCAGTTCTGGCTCAACGTCGAGGACGCCAAGGTCGGCGAGATGCTGCGGGTCTTCACCTTCCTCACGCGCGAGGAGATCGAGGACCTCGAGCAGCAGACGGCGGAGAAGCCGTTCCTGCGCGCTGCCCAGAAGGCGCTCGCCGACCACATGACGACGCTCGTCCACGGTGCGGGGGAGACCGAACAGGCCAAGCAGGCGGCCGCGGCTCTCTTCGGGGGTGGCGATCTCGCCACCTTGAGCAGCACGACGCTCGCCGCCGCGCTGCAGGAGGCGGGCGCGACTGACGTCAGCCGGGTGGACGGGCTTCCCGCAGTGGTGGACCTCTTCCTCGCCACTGGACTGGTGAGCAGCAAGAGCGAGGCCCGTCGGACGATCGCCGAGGGCGGCGCCTACCTCAACAACGAGCGGATCGAGGATCCCGAGGCAGTCGTCGACGAGAAGGATCTGCTCGGTGACGGGTGGCTGGTGCTGCGCCGCGGCAAGAAGCGCTTCGCCGGCGTACACCTCGTCTGACCTGCGAAGACACCGTGCCGACCGGGCCGGGAGAGGGCTCCGCACAGGGGCCCCTCCCGGCCCGACGCGTCCAAGGCTCGTTCCGATTTGGCATGCGCGACCGCGTCCCGTAATGTTCTCCGGGTCGCCAGGGAGCGGCGGGGAGCAAGCCCAGGGGGATGGGCTCCCGGCCCCGGGTCGACCACTTCCACTTCTCACTCACACCGAAGCCGGTGCGCGAGCTCAGGCTCACCACCAGGTTCCGGTCGCTGAGTCGCGTCGTGGCGGTGAGGATCTCGAAGACCCGCTGAATTGGAGCGGGCAATCGGATCCGATAACCTACCTCCGGCCGAGGCGAAAAGGCTTCGAGGCAGCAGCAAGAAAGCGCGGAAAGCGCCGAATTGCGAAAGCCGAAGAAAGTCCGCTAAGGTTGAGACAACAAGCTCCCGCAGGGGAGAGCGAAAAGCTCGAGCCACGGTGCGCGTGTGATTCTTGAGAACTCAACAGTGTGTCAATAGTCGACGAATTAGTTTGTTGTGCCCTGTCTTCTGCGCCTTTGTGGTGTGGGGGATGGTTTCTTTGACAGTGATTCTGATGGAC
>NZ_JBDZDM010000006.1:0-350568 GCF_040049175.1 Nocardioides asiaticus | reverse complement strand
CGCATCGCCGCCACCCTCAACCAGCGGCCACGGCCTACCCTGGACCTACAGACCCCAGCCCAACGGCTGGCCCAGCTGCTCGACCAAGCAGCCTGACCCAGCGTTGCTTCGACCGATTGACCTCGCCCTGCTCGTATCCCACAGAAGTGGGGAAGTGGTCAGTCGTGGCCCGGGAAGTGCGGCCGCCAGGCGTCGGACAGCGTCCGCGGGACCCCCGGCTCGCCCCGCTTGAGCAGAACCCGGTGGATCCGCGCGAGCGTGTCGCCCGGCGTCTTGTAGATCCCCTTGGAGATGACGACGAGGATGCGCCACTCGTCATCGTCGATGGCCTCACGCCGCTCGAGGTCGGACTCCCACTGCTCGACCCGCTCGGCATGCTGGCGGCCGTCGTACTCGACGATCGTCCTGGAGCGGCGGTAGCTCAGGTCGTACTTCCGGAAGGCCAGCCCGTCCCCGACGAGCGCGTTGACCTCCGGCTCGGGCAGGCCCGCGAGCACGATGAGCATCCGGAGACGGGTCTCCATCGGTGAGTCGACGCGCTCGCGCACGTAGCCGACCGCCGTCCGGGCGAGCGCCGCTCCCGGCCCGGCGGCCTTGGCGCAGAAGGCGCGGAGTTCCTCGAGCCCGACCATCCCCTTTCGGACCATGTGGTCGCCGACCACGACCAGCTCGACGAGCGGCAACAGTGTCGCCAGCTCGAGGAAGCACTGCGCCGGGGCCGCGACGGCGACGCCGCCGATGCGGACGACGAGGCCGTTGCGAGCGAGGTGGCAGACGATGCCGTCGCGGTTGCGCCGGTTCTTCTCGTCGAGCACCGTCACGTGGTCCGCGGGAAGCGGTGGGACCGGCAGGCCGTGCACCCGGGCCGCGGTGGCGTGGCTGGCCCACGCCCTCGCGCCGAAGGGCAGTAGCGCGGCCTGGGCCTGAAGCAACGGCGTGACCTCGGTGGCGGCGGAGACGTAGACGCCGTGGAGGATCCGCCGGTACGCCGACGTGCGCAGTGCCTTGCCCAGGCCCGCCTTGATCCCGGCCGCCCGTGTGAACGGCCGCGTGGGGTCGAGGTCGGGGACAGGGTCGGCAGCCATGGCACGAGCATGCGCGATATCGGCCGACGACGCCGGCGACCATCCACAGGTGTCAGAACTCCGCAACTGTGGGGAAATGGCAGCCGCTGTGCGGGAGGTCCTCGTCAACTCCCTACAGATGTGCGGAAATGACGGAGGGCGGCGAGTCTCTCAGTGCGCGGAGGTCTTGTAGCGCTCGACGGAGGCCTCGATCTCCTTGATCGCCTCGGCCTTGCTGACCCAGTCGGAGCCCTCGACCTCCTTGCCGGGCTCGAGGTCCTTGTAGCGCTCGAAGAAGTGCTTGATCTCGTCGAGGTCCCAGTTGGAGACGTCCTCGATGTCCTGGTAGGCGTCGAAGCGGGGGTCGACCGGGACGCAGAGGACCTTGTCGTCGCCGCCCTTCTCGTCGACCATCCGGTACATCCCGATCGGGCGGCACTTGATCAGGCAGCCGGGGAAGACCGGGTAGGGCAGGATCACCAGCGCGTCGAGCGGGTCGCCGTCCTGACCGAGGGTCTCCTCGATGAAGCCGTAGTCGGCGGGGTAGGCCATCGAGGTGAAGAGGGTGCGGTCGAGGCGGAGCCTGCCGGTCTCGTGGTCGACCTCGTACTTGTTGCGCGACCCCTTCGGGATCTCCACCAGGACGTCGAACTCCAGCGACACTTTTCGAGCCTCCGCTATTACCGTCAGACGGCGCCTCGCCGCCAAGCTGTCGTGAACTGCGGGACCAGTGTCCATCACAATGGCCGCGGTCCACGCATCGAGGAGGATAACTGTGACCCCACCCGCGCACCGGCGGCGGTGGCCCTTCGTGGTCCCCGCCGTGGTCCTGGCGCTCGTCGTCGCAGCGGGCGGGGCGGCGTACGGCCTGGGCTGGGTGGACCACTGGCGCGGCACCGACGTACCGCCCGTCCCGAAGCGGCCGGAGCTGTCCATGACGCCGCTGACGCCCGGCGCCGGCGGCGTGGCGGAGCCGCACCTGACGGGGAGGCCGAAGGCGGAGGCCGTACGACGGGCGCTTGCGGGGCCGCTCGCCGACAAGCACCTCGGGCGGCACGTGCTCGCGGAGGTCGCGCCGCTCTCCGGCGACCCGGTGCTGACCCATGGCTCCGGTGTCGTGACCCCCGCCTCGATCACGAAGCTCCTCACCTCGACCGCGGCGCTCGCCAAGCTCGGCCCGGAGCACCGCTTCACCACCACGGTCACGCGCAGCGGCAACCGCCTGACCCTGGTCGGCGGTGGCGATCCGCTGCTGACGAGCGCCGACCTCGCCGCCCTCGCGGCCGAGACCGCGCGGTCGCTGCGGACGGCGGGCATCGGCCGGGTGCGGCTCGTGGTCGACGCCACGCTGTTCACCGGCCCGTCCGTGGACCCGCGCTGGAAGGCGTCGTACCTCCCCGACGAGGTCGTCGCCCCGATCAGCGCGCTCACCGTCGACGAGGCCCACACCGCCGGGTACGACGGGGAGGTGTTCACCGGCGACGACGGACGTGAGCGCCAGCCGGCCGTCGAGGCCGGCCAGGTCTTCGCCGCCAAGCTCCGCGCGGCCGGGGTCAGCGTCTCGGGGAGGCCGACCAAGGGCAGCCGGCAGGGCGGAACGATCGCCACGCTGCGCAGCGAGCGGCTCTCGAAGATCGTCGAGCACACCCTCGAGCTGAGCGACAACGAGGCGGCCGAGATCCTCGCTCGCCAGGTCGGCCGTGCGTACGGCGACGCGTCCTTCACCGGAGCGGTCGCCGGGGTCAAGCAGACCCTGGCCGGGCTGGGTGTCGACACCTCCGACATCACGCTGTACGACGGCAGCGGGCTCTCCCGCCAGGACCGGCTCAGCCCGGGAGTGGTGACCGCCGTGCTCCAGACCGCGGCGTCCCAGGACCACCCCGAGCTGGCCGCGGTGATCTCGGGGCTCCCGGTCGCGGGCTTCAACGGCTCCCTCGACGAGCGGTTCGAGAAGTCCCCCGGCGGCGACGGCTACGTTCGCGCCAAGACCGGCACCCTCACCGGCGTCAGCGGGCTCGCGGGGATCGTCACCGACCGCCGCGGCACCCCGATGGTCGTCGTCGTGATGGCGGACCGGATCAAGGAGCCCGACACCCTCGACGCCCGGGCCGCGCTCGACGACGCGCTCGCCTCCATCGCGACCTGCACCTGCTCGTGACCGGTGGTTGAGGAGGTTGCGCTAGCAACCGTCTCGACGGTGGTTGAGGAGGTTGCGCTAGCAACCGTCTCGACGGTGGTTGAGGAGGTTGCGCTAGCAACCGTCTCGAAACCATCCCTCCCGGCCGTCGGATACCGTCGGATCATGGGCAAGCACCGCGGCGATGATCCCGCCCCCTCGATGGTCGACTGGGACCTCGCCGTACGCCTCGGGGCACGGCTGGCCGGCGACGGTCCGCAGGTCGGCCGGGACGAGGCGGCCGCAGTGGTGGCGGAGCTGCGGGCGGACGCCGCGACGGCGACCGGCTTCGTGAGGGACTACACCGGCCTCGACGCCCGCGACAACACCGCGCCCGTGCTGGTGGTCGACCGGCGGGGCTGGATCCAGGCCAACGCCGACGCCTTCGCGACGGTGATCGCACCGGTCGTCGAGTCGCTCACGAAGAAGCGCACGCCGGGGCCGATCGCGACCACCGTCGGCTCGAAGGTGACGGGCGCGGAGGTGGGCGGCCTGCTCGGCTTCCTGTCGACGAAGGTGCTGGGCCAGTTCGACCCGTTCCACGAGCCGTCCGGCCGGCTGCTGCTCGTCGCCCCCAACGTCGTCCACGTGGAGCGCGAGCTCGACGTCGACCCCACCGACTTCAGGCTCTGGGTCTGCCTCCACGAGGAGACCCACCGGGTGCAGTTCACGGCCAGCCCCTGGCTGCGTGACCACCTCTTCTCCCAGATCACCGATCTCGCCGAGACGATGGACCTCAGCAGCTTCCTGGAGGACGGCATCCAGCGGGTCGCCGAGGCGGTGAAGGGCAACGGCAACCTCCTCGAGGCGGTCTCGAGCCCCGAGCAGCGCGAGATCCTCGACCGCGTCACCGGCGTCATGTCGCTGCTCGAGGGGCACGCCGACGTCGTCATGGACGGCGTCGGGCCGGGCGTGATCCCGACCGTCGACAAGATCCGCCGGAAGTTCAACGAGCGCCGCAAGGGCGTCGGCGCGCTCGACCGGGTGCTGCGCCGGCTGATGGGCCTCGACGCGAAGATGGCGCAGTACCGCGACGGCGCCAGGTTCGTCCGCGACGTCGTCGGCAAGGTCGGGATGAGGGACTTCAACGCCGTCTTCGCGGGCGCCGACAACCTGCCGTCCAAGGCCGAGATCGCCGACCCGGAGGCGTGGGTCCAGAGGGTGCTGTGAGGGCGCGGTGAGCCTCCCCCCCGCCGTCGCCGCCGTACGCCGCGGGGTGCGCGCGGCCCTCGCCGACCTCGAGCCCGGGCAGACGGTCATCGTCGCCTGCAGCGGCGGCGCCGACAGTCTCGCGCTGCTCTCGGCGGCCGTCTTCGAGGGCCACAAGGAGGGCCTGCGGGTGGTCGGCGCGACCGTCGACCACGGGCTGCAGCCCGGCAGCGAGGAGCATGCTCGCCACGTGATCGGGCAGATGGCGGAGCTCGGGGCCGACGAGACGGTCGGCGTACGCGTGGCGGTCGAGGGGCCCGGCCTCGGGCCGGAGGCGGCGGCGCGCCAGGCGCGGTACGCCGTGCTCGACCAGGTCGCGGAGCGGTTCGGCGCCCCCGTCGTACTCCTCGGGCACACCCGCGACGACCAGGCGGAGACGGTCCTCCTCGGTCTCACCCGCGGCTCGGGCGGACGGAGCCTGGCCGGGATGCGGCGCGGGTTCGACCGCTACCGGCGGCCGCTGCTCGACGTCTCCCGGGCCGACACGGAGACCGCGTGCCGGGTCGGGGGGATCGCGTACTGGACCGATCCGCACAACGCCGACGTCGCCTACACCCGCGCCCGCATCCGCCGGCGGGTCATGCCGCTGCTCGAGGAGGACCTGGGCCCGGGCGTCGCCGCGACCCTCGCCCGGACGGCCGACCAGCTCCGGGAGGACATGGACTTCCTCGACGACCTCGCCGAGCAGGCGTACGTCGAGCTGCTCGGCGAGGACCGCGCGCTGCGGGCCGAGGACCTCGCCGGGCTCGCGCCGGCGCTGCGCCGCCGGGTCCTGCGGCTGGCGGCGCTGGCCGGCGGCTGCCCGGCGGCGGAGCTCTTCCGCGAGCACGTCCTCGCG
This sequence comes from Nocardioides asiaticus, assembly GCF_040049175.1. Lineage (NCBI taxonomy): Bacteria > Bacillati > Actinomycetota > Actinomycetes > Propionibacteriales > Nocardioidaceae > Nocardioides > Nocardioides asiaticus. The sequence goes on along the minus strand of NZ_JBDZDM010000006.1, from coordinate 345,281 downwards.
CTCGACGCGCTCGTCACCGACTGGCGCGGCCAGCGCTGGATCGACCTGCCCGGCCACCGGCGCGGCGTACGCCGGGAGGGCCGCATCGTCGTCGAGGCGGCACCCGGCGCGGCCCCCGGTTAGGGTGAGCCCATGGATTCGGCGAACGTCGGTGACGAGCTGGTCAAGGTCCTCTTCACCGAGGAACAGATCCACGAGAAGGTCCGCGAGCTCGCCCAGCGGATCGAGACGGACTACGAGGGCAAGGACCTGCTGATCGTCGGCATCCTCAAGGGCGCCGTCATGATCATGGCCGACCTCGCCCGGGCCTTCGACCGGCACGTCGAGATGGACTGGATGGCCGTCTCGTCGTACGGCTCGGGGACGAAGTCCAGCGGTGTCGTCCGCATCCTCAAGGACCTCGACACCGACGTCAGCGGCAAGCACGTCCTCGTCGTCGACGAGATCATCGACACCGGGCTCACCCTCACCTGGCTGACCTCGAACCTGACCTCCCGCGGCCCGGCGAGCGTCGAGATCGCCACCCTGCTCCGGAAGCCGGACGCCCAGCAGATGCCGGTCGACGTCAAGTACGTCGGCTGGGACATCCCCGACGAGTTCGTGGTCGGCTACGGGCTGGACTACAACGAGCGCTACCGCAACCTCCGCGACATCGGCACGCTCGCGCCGCACGTGTACTCCTGAGCGTGTCCACGGGCTCGACGTACGCAATGTCACCGGCTCGACGCACGCTCCGACTGGCGTTCGCGCGGCGTACGTCGGAGGATGGAGTGAACCCGCCGGGTGAAGGAATTGGGTACTGCCTGGGACAATAGGCATTGCTGAGACGTTGTACCGTCGTCAGTCCCCTTTTCGTAGATGGTCGGAAGAAGCCTGTGAAGCGCATTGTCAAGGGTCCGTGGCTGTGGATCGTGATCGCCGTGATCGGCGTTCTGCTCGCTCTGCAGTACCTCGCCCCCCACGGCGGTGGAGACGAGGTCTCCACCGGCCAGCTGGTCCAGTACCTCCAGAAGGACCAGGTCAAGGACATCACGTTCGTCGACGGTGACCAGCAGATCAAGGCCACCCTCGATGAGGGGGTCCGGAGCAGCGGCGACAAGGTCACGACCCACTGGGTCGACGGTGACCAGGAGACGTTGATCCAGCTGGCGCGCAAGCACGTCGACGACCCGAAGGACGTCAACTCCGAGGTCGCGCAGCCCTCGATCATCGGGTCGATCATCAGCTTCCTGCTGCCCTTCGTCCTGATCATCGTGCTCTTCCTCTTCCTGATGAACTCCGTCCAGGGCGGCGGCGGCCGCGGGGTCATGCAGTTCGCCAAGTCCAAGGCGAAGCTGATCTCGAAGGACATGCCGAAGACGACGTTCTCCGACGTCGCCGGCGTGGACGAGGCCGTCGAGGAGCTCGGCGAGATCAAGGAGTTCCTGCAGGAGCCGGCGAAGTTCCAGGCCGTCGGCGCCAAGATCCCCAAGGGTGTGCTGCTCTACGGCCCTCCGGGCACCGGCAAGACCCTGCTCGCCCGCGCCGTCGCCGGCGAGGCTGGCGTGCCGTTCTACTCCATCTCCGGCTCCGACTTCGTCGAGATGTTCGTCGGCGTCGGCGCGAGCCGCGTCCGCGACCTGTTCGAGCAGGCCAAGGAGAACGCTCCCGCGATCGTCTTCATCGACGAGATCGACGCCGTCGGCCGACACCGCGGTGCCGGCATGGGCGGCGGCCACGACGAGCGCGAGCAGACCCTCAACCAGCTGCTCGTGGAGATGGACGGCTTCGACGTACGCGGCGGCGTGATCCTCATCGCCGCGACCAACCGGCCCGACGTGCTCGACCCGGCGCTGCTGCGACCCGGCCGCTTCGACCGGCAGATCCAGGTGGACGCCCCCGACCTCACCGGCCGGCTCCAGATCCTGCAGGTCCACGCCCGGGGCAAGCCGCTGGCCGCCGACATCGACCTGACCAACGTCGCCCGGCGTACGCCCGGCTTCTCGGGCGCCGACCTGGCCAACGTCCTCAACGAGGCGGCGCTGCTCACCGCGCGCAGCAACCAGAAGCTGATCACCAACCAGAACCTCGACGAGGCCATCGACCGGGTGATCGCCGGACCGCAGAAGCGCACCCGCCTGATGAGCGAGAAGGAGAAGCTCATCACCGCCTACCACGAGGGCGGTCACGCGCTGGTCGCGGCGGCGCTGCCGCACAACGACCCGGTCCACAAGATCACGATCCTGCCGCGCGGCCGTGCCCTCGGCTACACGATGGTGATGCCGGACGAGGACAAGTACTCCCAGGCCCGCTCCGAGCTGCTCGACAAGCTCGCCTACATGCTGGGTGGCCGGGCCGCCGAGGAGATGGTCTTCCACGACCCGACCACCGGCGCCGGCAACGACATCGAGAAGGCGACCAACCTCGCCCGCGCGATGGTGACGCAGTTCGGCATGACCGAGCGGCTCGGCGCGATCCGGCTCGGCGAGGCCAACTCCGAGCCGTTCCTCGGCCGCGACCTCGGCCACACCCGCAACTACTCCGAGGACGTCGCCGCGGTCGTCGACGAGGAGACCAAGAAGCTCCTCGCCAACGCCCACCAGGAGGCCTACGACATCCTCGAGGAGAACCGCGACGTCCTCGACAACCTCGTGCTCGCCCTGGTCGAGAAGGAGACGCTCGGCAAGGAGGAGATCGCCGCGATCTTCGAGCCGTTGCGCCGTCGCCCGAGCCGTCCCGCGTGGACCGGCTCCTCGACCCGGCGGCCGTCCGACCGTCCCGCGGTGGAGATCCCGGAGTGGATCCTGGAGCGCGACAAGGCGGCGGCCAACGGCAGCAAGAACGGCTCCAACGGGAAGAGCCAGGACGGCGGCGGCATCCTGACCCCGCCGGGCTCCGGCGGCGACGTCCACGACCCGGGTCTCGCCGGTCCGGGCTCCTCGACGCCGCCGACGCCACCGTCGTCCTCGACCCCACCCCCGTCGACGGGCGCATGAGCCTGCGCGACGAGGACTTCGACGAGACCGGCCCGGTCGGCGTCCCTGACGTCGACCCCGCCGAGGTGCCTCCGTTCGACCACAAGCGCGCCGAGGCCGCCGTGCGCGAGCTGCTCATCGCCATCGGGGAGGATCCCGACCGCGAGGGGCTGCTCGACACGCCGGCCCGGGTCGCGCGGGCCTACGCCGAGCTGACCGTCGGCATCCGGCAGCGCCCGGAGGACGTCCTCACAACGACCTTCGACCTCGGCCACGACGAGATGGTACTGGTCCGCGACATCGAGCTGTGGTCGATGTGCGAGCACCACCTGGTGCCGTTCACCGGCGTCGCCCATGTGGGCTACATCCCGTCGGTCTCGGGCAAGATCACCGGGCTGTCCAAGCTGGCCCGGCTCGTCGACGTCTACGCCAAGCGGCCGCAGGTGCAGGAGCGGCTCACCACCCAGGTCGCCGACGCGCTCATGCGGATCCTCGAGGCTCGCGGCGTCATCGTCGTGATCGAGGCCGAGCACCTCTGCATGACCATGCGCGGGGTGAAGAAGGCCGGCGCCCGCACCATCACCTCCGCCGTACGCGGCACGATGCGCTCCAACGCCACCACGCGCGCCGAGGCGATGTCGCTCATCCGCGGCGGCACGAGGTAGTTCGCGCCCGGCTCTGACGGGCGCCCGTGTGGCGGATCCGGCGAGGCGAGCGCGGACGGGCAGCGATAGGTTCGGCGACATGTCCCTCTTCGAGGAGATCGGCCGCCCGCGGGTGATGGGCATCGTCAACGTCACCCCGGACTCCTTCTCCGACGGAGGCCGGTTCCTCGCGACCGACGACGCGGTCGCCCACGGCCGGGGGCTGCTCGCCGACGGCGCCGACATCCTCGACATCGGCGGCGAGTCGACCCGGCCCGGCGCGACGCGGCCGCTGGTCGGCGAGGAGCTGGCACGCGTCGTACCCGTCATCTCCGAGCTCGCCGCCGCCGGCGCCGTCGTGTCCGTCGACACGATGCGCGCGGAGGTGGCCGAGGCGGCGGTCAAGGCCGGGGCCCAGATCGTCAACGATGTCTCGGGCGGCCTCGCGGATCCGCGGATCCTGGAGGTCACCGCCGACACCGGCGCCGTCTTCGTCGCCATGCACTGGCGGGCGCACGGGTCGCAGATGCAGAGCAAGGAGTACCTCGAGTACGCCGGCGGCGTGGTGCCCCGGGTGAGCGAGGAGCTGCGCTCACGGGTGGACGCCGCGCTGGCCGCGGGGATCCCCGAGGACCGGATCGTCCTCGACCCCGGCCTCGGCTTCTCGAAGACCGCCGACCAGAACTGGGAGCTCGTCGCCCGGATCGGGGAGATCGCCGCGATCGGCTACCCGGTCCTGGTCGGCGCGAGCCGCAAGGCTTTCCTCGGCCGGCTGCTCGCCGCGCCGGACGGCACCCCGCGGACCGCGGGGGAGCGGGAGTTCGCCCATGCCGCGGTGAACGTGCTGCTGGCGCAGCGCGGAGCGTGGTGCACCCGCGTCCACGACGTACGCGCCGCTCGGGACGCTCTCGCCGTCGTCGAGAAGATCGGGGGACGCAGATGAGCGACGAGCTCGCGATCACGGGCATCGAGTGCTACGCGCACCACGGCGTCTTCGAGTTCGAGCGGCGCGAGGGACAGGTCTTCGTCATCGATCTCGTCCTCGGCGTGGACACCGCTCCGGCGGCCGCCTCGGACGACTTGCATGACACCGTCGACTACGGAAGTCTCGTCGCGAATGTGAAGGCCAGCGTTGAACGCGACCCGGTCGACCTGATCGAGACGCTCGCCCAGCGGATCGCCGAGGTGTGCCTCTTGGAGGTCCGTGTTGAATGGGTGCGTGTCACGGTTCACAAGCCGGACGCGCCCATCGACGCGACGTTCTCGGACGTCGCGCTGACGATCCTGCGGAGGCAGAACACGTGACTGAGAGCCCCAACCCGAACATCGTCGATGCCGACACCCTCACTGGTGAGATGCGGCCGATCCGTCGGGCGGTCCTCTCTCTCGGGTCCAACCTCGGCGAGCGCTTCGCGAATCTCCAGGGCGCCGTCAACGCGCTCGCCGACACCCCCGATGTGTGGCTCACCGCCGTCTCGCCCGTCTACGAGACCGAGCCGGTCGACGCGCCCGAGGGGTCGGGCCCCTTCCTCAACGCCGTCGTACTCCTCGACACCACGCTGTCGGCCCAGCGGATCCTCGACCGGGCGCTCGCGATCGAGGACGCCTTCGAGCGGGAGCGCTCCGACGTCACGAACGCCCCGCGCACCCTCGACGTCGACGTCATCGTGGTCGGCGACCGGATCAACGACGACGAGACGCTGACGCTGCCCCACCCGCGCGCCGCCGGCCGGGCGTTCGTCCTGCGCCCGTGGCTCGACCTCGAGCCCGAGGCCGAGATCCCCGGCGCCGGCAAGATCGCCGAGCTCCTCGAGAAGGCGGACCAGAGCGGAGTCGTACGCCGTGACGACCTCGCTCTCGAGGTCTCGTGACCCAGACCTCGTGAATCAGCGTCGGTGAGCAGCGGCAGCCTGCGGCCCGTCTCGGGCGCCGCGATAGCGATCTGGGCCGTCATCGGCCTCGTCGGCGGGTGGGCACTCCACCCGATCTGGGAGAGCTGGCGCGGGGTCGCGCCGGTCGTCACCTGGGTGCAGCCGCTCGTCCTGTACCTGATCGCTGCCATCCTCGGCGGCACCGCCTGGATCACCTGGCGCCAGCTCCACGTCCACCGCACCCAGATCGAGCCGCACCGCGCGGTCAACCGGCTCGTTCTCGCGCGGGCGTGCACCCTGGTCGGCGCGCTCCTCGCCGGCGGCTACCTCGGCTACGCCGTCAGCTGGCTCGGCTACTCGGGTGACCCGCTGGCCCACGAGCGGCTGCTACGGTCGGTCCTCGCCGGCGTGGCTGGGATCCTCGTCACGGTCGCCGCACGTCTGCTGGAACACGCGTGTCGGGTCCACGAGGACGAGGACGAGGACGAGTAGCGTTGGCCGCATGACTTCCCCATCAGCCACATCTGTCACGCGTCGGCGCCAGCGCAACACGCGCCTGACCGTCGCTGTGACACTGCTCGTGGTTGCCGCCCTCGCGGTGATGGTCGCGGCGGCCACGGGCTCGTGGCTGCTGGTGACCCTCGCCGCCGTGCTCGCCGTCGTCCTCGGCGCCGCGGCCACCAAGATCACCCACTCCGAGCTCCTCGCCTCGCGCCGCGACGCCGCCCGCGACCGCGCGGAGCAGGCGCAGGCCTACCGTCGGATGACCGAGGAGCGGGCCGCCGAGAACCAGCAGTTCATCGAGACGATGAACGCCAAGCTCGAGGACCGCCAGCGGATCGTCGCCGACCTCGAGGCGGCGCTCGCCGCCGCCCACCAGCGTGCCGCCGAGGCGATCCGCGCCCGCGGCGACGAGGCCCGTCGCGCTGCCCAGGCGGAGCGCAACGGCGAGGCCGTGCAGGCCAAGCTGGACGAGGCCGAGGCCCGTGCCGCCGAGGCGATCCTGCGGGTCTCCGAGCTGGAGCAGGAGCTCGACGTCGTCCGTGCCGAGCTCGACGCCGAGCGCGCCGCTCACACCGCCTGGCGCAACACGCAGAGCGCCTGACCGCGGACGCCCCGGCGTCGCCATGGTGTCGATTCAAAGTCCAGTAACTGGATCGGGTTATATTCCAGCTGTGTTCTTCCGATCCCGTGGCCGCCACAGGGCCCTGGCGCCGGCGCAGCCGGCCACGCCGACGCCCGCCGAGCCCACCACCCCGCCGGTCGCCAAGCCCGTCGCCGAACCCGTCGCCGAACCCGCTACGACGCTGCAGCCCCCGCCTGAGGCGGACCCGCGGTTCGGGCGGCTCTACAAGACCCTCGTCCGCGCGATGTGGGGACCGGAGAGGACGCCCGAGGAGCCGGCGTACGACCCCGATCTGGCCCGCCAGCTCGCGACGGACGTACGCCGGGTCAGGGCCCTCTCCGAGTTCGCCGCGCGGGTCAGCACGGGGGTCTCGGTCCAGCGTGCGCAGGCCGCCACCGTGAGCGCGCTCTGCGAGCGCGGGCTCAGCCACGACGCACGGGCGTTCCTCCTCGGCATGACCCCCGACCGTGCCACCGACGAGCAGCGCCGGATCGGACTGGGCCAGATCTTCTTCCACGCCGGCAGCTTCGAGCTCGGCTGGCAGGAGTTCGACGGCATCGACCCGGCCACACTCGCCGAGCTCGCCCCGGTCGAGGCTGCCACCTGCGCACTGCGGACCGGCCACGACGACGCCGCGACGGTGATCGCCGAGGCGGTCCTCGACGCAGCGGACGGGCCCCGTGCCGCTGACCTGACCGCCGTCGTCGGGCTGGCCGGGAGGTTCCTCGTCAGCGGCCAGGAGAAGCTCGCAGGCCGGCTGGTCGAGCATGCAGAGACCCTGGTCCGGTCCGAATCGAGCGAGGCCGACACGGGCCTGCTCCGCAACCTGCGCCGCTGGACCCACCCCGCACCGGCGCCGCAGGTGCCGTCGGGGGCGATCCCGGTGGGCGTGCTCGACTACTACCAGCCCGACTTCGGGCGGTCGTCGCGCAACGTCGGCGACTACGTGCAGACCCTCGCCATGCTCGGGAACCTGGTGCGGTTCCGAGGCACCCGGTTCACCGGAACCGAGGGTCTCGGCGAGCTGGCGAGCATGCTGCAGGGCCGGGTCCGGCCCGAGCTGGAGCTGCCGGGCGGGGACGCGCAGGTCCACCTGCTCCCGGTGAGCCGCGACTTCAGCACCGGTGACCAGCTGCCGCCCGACACCTGGGCGCTCGCCTTCGGCTGGCACCTGCACTCGACCTTCGCGGTCGGCCACGGGCTGCCGTACCACCCCCACCTCAACCCGATCTTCCTCTCCTTCCACCTCAGCTCGCTCGCCGCGCTCGACGAGGCGACGGTCGCCTACCTGCGCGACCACGGGCCGATCGGCTGCCGTGACCACGCGACCGTCGACCTGCTCCTCGCGGCGGGCGTGGAGGCGTTCTTCTCCGGATGCCTGACCACGACGGTCGACGCGGTGCTGCCCGACCCGCCGCCCGAGGAGGTACGCCGCCCCCGGATCGTCGCCGCCGTCGACCTGCAGCCGTGGCAGCTGCGGGGGATCAAGAGGGAGTACGAGGTCCTCACCCACATCGGCCCGGAGCACCGCGTGGCCGGCCTCGACGACGGCGTACGAACCGCCATGGCGCTGCTCGAGCGCTACCAGCGCACCTACCGGCGGGTCGTCACGAGCCGGCTGCACTCCTACCTGCCGGCGACGTCGCTCGGCATCGTCGTCGGGTTCAAGCCGCGCAAGGCCGGTGACGCCCGCTTCGACGGCCTGCTGGGGATGAAGCCCGACGCGCCCGAGTTCGTCGCCATGCGCGACCGCATCCGCGGACTGATCGCGGAGATCTGGCCGCTGGTGCTCGCCCGGGCCCCGAAGAACGAGGTCTACGCGCGTTGGCGGACGCTGACCGAGCCGCTCGTCGCCCAGGCCCGGGACCGGCTCGCGGCGCCGTCGGCGGAGCCGCGGCCGGCGTACGACCTGCCGGCCGCGCTCGACCGGATCCGCGCGGCGAGCCACTCCTTCGGCCCGCCGGCGGCGGCCGACGCGACCGAGGTCATCATGAGCAGCGACGCCAACTTCGCCCGGCTGCTGCCGGTGACGATCGAGTCGATGCTCGCCCACGCGTCGGGCCCCGTGCGGCTGTGGATCACCGAACGCGGGTTCTCCGCCGAGACCCGCGAGGAGATTGCGGCCCTCTTCCCGGACCTGGCGATCACCTTCCTCGGCTTCGACCACGTCGACTACGGCGAGATCACCCGGATGCTGCGCCACATCAGCATCGCGACGATGGACCGGCTGCTGGTGGCCGAGGCCCTCCCCGAGCTGGACCGGGCGGTCTACCTCGACGTCGACACCGTGACGCTCGACGACGTCGCGGAGCTGGCCCGCACCGAGCTGCGCGGCGCGCCGCTGGCGGCGCGCATCGGGACGCAGTCGGCGTTCGACCAGTGGTGGAAGGCCGGCGACTCGCTGACCGCCGAGCGCGCCGCCGACCTCCGCCGCATGGTCGCGCAGCGCCACCGGTTCGACTTCCGGACGTTCAACGCCGGAGTCCTCGTCCTCGACCTCGCCCGGCTGCGGGCCGACCGCTTCGCCGAGGAGTTCGTGCCGCTGGCCGGGAAGTGGGGCTTCAACGACCAGGACATCCTCAACTACTACACCGGCGACGGCTACGCGCGCCTCGACGACCGGTGGAACACCTACGCCCTGCACGAGCGGGTCGCCGGCGCGCGGATCGTCCACTACGCCGGCGCCGGGAAGCCGTGGGACCCCGGTCTCGTCCCGCACGGCGACCTCTGGCGGGAGTACGCCGAAAGGGTCGCCGTGCGCAGGCAGCGACTGCGTCCCCTCGCCGCCGGCTGAGCCGCAATCGGCCCGCCACGCCGTCGGGTATGGTCCGAACCACGCGCCAGATCACGAAGACCCCGGTCGACCCGGGAGCATGAGAAGGAGCTCGATGAAACGCCACGCGCTGCTCACGAGGCTGCACGAGCTGCTGCGGCCCCGCACCTACTTCGAGGTCGGTGTGCGCACCGGCGGTAGTCTCGAGCTGAGCCGCACGTCGACGGTGGCGGTGGACCCGGTCTACGAGGTCCAGTACGAGGTGCAGTGCGACCTCCACCTCGTCCGCACCACCAGCGACGAGTTCTTCGCCCGCGAGCACCCCTTCGCCCACTTCCCCGAGCCGATCGTCGACCTGGCCTTCATCGACGGGATGCACCAGGCGGAGTACGCCCTGCGCGACTTCGTCAACACCGAGCGGTTCTGCCACCCCGGCAGCGTGGTCGTCTTCGACGACGTCCTGCCGCGCAACGTCGTCGAGGCCAACCGCAAGCGGGCCTCGCACGCGTGGGCCGGCGACGTCTACAAGGCGGTCGACACGATCCGTGAGCTCCGCCCCGACCTGGTCCTGCTCGAGCTCGACACCGAGCCGACCGGCACCCTCGTCGTGCTCAACCCGGACCCGACCAGCCGCGTCCTCACCCGCGCCTACGACCGGATCGTCCCGTCCTACGTCACGCCCGACCCGCAGCCGGTCCCCGAGGCCTACCTGACCCGGGCGCGCGCGATCCCCGCCGAGCGGCTCGTGGACGCGCCGATCTGGGAGACGCTCGTCGCCGCGCGCCGGCAGCCCCGGGCGCAGGCGTCGGCCGCCGTACGCCGTGCGCTCGAGTCCGCCGGCCTGACCGGGAAGGCGGCCGCCTGATGCCCGCCCCCACTCCCACGGCGCTGCCGGTCGACGAGACGCTCAGCTACGCCCACCGGGTCGAGGGCGGCGTCCACGTCGTCGTCCGGCTGCCCGGCAGCGCGCTCGTCGAGGGTGCCGCCGAGGTCCGCTTCCGCAGCGACGGCCGTGGCCGCCGGGCACCCGCGAAGGTGACCGCCGACGGCGGCGGAGTCACCGTCGAGCTGACCGAGCCGCGCCGGCTGCCCCGCGGCGTCTGGCAGCTCGCCGTACGCCAGGGGGAGCGGTGGCAGCCGCTCGAGGCCCGGGTGGTCGCCGGCCCGCCGCCGCTGCTCGTCTCGCTCGTCACCGGCCCGTCGCCCCGGACCCGGATGGAGCCGCCGGAGCCGGTCGCGCCCCGTCGTGCGGTGAGCGTCGACGTCGACCTGCTCCGGGCCAACCTCACCAGCAACGCTCGGACCGCCACGGCCCGCGCGCGCCGCGTGGCGGGCCGGGTCGTGAGGGCGGCGAGGTCCCGGACGGCGCGGCTGCGCTCGTGACATGGTGGGGATCGTGAGGTTCCTCCGCCGTCGTACTCCGGACCCGGGGGCCGCCCCGCCGGAACCGAAGCCCGCTCCCGTCGGCCGCGCGACACCCGCCCCGGAGGAGTACGCCGGACGCGGCCGGGGCCGCACGGTGCTCCTGATCACCGACGTCGCCCAGACCGACGTCGTGAAGCGCTGGCTCGACCTCTTCAGCGACGACGACGTCTACGTCCTCTCGGTCGAGGAGGCCCCGGAGTGGCACCTCGCGGAGCGCGGTGCGCACTACCGGGAGTGGAACGGAAGCCCCGCGTCCAAGGCCCACCGGATGCCGGCCCTCGACGTCGTGGTCGACCTCGTGTCGAAGGCGGGACTGCCCGGCACCTCGACCCGGCTGGGCGTGTTCAATGGCGTCTTCCGCACGGTGAAGCGCGACGGGCTCTACCTCGTCGACCGCCGGGCCGTCGGCGAGGCGGCACCGGAGACCGACGAGCTGCTCCGGCTGCTCGCGGTGAGCGGTGACGCGCAGCTAGGCGAGGGCTCCGAGCTCGAGCGCTCCGTCGGCGACGTCCTGCTGACCCGCGAGATGGTCGCCGTCACGAAGCGGAGCGAGCACTTCTACAAGCTGCGCGACGAGCGCAACACCGACCGGATCCTCGCGATGCGCGAGCCCGATGTCACGGTGACGTCGCTCGACCGGCGGCCGGCAGGCCGGCTGGCCATCGCGGCACCGGTGGTCCACCACGGTGGCGGGAACGAGCCGGACCTCGACGCGATCGCGTACCCGCAGCTCGAGTGCCGCCACTACGAGGGTCCGATCGCGCTCGGCGGCCGGATGCTGCTCTGGACCGGCCACACCGTCCTGCCGGACTCCTTCCGCTGGCACCTCGGCAAGCAGCTCCACAACCCGAACCTCCGCAACGTCGGCGGCCCCTGGGGCCGGATCGACTCGCGCTACCTGCCGAAACGGAGCCTCGAGGGCAGCTACTACGTCCTCGACAGCGTCCACACCGGTCACTTCGGCCACCTCACCACCGAGGTGGTCTCGCGGCTGTGGGGCTGGGACGCCGCCAAGCAGGCGGTCCCCGACCTGAAGGTCCTATTCGTCCAGCTCCCCGGCCGACGCACCGGGGCCGCGCTGGAGAAGGCCTTCTTCGGTGCGTACGGCATCGCCGCGGACGACGTGGTGTGGTCGGAGGGACCGGTCGAGATCCGCTCGGCCGTCGCCTCCACGCCCATGTGGCACAACGCGCAGCCGCACTACGTCCACCCGGGGATCCAGGAGACCTGGGACCGGCTGGCCGACGGCTTCCTGCGGGGCGCCGACGTCGGGTCGGACGTCCCCGAGAAGATCTTCGTCTCCCGCGGCGAGGGCGCGCGCAACCGGGTGTGCCGCAACCAGCCCGAGGTCGAGGCGTTCTTCGCCGAGCGTGGCTACGCCGTCGTCGTACCCGAGCGGCTGTCGCTGCCCGACCAGGTCCACCTCTTCCGGGGCGCGAAGGTGATCGCGGGGTTCGCCGGGTCGGCGATGTTCAACCTGATGTACTCCCATAACGCCGAGAAGGTCGTCGTGCTCGGCCACGAGGCCTACATCGCCCGCAACGAGCTGCTGTACGCCGCGATGCTCGGGGTCGAGGCGCACTTCTTCTGGTCGGCCCCGGACAATGTCCCTGCCGAGGGCAGGTTCGACTACGCCGCCTACCAGGGCTCGTGGGCGTTCGACTTCGAGCAGCACGCAGCGGAGCTGGACAGGCAGCTGCGCTGAGTGGCTGTACGTTGAGCCGTCCGAGCGTCGGTGGTCTCGACAGGCTGGACCACCGGACCGCGACACCAGCACAGGACCGAGGAGACGCAAGGGTGAGCCAGACCGGACCGGTGGTCAGGGGCGGCCTGGGCCGACGGCTGGGTCATCGACTGGGTCATCGACTGGGCAGGCGGCTGGCCGGCCCCTCGCCGGAGGAGGCGCTCGGCGCCGGCACCGACCGGCGGATCCTGCTGCTCGCCCGGCCCGACCAGGCCGAGGCGGTGGCGTCGTGGCGCGAGCACCTCGCCGCGGACCGGGTCACCGTCGTCACCGAGGCGACCGACCTGCCCCGCGTCGTACGCCGGCTGGGGACGCTCGACGCCGTCGTCTGCCTGACCGACCGCCTGGAGGGGGAGGGCGGCCGGTCCTGCAGCCTGCCGGACCTGGTCCGGCGCACCTACCGGTCGCTGCGCAACAGCGGCCGGTTCCTCGTCGACCGGCGCCACGCCACTGGCGACGCCTCCGATCTCGTCGACTGGCTCGACTCGCTCACGGAGGGAGCCGCCACGCGTGGCGAGCGCGACCTGGCCGAGTCGCTGCCCGCGTACGACGTCGAGCGTGCGTACGTCGCCGTCACGAAGCGCGGCCGGCACCTGCTGGCGCTGCGCGAGGCCGAGGTCGTCGACCTGCTGCCCGCCCGCGAGCCGGACGTCTCGGTGCGGATCCTCGCCGAGCAGCAGGCCGGCGAGCTGGTCTCCGACTCGGTGGTCCACAGCCACGGCGAGCACAGCTCCGAGTTCCCGACCCGCTACGCCTATCCGCGGCTGACGCTGCGCCACTACGAGGGGCCGGTGGTGGCCCGCGGCCGCACGCTGATGTACGCCGGCAACACCGTGCTCCCCGACTCCTTCCGCTTCCACCTCTCCTCCACGGTCCGGCACCCCTTCCTGGACAACGTCGGCGACCGCTGGACGCGGCTGCGTCCCGGCCGGCTGCCGGAGCCGCTTCCGGGCAGCTACTACCAGCTGGAGAGCACCTTCGCCCACCACTTCGGCCACGTGATGGCGGAGGTCGTCTCGCGGCTGTGGGGCTGGGACGCCGCCAAGCGGGCCGTCCCCGACCTCAAGGTGCTCGTCCACCGCGGCCTCGTCGACCCGCCCGAGGTGACGCTCGAGGAGCGCGTCTTCGAGGCCTACGGCATCTCCCCGGACGACATCGTCAAGGTCGACGAGCCGGTCCTGCTGGAGTCGGTCGTCTCCGCGACGCCGATGTGGCACCAGCACGAGCCGTACTACGTCCACCCCGGCATGCTCGACACCTACGAGCGGCTGGCGCGCGGATTCACCGGCGGCGATCCCGACGGCGGCGAGCCGCACGAGCGGGTCTTCGTCTCCCGTGGCGAGGGCGCCGAGAACCGCCGGTGCCGCAACCAGCCCGAGGTCGAGGAGTGGTTCGCCGACCGCGGGTTCGAGATCGTCTACCCGGAGCGGCACTCGCTGGGCGAGCAGGTCCACCTCTTCCGCAAGGCGAAGGTGGTGGCCGGCTTCGGCGGCTCCGGGATGTTCAACGTCGTCCACTCCCGGGCGCTCGAGAAGCTCATCGTGCTCAACCACGAGGCCTACATCGCCCGCAACGAGCACATGTTCTGCTCCCTCCTCGGCGCCGACGAGCACTACTTCTGGTCGGCGCCCGACGTCACCCACCCCGACGGGCGCTACAGCGACGAGGCCTTCAAGGCGTCCTGGGCGTTCGACTTCGCCCGCAACGGCGACGAGCTGGAGAAGGCGGTCGGCGGCTGAGGCCGGCGGTCCCGGGGTGGCTGTTCGTCAAGGTATGCAGGCAAACACTCACTTCCCCCGCGGAGTTCCGCCAGGGAAGTGACCGCTCGGCTGCATACCTAGACGAGCAGCCGCCGGCGGTCGGCGACTAGCGCGTCAGACCCGCAGTGCGGCCGGGTCGACGTCGGCGAGATCGACCCCGGGGACCTCGACGTACTCCCCGGTGCGCGGGAGCGGACGGCGGTGCTCGGCGACCCAGGCCATGACGGCGGTGGCGCGAGGCCGGTCGTCGTGCTCGACCAGCCAGCCGGTGAGCCGCTGGACGGGCGTCATCGTGGTGTCCGCGAGCGACCGGCCGGCCCACAGGTCCCGCACCATGGCGACGAGCAGGGCCCACCACTCGTCCGTGCAGCCGGGGATCTCGGCGAAGTAGCGGTGCAGGTCGCCCGGCAGCACCTCGCGGAGGAAGACCTCGCGGACCTCTGGGGAGCCGCCCGCGGCGACGTACGCCTCGACGGTGTCGAGCGAGTCCCGCTTGGTCAGATGCCGGTCGCGCAGGTCGGCGACCGAGGAGCGCTGCTGGGTGATCGAGGTGCCGTCGGTGCGGACCCGCCAGTGGTAGACGATGTCGGGGAGGACGTCGAACGCCTCCGCGGCGAGGTAGGCGCGGGTCAGCGTCGGCTGATCCTCGTAGCGCACCCCCTCCGGCCATGAGAGGCCGGCGGCCTCCCAGAACGTACGCCGGTAGAGCTTGTTCCAGGCGAACACGTCGCCCAGGATGCGGGGGTGCTCGGCGGCGGTCGTGCGCAGCCGAGCCGGGTCGTGGAAGCGGCGCATCCAGCCCGGCTCGGTCAGCCGCTCGCCGTCCGCTTCACTCGCCGACCAGCGCAGGATCGAGCCGGTGGCGAGGTCCGAGCCCGTCCGCTCGAGCGTCCGCACCAGGGTGGCGTACGCATCGGGAGGTACGACGTCGTCGGAGTCGGCGAAGGCGACGTAGTCGACCTCCGCCTCGCCCAGCAGTCGCCGCAGCCCCTCGTTGCGGGCCGCGCCGAGGCCGTGGTTGTCGGTGTGGACGACGCTGACCCGCTCGTCGCGGGCCGCGTACGACTCCGCGATCTCCCCGGACTCGTCGGGCGAGCCGTCGTCGACGACCACGACGCGCAGCTCGCGGTGGGTCTGCCCCAGGACGCCGTCGAGGCAGGCGGGGAGCAGCGCCGCGACGTCGTAGGCCGGGACGACGACGCCGACGAGGGGCGCCACCACCCGCGGCCGGGCCCGGAACAGCCTCACGCGTCGATTGTGCCGGTGTCGCGCACCAGCGACGTCGGCCCCCCGCCGAGCATCGCGTCGACAACCCGCTTCGTGGCCAGCCCGTCGTCCCACGGCGCGAACCGCTCGCGGAACCGGGCCCGCGCCTCGCGGTAGGGCTCGTCGGCGGCCTCGCCCGCCCGCAGGTGGGCGATGAGCGCGTCGTCGTCGCGGCAGATCGGGCCGGGGGCGATCTCCTCGAGGTCGAGGTAGAAGCCGCGTACGTCGCCGCGGTACTCGTCCAGGTCGGGCACCAGGAAGACCTGCGGCCGGTCCAGCAGCGCGAAGTCGAACATCACCGAGGAGTAGTCGGTCACCAGCACGTCGCTGGCGAGGAACAGGTCGTTGATGTCGGGATAGAGCGTGACGTCGCGGATCCTCCCGCGCGCCGCCGGCCCGATCGCGTCGCTGTCGGAGGTGTTGACGTGACCGCGGACGAGCAGGACGGTGTCGGGCACCTCCTCGACCAGCTTGGCGGGGTCGAGGTAGAGCACCTTGGCGTCGACGTCGCGCCACGTCGGGGCGTAGAGGACGACCCGCCTGCCGTCCTTGATGCCGAGCTTCGCCCGCACCTCGGCGCGGACCCGGTCCGCGTCGGCGGTCAGCAGCGCGTCGTTGCGCGGATAGCCGAGCTCGAGGAGCGGGCCGTCGTACCCGAACGCGCCGGGCAGGATCTCGCTGCAGTACGGGCTCGGCGAGACCAGGTAGTCCCACGTGGCCGCCTCGGCGTCCATCGTCTTCATGTAGGCCACCGGGATCAGCTGCGGGTCGTCGATGTCCTTCGCGATCCGCTTCAGCGGAGTGCCGTGCCACGTCTGGACGTAGACCTGGCCCTCCGCCTTCGAGAAGAACCAGGGGAAGTTGTCGTTGTTGACGATGTAGGACGCCCGGCCGAGCAGGTCGTACCACTCGGGGCTGAACCTCACCACCTTGCGTACGCCGGGCGGGACCGCCACGGACAGGTCGTGCACGCTGAACACCGGCTCCGGGACGCCGTCGGCGCCCGCCGCCCGGCGCAGCAGCAGCTCGCGGGCGATCGCGGCCGGGGAGTCGCCGGCCATCCGGCCCTTGAACGTCTCGATGAGCGCGACCGGCAGCCGCGGCCGGGTCCGCGCGGCGGCGTACTCGTCACGCAGCCGGCGTTGTGTGCGCGCGCTGCCGGTCCCGGGCCCCAGCGGCGAGCTCACCACGAGCAGGTTCCACGCGCCGGTGACGCCGATCCGGAGCGGCTGACCGCCGATCTCGACGTCGTAGGGCCCGGTGCTCCGCAGGCTGGTGGCCACCTCGACCGTGGAGTCGTCGATCGGGCGGGGCTTCTTGCGCGACCGGGCCAGCGCGAGCGAGTAGCGGCCCGCCGGCAGCGCCGTCTCGCCGAGGCTCCACGCCTCGCGTACGACGGGCAGCCGCAGCGTGAAGTCGCCGTTGGGCAGCTTCTCGCTCGGGACGGCGCCGGCACGGGGGCTCATCAGTCGCAGCCGGAGCCCCTCGGCGCCGAGGCTGGTGCCGTGCAGTAGCAGGTGCGACGGGTCCTCCGGGATCACCTCGACACCGGTCACCGACACGGCGGGACGGAGGTTGCCGCACCGCACCCGCTGCCCGGGACCGCGCCGGACGAAGCCGCCGTAGGGACCGCCGAGGATGTTGGGCTCCTCGTTCCAGAGCACCGGCAGCCGCCGGCCGGACTGCAGCACGGCGTCGAGGAAGTCGGGCTTCTCCGGTTCGATCTGCACGGTGACGGTGCCGGCCGTCTCGTCGCGTCCGGTCTGCGAGCCGCGGGTCAGTCGCCGGATCGGGTCGCGCAGCGGCCCCGCGACGGTCAGCTCGACCCGGCCGTCGACGACCCGCTGCCCGGCGGTGAGGGCCCAGTGGTCGTGGACCGCGAGCCGGTGGCCGATCTGGGTGTTGCCGGTGAGCCGGACCAGGCGGTCGGCGACGACGCGGCCGTCGCGCACTCCGCCCGGGCCCATCCCGAGCACGCTGGTGAGGTCGGAGTCCTGCGCGAAGGCGCCTTGGGTGTGGTGGAAGTCGAGCACCAGCTCCTGCTGGCCGGCCGGGACGACCTCCGCGAGCTTCTGGGCGTCGATGCGCGCCTCGAAGCCGGACCCGGTGCGGTCCTCGAACGCGCGCTGCGCGACGTCGTCGAGCCGCTCGTCGGCGTACCTCGTGACCGGGACCTCGATCTCGACGTCGCGGCCCTCCACCCGCAGGTGCAGGCTCAGCTCGTGCGGCGCGTAGTCGCCGGTGACGTGGAGGAGGTACGCCGAGCCGCGCAGCACCAGCTCGTCACCCTCCCAGGCGACGGAGAGCAGGTGGACCTGGGGCACGACGTCGACCTGCTCGACCCGATGGAGGGAGTCGGGGAGCGCATCGCCGACGACGTCCGCGGGCAGCTCGAAGACGGGGACGCCGTCGCGGACCGCGATCGGCAGGCCCTGTCGGTGCCGCTGGAACCACACACGCAGCGCCAGGGCGACGTCGAGCTCGCCGTGGCTCAGCGCCCACGAGGTCACCCGGTTGCGGAACTGGATGCGCGCCCAGAGATCCTCCGGGATCTCCGCGCGGAGCGCGGCCAGCCGGGCGCGTACGGCGTCGGCGTACTCGGCGTTGCCGGAGAGCGCCGCCTGCACGTAGCTCGGCAGGTCGTAGTCGAGCAGCTTCACGAACCAGGTCTCACGGATCTCCTGGGGCGCGTCCCGCACCAGCCGCGCGCAGCCCTCCTGGCTGCGCAGGCGGTCGGAGAGGTCGGCGAGCGTGCTCTTCTGCTGGGTGATCGAGGTGCCGTCGTGGCGCGTCCGCCACAGGTAGACGGTCTTGTCGAGGATGTCGAACGTGGCCGAGAGGTAGGCGCGCGTGATCGGGACCTGGTCCTCGTAGCGCACCCCCTCGTCGAACCGGAGCCCGTGCTCCTCGATGAAGCTGCGCCGGAAGACCTTGTTCCACGAGGTGATGTCGAGCAGGGCCCAGGGCTCGTCCTCGATCCGCAGGCCCGTGCGCGTCCGGCGGGTGAGCCGCCTGACCCAGCGCGGCCGGGTCGCGGTCTCCTCCTCGCCGCGCTCGAACGCCCCGGTCACGAAGTCGGAGCCGGTGCGCTCCAGCAGGCCGACCATCGCGTCGTACGTCCCCGGCATGACGAGGTCGTCGGAGTCGGCGAAGGCGACGTACGTCCCGCGGACGTGCTCGAGGCCCGTGTTGCGCGCGGCTCCCAGCCCGGCGTTCTGCTTCCGCACGATCCGGATCCGTGGATCCCGGGCGGCGATGCGGCGTACGACGTCGATCGACCCGTCGGGGGAGCCGTCGTCGACCACGATCACCTCGAGGTCGCGGAAGGACTGTCCGAGGATGCTGTCGAGCGCCGCGCCGACCCAGTGCTCGACGTTGTAGACGGGGACGACGACACTGAGCATCGGCCGCGGCCGGTAGCCCAGCGCGCGGGCGACCCGGCGGGGTCCGCCCCGCGCGGCCCGTGTGGCGAGGGAGCCCAGCCGTCGGGCCATCTGCGGTCGTATCAAAGCCAGGAACCCTCCGGAAAACTCCATGCAAACGCCGAGTGTAGTGTGACCGCGCCAGACCAGGGACAATCGGGACGGGAGCCGATGAGCGCGTTGAGGAGGCGGATCGCCGACCGACTGCCGGCGGTGTCGCGGCTTCTCCGTCAGCGCGACGAGCTCGCCGCCGAGGTGGAGCGACTGCGGCGCCAGCTCGACGCCGAGCGCCGCCCGGCGCGCGACGACCTGTCGTACGTCTTCATCGTCACCTACGGGCGCAGCGGCTCGACCCTGCTGCAGGGCATGCTCGACGCGACGCCGGGGTGGCTGATCCGCGGCGAGAACGCCGGCTCGGTCTACCACCTCTACAAGCACTACCGGCTCATCACCGAGCGGCCCCAGTCGGTCCGCAAGAAGGTGCCGACCGACCCGACCCATCCCTGGTTCGGGCTCGACGGCTACCCGCGCCGGGTCGCGCTCCGTGAGCTGCGCGCACTGGTCCTCGACACGCTGCTCCGGCCCGAGCCTGACACCCGGGTCACCGGGTTCAAGGAGATCCGCTGGCAGAGCTCGGACCTGCAGCAGTACCTCGAGTTCCTCACCGAGCTCTTCCCCGGCGCCCGGTTCGTCTTCAACACCCGCTCGCACGAGGAGGTCGTCCGGAGCTGGCAGAAGAAGGGCGGCGGCTGGGCCGGCAAGGACTACGACGGCCAACTCGCCGAGGTCGCCCGGATCGAGAACCTCCAGCTCTCCGCGGCCGAGGCACTGGGCGACGCCGCCTACCGGGTCCACTTCGACGACTACGTCGCCGACCCCTCCGTGCTCAAGGGGCTGTTCGCCTGGCTGGGCGAGGAGTACGACGAGGCGCGGCTCCGGGCGGTCATGGAGACCCGGCACTCGTACTGAGGGCCTCAGCGAGCCGCAGTCAGGCGAGGCGGTGGAGCCTGTGGGGCGGGGCGCCCCGGGGCTCGGGCGCGCCGGCGTACCCGAAGACCTCGAAGTCCCGGGCGTAGAACTCGCGCAGGCGGGCGTCGAGGGCGGCGTCGATCTCGACGTCGGAGCTGGCGAGGGTGTTCTGGGCGCCGCTGTGCTTGAAGCGCCTGATGCCGCTCGGGGAGCCGAGGCCGAGTCCGAAGGTGTCGTTGAGGTGCTCGACGATCGCGTCGAGCCCGTCCTCGAGGCGGTAGACCTCGGTGTCCGGAACGAGGAACTCGTGCTGGGGCCGCAGGTGGTTGTCGCGCAGGTACGGGCTGACCGGCCAGCGGTCGAGCGACTCCTTCGCCCACGCGTTGACGGCCTCGGCCGAGCCGGCGCCGGGCTCGCTGCGGCGGAAGGCGTACTCGGAGCGGAACCGCGCGACCGGGTCGCGTACGACGAGGAAGCGCAGCTCGAAGCGGCGTACGTGGAGCAGCTCCTGCAGCAGGGCGCCGTGGTAGTGCTGCGGCGAGCAGCGGCGCATCCGGAAGTGCTCGGGCGGCTCCGTCGAGGGGGTGGCGTGCAGCCCCATCGACCACCCGGCGCGGATCATCAGCCGCTCCAGGGTGGTCCCGCCCGTCTTCGGCACGTGCACGAACAGCACGGCTCGGTCGTCCTTGGTGAAGATGGGCACGGGCACACCCTAGGGTGTCGCTCCGGCCTGTGACCCACGCCACCGGAAGCGATGTTTCTCGCTCGTTACGCAGCGAAGTAGCGTGGACGGCGGCATCGGCATCCGCCGGCGTCGCAGGCACGACGTCCGGTACCCATCCCGGCCCCGCCGCTCGTACGCGTCGTACGCGCGCGGGGCGGCCGGAGGGACTGGAACGAAAGGTCAGCAACATGGAACCCCAGTCCACGGGCGGTCCCCGGCCCGGGCGTCGGGTGGGTGTGATCGGCGCCGGACGCGTCGGTGCCGTCCTCGCCGCCGCGCTGCGCGCCGTCGGCGACGAGATCGTCTCGGTGTCCGGTGAGTCGGACGCCTCCCGTGAGCGCGTCGCCGCGCTGCTCCCCGGCGTACCCGTCGCCAAGCCGACCGCCGTCGCGCGGTCCTGCGACGTGCTCCTCGTGACCGTCCCCGACGACATGCTGGGCAACGTCGTCACCACGCTCGCGGACGCGGGCGCGCTCCGCGAGGGGCAGTACGTCGTGCACACGTCGGGGCGTCACGGGCTGGCCGTGCTCGCTCCCGCGCGGGCCGTCGGCGCGCACGCGGTGGCGCTGCACCCGGCGATGACGTTCAGCGGCACCGCCGTCGACCTGCGGCGACTGCCGGGCTGCGTCGTCGGCCTCACCGCCGCGACCCCCGCCGACCGGGCCTTCGCCGAGGCCGTCGTCGCCGACCTCGGCGGCAGCGCGATGTGGGTGCCCGAGGAGATGCGCACGCTCTACCACGCGGGCCTCGCCCACGGCGCCAACCACCTCGTCACGCTGGTGACCGAGGCGATGGAGATCCTCGCCGCCGCCGGCGCGAGCGACCCCGCCGGCACCCTGCGGCCGCTGCTCACCGCCGCCCTCGACAACGCGCTGGCCCGCGGCGACGCCGCGCTGACCGGGCCGATCGTGCGCGGCGACGCCGGCACGGTCGCCGCCCACCTCGAGGACCTCGGCGCCAACGCCCCGCAGACGGTGCCGTCCTACGTCGCCCTGGCGCGGGCCACCCTCGACCGGGCGGTCTCCGACGGGCGGCTGCTGCCGATCCGCGCCCGCCGGATCGCCGCGCTGCTGGACCCGGTTCCGGACAATGAACCCGTCGAGACGACCCGGAGGTCCCGATGACCCTCCCCGTCGTCGCCAGCACCCGCGAGGAGCTCGCCAAGCTGCTCGCAGCCGCCCGGGCGGAGGGGCACCTGGTCGCCCTCGTCCCGACGATGGGCGCGCTCCACGAGGGCCACGCGAGCCTCATGCGCGCGGCCCGCGAGCGGGTCGCCGGCGGTCCGGTCGTCGTGTCGATCTTCGTCAACCCGCTGCAGTTCGGACCGGGGGAGGACCTCGACCGCTACCCGCGCAGCCTCGAGGCCGACCTCGCCGTGTGCGAGGCGGAGGGCGTCGACATCGTCTTCGCGCCATCGGTGGACGAGGTCTACCCCGGCGGCGACCCGCAGGTGACCGTCGAGCCCGGCCCGCTCGGCACCGTGCTCGAGGGGCGCACGCGCCCCGGCCACTTCCGCGGGATGCTCACGGTCGTGGCGAAGCTGTTCGGCCTGGTGAGGCCCGACCTGGCGGTCTTCGGAGAGAAGGACTACCAGCAGCTGGTCCTCGTACGCCGGATGGCGGCCGACCTGTGCATGGCCACCGAGGTCGTCGGTGCGCCCACGAAGCGAGAGCCTGACGGGCTCGCGCTCTCCAGCCGCAACCGCTACCTCGACGGCGATCAGCGGCCCGCCGCCGTCGCCCTGAGCCGGGCGCTCTACGCCGCCCGCGCGGAGGCGGCGTACGGCGTCTGCCCGGCCCTCGACGCCGCTCGCGCGGAGCTGCGGTCGGCGCACGGCGTCGACCTCGACTACCTCGTGATCACCGACCTCGACCTGCACGAGCTGCCCGCCGACGCACCCGCCGGGACGCCGGCGCGCATCCTCATCGCCGCCCGGCTGGGCTCGACCTCGGGGCAGACCACCAGGCTGATCGACAACATGGACCTCGTCATCGGCGGGTGACGGGGCGAAGTAGCCTTCGGCGGTGACCATCGACACGATCCCCGGGACGGTCCCCGGGCTGCTGTCGGCCCGCGACCCCGGCTGGACGGAGTGGGTGGACGTGATCGTCGTCGGCAGCGGGATCGCCGGCCTCACCGCGGCGCTGCGGCTGCGCGGTCAGGTCGAGCGGGTCGCCGTCGTCACCAAGGACGTCCTCAACGCGGGGTCGACCCAGTGGGCGCAGGGCGGCATCGCCGCAGCGCTCGGCCCCGAGGACACCCCGGAGCAGCACGAGGCGGACACCCTGGTCGCGGGCGCCGGCGCGTGCGACCCGGACGCCGTACGCGTGCTCGTCACGGAGGGCCCGGCCGCCGTGCAGGAGCTCATCGACTGGGGCGCGAACTTCGACAAGGACCCCGACGGCAACCTCTCCCTCACCCGGGAGGGCGGCCACCACCGCGACCGGATCGCCCACGCCCACGGCGACGCGACCGGGGCCGAGATCCAGCGGGCACTGGTCGAGGCGGTCAGGCGCGCGCCGTACGCGCACGCGGGCGGGGAGCGAAGCGACCGAGGCCGGATCCTGGTCTTCGAGCACGCGATGGTCGTCGACCTGGTGACCGCGGCCGATGGCGGCGTCGCCGGGCTCACCATCCACGTGATGGGGGAGGGAGACGGGGACGGCGTCGGGCTCGTCCGGGCACGCGCCGTGGTCCTCGCATCCGGCGGCCTCGGCCAGGTCTTCTCCCAGACCACCAACCCGTCGGTCTCGACCGCCGACGGCATGGCCATCGCACTCCGGGCGGGCGCCGAGCTGCGGGACCTGGAGTTCGTGCAGTTCCACCCCACCGTGATGTGGCTCGGTCCGGACTCGCGCGGCCAGCAGCCGCTGATCTCCGAGGCGGTCCGCGGCGAGGGCGCGTTCCTCGTCGACTGGGAGGGCGACCGCTTCATGCAGGGGCTGCACGAGCTCGCCGACCTGGCGCCGCGCGACGTCGTCTCCAAGGCGATCATGCGGCGGATGCTCGATGCGTCAGCGGGCGGGGAGCGAAGCGACCGACGCCACATGGGCCGGCCTCACATGTGGCTCGACGCCCGCCACCTCGGCCGCGCCTTCTGGGAGCGCCGCTTCCCGACGATCCTGGCCTCGTGCAGGGCCCACGGCATCGACCCCGTCACCGACCTGATCCCGGTGGCGCCCGCGTGCCACTACGCCTCCGGCGGGGTCCGCACCGACCTGTGGGGACGGTCGAGCGTGCCGGGGCTGTACGCCACCGGCGAGGTCGCCTGCAGCGGTGTCCACGGGGCCAACCGGCTGGCGTCCAACAGCCTGCTCGAGGGACTGGTCTTCTCGCGGCGGATCGCGGAGGTCCTGCCCGCGGAGCTGCGCCCGCTCGCCGAGCCCGAGTGGCACGGAGGGTCCGTGGGGCTGGTGCCCGGCGGCGTACGCGCCGAGCTGCAGGAGGTGATGACCTCACGGGCCGGCGTCCTGCGCAACGCGGAGGGACTTGCCGAGGCCCTCGAGCGGCTCGGCAAGCTCGCCGAGCAGCGCGCCGAGACGATCGACCCGGCCGCGTGGGAGACGACCAACCTGCTCACCGTCTCGCTGGCGCTCGCCGAGGCGGCGCTGGCCCGCGAGGAGACCCGCGGCTCGCACTGGCGCGACGACTTCCCCGACCGCGACGACGAGCGCTTCGCCGGTCACGTCGACACGACGATGGCCGACGGCGCCACGACCCTGAGATGGAGCGAGCCATGAGCATCCAGCGCGTCCCGTTCGACAGGCTCCCGGCCGACCTGGTGGCGGAGCTGACCGCGGCCGGGCTCGACGCCGGCGCGGTCTACGACGCCGTGGAGCTCGCGCTCGACGAGGACCTGCCCGCCGCGGGACCCGGTGAGATGCCGAGCGAGGACGTCACCTCGATGGCGACGATCCCGCCCGAGGCGACCGGCGTCGGCGTCTTCGCCGCCCGCGAGGAGGGCGTGGTCGCCGGGCTCGGCCTCGCCGCCCTCGTCTTCCACTACGTCATGGGTGACACCGTCACCGTCACCGACCGGGTCCCCGACGGCGCCCGGGTCGCCCCCGGCGACGTCGTCATGCGGGTCGCCGGCCAGACGCGGGGTCTCCTCACCGCGGAGCGGACCGCGCTCAACTACGCCTCCCACCTGTCCGGCGTCGCCACCGCGACCGCCCGCTGGGTGGCCGCCCTCGACGGGACGAACGCGAAGGTGCTCGACACGCGCAAGACGCTGCCGGGTCTCCGCGATCTGGAGAAGTACGCCGTCCGCTGCGGCGGCGGGGTCAACCACCGCTTCTCGCTCTCCGACATGGCGCTGGTCAAGGACAACCACGTGGTCGCCGCGGGCGGCGTGGTGCCGGCGTACGACGCCGTCAGGCGGGCCTACCCCGATCTGCCGGTCGAGGTCGAGGTGACCACGCTCGAGGAGCTCAAGGAGCTGCTCGATGCCGGCTGCGAGAGGATCCTGCTCGACAACATGACGACCGAGCAGATGCGTGCCGCCGTGGAGATGACCGCGGGGCGAGCGACCCTCGAGGCGTCCGGCGGGCTCACCCTCGAGCGGGCGCGCGAGGTCGCCGAGACGGGCGTCGACCTCATCTCC
Source organism: Nocardioides asiaticus (assembly GCF_040049175.1). Classification (NCBI taxonomy): domain Bacteria; kingdom Bacillati; phylum Actinomycetota; class Actinomycetes; order Propionibacteriales; family Nocardioidaceae; genus Nocardioides; species Nocardioides asiaticus. The sequence goes on along the minus strand of NZ_JBDZDM010000006.1, from coordinate 320,000 downwards.
GTCGGCGCGCTGACCCACTCGGTGAGGGTCTTCGACCTCGGCCTGGACCTCAGCGAGGGATGAGGGCAGATCTGATGCCCCTCCTCGCGGTCGACATCGGCAACAGCCACACCGTCCTGGGCCTGGTCGAGGACGGGACGGTGTCGGCCGACTGGCGGGTGATGACCGACGAGCGGCGCACCTCCGACGAGTGGCCCATCCTCCTCCACGGCCTTCTCGAGGAGCACTGGGACGCGATCGACGGCATCGTGGTGTGTGCGACGGTGCCGTCGGTGCTGCACGAGTGGCGGGACATGCTGGCGCGCCACCTCGTCGGGCCCGGAGTGCCGTACGTCATCGTCGAGCCGGGGGTGCGGACCGGCGTACCCATCCTCATGGACAACCCCCGCGAGGTCGGCACCGACCGGATCGCCAACGCGCTCGCCGCCGCTCGCCTGCACGGTGGGCCGGCGATCGTCGTCGACTTCGGCGGCACCGCGACCACCTTCGACGTGGTCTCCCCGTCCGGGGAGTACGTCGGCGGGGCGATCGCACCGGGGATCGAGATCTCCCTCGAGGCGCTCGGCCGCCGCGGCGCCCAGCTGCGGAAGGTCGAGATCGTGCGGCCGCGATCGGTGATCGCGAAGAACACCGTCGAGGCGGTGCAGTCGGGAATGGTCTTCGGCGTCGCCGCCCAGGTGGAGGGGATCGTCGGGCGGATGGTCGCCGCGCTCGGCGCCCCGCGCGGGGACGTGAATGTGATTGCGACCGGATATCTCGCGGGGCTCGTCATCGACGAGTGCACGTGTTTCACCGCGCATTCCCCCTGGCTCACGCTGCAGGGTTTGGAGCTCATTTTCCGGCGCAACACCTGACTTTTTACTTCCCTTTCAGGTTTTCGCGTCGGTTCGGTTCGCGGCGTGCTTATCCGTTATGTCATGATCAATGCGCTTCCAAGAATTCCGCGACACATTCGCCCACGCGAGAGGAAATCCATTCGATGGCGCAGAAGGTCCAGATCATTCTCGAGGACGACCTCGACGGCTCGGAGGCCACCGAGACCGTCTCCTTCGCCCTTGACGGCACGTCCTACGAGATCGACCTCAACGACGCGAACGCCGCGAAGCTGCGCGACGCCCTGGCCGTCTACATCGGCCACGCGCGCAAGGCCTCGTCGTCGGGCCGCCGCGGGGGGCGGCGTACGTCTCCCTCCGCCGGGGGCGCGAGCCCCAAGGAGGTGCGGGAGTGGGCGCGTGACAACGGCTACACCGTCCCCGACCGCGGTCGCATCCCCGCCGAGGTGAAGTCGGCGTACGACGCCGCCCACTGAGCCGCGCCGCGGGCGCGGCCCGGACCGCCCGTCACTCGCTCCCCGCGTGTTCGCTCTGAGCGCACGGAAAACATCGGGCTTCGCGGAACGCGTAGGCTGTCAGCGGGGTTGTAGTCCCTCGAGGCCGCCTCCCGGGCCTACGGAAGACCCGGGTGACGCCTCACCCCTAGTTTTGAGGAGCGATGCGCATGTTCGAGCGGTTCACAGACCGAGCTCGCCGGGTAGTCGTGCTGGCCCAAGAAGAGGCCCGCATGCTGTCCCACAACTACATCGGCACGGAGCACATCCTGCTCGGGCTCATCCACGAGGGGGAGGGCGTAGCCGCCAAGGCGCTGGAGTCGCTCGACATCTCTCTCGAGGCCGTCCGGGCCCAGGTCGAGGAGATCATCGGCCAGGGCCAGCAGGCGCCCTCCGGCCACATCCCGTTCACCCCGCGCGCCAAGAAGGTGCTCGAGCTGTCCCTGCGCGAGGCGCTGCAGCTCGGCCACTCCTACATCGGCACCGAGCACATCCTGCTCGGCCTCATCCGTGAGGGCGAGGGCGTCGCGGCCCAGGTCCTGCAGAAGCTGGGCGCCGACCTCAACCGGGTCCGCCAGCAGGTGATCCAGCTGCTCTCCGGCTTCCAGGGCAAGGAGGGCCAGTCGCAGTCCGGCGCCGCCGCGACCGCGGGCGGCTCCTCCGAGGCGCCGAGCTCGAGCCTCGTGCTCGACCAGTTCGGGAGGAATCTCACCCAGGACGCCAGAGAGGGCAAGCTCGATCCCGTCATCGGCCGGGAGATGCAGATCGAGCGCGTGATGCAGGTCCTCTCCCGTCGTACGAAGAACAACCCGGTGCTCATCGGGGAGCCGGGCGTCGGCAAGACGACCATCGTCGAGGGGCTCGCCCAGGACATCGTCAAGGGCAACGTGCCCGAGACGCTGAAGGACAAGCAGATCTACACCCTCGACCTCGGCGCCCTGGTCGCCGGGAGCCGCTACCGCGGTGACTTCGAGGAGCGCCTCAAGAAGGTGCTCAAGGAGATCCGCACCCGCGGCGACATCGTGCTGTTCATCGACGAGATCCACACCCTCGTCGGCGCCGGCGCGGCCGAGGGCGCGATCGACGCCGCCAGCATCCTCAAGCCGATGCTGGCCCGCGGCGAGCTGCAGACCATCGGCGCGACCACGCTCGACGAGTACCGCAAGTACCTCGAGAAGGACGCCGCGCTGGAGCGCCGCTTCCAGCCGATCCAGGTCCCCGAGCCGTCGATCGCCGACACGATCGAGATGCTCAAGGGGCTGCGCGACCGCTACGAGGCCCACCACCGGGTGACGATCACCGACGAGGCGCTGGTCTCGGCGGCGACCCTCGCCGACCGCTACATCTCCGACCGGTTCCTGCCCGACAAGGCCATCGACCTCATCGACGAGGCCGGGTCGCGGCTGCGGATCCGCCGGATGACGGCGCCCGCCGACCTGCGGGAGTACGACGAGAAGATCTCCGACGTACGCCAGCGCAAGGAGGCCGCCATCGACGGCCAGGACTTCGAGGCCGCTGCGAAGCTCCGCGACGAGGAGAAGCAGCTCATCGCGAAGAAGTCCGAGCGCGAGAAGGCCTGGCGTGCGGGCGACATGGACGAGATCGCCGAGGTCGACGAGGAGCTGATCGCCGAGGTGCTCGCCGTGGCGACCGGCATCCCGATCGTGAAGCTCTCCGAGGAGGAGTCCAGCCGGCTCCTCAAGATGGAGGACGAGCTCCACAAGCGGGTCATCGGCCAGGACGAGGCGGTCAAGGCGCTCAGCCGCGCCATCCGGCGTACGCGCGCCGGCCTGAAGGACCCGAAGCGTCCGGGCGGCTCGTTCATCTTCGCCGGCCCGTCCGGTGTCGGTAAGACGTGGCTGTCCAAGACCCTCGCCGAGTTCCTCTTCGGCGACGAGGACGCCCTGATCCAGCTCGACATGTCCGAGTTCGGCGAGAAGCACACCGTCTCGCGGCTCTTCGGCTCGCCTCCGGGCTACGTCGGTTACGAGGAGGGCGGCCAGCTCACCGAGAAGGTGCGCCGCAAGCCGTTCTCGGTCGTCCTTTTCGACGAGGTCGAGAAGGCCCACCCGGATATCTTCAACAGCCTGCTGCAGATCCTGGAGGAAGGTCGCCTGACCGACTCCCAGGGCCGGGTCGTGGACTTCAAGAACACCGTCATCATCATGACGACCAACCTCGGCACGCGCGATATCGCCAAGTCGGTCAACCTCGGTTTCAGCCAGGCCAACGACGCCGCCGGAAACTACGAGCGGATGAAGGCGAAGGTCTCCGACGAGCTCAAGCAGCACTTCCGTCCGGAGTTCCTCAACCGTGTCGACGAGGTCATCGTGTTCCCGCCGCTGTCGCAGGAGCAGATCATCTCGATGGTCGACAACATGATCGGCGCGGTGGAGACCCGGCTGAAGGACCGCGACATGGCCATCGAGCTCACGCCCACGGCCAAGAAGCTGCTCGCCGAGCGGGGCTTCGACCCGGTGCTGGGCGCCCGCCCGCTGCGGCGTACGGTCCAGCGGGAGATCGAGGACGTCCTCGCCGAGAAGATGCTCTACGGCGAGGTCGGTGCCGGCGAGCTGGTCCTGGTCGACGTCGAGGGCGAGGGTCCGACCGCGACCTTCACCTTCAAGGGCCAGAAGCAGTCGACCATCCCCGACCTGCCGCCGTTCGAGACGGCCACGGTCGGCGAGGGCGACTCCGCCTCCGACAAGGGCTCCAACGAGGGCTCGACTGACGCTGGCAGCTCCGGCGACAACGACTGACCACTCGGTCTGACGAGCAGCGCCCCGGTCCTGATGGGCCGGGGCGCTGTCGTCTGTCGCGGCGGGATAGTCCGGGACGGTCCTCAGGGGTTACCCGTGAGTAAGCCCTGTCAACCGTCCCGGACTACCCCGGCAGGGCGTACGTCTCCGGCCCCACCCGTACGGCGAGCCGGTCCTCGAGCAGGCCGGCGAGGGCGCGCTCGCGCTGCGCGGCGTCGGCCCACGCGGCGTCGAGGGAGCTGCGGTGGACGGGGCCGTCGCTGTCGCGCAGCAGCGCGAGCAGGCGACCGCGGCACTGCCGGTCGGTGCCGGCCCAGGTCTGTACCTTCCGCACGGGCCCGTCGTACGCCGGGCGGCCGGCGGCGTGCCACGCGCAGGAGGAGACGACGGGGCATCGCTCGCAAGCCGGCCCGGCCGCGGTGCACACCAATGCGCCGAGCTCCATCAGGGCGACCGACCAGGTGGCCGCCGTCGGGGCGTCCTCGGGCAGCAGCGCCTCGGCGCGGGTTCGCTCGGCCTTCGTGACCGACGGGGCAGGCAGCTCCTCGCCCCCGACGAGGCGGGCGAGCACCCTCCTGACATTGGTGTCGAGGACGATGTGGCGGCGTCGATAGGCGAACGAGGCGACGGCGGCGGCGGTGTAGTCGCCGACGCCGGGGAGCGCCCTCAGCGCGTCGTAGTCGCTCGGGACCTCCCCGCCGTGCCGCTCGACGATCGCCACGGCGGCCGCGTGGAGGCGGAGCGCCCGCCGCGGGTAGCCCAGTCGCCCCCACGCCCGGACGGCCTCACCGGTCGGCGCCTCGGCCAGTGCCGGCGGTGTGGCCCAGCGCTCCAGCCAGGCCTCGTGGACCGGCAGCACGCGCGCGACCGGGGTCTGCTGCAGCATGAACTCGCTGACCATCACCGACCACGGCGTCGCGGTCGCCGCCCGCCACGGCAGGTCGCGGGCATTGGCGTCGTACCACTGCAGGATCGGCTCCCGGAGCCGGGTGTCGAGATCTGGGGTCGCGCTGGTCATCACGGGTGATTCTGCCCGCATCCGCGAGCGCACGGAGTGGCACCCCGGATCGGGGTTTCCGGCTGGTTACGGTCTCCCCATGGCGCTGACTCGCGGGTCTCTCCCGTCCTCGGTCTACTGGCGCCGCCGGCTGGTGGTGCTGACGCTCGCACTCCTGCTGGTCGTGGTGATCGCGAAGCTCCTCGGCCTCGGCAGCGACGGCAGCTCCGGCCATGCCGCCACCGACGTCGCCGCCGACGCGAGCCCGACGGTGACGGTGACCGTCTCGCCCAGCGGCTCGTCCGCGCCGCCACAGACGTGGCGCGGCCAGCACAGCAACGCCACCGCCCCGACCTCGACGGCGCTGCCCACCCCCTCGGGTGACTGCGCGCCGTCCGATCTCAAGGTGACGCCGACCGTCACCAACGCGTACGCCGCCAGCCCGGTCACCGTCATGCTCCAGCTGCAGACCGAGGAGAGCCCGGCGTGCACCTGGCATGCCTCCTCGGACAGCCTCCAGGTCAGGATCAGCGGCGCCGGGGGCGCCACGGTCTGGTCGACGGTCGACTGCCCGCAGGCGGTCCCGGCCGCCGACCTGACGGTCTACCGCGACACCCCGACCAACTTCCCGCTCACCTGGCTCGGCCACCGCTCCGACGACTCCTGCTCGGTCCACACGCCGTGGGCGAGGGCCGGCACCTACCGCGTCGTCGCCGCCGCGCTCGGCGGCGAGCCCACCGAGGCGACGTTCGAGCTCGCCGTCCCCGGGTCGACCCCCACGCCGACCACCTCGGCCGCGCCGTCCGGGAGCGCGAGCACGTCCGCCAGCCCGTCGGACAGCCCGTCCGCGACCGGCACCGACGGGCGTACGACGGCGGGCAGCGACTCCACACCGCTCCTGCGCTGACGTCGCTGACCGTGTTGACGGCGCCGACGGTGCCGGCAGACGGCGATCAGACGTAGCGCTCGAGGATCGTCGACTCGGCGAGCCGGGAGAGCCCCTCGCGCACGGAGCGGGCGCGCAGCTCGCCGACGCCCTCGACGGCCTGCAGGTCGTCGACGCTGGCGGAGAGGAGCTTCTGCAACGTGCCGAAGTGGTCGACCAGCCGGTCGACGACGGCGCTGGGCAGCCGCGGGACCTTCGCGAGCAGCCGGTAGCCGCGGGGCGCCACAGCGCCGTCGAGCGCGTCGCCGCTCGAGAGGCCGAGCACGCGGGCGGTGGACGCCGGGTCGACGAGCTCGGTGGACGACAGGCTCTCCAGCTGCAGGAGCAGCTCCTCGGGGCTCCGGGCGCGCCGTCCGCGCGGGAGGTAGTCGCGGATCACCAGCTCGCGCTCGGCGTCGACGCCGGTGATGAGCTCCTCGAGCTGGAGCGACAGCAGCCGCCCGTCGGTGCCGAGCTCGAGCACGTAGTCCTCGATCTCGCGCGCGATGCGGGTGACCATCTCGAGTCGCTGCGCGACGACCGCCACGTCGCGGACGGTGACGAGGTCCTCGATCTCGAGGGCCGACAGCGTCGAGGCGACCTCGTCGAGGCGCAGCTTGTAGCGCTCCAGCGTCGCCAGCGCCTGGTTGGCCCTGGTGAGGATCTGGCCCGAGTCCTCGAGGACGTGCCGGGTCTCGCCGACGTAGGCCGCGATGATCTGCATCGACTGGGAGACCGAGATGACGGGGTAGCCGGTCTGGCGCGCCACCCGGTCGGCGGTGCGGTGGCGGGTGCCGGTCTCCTCCGACGGGATGGTGTGGTCGGGCATCAGGTGGACCGCGGCGCGGATGATCCGGGTGATGCCGGCGTCGACGATGATCGCGCCGTCCATCTTGGCGAGCTCGCGCAGGCCGGTGGAGGTGAACGGCACGTCGAGGTCGAAGCCGCCCGTCGAGAGCGCGTCGACCACGCGGTCGTGACCGAGGACGATGAGCGCGCCGGTGCGGCCGCGCAGGATCCGCTCGAGACCGTCGCGCAGGGGCGTCCCGGGCGCGATCAGCGCGAGCGTCTCGCGCAGGCGCAGCGTCTCCGACGATCGTTCGGTGGCCACTGCGCTCCTCTCATCGACACGTCCCTTGTGCTGGTGTGCGCCGAGTCTATCCGGGCGGGGCCGCGTCCACGCGTCATCGCGGGCGCTCTGCCGTGTGGTCAGTCGTCGTAGCCGCCCTCCATCCGGGTGCGCTGGGACAACCTCAGGAACTCGATCGCGCCGTAGACGTCGTGGAGCTCGAAGACCCGCATCCCGTCGAGGTTGCGTTCGCGCGGCACCGACGGCACCGGCCCCGGCTCGGCCGGCACGACGGCGACGGTGAAGCCGAGCCGCGCGGCCTCGGCGAGGCGCTTCTCGAGGTCGCGGACACGGCGCAGCTCCCCGGCCAGGCCGATCTCGCCCAGCGCCACCACGCCGCGCGGCGTCGGGGCTCCGCAGTTGGAGCTCGCGATCGCCACCGCGACCGCCAGGTCGGCGGCGGGATCCATCAGCCGGGCGCCGCCGACGGTCGAGGCGAAGACGTCGCGGCTGTGCAGCGGCATCCGGGCGTGGCGCTGCAGGACCGCGAGGATCATCGCCAGCCGGGCGCCGTCCAGCCCCGACGTCGTACGCCGGGCGCGCTCCTGGGACGTCGGTGTCGTCAGCGCCTGCACCTCCGCCAGCAGCGGCCGCCGGCCCTCCATCGTCACCGCCACGCAGGTGCCGGGCACGGTGACGTGGTGCGTCCCGACGAAGAGCCCGGACGGGTCGGTCACCGCGACGATGCCCTCGGAGGAGAGGTCGAAGCAGCCGACCTCGTCGATCGGGCCGAAGCGGTTCTTCATCGCCCGCACCATCCGGAACCGCGACTCCCGGTCGCCCTCGAAGTGGAGCACGACGTCGACGAGGTGCTCGAGCACCCGCGGGCCGGCGATCGAGCCGTCCTTGGTCACGTGGCCGACGATCATCGTCGTGATGTTGCGCGTCTTGGCGACCCGGATCAGCGCGGCGGCCACCTCGCGCACCTGGGTGACCCCGCCCGGCACCCCCTCGACCCCAGCGGCTCCGATCGTCTGCACCGAGTCCACGACCAGCAGCTCCGGCCGGGTCTCCTCGATGTGGGTGAGCACCGCGCCGAGGTCGGTCTCGGCAGCGAGGAAGAGCTCCGACTGGATCGCCCCGGTGCGGTCGGCCCGCAGCCGCACCTGCGACGCGGACTCCTCGCCGGTGACGTAGAGCGTGCGCCGACCGTAGCGTGCCGTCTGGGCGGCCACCTCGAGCAGCAGCGTGGACTTGCCGACCCCGGGCTCCCCGGCGAGCAGGATCGCCGCGCCGGGGACCAGCCCGCCGCCGAGGACGCGGTCGAGCTCGGGCACGCCGCTGGACCGGAAGCCGGCCTCGGTCACCGACACCTCGCCGATCGGCACCGCCGCGGAGGAGACCGGCGCCGCCGGCGTACGCCCCACGGGCGCTGCCGCCTCGGCCACCGACCCCCACGCCTGGCACTCGCCGCAGCGGCCGACCCACTTGACCGTCTCCCACCCGCACTCGGAGCAGCGGTAGGTGGGGCGCGGGGGCTTGGGGGCAGAGCGTGCTGAGGCCATGTCCGGAACGTTAGGGGAGGGCACCGACAGTGCGGCGGAGGCGCCGATATGCTTTGGAACGTTCAAGGTGGACGTGTCGGGTGACGGAGGGAGCCGACGGTGTCGCGGATGACCGGCCGGATGGCAGCGCCGCCGACCCTGGCCGACGTCGCCGAGCTCGCCGGGGTCTCGCGCCAGACCGTCTCCAACGCCGTCAACAACCCCGACCTCCTCCGCGCCGACACCCTCGCCCGCGTCCAGGCGGCGATCGAGCAGCTCGGCTACCAGCCGAACCGCGCGGCCCGCAGCCTGCGCACCCGCGCCTCCCACCTGATCGGACTGCGGCTCCAGCCGGTCCAGGAGGGCACCGCCAACGCGATGATGGACCGGTTCGTCCACTCGCTCGTGGAGACTGCCGGCGAGGCCGGCTACCACGTGCTGCTGTTCAGCACCGACAACGAGGACCCGGTCGGCGGCTACGACGACCTGCTCCGCTCCACCGCCGTCGACGCGTTCGTCGTCACCGACACCTACCTCGGCAACCCGCAGATCGCGTGGCTGCAGTCGCGACGCGCCCAGTTCGTGGCGTTCGGCCGCCCGTGGGGCTATCCCGACGCACGCCATCCGTGGGTCGACATCGACAGCGCCTACGGCTCCGAGCTCGCCACCACGCACCTCATCGACAAGGGGCACACCCGGATCGCCTGGATCGGCTGGCGCAAGGACTCGCTGTTAGGCGAGGAGCGCCGTTCGGGCTGGAGCCACGCGATGCGCTCCCGTGACCTCAGCACCACCGGCCTCGCCTCCCGCGTCGAGGACACCGTCAACTCCGGCAGGATGGCCGCCGCCGCGCTGCTCGACGAGGCCCGACCGAGCGCGTTCGTCTGCGCGTCCGACACCCTGGCGATGGGGGTCTTCCACACCCTCTTCGAGCGTGGCCTGCGTCCCGGTCAGGACATCGCCGTGGTCGGGTTCGACGACTCGCTGGTCGCCCAGACCGTTCCGCCCGGCCTCACCTCGGTCCGCCAGCCGCTCGAGGAAGCGGCCGGCGAGCTGGTCAAGGCCCTCGAGGGCCTGCTCGGCACGCCGCCGTACGTCGGACCCGGGGTCATGCTCAAACCCGCCCTCGTCGTCCGCGGCTCTTCCTGACCTTGCCCCGGCCCGACAGGATGGGGGCATGGCTACTCCTGCGAGCATCGTCGTGATCGGGGCCGGCCTCGCGGCCGCCAACGCAGTCGAGACGCTGCGGGAGGAGGGGTACGCCGGGTCGCTGACCGTCGTGGGCAGTGAGCCCGAGCCGCCGTACGAGCGACCACAGCTGTCCAAGGAGTACCTCCTGGGCGACTCCGAGTTCGGGCTCGTCCACGAGGCGGAGTGGTACGCCGAGCGCGACGTACGCCTCCTCACCGGCGTCACCGCCACCGCGCTGGACCGCGAGGCACGCACCGTCACGCTCGACAGCGGCGAGACCCTGCCCTACGACGCGCTCCTGCTCGCCACCGGCGCCACCCCGCGCGTGCCCGACCTGCCAGGCATCGACTCGGCGTACTTCCTGCGCACCGTCGCCGACGCCCGCCGCCTCAAGGCGGCGTTGACGCCGGGCGCACGTGTCGTCCTGGTCGGCGGCGGCTGGATCGGCCTCGAGGTCGCCGCGGCGGCGCGGGCCCACGACGCCCAGGCGGTCGTGCTCGAGGCGGCCGGGCTGCCGCTCTACAACGTCCTCGGCCCGGACATCGCGCGCTACCTCGTCGACCTGCACATCCAGCACGGCGTCGAGATCCGCACCGGCGTCAAGGTCGAGGCGATCGAGCCCGACGGCGTGATCACCGGCGACGGCAAGGTCGCCGCCGACGTCGTCGTGGTCGCCATCGGCGCCGTCCCGGAGACCACTCTCGCCCAGGGCGCCGGCCTCGTCGTCTCGAACGGCATCGAGGTCGACGAGCACCTCCGTACCTCCGACCCGCAGATCTACGCCGCCGGCGACGTCGCCCTCGCCACCAGCACGCTCCTCGGCCCGCTGCGCGTCGAGCACTGGGACAACGCCATCCGGCAGGGGCAGCTCGCCGCGAAGGCGATGCTGGCCGGACCGGATGGGGGCAAGGACGACGTCTACGACTGGCTGCCGTACTTCTACACCGACCAGTTCGAGTTCTCCATGGAGTACGTCGGCCGCGGCTCGGCCGCGGACGACGTCGTCGTCCGCGGCGACCAGGGCGGCAACGAGTTCATCGCCTACTGGCTGCGGGAGGGCATCGTGACGGCCGGGATGAACGTCGGCATCTGGGACGTCAACGACAAGCTCCGCGAGATCGTCGGCACGAGCCCCGACCCCGACGAGCTCACCGACCTGCGCTAGCCGGTCGATCGGTTGCCCTGCGGCCCATCAGCGGTGGCTCAGCAACCGATCGGATCCCGGATTCGGTTCTTTACGCACCGCTGACCGGAGCGTCGCTGAACGGAGCGGTGGCTGAGCAACCGGCGCCCGGTCGACTTCGGTTGCTCAACCACCGCCGCAGGGCATCCGCGAATAGCGTTCAGAAGCGGCGCCACCAGAGGTTGACCGCGTAGTCGACGTAGGTCCCCTCGTGCCCGGCGAGGACCGCGTCGGCGGTCCTCTCGTCGAACTCGATCCGGACGACCGCCTCGAGGTCCGCGCGCGACTCGAACGAGGCGTCCATGTCGACCGCGACCCGGGTCCAGCCGTGCACGGACCAGAACCGCTCGATCTCCTCGGGCGACGGGAGACGGGGATAGCCGCGCCGGAACCACCCGCCGAACGTCGACCGGCTGCCGTCGTTGTCGATGACCATCGCGACGCCGCCGCGGCGTACGACCCGGTCCAGCTCGCGCAGGCCGGGCTCGCAGCCGGGACCGAAGAAGTAGGCCCAGCGGGCGTGCACCACGTCGACCGACGCCGGGGGGAGGGGGAGCGCCTGGGCGACCCCCTCGAGCACCGTGACCTGGGGAAGACGTCGCGTACGCCGCCGGGCGAGCGTGCACAGCTCGGGATGCGGCTCGACGCCGGTGACGGTGCGCGCCCGATCCGCGAAGCGCGGCAGGTGGAAGCCGGACCCGCAGCCGAGGTCGAGCACGTCGCGCCCGGCCCAGCCGCCGGAGACCTCCTGCATGGCCGCCCAGAGCCGGCCGTGCGGGTCGACCGCGCGGTTCTCCACCTCGTAGGTGGCGGTGTGGTGCCAGATGTTGGGCGACGGGATCGCGCCCGCGGCGCCCGGGAGGTCCGCCCTGCTCACTGCCGCCGGCTCAGATGCGGACCTCGCCGTGCGGCGTCATGAAGTTGGCCGCGAGGAGACCAGGGGTGCCGTGCTCGGCGACCCAGCGGATCTCGACGTTCTCGGCCGGCTTGCCGGTCCACGGGTCGACCCGCTCGTCGAGGTCCTCGCCGAGGTAGTCCTGCACCCGCTGCGGGTCGCCGGAGATCTCCAGGCAGGTCAGCGTGATGTCGGAGCCGGCGTTGCCCGGGTGGAGCTTCGGGTCCATCTCCCAGTGGATGAAGTACGGCAGCTGCGGGTCGGCGATGAGGCCGTTGATGCCGATCTGGTGCCAGTGCAGCTCGGTGCCGTCGGGGAGGTGCCGGTTGCCGGGCACCCACGGGCGGCCGAGCCGCTTCTCGATGACCGGCAGGTCCTCGTCGTCGGCGCCGACGACGAAGCCGATCCAGCCGCCGCCGAGCGCGGAGCGGGCCTTCACGGCCTGGCCGAACGGTGCCTTGTCGGACGCAGGGTGCTCGAGAGCCTCGACGACCTCGAGGTAGAGCCCACCGCGGAGCGGCAGCGTGTAGTTGCGGGTGCCGAAGCGGGGATGGACCCCACCGTCGACGAAGTCCTGCCCCAGGAGCTCGCCGATGCGCTTGGCGGTCCCCACCAGCCCATCGGCTCCTGCGGCGTACGAAACGTGGTCCAGGCGCATGCAGAGATTCTGAGCGCTGCCTGAGAGCGACGCGAAACCGGGGTCGTTGTCTCTTGACGTCGAGACGTCTCGAGGGGGCCGCCGGCCGGCGGGCGCGCGCTGGTCAGCGCGGGTCGGCGGGGTGCAGCGCGAGCATCGAGCGCGACCGGATGTGGGCCTCGCAGTGGCGCGCCAGCTCGGCGTACGCCTCCTTGCCCATCAGCTCGGTGAGCTCGGCCTCACAGGTCACGAAGACCGGCTCGGGCGCGATGTGGGCCTCGGTGTTGCCGGAGCAGTACCAGTCGAGGTCGTGGCCCCCCGGGCCCCATCCGCGGCGGTCGTACTCACCGATCGTCACCTCGAGGTACGTCGTGCCGTCGGGGCGCTCGACGTCGCGGAACGTACGCCGGATCGGCAGCTGCCAGCACACGTCCGGCTTGGTCTGCAGCGGCTCCATCCCCTCGCGCAGCGCGAGGATGTGCAGCGCGCAGCCCGCGCCGCCGGGGAAGCCAGGGCGGTTGTGGAAGACACAGGCCTCCTGGCCGTCGACCTCGACGACCCTCGTCTTGCGCTCGCCATCGGCGTCCTTCTCCACCCAGTCCGACGTCTTCGCGCGCCGTCCGGGGTGCAGCTGCCAGGTGGACGGGTCGAGCCGGCCGACGTACGAGGCGACCCGCCTCTCGTCCTCCTTGTCGGCGAAGTGGGCGCCGAGGGTGCAGCAGCCGACGTCGGGCGCCGTCGCGTAGATCCCCGGGCAGCCGCCGCCGAAGATGCAGGTCCACGACGAGGTCAGCCAGGTGAGGTCGCAGCGCAGCACCTCGTCGCGGTCCGCAGGGTTGACGAACTCCACCCACGCGCGCGGGAAGTCAAGGTCCACCTCGGGCACCGGGCAAGCCTACGTGCGCGGTGTCACCGCCGGCGCGCAGGCCGACGCAGGTAGCGTTGGTCCCATGCGGCTGGGCGTGCTCGACATCGGCTCCAACACGGGGCACCTGCTCGTCGTCGACGCCCACGGTGGCGCGGCGCCGCTGCCGGCGTACTCCCACAAGGAGCGGCTGCGGCTCGCCGAGCACCTCGACGAGCACGGCGCGGTCACCAAGAAGGGGATCGAGGCGCTCACCCGGTTCACCCGCGAGGCGGTGGAGGTCGCCGAGGACAAGGGCTGCTCGGAGATCCTCGCGTTCGCGACCTCGGCGGTGCGCGACGCCGTCAACGCCCAGGAGGTGCTCGACCATGTCCATGAGCGCACCGGGGTCGAGATCGAGGTGCTGCCCGGGGAGGACGAGGCCCGGCTGACCTTCCTCGCCGTACGCCGCTGGTTCGGGTGGTCGGCCGGCCGGCTGGCGGTCTTCGACATCGGCGGCGGGTCGCTCGAGATCGCCGGCGGCGCCGACCAGGCGCCCGACGTCGCGTGGTCGCTGCCGCTCGGCGCGGCCCGCCTCGCGACCACCTACTTCGGGCACGCGCCGAGCGAGGAGGAGCTGCGCGAGCTGCGCCGTACGATCCGTACGACGATCGCCCGCGACGCCGGCCAGCTGATCCGGACCGGTCAGCCCGACAAGGCGGTCGCGACCTCCAAGACGTTCCGCTCGCTCGCCCGCATCTGCGGTGCCGCGCCGAGCAGCGAGGGCATCCGGGCGCCGCGCCAGCTGCCGCTCGGCGAGCTGCGCCGCTGGGTCCCCAAGCTGGTCGGCATGACCCTCGAGGAGCTCGCCGGGCTGCCCGGGGTGAGCTCCGACCGCGCCCACCAGATCGTGCCCGGCGCGCTCGTCGCCGAGGCCTGCATGGACCTCTTCGACCTCGACGCCCTCGAGGTCTGCCCCTGGGCACTGCGGGAGGGGCTGATCCTCGAGCGTCTCGACCACCTCTCCGTCCTCGGGGACGCCCAGTGACCAGAGTCGGCCTGTCCACCTCGTCGGTCTACCCGGAGTCGACCGCGCACGCGTTCGGCTACGCGAAGGCGGTCGGCTACGACTCCGTCGAGATCATGGTCGGCATCGACTCGCTGTCGCAGCAGACCGCCGCCGTCAAGCAGCTCTCCGAGCACCATGAGCTGCCGGTCTCGGCGATCCACGCGCCCTGCCTGCTGTTCACCCAGCGGGTCTGGGGCACCGACCCGTGGGGCAAGCTGGAGCGGTCCGCGGACATGGCCCACGCCGTCGGCGCGGAGGTGGTCGTCGTGCACCCGCCGTTCCGCTGGCAGAAGGAGTACGCCGCCGGCTTCGTCGAGGGGATCGCGAAGCTGGAGGCCGACACCGGGCTGGCGTACGCCGTCGAGAACATGTACCCCTGGCGCGCCTCGGGGCGGCGGGGCATGCAGATGTACCTGCCGCACTGGGACCCCTCCACCGAGTACTACGCCAACACCACGATCGACCTGTCCCACGCGGCGATCGCCCACGCCGACGTGATCGCCATGGCCGAGCGGCTCGGGTCGCGGCTGCGCCACATCCACCTCACCGACGGCACCGGCAGCGCGAAGGACGAGCACCTCGTGCCGGGCCGCGGGGCGATGGGCGCCGACAAGTTCCTGCGTCACCTCGCGGGCTCCGGGTTCGACGGCGAGATCATCCTGGAGATCAATACCCGCAAGGCCTCGCCCGGCCCCACCCGCGAGGCCGAGCTGCGCGAGGCGCTCGACTTCGCGCGGGAGCACTTCACGGCCGGGTGACCGGCTCCCGGACGCTGTCGCCCTCGGGGTGCGCCGCGGCCGCCGCCCAGAGCAGCGCGGTCGCGGCGAGGAGCAGCACCATGCCCGCCGTACCCCACCAGCCGGCGAGGAACGCGTAGCCGCCGAGCCAGCCGAACAGGCTCGAGCCGGCGTAGTAGAAGAGGTTGTAGAGCGACGTGGCCTGCGCGCGGCCCACCGATGCGCGGTGCCCGACCCAGCCCGAGGCCGTGGAGTGGGCGCCGAAGAACCCGGCGGTCATCACCACCAGGCCGACCAGGACCGTCGGCAGCCAGTCGGGCAGCGTGAGGGCGACCCCGGCGATCATGACCGCGGTGGAGCAGAGCATCACCCGGCGCCGCCCGTGCCGGGCCGCGAGGCCGCCGGCCACCCGCGACGAGACGGTCCCGGCCAGGTAGGCGAAGAAGAGGAGCGAGGAGACCACCACGGGCAGGCCGAAGGGCGCCCGCTCGAGTCGGTAGCCGAGGTAGTTGTAGATCGCGACGAAGCCGCCCATCAACAGGAACGCCTGCGCGTAGAGCACCAGCATCCGCGGGTCGCGCAGGTTGAGCGCGATGCCGCGGACCACGCCCACCTCGGGCCTGCCGGCCGGCCGGCTGAAACCGCGGGCGCGAGGGACGAGCAGGACGAACGCGACCGTCGCGGAAGCGGACAGGACGCCGACCGCGGCCACGCCGAGCCGCCACCCGCCGAGCTCCGCGAAGGGCCCCGACACCACGCGGCCGAGCAGGCCGCCGATCGTCGTACCGGAGATGTAGGTGCCCGCCGCCACCGCCGCCTGCGAGCGGTGCACCTCCTCGGAGAGGTACGCCACCGCCAGCGCAGGCACGCCGCCGAGAGCGATCCCCTCGAGCGCGCGCAGCCCCAGCAGGACGGCGTACGACGGCGCGAGCGGTGTGAGCAGCCCGAGGACCGCCGCGGCGACCAGGGCCGCCTTCATCGCGGGCGCCCGCCCGATCCGGTCGGCGACCCACGACCAGGCGAGCACCGAGGCCGCCAGTCCGAGCGTCGCCACCGAGACCGTCAGGGCCGCCTGCGCGGCGTCGACGTGGAGGCTGTGCCCGACGACCGGGAGGATGCCCTGGGTCGAGTAGAGCTGCGCGAACGTCGCGACCCCGGCGGCGCCCAGGGCGACGAGGATGCGCCGGTAGCCGCGGCTTCCGCGGCGGTGGCCGGTCCAGGTGCGCGTGTCCGCCTCGTTCGGGTGGGTCGTGGGGGCGGACATCGTCTCCACGCTAGGTCCGGGACTCCGTCGAGCCACGGGATTGTGAGATATCAGCCACGCCCGCGCGACTACGCTCGCGACCATGACGACCACGCCCCGCCGCGGCCGCAGGCCGGGGTCGCCCGACACCCGCGCGGCGATCCTCGCCGCGGCGCGGGAGCGCTTCGCGCGGCAGGGGTACGCCGGCACGTCGGTGCGCGGCGTGGCGGCCGCCGCGGGCGTCGACTCTGCGCTGGTGCATCACTACTTCGGGGCGAAGGAGGACCTCTTCATCGCCGCCCTCGAGCTGCGCGTCGACCCGCGCGAGGTCGTCCCGCAGCTGTTGGCCGGCGGGATCGAGGGCGCGGGGGAGCGGCTGGTGCGAACCTTCCTCGACGTGTGGGACGACGAGGAGACCCGGCTGCCGCTGCTGGCCCTGCTGCGCGGTGCCGTCGAGCCCGGCGGCGACCGGCTGGTCCGCGACGGCTTCGTCCGGATGGTGCTCGAGCCTCTCGGGGCGGGGCTCGGCGTCGACCGGGCCGAGCTCCGGATGGCGCTGACCGCGTCGCAGCTCTTCGGCCTCGTGCTGTTCCGCTACGTGATCCGGGTCGAGCCGCTGGCGTCGGCGCCGGTGGAGGAGCTGGTCGCGACGTACGCGCCGGTCGTCCAGGGCTACCTCTCCGATCCGCTCCCCTGATCGAGGGGCTTGCGGGACGGGGCCTCCGAGTGAGAAATTCAGCAGGTGATGAAAAATGTCGTCGAGGCGGAGCGCCTGACCGTCGTACGCGGACGCCGGGAGATCCTGCACGGGCTCGACTTCACCGTGCCTGCCGGTGAGGTGACCGGGCTGCTCGGTCCCAGCGGGTGCGGCAAGACGACGCTGATGCGCACGCTGGTCGGCGTGCAGGCGCACACGACCGGCCGGCTCGAGGTGCTCGGCCGGCCTGCGGGGGACAGGGAGCTGCGCCGCCGGATCGGCTACGTGACCCAGGATGACGCCGTCTACCTCGACCTCACCGCGACGGAGAACCTCCGCTTCTTCGCCCGCGTCCTCGGGGTCGGGCGCGGCGCCGTCACCGCCGCGCTCGAGACGGTGGATCTGAGCGACCACGCCGACCGTGTCGTACGCGACCTCTCGGGCGGCCAGCGCAACCGGGTCAGCCTCGCGGTGGCGCTCCTCGGCGGGCCGGACCTGCTGGTCCTCGACGAGCCGACCGTCGGCCTCGACCCGGTGCTGCGCGAGCAGCTGTGGACGACGTTCCGCGGCCTCGCCGACGGCGGGACCACGGTGGTCGTCTCGAGCCACGTGATGGACGAGGCCGAGCGGTGCGACCGGCTGCTGCTCATGCGCGACGGACGCTTCCTCGCCGACGGTACGCCCGAGGGGATCAAGGAGAAGGCCGGCACCGACGACATCGAGCATGCGTTCCTCGCGCTGGTGAAGGACGCCGCATGAGCGCCCGGCGTACGCTCGCCGTGACCGCGCGGGTCCTCAACCAGGTCCGGCGCGACCCGCGGACCCTGGCGATGCTGCTGCTCGTCCCGTGCCTGCTGATGGTGCTGCTGTGGTGGATGTACCGCTCCTCGCCGGTCTCGCTCTTCGACCGGATCGGCCCGGCGCTCCTGGCGATCTTCCCGTTCGTCGTGATGTTCCTGGTCACCAGCGTCACGACGCTGCGCGAGCGCTCGTCGGGCACGCTCGAGCGGCTGCTCGCGATGCCGCTCGCGAAGCTCGACTTCCTGCTCGGCTACGGACTGGCCTTCGGCCTGGTCGCGGCGGTCCAGTCGCTGGTGGCGGTCGGCGTCAGCGTCGGCCTCCTCGGGCTCGACGTCACCTCCGTGGCGCAGCTCCTCCTCGTCGCGGTCGCCGACGCCGTGCTCGGCTGCGCCTTGGGCCTCTTCGTGAGCGCGTTCGCCAACACCGAGTTCCAGGCGGTCCAGTTCATGCCCGCCCTCGTCGTACCCCAGATCCTGCTCTGCGGCCTCTTCGTCTCCCGCGACGACCTGCCCGACGTGCTGCACGCGATCAGCGACGTCCTCCCGCTGTCGTACGCCGTCGACGCGATGAAGCACCTGACCAGCGGCGCCACCACGTCCGGCTCGGTGTGGGTCGACCTCGTAGTCGTCGTCGCGTACGTCGTCGCGGGGCTCGCGCTCGGAGCCGCGACGCTCCGGCGGCGTACGCCGTGACGGGGTTGCTCGACGCCTGGGGCGCGACGGAGGCGGAGGCGAGGCGTGGCTACCCGGCCGACAACCTGCTCCCGGCTCCGGTTCGGCGGTTGACCCGCGCCGTGTCCGTGGCGCCGCCCGACCATCCCGCCCCGGCCCGCCCAGACCTGGTGATGATGCGCAAGGAGCTGCTCACGCTGAAGCGGCTGGCGGAGGACGCTTGCCCGCTGCCTGCAAGCGAGTAATCATGCTTACATGACTACAGACGAAGTCCGGGGCTGGTTCGCCGGCCGGCTCCCGGAAGGACTGTTCGAGGAGCTGGTCGACGTGGTCGTCGACCGCGAGGAGATCACCGTCGTCGGGCGGATCGACGAGCCCGCGACGGCCGAGGACGAGACCGACGAGGTCAGGCGCGCGACGATCGAGGGGCGGATCGCGGAGTTCCGCGAGCGCACCCGGGAGGACCGGATGGCCGTCGCACGCGAGGCGGAGCGGCGCTACGGCCGCAAGGTGTCGTGGGGCGTCGAGTGCGGCGGCGTACGCGCGCTGTTCACCAACGTCTCCGCGCCCGTGATGACGCGGCTGCGGCAGCCGGAGCGGCAGGTTCTCGACCTGCTCGTCGAGTCCGGCGTCGCGCGCAGCCGCAGCGATGCGCTCGGCTGGTGCGTGAGGCTCGTGCAGCAGCACAGCGAGGACTGGCTCGCCGAGCTGCGGGAGTCGCTCGAGCACGTGCGGAGGGTGCGCGACCGAGGGCCGGACGCTGCTGCAGGATGAGCGGGTGCCCGTCGAGATCCTGCCGTACGACCCCCTGCCCTACTCGGTCCACACCGCCGGCGTCGGCGCGCTCTGCGCCGCCCTCGGCTGGCCGTCGCTGACCGACCCCGACCTCTGCCGCCGGGTCCTATCCGGGCCCGGCGTGGTGGCCCGCATCGCCGTCGACGGGAGCGCCGTCGTCGGCTTCGGCTACGGCATGGGCGACGGCGCGCTGCAGTCCTACCTGGCGCAGCTGGCCGTGACCCCGGCGTACCGCCGCCGCGGCATCGCCCGCCGGCTCGTCGAGGCGATCTACGACGCCACCGGCACCCAGCGGATGGACCTGCTCACCGACGACGCCCAGGCGTTCTACGAGGCCATGCCCCACCAGACCAAGCCCGGCTACCGGATCTACCCGCGCTGGGAGCAGCCGGACTGAGGACCGGTTGGACCGATGAGGCACTCTTGACGGCGTCCGTGGTCGAAGGAGTTCCCGGTGGTCGAGCAGCAGTCACGTGCCCAGTCAGCCGTCGTGCTGGAGCGGATCCTCAACCATCTCGAGCACCCCGACTTCGCCGACCAGGACGAGGAGACCGCGGCGGCGCGGCTGCGTGAGCTGCAGCGCGAGTTCACCCGCTTCCGGCTGCGCTACAAGTTCGCCATCGACGAGCTGACGACGAAGATCTCGATCCTCCGCGAGGAGTTCGAGCAGACCCACGACCACAGCCCGATCGAGCACGTCCGCACCCGGCTCAAGTCGCCGGAGAGCATCTTCGCGAAGGCGACCCGGATCGGCTGCCCGCCGTCGATCGCGGAGATCCAGGCCCGCATCCACGACATCGCCGGTGTACGCCTGACCTGCGCGTTCGAGTCCGACGTCTACTGGATCGCCGACATGCTCACCAGCCAGCCCGACGTGACGGTGGTCGAGGTCGAGGACTACATCGCCCGCCCCAAGCCCAACGGCTACCGCAGCCTGCACCTCATCGTCGAGGTCCCGGTCTACCTCTCCGACCGCACCGAGCAGGTCGAGGTCGAGCTCCAGATCCGCACCATCGCGATGGACTTCTGGGCGAGTGTGGAGCACAAGATCTACTACAAGTACGACGGCGAGGTGCCGCCCGGCCTGCTCGACGAGCTCCGGGTCGCGGCCGCCACCGCCCACGACCTCGACGCCCGGATGGCGCGGCTGCGCGCGGGGATGAAGGGCCTCGCGCCCGGCGCGAGCTGACCGTCGGAGCCGGGCCTCACGCCAGCCCGATCGCCGCCTCGGCAGCCGCCAGCACCGGGGCGGTGACCTCCTGGCAGCGCGCCGCGCCGGCGGCGTACACGCTGGTGACGTGTGCCTGGTCAGCCGCCAGCTCGGCGTACCTCTTCTGGATCGGCTCCAGCACTGCGACGACCGCCTCGGTGACGGCCGCCTTGAGCCCGCCGTACGACGCGAGCCCGTCGGCCGACCCGCCGCACGCCTCCAGGATCTCGATCAGGTTCGTGACGCCGGGCTTCGCCGCGCGGTCCGCTCGGACCGGGTCCGGGCCCGTGTCGGAGTCGGTGACCGCGCGGCCGACCTTGCGGCGTACGACGTCGGGCGGGTCGAGCAGGAAGATCGACCCCGGATGGGCGTCGCCGGCCGACTTGCTCATCTTCCGGGTCGGGTCGGCGAGGTCCATCACCCGGGCGCCCGTCGGTGGGTGGACCGCACGCGGGACCGTGAAGACACCGCCGTACGTGTTGTTGAACCGGAGCGCGACGTCGCGGGCGAGCTCGACGTGCTGCCGCTGGTCCTCGCCGACCGGGATCTCGGGCGCGCGGTAGAGCAGGATGTCCGCGGCCATCAGGACCGGGTAGGTGTAGAGAGAGGCCCGGGTCGAGTCGACCCCGCGGCCCTTCTCCTTGAACTGGATCATCCGGTTCAGCTCGCCCGTGTGCGCGACGCACTCGAGCAGGTAGGCGAGCCCGCGGTGCTGCGGCACGGCGGACTGCAGGAAGAGCGTCGAGTCGTCGAGCCCGACCGCGAGCAGGAGCGTGGCCATCTCGCGCACGCGCTCCCGGAGCACGGCGGGGTCGTGCGGGGTGGTGAGCGCGTGCAGGTCCGAGAGCCCGTAGAAGCACTCTGCCCGACCCTGGGCACGGTGCTGACCCTCCGCCATCGGCCGGAGCGCGCCGAGCAGGTTGCCGAGGGTGAGCCGGCCTGACGGGGTGAGCAGGGAGAGTCGTCGGATCATGGTTCCTCCTGGGGTGAGAGCCCACCGGAGGCCGACGCGAAAGACACGAAGAAGGCCGCCCGGTGGGCGGCCTGGTGATGGGTGTCAGATGCGCACGAAGGATGGCCGCCGGTCAGGCGGACCACCACTGGATGCGAAGCGCGTGCACCCGGCCAGTGTGCCACACCTCGAAGCGGGGGCCGAGGCGATAAGTGCAGCCGGTACGGTCAGTCCCATGGACGTGCAGTGCTCCGGACCGGCCACCGTCGTCTACGACCCCAGTCTCTCGGAGTACGACTTCGGACCCAGCCATCCGATGGCTCCGCTCCGCGTCGCCCTGACGATGCGGCTTGCCGACGAGATCGGCGTCCTGTCCCGGCCCGTGGGCGGACTGCGGGTGGTGCCCGCGCCGATGGCGTCGTACGACCAGCTGCTCACCGTCCACGACGCCTCCTACATCGAGGCGGTCGAGCGGGCCGGCCAGACGTTGGGCGCGGACCTCACCCACGGGCTCGGCACCGAGGACGACCCGGTCTTCCCGGCCATCCACCACGCCAGCGCCCACATCGCCGGCGCGAGCGTCGAGGCGGCCCGGCAGGTGCTCAGCGGGGAGAGCCTGCATGCCGCCAACATCATGGGCGGGCTCCACCACGCGATGCGCGACCGGGCGAGCGGGTTCTGCATCTACAACGACGTCGCGATCGGGATCCGGTGGCTGCTCGACCAGGGCGTCGAGCGGATCGCGTACGTCGACGTCGACGTGCACCACGGCGACGGCGTCGAGCGGGCGTTCTGGGACGACCCGCGAGTGCTCACCATCAGCCTCCACGAGACCGGGCAGATGCTCTTCCCGGGCACCGGCTTCCCCGAGGAGACCGGCGGCCCCGACGCCGTCGGCAGCGCGGTCAACGTCGCCCTTCCGCCCGGCACGGCCGACCACGGCTGGCTGCGGGCGTTCCACGCCGTGGTGCCGCCGCTGGTGAGGGAGTTCAAGCCGCAGATCCTGGTCACCCAGCAGGGCTGCGACTCCCACACCGAGGACCCGCTGGCCCATCTGATGCTCACCGTCGACGGCCAGCGGGCGGCGTACCTCGCCCTCCACGAGCTCGCCCACGAGGTCTGCGACGGGAAGTGGGTCGCCTTCGGCGGGGGAGGGTACGCCGTCGTCGACGTCGTCCCCCGGGCGTGGACCCACCTGCTGGCGATCGTCGGCGGCGCGCCGCTGGACCCGCAGCTCGACACGCCGGAGAGCTGGCGCGCCCACATCCAGGAGCTGCTCGGCGCGGTCGCGCCCCGCCGCATGACCGACGGCAGAGAGCCGACGTACCGCGACTGGTCACTGGGGTATGACCCCGCCACGTGGCTCGATCGGCAGATCAACGCCACCCGGACGGCCGTCTTCCCGCTCCACGGGCTCGACCCTCTTCCTTAACTACCCCCTCTTAGGGCACGGTTGAGAGACACACCCGCGCGGCGCGACCGGCGGTCCGCGGCCGCGGGGATCAAGTGCATTGCCCGAAATCAATCCGACACGCCGGGTCTCGATGAGATTCCCAGGGGTTACCCCTTCCCCACTAGTCACATCAGGCTCTATTCTCACGAAGGCAGCGAGCGCGTGGGAGCAATCGGTGGGGAAGCCGGTGGCGCGCTACTTTCGAGAAGGAATCGGTGGACTCATGGCTGGCAACACCTCCGGAGATATCTCCGACAGCAAGTTCCTGACCGTTGCCGAGGTGGCCGCGATGATGCGTGTCTCCAAGATGACCGTCTACCGACTCGTCCACAGCGGGGAGCTCCCCGCCGTCCGCGTGGGGCGCTCCTTCCGGGTGCGGGAGGACGACGCCAACGACTACCTGAAGAACTCCTTCTACAACGCCGGCTGAGCTGCCGGTCTCGCCGCCCGTCACCGATTCCCCACGGTCCTTCCCGTCCGGTTAGGCTTGGCCGGTCCGGCGGCCCCTGCCGTCGGTGAACAGGAAGGTTTCCCGTGGGTTCTGTCATCAAGAAGCGCCGCAAGCGCATGGCCAAGAAGAAGCACCGCAAGCTGCTGAAGAAGACGCGCGTCCAGCGTCGCAAGCTCGGCAAGTGACGCGCTAGCCGCGGTCGTTGCGGTCGGCGTAGGTGACATGACGGAGCGCGCCGGACGGGTCGTCCTGGTCACCGGGGTCTCGCGTGACCTCGGGCGCAGGTTCGCGCGCGCCGCCGCCGAGCGCGCCGGCGTGGAGCGGGTCATCGGCGTCGACGTCGTCCCGCCCCGCGGCGACATCGGCGGGATGTCCTTCGTCCGCGCCGACATCCGCAACCCGGTGATCGCCAAGGTGATCGCCAAGGAGGACGTCGACACCGTCGTCCACATGAGCATCATCGCCACCCCGGGCAGCACCGGCGGACGGACGATGATGAAGGAGCTCAACGTCATCGGGACGATGCAGCTCCTCGCCGCCTGCCAGAAGGCCCCCTCGGTCCAGCAGCTGGTCGTGAAGTCGACGACCACCGTCTACGGATCCAGCAACCGCGACCCGGCGATGTTCGCCGAGGAGATGGAGCCGCGGCGCAGCGCCTACGGCGGCTACGCCAAGGACGTCGCCGACATCGAGGGCTACGTGCGCGGCTTCGCGCGGCGCCGGCCCGACGTCTGCGTCACGACGCTGCGGTTCGCCAACGTCCTCGGTCCCCGGGTCGACAGCCCGCTGGCGACGTACCTCCGGCTGCCGGTCCTGCCGACCGTCCTCGGCTTCGACCCGCGGATGCAGTTCCTGCACGAGCGGGACCTGTACGCCGCCCTCGGCCACGCGATCAGGTCGCGGGTACCGGGCACCTTCAACGTCGCCGGCGACGGCATCCTCACGCTCTCGCAGGTCGCGCGACGGATGCAGCGGCCGACCCTGCCGCTCCCGGGCCCGGTCCACAGCCTCCTCCGGCAGACCCGGGTCGCCGAGCTGCCACCCGAGCTGCTCGGCTTCCTCACCTACGGCCGCGGCGTCGACACGACCCGGATGCGGGCCGAGCTCGGCTTCGAGCCGGCCTACACGACGGCCTCGGCCCTCGCCGACTTCGCAGCCTCGACGACGCCCACGGGCGGCCGGACCGACCGGCTCCTGGCCGAGCTCGAGCACCGTCTGCCCGCAGCCCCGATCCGAGGAGAGGTTCCGCTCAGTGGCTGACGCAGAGATCATCCCGCTCGGCACCCGTGGAGAGCCGGGACGCGGAAGCGGCCGGTCGTCGTCCTCGGCCGCTCGCCGGCTCGCCGGGGGTGCCGGGGCCTCCCGGCCCGCGCGCCGGAAGAAGACCGATGGGGCCGAGGAGCCGGACGGCGTACGCGACGCCGTCGGGCAGGACCCCGCCGCGCAGCCGGACTCCGCCGCGCCTGAGGCCGCCGAGCCCGATGGCAGCGCGCCCGGCTCCACTGAGCCCGGCTCCACTGAGCCCGACGCCACTGAGCCCGACGCCACTGGGCCCGACGGCACCGGCGCGGAGCATGAGCCCACGCAGGTGGCGACCACGACCGACCGCCACCCGCTCGGCGGCATCCCGCCGGCCGACTGGCAGGCGGCGCTCGACAGCGCCGCACGGGAGGTCTTCGGCACGGACTGGGAGCCGCAGCTGGCGCGCTTCCTGGCGTTCCTTCGCCGGCGCGTGACCGGGCAGTACGACGTCGACGACTACGGCTTCGACCGGGAGCTGACCGAGCGGTTCCTGCTCGCGATGCTGCGCCCGATCAAGGAGAAGTGGTTCCGGATCGAGGTCCGCGGGATCGACAACATCCCCACCGACGGCGGCGCGCTCGTGGTGTCCAACCACTCCGGCACGCTGCCCATGGACGGGCTGATGACGATGGTGACGATCCACGACCACGTCGGTCGCGACCTGAGGCCGCTGGGTGCCGACCTGGTCTTCAGGATGCCGTTCATCGGCATGCTCGCCCGCAAGGCCGGCGCCACGCTCGCGTGCAGCGAGGACGCGGAGCGGATGCTCTGCGACGGCGAGCTCGTCGGCGTCTGGCCGGAGGGGTTCAAGGGCATCGGCAAGCCCTACAGCGAGCGTTACAAGCTGCAGCGGTTCGGCCGCGGCGGCTTCGTCTCCGCCGCGCTGCGCACCGGCGTACCCATCGTCCCGCTCGCCGTCGTCGGCGCCGAGGAGATCTACCCGCTCGTCGGCAACATCCCCGCACTGGCGAAGGTGCTCGGCATCCCATACCTCCCCATCACGCCGTTCTTCCCCCTCCTCGGCCCGCTCGGGATGATCCCGCTGCCGTCGAAGTGGCTGATGGAGTTCGGCGAGCCGATCCGCACCGACGCGTACGACGACGGCGAGGCCGACGATCCGATGCTGGTGTTCAACGTGACCGACCAGGTGCGCGAGACGATCCAGCAGACGCTCTACTCGCTGCTGATGCAGCGGGAGTCGGTCTTCCGCTGACGCCGCGCGATGTGAGCGGCTCCTGCGTCAGGAGCCGCCGCCGAGCAGGCCGCCCACGCCGTCGGTGACGCCTCCGACGACCTTGTCGACACCGTCGACGACCCCACCGACGGTGTCACCGACCGCGCCGCCGTTGCCGGAGTCGGTCGAGCCGGAGTCGTCGGATCCCGAGTCGGAGGAGCTGCCCGAGCCGTCGTCGGAGCTCGAGCCACCGCCGAGCACATTCCCGAGGAGTCCACCGCCGGAGCCGCTGCCGGAGCCGCTGTCGGTCGACGAGCTGTCGTCGGACGAGCCACTCTGAGAGGACGAGCCCGACCCGGAGCCCGTCGACTGCTTCGACCCCGTCGCGCCGCCGCCCTGGCCGGCGCCGACGGTCGCCGGGAGCAGGTCCTCCGGGTTGATGGAGGGCAGCGAGACGCCGGGCTGACCGTTGCCGGCGGCGCCGGTGGCGTCGGACGCCGTGCTGTTGAGCGACTGTGAGACGGCGTGCAGGAGGTTCTGCGGAAGCTGCGTGATGCCGGGACCCGAGCACTCCGGGCACACCGCGGCGGCGGCCTGGTCGATGAGCAGCAAGGTCTGGGCCGCGTCGGCGAGGGCGCCCTGCGCAGCCTCGGGAACCTGCGCCTGCAGGTCGGAGAGCCGACTGATCCCGTCCGCGGCGAAGCTGCGGAGGTCCTCGACCGGCTTCGCGTCGCGCGAGTCCTTGTAGTCGCCGAGGAGCAGGTCGGAGGCGGTCGTCGCCTGCGAGGCGAAGGACTCCAGGGTCTTGCTCACCGTGTCGGCGTCCGCGGGCCTGGCCTTGTCGTGGGTGAGCCGATGGACCTCGTCGAGGCGGGTGCCGGCGTCGTGGAGCAGTGTCGAGCCCTTCGACTCGTCGCCGACGCTGAAGCCGGTCTTGAGGTTCTCGATCGCCCGCTTGACCGGGTAGAGCGTCTCGCCGGGCAGCGCGCCCTGGGAGGCCAGCGCGGTGCCGGCCGTGCCACCGACGATCGCCAGCGCCGCCAGCCCGGCGGTGAGGCGCCGCGAGCGGCGGCTGCGGGATCCGGGAGCCCCACCGACGGTGAGCCGCCTCTCGATCGTGGACGCGGCCGGCGCGAGCTCGGTCTCCGCCGCGACCATCAGCCGCTCGCGCAGCGCGGTCGAGAACGCCGCCCGCGGCTCGACGGCCGGGAGGTCGCGCAGCTCGCGGGCGAGCTCTGCCAGCTCGGCGAGGTCGGCCGGGGTGGCCTCGCCGCGGGTCGGGGTGCCCTCGACCAGGCGGTGGAACTCGTCGGCGCGTCGTCGCGTCGGGAACGCCGGGCTCATCAGTGTCGTCCTCGGATCGGACCGGTGGTGCTGCGGGGGAGGAGCCGCGTCGCCGCGGCTGCTGACACCAACGATGCCGCGGGCGCAAAGGTTACGCCGGTGAGCGCGGTGCGGAGTGAGCTCTCCATCACCCTCGGAGCCCCTCCGGCATCAGCTTCGCCAGGTTGCGGACCCCTCGGAGCTGGAGCTGCTTGACGGCGCCGTCGCTGCGGCCGAGGACGGAGGCCGTCTCGGCGATGCTGAGGCCCTGGAGGAAGCGCATCACGACGCAGTCGCGCTGCTCGTCGGGGAGCTTGGACAGCGCCTCGAGCAGGATCTCGTTGGTGATGCTCGCAAGCACCGCCGACTCCGGTCCGTCCGTCGCGTCGTCGTGCAGCCCCATGTCCTCGGTCGTCAGCTCGAGGCGGGTGCGGCCGGCCTTGAAGTGGTCGGTGGCGAGGTTGCGGGCGATCGTCATGAGCCAGGCCCCGAAGTCCTTGCCCTGCCACCGGAAGCCGGTCATCGAGCGCAGGGCGCGGAAGAAGGTCTCCGAGGTGAGGTCCTCGGCGAGGGTCACGGACCGGGTGCGGTAGAAGAGGAAGCGGTAGACCGAGCCGTGGTAGTGGTCGTAGAGCATCCCGAACGCCTCGGAGTCGCCCTTGCGGGCGAGCTCGACGAGGGCGATGAGGCGGGTGCGGTCCTCCTCGGACTCCTCCGAGGAGGCGGCCCGGTCCTGGTCGCTCCCGCCGCCGTCGTACGCCGCAGCGGGGAGGTCGGTGCTCGAGCCGCTGCCTCCGTGCGGGGTGCCGGTGTCGGCCTTGCTGAGCAGGACGCCGGCGCCGGCGAGGGCCGGGACGAGTCGCGGCGTCGGGTCCGCCGTCTCCGCCAGCACCCGGGCGACCTCCGCGCGCAACGCGCTCAGACCCCGGGCGATGTCGCCGGCCTGCCACGGCATATGGGTTCCCTCCCCGGATGTGCTCCCCCGCTGCCCGGGCCACTGTACGTCCCGGGCCGTTGCCGTGTCAGGTGTCTCAGTAAAGAATTCAGCGCTTGCGGGGCCGGAGCGCGACGCCGGCGGCGACAGCGCCGGTGGCGACACCGCCGAGCCCGGCCGCGATCATCCCCGCCCGCGCCGCCTTCCGCCCGGTGCGGTAGTCGCGGATCCGCCAGCCCATCGCCCGCGCGTGGGCACGCAGCTTGTGATCGGGGTTGATGGCGCACGGGTCGCCGACGAGGGAGAGCATCGGCAGGTCGTTGGCCGAGTCGGAGTACGCCGAGCACTGCGCCAGGTCGAGACCCTCCCGGGCGGCGAGCGCCTTGACCGCCTCCGCCTTCGCCGGCCCGTGCAGCATGTCGCCGACCAGGCGACCGGTGTAGACGCCGTCGGCGTGCTCGGCGACCGTGCCGAGCGCCCCGGTGAGGCCGAGCCGGCGGGCGATGATCTGGGCGATCTCGACCGGGGCGGCGGTGACCAGCCAGACCCGCTGCCCGCGGTCGACGTGCGACTGGGCGAGCGCGCGGGTGCCGGGCCAGATCCGGTGGGCCATCGCCTCGTCGAAGATCTCCTCGCCGAGCTCCTGCAGCTCGGTGACGGTGTGGCCCTTGATGAACGACAGCGCGCTGTTGCGCGCGGAGTCCATGTGGGCGGGGTCCTCGACGCCGACGACGCGGAAGTACGCCTGCTTGTAGGCCGCCCCGAGGATCTCCCGTGTCGTGAAGAACTTCCGCTTGTGGAGCCCCCGCGCCAGATGGAAGATCGTCGCGCCCTGCATGATCGTGTTGTCGACGTCGAAGAACGCCGCCGCCGGGGAGTCGCCGGTCCCGCTGAGCGCGGTCTCCACCTCGGCGGCCGCCGCCGAGGCCTCGCCCGCGAGGGCGGATCGGCGCCTGAGGTCGCGGCGGCGCATCTCCTCCCGGCGGCGCTGACGGTCCCGGGCGGTGCTCACGGCGGTCACTCTAGTGCGCCGCGCCGGTGGTCCGTGCCGGCCTCCGCGGGGCACAATGGCACCGGTCAGAAAGGGAACAGCATGAGCGCCCGCATCACCCTCTACTCCAGGCCCGGCTGCCACCTCTGCGACGACGCCCGCGCGGTGATCGAGCGGGTCTGCGCCGACACCGGGACGTCGTACGACGAGGTCTCGATCGACGAGGACCCCGAGCTCAAGGAGCGCTTCGGCGAGGAGATCCCGGTGACCTTCGTCGACGGCCGCCAGCACGACTTCTGGCGGGTCTCGGAGGATCGTCTGCGCGCCGCGCTCGGGCGCCCGACCACCCGGTGAGCCCGCGGGGGGTCTCGGGATGTATCACCCCGGCCCCTGTGAGGTACCTCACCCGTGATAGAAGCCGGCGCGTCTCCTGGCTCACTCGGTTTGTTCTCGATTGCACAAACTGCCTAGAGTGAACGGGTCGCGGAGCGCGCCCGGACTGCCCACCAGCCCCCGACCGCGGCCTGTCTTGAAAGAGCTGAGAGTGACGGCACGCAGCACCACGGACTCTGCCAGGGACATCCCCGAGGCGACCGTCGCCCGACTGCCCGTCTACCTCCGCGCACTCCTCTCCCTCGCCGACCGCAACATCGCCGTCTGCTCCTCCGAGGAGCTGGCCGCCGCTGCCGGGGTCAACTCGGCGAAGCTGCGCAAGGACCTGTCCTACCTCGGGTCCTACGGCACCCGCGGGGTCGGCTACGACGTCGACTACCTGCGCTACCAGATCTCCCGCGAGATCGGCGGGACCCAGGAGTGGCCGGTCGTCATCGTCGGCATCGGCAACCTCGGGCAGGCGCTCGCCAACTTCTCCGGCTTCCGCAGCCGCGGCTTCCGGATCGTCGCGCTCCTCGACGCCGACCGGCGGCTCGAGGGCAAGGAGGTCGCCGGCATCCCGGTGCGGCCGTTCCGCGAGCTCGCCGACATCGTCACCGAGCACCAGGTCGCCATCGGGGTGATCTCGGTGCCCGCCCCGGCCGCCCAGGACGTCGCCGACGCGATGGTCCAGGCGGGCATCAGCAGCATCCTCAACTTCGCCCCGACGGTCCTCTCGGTGCCGCCGGGCGTCGACGTACGGAAGGTGGATCTCTCCATCGAGCTCCAGATCCTGGCCTACCACGAGTCCCGCAAGGCGCAGACCGAGGCCGACGGCGTCCCGTCACTCGACGGCACCGGCGCCGTCGCCATCGACCCCGACGGGGTGACGGCATGAGCGAGCGTCAGCGAGCGACCATCGGCGCTCTCAGGCCGCCGCGTCCGTATCTTTGTTGTTCTCCCACGGAGGCGGCGGCATGAGCGTCCTGGTCGTCGGCATCTCCCACAACTCCGCTCCGGTCCCGATGCTCGAGGCGGTGTCGGTGGACGCGGGCGGCCTGCAGAAGCTGGTCACCGACGTCGCCCACTGCGAGCACGTCACCGAGGCGGCCGTCATCGCGACCTGCAACCGGCTCGAGATCTACACCGAGGTCGACCGGTTCCACGGCTCGGTCGAGGAGCTGTCCCGCAAGATCATCGAGCGGGCCGGCGAGTCGGTCGAGACCATGCTGCCGCACCTCTACGTCCACTACGACGACGGCGCGGTCTCCCACCTGTTCCAGGTGGCCGCCGGGCTCGACTCGATGGCCGTCGGCGAGGCCCAGATCCTCGGCCAGACCCGCGCCGCGCTGCAGCTCGGCCAGGAGCTCGGCACCGTCGGCCCGGCCCTCAACTCGCTCTTCCAGCAGGCCCTCCGGGTCGGCAAGCGCAGCCACGCCGAGACCGACATCGACCGCGCGGCCCCGTCGCTGGTCACCGCCGCGCTCGCCCGCGCGCAGCGGGCCATCGGCCCGGTCGCCGGCAAGCGGGTCGTCATCGTCGGCGCCGGCGCCATGGCCGGGCTCGCCACCGCGACCGTCTCTCGGGCCGGAGCGGAGGACATCGTCGTCGTCAACCGCACCGAGGACCGCGCACAGCGCCTCGCCCGTGAGTACGCCGGCCGCGCCGCCGGCCTGCCCTCGCTGGCCACCGAGGTGGCCGACGCCGACCTCGTGATCACCTGCGCGGGCGCTCGCGGCGTCCTCGTGTCGACCCCGATGGTCGCCGACCGCGCCGACCGGCCGGTCGCCCTCGTCGACCTCGCCCTGCCCCACGACATCGACCCGCAGGTCGCCGACCTGCCGGGCGTCACGCTCGTCGACCTGGCCAGCCTCGCCGAGGAGCTGCACGAGTCGCAGGCGGGGCAGGAGCTCGCCGCCGTACGCGACATCGTGGCGCAGGAGGTCGCTGCCTTCCTCAGCGCCCGCAAGCAGGCCAGCGTCACCCCGACCGTGGTCGCGCTCCGCTCGATGGCCACCAGCGTCGTCGACGCCGAGATGGCCCGTCTCGACGGCCGGCTGCCCGGCCTCGACGAGTCCACCCGCGCCGAGGTCCTGCGCACCGTCCGCCGGGTCGCCGACAAGCTGCTCCACGAGCCGACGGTCCGCGTCAAGGAGCTTGCCAACGAGACCGGCGCCGTGTCGTACGCCGCCGCGCTGGCCGAGCTCTTCGCCCTGGACGCCGACGCGGTGAGCGCGGTGACCCGTCCCGACGTCCCCGAGGACGGCTCCCGCCCCGGCCGCAAGGGAAGCCGGTGACCACCCGGTGACGATCCGTCTCGGCACCCGCCGCTCCGTCCTCGCGAAGACCCAGTCGGGCCACGTCGCCGACCTCCTCCGCGAGCGCGGACACGACACGGAGCTGGTCGAGATCACCTCCGAGGGCGACCGCAGCCAGGCCGCCGGCACGCCGCTGACCGGGGCGCCCTCGCAGGGCGTGTTCGTCAGCGCGCTGCGCGACGCCCTGCTGGCCGGTGAGATCGACGTGGCCGTGCACTCCCTGAAGGACCTGCCGACCTACGCCGCCGAGGGCATCACGCTCGCCGCCGTACCCTCCCGCGAGGACCCGCGCGACGTGGTCGTCGCGCGCGACGGACTGACCCTCGCCGAGCTTCCGCAGGGCGCGAAGGTCGGCACCGGATCGCCGCGCCGGGCCGCCCAGATCAGGGCCCTCGGTCTCGGTTTGGACCTCGTCGGCGTCCGTGGGAACGTGGACACCCGAATCGGCAAGGTCCGGGCCGGTGACTACGACGCCGTCGTGCTCGCCCGTGCCGGCCTTGCTCGCATCGATCGACTGGACGAGGTCACCGAAGTGCTCGACCCGCTGCAGGTGCTGCCCGCCCCCGGCCAGGGTGCGCTGGCGGTGGAGTGCCGCGCGGACGACGCCGAGCTCCTCACCGTTCTCACGGGTCTGGACGACCCCTTCACGCGCGCGGCCGTCGAGGCCGAGCGCGCCGTACTCGCCACCCTCGAGGGTGGCTGTGCCGCTCCCATCGGCACCCTCGCCGAGGTCGTCGAGGGCGACGACGGAGCGGAGCTCTGGGTGAGGGCCGTCGTGCTCTCGCCCGACGGATCCCTCTCGATCCGCATGTCTTCGAGCGGTCCGGTCGACGACGCCGTCGGCGTCGGGACCCGGCTCGCCGAGG
Source organism: Nocardioides asiaticus (assembly GCF_040049175.1). NCBI lineage: Bacteria > Bacillati > Actinomycetota > Actinomycetes > Propionibacteriales > Nocardioidaceae > Nocardioides > Nocardioides asiaticus. The sequence continues at coordinate 287,270 of NZ_JBDZDM010000006.1, read as the reverse complement.
AGATGCTCGCCGAGGGTGCCGCAGAGCTGGATCACGAGCTGAACAAGGGCGGCGAGCCCCATCCCGCCGCTCCCGAGCTGGACAAGGTGCACAACGCATGACCGGAGCCAAGACCACCGATCAGAAGGCGGCAGCCGCCGACGCGAGCCTGGGCTGGGTGTCGTTCGTCGGCAGCGGTCCCGGCGACCCCGAGCTGCTCACCGTGAGGGCGCTCGACCTGCTCAGGCAGGCGGAGGTCGTCGTGACCGAGGCCCCCGAGCACGCCGCCATGGTCAGGCAGGTGCTCGGGCTCCCCGAGCCCGCCGAGGACGCAGACCCGGTGGACGCGGCCGCGGCCGTCGGCCCCGAGCTGGTCGACGGCGGCTTCGGCGAGGACGGCCAGCCGCTGACCCACGCGGCCCGCGCCAAGGTGGTCGTCAAGCAGGCCAAGCGCGGCCTGCGGGTCGTACGCCTCATGGCCGGCGACCCGTTCCTGTACGCCTCCGGCCCGGAGGAAGCGCAGGCCTGCGCCAAGGCCGGGATCGGCTTCGAGATCGTCCCCGGTGTCTCCTCGGTCAGCGCGGTCCCGGCGTACGCCGGCATCCCGCTCACCACGAAGGACCACCGCGAGGTCGCGGTCGTGACCTGCGGAGAGAAGGTCGACTGGAGCCAGTACGCCGACGACCGCACCCTCGTGCTGCTCTCCGGTGTCGGCCTGGTCGGCGACATCGCCAAGGAGCTGATCGCCGCCGGCCGCTCCCCGCAGACGCCGGTCGCGATGACCCGGGTCGGCACCACCACCGAGCAGGCCACCGTCACCTCGACGCTCGACAACATCGCGGCCGACGCCCGCGCCGCCCGGATGGCGCCGCCGGCCGTGATCGTGGTCGGCAAGGTCGTCGGCCTGCGCGAGACGCTGTCGTGGTTCGAGACCAAGCCGCTCTTCGGCTGGCGGGTCCTCGTGCCGCGCACCAAGGAGCAGGCGCCAGCGCTCTCCGCCAAGCTGCGCGGCTTCGGCGCGGTGCCCGAGGAGGTCCCCACCATCTCCGTCGAGCCGCCGCGCAACCCGCAGCAGATGGACAAGGCCATCCGCGGGCTCGTCGAGGGCCGCTACGAGTGGATCGCGTTCACCTCGGTCAACGCGGTCCGCGCCGTACGCGAGAAGTTCGACGAGTACGGCCTCGACAGCCGCGCCTTCTCCGGGCTCAAGATCGCCGCCGTCGGCGAGAAGACCTCGCAGGCGCTGGCCGACTGGGGCCTGCGCGCCGACCTCGTGCCCGGGGGCGACAACCAGTCGGCAGCCGGGCTGCTCGAGGTCTGGCCGGAGTACGACGAGCTGCTCGACCCGATCAACCGGGTCTTCCTGCCGCGCGCCGACATCGCCACCGAGAACCTCGTGGCCGGCCTGGTCGACCTCGGCTGGGAGTGCGACGACGTCACCGCCTACCGCACCGTCCGGGCCGCGCCGCCGCCGGCGCCGACCCGCGAGGCGATCAAGACCGGGAAGTTCGACGCCGTCGTCTTCACCTCCTCCTCCACGGTCCGCAACCTGGTCGGCATCGCCGGCAAGCCGCACGCCTCGACGGTGATCGCGGTCATCGGTCCCGCCACCGCCAAGACCGCCGAGGAGCACGGACTCCGCGTCGACGTGATGGCCCCGAAGCCGTCCATCGAGGCGCTGACCGACGCGCTCGCCTCGTTCGGCGCCGCCCGCCGGGCCGCGATGATCGAGGCCGGCCAGCCCGTCACCAAGCCGTCCGAGCGCAAGCCGGCCGGCCGCCGGAAGGCGACGAGCTCACGATGAGCATCGAGCGTCCAGTCATACGTCCCAGGCGGCTGCGGCAGACCCCTGTCCTGCGGCGGATGGTGGCCGAGACCGCCGTACGCCCGGCCAACCTGGTGCTGCCGGCCTTCGTCCGCGAGGGCGCGACCGAGCCGGTGCCGATCTCCTCGATGCCGGGCGTCGTCCAGCACACCCGCGACTCGCTGCGGAAGGCGGCGGTCGAGGCTGCCGAGGCCGGGATCGGCGGGATCATGCTCTTCGGCGTACCCACCGAGAAGGACGCCGTCGGCTCCGGCGCCGTCGACCCCGACGGGATCCTCAACGTCGCGATCGCCGACGTCGTCTCCGAGGTCGGCGACGCGATCACCGTGATGAGCGACCTGTGCCTCGACGAGTTCACCGACCACGGCCATTGCGGCGTCCTCGCCGGCGACGGCTCGGTGGACAACGACGCGACGCTCGAGGTGTACGCCGAGATGGCGCGCGCCCAGGCGTCGGCCGGCGTCCACATGGTCGGGCCGTCGGGGATGATGGACGGCCAGGTCGCCGTCATCCGGACGGCGCTGGACGAGGCCGGCCATCGGGACGTCTCGATCCTGGCCTACTCCGCGAAGTACGCCTCCGCCTTCTACGGCCCCTTCCGCGAGGCGGTCGACTCCTCGCTCAAGGGCGACCGGCGCACCTATCAGCAGGACCCGCCCAACGCCCTCGAGGGCGTCCGGGAGGCGCTGCTCGACATCGAGCAGGGCGCCGACATCGTCATGGTGAAGCCGGGGCTGCCCTACCTCGACGTCCTGCGCGCCGTCCGCGACGCCGTGGACGTCCCTGTGGCGGCCTACAACATCTCGGGGGAGTACGCCATGCTCGAGGCCGCCGCGGCCAACGGCTGGATCGACCGCCAGGCGGCCATCCTCGAGAGCCTCGCCGCCTTCAAGCGCGCCGGCGCCGACGTCATCCTGACCTACTGGGCCGTCGAGGCCGCCGGGCTGCTGCGCTGACCTGTCACGCTCGGCCTGGTCGCTGTCCACAGGCCGTGGTTGGCAGGTCTCAGCGGCGTACGCCGCGGGCATGCCTGGAGCATGGACGAGGACGGTCACTTCCAGCCCCGCTGCGATCCGCCGGTCGGGCTCGTGCGCCCGACCCGGCGCCGACCACGGACTGCCGACGACGGTGAGTACGCCGAGCGTCCGACACGCCACGAGGTGCGGCGTGGCCGGTGGCGCCAGACGAGCCACGGCTTCCACGTTCCCGCCGAGACGGACTCGTCGGTCCCCGAGCAGCGCATCCTCGAGCAGTCGATGCGGCTCGAAGGCGACGGTGCGGTGACCGGCTGGGCCGCGCTCCGGATGTACGGCGCCGCGTACTGCGACGGGCGCGCCCCCGATGGCTCCGCGCTGCAGGTGGCGCTTGTGTCGACGAGACAGCTCGCCCGGACGGACGCGAGCATCGCAACCCGGGCAGCGCTCTCCTCCGGCGAGATCCGAGTAGTCAACGGGGTGCCGTGCACGATCGTCGAGCGGGCGGTCGTCGACGAGATTCTCCGGCTCGACGACCTGCGGGAGGCCGTGGTGCTCGTCGACATGGTGATGGCGGCCCGACTGACCTCGATCAGGCGGCTCAGGTCGTACGCGAGCGGGCTCCGCGGTCGTCGCCGCGACGTTCTGCTCGCGGCAGTCGAGCTCGCCGAGCAGCGGAGCAGGTCGCCGATGGAGTCGCGGATGCGGCTGGTGTGGGTGCTCGACGCACGGCTGCCGAAGCCCGTCTGCAACCGGGTGATCTACGCCCTCGACGGCAGGGCGCTCGGCGCGCCCGACATACTCGACGTCGAGGCCGGAGTCGTCGGCGAGTACGACGGCCGCCCACAAGTCCCGGGAGCGCCATCGCCGGGACGTCGGCCGCGAGGACCGCTTCCGACGGGCCGGTCTGGAGTACCTCGCTATCGTGGCAGGCGATTCGCGGGCCACTCAGGTCGAGCGGATGCTCGCTGCGAGGGCTCGCGCGCTGGAGCTCAACCGGCCGCGCCGGTGGACCCTCGACCCGCCGAGCGGCGCCTGGATCCCTGTCGAGCGCGACCTCGACGAGGAGCTCGCCTTCGAGGACTGGCGACGTACGCAAACCGAGTGACCAAGGCCGCCACTTCCAGGTCGGAGGTGGCGGCCCTGCTCACAGTCTTGGCTCCGGGTCAGCTGCCGCCGACCAGCTTGTTGACGCAGTCCTGCAGCGTCGCTGCCTTCTCCTTGCCACCCAGCAGCGCCGCGACGGGGCTGTTCAGCACGCCCACGATCTGCGACAGCGTCCCACCCAGGACGCCAGCGTTGCTGAGCACGTCCTGAAGCTGGGCCGGGATCACCTGGCCCACGCACTTCGTGGTTGCTTCGGCCTTGGTGATCGTGTCCTCGACCGCCTGACCGCCGGCCTGGACAGCGTCGCCCGCGGCACCGACCGGGTCCGGGGCGGAGCTGTTGCCGTCCGTCGGGCCACTGCCCTTGTCGCTGCCCTTGCTGCCCGCGCCGTTGTTGCTGCTGCCGCCGGAGCCGGAGCCACCGGTGCTGGAGGTGCCCCCGGAGGAGGACGAGCTGCCGCCGGTCGAGGGTGTGGACCCGGTGCCGGCGGCGGGCGTCCCGGTGCTGGTGTGGCCGCCGGCGGCCTTGCCACCGTGCTTGGCTCCGTGACCCTTCGCCGGCGGCGCGGAGGGGGTGAAGGTCCAGTCGGTGGTGACGGTGTTGTCGGGCACCGAGGTGTAGTCGCCGGCACGGTAGGCCGAGGCGACCCCGAGGACGGTCGAGACGTAGGACTGGCTGTGGTTGTAGCGGAACACCGCGGCCCGCTGACCGCTCAGCGTGGACAGGTCGTCGTCGCCGGAGCAGAGGTAGACCGCCGTCGCGAGGGCGGCGTCGTTGATGTCCTGCGGGTTGCGCTTGCCGTCGCCGTCGGCGTCGACGCCCACCATCGACCAGGTCGACGGGATGAACTGCATCGGACCGACCGCGCGGTCGTAGGAGGTGTCGCCGTCGTAGCGCCCGCCGTCGGTGTCACGGATCAGGGAGACGGTCCTGCCGTTGAGGGCGGGGCCGAAGATCCCCGGCGTCGACAGGCCGTTCGAGGTGAGCCGGTTGCCGTCGGCCCGGCCGTGGTTGGACTCCACCCGGCCGATGGCCGCGATCAGCTGCCAGTCGAGGTGGCAGCTCTTGTCGGCGTCGTCGATGATCGTCGCCGCCCGCTGGTAGGCCGCCAGGGCGGCCGAGGGGATGCCCGACGACGAGGCGGTCGCCACGATGTCCGAGGCCTTCTTGGCGCTCAGCCCGCGGTTGCTGCCCTCAGGGGCGGACACGCTGGCCGGGGCCGAGATCGGACCCGAGGGGAGCGCCGTGCCGTCCGGGAGGCTCGCCGCCGGAGGGGTCGTGTTGGACGCGACCGCCGACGTGGTGGAGGTCAGGCCGGTGACGTTGACCGTCCACGCGGCGGAGAGGACCGCCAGCGGGACGAGCGCCGTGGCCTTGTGCAGCCGGCCGAAGCGCGGTGCGGACATCTGGTTCTCCCTCAAGTGCATCGCACTCCCCGTGCGATCCGTGCTCCCTCGTACGTCAAGCCCTAACGAAGCGTGTCACGCACAAGTTACGCACATCACGTTTGCCCAAGAAAGGCCGCTGCAAACGGCCACGATCGTGAGACGCGACTCACGGCGCTCCATGATGCGATGAGCCGAATGAAGTTTACTTGGCCGGTTGAGGAACAATGAGCCGGTGCCCACTGATGCGACGTACGACCCCGCGGGCTCCGTCCCCGCCTCCGAAGCCCTCTTCGCCCGCGCGAAGGCGGTGACCCCCGGTGGGGTCAACTCCCCGGTCCGGGCCTTCAACGCGGTCGGTGGCACGCCCCGCTTCATCCGCTCGGCCAAGGGAGCCTGGCTGACCGACGTCGACGGCAACGACTACGTCGACCTGATCTGCTCGTGGGGCCCGATGCTGCTGGGCCACGCCCACCCCGAGGTGCTCGAGGCGGTCGGCGCGGCGGTCGCCCGCGGCACGTCGTACGGCACGCCGACGGAGCCCGAGGTGGAGCTGGCCGAGGCGATCGTGGAGCGGGCCCCGGTGGAGGAGGTCCGCTTCGTCAGCAGCGGCACCGAAGCGACGATGTCGGCGATCCGGCTCGCCCGCGGCTTCACCGGCCGCGACGTCGTGATCAAGTTCGCCGGGTGCTACCACGGCCACGTCGACGCGCTGCTGGCCAGCGCGGGCTCCGGCCTCGCGACGTTCGCCGTCCCCGGGACCCCGGGCGTCCCGGCGTCCAGCACCGAGCTCACCCTGGTGCTGCCCTACAACGACCGCGACGCGGTGACCAAGGCCTTCCTGGAGTACGGCGACCGCATCGCCTGCCTCATCACCGAGGCCGCACCGGGCAACATGGGCATCGTTCCGCCGGAGCCGGGCTTCAACGCCTTCCTCGCCGAGACCTGCCGGACCAACGGCGCGCTGTTCATCTCCGATGAGGTGATGACCGGCTTCCGCGCCAGCAGGCAGGGCCAGTGGGGTCTCGACGGCAAGCAGGAGGGCTGGACCCCCGACCTGGTCACCTTCGGCAAGGTGATGGGCGGCGGCTTCCCGGCCGCGGCGTTCGGCGGCCGCGCCGAGATCATGCGGCGGCTCTCGCCCGAGGGCCCCGTCTACCAGGCCGGCACCCTGTCCGGTAACCCCGTCGCCACCACCGCCGGGCTCGCCACGCTGCGGCTCGCGACAGACGAGGTCTACGCCCACGTCTCCGCCGCCGCCGAGACCGTCAAGGGCGCCGTCGCGGAGGCGCTCACCAAGGCCGGCGTAGCGCACCGGATCCAGGCGACCGGCACGATGTTCTCGGTCTTCCTGACCGACCGCGACGTGCGCAACTTCGACGACGCGAGCACCACCGACGTCACGGCGTACGCCGCCTTCTTCCACTCGATGCTCGACCAGGGCGTCTACCTCCCGCCCAGCGCGTACGAGACCTGGTTCCTCTCCAGCGCCCACGACGAGCGCGCCGTCGGGCAGATCGTCGACGCGCTGCCCGCCGCCGCCGAGGCCGCCGCAAGGGTGCAGCAATGAGCGAGCGTCAGCGAGCGAACGTCGATCCACTCGTGCCGCCGCGTCCGTATCGTTCTTGTTCTCTCACGGAGGTGGCGGCATGAGCACGCCCGACACGACCGTCCACCTGCTGCGCCACGGCGAGGTCTACAACCCGGACGGGATCCTCTACGGCCGGCGCGACGGGTTCCACCTCTCCCCGCTCGGGGTCAAGATGGCCGAGCGGATCGCCGAGCGCGTCGGCGGCCGCGACATCACCAGGATCGTCTCCAGCCCGCTCGAGCGGGCCCAGGAGACCGCGGCCCCGCTCGCCGCCGCGAAAGGGCTCGAGGTCGCGCTCGACGAGCGGGTGATCGAGTCGGGCAACTGGTTCGAGGGCATGCAGTTCGGCCGCGGCGACAGTCCGCTCAAGAGCCCGCGCACCTGGCTGAGGCTGTGGAACCCGTGGAAGCCGTCGTGGGGCGAGCCCTACAAGGAGATCGTCGCCCGGATGATGGCCGCGATCGAGGCCGCCCGCACGGCGGCCGAGGGCCACGAGGCGGTCATCGTCTCCCACCAGCTGCCGATCTGGACGACCAGGCTCGCGGCCGAGCGGCGCAGCTTCCTCCACGACCCGCGAAAGCGGCAGTGCACCCTGTGCTCGCTCACCTCGTTCCACTTCGTCGGCGACCGGCTCGCGCAGATCTCCTACTCCGAGCCGTCCGGCGACCTGATCCCCGCCAAGGACAAGCACGCGCCGTACTCCGCCGGAGGCGCACCCGAGGAGCACCGCCCCGACAGCAAGGTGCCCGAGGAGGAGCAGGCCTGACATGCAGCCCGAGATGCCGCCTCTCGCTCGGCGGCTCCGCCTCATCGCACCACTCCTCCTCACCCTGGCCGCGCTGGCCGGGTGCGGGCTCTCGGGCACCAACGACGGTGGCTACATCTCCGGCGACGGGCAGGTGATCCAGTACGCCGCCGCCGACCGCGGCGAGCCGATCAGTCTGTCCGGCAAGACGCTGACGGGGTCGTCGTACGACCTCTCCGCGCAGCGCGGCAAGGTGGTCGTCGTGAACTTCTGGTGGTCGACCTGCGGCCCGTGCCGCAAGGAGACCCCGATGCTGCAGTCGGTCCACACCGCACTCGGCGACAAGGTCGCCTTCCTGGGGGTCAACATCCGCGACAACTCCGCCGACCAGGGTCTCGCCTTCGAGCGCTACTACAAGGTCACCTACCCCTCGCTCTACTCGCCCGACGGCAAGGCGACGCTCGCGTTCCGCGACCGGCTCAGTCCCCGCACCGTGCCCGCGACGGCCGTCCTCGACCCGCAGGGCCGGGTCGCGGCGATCATCCGCGGGACGATCCCCACCCGGACCACCCTCGAGGACATCATCGAGGACGCCGGCGGGCCCGCCGCCCCGGAGGAGGGTGCGGCATGAGCGCGTGGTTCACGTCGACGGCGAGCAACGGCTCGCTGCTCCTGGCGGTCCCGGTGGCCCTGGTGACGGGGCTGCTGTCCTTCGTCTCGCCGTGCACGCTGCCCATGCTGCCCGGCTACCTGTCCTACTCCACCGGGCTCTCCGGCGCCGACCTGGCCGAGGGCAACGTACGCCGGGGCCGGATGCTCCTGGGCTCGGTGCTCTTCGTGCTCGGCTTCACCGTCGTCTTCGTCCTGCTCGGGCTGGCGGTCGGCGGGATCGCCTCCAAGCTGCTGGCGTACACCGACGTCGCCAACCGGGTCCTCGGCATCCTGTGCATCGTCATGGGGATCGCCTTCATCGGGCTGATCCCGGCGCTCCAGCGGGACGTGCGCTTCCACAAGGTGCCGGCGGTCGGGCTGGCGGCGGCGCCGCTGCTCGGCTTCCTCTTCGGGCTCGGCTGGACGCCGTGCAACGGACCGACCCTCGGCGTCATCTCCACGCTGGCGTGGAACGAGGGAACCGCCGCCCGGGGCGGCCTGCTGCTGGCCTGCTACTCGCTCGGCCTCGGCATCCCGTTCGTCGTCGTCGCGCTCGCCTGGCGCAAGGCGATGGTCGCCGTACGCTGGCTGCGCTCGCACCAGCGGGCCATCACCCGCGTCGGCGGTGCCCTCATGATCGTCGTCGGCCTCGCGCTCGTCACCGGCTGGTGGGACTACGCCGTCCAGGCGCTGCAGAACTGGGTCGTCTCGCACTGGGAGGGGCTCGCCCTGTGAGGACCGAACAGTGACCCAGACCGCCCCCGCCCAGAAGACGCCCGAGAAGCCCGACCGCACCCCGCGCACGGCGATGGAGCTCGGCCTGCGCGAGTCGCTGCGCTGGGCCTGGCGCCAGCTCACCTCGATGCGCACGGCCCTGATCCTGCTGCTCCTGCTCGCGCTCGCCGCGGTGCCGGGGTCGCTGATCCCGCAGGAGAACATCGACAGCCTCAAGACCAGCAACTGGCAGGACGCCCACAAGACCCTGACGCCGATCTATCAGAAGCTGGGCCTCTTCGACGTCTACGGCACCCCGTGGTTCGCCGCGGTCTACATCCTGCTGATGCTCTCGCTGGTCGGCTGCATCATCCCGCGCCTCTTCGTCTATTGGCGCAACGTCCGCGCCCAGCCGCCGGCGGCTCCGCGCAACCTCACCCGGCTGCCCGACTCCACGTCGTACGTCGTCGACGAGGAGCCCGAGAAGGTCCTCGCCCGGGCGCGGGCGCTGCTGCGCAAGCAGCGCTACCGGCTGCGGAGCGGGGACGGCGACGCGGTCTCTGCGCCGGATGCGACGGACTACGCCGTCGCGGCGGAGAAGGGCTACCTCCGCGAGGTCGGCAACCTCGTCTTCCACCTCTCGATCATCGTGGTGCTGGTGGGCTTCGCGCTCGGCAGCCTGTTCGGCTACAAGGGCGGCGTGATCGTCGTGGTCGGCAAGGACTTCGGCTTCTCCAACGAGCTGACGCAGTACGACGACTTCGACCCGGGCAGCCTGTTCACCGCCTCGCAGCTCGACGACTTCAGGTTCAGCATCGACCGCTTCGACGTGCAGTGGCTCGACTCCGGGCCGCGGCAGGGGATGGCGAAGGGGTTCCAGTCGCACCTCACCTACCAGGCGGGCAACGGCCCCGAGAAGACCTACGACCTGCGGGTCAACCACCCGCTGTCGATCGGCGGCACCGAGGTCTTCCTCATCGGCCACGGCTACGCGCCGATCATCACCGTGCGTGACGGCAAGGGCCACGTCGCCTACTCCGGCCCGACGATCTTCCTGCCGGAGAACAGCAGCTTCGTCTCGTTCGGGGTCGTCAAGGCGCCGTACGCCGAGCCGGAGAGCCTCGGTCTCAGCGGGATGTTCTACCCCTTCGAGGTCACCGTGGACGGCGACCCGGTCAACCTCAAGGGCGACATCGGCGACGGCAAGAACGCCGTCCTGTCGCTGCAGGCCTGGAAGGGCGACCTCAACCTCGACTCGGGCCCGCAGTCGGTCTATCAGCTCGACACCTCGAAGGCGACCCGGGTGACGGCGCCCGGCGGCAAGGCGTTCAACCTGCACGTCGGCCAGACCGCCAAGCTTCCCGGCGGCCTCGGGTCGGTGACGTTCAACGGGATCGACCGCTGGAACAAGGTGCAGATCAGCAAGCAGCCCGGCAAGCGGATCGCGCTCGGCGGCGTCTGCATCGCGCTCGCCGGGCTGCTCGGCTCGCTCTTCATCCGTCCGCGGCGGGTCTGGGTTCGCGCCCGGCGTACGCCGGACGGCACACTGGTCGAGGTGGCCGCGCTCGACCGCTCGGGCGGCGGGGACACCGCTGCCGTCGTCGAAGGCCTCGTCGCGTCGTTGCGGGGTCGCACACCGGAGGACCGAACATGACCGACCACGACTGGGGCACGCTCAGCAACCAGGCCGTCGCGGCCGCTGGCGTCGTCTACTTCCTCGCGCTGCTCTGCCACCTCGTGGAGTGGTCGGCGCTCGTGGGTCGCCGCGCCGGTCGGGCAGCGAGCGCCAGCGACTCGGGTCGAGCGAGCGAAGCGAGTCGAGACCGTGTCGAGGCCGCCACCGTCGCTGTCGGCGCTCGATCGGACCGTGTTGGTCTCGACACGCCACCGCTCCTACCTCGCGACGGCGGCTCGACCACCGATGCGGACGAGGAGCGGTCGCACCGGGTCGCGCTGTTCGGCCGGCTGGGCTACCTGCTCACCCTGATCGCGGTGGCCTGCCACCTCGTCGCGCTGGTGGGCCGCGGGATGGCCGCCGACCCGAACCGCGTGCCGTGGGGCAACATGTACGAGTTCACCCTGTCCGGCACCTTCGTCGTCGCCGCGATCTACGCGCTGCTCTACAAGCGCTTCAGGCTGGCCTGGATGGCGCCGCTGGTCGTCGCGTTCGTGCTGGTCTTCCTCATGGTCGGCGTCATCTGGCTCTACGAGCCGGTCGCGCCGCTGACCGAGGCGCTCAACTCGTACTGGCTCGTCATCCACGTCGTCTCCGCGATCCTCGCGACCGGCGCGTTCACCCTCGGCGGCATCACCTCGGCGGTCTACCTCGTCAAGGCGAGGACCGGCGAGCGCGAGACCGGCTGGCTGTCCCGGGTGCCGGCGCTCGACACGCTCGACCGGGTGGCCTACCGGATCCACGCGTTCGGCTTCCCGGTGTGGACCTTCGCCGTGCTGATCACCGGCCCCATCTGGGCTCACCAGGCCTGGTCGTCGTACTGGAACTGGGACCCCAAGGAGGTCTGGGCCTTCATCACGTGGGTGGTGTACGCCGGTTACCTGCACGCCCGCGCGACCGCCGGCTGGAAGGGCCGCAACGCCGCGATCCTTGCGCTGGTCGGCCTGGCGACGCTGTGGTTCAACTTCGTCGGCATCAACTACTTCAGCACGACCTCGCAGCACTCCTACGCCTCGCCCGCCGTCTCGACGAGCTCGTCCGTCGGTGCCGCCGGTGCTGTCGGGACGGAGGTGGTCCGGTGAAGGAGTTCGCGGTCTACACCGGCCTGCGGGTGCTGGTGTTCGCCGGCACCTTCGCGATCGTGGCGGGGATCTGGCTCGGGACCTCGGGCAGCCTGAACTGGTTCTACGCGCTGCTGATCTCGTTCGTGGTGAGCGGCATCGCCTCCTACACGCTGCTCAACCGGCAGCGGATCGCGTTCGCCGAGCGGGTCGACGCCCGCGCGAGCCGGACCGTCGAGGCGATGCGCGCCAAGGAGGACGACTGATGGCCGTCATCCACGAGGCGACGCTGAGCCCCGACAAGCTCGAGCTCGCCTCGACGTGGCTGGACCGACTGCCCTGGACGTCCGGGCTGACGCTCACCGAGCGGATCGGCGGCTACCGGTTCGACGACCCGGCGGGCGAGGTCGGCGTCGAGTGCCTGCTCTTCCACGCGACCGCCGCCGACGGCCGGACGGTCACCCTCCACCTGCCGCTGACCTACCGCGGCGCTCCGCTCGAGGGTGCCGAGGACTTCCTGGTCGGCACGACCGAGCACAGCGCGCTCGGCACCCGCTGGGTCTACGACGGCTGCGCCGACCCGGTCGCCGTCCACGTGCTGCTCACCGCGGTGCTCACCGGCGCCGAGCAGGAGCAGCTGGAGTACCACCACCGCAGCGGCGCGGTCGAGCAGCGGGAGCCGACCGTGTTCGCGAAGGGCTCCGGGTCGTGGAAGGCCGGCGAGGTGCCGCCGTTCGACGGCGTCAGCATCGAGCGGGACGGCGCGATTGCGGTCGTCGAGGCGGGCGGCTTCGAGCTCACCGTCAATCGGCTGCTCGACGGCGTACCCGTTGCGGGGGAGGAGACCCTCGAGGTCGTCTGGCCCCACGGGCAGGGCGTGCTCGTCGGCGTACGCCGGCTGCCGGCGTAGTCAGGCGAAGAACAGCGGGACGCCGACGAAGAACGCCCACATCAGCTCGGCGAGCCCGGTCTGCTGCAGGGCGGGGATGAGGGCCGGACCCTTGTTCTTCGTCGTGGTGACCGTCTGGACGCCCTTCGAGGCGACGACCATGAAGAGCAGGCCGACGAGCGCGAGCCACGACGTGGTAAGCGCGACCCCGAAGACGGCGATGAGGGCGACGGCGACGAGGGCGAGGTAGAGCTCGCGGCTGGACTGGTCCCCGAGGCGTACGGCGAGGGTCCGCTTGCCGGCCGCCTCGTCGGTCGGGATGTCGCGCAGGTTGTTGGCGACCAGCAGCGCGCAGGCCAGCGACCCGACCCCGATCCCGCCCCAGAGCGCGCCCCACTCCCAGGTCTCGGTCTGGACGTAGACGGTGCCGATCACGGCGACCAGGCCGAAGAAGACGAAGACCATCACCTCGCCGAGCCCGTGGTAGCCGTAGGGGTGGCTGCCGCCGGTGTAGAACCACGCGGCCAGCACGCACAGCACGCCGACCGCGACCAGCCACCACGCCGTCGTCGCGGCGAGGACCAGCCCGGCGGCACCGGCGACACCGAAGCACGCGAACGCCGCCGCCTTGACCGCGCCGGGGCGGGCCGCGCCGGACCCGGTGAGCCGGGCCGGGCCGACCCGGTCGTCGTCGGTGCCGCGTACGCCGTCGGAGTAGTCGTTGGCGTAGTTGACGCCGATCTGCAGCGCCAGGCTCACCACGAAGCAGAGCAGCGTCCTCCACCAGGAGAGCGCGTCGGCCCAGGCGGCGACGCCTGCGCCCGCGATGACGGGCGAGAGAGCGGCCGGGAGCGTACGGGGGCGGGCTCCTGCGAGCCACTCAGCGGGTGATGCCACGAGGCGCTATTCAACCTCACCGCGCTCCGCCGACGGCGGGCAACGTCGCATCCGACGGCGTCCCGGCGGCGAGGAAGCGCTCCGCGGCGCGGGCGGACGGACCGACGGCGACCGCCGCCACGACGACGACCGCGGCGATGACGAGCCAGCCCGGCGTGCCCCAGCTCATCGCCAGGAAGGTGTAGGCCGCGGGTGCCCACACGCTGCCGAGCGTGTAGCCGAGCTGGGCGGCGCCCTGGTACTCACCGCGCCTGCGGGGGTCGGAGAGCTCCGCCTGGATGCCCCACTGCCCGGCCGACTGGAAGAGCTCGGAGCCGGTGACGGTGACGTGGCCGAGCCAGACCAGGGCGATCGTGAGCCAGCCAGTGGTGTCGTGCGTGACGAGGACGATCGCGCAGGAGACCACGAAGCAGGCGGCCCCACGCCGCTCGGCCCGCAGCGAGGTGGCGACGTCGGCGACGCCGCGGGCCGCGGCGACCTGGAGCAGCACCGCCATGACCGTGTTGGTGCCGAACAGCCACGCGAGCAGCACCCGCGGCGCGTCGGTCTCCTCGACCAGCCAGAGCGGGATCACGACGTTGAGCAGCACCTGGTGGGTGCCGAGCACCCCGTCGAAGAAGGTCGCGAGCAGGAACCCGCGGTTGCGTAGGGCGCCGTGGCGGTCGCCGGCGTGCTCCACCGCCTGCTCGAGCGTCGTCTCCCCGTCGTGGCCCTCGGCCACCTTGGGGAGCCGCGCGACCCAGAAGGTGTTGAGCAGCAGGATGCCCGCCGTGACGAGCGGCACCGCCTCGATGACCGCGTCGCTGTCGGCGGCCAGCGCCAGGCCGCCGGCGAGGGCGCCGAGCGTGTAGCCGACGTTGCGCGCGGCCCGCATGTAGGCGTTCGAGCGCACCCGCTGGTCCCGCGGGAAGACCTCGAGCCGGTAGGCGTTGCGCCCGGCCCTCATCCAGGTCTGGACGACCTCGAGGACGGCGATGACCACGACGTACGCCGCGAAGTCCTCGACCAGGAACCAGATCGCGAAGAGGACCGCCTCCGCGAGGCTGCCGAGGATCCACGTACGCCGGGTGCCGATCCGGTCCGCCGCCTTCCCGAGCGGCACCGACAGCAGGAAGGTCGCGACCCCTGCGATCGTCATGCCGAGCCCGACCTGGGCCGCGGAGAGTCCGACGATCTGGGTGAAGTAGACCGCCGAGCCGGTGAGGAACGCGCCCTCGCCGAAGGCGGAGAGCACCGACTGGTACGCCATTGCCCGGATCAGCGGGTCGTCGGTCAGGATCCGGTCGAGCAGCCGCCTCATCGCGCCTCCGTCTGTCTTGATGTCGAGATATCCAAGCCAGGCATATATCTCGATGTCAAGATATCGACGGCGCGGGCTGCGACGCTGCGACGCCGGACGCGATCCCGTGCCGGTCGAGGAAGCGCTCGGCGGCTCGGGCGGAGGGGTGCATCCCGGTCGCCGCGATGACGACGATCGCGGCGATGACGACCCAGCCCGGCCCGCTCCACTCCATCGCGAGGAAGGTGTAGAGCGCCGGCGCCCAGCGCCCGCCGAGGGTCGAGAAGACCTCCGCCACGCCGCCGTACTCCCCGCGTCGGGAGGGCTCCATCAGCTTCGCCTGGAACGCCCAGCTGCTGGCCGACTGGAACAGCTCCGCGCCGGTCACCGTCACATGGCCGAGCCACACCAGGAAGATCGTGATCGCGCCGGCGGTGCTGTGGGTGACCATCGTGATCAGGCAGGACGCGACGAAGAAGGCGGCCGAGACCCGGACGCTGCGGAGCGCGTCGCCGAGCGACTCCACGCCGCGTGAGGTGTACGCCGGCAGGAAGATGCAGAGCACCGTGTTGGTGCCGAACAGCCAGGCGAGCAGCCAGTGCGGCGCATCGGTCTCCTGGACGAGCCACAGCGGGATCACCACGTTGAGCAGGACCTGGTTGGTCCACATCGTCCCGCTGAAGAAGTTGAGCGCCATCCAGCCGGCGTTGCGCAGCGGACCGGGCACCGACGAGCGCGTCTCTCCACCGTCCCCGGAGCGCGCGGCCCGGCGTACGTCGTGGGGTGCGTGCGGGAGCCGCCAGATGAAGAGCGCGTTGGCGAGCCCGATGACGAGGGTGAAGAGCGGCAGCCAGCGCATCACCGTGAGGCTGTCGAAGGCGAGCGCGACGCCGCCGATGACGGCGCCGAGCGTGAAGCCGAGGTTGAGCGAGGAGTACATGTAGGCCTGCGTCTCGACCCGCTCCTTCTCCGGCATCACGTCGAGGATGTAGGCGCCCCGGCCGGCCCCGCCGGCGTTCTCCACGATCTCGAAGACCACGACCATCAGGAGGTAGGCCGGGAAGCCGTCGATGAACGGCCAGGCGCCGAACATCGCCGCGGCCACCAGGGCGCCGAGCGACCACATCCGCTTCGGGCCGATCCGGTCGGCGATCCGGCCGGCCGGGTAGGCGACCAGGAACGACACGACCCCCGCGATGGTCAGGCCGAGGCCGACCTGGGCGGCGCTCAGCCCGACGACCTGGGTGAAGAACACCGCGCTGCCGGTCATGAAGGTGCCCTCCGCGGTCGCGAACATCAGCGACTGCGCCGCCAGCCGCCGGGACAGCGGCGTGGGCGGGATGAGGCGGCGTACGGCCCCCGAGAGACGGGATGACACGGCGGTATCCGACCATGCGCGCCCCGGGTCGCTCACCTGGTTTTCGCCGCGTCCGGGCGGAGGGCTAGCGTTCCTCCCATGAGTCACGCAGCGCAGGTCGTCGCCGCGCTGCGCGACTGGCTCGGTGCCCCCGACCCGGATCCGTGGATCGTGGAGACCTCCGGGTCCACCGGGCGGCCCAAGCGGGTGATGCTCTCCCGGCGCGCCGTCGAGGCCTCCATCGAGCTCTCCGCGCGCCGTCTCGGCGGTCCTGCCGGCCCGGCCAGGGGCCGGTGGCTGCTCGCGCTGCCGGCGTCGTACGTCGCCGGGGTGAACGTCATCGTCCGCTCGCTCGCGGCGGGGGCGCCTCCGGTGCTGCTCGACGACCACGCCTCCTTCGCCGACGCGGTGTCGGCGCTGTCCGGAGACGGCTGGGGCGACGGGCCGACCTTCCTCTCGGTCGTGCCCACCCAGCTGCACCGGCTGCTCGAGGCCGGCGGCGAGGACCTGGCCGCGTTGAAGACCTTCCACACGGTCCTCCCGGGCGGCGGCCCGCTCGACCCGTCGCTGCGGGCGCGGGCCGCCGAGGAGGGGATCCACATCGTCTCCACCTACGGCTCGGCGGAGACCTGCGGCGGCTGCGTGTACGACGGCATGCCCTTCGACGGGGTCGGCCTGGCGATCGGCGCCGACTCGCGGGTGCGGATCAGCGGGCCGACGCTCTTCGACGGCTACGAGGGTGATCAGACGCTGACCGACGAGGTGCTCGTCGACGGGTGGTTCCTGACCTCCGACGCGGGCCGCATCGACGAGGACGGCCGACTCTCCCTGCTGGGTCGGATCGACGACATGGTCGTCACCGGCGGCGTCAACGTCCCGGCGCCGATCGTTGCCCGCCGGCTGCGCGAGCACGCGGGGGTCGCCGCCGCCGAGGTGCTCGGCGTACCCGACGACGAGTGGGGCAACCGGCTCGTCGCCTACGTCGCGCCGAGCGGCCCCACCGCGCCGTCCCTGGAGGAGCTGCGCGACTGGGTCGGCGAGGCGCATCCGCGCGCCTGGGCGCCGCGCCAGCTCGTCGTACTCCCCGAGATCCCGCACCTCCCCAACGGCAAGGCCGACCGGCTCACCCTCAAGGGGCTTGCGTGATCACCGCCCACGTCTGGTCGGTCCCCATGACGACCAGGTTCCGCGGGATCACGGTGCGCGAGGGCGTGCTGCTCGAGACCGGGGACGGGTGGGGCGAGTGGTCGCCGTTCGTGGAGTACGCCGACCGCGAGGTCGTCCCGTGGCTGCGGTGCGCGCTCGAGGCGGCCGCCGGCGATCTGCCCGCGCCCGTGCGGGACCGGGTTCCGGTCAACGTGACCGTCCCCGCGGTCGGGCCGGAGCAGGCGCACGCGATCGTCGCCCGCTCGGACTGCGCGACCGCGAAGGTGAAGGTCGCCGACCCCGGCCAGGGCTTGGCCGAGGACCTCGCCCGCGTCGAGGCGGTGCGCGACGCGCTCGGTCCGGACGGGAAGGTCAGGATCGACGTCAACGGGCTGTGGACGGTCGACGACGCGGTCCCGGCGATCGGGCAGCTGGACAAGGCGGCCGGCGGGCTGGAGTACGTCGAGCAGCCGTGCGCGACGGTCGAGGAGCTCGCCGTCGTACGCCGGAAGGTCGACGTGCCGATCGCCGCGGACGAGTCGATCCGCAGGGCCGAGGACCCCTACCGGGTGCGCGACCTCGAGGCGGCCGACGTCGCGGTGCTGAAGGTGCAGCCGCTGGGAGGCGTACGCCGGTGCCTGCGGATCGCCGAGGACATCGGCCTCCCGGTCGTGGTCTCCTCGGCGCTGGAGAGCTCGGTCGGGATCGCGGCCGGGGTGGCACTGGCCGCGGCGCTGCCGCAGCTTCCTCATGCGTGCGGACTCGCCACGGTGGCGCTCCTCGAGGGCGACCTGGTGGCGGAGCCGCTGCTGCCGGTCGACGGGTTCCTCCCCGTTGTGATGCCCAGCGTGAGCCATGGCGCACTCCTGGCATCACAGGCGGCGCCGGATCGGGTCGCCTGGTGGGAGGACCGGCTGAGGCGGGTCAGTGGGCTCCTCGGCTGAGTCGTCGACGGCCCTCGCCCGGGCCGTCGTCGCCGCGCTGGTCGGGGCCGGGGTCACCGAGGTCGTCGTCGCGCCCGGCTCCCGCAACGCCCCGCTCTCCTTCGCGGCGTACGACGCCGCGGCGGCGGGCCTGGTGCGCCTGCACACCCGCATCGACGAGCGGTCCGCCGCCTTTCTGGCGCTCGGCCTGACCAAGAGCCGCGCCCGGGCAGCCGTGATGTGCACCTCGGGCACCGCCGTCGCCAACCTCCACCCGGCGGCGCTCGAGGCCGCGCACGCCGGCGTACCCCTCGTCCTCGTCACCGCCGACCGGCCCGCCCGGCTGCGCGGGACCGGCTCCAACCAGGTCACCGACCAGGTCGGCATCCTCGGTCCGCTGCTGCCCACTCGGGACCTCGCCACGGCCGCCGACGTGGACGTCGACGACCTCTGGTCCGCCCGCGGCCCCGTGCACTGGAACGTCCAGCTCGAGGAGCCGCTCGTCCCCGAGCACCGCTGGCAGCCGGCCGGACCGGAGCCGCGGCCCGCGCCCCAGCGGGCGGAGCCGCGGATCCTCGAGTCGATCTACGCCGGCCCCGGGTCGCCGCGGACCGTCGTGGTCGCGGGCGACGACGCCGGCCCGCCGGCGCGGGTGCTGGCCCAGGAGGGCGGCTGGCCGCTGCTCGCCGAGCCGTCGTCCGGCTCGCGCACCGGCGACAACCCGATCCGCACCTACCGCGTCCTGCTCGAGGCACCGTTGGCGGAGCGGATCGAGCGCGTGGTGGTCTACGGCCACCCGACGCTCTCCCGGCCGGTCACCCGGCTGCTCGCCCGCGACGACGTCGAGATCGTCGCCGCGGCCGCGCCCGGGGTGTGGCCGGAGCGCCCCTTCCGGGTGGACCGCAAGGTCCTCACCCGGCTGAACGTCGAGGGCGAGCCCGACACCGGGCCCGCGAGCTGGCTCGAGGAGTGGCGAGCGGCCGACCGGTCGGTCGGTCAGCAGCTCGACCGGCTCCTCGCGGAGCACCGAGCGGCCGGAGGGCTGACGGCGTACGACGTCGCCGGCTGCGTCGCCCGCGCGCTCCCGCCCGGCGGGCTGCTCGTGCTCGGCCCCTCGAACCCGGTGCGGGACCTCGACCTGATGGTGCCGAGGTACGACGTCGGCGCCCGGCGCAAGGTCCTCGCCAACCGCGGCCTCGCCGGCATCGACGGGATCGTCTCGACCGCGATCGGCGCCGCCCTGGCCCGCGACAGCAGCCGGTCCTTCGCGCTGATGGGCGACGTGACGTTCCTGCACGACGCCAACGGGCTCGTCCTCGGCCCCGAGGAGCCCCGGCCCGACCTCACGATCGTCGTGGTCAACGACGACGGCGGCTCGATCTTCGCCACCCTGGAGCAGGGTGCGCCGGCGTACGCCGACCGCTACGACCGGCTCTTCGGCACGCCCCACGGCGTCTCGCTCGAGTCGCTCTGCGCCGCCACCCGCACCCCGCACCTGCGGGTCGCCTCGCTCCCCGAGCTCGAGCAGGCGCTCGCCGTCCCCAACGGCGGCATCGAGGTGGTCGAGGCGGTCGTCTCCCGTGCCGACCGGCGGGCGCTCGACGAGGCCATCGCCGCGCTGCGCCCGTAGCCGGGCGAGGAGACCGTCGGCCATCCTTGTGTCCATGGACCTCGAGTTCGGCGGCGAGATCATCGAGTGGCGCGGCCCGGCGCCGTACCTCTTCGTCAGGGTGCCCGACGAGGAGACCGAGGACATCGCGGAGATCGCCAACCTGATCGCCTACGGCTGGGGCTGCATCCCGGTCACCGCCCGGATCGGCGAGACCGGCTTCCAGACCTCGCTCTTCCCGAAGGACGGCGGCTACCTGGTGCCGGTCAAGGTCGCCGTCCAGCGCGCCGAGGGCGTCGGCGAGGGCGACCGGGTCGACGTGAGCATCACGCTGCCGGAGCCCCGGCTGTGAACGCTCCTGGCCGGGTCGGCAAGCGCGATCAAGCGCACAGGGGCCGCTGACGGGCAGCATCGTGGCCATGACCGCGACCGACACCTTCGCCGACTTCGTGGAGCACCTCGCGCAGGCGCTCGACGAGCCCGACGGCGAGCCGGCGTGGGAGCGGCTGCACTTCTCGCGGTTCCACTTCGACCGCCTCATCCGCGGGGTCGCCGGGGAGCCGCCGGCCGCGTTCAGGCGTCGCATCCTGCTCGAGCGGGCGGCGTACCGCATGCTCACCACGAAGGCGCCGCTGATCGACATCGCCGTCGAGGCGGGCTACGGCTCCCACGAGGCGTTCACCCGCGCCTTCACCAAGGCGTACGGCGTCGCGCCGGCCGCCTGGCGCAAGCACCCGACCCAGTACCGCATCGCCGCGCCGAGCGGTGTGCACTTCCACCCGCCGGGCACGCTGCGCCTGCCCGCCCGGCACGAGACCAAGGTGACCGCCATGGACCTGCTCACCAGCATGGTCGAGCACCACATCTGGCTCACCGGCGAGATGATCCGCGTCGCCGGGCGGCTGACCGACGAGCAGCTCGACCAGCCCATCGTGCTCGACGTCGACGACGACGAGCAGACCATCCGCTCGTTGCTGTCCCGCCTCGTCGGCCAGATGGGGATGTGGAACGCCGTGATGGCCGACCGGGACTACGACTGGTCGGTCGAGGAGCACGAGTCGCTCGCCTCCCTGCGCGAGCGGCTCGCCGTCGAGGCCCCGGCGTACCTCGCCCACGTCCGCGACGTCGTCGCCCGCGACGCCCTGGACGAGACGTTCGTCGACGCGTGCGGCGAGACGCCGTACCTCTTCACGTACGGCGGCAACATCGCCCACGTGCTCACCTTCGCCGCTCACCGGCGCACGCTCGTCGTCCTCGCGCTCGCGCGGCACGGCGTCGACGAGCTCGGCTGGGGCGACCCGATGGAGTGGGTGGCGCAGCCGCGATGATCGGCACGACCAGCGAGCGGCGGGCCGGCGGCTCAGGCACTGACGAGCCGGGCGCCCCCGTCCGCCTCGAGGACGGTCCCGGCGATGTTGCGGTTGGTGGCGACCAGCACGATCGTCTCCGCGACCTGGTCGGCCGTCGCGACCTGGCGGCTCGGCAGTACCGCCGCGGTGGCCTCGAAGTAGGCGCGCCGGTCGGGGTCGGGCATCGCTGACCACCACTCGGTGTCGACGACACCGGGAGAGACGGCGTTGACCCGACGCGGGGCGAGCTCGACGGCGAGCGGCCGGACCATCGCCTCGATGGCGCCGTTGACGGCCGCGAGTCCGGCAGTCCCCGGCAGTGCGGCCCGCGCCGAGGCTGCCGACACGAACGTGATGGAGGCGTCCTCCGCAAGGTGCGGGAGGAGTGCCTGGACGGCGGTCAGGTGGGCGAAGAGCTTGCCGTCGAGCGCTGACCGGACCGCCGCGAGGTCGAGGGAGTCGACGGTGCCGGCGCCGCCGCGACCGGTCGCCGTGAGGACCAGTACGTCGACCGGACCGATCCCGGCGCCGAGCCGGCCCATCGCGTCGGCGTCGGTGGCATCCACCCGGTGCGTCAGCACGCCCGGCACCTCTTCGGCTGCCTTGGCGAGTCGGCCGGCGTCGCGCCCGGTCACATGCGCGGCGTACGCCTTCCCGAGCAGCTGCCGGGCGGTCTCCAGCCCGACACCGGTGGATCCGCCGACGATGAGCGCTGTGCCCATGATGACTCCTATTCGAGACGAGACGGTGCGTTTCGAAAAGACTAGGCTGTCAGCATGGCGCATACAAGCGGACCGGGTCGAAGGCGCAGCGAGGCCAGCCGACGGGCCATCCTCGCCGCGGCCACGCGGATCCTCGCTGCCGATGGCGCCGCCGGCCTGTCGATGGAGCGAATCGCACGGGAGGCGGGTGTCGGCAAGCAGACGATCTATCGCTGGTGGCCCGGGAAGGTCGACGTCCTGATGGAGGCCCTCCTCGAGCAGGTGCACGTCCAGGTCCCCGTGCCCGACACCGGGTCGCTCGAGGGAGACCTTCGCGAGTTCCTCATCGCGTCGCGCCGGGCGGGCCGGCTGCCACGGGTGGCGGACCTGCTTCGCGCCCTGGCGGCCGAGGCGCAGGTGGACGAGGCGTACGCCGACCGCTTCCGGGAGGTGTTCGTCAGCGACCGGCGGTCCGCGCTCGGCGCGATCCTCGAGCGCTATCCGGACCAGCGGGTCGACGTCCGCGTCGACACCCTGCTGGACGTGGTGTTCGGGGTGATCTGGTACCGCCTGCTGATCGTCCCTGGTGCGTTCGACGAGCGGACGGTCGACGAGTTGGTCAGGCTGATCGTGCGCGATGCCCGCGTCTTACGGACTGCTCGACCAGCCCGGTGAACCGGCCGGCGTCGTCCGCGTGCTGCTCCGCCGGGGTCCTGGGCGCCATGTCCCTGTCCTAGCGCCGCTCAGGACTGCGTGGCAAGCAGCTCGTCGAGCTTCTCGTACCCCTCGGTCACGCCGGTCTCCATGCCGCTGGCGAGGATCTGGTCGCGGATCTCGAAGGACTCGACGACGCCGACCACCCGGAGCCGGGTCCGCCCGCCGGGGAGCCCCTCGAAGGTCACCGTCTCGAGGGAGACGCTGTCCGGCTCGCCCTCATAGGTGAAGGTCCAGGTGATCCGCTCCGGCTCGCGCACGTCGTGGAAGCTGCCGAAGAACGAGGCGATCTCCTCCTCGCCGGCGTAGTTCTTCATCCTCCACGCGCCGCCGCGGCGCGGGTCCCAGAGCGGCAGCGTCGTCGAGAGCCGGCGTGGGCCGATCCACCGGACGTAGAGCGCCGGGTCGGTGTGGGCGCGGAAGACGAGCTCGCGCGGTGCGTCGAACTCGCGGGTGATCGTGATCGTCGGGACCTCGGTCGAGGCGGCGATCGTGGTCTCGTGGGTGCCCTGGATGGGGGTCATGATGCGTCCTCTTCTGCTCGGCTGTCCTGGAGCTCGTCGAGGAGCGCGTCGAGCCGGGAGTACCGCTCCTCGGCGCGTTGGCGGTAGCGCTCGATCCACCTCGTCATGAGGTCGAACACCTCCGCCTCGAGGTGGACCGGGCGCCGCTGGGCGTCCTTGGTCCGGGTGACCAGGCCGGCGTCCTCGAGCACCTTGAGGTGCTTGGACACGGCCTGGAGGCTGACGGCGTACGGCGCCGCCAGCTCCCCCACCGTCGCGTCCCCCTCGGTCAGCCGGGCCACCAGGTCGCGCCGGGTGGGGTCGGCGAGTGCCGCGAACACCCGGGAGAGTCGGTCCTCGTCGCTCATCGACACTCCTCAACCGGTCGGTTGACTACACGCTAGGCCGCTTGCTCGAGCATTGTCAACCGATGGGTTGAAGACGTTTTTCGCTGACAGGATGTGGCGCGTGGACATCGCCCTCTTCCTCGTGGCGCTGGCGGCGGCCGTCCTGGCCGTCACCGCACTTGCGGAGAAGAGCGGGCTGCCCGCGCCGCTCGTCCTGATCGCCGGCGGCGCCGCCGCGTCGTACGTCCCCGGGGTCCCCGACATCCACCTCGAGCCGGAGGTGGTCCTGATCGGGCTGCTGCCGCCGCTGCTGTACGCGACGGCCATCCAGAGCTCGCTGGTCGACTTCAACGCCAACCGGCGCCCGATCCTGCTGCTGTCGGTCGGTCTGGTCGTGGCAACGACGTTCGGGATCGGCGCGATCGTCCACGCGATCCTCGGCACCGACTGGGCGGTGAGCCTCGCCATCGGTGCCGTGGTCGCGCCGCCCGACGCGGTGGCCGCGACAGCGGTCGCCCGCAACATCGGCCTGCCCCGGCGGATCGTGACGATCCTCGAGGGCGAGTCGCTGCTCAACGACGCGACGGCGCTGGTCTCCCTCCGGACGGCGATCGCCGCCATCGGCGGCGGCGTCGAGCTCTGGCACGTCGGGCTCGACTTCGTCCGCGCCGCCGGCGGCGGGGTCATCGTGGGCGTCGTCGCGTACCTGCTCGTCGGCTGGCTGCGCAAGCAGATCACCGAGCCCGTCTTCGACACCGGGCTGTCGTTCGTGGTGCCGTTCGCGGCCTACCTCGCCGCCGAGAAGGTCGAGGCCTCGGGCGTCATCGCCGTCGTGGTCGCGGGGCTCCTGCTCGGCCATCGCGCCCCGGTGCTGCAGACCGCCCAGTCGCGCATCGCGGAGCGGATGAACTGGCGGACCATCGCGTACGTCCTCGAGAACGCCGTCTTCCTGCTCATCGGCCTGCAGGCCCAGTGGCTCATCGCCGACGTCGGCGACAGCTCGCTCTCCTGGGGCCGGATCGTCGGCGTCTGCGTCGCCACGCTCGTCGGCGTCATCGCGATCCGGATGGTCTGGGTCTTCGTCGCCCGCTACCTGCTGATCCGGCCCGGCCCCGACCCCGACAGCGGCGAGGAGCCGCCGTGGACCTACACCGTGATCCTCGGCTGGGCGGGCATGCGCGGCGTCGTGACGCTCGCCGCGGCGTACCTCATCCCGGAGGACACGCCGCACCGCGAGACGCTGCTGCTCGTCGCCTTCACCGTCGTGGCCGGGACGATCTTCGTCCAAGGGCTCAGCCTGCCGGCGGCGGCACGGGTGCTGAACGTGCCCGCGCCCGACCCGGTCGCCGACGCCCTCGCCCGCGCCACCCTGCTGCAGCAGGCGTCGAAGGCCGGCTTCAAGGCGCTCAAGAAGCAGGAGTACGACGACCCGCACGGCGTCACGGCGCTGGTCAAGCAGCGCGTCGAGCAGCGCAACTTCGCCGCCTGGGAGCGGCTGGGCACCAAGCCCGGCGAGGAGGCCCCGAGCGAGCTCTACAACCGGATCCGGTGCTCGATGATCGAGGCCGAGCGGGCGCGGGTCCTGGAGATCCGCGACTCCGGCACGGTGCCCTCCGACGTCGTCTCGGAGGTGCTCGCCATGCTCGACGTCGAGGAGTCGATGCTCGAGGTCGCCAGCGACACCCGTCAGGAGATCAACGAGGCCATCCGCCGTCGCCCGCCGGTGGGCGACATCTGCCCCGACCTCGAGAAGTACCCCGTCGTCGAGACCGCCGAGGAGCCGGTCTGCCAGGCCTGCCTCGACGAGGGCACCCGCTGGGTCTCGCTCCGTCAGTGCCTCGTCTGCGGCAACGTCGCCTGCTGCGACTCCTCGCCCCGCCGGCACGCCACCCTGCACTTCCACGAGACCGCCCACCCGGTCATGGAGTCGGCGGAGCCGGGCGAGGACTGGCGGTGGTGCTTCCTGCACCACCTGACCGCCTGACCATCCGCCGCTCGATGCCGACCGGCTCGGTCTTGGTCCGCCCGTCGAAGCCGAACCCCTGCCGCTCGTAGAACGCGATCGCCCGGGCGTTGCCGTCGAGCACCCACAGGTACGCCGGGGCGTCGCCGATCGCGGCCTGCAGCAGCCGGTGGCCGAGGCCTGCGCCGTACAGCTCCGCGCGCACGTAGAGCGCCATCAGCTCCAGCCGGGGCAGGCCCGGCTCGCGGTCGTCGCGGCCCTCGGCCGCGGTCCCGCTGAAGCCGAGCAGGCGGCCGTCCGACTCCGCGAGCCAGGTGGGGTCCGGGCTCGCGGCGAGGATCCCGCGCCAGCGCTCCACCCGGTCGGCCCGGCCCGCCCGTCGCGCCGCCAGCACGTCGTCGGCGATGAGGCCGGCGTACGCCTCCTCCCAGACGTCGAGGTGCAGGTCGGTGAGCGCCTCGGCGTCCTCGACCCGGGCGCGCCTGATCACGGCGTCGGACACGGCCCGGAAGCCTAGCGGCGTGTCGCAGGTTTCGGCCGGCCGAGCCTGGGAAGGCGGGGCGAGTGCCGGGTCGACCGGACCCGGCGTCTCTCGGGAAAGGCTCCACCATGCACGACCTGCGTCACCGAGCGCTGCTCGGACCACTCGCCGGCATCGCCGCCGGCCTCACCTCACTGATCACGCTCACCACGCTCCTCGCCGTGGCCGCCGGTCCGGCCGACGCCGCGAAGGGACCCGACCGGAGTCCCACCGCCAAGGCGGAGAACCACGGCGTCACCAGCACGAACGGCGGCTACATGGGCTGGGAGCTGCCCGGCTCGACGCCGGGCAGTGCCGCTACCAAGCCGCACGCGTACGCCGAGGCGGCACCGTCCGCCGCGGCCGAGCAGGTCGCCGGCATCGACGTCTCCGGCTACCAGGGCAACGTCGACTGGGCCCAGTGGTGGAGCTACGGCAACCGCTTCGCCTACGTGAAGGCGACCGAGGGCACCTACTACACCAACGACTACTTCACCCAGCAGTACAACGGCTCCTACGACCAGGGCTTCATCCGCGGCGCGTACCACTTCGCCAACCCGTCCGACTCCAGCGGCGCGGCGCAGGCGGAGTACTTCGTCGCCCACGGCGGCGGCTGGTCCGGCGACGGCAAGACCCTGCCGGGGGTCCTCGACATCGAGTACAACCCGTACGACGGCGGCACCTGCTACGGGATGTCGGCCTCGGCCATGGTCGACTGGATCGCCGACTTCACCTCGACGTACAAGTCCCTGACCGGCCGCGACGCCGTCATCTACTCGACCACCGACTGGTGGAAGACCTGCACGGGCAACACGACCGCGTTCAGCGGCACCGACCCGCTGTGGGTGGCGAGGTACGCCGACTCCGTCGGCGAGCTGCCGGGCGGGTGGGGCTACTACACCTTCTGGCAGAACACCTCCGACCCGATCGACGGCGACCTGTTCAACGGCTCACTGGACCGGCTGAAGGTCCTCGCGACCGGCTGATCGACCGCGGTAGGTGAGCCCCTCGGGCGGGGCGCTAGGTTCGGCCCCATGAGGATCACCAAGTTCGGCCACGCCTGCGTGCGGATCGAGCACGACGGCACCACGCTCGTCCTCGACCCCGGGATGTTCACCGATCCCGGGGCCGTGGACGGCGCCGACGCCGTGCTCATCACCCACGAGCACGCCGACCACTACGTAGCGGAGCTGCTGAAGGCGACCGACGCGCCGGTGTTCACCATCGGCGCGGTCGCCGAGAAGATCCGCGAGGACGCGCCTGACGTCTACGAGCGCACCACCGTCGTCGCGCCGGGGCAGTCCTTCGACGTCGCCGGGATCCCGGTGACCGCCGTCAACGAGCTGCACGCGATCATCCACCCGGAGTTCCCGCGGTTCGACAACTCCGGCTACCTGATCACCGCCGGCGGCACGAGGATCTTCCACCCCGGCGACGCGCTCGACGGCCCGGGTCAGGAGATCGACGTGCTCCTCGTGCCGGTCAGCGCCCCGTGGGCGGCCGCCCACGAGCTGGTCGACTTCGCCCGCCGGGTCAAGGCGCCGACCAACATCGCGATCCACGACAGGATCTACTCCGAGGCCGGGTCGGCGGTCTTCGACGGCCACATCAACGCCTTCCTCCCGAAGGAAGGTCTCACCTACAAGCGACTCAAGGACGGCGAGGACCTCTGATGGCCACCGTGGCGGTGCTCTACGACTACAACGACGACACCGAGACCAAGGACAAGGTCCGCCCGGAGCACCGGGCGTTCCTGGCCTCGCTGCCCAACCTGCTGCTGTCCGGCCCGATGGACAACGGCGGCGCGCTCCTCGTCCTCGAGGGCGAGGTCGCCGGGGTCGAGGAGCAGCTCGACGCCGACCCCTTCATGCTCGCCGGCGTCATCGTCGACCGCACCGTCGCGACCTGGGACGTGGTCCTCGGCAGCAAGCGCGACCTGGTGGCGCCCTGACGCGGGTACCGGCGGTCAGTCGGTCGTCAGCGAGTCGCGGACCGGGATGAGCTTGGCCTGGGACTCGGCCAGCTCGTCGGCGGGGTCGGAGGAGCCGACCACGCCGCAGCCGGCGAAGAGCCGCACCGTACGCCGGTCCTCGGACAGCAGCGCCGAGCGGAGCGCGATGCCCCACTCGCCGTCGCCGTCGGCGTCCATCCAGCCGACCGGGCCGGCGTAGCGGTCGCGGTCCATCCCCTCGATCTCCGCGATCAGCGCGACCGCGGCGTCGGTGGGGGTGCCGCCGACCGCCGCCGAGGGGTGCAGCGCCTCGGCGAGCTCGAGCGAGGTCGTGTCGTCGCGCGCCACACCCGCGACGTCGGTCGCGAGGTGCATGACGTTGGGCAGGTGCAGGACGAACGGCGACTCGGGCACGTTCATCGACGAGCAGTGCGGCTCCAGCGCGTCGGCGACCGACCTGACGGCGTACTCGTGCTCCTCGAGGTCCTTCGACGACCGCGCCAGCGCGGCCGCGAGCGCGAGGTCGTGCTCGTCGTCGCCCGTACGCCGGATGGTGCCGGCGAGCACGCGGGAGGTGACCAGCCCGCGCTCGCGGCGTACGAGCAGCTCCGGGGTCGCCCCGAAGAGCCCGTCGACGTGGAACGTCCAGCACATCGGGTACGCCGCCGCCAGGCGTCCCAGCGGGTGGCGGACGTCGATCGGTTCGCTCGCCGTGGCGACCAGGTCCCGCGCGAGGACGACCTTCTCCAGGTCACCGGCGGCGATCCGGGCGACCGCCTCGGCGACGACCGACATCCAGGTCTCGCCGTCGAGTGCGCCGTCGGTGAACACGACGTCGGCCGGAGCGTTCGAGGGAGCGGATGCGTCGAGCGCCGGCGGCTCCTCGGCCTCCGGGCCGATCGTGGTCACCCAGGCGCGGTCGCCGCGGCGACCGACCACGACCCGCGGCACGACGAGGACGGAGTCTGCCCCGTCGTCGGCGAACGCGAAGGATCCCCAGGCGATCAGCCCGGTGCCGGGCTCGTCGACGGCGTCGCTGACCTCGGCGCGGGCGACCAGCTCGGACCACCACTTCGCCGCCTCGGCGAAACGTGCCGGGCCACTCGTACGCACGGCCGCGGCGACGCCCCAGCCGACCAGGCCCTCACCTCGGCGCACCCACGAGACCGGCGCGTCGGCCGGCAGGAGAGCCAGGAGGGCAGGGACCTCGCCCGCCTCGAGCCGCACGGTGGTGGCGACCAGGGCGGCGGGGTCGCTGAACGTCACCGCTTGAGCCTAGCGGGCCCGGACGCGGGGGCGATTCCCGGGAGCCGTGCGTCGGCGGGTACGGTCGGCGGCGTGTCTAGCGAGAAGAACCAGTCGTTCGTCGTCGAGAACGGCGTCACCCTCGGCGTGATCGTGCTCGCCCTCTTCGTGATCTTCGGGGTCGGGCTGCCACGGTGGATCGACCACTCCGAGTCCTCCTCGTCGACCGTCGCGTCGCAGGAGAAGATCGAGCTGCCGGCCAAGCTCTCCGGCGGCTACGCCGCGGCCGACGTGAAGTCGAGCTGGGGCGCGCTCGCGACCGGCAAGAACGCCAAGCAGGTCCAGCAGCAGGTCACCCAGCTCGAGAAGAGCATCGCGAAGGGCAACAAGTCGCTCGAGGACGCCCTGCCGGGCGCCGCCGCGACCCGCGCCTACATCAAGACCAGCTCGAAGGGCATCACCGGCGTCGTCAGCGTCCAGGCCTTCCGCGCCAGCGGCGGCGCCTTCGCCCCCACCGACATCGGCATCGGCTCCTCGACCCTCCAGAAGGTCGGCGACGGCGTCTGCATGACCAAGCAGCAGGCCACCTCGACCGGCCAGGCCGTCAACGACATCACCTGCCAGAAGAGCGGCGACAACCTCACCGTGCAGGTCAACGCCCAGGGCCTGCTCACGACCGAGCTGGTGAAGTACGCCGACGAGCTCTACGACGAGATCGCCTGACACCCGGCCGTGCCGCGCGCCGACCTCGACAAGCAGCCCGGTGACGTACGTCGGATGTTCGACGCGGTCGCGCGCCGCTACGACCTGACCAACGACGTCCTCTCGCTCGGCCAGGACCGGCGCTGGCGCCGCGAGGTCATCCGAGCTGTCGACCCGAGACCCGGCGAGCTCGTCCTCGACCTGGCCGCAGGCACCGGCACCTCGTCGCAGCCGTTCGCCGACGCCGGCGCCGTCGTCGTACCCACCGACTTCTCGCTCGGAATGCTCCGGGTCGGCAAGCAGGCGAAGCCGGAGCTGCCCTTCACCGCCGGCGACGGCACCCGGCTGCCCTACCGCGACGCCACCTTCGACGCGGTGACCATCTCCTTCGGGTTGCGCAACATCGTCGACCCGCTCGCCGGCCTCCGCGAGCTGCGCCGCGTCACCCGCCCTGGCGGCCGGGTCGTCGTCTGCGAGTTCAGCCACCCGACCTGGAAGCCGTTCCGGACGGCGTACGTCGAGTACCTCATGCGCGCCCTCCCGCCGGTCGCCCGGGCCGTGTCCTCCTCGCCCGACGCCTACGTCTACCTCGCCGAGTCGATCCGTGCCTGGCCCGACCAGGCCGGCCTCGCGGCGATGCTCACCGAGGCCGGCTGGACCGCCCCCACCTGGAAGAACCTCTCCGGCGGCATCGTCGCCCTCCATAGAGCCACCGCCTGACCCGTTCGAGTCAAGGGCGGGCACTTCCCCACTGATGTGCGGAAGTGCTGCCTGGTTCTCGGGTTCTGGGCTGCAGTTCTGCACACATGTGGGGAAGTGGCGCGTCAGGTGCAATCCCTCTTGCATTCCGTCCCACGAGTGGCAGGATGTGACTCGACCCACATGTGATTGCGTTCACAAAGTCGCATGGCCGGGGTTGAGAGGAGGCGAGATGCACCTTTACGTGCCGGTCCTCGTGCTGGCCGCCCTCGCCGCGGTGTTCGCGGTCGGGTCGGTCGTGATGAGCAGCAGGGTCGGGCCGCGTCGGGACAACCGCGCGAAGCTCGACTCCTACGAGTGCGGCATCGAGCCCACGCCGCAGGCGCTCGGCGGCCGCTTCCCGGTGAAGTACTACATCACCGCGATGCTCTTCATCGTCTTCGACATCGAGATCATCTTCCTCTACCCGTGGGCCGTCGCCTTCGACTCGCTGGGCTGGTTCGGGCTCGTGGAGATGGGCATCTTCCTTGCCACCGTCTTCGTCGCCTACGCCTACGTCTGGCGCCGTGGTGGATTGGACTGGGACTGATGGGACTCGAGGAGAAGCTGCCGAGCGGGATCCTGCTGAGCACGGTCGAGGGACTGGCCGGCTACATGCGCAAGGCGAGCCTGTGGCCGGCGACGTTCGGACTGGCGTGCTGCGCGATCGAGATGATGACCTCCGGCGGGCCGAAGTACGACACCGGCCGGTTCGGCATGGAGGTCTTCCGGGCCAGTCCGCGGCAGGCCGACCTGATGATCGTCGCGGGCCGGGTGAGCCAGAAGATGGCACCGGTCCTGCGGCAGATCTACGACCAGATGGCCAACCCGAAGTGGGTGCTGGCGATGGGTGTCTGCGCGAGCTCGGGCGGGATGTTCAACAACTACGCGATCGTCCAGGGCGTCGATCACGTCGTCCCCGTCGACATGTATCTCCCCGGCTGCCCGCCGCGCCCGGAGATGCTCATCGACGCGATCCTCAAGCTCCACGACAAGATCCAGCACGGCCACCTCGGCGCGAACCACGAGCGCGACGTCGAGGAGCGTGAGACAGCGGCCCTGCGCCAGCTGCCGCTCATCGACCAGACGGGACTGCTGCGATGACCGAGCAGACCGGGACGGGCGGCGACTCCCTGCACGACGCGGGGATGTTCGGCGTCCACGGCACGGGCGACACCAGCGGCTACGGCGGGCTGGTGCGTGCCACTCCGACGCCCGACCGCGCCAGCGACATGGGCACCCAGCCGAGCGGCGGCTGGTTCAAGGAGGTGGCCGACCGGCTCGCCTTCGCCGAGCCGGATGCGGTGATCCACCGCGGCGAGCTCACGTTCCACGTCCCTCGCGAGAGGCTCCTCGACGTACTCACGGTGCTGCGCGACGACCTCCGCTTCGAGCTCTGCTCCGGCGTCAGCGGGGTCCACTACCCCCACGACGCCGGTGGCGAGCTGCACGCCGTCTATCACCTGCTCTCGATGACCTTCAACCGCCGCGTGCGGGTGGAGACCAGCGCTCCCGACGCCGACCCGCACGTGCCGAGCGGGGTCTCGGTCTACCCGACGCTCGACTGGCACGAGCGGGAGACCTACGACATGTTCGGGATCGTCTTCGACGGCCACCCCGCACTCACCCGGATCCTGATGCCCGACGACTGGCCTGGTCACCCGCAGCGCAAGGACTACCCGCTGGGCGGCATCCCGGTCGAGTACCACGGCGCCACCATCCCCCCGCCCGACGAGCGGAGGAGCTATTCATGATCACCCCACTCGATTCTTCGCTCCCCCGCTTCGCTCCTCCGCGAACAATCGATCGGGGACCCCGATGACGGCAACCGAGAGCGAGAAGGTCTTCACCGTCTCGGGCCAGGACTGGGACGACCTCACCGACGAGGTCCGCGAGGCGAAGGACGAGCGGATCGTCGTCAACATGGGCCCCCAGCACCCCTCGACCCACGGCGTGCTCCGGCTCATCCTCGAGCTCGAGGGCGAGACCGTGACGGAGGCCCGCGCCGGCATCGGCTACCTCCACACCGGCATCGAGAAGAACCTCGAGTTCCGCCCGTGGACGCAGGGCACCACGTTCGTGACGCGGATGGACTACCTCTCGCCGCTCTTCAACGAGACGGCGTACGTCCTCGGCGTCGAGAAGCTCCTCGGTATCCAGGCCGAGGTGCCGGAGAAGGCCCAGGTCATGCGGGTCCTGCTCATGGAGCTCAACCGGATCTCCTCCCACCTCGTCGCGATCGCGACCGGCGGCATGGAGATCGGCGCGCTGACCGTCATGACGATCGGGTTCCGCGAGCGCGAGCTCGTGCTGGACCTGTTCGAGCTGATCACCGGCCTGCGGATGAACCACGCATTCGTCCGGCCGGGCGGCGTCGCCCAGGACCTCCCGGACGGCGCGCTCGACGAGATCAGGTCCTTCATCGCACTGATGAAGAAGCGCCTGCCCGAGTACGCCGAGCTGTGCAACGCCAACCCGATCTTCAAGGGCCGTCTCGAGGGGGTCGGCTACCTCGACCTCGAGGGCTGCGTCGCCCTCGGGCTCACCGGCCCGATCCTGCGCGCGACCGGCTACCCCTGGGACCTGCGCAAGACCCAGCCCTACCTCGGCTACGAGGACTACGACTTCGACGTCATCACCTGGGACACCGCCGACGCCTACGGCCGCTTCCGCATCCGGCTCGCCGAGATGTGGGAGTCGCTGCGGATCGTCGAGCAGGCCACCAAGCGGCTCGAGGGGCTCGACGGCGCGCCGATCATGGTCGCCGACAAGAAGATCGCCTGGCCGGCCCAGCTCGCGATCGGCAGCGACGGCATGGGCAACTCCCTCGACCACATCCGCCACATCATGGGCGAGTCGATGGAGGCCCTCATCCACCACTTCAAGCTGGTCACGGAGGGCTTCCGGGTCCCGCCGGGGCAGGCGTACGCCGCCGTCGAGTCGCCCCGCGGCGAGCTCGCCGCCCACGTGGTCAGCGACGGCGGCACCCGGCCCTACCGGGTGCACTTCCGCGATCCGTCGTTCACGAACCTGCAGGCCACCTCGATGATGAGCGAGGGCGGCATGGTCGCCGACGTCATCGTCGCGATCGCGTCCATCGACCCCGTGATGGGAGGCGTCGACCGGTGACGCTGACACAGGAGACGTACGCCGAGCTCCGCGAGATCGCCGCACGCTACCCGCAGGCGCGCAGCGGACTGCTGCCGATGCTCCACCTGGTGCAGTCGGCGGAGGGCCGGATCACGCCGGAGGGGATCGACGCCTGCGCCGAGGTGCTCGGCCTGACCCCGGCCGACGTGAGCGGCGTCGCGACGTTCTACACGATGTACAAGCGCAACCCCGTCGGCACCCACCACGTCGGCGTCTGCACCAACACGCTGTGCGCCGTGATGGGCGGTGACGCGATCTTCGCCCGGCTCCGCGAGCAGCTCGGCATCGGCAACGACGAGACCACCGAGGACGGCGCGATCACGCTCGAGCACGTCGAGTGCAACGCCGCCTGCGACTACGCGCCGGTGATGATGGTCAACTGGGAGTTCTTCGACAACCAGACCCCCGACTCCGCCGTCGCGCTGGTCGAGGACCTCCGCGCCGGCCGCGAAGCGAGAGCCTCCCGCGGCGCGACGATCACCTCCTGGCGCGAGGCCGAGCGGGTCCTCGCCGGCTTCGAGGACGGGCTCGTCGACGAGGGACCCTCGGCCGGTGCCGCCTCGCTCGCGGGGCTCTCGATCGCGCGCGAGCGGGGCTGGACCGCACCGCCGCCCGACGGCGGCACCGCCGACGTACCCGAGGACAAGCTCGAGGCCGTCGAGGAGGCCGACACGTCCCGCGCGGAGAGCGAGACCGTCGAGGAGGTCCGCGAGGAGGAGGCGAGCGATGACTGAGCCGGGCGTGCTCACGCCGGTGCTCACCGCCAACTGGGACACCGACCGCAGCTGGACGATCGGCGCCTACACCGCCGGCGGCGGCTACGAAGCGCTCGACAAGGCGCTCGCGATGGACCCCGACGACGTCGTCGCTGCGGTCAAGGAGTCGGGGCTGCGCGGCCGCGGGGGAGCGGGCTTCCCGACCGGGATGAAGTGGGGGTTCCTGCCGCCGCTCAGCGACAAGCCGAGATACCTCGTCGTCAACGCCGACGAGTCCGAGCCCGGCACCTGCAAGGACATCCCGCTGATGATGGCCTCGCCCCACACCCTGGTCGAAGGCGTGATCATCAGCTCGTACGCCATCCGCGCGGAGCGCGCCTTCATCTACGTCCGCGGCGAGGTCCTCCACGTCGTACGCCGGCTGCGCGCCGCCGTCCGCGAGGCGTACGCCGCCGGCCACCTCGGGCAGGACATCCACGGCTCCGGCTACTCGCTCGAGCTCGTCGTCCACGCCGGGGCGGGCGCCTACATCTGCGGCGAGGAGACGGCGCTGCTCGACTCGCTGGAGGGACGCCGTGGGCAGCCGCGGCTGCGGCCGCCGTTCCCCGCCGTCGCGGGCCTCTACGCCTCGCCGACGGTGATCAACAACGCCGAGTCGATCGCCTCGGTGCCGAGCATCGTGAAGAACGGCGCCTCGTGGTTCGCCGGCATGGGCACCGAGAAGTCGTCCGGGTTCGGCATCTTCTCCCTGTCCGGCCACGTGCAGCGGCCCGGGCAGTACGAGGCTCCGCTCGGGATCACGCTGCGGCAGCTGATCGAGCTCGCCGGCGGCGTACGCCCGGGTCACCAGCTGAAGTTCTGGACCCCGGGCGGGTCCTCGACGTCGATCTTCACCGCCGAGCACCTCGACGTACCCCTCGACTTCGAGGGCGTCGCCGCCGCCGGCTCCATGCTCGGCACCCGGGCCCTGCAGATCTTCGACGACACCGTGTGCGTGGTGCGGGCCGTGCTTCGGTGGACGGAGTTCTACAAGCACGAGTCGTGCGGCAAGTGCACGCCCTGTCGCGAGGGAACGTGGTGGCTGGTGCAGGTGCTGGAGCGGCTGGAGAAGGGACAGGGGAGCGAGGAGGACCTCGACCTGCTGCTCGACCAGTGCGACAACATCCTGGGCCGGGCGTTCTGCGCGCTCGGCGACGGCGCGACGAGCCCGATCACGAGCTCGATCAAGCACTTCCGCGAGGAGTACCTCGCCCACCTCGAGCAGGGCGGTTGCCCGTTCGACCCCGCTGCTTCCACCGCATGGAGCGAGTCATGAGCGACGTGACCCTCACCATCGACGGCCAGCAGGTGACGGTGCCGGAGGGCACGCTGCTGATCCGCGCGGCCGAGCGGCTCGGGATCGTGGTGCCGCGGTTCTGCGACCACCCGCTGCTGGCGCCGGTGGGCGCCTGCCGGCAGTGCCTGGTCGACATCTCCGACGCCGGCAACGGCCGCGGCTTCCCCAAGCCGCAGGCCTCCTGCACGATCCCGGTGGCCGAGGGGATGGTGGTCAGCACCGCCAACACGACGGCGGTGAAGGCGCAGGAGGGGATCATGGAGTTCCTCCTGGTCAACCACCCGCTCGACTGCCCGGTCTGCGACAAGGGCGGGGAGTGTCCGCTGCAGAACCAGGCGATGTCCCACGGCCGTCCCGAGACCCGGTTCGACGGGGTGAAGCGGACCTTCCCGAAGCCGATCAACGTCTCCGCCAACATCCTGCTCGACCGCGAGCGCTGCATCGTCTGCCAGCGGTGCACGCGGTTCGCCGACGAGATCGCGGGCGACCCCACGCTGGTCATGGCCGAGCGCGGGGCGGAGCAGCAGGTGGCCACCTCCGACGGCAAGCCGTTCTCGTCGTACTTCTCCGGCAACGTCATCCAGATCTGCCCGGTCGGGGCGCTGACCAGCGCCGAGTACCGCTTCCGCTCCCGGCCCTTCGACCTCGTCTCGACGCCGGGGGTCGCCGAGCACGACGCGTGCGGCGCCGCGATCAGGGTCGACCACCGGCGCGGCAAGGTCATGCGTCGGCTGGCCGGCAACGACCCGGAGGTCAACGAGGAGTGGATCAGCGACAAGGACCGGTTCGCGTTCCGCTACGCCACCGAGCCGGACCGGCTCGCCTACCCGCAGGTGCGGGACGAGGACGACCCGACGAGCCTCCGGCCCGCCTCCTGGCTGGAGGCGTTCGCCCTCGCCGCGCGTGGGCTGCAGGCGGCCGGTACGACCGCGGTGCTGACGGGTGGCCGGCTGACGCTCGAGGACGCGCGGGCGTACGCCGGGTTCGCCCGCGAGACGCTCGGCACCGAGGACGTCGACTTCCGCGCCCGGCCGCTGTCGGAGGAGGAGACCGGCTTCCTCGTCGAGCACGTCGCCGGGAAGCGCGACCTCACGTACGCCGACCTGGACTCCGCCCAGACCGTGCTGCTCGTCGGGCTCGAGCCCGAGGACGAGGCCGGGACGCTCTTCCTGCGGCTGCGGAAGTCCGTGCGGGCCGGCGGCACGAAGGTGGTCACCGTCGCGCCGTACGCCTCCCTCGGCTCGCGGAAGCTCTCCGCGGAGCTGGTGCGCACGGCGCCCGGTGACGAGGCCGCTGCGCTGGAGGGACTGACCCTGCCCGAGGGCGCGGTCGTCCTCGCCGGCGAGCGGCTGGCGACCTCGCCGGGTGCGCTCACCGCGGCCGCGGCGCTGGCGGAGCGGTCGGGTGCCAGGCTTGCCTGGGTGCCGCGCCGGGCCGGCGACCGCGGGGCGATCGAGGCGGGGCTGCTGCCGCGCGACGGCGGCCGCGACGCCGACGCGATCGTCAGGGCCGTGCTCGCCGGCGAGGTCAAGGGACTGCTCGTCGGCGGCGTCGACCCCGACGACACCTCGGACCCGGCGGCCTTCCGCGCTGCGCTCGATGCCGCTGAGTTCGTCGTCAGTCTCGAGCTCCGGGAGAGCGACGTGACCCGGGCGGCCGACGTCGTGCTCCCCGTCGCGTCGGTTACCGAGAAGTCCGGCACGTTCGTCACGTGGGAGGGCCGGGAGCGGCCGTTCCCGACGGTGTTCCACAAGCCGGCGGCGTTCTCGGACGCGCAGGTCCTCCGCCAGATCGGCCAGGAGTGGGCGGTCGGCCCGGTGGTTGAGGAGGGCCGCCAGGCCCGTCTCGAAACCACCGACGGCGATGGTTTCGAGACGGTTGCTAGCGCAACCTCCTCAACCACCGTCGAGACGGTTGCTAGCGCAACCTCCTCAACCACCGTCGAGACGGTTGCTAGCGCAACCTCCTCAACCACCGTCGAGACGGTTGCTAGCGCAACCTCCTCAACCACCGCAGGCAGCTCGACCAGCGATTCGTACCGGCTGGCGACGTGGAAGCTGATGCTCGACAACGGGCGGATGCTGGTGGGCGACAAGGCGCTCGCGGCGACGGCGCGGCCGGCCGTCGTACTCCTTCCCGAGGCGCTGTTCGCGCAGGTCGGGGACACGGTGACGCTGACTGGGGACCGGGGCTCGTGGACGCTGCCGGCGGAGCCGGCGGACCTGCCCGAGGACACCGTGTGGGTGCCGACCAACAGCGTCGGCCGCGGGGTGTGGGCGGACCTGGCCTCGCCCGGATCGCGCGTGGAGGTGGAGGCGGCCCATGTCTGACTTCGGCCACGACCCGTGGTGGATCATCCTGATCAAGGTGGTCCTGGTCTTCGTGATCTGCGTGCTGCTGACGCTGTTCAACATCTGGTGGGAGCGGCGCGTGGTGGCGCGGATGCAGCACCGGATCGGGCCCAACGTGCACGGGCCGTTCGGGCTGCTGCAGAGCCTGGCCGACGGCGTGAAGCTGGCCTTCAAGGAGGACATCACGCCGGCGAAGGCCGACCGCGTGGTGTTCGTGCTCGCGCCCATCCTGGCCTGCGTGCCGGCGTTCGTGACGTTCAGCGTCATCCCGTTCGGCCCGACGGTCACGATGTTCGGCCACCGCACCCCCCTTCAGCTGACGGACATGCCGGTCGCGGTGCTGTTCGTGATGGCGATCGCGAGCATCGGCATCTACGGCATCGTGCTCGGCGGCTGGGCGTCGGGGTCGACCTACAGCCTGCTCGGCGGGCTGCGCTCGAGCGCGCAGATGATCTCCTACGAGGTCTCGATGGGGCTCGCGCTCGTCGCCGTCTTCCTGTACGCCGGCAGCCTCTCCACGAGCCAGATCGTCGCTGCGCAGGACAGCTGGTGGTTCGGGGCGCTGCTGCTGCCGAGCTTCGTCATGTACTGCATCTCGATGGTCGGCGAGACCAACCGGGCGCCGTTCGACCTGCCCGAGG
Source organism: Nocardioides asiaticus (assembly GCF_040049175.1). Classification (NCBI taxonomy): domain Bacteria; kingdom Bacillati; phylum Actinomycetota; class Actinomycetes; order Propionibacteriales; family Nocardioidaceae; genus Nocardioides; species Nocardioides asiaticus. The sequence continues at coordinate 248,536 of NZ_JBDZDM010000006.1, read as the reverse complement.
CCGAGGGCGAGCTGGTGGGCGGCTTCCACACCGAGTACTCCTCGCTGAAGTTCGCCCTCTTCTTCCTCGCCGAGTACATCAACATGGCGACCGTCTCGGCGCTCGCCACGACCCTCTTCCTCGGCGGCTGGCACGCGCCGTTCTGGATCGACAAGGCCTGGGCCGGCGCCAACGAGGGCTACTGGCCGCTGATCTGGTTCTTCGGCAAGGTGCTCTTCTTCGTCTGGATCTTCATCTGGCTGCGCGGGACGCTGCCGCGACTGCGCTACGACCAGTTCATGGCGCTCGGCTGGAAGCGGCTCCTGCCATGCTCGCTCGCCTGGATCGTCGTCGTCGCCGTCCTGCGGATGGCCGCGATCCAGGGGGCCCCGATAATCGGGCAGGGCGACCCGCGCTGGTGGATGTTCGGGATCGGCCTCGTGCTGACCGCCGTCGTCGTCGGGTTCCTGCTGAGCAAGGGCGAGCGCCCCGCCGAGGTCACCGAGCCGGTCGGCGGCTTCCCCACGCCGCCGCTGCCCGACGGCGGCCTCGTCCGGGGCCCGGCCCGGCCGCTCGTGTTCGGGCCGCCCGGCGGCGTACCCGCCCTTCCAGGCTCTGCGACCGAGGAGGCATCGTGACAGCGGACGACGCTCCGAAGAGGCGCTCGCTCAAGGAGCGGATCTGGGACCCGGTCTCCGGCTTCGGCGTCACCTTCGTGACCCAGTTCAAGAAGCCGGTCACCGAGCAGTACCCCTTCCAGAAGGAGCCGACGGCTCCGCGCTTCCACGGCCGGCACCAGCTCAACCGACACCCCGACGGGCTCGAGAAGTGCGTCGGCTGCGAGCTCTGCGCGTGGGCCTGCCCGGCCGACGCGATCTACGTCGAGGGCGCCGACAACAGCGACGAGCCCGACGAGAACGGCAACAGCCAGCGCTACAGCCCCGGCGAGCGCTACGGCCGCGTCTACCAGATCAACTACCTGCGCTGCATCCTCTGCGGGCTCTGCATCGAGGCCTGCCCGACGCGCGCGTTGACGATGACGAACGAGTACGAGCTCGCCGACGACTCCCGCGAGAGCCTGATCTACGAGAAGCAGGACCTGCTCGCCCCGCTGCTGCCGGGGATGGAGCAGCCGCCGCATCCGATGCGGCTCGGTGACGACGAGCAGGAGTACTACGCCCCGCCCCCGCAGACCGAGCTCTTCGAGGTCCCCGGCAAGGAGGTGCGCTAGCCGTGGAGGCGACGTACGTCATCCTCGCCCCGGTCACCATCGTGGCGGCGCTCGGGCTGCTCGTCGTACGCAAGGCGGTCCACGCGGCCCTCTGCCTGGCGGTGGTGATGATCGGGCTGGCGATGCTCTACGCCAGCCTGGACGCGCCGTTCCTGTTCGCGGTGCAGATCATCGTCTACACCGGCGCGATCCTGATGCTCTTCCTGTTCGTGCTGATGCTCGTCGGGGTCGACACCTCCGACCCGATGAGGGAGACGATCGCCGGCCAGAAGGTGCTCGCCGCGCTCCTCGGCCTGGGCCTCGGGCTGGTGCTCGTCATCGGGGTCGTGCAGGCCTCGCTCGGCACGATGAAGGGGCTCTCCGACGCCAATGCAGGTGGCAACATCGAGGCGCTCGCCGCCCTGCTCTTCAGCAGGTACGTCGTCGCGTTCGAGGCCACCTCCGCGCTGCTGATCACCGCGGCGATCGGCGCGATGGTGCTCGCGCACCGCGAGCGTCTCGAGCCGCGGCAGACGCAGGCCGACCTGGCCCGCCGCCGGGTGCGCGACTTCGCCGTCCGCGGGACCCATCTCGGCCCGCTGCCGCCACCCGGCACCTACGCCCGGCACAACGCCAACGACACCCCGGCCCTGCTGCCCGACGGCAGCTCGGCCGACAGCTCCGTGCCCGCGCTGCTCAGCGGCCCAGGCGCGAACGGGAAGGACGGTGGTGAGTGATGGACACCGTGACGCCGTACGTCGTCCTCAGCTCGATCCTCTTCACGATCGGCGCGGTCGGGGTGCTGGTCAGGCGCAACGCGATCGTCGTGTTCATGTGCGTCGAGCTGATGCTCAATGCCGCCAACCTCGCGCTGGTGGCCTTCTCGAAGGCCAACGGCAACCTCGACGGCCAGGTCGCCGCCTTCTTCGTGATGGTCGTCGCGGCCGCCGAGGTGGTGGTCGGGCTGGCGATCATCATGACGATCTTCCGGACCCGCGAGTCCGCCTCCGTCGACGAGCCGAGGCAGCTCAAGTGGTGAGCCCCGTCGAAGCGACAGGTGTGTTCCACCTCCTCTGGGTCGTCGTCGCGCTCCCGCTCACCGGCGCGACGGTGCTGCTGATCGGCCGCCCCCTCGCTCCCGCCGCGTTCGACCGGTTCGGGCACTGGCTCGCGGTCGGGCTCTCCAGCCTCTCCTTCGTGCTCTCGCTGGTCCTGTTCGTCGTCGACCTGGGCCGCGACGAGGGACAGCGGCAGGTCGTGCAGCACGTCTACCAGTGGTTCCAGACAGGCCATCTCGACGTCGGGATGGACCTGCTCTACGACCCGCTCTCCGCGCTGTTCCTGCTGCTCATCACCGGTGTCGGCAGCCTGATCCACCTCTACTCGGTGGGCTACATGGCCCACGACCCGCGGCGTACGCGCTTCTTCGCCTACCTCAACCTCTTCGTCGCGGCCATGCTCATGCTGGTGCTGGCCGAGAACTACCTCGGCCTCTTCCTCGGCTGGGAGGGGGTCGGCCTGGCGTCGTACCTCCTCATCGGCTTCTGGCAGGCGCGCCCCAGCGCCGCCGCGGCGGCGAAGAAGGCGTTCGTGATGAACCGCGTCGGCGACATGGGCATCTCGATGGCGATCGCGCTCGCCTTCGTCACCTTCGGGTCCACCAGCTTCACCGTCATCTCCCACGCCGCCGGGCAGGCGAGCGACGGGCGGATGACCGCGCTCGGGTTGCTCCTGCTCCTGGGTGCCTGCGGCAAGTCCGCGCAGGTGCCGCTGCAGGCCTGGCTGCTCGACGCGATGGAGGGTCCGACCCCGGTCTCCGCGCTGATCCACGCGGCGACGATGGTGACGGCCGGCGTCTACCTCATCGTGCGGAGCGGGTTCGTCTTCGACCTCAGCGACGCCGCGCGCACGGCGGTCGTGGTCGTCGCCGTCGTCACGCTGCTGTGGGGCGCGTTCATCGGCTGCGTCAAGGACGACATCAAGAAGGTGCTGGCCGGCTCGACCATGAGCCAGATCGGCTACATGATGCTCGGCGCCGGTCTCGGCCCTGCCGGCTACGCCTTCGCGATCTTCCACCTGCTCACGCACGGCTTCTTCAAGGCCAACATGTTCCTCGGCGCGGGCTCGGTCATGCACGGCATGGACGACGACGTGAACATGAAGCACTACGGCGCGCTCGCGCGGTTCATGCCGGTCACGTTCCTGACCTTCGCGATGGGCTACCTCGCGATCATCGGCTTCCCCGGCTTCTCCGGGTTCTGGTCGAAGGACAAGATCATCGAGGCGGCCTGGGACTACCACTGGTACGTCGGCGTGCTGGCGCTCATCGGCGCCGGGATCACCGCGTTCTACATGACCCGGCTGATGCTGCTGACCTTCTTCGGGCAGCGGCGCTGGGATGTCGACGGGTCCCGACCGCCGGACTGGCACCCCCACGAGTCGCCGCGGATCATGACCGGCCCGCTCGTGGTCCTCGCCGCGCTGTCCATCCTCGGCGGCCTGCTCCTCCTCGGCAGTTGGATCAGCGACTGGCTGGCGCCGGTCGTCGGCGAGCCGGAGCACCACGAGGGCGCCCCGCCGGCGTGGCTGATGTCCGTGTTCGCGGTCATCGTCGTGGCCGTCGGGGTCGCGACCGCGTGGGCCTACGTCGGGCGCCGGCCGGTCGCCCCCGGGCTCACCCGCTTCCTCCCGGTGCCTCACGTCGAGGACGTCGTCGTACCCCCTGGCCTGCAGCTCACCCGCGGCCTGCTCACCACCGACAAGTTCGCTGTCGACGGGCTGCTCAGCGGAGGCCCGGTCGCCCTCGCGGCGGTCGCCGGGGAGTTCCGCAAGGCGCAGAACGGCTACGTCAGGTCCTACGCGCTCTCCGTCCTCGGCGGCACCGTCGTCGTCGCCCTCGCCCTCCTGGTGGTGAACTGGTGACGCTCTCGCTGCTCTGCCTGGTGCCGTTCGTCGGCGGGCTCGTCAGCGCGACCGTCCCCGCCCGTCCGAAGGTGTGGGCGTTCGGGTTCGCGCTCGCGACGCTGGTGGTCGCCATCATCGCCTGCGCCGCCGCCGACGCCGAGGACCACACCTGGATCGGCGCGCTCGGCGTCCACTGGGCGCTCGGCCTCGACGGCCTCGGCCGGCTGATGGTGCTGCTGACCGCCGCGCTGGTGCCGATCGTGATGGTCGCGGCCGTCAAGGACCACGGCCCGCGGTGGTACTCCTGGGCCCTGGTCCTCGAGGCGTTCGCGCTCGTCGTCTTCTGCGCCCAGGACGTCTTCACGTTCTACGTCTTCTTCGAGGCCACGCTCATCCCGGCGTACTTCATGATCGGCGGCTGGGGCGGCGCCGGCCGGGCGCGGGCGGCCCTGAAGTTCCTCATGTACCAGCTCGGCGGCGGACTGGTGCTCCTCGGCGCCGTGATCGGGCTGTTCGTGGAGAGCGCCGACGCGGGCACGCCGTCGTACCTCATCTCCGACCTGCAGCAGCTCGACATCGGCACCACCGCCGGGCGGTGGATCTTCGTCGCGCTGTTCACCGCCTTCGCGGTGAAGGCGCCGCTGTTCCCGCTCCACACCTGGCTGGCCGACACGACCGAGCAGGCGACGCCGCCGACCAGCGTGCTGCTCGTCTGCGTGCTCGACAAGATCGGCACCTTCGGGATGATCCGGCTCTGCCTCGGGCTGGTCCCGGAGGCGAGCCGGTGGGCGACGCCAGTGGTGGTGGCGCTCGCGCTGGTCTCGATCGTGTACGGCGCGTTCCTCGCCATCGGCCAGGACGACCTGCTGCGCCTCATCGGCCTCACCAGCCTCAGCCACTTCGGCCTGATCACCCTCGGGATCTTCGCGCTGAGCTCGCAGGGCGTCTCCGGCGCGATCCTCTACATGGTCAACCACGGGGTCGCGACCGCCGCGATGTTCCTGGTCGCCGGCTTCCTCATCACCCGCCGGGGCACCGCGTCGATCAGCAGCATGCGCGGCCTGGAGAAGGCCGCCCCCGTCATGGCGGGGCTCTTCCTCGTCGCCGGGCTCGCGACCGCGGGGCTGCCCGGACTCTCGCAGTTCGTCTCCGAGATCCTCGTGCTGATCAGCGCCTTCGACTACCACTGGTTCGTCGGGGCGATCGCGGTCACCGCGGTCGTCCTCGCGGCGATCTACGTCCTGTGGGCCTATCAACGGCTCTTCACCGGGACGGTGGATCCCGACGAGCCCGCCGCGGCCCCGACGAGGGACCTGACCCGGCGCGAGGTCGGCGTCCTCGCCCCGCTGGTGGCCGGGCTGCTGGTCTTCGGCTTCTATCCCGCGCCGCTGCTGGACGCCGCGAACCCGCTGGTCGACGACGTCCTCCAGCACGCCGGCGTCACCGATGCGCCCCCGGTCGTCGCGGCTCCGGAGGAGGGCCAGTGAGCTTTACTGCGCCGAGCATCTCCTACGCCGTCCTCTGGCCGGTCCTCGTCGTCCTCGGCGTCGCCTGCGTCGGGGTCGTGGTCGAGGCGTTCGTCCCGCGCGCGCTGCGGCAGCAGGCGCAGCTCGCGCTCGCCGTCGGCGGCCTCCTCGCCGCGCTCGGCGGCACGATCGCGATCGGCGCCGGCGACTCCCTCGGCACCCGCACCGCCGAGGGCGCGGTGGTCGTCGACGGGCCGGGGGTCTTCCTGTGGGGCCTGGTCCTGGTCGTCTCGCTCGGCGGGGTCCTGCTCTTCGCCGAGCGCCGCCTCGAGGGCGGCGTGAGCGTCTTCGCCGGCCAGGCCGCGGCACTCCCGGGCACCACCGCGGAGCGGGCGGCCGCGACCCGCGGGCTCGACCACACCGAGGTCTACCCGCTGCTCATGTTCGCGGTGAGCGGGATGATGCTCTTCCCGGTCGCGGGCGACCTCCTCATGCTGTTCGTCGCCCTCGAGGTGCTGAGCCTCCCGCTCTACCTGCTCACCGGCCTCGCCCGCCGCCGCCGGCTGCTGTCGCAGGAGGCCGCGCTCAAGTACTTCCTCCTCGGCGCCTTCTCCTCCGGCTTCTTCGTCTACGGCATCGCGCTCGTCTACGGGTACGCCGGCACCATGTCCCTCACCGGCATCTCAGCGGCCGTCGCCGACGATGACTCCCACCACGTCCTGCTGCTCCTCGGGATGGGGCTGATGGCGGTCGGGCTGCTCTTCAAGACCGGCGCGGTGCCCTTCCACAGCTGGACGCCCGACGTCTACCAGGGCGCCCCGACGCCGGTGACCGCGTGGATGTCGGCGGCCACCAAGATCGCCGCCTTCGGCGCGATGCTGCGGCTCTTCTACGTCGCCTTCGGGCAGGACCTCGACTCCTGGCGGCCGGCCCTCGGTCTCATCGCCGTCCTGACCATGCTGCTCGGCGCGACCTTCGCGGTCGTCCAGGCCGACGTGAAGCGCATGCTCGCCTACTCCGCCGTCGCGCACACCGGCTTCCTCCTCACCGGCCTGCTCGGCGTCGGCGAGGGCGACGAGGGGCCGTTCACCAGCACCGAGGCGGTGCTGTTCTACCTCACGGCCTACGGCGTCGCCTCGCTCGGCGCGTTCGCGGTCGTCTCGCTCGTGCGCGGTGCGAACGGCGAGGCGAACGGTCTGGCCCGGTGGGCCGGGCTGGGCCGCCGGAGCCCGCTCGTGGGGGGCGTCTTCGCCTTCTTCCTGCTCTCGATGGCGGGCATCCCGCTCACCGCGGGGTTCGTCGGGAAGTGGGCGGTGTTCGCGGTCGCGCTCGACGCCGGGCAGTGGCCGGTCGTGGTCTTCGCGATCGCATCGAGCATCGTCGCGGTGTTCTTCTACGTGCGGGTCATCCTGCTGATGTTCTTCACCGAGCCCGCTGCCGACGTCGTCGCCGGAGAGGTCGCCACCCCGTCGTACCTCACCTCCGCGGTGATCGCCCTGACGGCCCTCGCCACCCTGGTCCTAGGCGTCGTACCAGGCCCCGTTCTCGATCTCCTCGGTGATGCGGGAGGATTCATCGGGTGAGCAGCAGTGACCTCGCCCTCCCGATCACCGACCCCGGTCTGGAGCAGCGTCTCCGCACCCGACTGACCCTGGTCGAGAAGGCGCTCGCCGACAACGTCGTGAGCCGGGCGCCGTTCGTCACCGAGGCGGCGAGCCACCTGCTCGAGGCGGGCGGGAAGCGGTTCCGGCCGCTCCTCGTGCTGCTCGCCGCGGAGGCCGGCCCGCAGCCGGACGCCGACGATGTCATCACCGCTGCCTGCGTGGTGGAGCTGACCCACCTGGCCTCGCTCTACCACGACGACGTCATGGACGAGGCGCTCGTACGCCGGGGCGCGGACTCCGCCAACGCCCGCTGGGACAACCACGTCGCGATCCTCACCGGCGACTTCCTGTTCGCCCGCAGCTCCGAGCTCACCGCGGAGCTGGGCCGGGACGCCGTCAGGATCCAGTCGCAGACGTTCGCCAGGCTCGTCGAGGGCCAGATCCTGGAAGGTGTCGAACCTGGCCCCGGCGACGATCCGGTGGCCCACCACCTCGATGTCGTGGCCGGCAAGACCGGGGCGCTGATGGCGACATCGGCGCGCTACGGCGCGATCTTCTCGGGTGCCTCGGCGGAGGTCGAGCACGCCCTCACGGCCTACGCCGACATCGTCGGCACCGCCTTCCAGATCTCCGACGACATCCTCGACATCGCCTCGGAGTCGGTCGAGTCCGGCAAGACCCCCGGCACGGACCTCCGCGAAGGCATCCCGACGCTCCCGGTCCTGCTCGCGAAGCGCTCCACCGACCCCGCCGACGCCCGGCTGCTCGAGCTTCTCGATGCCGACCTGTCCGACGACGCGCTCCACGCGGAGGCCCTCACCTTGCTGCGCGCCCACCCGGCGCTCGACGAGGCCCGCGCCTTCGTCGTCGACCGCGCCCACGAGGCCAAGGCGCTCCTCGGCGCCCTGCCCGAGGGGCCGGTGCGCGACGCGCTGGAGGCGTTCGCCGACGCGGTCGCCGTCCGCACCGCCTGACGCGGAACCAGGGTCCTTCGGCCCCGTATCGAGGCTCCGGGCGGCTACTCCTTGCTGGGGTACTGATCTGCCACTCAACGCCGAGGAGGCACCATGCCCGGCAAGATCGACCTGGCCGCGGAGAACAAGCCGTTCGACGCGACCGCCACCAAGTACCAGCAGATGCTCGGGCAGCTGCAAGGAAACATCATCAAGTCACACGGGCGCGACTTCGCGTCGCACCTGTTCTTCAAGCTCGACCACGACCCGTTCCGAGTGCGCCGGATGATCTCCCGCCTGCTCGAGGAGGGGTTCATCACCTCAGCCGCCGAGCAGGCGGCGCAGACACAGCGGCGCCATGACGCCCAGAAGACGAAGAAGCCGCACACCGAGGAGGTCTTCGGCACGCTGCTCTTCAGCGCCAGGGGCCTCGCCCGGGCAGGGCTCTCCGTCCCTGCCGGCTTCGGTGACTCGACCGCGGTGCCCGCCCCAGCGGGTCCGCCGCCGGTGCCGGTCGGCTTCAGTGAGCCGATGCGGCACGCCGCCGTACATCTCGGCGACAACCCGTCGGAGTGGGAGCCCGCGTTCCGCAAGGGCGACCTCGACGGGCTGCTGATCATCGCCTACGGCACCCACCACCTCGACGACCCGTACGAGGAGGAGCAGGTCGTGCACGCCTACCGGCGCCACGTCCACCGTGCCTGGGAGATCCTCTCGACCGCGACCTCCTCCATCCACGAGGAGCGCGGCGTCACGCAGGTGGTCGGCGGGAAGGTGCGCGAGCACTTCGGGTACGCCGACGGCGTCAGCCAGCCGCTGTTCACGACCCAGGAGCTGCCGAAGCCTGAAGACCGGCAGCAGTGGGATCCGAGCAACGGGCTGGTGAACCTGCTCGTGGACGACCCGTTCACCAGCGCGCCGGACGCCTTCGCCAGCTTCTACGTCTTCCGGAAGCTGGAGCAGAACGTCGCCGCCTTCAACCAGGCGGTCGAGGACAAGGCGAAGGAGCTCGACAACGGCATCGGCGTGGACCTCGTCGGTGCGATGGCGGTCGGGCGGTTCAAGGACGGGGCGCCGGTGCTGCTGCACGACAGCCAGCCCCAGCCGGTGCAGCCGTACGTCCCGGAGAACGACTTCACCTACGCCGACGACCCGGGGGTGACCGACGGCGGCGCCCAAGGCCGGACCGCCGGTGCCACGAGGTGCCCGTTCCACGCCCACATCCGCAAGACGAACCCCCGCGGAGACGTGGCCCGTGCCTTCGGGCCGGCTGCGGATGCCGGGGAGCGGGCGGTCCGGATCGCGCGCCGCGGGATCACCTACGGGCACCGCGAGGCCGACTTCTCCGACGCGCCGGAGACCGGCGTCGGGCTGCTGTTCCAGTGCTACCAGGCCAACCTCGGCGCCCAGTTCGCGTTCATGCAGCAGAACTGGGTCACCGACGAGGTCTTCGTCAACGCCTCGGCCGGCCAGGACGCCGTGATCGGCACCGGCGCCCGGCGTACGGCGCAGACCTGGCCGACGGTCTGGGACGACAAGTCGACGCTGACGCCGACCGCCGACCTCGGCGAGTTCGTCACCAACAAGGGCGGGGAGTTCTTCCTCGCTCCGAGCATCGCGACGCTCCGCAAGCTGGGTGGCGCGTGACCCGCTGACCGCTCCATGGGCACGCCGCCGGCCGGGCTTTACCTTCGCCTAGGCTGGCGGCGTGCCGGATCAGCGTCGAGGAGTCGTGCTCGGCGTCGCGGCGTACGTCATGTGGGGGTTCTTCCCGCTGTACTTCCCGCTCCTTGAGCCGGCCGGGGCCTTCGAGATCCTCGCCCACCGGCTGATCTGGTCGGTCGTGGTGATGACGCTGATCGTCGTCGGGCTGCGCCGCGTCCCCGCCGTCGTCGCACTGGCGCGCAACCGCCGGACACTCGGCCTGCTCGCCGCCGCCGGTGTGTCGGTGACGATCAACTGGGGCACGCTCATCTGGGCCGTGAACAACGGGCACGTCCTCGACGCCAGCCTCGGGTACTTCATCAACCCGCTCATCACGATGCTCATGGGCGTCCTCATCCTCCGCGAGCGGCTGCGCCCGGCGCAGTGGGCGGCGATGGGCGTCGGCGTCGTCGCCGTCGCGCTCCTCACCGTCGACTACGGCCGGCTCCCGTGGGTCGCGCTCGTCCTCGCGTTCGCCTTCGCCACCTACGGGCTGGTGAAGAAGCAGGCCAACGCCGGAGCGTTCGAGTCGCTGACGCTGGAGACCATGCTCGTCGCGCCGCTCGCTCTGGCGTACGCCGTCGCGCTCGGGGCCACGGGCGAGGGCCACTTCACCAGCGACGGCGTCGGCCATGCGCTGCTCTTCGTCAGCAGCGGCTTCGTCACGGTGCTGCCGCTCGTCTGCTTCGGTGCCGCGGCAATCCGGGTGCCGCTCGTGACGATCGGGCTGCTGCAGTACCTCGCCCCGATCCTCCAGTTCGCCCTCGGCGTCTTCTACCGTCACGAGGAGATGTCAACGGGGCGCTGGGCGGGCTTCGCGATCGTCTGGGTCGCGCTCGCGATCTTCACCTACGAGGCGGTGGCCCACCGCCGCCGCCAGCTCCGCGAGGCCGTCGAGGCGTCCGCGGTCTGAGCGTCCGGCCGACGGCGCCGGGGAGCACCGAACGCCCGGCTTATAGCACCGTCCAGGTGTCGCCGGCGCCGAGCAGGCCGGCGAGCCGGTCCTCGGGGGCCTGCTCGGTGGTCTCCTGCGCGGTCGTGACCTGCTGTCGCGCGAGGTCGTCGTACGTCGGCCGCTCGACCTGCCGGAAGATGCCGATCGGGGACCGGTGGAGCACGCCGGCGTCGGTGAGCCGGGAGATTGCGAACGCCGTGGTCGGGTCGGGGTTGTGGGCGTCGTGGACGAGGACCGCGTCCTCGCCGACCTCGGCCACCGTGGCGACCTTGACCCCGCCGGTCTCGGCGTCGCGGATCAGGCCCTTCTCGCCCTTGCCGGAAGCGTCGGCGTTGCCGAACCGGATCGGCTCTCCGTGGACGAGCGGGATGATCGCCTCGGCCTTGGTGTCGGGCGACTTGATCGCGTCGAACGCGCCGTCATTGAAGATCGGGCAGTTCTGGTAGATCTCGACCAGCGAGGTCCCGCGGTGGGCGGCCGCCGCGGAGAGGACCGCGGTGAGGTGCTTGCGGTCGGAGTCGACCGTGCGGGCCACGAACGACGCCTCGGCGCCGAGGGCGAGCGAGACCGGGTTGAACGGGTGGTCGATCGAGCCGGCCGGGGTCGACTTGGTGACCTTGCCGGCCTCGGAGGTGGGGGAGTACTGCCCCTTGGTCAGCCCGTAGATCCGGTTGTTGAACAGCAGGATCGTCATGTTGACGTTGCGGCGCAGCGCGTGGATGAGGTGGTTGCCGCCGATCGAGAGTGCGTCGCCGTCACCGGTGACCACCCAGACCGAGAGGTCGGGGCGGGAGGTGGCGATCCCCGTCGCGATCGACGGGGCGCGCCCGTGGATCGAGTGCATCCCGTAGGTGTCGAGGTAGTAGGGGAACCGCGAGGAGCAGCCGATCCCCGACACGAAGACGATGTTCTCCCGGCGCAGGCCGAGGTCGGGCAGGAAGCCCTGCACCGCCTTGAGGACGGCGTAGTCGCCGCAGCCGGGGCACCAGCGGACCTCCTGGTCGGAGGTGTACTCCTTGGCGTTCTGCGCCTCGTCGCTGGTGGGGACGAGCTGCAGCCCGGAGTGGCCGGGCAGGCCCAGGTCGGTGGCGGTCACGAGAGTGCCTCCTCGTCGGTGGCGGGGTCGGTGGCGGTGAGATCGACGCTGATCTTCGCTTCGGGCAGGCCCTCGGCCTGCGCGACCAGTCCGCCGATGACCTCGGCGAGCTCGGCGGCCTTGATGGGCAGCCCGCGGACGACGTTGAAGCCGATCGCGTCGACGAGGTACTTGGCCCGCAGCAGCGTGGAGAGCTGGCCGAGGTTCATCTCGGGCACGAGCACCTTGTCGTAGGACTTGAGGATGTCCCCGAGGTCCTTCGGGAACGGGTTCAGGTGACGCAGGTGGACCTGCGCGACGTTGTAGCCGGCCTTGCGGACCTGGCGTACGGCGGCGCCGATCGGGCCGTACGTCGAGCCCCAGCCGACGACCAGGACACGAGCCGTGCCCTCTCCTGGGGGGCCCGACGGGTCGTCGATCTCGAGCGGCGGGAGCGTCTCGGCGACGCGGTCGACCTTGGCCTGCCGGGTGCGGACCATCAGGTCGTGGTTGGCGGGGTCGTAGGAGATGTTGCCGTGCCCGTCGCCCTTCTCCAGGCCACCGATGCGGTGCTCGAGGCCCTTGGTGCCGGGCACCGCCCAGGGTCGGGCGAGGGTCTCCTCGTCGCGCAGGTAGGGCCAGAACGCGTCGGGCGCGCCGTCGGCGGACTTCTTCGAGACGTGGTTGGGCTCGGTGGCGAAGGCGGGGTCGATCGCGGGCAGCTCGCTGATCTCGGGGATCCGCCACGGCTCGGAGCCGTTGGCGAGGTAGCCGTCGGAGAGCAGCATGACCGGCGTGCGGTAGGTGATCGCGATCCGGGCGGCCTCGAGCGCGGCGTCGAAGCAGTCGCCGGGCGAGGAGGGCGCCACGATCGGCACCGGCGCCTCGCCGTTGCGGCCGTACATCGCCTGCAGCAGGTCGGCCTGCTCGGTCTTGGTCGGCAGCCCGGTGGAGGGGCCGCCGCGCTGCACGTCGACGACGAGCAGCGGCAGCTCGAGGGCGACCGCGAGCCCGATCGTCTCGGACTTGAGCGCGATGCCCGGTCCGGAGGTGGTGGTCACCCCGAGCGAGCCCGAGAAGGCCGCGCCGAGCGCGGCGCCGATGCCGGCGATCTCGTCCTCGGCCTGGAACGTGGTCACGCCGAAGGCCTTGTGCTTGGACAGCTCGTGGAGGATGTCGGAGGCGGGGGTGATCGGGTAGGAGCCGAGGAAGACCGGCAGCCCCGACCGTACGCCGGCGGCCACGATGCCGTAGGCCAGCGCGAGGTTGCCGGTGATGTTGCGGTAGGTGCCCGGGCTCATCGGCGCCGGCTTGATCTCGTACGACGACACGAACGCCTCGGTCGTCTCACCGAAGTTCCAGCCGGACTTGAACGCGGTGATGTTGGCGTCCCGGATCGGCGGCACCTTCGAGAACCGCTTCTCCAGGAAGGCGATGGTCGGCTCGGTCGGCCGGCCGTACATCCACGACACCAGCCCGAGGGCGAACATGTTCTTCGCCCGGGCGGCGTCCTTGCGGGAGAGGCCGAACTCCTTGACCGCCTCGATCGTCATCCCGGTCAGGTCGACGGGGTGGACCTGGTAGTCGGCAAGCTCGCCGTCGGCGCCCTCCTCGTCGAGGGGGTTGTCGGCGTACCCGGCCTTCTGCAGGTTGCGGGAGGTGAAGTCGTGGGTGTCGACGATGATCGCGGCGCCCTTGGGCAGGTCGCCGAGGTTGGCCTTGAGCGCGGCCGGGTTCATCGCGACGAGCACGTCGGGGGCGTCCCCCGGGGTCATGATGTCGTGGTCGGCGATGTGGACCTGGAACGACGAGACGCCCGGCAGCGTGCCCTGCGGCGCACGGATCTCGGCAGGGAAGTTCGGCAGCGTCACCAGGTCGTTGCCGAAGACCGCTGACTCCTGCGTGAACCTGTCGCCCGTCAACTGCATGCCGTCACCGGAGTCGCCGGCGAAACGGATGATCACGCGGTCCAGCTGCTTGACCTGCTTGGGCACCCTGTGCACTTCCCTCGCTCGCGTCCATGACACGGCCGGATGGCCGGTGTCAACCAGTCGTCCAGCCTAGTCCGCGCTCGCGACGTGCCGGAGGCGTCTCCCGCAGCGGACACGTGAAACACGACACGCCGCCCATGTCGCATACTCTCGGCTAAGTCGACTAGAGTGCGCGACATTCCCGAAATAACTCGTTTACCTGACTCGGCAGGAGAGAGACAGAGGCAATCATGAAGAAGATCAAGGCTGCGGCAGCTCTCGCGGCTGTCGGGGTGCTGGCCTTGACCGGGTGCGGTGGCTCGAGCTCGAGTGATGCCGACACGATCAACATCGTCGGCTACTCCGTGCTCGACGAGGCCAACCAGGGCGTCGAGAAGGCCTTCGAGGCCACGCCCGAGGGCAAGGGCGTCACCTTCAAGGAGTCGTACGGCGCCTCCGGTGACCAGTCCCGCGCCGTCGAGGGCGGGCTCAAGGCCGACGAGGTCCACCTCTCGCTCGAGCCGGACGTGACCCGTCTGGTCGATGCGGGCCTGGTGGACAAGGACTGGAAGGACAACGCCAACAAGGGCGTCTGCTCCTCGTCGATCGTCGTGTTCGCCGTCCGCAAGGGCAACCCCAAGAACATCAAGACCTGGGCCGACCTGGTGAAGCCGGGGGTCGGCATCGTGACGCCCAACCCGGCCTCCTCCGGCTCGGCGAAGTGGAACCTGCTCGCGGCGTACGGCTCCGTCCTCGCCGGAGGTGGCGACGACACCGCTGCCGCGGCGTACATGAAGAAGTTCTTCGCCAACATCGCCGCGATGCCCGACAGCGGCCGTGACGCCACCACCGCCTTCACCGGCGGCACGGGCGACGTCCTGTTGTCGTACGAGAACGAGGCGATCCTGGCCCGGCAGTCCGACCCGAGCCAGATGGACTACGTGATCCCGGACAGCTCGCTGCTCATCGAGAACTCCTGCGCGCTGCTCAAGGACGCCACGGCGAAGGCGAAGGACTGGATGAAGTTCCAGCTCAGCGCCCAGGGTCAGAAGCTGTACGCCGAGACCGGCTACCGCCCGCTCTCGACCGTCGCGTCGCAGGTCGGCAAGGTGACCGTGAAGGGCGCGATGGATCCGTCGAACCCGTTCCCGCAGCCGAAGAAGCTGCTGACGATCGACAAGGACTTCGGTGGCTGGGACGAGGCCAACTCGAAGTACTTCGACGACACCGACGGCATCCTGACCAAGCTGCAGGCGGACGCGGGCCAGTAGGACTGCTTGTGTCTGCCACGGTGACCGTGGACGGCCGGTCGACGCGCAGGCGTCGGCCGGCCCGGTCCACATCCGGGTCCTCCCGGAAGCTGACCGCCGCCTCGGGCCTCGGGCTCGGGGTGGCCATGATCTGGTTCAGCCTGCTGTGCCTGATCCCGTTCGCTGCCGTCGTCGTCAAGGCGAGCGGAGGTGGCTGGTCCACCTTCGAGCAGGTCCTGACGACCTCCGCGACGTTCTCCGCGCTCCGCCTCACCCTCGCGATGGCGGTCGTCGTCACGGTCCTGAACGCCGTGATGGGGACGGTGATCGCCTGGGTGCTCGTCCGCGACAGGTTCCCGGGGAAGGCGATCCTCGACCTCGTCATCGACGTGCCGTTCGCGCTACCGACGATCGTCGCGGGTCTCGTGCTGCTCTCGCTCTACGGGCCGGGGAGCCCGCTGGGCGTCAACGTGTACGGCACCCGCCCAGGTGTGTTCCTCGCGATCGCGTTCGTGACGCTGCCGTTCGTCGTACGCACGGTGCAGCCGGTGCTCGAGTCGCTCGAGACCGATGCCGAGGAGGCCGCCGCATCCCTCGGCGCCTCGCGCTTCACGACCTGGCGGCGGATCGTGCTGCCCTCGCTCCTCCCGGCGATCTTCGCGGGCGCCTCTCTGTCGTTCGCCCGCGCGATCAGCGAGTACGGATCCGTCGTACTCCTCTCCGGGAACCGTGCCGGCACGGCCGTCGCCTCGACGCGGACCTACAGCTACATCGAGGGCGGGAACACCGCGGCGGCGGCCGCCATCGCGGTGATCCTGCTGGTCGTGGCGCTGGCCGCGATCATCGTCCTCGACGTCCTCCAGCGAAGGATGGCGCGCCGTGGCTGACTCCTCCGTGGTGAACGGCCGCTCGGCCGTGACGACCTGGGTGCTGCGGCTGCTCGTGGTCGGCTACCTGCTCATGCTGGTGCTGTGGCCGACGGCGTATCTCCTGCGGCACACTTTCGCCGACGGCTTCTCGTCGATCCAGACGGCCCTGCAGGACCCGGACGTCACCCACGCGCTCACCCTGACCGGTCAGGTCGCGGTGGCCGCGGTGGCGATCAACCTGGCCTTCGGGCTGGTCGTGTCGCTTCTGCTGGTGCGCTACGACTTCCCGGGCAAGCGGGTGCTGTCGTGGCTCATCGACCTGCCGCTGTCGGCCTCGCCGATCGTGGTCGGCCTCGCGCTGCTGCTGGTCTACAGCCCGATCTACGGGTGGTTCGGGCCGTCGCTGCGCGACAGCGGGATCGAGGTGATCTTCGCGAAGCCCGGCATCATCATGGCGACCTGCTTCGTGGCCCTGCCGCTCATCATCCGGGAGATCGTGCCGGTGCTCGAGGAGCTCGGCGACGACCAGGAGCAGGCGGCTCGCAGCCTCGGGGCCAACGCCTGGCAGACCTTCTGGCGGATCACGCTGCCGGGGATCCGCTGGGCGGTGGCGTACGGCGTCGTGTTGAGCCTCGCCCGCTCGCTGGGCGAGTTCGGAGCGGTCAAGGTCGTCTCCGGCAACGTCAAGGGCCAGACCGAGACCGCCACCAAGGTCGTGGAACGTACTTATCAGTCGCAGGACCTCGACGCGTCGTACGCCGTCGCGTTCATGTTGGTCTTCGCGGCGGTCGTCAGCCTCATCGTGGTCGCGCTCCTGCGCGCCAGGGGGCAGGACGGTCGAGCACAGAAGGAGAAGGCATGAGCATCGAGGTCAAGGGCATCTCGAAGCGCTTCGGCGACTTCGTCGCCCTCGAGGACATCAACGTCTCGCTGCCCACCGGGCAGCTCACGGCACTGCTGGGCCCGTCCGGCGGCGGGAAGTCCACGCTGCTGCGGATCATCGCCGGACTCGACTCCGCCGACGAGGGCTCGGTCGTGATCGAGGGCGTCGACGCCACGAGGCTGCCGCCGCAGAAGCGGAACGTCGGGTTCGTGTTCCAGCACTACGCGGTCTTCAAGCACATGAGCGTCGCGAAGAACGTCGCGTTCGGGCTCGAGATCCGCAAGCGGCCGAAGGCGGAGATCAAGAAGCGGGTGGACGAGCTGCTCGAGCTCGTACACCTTTCCCAGTTCGCCCACCGGCTGCCCTCGCAGCTCTCGGGCGGGCAGCGCCAGCGGATGGCGCTCGCCCGCGCGCTCGCGGTCGAGCCGACCGTGCTGCTGCTCGACGAGCCGTTCGGGGCGCTGGACGCGAAGGTCCGCAAGGAGTTGCGCGACTGGCTCCGCAGGCTGCACGACGAGGTCCATGTGACGACGGTCTTCGTGACCCACGACCAGGAGGAGGCCCTCGAGGTCGCCGACGAGATCGTGGTGATCAACCAGGGCCGGGTCGAGCAGGTGGGTACGCCCGAGGAGCTGTACGACGAGCCGGCCAACGACTTCGTCATGGGCTTCCTCGGCGACGTCACCACGCTCAACGGCCGGCTCATCCGCCCCCACGACATCGACGTGGCCGACCGGCCACGCTCGACCGGCTCGGTCGAGGGCACGATCTCCCGGATGCTGCGGATCGGCTTCGAGGTCAGGCTCACCGTCCTCACCGACGCCGGTGAGGTGGTGACCGTCGAGATGACCCGCAGCCACGCCCGCCGGCTCGGTCTCGGGGAGGGCCAGACGGTCTTCGTCACCGCCGAGGACGGCGCCACCTCCGTCGAGGGCTCGCCCGAGGCTGCGCTGGCGACCGACCTCAGCAAGGGCGCCTGAACCCGCGCGCCGGCCGCGTCAGTGCGGCTGCCACGCCTCCTCGCGCGACGTACGCGACGTGACCTCGTCGGGTAGGTCGCGCGAGGAGAGCTGGGCGATCGAGACCTTCTCGAAGACGTCGCGCAGCGAGTCCCGCGCGGCGATCCAGACGTGCTGGAGCACGTCGGCACGCTCGTTGTAGGTCACCGCCTCGGGCCGCAGCCCGTAGACCGACACCAGCGGGCCGTCGACGGCCCGGATGACGTCGGCGACCGACACGGTGTCCGCCGTACGCGCGAGGCGCCAGCCGCCCGACTGCCCGCGCTGTGAGATCACGATCCCGGACTTCCGCAGGTCGGCGAGGATCGCCTGGAGGAAGCCGTGCGGGATGTCCTGGGCGCGGCCGAGTTCCTCCGCGCTGACGGCCTTGCCGTCCTCGCGGCCAGCCATCTCGATGAGGGCTCGCAGGGCGTAATCGGACTTCGCTGAAACTCGCACGGAGCGATTCTTTCAGACGAGTCGATCAATTCGCTCGACCAAACGGCGTACGCCGACTCCGTGCCGCCCTCTGGCACACTCTCGCGGACGTCAGCGGTAGTTGACGAACTGCACCGCGAAGTCGTAGTCCTGCTCCTTCACCAGCCGGATCACGGCCTGCAGGTCGTCGCGCTTCTTGGAGGAGACGCGCAGCTCGTCGCCCTGGATCTGCGACTTCACGCCCTTAGGCCCCTCGTCGCGGATCAGCTTCGAGATCTTCCTGGCGTCCTCGGAGGAGATGCCCTCCTTGAGGGTGATCGCGATCTTGCTCTGCTGGCCCGACTGGCGCGGCTCGGAGGCGTCGAGGATCTTCAGGCTCTGGCCGCGCTTGACCAGCTTGCCCTTGAACACGTCGAGCACCGCGTTGGCGCGGTCGTCGGCCGAGGCGCTGATCTCGATCGCGTGCTCGTCCTGCCACGCGATCGTCGCCCCCGTCCCCTTGAAGTCGAACCGGGTCGCGACCTCACGGGCGGTCTGCCCGAGCGCGTTGTCGACCTCCTGACGGTCGATCTTGCTGACGATGTCGAACGACGAGTCGGCCATGACTTCTCCTTCGGATCAGGGGTCCGCGGGGTTTTTCGTTGCCGCGGATGCCTGCGCTATTGTTCCGTCCTGTTGTGACCGCTACCAAGTCGGTTGCACGCCCCTGGCAGGTTGCCCGAGCGGCCAATGGGAGCGGACTGTAAATCCGTCGGCTTTGCCTTCGAAGGTTCGAATCCTTCACCTGCCACACCAGGGATAACGGCCCCCGACCCGCGGGAACGCAAGGTCGGGGGTCGTTTTGCGTTGTCGCACGGTGTTCAGCGCCCGCGCGCACGTTATGGGTTCAGGATGGGTCTACCGCGATGTCGGTGGGGCGGTCGTGGGCGAACGCTGTGATCCTCTGGGGCGAGGACATCGGCGGCCGGTTGCCGGAGTTCGGCTAGGTCGGGCGGAGAGGATGGCGTCATGCCCGTGATCGAGGTCTCCCACCTGCGCAAGACGTACGGCGAACGTGTCGTGGTCGATGACGTGAGCTTTTGTGTCGAGGAGGGCGAGATCTTCGGCGTTCTGGGTCCCAATGGTGCGGGGAAGACCACGATGGTGGAGTGCGTCGGGGGGCTGCGGCACCCCGATAGGGGAACCATCAGGGTCGCCGGGATGGATCCTTCTAGCGAAAGCGCCGCCTTCCGGGAGACGCTGGGCATCCAGCTGCAGGAGTCGCGGCTGCCGGACAAGATCCGGGTCGGGGAGGCACTTGATCTGTACGCCAGCTTCTATCCCGATCCGCGTGACCCCGGTGATCTGATGGAGCACCTTGGGCTGACCGGCCAGCGATCGACGTACTTCTCGAAGCTCTCCGGCGGCCAGAAGCAGCGCCTGTCGGTTGCGCTTGCGTTGATCGGGAATCCCCGGGTGGCGATCCTCGACGAGCTGACCACGGGGCTGGACCCGGTCGCTCGGCGCGAGGTGTGGGGCCTGTTGGAGGGGCTTCGCGAGGGCGGGGTGACTCTTCTGCTGGTCTCGCACTTCATGGAGGAGGCCGAGCGACTGTGTGATCGAGTCATCGTGATCGACCGCGGTCGGGTCATCGCCGCCGACACACCGGAGGCGCTGGCCGCGGCCGTGCAGGCCGACCAGCGGATGACGTTCGTGCCCTCGGACCGGTTCGATCCGGCCATGGCGCAGATGCTGCAGGCGCTGCCCGACGTGCACACGGTGACGACCGACGCTGGTCGCGTGGTGGTCACCGGCACTGACAACGTCGCTAGTGCGGTCATCATTGCGTTGCACGAGCACGGCGTCTCGGTCGGCCGGCTGCGTGTCGACCAGCCGAGCCTGGACGACGCGTTCGTGGCGCTAACCGGCGACGATGCCGTCGATCCGGTCGTTGGGGTCGATGCGGCCGGGACCAGTCAGCGGGAGGCATGATGGCGACCCCCGGCGTACGTGGTGCCGCGGGAGTCTTGCGGCTGCTGCCGCGACTGAACCCGACGGCTGCGCGCGCGATGCTGGTCAGCGAGGGGCGGCTGCTGGTCCGCAACCCCGGCGTGGTGATCTGGGCAGCGATCCTGCCGGTCGCCGCCGATATCATCCTCGGCTCCATCCCTGGGGTGCGCGCCCCCGCGGACGCGCTGGGAGGGTTGAGCTTCTTTGCCGTCTACCAGCCCATTCTGATCTTCTTCGGGCTGACCCTGCTCGCCTTGAACGCGCTCCCCGATGTGCTGACCCGCTATCGGGAGATGGGTGTGCTCAAGCGGCTGCGCACCACACCGGTCTCGCCCGCGCTTCTGCTCTTTGCCCAGCTGACCTTGATCTTCGCGGTGGCGGTGGCCTGCATGGTCGTGATGATCGTGGTGCCGGGCGTGGTCGGCGGTGCCTGGCCGCGCAACCTGGTGGGCTTCCTGGTGTCCTACCTGCTGGGTGCCTGGGCGATCCTCGGTCTCGGCATGCTGATCGCGAGCCTGTTCCACAATGCCAAGGTCGCCGCGGGGTTCGGGTCGTTCCTGTTCTTCGTGCTCCAGTTCTTCGCCGGGCTGTGGTGGCAGCGCACCAACATGCCCCCGTGGCTGCGTCACATCTCCGACGTCACACCGAGCGGTGCCGCGGTGCAGTCGTTGATGGACTCAAGTGAGGGCCACTGGCCGACCTGGTTGCACCTGATCGTCATGGCCGTATGGGGCATCGCGACCACGCGGCTAGCGATCCGGCTCTTCAGCTGGGAGTAGAGCAGGGGAACCGGACGGAGCCCAGGTCTGGGCGTCGCATACGTCCGGGGTTCGCGCTGGTGTAGTCGTAGGCGTAGCCCAGCAGCTCTGCCTCGCTCCATTGGGGGCCGAGGAAGATGAGGGCGAACGGGCGACCGTCGTGGTAGGCGCCATCGGGAAGGACGACGCCGGGCAGTTGCGCGATGTTGATCTCGGAGACAGTGCTGGCGTGCACGGTCTCGCCGCCGCGGGTGTCGCCGGCGCTGTCGCCGATGGGCGCTATCTGCTGTGGGAAGCAGAGCGCGTCGAGCCGGTGGGTGGCGAAGACGGAGTCGATGATGGCGAGATAGGCGTCGCGGACCTGCAGGAAGGGCGTCAGGTCCGGGGTCTGCTCGGGGTCGCCGGCGGCGAGCAGTTCCAGCGGTTTGTCGGTGAACTCACTGGCTTGGGCGAAGGCGAGCAGCTCGGCGAGGCTGTGCACGGGCGCTGTCGGGCCGAGGGCTGCGAGGTAGCGGTCCATCTCGTAGGCGGCGTACTCCTGGCCCCGGGAGTCGTAGCCCTGGTCGTCGAGTACGGCGAGGTCGGCGAGGTCGGTGTCAGCGAAGGGATCCTCGATCACGACCGCGCCGCGACTGCGGAGACGGTCGACGGCCGCGGCGTAGAGATCTGCGGTCTCGGTCGTCAAGGCGCCCCGGCCTCCGCGCCAGCCGGGCCCGTACAGGCCGATCCGCGCGCCCTGGAGGGCGGTGGTCGACAGTTGTGAGGTGTAGCCGCCTGCGGGCACCTGGGCGGCGTGGGTCTTGGGGTCATCGGGATGTGGGCCGGCCATGACGTCGAGGAGCAGGGCGGCGTCCTCGATGCTCTTGGTGATCGGGCCCAGAACGTCGCGGGTGGAGCCGCACTGGGGGACGCCGCCGGTGGTGGGGACCAGCCCGAAGGTGGGCTTGATGGCGTACAGGCTCTGCGCGGCCGCCGGGTTCTGGATCGAGCCTCCGGTCTCCTCGGCGAGCCCGGCGATCGCGAAGTCGCCGGCGACGGCGGTCGCGGTCCCGGTAGAGGAGCCGCCCGGCGCCCAGCGGCGGTCGAGGATGTTGTACGTCGGCCCGTCGGCGCTGTCGTCGGCGTTCGACCCGCTGTAGGCCCACCGCGGGAGGTTGGTCTTGCCGATGATGACCGCGCCCGCCTCCCGCAGCCGCACGACGACCGGCGCGTCCTTCGCCGGGACCAGGGCCAGGCCGCCGCAGGCAGGGGTGGTCACCGGCCAGCCGTCGGTCGTCGGCAGACCGGCCATGTCGACCGAGTCCTTGACCACGATCGGCACTCCCTCCAGGGCCCGGGGTGGCTCGCCCAGCGCGCGGCGGGTGTCGGAGGCCTTCGCCTCCTCCAGGGCCGCGGGGTTGAGTTGCGTGAAGGCGTTGTAGTGGGGCTCGTACGCCTCGATCCTCGCCAGGAACGCCTCGACGAGCTGGACCGACGTGAGCGCACGCGCCTCCAGCGCAGCGAGCGCCTCGGTGACGGTGTAGGTCGTCGGGTCGGTGAGGGGATCAGGGTCCTGGGCCACCTGCGAAACCTAGACGGCCCGGGTTGCGGCCAGGTTTCCCGTCCATCGTGCCGCTGGCACTCAGCTGCCGGTCGACCAGGTCGCGGGGGAGATGATCCACAGTGCCTCGGCGGTGCGAGTCGCGCTGGGGTTGCGCCAGGTGTGGGGCTCGCGGCCGGCGAACGTCATGGTGTCGCCGGTGCCGAGCAGCTCGGTCTGTCCGGTGAAGACCAGCTCGATCTGCCCTTTGAGGACATGGAGGACCTCAAGCTCGGCGTTGAGCGTGTACAGCTCGGAGCCGGCCGAGGCGAGCGGCTCGATCGTGGAGCGGACCATCTGTAGCCGCGACTGGGCGCGTGGAGTGAGCAGCCGCTCCTCCGCTCCTTGCCCGGTCAGCTGGATCCGAGGGGCCTGAGTGCGGCGTACGAGATCGGTCTTGGGGGCAGTGAAGAGCTCGCCGACCGGGAGGGAGAGCGCATCGCAGATGGTCACGAGCGTGGCCACGCTCGGGGAGGTCATGTCGCGCTCGAGTCGGCTGATGAACCCCTTGGTGAGGTCTGTCATCTGGGCGACCTGGTCGATGGTCAGCCCCTGTCTCTGCCGGGCGTCGCGCAGGCGGGGACCGAGGTGAAGGCCGGCTCCCGACACCTCCGGCATCTCCCACCCCCTCGCATCGTGATCTGAGGCCGTCCGCACCCTACTGTGCGCGAGCGTCATGCGGACGAAACATTCCCTGTTGTCCAATAGTGATCGCAGGTTTAGCATCAGGCAACCACCTCGTTCGAGTGACAGGAAACGCAGTGACGACGACTCCCGAAGCACCGCGGGCTTCCGCGATCGAGACTCGGTCTATCGACTGGGTTCCGGAGAACGAACGGCACGGCCGGCTCTGGCACCAGGCCCCGCTGTGGTTCCTGGGCAACTTCCAGTACTTCTCCATCCCGATCGGCTTCATCGGTCCCAGCCTGGGTCTCTCGATCGGGTGGACCGTGGTGGCCTCGCTGCTCGGGCTCGCCGTCGGCACGCTGTTCATGGCCTTCCATGCCACCCAGGGCCCGCAGATGGGCCTGCCGCAGATGATCCAGTCGCGGGCACAGTTCGGCTATCGCGGCGTCATCGTGCCGCTGTTCGCGACGCTGTTCACCTACGTCGCGTTCAACGTGACCGACCAGGTACTCCTCGGGCTGGGTCTGGACGCGACGTACGGGTGGAACGCCCACGTCATCGCCGTGATCGCAGCGGTCGGAGCGGCACTGCTGGCCATCTATGGGCACGACTGGCTGCACCGGTTCTTCCGGGCCATCCTCTACGTCTCCCTACCGCTGACCACCATCCTCACCGTCGGGGTGCTGGTCGGCGCCGGCGGTGGGCACGCCCCCAGCGCTCACTTCGGATTCAGCGGGGTCGCGTTCATGGCGCAGTTCTCCGCCGCGGCCGCGTACAACATCACCTACGCCCCCTATGTCTCCGACTACTCGCGCTACCTGCCCACCGACACTCCGGCCAAGAAGGTCATCGCCTCGGTGTTCTTCGGTGCCGCCGGCGCGGCCCTGTGGCTGATGTCGCTGGGCGCCTGGCTCGCGGTACGGCTCGGCGCATCCGACGGCCTGGCCGGCCTGCAGCTGGCCGGCAACAATGTCATCGGCCACCTCGGCGACATCGTCGCCTTCCTCTCCGCGCTGGCCCTGGCCGCGACCATGGGCATGAACGCCTACGGCGGCATGCTCTCGGTCCTGACCGCGATCGACTCCTTCAAGCCGATCAAGCCGACCAAGTCCGCGCGGATCATCACGATCGTGGGCCTCGCCGTCGTCTGGTACGTCATCGGTGAGGCGATCACCGGGAACGCCGTCAACACCGTGCTCAGCTCGCTGACCCTGATGCTTTACCTGCTCGTCCCGTGGACGGCGACCAACCTGGTCGACTACTTCTTCGTACGCCGCGGCCACTACGCCATCACCGAGCTGTTCCGCCCCCACGGGATCTACGACGTCTGGGCCTGGCGCGGACTGCTCGCCTACGCGATCGGGTTCGTCTGCGAGATCCCCTTCATGATCCTCCCCACCCTCGGCTCTTGGAGCTACACCGGCTGGTTCGCCAGCAAGCTCAACGGGGTCGACATCGCCTGGATCGTCGGTCTCGCGGTCAGCTCGATCGCCTATCTGGCCCTGACCCGAAGCCTCGACCTCGCCGCCGAGAAGACCGCAGAGCAGGCCAGCCGGACCGAGCTCGCCGCTCTCGACGGGGAGCTGGCGTGAGCGCCGACATTCCGCGGATCGTGGACGGCGGTCACCTCGGCCCGGTCGACGCCAGCCTGACCCCCAGATTCGCCGGACCAGCGACCTTCGCCCTGCTGCCCACCCCCGACCAGATCAGCGACCTCGACGTCGCCATCGTCGGCGTCCCCTTCGACGCCGGAGTCAGCTTCCGCCCCGGCGCGCGGTTCGGGCCCGAGCACATCCGTACCTCCTCGCGGTTGCTGCGCCCGTACAACCCGGCCGCCGACGTCTCCCCGTTCGCCCGGCTCCAGGTGGCCGACTGCGGCGACATCGCGGCCAACCCGTTCTCCATCGAGGACGCCGTCGCTCAGATCCAGCGAGGCGCCGATGCGCTCTCCGAGCGCGCCGGCCGTCTCCTCACCCTCGGCGGGGACCACACCATCGCCCTCCCACTCCTGCGGTCGCTGGCCCGACGCCACGGGCCGGTCGCGGTCGTCCACTTCGACGCCCACCTCGACACCTGGGACACCTACTTCGGGGCGCCCACCACCCACGGCACCCCCTTCCGCCGTGCCTCCGAGGAAGGTCTGCTCGACACCTCGGCCTGTCTCCACGTCGGGATCCGTGGCCCGCTGTACGGCGCCCGTGATCTCGTCGACGACCGCGACCTCGGCTTCCAGATCATCCCCGCCACCGAGGTGCCCGAGTTGGGCGTGCGTGGCGTCATCGAGCAGATCCGCGCACGGGTCGGCGAGCGGCCCGTCTACGTCTCGGTCGACATCGACGTCCTCGACCCGGCCTTCGCGCCCGGCACCGGCACCCCCGAGTCCGGCGGGCTGCTCAGCCGTGAGCTGCTGGCCGTCCTGCGTGGCTTCGCCCAGACCAACATCGTCGGCGCCGACATCGTCGAGGTTGCACCCGCCTACGACCACGCCGCCATCACCGGCATCGCCGCCGCCCACGTTGGCTACGAACTCCTCTCCGCAATGGCCCTCGCGGCTGCCGGCCCCGTCCCGACGACCGGATCCTCCGGCGACCAGACGGGGGCACCAGCATGAGCGAGCGAGCCGAAGTCCTCCAGGCGGCTGAGCGGCTCGTAGCGGCATTCGCCCGGCATGACGCCGCCGCGTACTTCGCCGGCTTCGACCCCGAGGCCACCTTCATCTTCCACAACCACCCCGCCCGCCTGGAGAGCCGCGGACAGTGGGAGCAGCTGTGGAAGCTTTGGGAGCACGAGCACGGCTTCCGCATCCTCGAATGCCGGTCCTCCGACCAGAGGGTCCAGATCGTCTCCAACGAGGTCGCCGTCTTAACCCACACCGTGCACACGACGGCAACCTTCGACGGCGAACAATCCACCACCCTCGAGCGGGAGACGATCGTGTTCCAGCGAGCCGACCGAGGCTGGACCGCCGTCCACGAGCACCTATCCCTGCACCCGACTCCACCGGACAATTGGTCTGACGACGTCGAGCTCGATCTCTGAGTCGAAGTAGGCGCCCGAGTCCGCTCGCGGCGGCGGCATGACGCTCCTCGCTCGTGAACTGTCGCGGATAAGGCGTGGGATGAGCCATGCGTTGGCGGGAGGATGAACCAGTGATCAGCGAGAAGCGGCTTCAGGATCTTGCCGGTCGACTGGCTACCACGAAACCCGTGCTCCAGCATGCCAACCGCCGTTCAGTGGACGTCTGCGGCAGACCGTCGCTAGTACCGGTCGAGCCGGCCGGGCACCTGCAGGTGTGACGACAACGCCAAGCGAACCCAGCCCCGACCCCACCGTCGTGCCCAGTGGCGACCCCGGCTCTGAATCAAGCCCCGACCCCGAACCGGACGACCCGGCAGCCCCTGCTGCCCCAGAGGTCGACCCGGACTCCGTCTAGTACGCCTCGAGCTAGCCGCGGACCGGCAGAAGCATGCGGAACGGCAGAAGCATGAGGCGATCCGGCGGGCCAGATCCGGTCAGTCGTGTGGACCTCAGCGGCCCGGAGCCGGGCGGGCAGGACGACGTGCCAGCGGCCGCCTGGCCGGGCAGAGGAGGGTGGTGGGGCGCCTCTCGCCAACCGAGTCGCAAGCCGCCGACCTGCAGTGGTGCCCGGGCTTGCGGGGTGACACGAGGCCGGTGACGCGCGGCTGGCATAGGGTGGTGAGCGTTCGCCAAGAAGGAGCCGTGCCGCCGAGATGAACGATGAGTATCCGGACGCCGATGCGAGCTTGGCGGCGGGAGAGGAGCCGCCGTCAGCGCGCGCGCCGTTGAGCCGGGAGCGCGTCGTCAACGCCGCCGTTGCCTTCATCGACGAACACGGACTTCCGGCGCTGACCATGCGCCGACTGGGCGAAGCGCTCGGTGTTGAGGCGATGTCGCTGTATCGCCACGTCCCGGGTCGTGAGGAGCTTCTCGACGCAGTCGTGCAGGCGATCACCGAGGACCTCGAACGGGACCCGGAGGTCTGCCTCGAGCCGCGAGATGGCTGGCAGGACTTCGTGATCCGCCTTGCCCACGGCGTGCGGCGGATCGCCCTTGCGCATCCCAAGGTGTTTCCCCTCGTTGCCTCTCGTCCGCTGGAGGCACCATGGCTGCGTCCGCCGCTGCGCAGCTTGGCGTGGGTGGAGCGCTTCCTGGTCGCCCTGACCTCAGCCGGCTTCGATGACGCGAACGCGGTTGGCGCCTACCGGGCCTTCACCAGCTTCCTGCTCGGCCACCTTCTTCTCGAGGTGTCGACCCATGGCGCGGACGTGGGGCCTCTCGACGTGCTGGAGGAGGATAACGAGTCCGGCGGGCTAGCCGAGTACTCCACGGTACGCCGATTGCGACCCGCCCTCTCGGAGGACCACTCGGCGCTGGAGTTCGAGGATGCGTTGGAGGAGCTGACCAACCGGCTGCAACTCATGCTCAGCGCCAAGACGCCCTAGTGGGGCCGGGCAGCAGTGCTGCGTTCGACCGGCCCCTGGGCCGCTACTTCTCCGGGCGCTGGTCGGCGTCGCCCTCGACCTCGATCTGCTCCTTGCGGACATCGCCTGTGACAGTCTCCTCCTCGGTGGTCGACTCGGTGCCCAGGCGCACCCGCTCGACCGGTTCGGCGGTGGTGCCCACGGCCGGGCGCTCCTCATGAAGGACGACCTCGTGCTCCCCCTCGGAGATCGCGGGGCCTGCCAGCGCATCGTCGCGGTTGGCATCGGTGATCGGCTCACGCTCGAGCGTGGCCCGCTCCTTGCGGACCGGCACCGTGACCGTCTCCTGCTCGGTCACCACGTACTTGCGCAGCCGGATCCGGCCGGCCTCCTCGCTGCGGACGCCGACGTCGAGGTGCTCCTCCGCGCGCGTCATCGCTTCATCCGTCGTAGGCCCGGTGACGTCGTCGCCGGCAGAGCGCGAGGTGTCGGTCCCTGCGGTCCCAGTCGGGAGCCCGGCATCGGGGGCGGCGGTCTCGGTGCGGCCACTGTCGGGGAGGCCGGAGTCGCTCAAGGCCTCTGAGTACGGCATCCGGTAGTAGTCGTACAACCGCCGTTCCTCGGCCTGGTCGAGGTGCTCGCCGTCGAGCTCGACGGACGGTGCCTCCTTGACCTGTTCCTTGGAGAACGGGACGATCAGCCGCTCGCCGTCGAAGGTCGCGTCGGCCAAAGGCACGAATGACTCGCTAGTACCGAACAAGCCCGTGTTCACGGTCGCGAACTCCGGCCTGCCGGTCTCGTCGTCGACGAACACCTGGCCCACCTTGCCGACCTTGCTTCCGTCCGCACCATAGGCGGTGCTACCGAGCACGTCGTGCAGCTCTGTTTCGTTGAGCATGGTCACTTCCTCTCGTTGGGACCGGCGTGCCGCGTCCCTGGCCTGATGGAACCGTTGCTCATCCCGCTGTTTACGGTGTAAACGCCGGAGGTTTACACTGTAAGCGCGAACAACCGAACCGTCGAGAATTGCGTTTACGGTGTAAGCGGGCGGGTACTTCCTGCCGTGTCCAGAGAGGGAGGAAGGCTCATGGTGAGGAAATCGATGATGGCGGCCACCTTTGCGGCCGGGTATGTCCTGGGGGCTCGGGCGGGCCGGGATCGTTACGACGCGATCGTCGCCAAGGCCCAGGAGCTGTGGCGGGACCCGCGGGTGCAAGACAAGGTCAGCCAAGCCCAGGATGTGGCGAAGGAAAAGGCAAACCAGGTGCAAGCCGCGGCGAAGGAGAAGCTGCCCCGAACATCCGGCTCCGGTACATCCGGCTCAGCGTCGGCCTCAACACCCGCCGCGGGTACGGGCTCGGAGTCGGTGCCGTGAGCGGGCCGGGGACCGGTGAATACGAGGGCCTCGGCTTCGAGCCCAGGCGCCCCGGCGAGCCGTCAGTAGGGCCCGATCAGGGGGAGGCGTCGACAGGGGTACTTGTCTCACGGCTGTCGCAGGAGATGACTACTCTGCTCCGCGGAGAGTTGGAGCTGGCACGACTCGAGCTGTCCCAGAAGGCCAAGCGCGCCGGGGCCGGTGTTGGTGCCTTCGGCGCAGCAGGAGTGATGGCGCTCTACGGCGTGGGCGTGCTGATCGCCGCCGTCGTGTTGGCGCTGGCCTTGGCGATCGACGCGTGGCTCGCGGCTCTGATCGTCGCTGTGGTGCTCTTGGCCGCGGCGGCCGGGATCGCGTTCTTCGGCAAGAAGCGGGTCGACCAGGCTACGCCGTTAAGCCCGGAGCGGACTGCCGACAACATCAAACGCGACGTCGATGCGCTCAAACACCACGAACAGACGCGCAGGGCCGACACACGCAGCACGGACGCACGCAACGTCGGCGGAAGCGGCGAAGGGAGCAACCGGTGACGACAAGCGACCAGTTCCCCCGTGGGAGCGGCGACGGCGACCGCGCGGGCAGCGAGGCTGCCGACGGCGGTAGCCACACCAACCAGAGCGATAGCCAGGGTGATCCGAGCATCGCGGCGGTGGAGGCGGACCTGCACGAGACCCGTCAGGAGCTCGCACGGACGGTGGACGAGCTCACCTCGCGGCTCGATGTGAAGACACGCAGCCGAGAAGCGCTCGCTGCCAGGAAAGAGCAGGCCACAGCCGCTGCGACCCGCCTGCGGAGTCGAGTCGCGGAGGGCACCAGCCGCGCGAGCCAGCGCGCCCGCGCGTCCGTGACTGATGAGCAGGGGCGGCCCACCGGTACGGCGCGAATCGGTGCAGTCGCTGCTGGTGTCGTTCTGACCGGTGTGGTCGCTGTCGTGATCTGGCGGCGGAGCCGTCGATGAATCGGCATGCTGATCGCGACGCGGATGCCCGACAAGGTGGCGCCATGGACCATGAGCCCGACTTCCGGGCGAAGCCTGACTCGCCTGGCGACATCAAGAAGTCGTCATGGATGTATGTGGCGAGGACGACGCTGCGGGAATTCTCCGCCGACCAGTGCACCGACCTGGCGGCCGCGCTGACCTACTACGCGGTGCTGGCGCTCTTTCCCGCTGCGATCGCCCTGCTCTCACTGGTCGGTCTGGTGGGGCAGGCCCAAAGCACGGTGAACACGTTGCTGCAGATCCTCACCGATGTCGGTGCGTCCTCGGCCGCCGACACGCTACGACCGACGCTGACCCAGCTGGCGAACAGCGGTGGGGCCGGCTTCGCGCTGATTATCGGTCTTGCGGCCGCGCTGTGGTCCGCCTCCGGCTACGTCGGCGCCTTTGGACGGGCGATGAACCGGATCTATCAGGTCCCCGAAGGTCGCCCGATCTGGAAACTGCGGCCGCTGATGCTACTGCTCACCCTCGTCACCGTCCTCCTCACCGCGCTCGTGGCCCTCGCACTGGTGCTGACCGGTCCGGCAGCGAGCGCGGTCGGCAACGCCATCGGCCTGGGCTCAACCGCGGTGACGGTGTGGAACATCGCGAAGTGGCCGGTCCTGCTGGTCGCGGTCATCCTCATCGTGGCGCTGCTGTACTACGCCACCCCAAACGTGCGACAACCCAAGTTCCGCTGGATCAGTGTGGGGGCAGTGGTCGCCATCGTGGTCTGGATCATCGCCTCGGTGGGGCTCGGGTTCTACGTCGCCAACTTCTCGTCCTACAACAAGACCTACGGCTCGCTGGCCGGCGTCATCGTGTTTCTGCTGTGGCTGTGGATCACCAACCTCGCGCTGCTCTTCGGCGCCGAGCTCGATGCCGAGCTCGAACGCGGACGCCAGCTCCAAGCAGGGATCCCCGCCGAGGAGGAGCTCCAGCTTCCCCCGCGCGATACCCGGGTCAGCGACAAGAACGCCAAGAAGCGTCGCAAGGACATCGAACGCGGCCGGCGCCTGCGCCGCAGCCGCGGCACCGACGACTAGCCCGACCGACTGTCCTCGACCGGTGGATCACTGACATAGCAGGCGCCGCAGGATCCGCAAGCCAAGCAGCCTGCGCTCCGACCCATCACAATTCTTATGAAGAAGGCTCCTATGAAACGCGAACAACCAGCCAGCAAGCCAGCCAAGATCCTCTACCGACCCTGGGGACTGGCCGGCAGCATCATCGGCGGCCTCATCGCCGGACAGATCTTCCAACAAGTCTGGAAGCATCTCGTGCCCAGCACCAGCGACGATGCACCCAAGCCACTGGAGTCGAAGTATCCGCTGCAGCAGATCCTCATCGCTGCCGTGATCCAGGGCGCTATTTTCTCCGTTGTCCGCGCACTCATCAACCGTGGCGGCGCCCGCCTCTTCCAACGATGGACCGGCGAATGGCCCGGCAATTAGCAGCGCACGAACCACCAGCATGGAGTCCCAGCCTTCCTGTGTAGGCCAGGACTCTTTCATCTCACGCGTGGCTCTGCGGGGCCTGCGGAGAATCATCCGGACTCGGGGACTCTGGGCCTGCGGGATCGCCCGTTCCCAGAAAGGGCGGCCTGTCGGAGACCTGAACTTGGACACCGCTGTGGCCGGTTGTTCTGCCCTCCTATCGGCGGCCGTGCGCACATCGTGGGGACGGACAACGACCTAAGGGGGCTCCGGGAAGGTGATCGGGTACAGCGGCCACGCGGAGACCTTCGAGTGATGGAAGACAGTCCACCGCAACATGCGGTCTGCGCTGACAATGCCCAGGGCAACGGTTGACAATCGGCCTGACGGTCAGGCAAGCGATGCCATCATGCGAATCGAGACAAGTAGTCCTGGTATCTCGGCTCCTAACCTGGCCGCGTAGCGGGTCGGTGGATCGGACGGGAACCAGCGGGCGTACTCCTCGTTCATGCCAGCGAAGTCGCCAGGGTCGGTGAGCAGCACGCCTACCTCGACAACGTCATCGAGCGTCGCGCCGGCCTCCCGCAGGATGGCCTCGCAATTCGCCAACGCCTGGCGGGTCTGAGCCTGAATGCTGTCACCGGCCATGCGACCGGTGCTCGGGTCGACACCCGTGGTTCCCGAGATGAACACCGAGGATCCGGCCTTGACGCCTTGGCTGAAGAGCGGCGAGCGCGGTGCGTTCGACGTCGTAATGATCTGACGCGGCATCTCGAACCTCCTGGCTGATCCTCCCATCGTCCGGGGTTCCCGGGAAGGCGCTCTCCGTTGTGGCGGTCGTACGCGCACGGCAGGCGGCGGATAGACGCGGGTTCCTTGCCGAGCGTCTGGCCCGACGGTGGGTCGGTGCGCGTGGTGGTAGTGCGAGGCGATCGGCCCGGGTACGGCATGAGCATGAAGAAGAGGTGGGTCGCTGCGGTGCCGTCAGCAGCGTTGGGCGCCCTGGCAGCCCATGACCTTGTACAGCGGAGGCACGCGATCTTGCGGAACTTCCCGGTCGTTGGTCATGCGCGGTTCTGGCTGGAGGCAATCGGGCCGGAGTTGCGGCAGTACATCGTGGCCAGTAACGACGAGGAGCGGCCGTTCAACCGCGATCAGCGGCGCTGGGTGTACGCCTCGGCGAAGCTGCAGAACAACTACTTCGGGTTCGGTACCGACAACGACTTGGAGCACTCCGACGGCAACGTGATCGTGCACCACAAGACCTTCGGTCGCGCCTACCCGACCCACGGCGCGGTGGGTCAGGAGGCGCGGCTGCCGTCGGCGAAGATCCTCGGTGGCCCGCGAGGCCGTCGCCGTGCGTTCCGGCCGGAGTCGGTGGTGAACATTTCGGGGATGAGCTTTGGGTCTCTGTCGGGCAACGCGATCGAGGCGCTCAATCGTGGGGCCGCGGCTGCGGGGTGCCTGCACAACACCGGTGAGGGTGCCGTCTCGCCATATCACCGCAACGGCGGTGACCTGATCTTCCAGATCGGAACGGCGCACTTCGGCTGCCGCGACGAGGACGGCAGGTTCAGCCTGCCGCGGCTGAAGGAGCTGGTGGACTACGCGCCCGTCAAGGCGCTGGAGATCAAGCTCAGCCAGGGAGCAAAGCCGGGGCTGGGCGGCGTCCTTCCGGGACCGAAGGTGTCCGCGGAGATCGCCCACACGCGAGGTGTCGAGGAAGGCGTCGATTGTCTGAGC
Source organism: Nocardioides asiaticus (assembly GCF_040049175.1). Taxonomy (NCBI): domain Bacteria; kingdom Bacillati; phylum Actinomycetota; class Actinomycetes; order Propionibacteriales; family Nocardioidaceae; genus Nocardioides; species Nocardioides asiaticus. The sequence continues at coordinate 215,350 of NZ_JBDZDM010000006.1, read as the reverse complement.
CCGTCACGGCACTCGGAGTTCGATGACGTCGACTCCCTGCTCGACTTCGTCGAGTCCCTGGCCGAGGAGACCGGTCTGCCGGTTGGCATCAAGTCGGCGGTGGGCGACCTTGGATTCTGGGAGGAGTTGGCCGACGCCATGGCAGCGGGGGATCGTGGCGTCGACTTCATCACCATCGACGGCGGCGAAGGGGGTACCGGGGCCTCGCCGCTGATCTTCACCGACGCGGTCTCATTGCCGTTCCGTCTCGGGTTCGCTCGGGTGTACGGCATCTTCGCCCGGCGCGGGCTACAGCAACACATCACGTTCATCGGATCCGGCAAGCTCGGCCTGCCCGACAACGCCGTCGTGGCGTTCGCCCTTGGCGCGGACATGGTCAACGTCGGACGGGAGGCGATGCTGGCGGTGGGCTGCGTGCAGGCCCAGAAGTGCCACACCGGCGAGTGCCCGACCGGCGTGGCGACGCAGAACCCGTGGTTGGCCCACGGTCTGGATCCCGTGCAGAAGGCGGTGCGTGTCACGAACTACATCAAGACGCTGCGGCGTGATCTGTTGAAGGTCTCGGAAGCCGCGGGTGTGGAGCATCCGGCCCTGATCGGGCCCCGGGCGGTGGAGATCCTCGACAACCTCTCGGACGGCCGGTTGCTCGACGTCGTCTACGGCTATCAGCCGGAGTGGGGTCTCCCGTCGGCGGGCGACCGGGACCAGATCATCACCATCATGGGCGCCACCGAGGAGACGGAGACCCGTACCGAAGGTCCTCCCGAGACCGCCGAGGTCGGAGAGTCGGGCGCCGAGATCGCAGGAGACACCGGCCCGGGGCGATGGACATCTGAAGGAGGTATGTATGAATGACGACGGCGGTGCTGAAGCGGCGGACACCCTGGCCATCTTCGATGCGCTCGACGGCCAACTCGTATGCCGGGTGTGCGGAGTCCTCGTGCCCGCCGACGGCGGTTACGACCAGGTCCATTGGGACTGGCATGAGGCCGCCAACGGAGCATGAGCTACGCCGTGTGGCTCAGCTCAGGCGCCTTGGCCCAAGGGTTCGATCTCGCCGCGCTCGACGAGCTGCTCAAGGGCGGCCGAGCAACCCGCCTGCCACCGATCGTCGCGGCCCTGGAAGGACACCACAGCCTCACCGGTGCAGGTGGCCGCGTCGTGGCTGCCGAGCTGATGCCACGTGCATCGTCCCGCTGCAGCAGGCGATTGCGGCGGGTAGAAGTCTGGACTGTACGCATATGACGGCTTCATCGGTTGACCACCAGTCCTGTCTGGATTCAACTTCCCGCGCGTTCGATGGGGCCGTAGGGATCGGGCGAGCAGTTATCGGCGGGGATGAAAATGCGTACGACACGATCTGCGGGTCCTGGTGCAATCGGGATGAGGCGTGCCGCCCGCGCTCGCACCCGTGCGAATGAGCATGTCTCACCCGAAGGAGAACCGACGGACACTCTGCGCCCGGTACCCCTAAGCGGAGCCAAAGTGACACGCCTTGGAGCACTACCCGGGCGCGGCCCGGCTGCCCGCTGGTGACCAGCCCTATTGGACGGACTCCGCACTGCCGGCACTGACGTCGTGGCGCCGGTAGGGCCTCACGTCGGAGAACCTGCCCGGCGGGCCAAGATGGCCTGCGGGGTACCTGTTCGGCATGACCAACTTCCCTGACGAAGCCCACATCAAGTCGCGTGCCGAGTTGCTGCCCGAGGAGGTCGCCGCCGGCAGCGATGACCCGCAGGAGCAGGCCGAGGTGATCCTGGAGGAGTCCCAGGACCGGACAGACGACCCTGAGGGCACCGGTGCCGAGTCTGAGCAGACCAGCACGCCCGACCACCGGCCGTCCTAAGCTGCTACGCCGCCGATTGGCGATCCATCCGGCGTACTCGCAGCCGGTGTGACGACCTTCGTAGGCCGGTGTGACGACCTTCGTAGGACCGGCGTTGGCGGGGAAACGGGCCCCTGCTGCGGAAACGTCGGTCAGGGGCCTGTTCCGTGTTGTCCGGGCGTGTCCGGCGAGTACGGCGAGGTACGGGCAATCCGGGTGTCTGTGTCCTGTACGTGTCCTGGTCAAGTGCAGAGCCGGTCGGCGCCGGCTCGAGAGCGGCCTCGATCAGGGCCGACGGCCTCGCGATCGTCGAAGATCCGGCGGATGAGAGGTCGGAGGCACGTCCGCACGGCGGTGGGGGTACCGCGTCGGCATCCGCCGATCAACCCAGGGAGGGATCGTGACCGAGGACCAGTCGTCGGACCAGGGGTTCGACCCGCACCGCGAGCTCGTCTCGATGTTGCTAGAGAAAGTCCAGGAGGACCCGTATCCGTCGTCGACGATGATGGATTTCGTCGAGGAGCTGCTCCGGCCAGAGGAGATGCCGGCGTATGCCGCCGTACTCCTCGACAAGATCCGGAACGACACGTTCCCGAGCCTGGACCTGATGGCGCGGGTGCGCGATCTGGCCTGATGGCCACGACGTCGTACGCCGCAGAGCAGTTGCGCCCTCCAGCGTGCGTGCGGTGCAGCCGAGTAGTCGCGCGAGTGGTCCAGATGACCTCTTCGAGATGGGGTCGTAGCAGATGACCCCGCGCTGCCTCGCCTCCACGCGATGACCGGGACGGCAAGTTCGGCAGCAGCAGGTGCTCGCTGTGATGTGGCCGGGACGGCTCCTTGTGTCATTCCCGGCCGGGTCGGTTCTGCGTTGGTGATGTGGCCGCCTGGTCGAAGCCGCGCACGCTGACCGCGCACCTCACCGAATGCACCTGCATCGATGCGCCGCGGGCGCGTCCTCGATGGAGTGCCGCGGCGGTTCCTCGCGGTATACCCGCCGCATCTGGTTCCGGATCGCGGCATGAGAGGGCATTCCCCGATCGCCGCGCTGGGCCGATACCGCCTCGGTGGACGTACGCAACTACCTTCGACTACCTAGTCGACGGCGTCTCCTACGGGCAAACCTCGATCCGCAGGGCACTCCGGATGGGAGTCGTCTTCGGCCTAGGAGTCCTCTTGCAGGGACTCGTCGATGCCGTGGGTTTCGGTGTAGTTCTTCTGCTCCTCCGGGTCCTCGTCGAGCCGCTCCTCAATGTCGCTGCGCTCTATGCCCTCCTCCGGCGGGAGATCGTCGGTGCTGAGGGGCTCATCGTGGGATCCGGAACTCGTCACGGTCGTGCGGTAACCAGCCCGGCATCCGTCAAACAGGACGGCCGTGTGACGGTAGAGGTCAGCGGGCGTGCGCCGTGGCCGCCGGGGTACCTCGGACCATGCCGTCACTCACACAGCAGGACATCGACGAGCTCGGTGGGCGGATCAGCATCCTCGTCCCCCAGAAGGGTGACCAGGTCCGGCTCGGCGAGCTTCTCGAGCGTCTGGCGGAGGGTTCACGATGAACGTCTTCGTCCGGTCGGCGCTCCGGGTGGAAAGCGTCGAGCTGCTCGACGGGGTGGACCGCGCCGTGCGCCCTGCTGCCGAGCTGCTGATCCGCACGCCTCGGGCGCGCGGCATCCTGCACGGTCACTGGCTCGGACACGGCATCCATCCCCCGATGACAGACTTCCCGCTCGGGATGTGGTTCTCGGGCACTCTGCTCGACCTCACCGCCGGTCCTGACCTCAGACCAGCCGCGCGCCGTCTGATCGGCATGGGCGCGATCACCGCGCTCCCGACGGCGCTCACCGGGATCGCAGAGTGGGCATCGATCGACGAACAGCGCGATCGGCGGACCGGTCTCGTCCATGCGGCGGTGAACTCCTCGGCACTCAGCTTGTACGCGTTGTCGTGGCTCGCCCGACGGAGTGACCGGCACCTGACGGGGACGATCCTCGCGGTCGGCGGTGGCCTGGCCGCGACAGCAGGGGGCTTCTTCGGTGGGCATCTCAGCGAGGTCCGCAAGATCTCCAGCCGTCATCCTGCCTTCGGCGCGGATTGAGGCGGCCGGTGCGCGACGACCGGGACATATGCGCGCCGGTCGCTGCGATAGGACGCCCGGATCGGTTCGGTGAGGCGCTGGCGGCGTGGTGTGTTGCGTGGGCGATCAGTCGTGGGAGCGAGCGGGCGGTCTCAGCCGGTGAGGAGGGCCCGGATCGCGGCGGCGGCCTCTTCGATGTCGACTGGCTCGCCGCGCCGCGTGGTCAGGGCGTGCAGCATGAAGCCGTCGCCGTAGTCGGCCAGCCGCCGCGCCCGGATTGCCGGCTCCGCCACACCGGTCGCGGTGAGGATGCCCTCGACGAATCCGAGCAGCCGACGGTGCGCCGCTGCGACGGCGTCGGGCCGTGCGAGCGCGAGCGCGAACCGGGCACGTGTGAGCTCGCCCTGCTCGGTGACGAAGGTGGCCAGCGCGGCCGCGACCGTACTGGCGACAGCCTCCGGCGTAGTCGGCGCCTCCCCACCCCCGGCCGAGAGCTGCGCCAGGTCGCGCTGCTCGAAGCGTGCGACGACCGCGTCGATCAGCGCCTCGCGGGTGCGCCAGTAGTTGGAGGTCGTCCCGAGCGGTACGCCGGCCGCGGCGTCGACGGCGCGATGGGTGAGCCCCTTGAGGCCCCGCTCGGCGACCAGCGTGACGGCGGCGTCGGCCAACGCGGTACGGCGGTCGGGCATGGCCGGATCGTAGTCACGCCGTGCACGACAAACGTAGTGACACGCCACTACAAACGTCGTAACTTGGATGTCATGACCCGGATCAGCATCGTCGGCGGCGGCATCGCCGGGCTCACGCTCGCAGCGGCGCTGGACCCCGAGCGTTTCGAGGTGACGGTGCATGAGCAGCGCCCTGACCTGCCCGACGCCGGCACCACGCTGGCGATGTGGCCCGAGGCCCGGACGGCCCTGGAATCGATCGGCGCCTACGACGCCCTCCGCGGGATGCCGGGGATCGAGCGCTTCCCGATCCTCACAACCAGTGGTCGCCGGCTCCTCGAGCTCTCGGTGCCGCCGGGCCTGCTCGTCTCCCGCGGCGAGCTGCTGCGCGCGCTGGACGCCGCCATCCCGGCCTCGGTCCGACGTATGACCGGTCGCGTGGGCGACACGAGCTGCGACCTGGCCGACGTGCTCGTCGGGGCCGACGGCGTCCACAGCGTGGTCCGCGCGCTGATCGACCCCGCAAAGGCGCACGCCCACCTGACCCCCTACCTCGCGGTGCGCGGAGTGGTCCCGGTGGAGCTCCCCGCCTCAGACTACGGCGAGCACTGGGGCCGAGGCGTGCTCTTCGGGACCAGCCCGCAGCCGCCAGGCACCAACTGGTACGTCGCGTTCCGCTCCGAGCTCGGGCCCGACCGGGTCGACGCGGCCGAGGCGCTCGAGCTCGCCCGTGAGAAGCTCTCCGGAGCCCGGGCCGCGGCCATCGCCCCGGTGCTCGGCGCCGCCGAGGAGACGACGACATTGGCGCAACGGATCTGGACCGTGGGCCGGCTGCGCACCTTCGCGCGGGGGCGCGCCGTGCTGGTCGGCGACGCGGCCCACGCGATGTGCCCCAATCTGGGGCGCGGCGCCTGCGAGTCGATCGTCGATGCCGTCACCCTCGCCCGACTGCTCGCCGAGCAGCCGATCGAGGAGGCCCTGACCGCGTACGACACCGCTCGCCGGCGCCCCACCCAACAGGTCCAGCGCCGGGCCGAGACCGCGATGCGGATCTCGCTCGCCGAGCGCATCCAGCCGATCCGCGACGCACTCGCGGGCGCGACCGGCAGGATCGTGCCTGCGGCACGACCGCGGCCAGCCTTCCCTGCCTAAGCCTGCGCACCCGCTTGCGACCCCCGGCCCGCCCGACGTCCGGGTGCCCAACAAATTCGGAGTGCGCGGAGCTGAAGTCCGGTCATACTTGCCCCACGGACCAACAGCGTGTACGTCGCCTGGCGGGTCAGCAGCCGCGGGCACACGAGGGTGTGGAGGCGGTCCTGCCGTACCGCTACGAGCATCCCGACGTCCAGAGCTACGCCGCGAGCTCGAACGACCTCCGCCTACGACGGCTGTCAGATGCTCGACCGCCCATGGACGACCGCTGGTCGACGGCGCTGCGGTTGTCGCGGCGGTACGTCGGTGACCAGCAGCTGTCGATGGTGGTGCGCGTGCAGAGCGTGACCAGCGGGCAAGGCTGGATCCTAACCCGCGACGGATGGGACTTCGCTGACGACGGGCTCGACGTCGCGGAGCGGCTGATCCCGGTCCTCCACGTCATCGACCAGCTTCATCATCCCGACCCGACCACGCGGCTCGGCTGGACCCAGGACCGGACCGATCCGCCGCGCTCGACAATGACTGAACCGCCTGTCGCCGACGCATGGAGTGACCTCGCGGATGCTCGCCCGTCTCGGCGGTCAGGTGGTGGTCGCGGCGACGGAGCACCGCTCCCAGCTGCGCAACCGCCGCGCTGCGGAGGAGCGTCTCGGGCGATTGCTCCAGGAGGCGATGAGGCCGCCACCTGCTCGGCGGGTTCCGACGAAGCCCTCGAAGGGGTCCAAACAGCGACGCATCCAGCAGAAGAAGAGACACGGCGAGATCAAGCGCCTGCGCAGGCGCCCCGAGGACTGACAGCGGCGGCAGAGTCACCAGAGCAACCCAGAAACTCGATCGGCATCGGAGCGGGGGACCACTATCGTCGTCGCGTGAACGCATCAGGCGAGCCGGTGCCGTTCGAGGTCTATGAGGACGGCGTCTACCTTCACGGCACGAAGGCCGATCTCGCGGTGGGCGAGCTGCTCGTGGCCGGTCGGGAGTCGAACTACGAGGCCGGGCGGGCGATGAACTACATCTACTTCACCGCGACGCTCGACGCCGCGACGTGGGGCGCCGAGCTGGCCGCCGGCGAGGGTCGTGGACGGGTCTACCTCGTCGAGCCGACCGGCGAATTCGAGGACGACCCCAACGTCACGGGCAAGAAGTTCCCCGGCAACCCGACCAGGTCGTTCCGGAGCCGCGAGCCGCTGCGCATCGTGGGCGAGCTGGAAGATTGGGTCGGCCACTCACCGGACAGGCTCCAGGCCATGCTGGACGGGCTGGCGGCGCTGAGGCAGCGGGGCGAGGCGATCATAGAGGACTAATGGACTTACCGATCCCGCGCTAGGCCCGGGCGGCGACGGGCTCGCGGGCCGGCCGACCGGGCAGCACGACGGCGAGCGCGGTGGCGGCGAGAGTGAAGGCGGTCGCCCACCAGAAGGCGTGGTCGAAGGCGGTGGCGAGTGGGCCGCCCTTGGCGGCCGACTCGAGGATCACGGCGAGTACGGCGGTGCCGAACGACCCACCCAGCTGTTGAGCGATCCGGGTGATGATGCTCGCGTCGGGGACCTCGCTCCGCTCGAGCCCGACGTAGGCGACGGTCATCAGCGGTGTGAGCACCAGGCCGAGACCGACGCCACGAACGACGAGCACGGCGAGAAGCCAGACGGTGCTCGTGTCCGCGTCGGCGAACGCGAACGGCACGGTCGCGAGGGCCACGATCGCGAAGCCGGCGATCGCGACGGCGCGAGGCCCGATCTCGTCGGTGGCTCGGCCGCCGAGGGTGCGGGACAGCAGGTTGCCGACGCCCTGCGGGATGAGCAGCAGGCCAGCGCCGAGGGCATCGTGGCCGCGCAGCTCCTGCCAGAACAGCGGCAGGAGCAGCATCGCGCCGTACAGCGTGAAGCCCATCAGGAACATCAGCAGCCCGGAGATCGCGAGCGGGCGGTGGCGGAAGAGGCGTACGTCGATGAGCGCGCGGGACCCGCGGCGTACGGCCCAGAGGACGAAGGCCGCGATCAGGACCACGCCGATCACGCCAGGCAGCCACACGTCGGTGCGGTCGAAGCCGCCGGACTTGCTGACGTTGGACAGCCCGTAGATCACCCCGAGCACGCCGGGCGAGACCAGCAGCAGCCCGACGACGTCGAGCGCGGCGCGGTGCCCGGGCGTAGGTCGGTCGTCGGGCAGGATCCGGAGGGCGAGCGTGATCCCGACGGCGCAGATCGGCACGTTGACGAGGAAGAGCCAGCGCCAGTCGAGCCAGTTCAGGATGACGCCGCCGAGCGTGGGCCCGAGGATCGGGCCGAGCGCCGCGGGCAGTCCGATGACCGCCATCAGCCGCCCCAGCGCCTGACCCTGGGCGGCCTGCATGATGAGCGTGCTCATCAGCGGCATCATCACGCCGCCGCCGAGGCCCTGGAGCACGCGGAAGCCGATCAGGCTCGGCGCGTCCCACGCGCACGCGCACAGCACCGAGCCGAGCAGGAAGACGCCGAGGGCGATGAGCCAGAGCGGCTTGCCGCCGATCCTGGCCTGCAGCCAGCCGGTCGCCGGGATCGCGAGGAACATCGCCAGCAGGTAACCGGTGCTGACCCACTGGATGGTGCTGACCGTGGTGTCGAGGCTCGCCGCCAGCTGGTGCAGCGCGACGCTCACGATGGTGGTGTCGAAGATGACCGCGATGCCGCCGGCGATGATCGCCATCGCGATGCGTACGACCTGGGGGTCCAGCCCGGACCTGCTGCTCTGCTCGCTCACTTCGTCCCCTTTGGGTACACGACTGTATCTAAACCAGGACGGTACGCCGGCGCGATAAGATACGCAAGTGAGTCTTAACGAGCACGGCAAGCAGCCGCAGCGCCGACGCGGCAAGGCGCTCGAGACGGCGATCCTCGAGGCCGCCTGGGACGAGCTCGTCGAGCACGGGTACGCCGGCTTCACCATCGACGGCGTCGCGCGCCGCGCCGCGACGAGCAGACCGGTGGTCTACCGCCGCTGGGCGACCCGGCAGGAGCTCGTACGCGCCGCCGTCGCCCACCGTGGCGCCCAGGAGGACCGGACCGTGCCCGACACCGGGTCGCTCCGCGGCGACCTGATCGCGGTGCTGACCCACGCGAACAAGAGCCGCGCCGGCGTCATCACCCTGATGGCGCTGCAGCTCGGCGGCTACTACGAGGAGACCGGCACCAGCCTGGCCGACCTCCGTCGCGCGTTCATCGGCGACGGCGCCACGTCCATGGACCAGGTGATGCAGCGGGGCATCGAGCGCGGCGAGATCGACGCCGCGCGACTCACCCCGCGGATCGCGACGCTCCCGTTCGACCTCTTCCGCCACGAGCTCCTCATGACGCTGCGGCCCGCGAGCCAGGAGACGATCGAGGAGATCGTCGACACGATCTTCCTGCCGCTCGTCACGCCCTCCTCCTGACAGCGGTCAGAAGGCGCGCAGGTTGTCGCGCAGCATCCGCGCTTCGTACGCCGTCCGCGTGGCACCACGCCGCTGCAGCGCGGGGACCAGACCGTCGGTGATCTCGACGACGTAGCGCCGGTTGAGCCGCCACACCGGGCTGGTGATGAGGAACCCGTCGCCACCGACCTCGTCCATGACGGCGACCATCTTGTCGGCCACCTCGTCGGGGGTGCCGGTGAAGTCGAGGTTGCCGCCGCCCATGCCGTTGCCGGTGACGATCTCCCGCACCGTCCGCCCCGGGGGCCCGGACAGGAAGCTGGCCAGTGCGCCGCGCTCGCCGTTGGTGGTGAGGTCGTCCGGCGGGGGCTGGTCGAGGTCGAACTGCGCGAAGTCGATCTCCGTGATCGAGGAGATCTCCGCCAGCTCGTACTCGATGTAGAGCGGGTCGTTGAACCACCGCTCCGCCTTCGCCTCGGCCTCCTCGTGCGTGTCGGCGACGATCGGCGACGCGATGTAGAGCAGCTGCACGTGGTCGGGGTCGCGCCCGTTGGCGGCCATCCGCTCCCGGATGTCGTCGCGGTAGGCCTTCATCTGCTCGATGCTCATCGCCGGCGTGACGATCGTGTCGGCGTACTGCGCGGCCAGCTCGCGTCCCGGCGGCGAGGCACCGGCCTGGGCGATGGTCGGCCAGCCCTGCGGGCTGCGGGCGGTGTTGAGCGGCCCGCGGGACTTGAAGTACTTGCCCTCGAAGTCGATCGTGTGGACCTTCGTGTGGTCGACGTACGTGCCGGTGGCGTGGTCGCGCACGATCGCGTCCGGCTCCCACGAGTCCCACAGCTTCGTGACGACCTCGAGGAACTCGGCGGCGCGGGCGTACCGCTCGTCGTGCTCCCAGAGCCGGTCGAGCCCGAAGTTCTGCGCGGAGCGGTCCTCGGCCGACGTCACGACGTTCCAGCCGAAGCGGCCGCCGGCCATGTGGTCGATGGTGCTGGCGAGACGGGCGAGGAGGTACGGCGGGTAGAAGCTGGTCGACATCGTCGGGATGACCCCGATCCGCCGGGTCGCCATCAGCATCGCCACCGCGAGCGGCACCGGGTCGTGCTTCGGGTTCACGCCGTGCTTGAGGTCGTACTTCATCGTGCCGTCGTACGCCGTCGAGACCATCAGCTTGTCCTCGAGCAGGATGTAGTCGAAGCACGCCCGCTCCAGGCTCTTGGCCATCTCGACGTAGAACCCGCCGGAGAAGTCGCGGCCCCCGTCGCCCCAGGGGCCGTTCCACTCGTCGGCGACGAAGTTCAGGAACCAGCCCAGGTGGAACTTCGTGACCACGGTCGTCCTCTCGCTCGGCGGCAGGTCGCTCCGATTCGACCAGCGAACCGTTTCGTCCACGCGTCGCGGGCGTTCGGGGCCGATTACGGTCCGGGCTCAGCCTTCGGCGCCGAGATAGCCGACGAGGTCGTCCGGCGGGACGCCGGGGGAGTAGAGGTAGCCCTGCCCGACGTCGCAGCCGCGCGAGACGAGGTAGGCCTCCTGCTCCTCGGTCTCGACACCCTCGGCGAGCACGGTCATGCCGAGGCTGTGGGCGAGCGCGATGACGGCGTCGACGATGGCGGCGTCGGCAGGATCGGTGGCGAGCCGGCGCACGAACGACTGGTCGATCTTGAGCACGTCGAGAGGGAAGCGGGTGAGGTAGGCGAGGCTGGAGTACCCGGTGCCGAAGTCGTCCATCGCGATGGTCACCCCCAGCGCGCGCAGGTCACGGAGGAGGGCCGCGCTCTGCTGCGGGTCCTGCATCAGGATGCCCTCGGTGAGCTCGAGCTCGAGCTTGTGCGGCGGCAGGCCGCTGGACTCGAGGGCGCGGGCGACGGCCGGGCGCAGGGTCGGCGACAGGAACTGCCGCGGGGAGACGTTGATCGCGACCCGGAGCTCCCGTCCGGTGCTGCGGTTGATCTCGGCGATCCGGCGGCAGCCCTCGGCCAGGGTCCACTCGCCGAGCCGGACGATGAGGTCGCTCCGCTCGGCGATCGGGATGAAGACCGCCGGCGAGACGGGTCCGAGGTCGGGACGGTTCCAGCGCATGAGCGTCTCGACGCCGACCGTACGCCGCCCGGGCAGCGCGACCTGCGGCTGGTAGACGAGCGACAGCTCTCCGTTGGCGAGCGCGTCAGGCAGCGACGCCTCCAGGCCGAGCCGGGCCTGGGAGGCCTCGAGCATCTCCGGCCGGAACGCGACGACAGAGCCCGGCCCGTCCTCCTTGCCGTGGCGTACGGCGAGGTCGGCCGCACGGAGGAGGGCCCCGGCGTCACGGCCGTCGTCGGGGAAGGAGGCGACGCCGATCGTCGGCGACACCTGGAGGTGGTGGCTGTCGATCTCCGCGGGCGCGCCGACGGCGTTGGTGACCGCCAGGACGCGCGGGTCGGCGGTGATGTCGGCGGACGGGTCGCGCACCATGGCGGCGAACTCGTCGGCCCCCAGCCGGGCGACGACGTCCCGCGGGCCGAGCTGGCCCTGGATCCGGTGGGCCACCTCGACGAGGAGCACGTCGCCGGCGCGATGTCCGAGGGTGTCGTTGATCCGTTTGAAGTCGTCGAGGTTCACGATGAGGACAGCGAGCCGTCCGCCGACCGAGGACACCTCCTCGACCGCGGCGGCGATCCGGGCGTCGAGGAGCTCGCGGTTGGGGAGCCCGGTCAGCGCGTCGTGGCCGGCCATGTGGCGGATCGTGCTCTCCGCCTGCCGGCGCGCGCTGATGTCGGCGGTGACGAGCAGGTAGCCGTCGGCGCGGCCGTCGGTGTCGTGCAGCTCGGTGACGGAGACGCTGACGGGGACCGGGGTGCCGTCGTGGCGGAGGTAGGTCCACTCACGGTCCTCGGGGTTGCGGGCCCGGCCGGCGAGCACGACCGCCTCGAAGCCGGGCGCGACCGGGTGGCCCTCGCTGCGGGACAGCCGGGTCGCGCGGGTCTGCAGCTCGGCCGGGTCGTGGAGCACCGTGGCGTCGCGCCCGACGAGCTCGTCCTGCGAGTAGCCCAGCAGCGTCACCGACGCCGGGTTGACCGACCGGACCCGGCCCTCGGCGTCGGTCGCGATCATGCTGATCGGCAGGCTGTCGAGCATCGACTGGCGCAGCCGGTTGCCGGCCGCCTCGCGTCGGCTCTGCTCGGCCCGCTGCCGCTCGGTGATGTCGGCGATCGAGGCGACGACGTACAGCTCCCCGTCGATCCGCACGGGGCTCAGCCCGATCTCGATGGGGATCTCCGTCCCGTCCTTGCGTACGCCGAACAGGTCCCGCCCGATCCCCATCGGTCGCGGCGCCGGGTTGCGGAAGAACCCGCCGCGCAGCGCAGGGTGGCCGGCGCGGAACCGCTCCGGCACGAGCTCCTCGACGCGCATCGTCAGGAGCTCGTCGCGGCCGTAGCCGAAGAGCCGCTCGGCGGTGGTGTTGACCATCAGGATCCGGCCGGAGGCCTCGACCATCACCATGGCGACCAGTGCCGCCTCGATGAGGACGCTGACGTTGGCCGCCTGGCTCGGCTCCCCGCCTGCCTGGGTCGACATCGGCCTGGCTCCTCCCGGACGAGACTCCTACCGGAACCCTCCCACATCGCCACCAGCGGGGAAACGTACGACGACGTCGGTGCCACCGGCAGGTCGTGTGATGTTCACCGGCCACGCGCCCGCGAGCACCTCGATCGGCACGGTGCTCACCCAGGCGGCGCTCGCCGCCGGGCCGCTGCCGTGGGCGATGGCCGGGATGACGATCGCCAACCCGGTGGTGGCGTACGCCGCCGCGTGCGTCGCCTTCGACGCCGATCCGCCCGCGGTGGCGGTGGCGGTGTGCGCCCTGGTCCTGCTGGTCGGCGGCGTCGTCGGCCTGGCGAGGTCGCCGTCGGTCGGCCACTGGACGCCCGCTCAGGACCGCCGTCGGGTCGGATCTCAGGCGTAGGCGGGCTCCGCCAGCCCGGCGGAGATGGCGGCATGCAGGTCGAGCATCTCCGCGACCGTCCGCGACCACGGGAAGCGCTCCGCGCGGGACCGCGCGGCGGCCCGCGTCCTCCGGAGCGGGCGCGCTGCCAGGTCGAGCACCGCGTCGGCGAGCGCGGACGGCTCGGGGGCCGCGCAGGCGCCGCAGTCCGCGTCGACGAGCTCGCGGGCGCCGCCCCGGTCGGCGGTCACGACCGGGGTGCCGCTGGCCAGCGCCTCCAGCACCGCCAGCCCGAACGTCTCGCCGGGACAGACCGACAGCGCGACGTCCGCCTCGGCGAGCCGGGCGGCGATCTCGTCCCGGTCGGAGACGTGGCCGTGGAAGACGACGGGCGCGTCGCCGGCGAGCTCCTCGACCTCGTCGCGCTGCGGGCCGTCGCCGTACACGTCCAGCCGGAGGGGTACGCCGCGGCGGTGCAGCTCGACAGCGGTGCCGACCGAGAGATCGGGCGACTTCTCCCGCGACAGCCGGCCGACGTGGATCAGCCGGAGGACCTCGGACCGGGTGTGGTGCCGCGGCCGGAAGCGGTCGAGGTCGACGCCGAGGGGGACCTGCACGATCGGGCACTCGGCCGCCGCGGCGAGCGTCGCGAACTCGTGGCGGGCGTAGTCGGAGGTGACGAGCAGCGCGTCGAAGCTGCGGACGAGGATCCGGTTCAGCAGACCGATCGAGACCTTCGTGGTGGTGTCGAGGCGGGTGTAGCGGAGCATGTACTCGTCCATCCGCTCGTGCGAGAACAGCACCGTCCCGATCCCCTGGCGCCTGGCCCACCAGGAGACCGGCATGAGGGTGAACTTGTCGCTCACCTCGAGGGAGGTCGGCGCGAACCGGGTGAGCGCCTCGACGACCTTCCAGGGCTCGACGATCAGCCGGTAGCCGCCGCCGACCCGGGGCGCCCGGACCTGGACGACGTCGCCGGCCTGGGTCTCGTAGCGGTCGTCGGTGGGGCCGGGGACGACGAGCAGCCGCTCGACACCCGAGGCGACGTACCCCCGCGCCAGCGCGTCCAGGGCGGTCTTCATGCCGCCCGAGGTCGGGCCGACGAAGTTCGCGAGCTGGGCGATCCTCACGCGCCGAAGGTGACCGCACGGTCTGAACGGACGGCGACTTCGACACGACCGGCGCTTGGCCAGTGCCGGGCTAGGGGACCGCCCTGACGGGCCGGACCATCACGGCACCGGCCAGCGACATCAGCCCGGCGACTGCGAACATCGCGCCGAAGCCCACCCAGGCGACCAGGGCGGCGGCCATGAGCGGGCCGAGCGCCTGCGGGACGTTGGTGCCGATGTTGAGGATGCCGAGGTCCTTGGCGCGGTCGTCCGCGCTGGGCAGGACGGCGGTGACGAGCGCCTGGTCGACGGCGAGGAACGCGCCGTAGCCCGCACCGAGCAGGGCCGCGCCAACCGCCGCGACGGCGTACGACGGGAACGCGACGAGCAGCAGCGCCGCGAGGCCCTGGAGGGCGGCGGCGACGCCGACGAAGACCTTCCGCCGCCCGGACCGGTCCGAGGCGACGCCGCCCGCGAACGTCGCCAACAGCGTGAAGACGACATAGATGAGGCTCAGCTCGAGCAGCGAGGCGTCCGGGTCGGAGACGTGCAGGTCGTCCTTGAGGAAGAAGTAGAGGTACGTCGTGCCGAGCGCGTTGCCGATGTTGACCAGCAGCCGCGAGCCGAACGCCCAGCCGAAGTCGGGGTGCCGGCGCGGGTCGACCCACAGGCTCTCCACGATCTCGGCGACCGACAGCGCCGGCGCGCCGTGGCCGGGGTCGACGTCGCGGTAGCGCAGCAGGAACGGCAGCGCGAGCACGAGCAGCGCGAGGGCGATCGACCAGTAGCGGCCGGCCGCCGACAGCCCCTCGACGGCGACGAGACCGACGACGAGCCCGACCGACTGCGGCCCGAACATCGCCCCCGAGACCAACCCGCGCTGCTCGTCGGGCACCTCGTCGGCGACGGTCGCGGTCAGCCCGGCCGTGATGGCGCAGACCGCCGCCGCGGCGAGCCCCCAGGTCGCCGCCAGCGCTCCCCACGAGTGCTGGTAGCCGGTGAGCACCAGCGCGACGGCGTACGCCGCCGTGCCGCCGAGCACCCAGACCTTCCGCCTCCCCAGCCGGCTGCGGGTGCGATCGCAGAGCGCACCGCACACCGGCAGCAGGGCGAGCGTGACGATCCCGGCGACGGCGTTGATGATCCCGAAGTCGCGGTAGCGGTGCGCGTGGTCGATCGTGTCGAGCTGCTCGGGGAGGGCGAGCTGGACCGGCACCAGCCAGGCCATCCACACACCCAGCCAGACCAGGGCGAACCGGGTGATCCAGCGGGTGGGGACGCGGGCGTACGGCTCGACGCCGGTCTCGTCGGCCGGCCTCGCCGTCGCCTCGCTCATCCGCCCAGCACCTTCGCGAGGTGCTCGTTGCCGAACACCCGGTGCGGGTCCAGCCGGTCGCGGAGCGCGACGAAGTCGTCGAAGCGGGGATAGAGCGTGCGCAGCGTGGCGGCGTCGAGGTGGTGGACCTTGCCCCAGTGCGGCCGGCCGCCGGCCTCGCCGGCGATCCGCTCCCAGGTCGCGAAGTAGTCGGCCCGGTCCGGCGACCCCGGCGGGGTGTGGATCGCGATGTAGACGTTCGCCCGCTGGTAGCCCGTGGAGAGGGGTACGTCGTCGGCGGCCGCCACGCGGACCTCGACCGGGAAGGAGATCCGCCAGTCGCTGCGCTCCACCGCGGCCACCAGCTCTCCCAGCACCTCCATCCCGACCGCCCGCGGGACGGCGTACTCCATCTCGACGAAGCGCACCCGGCGCGGGCTGGTGAAGACGCGGTGGGACACGTCGGTGAACTCGCGCGGCGAGAGCGCGCCCGCCGCGAGCCGGGCGAGCGGCGGGACAAGTCGCGGGACGCGGCCGCCGAGCTTCACGGTGGCGCCGAAGACGGCGTTGCTGAGCAACTCGTCGTCCCACCACTCGCGGAGCCGGGGGAGCGGGTCCAGGCCGTTGCCCGGGCTGTCGGGGTCGAGCGGACGGCGGGTGTTGTGCTTCGTCAGCACCCTCGTGGTGTGCGGGAACCAGTAGAACTCGAAGTGGTCGGTGCCGTCGGCATGGTCGTCGTACGCCGCCATCACGTCGGTCAGCTCGCCGCCGCCCTCGCGGGCGGTGAGCGCGAAGAGCGGCTCGGTCTGGAGCGTGACGGCGGTGACGATGCCGAGCGCGCCGAGGCCGACCCGGGCGAGGTCGAGTACGTCGGGGTTCTGCTCCGGCGTACACACCAGGGTCGAACCGTCGGCGAGCAGCAGCTCGAGGCCGCGGACCTGGGTGGCGAGGCCGCCGAACCGGGCGCCGGTGCCGTGGGTACCGGTCGCGATCGCGCCGGCGATGGTCTGCTGCTCGATGTCGCCGAGGTTCGTCATCGCCAGGCCGAGCGCCTCGAGTCCGCGGTTGAGGTCCCTCAGCCGAGTGCCGCCACGAACCGTCACCAGGCGGGACTCCCGGTCCGCCCGGACGATCCCGCTGAGGTGGTCGAGCCTGACCTGGACGTGCTCGGGGGCCCCGATCGGGGTGAAGGAGTGTCCGCTGCCGATCGGCCTGACGCTCCGGCCGGCCCCTCGCGCCGCGACGACGAGCGCGGCCAGCTCCTCGGCCGTCCGCGGGGTCGCGATCTCGATCCCGTCCGCGCGTTGGTTGCCGGCCCAGTTCGCCCACTCGCTCACGGCGGACAGTCTGATAGTGATGGACCGTGCCGTCGACCCAGTACGCCCGACTCGACCGCGCGACTGCCGGCCTCGACGGCCCCGTCGCCGTCGTGGACCTCGACGCCTTCGACGCCAACGCCGCCGATCTCGTACGCCGCGCCGGCGGCACTCCGCTGCGCGTTGCCAGCAAGTCGGTCCGCTGCCGGGCGCTGCTGCGTCGGGTCCTCGCGGTCCCCGGGTTCGCCGGGGTGCTGGCGTTCACCGTCGCCGAGGCGCTCTGGCTCGCCGAGGAGTGGGACGACGTGGTTGTCGGCTACCCCTCGGCGGAGCGGCGCGCCCTCGCCCGGCTGGCCGCCGACCCGGTCGCGGCGTCGCGGGTGGCGGTCATGGTCGACGGCGCCGAGGGGCTCGACCTGGTCCGCGCGGCGGTCGCCGAGGTCGCCGACGCGGCGCCGCTGCGGGTCTGTCTGGACCTCGACGCCTCGCTCCGGATCGCCGGCGGCCGGGTCCACGTCGGCCCACGGCGCTCGCCGGTCCACTCGGTCGGGGAGGCGGTCGCGCTCGCCCGGCTGGTGGTCGACGACCCGCGCTTCCGGCTGGTGGGGCTGATGGCGTACGAGGGCCAGGTCGCCGGCGTACCCGACCGTCCGCTGGGCAAGCCGCTGCAGGTCCCGGTCCTACGCCGGCTGAAGCGGGCGTCCGTCGCCGAGCTCACAGAGCGTCGCGGCGCGGTCGTGGCCGCCGTACGCCGGCTGGCCGACCTCGAGTTCGTGAACGGCGGCGGCACCGGCAGCGTCGAGACCACCGCCGCCGACCCCTCGGTGACGGAGGTGGCGGCCGGCTCCGGGCTCTACGCACCGACCCTGTTCGACCGCTACGACGGCTTCACGCCGGCCCCGGCGGCGCTCTTCGGCCTCGACGTCGTACGCCGTCCGGCCCCTGGAATCGTGACTGTCGCCGGTGGCGGCTGGATCGCGTCCGGGCCACCGGGGCCCGACCGGGTGCCCGTTCCGACGTATCCGGAGGGCCTGCGGCTGATCGGCACCGAGGGTGCCGGCGAGGTGCAGACCCCGCTCCACGGCGCCGCCGCCGACGGCCTGCGGCTGGGCGACCGGGTGTGGTTCAGGCACGCGAAGGCGGGTGAGCTCTGCGAGCGCGTCGACGCCCTCCACCTGATGGCGGGCGAGCAGGTCGTCGAGTCGGTGCCGACGTACCGCGGCGAGGGCCGGACCTTCCTCTGAGGTGTCGGTGGTTCGGAAACCTAAATATTTGCCAAACAAAGCCGCTCAGGCCGACCTCAGCCGTTGACCGGCCGGCCCGCCGCGGGATTGGGTCCGGTCAACCCCGCAAACCTCGGGGACGTTTCCTCGGGAAGGACACGCATATGCACGTCTCGCCTCGGGCTCGGCTGGCCGCCGCCGTCACAGCCGCCGCCACCGGCGTCGCACTGGCCACGCTCGGATCAGCAGCGGTCAGCCCGGCGCACGCCGCGACCCGCACGACCTCACCGGCCGCCCACACCGGACAGCGCCACCGACTCGCCGAGAGCAAGCCGCGCTGGCTCTCGCAGGCGAAGAGCGTCGGCGCCGTCGCCGACAGCACCCAGCTGCACTTCTCGGTCCTGCTGCATCTGCGTGACCAGGCGGGCGCCGAGTCGCTCGTCCAGCAGCTGAGCGACCCGGACTCCTCGACGTACGGCGACTGGCTGTCGACCTCGGAGTTCCGCAGTCGGTTCGCGCCGACGACCGCCCAGGTCGCCGCGGTGAAGAGCTGGCTCGCCGGCCAGGGCTTCACCGTCGACAAGACGATGCCCGGCCGGATGCTGGTCACCGCCCACGGGTCGGCGGCGACCGTCGAGAAGGTCTTCGACACGCAGATGCGCGCCTACCGCTTCGACGGCCACCGCGTCCACGCCAACGCCACCGCTCTCTCGCTGCCGGCCTCCACCTCCTCGGCCGTCACCGGCGCGATCGAGGGCATCGTCGGCCTCGACCAGGGCAGCCTGCTCAAGAAGCCCGCCGACGAGCTGCCCGGCCCGCCGGAGGGCGCCCGCTACGGCGTGCAGCCCTGCTCGGCGTACTACGGCCAGAAGCTGGCCACCGACCAGCCCAAGGAGGCCGGCAAGACCCAGCCGTACGCCGTCTGCGGCTACGGCCCGAAGCAGCTCCAGGGCGCGTACGGCGTCTCGCCGATGCTCAAGAAGGGGATCGACGGCAAGGGCATCACCGTCGCGATCACCGACGCGTACGCATCCCCGACGATCCTCCAGGACGCCAACAAGTACGCCACCACCCACGGCACGGCTGCGTTCAAGCGCGGCCAGTTCAGCCAGATCCTGCCCTCCGACTACGGCTACATCGACGAGTGCGGCGGCAACGGCTGGTACGGCGAGGAGACCCTCGACGTCGAGGCCGTCCACGCGATGGCGCCCGGAGCCAAGGTCGTGTACGTCGGCGGGTCCGACTGCGTCACCGGGCTCGACGAGGCCTGGGCCGAGACGATCGACAACCACGTCGCCGACGTGATCACGAACTCCTGGTCCGACGGCATCGACGACCCCGCTGAGCTGGGCCAGTCCTACATCGACTTCTACGACGAGTACTCCCTCGAGGCGGCCCTCACCGGCATCACCGTGTCGTTCTCCTCGGGTGACGCAGGCGACCACACCGCCGGCGGCACCGACCCGTCAGCGAAGACCGCGGAGTTCCCCTCCGACGTCCCGTACGTCACCGGCGTCGGCGGCACCAGCCTCGAGATCGGCAAGAAGAACGACTGGCTCGGCGAGTACGGCTGGCAGAGCGCCTACGCCCCGCTCAGCGACGGCTCCTGGGGCTCCTTCGCCTACAGCTCGGGCGGCGGTGGCGGCGCCAGCCAGATCTACGCCGAGCCGGCGTACCAGCGCGGCGTCGTACCCACCTCGATGTCCGGCACCGGCTCCTCGGCCGCCCGGGTCGTCCCCGACGTCTCGGCGGTCGGCGACCCGAACACCGGCATGGAGGTCGGGGAGACCCAGGTGTTCCCCGACGGCACCTACTACGACACCTACCGGATCGGTGGCACCAGCCTCTCCTCCCCGCTCTTCGCGGGCATGGCCGCGGTCGCCGGGCAGGCGGCGGGCAAGCC
Organism: Nocardioides asiaticus; assembly: GCF_040049175.1. Classification (NCBI taxonomy): domain Bacteria; kingdom Bacillati; phylum Actinomycetota; class Actinomycetes; order Propionibacteriales; family Nocardioidaceae; genus Nocardioides; species Nocardioides asiaticus. Next base: position 195,452 of record NZ_JBDZDM010000006.1, on the reverse strand, counting down.
GATCGGGTTCGCGAACCCGCTGCTCTACAGCCTGGCCGGGAGCAGCGCCCTGCACGACGAGGTGGCCCCGAAGAAGCCGGTCTACGAGGTCCGGACCGACTACAACAACTACCTCGACAGCAGCGACGGCTACCTCTACCGACTGCAGCAGATCGACGTCCAGACCTCGACCCTGCACGACGTGAAGGGGTACGACGACGAGACCGGCGTCGGCAGCCCGAACGGCTCCGCGTTCTTCACCGCTGTCGCCGCCAAGCTGCACGGCGGTGGTCACGGCGGTCACGGCGGTGGTCACGGCGGCTCCGGGGGTGGTCGTCGCTGACCCAGCGCAGCTGATCGACAGCGATCAGGCTGCCGGCGGCGAGCCGGTCCCCGAGGCAGACGGGGGCCGGCTCGTCCGTCTCACGCCGCCGGTGCGTGGTAGGCGCGCAGCAGCTCGACCTGGTCGGAGCGGAGCGGGAACGTGCCCTCCGGGCAGACGAGGTGCTGCAGACCGTGAGGACTGGTCCACAGGTAGCTCGACAGCCCGAGCTGCTCGACCCGGTGGCCGACGTGGGTCTTGGCCCGATGGGCGTGGCGATTCAGTGGTGCGATGTTGTGGTCGCCGGTCTGCCCGGGCGGTCCGCCCGGGTCGTAGGGGACGGGATGGTCGGCGTCGAGCCGGCGGCTGAGGCTCGCGGCGTACGGGAAGACGTCGCCGGCGACCCGGAGGTGGGCTCGCTCGCGCATCGCGGTGGGGTGCTCGTAGCCGTTGATGCTCGCGCCCGTGTTGAGGTCGATGACCGGCTTGAGCTCGACGTGAGCGTGACCGAGCAGGTCGACCAATCGGGTGAGCAGGACCGGACCGAACGACTCGGCCCGGGCGACGCCCTGGCCGGCGAGGAGCGCCGACTCGTGGAGGTGGACGTAGACGACGGCTTTCTGGCGAGGCGCCGGCGCCGCGGCGCCTGACTCGTCGGACTCGTCGGGCTCGTCGGAGGTCTCGTCGAGGACGTGGAGCACGTCGTCGGGGCGGGCGAGCCACTCGAATGCGGCGGCTCGGAGCTGGCCACGGGTGGGGTGCTCGGGAAGGTCCGGGTGGTGCTGCGCCCGCAGTCCCGCGTCGTGGGCGAGGCGATCGGCGATCTGGTTGACGAGGTCGTCGACGAAGTGGGCGCCCGCGGGGCTGACCTTGGCGTAGACCGACTGGATCGCGCGGCCCGACTCCGGGTCCGCCGGGTCGGCCGCCTTGAGCCTGCCGAGCCAGACCCCGCGCTCGCGCCGCTTCTGCTCGAGCTGGGCCTCGTGGGCCGCTGTGTCGGCCTCGATGATCGCGGCCTCGGCGATCGCGATGACGCGGGCGGGCGCCTGCTGGAGCGCGACCGAGACCGACTGGTCGACGAGCGCGACGGCATGCCGGTCGAGGTGCCGGGACATCCGGGCGATCTTGCGGGCCAGCCAGGGCTCGCACTCGAGTCGTCGGGTGGCGGCCCACACCGCCGGCAGCCGGTGGCGCAGGTCGAGCGCGTCGGCGACCGCCGCGCGGGTGGCATTGACATGGACCTGCCGGGCGAGGCTCAGCTCCTCCAGGCTCAGGTCGCGCACCGCCGGCGTGCCGCCGCCGCCCAACGTCACGAGACGGTCACCGCCGGGGACGTAGGTGGATGGCTCCAGGCCGTGCAGGTCGGCCCAGGCAAGGCACAGCTCGAGATCCTCGACCTCTGCCGCACGGCGCAGGCGCAGCACCTCGCCGGCGCGGTCGAGGACCGTGCGCGGGCCGGAAGGGTCGAGGTCGGTTGCCATGGCTCTATGCTACAACCCTGTTCTTGATATTCGAAGACGTATTCGAGTTATCCACAGTGTCGTGGTCACGATCACGTGGGTCACGATCTTCTTGCCGGATGCCAGGCGCGCACCACCGATGAGGATGAGCTGGTCAGCCGTCAGAAGAAGATCGCTCCCGAGGTGCCGTACATGTTGTGTTGTCGAGCCACAGGACTCTCACCCATGTCCTGACCGATCAACCGGCAACCGCCATGCGCGGTTCACATCTGGGCATCGCGGGATGAGACTCGGTGCATGTCGGCAGCGGACATCGACAGCTACCTCGCGGCTCTCGCCGACGACCAGAGGGCGACGCTGGAGCAGCTCCGGCGCGACATCCTGGCGGTCGTCCCCGACGCCGAGCAGGGCGTCTCGTACGGCGCGCCGGCGTTCAAGGTCGGTGGCAGGACGGTGGCCGGCTTCGCGGCGTTCAAGCACCATCTCGCGTACCTGCCGCACAGCGGCTCGGTCCTGAGCGCGCTCGGAGCGGAGCTCGAGGGTCTCACGATGACGAAGGGGTCACTCCACTTCGCGGTCGGCGAGCCGCTCCCGGCGAGTCTGGTCCGCAAACTGGTGACAGGGCGACTGGCTCAGGAGTGAGCCGAGCGGAACTCGCGGCGCTCGGCGCGCGCCTCCCGGCCCTTGCGGGAGAGCAGCTCGCGCCGCTCGGTGCGGGAGAGCGAGGCGAGCTCGTCGGCGACGGCGGTGGGATAGCTGGTGACCTCGGGGGCGTCACCGAGCGGCAGCACGGAGTGGACGACCGGCGCGCCGGAGATGCCGCCCGCGCCCTCGTCGTACAGGTGGACGGCGGCGATCGCCTGGTGGCCGTCGACGGCGGAGTAGAACTTGTCGGGCACGCCGAGCGCGACGGTGTAGCAGCTCGCGGAGGCGACGGAGACGGGGATGCCGACGAAGGTGGAGTACGTCGAGTAGTGCATGTGGCCGGCGAGGATGGTGCGTACGTCGGAGCCGTCGAGCACCTCGGCGAGGCGGTCCTGGGCCTCGAGCTCGATGGTGACGTTGGCGTCGTCGAGCGGGAGCGGGACCGGCGGGTGGTGCATGGCGAGGACGGTGCCGTGCTCGGCGGGGTCGGCGAGCACGTCGGCGAGCCAGGCCAGCTGCGAGTCGTCGAGCTCGCCGTGGTGCCAGCCGGGGACCGAGGTGTCGAGGGCGACGACGCGCAGCCCGGCGACGTCGTACACCCGGTCCTGCGTCCGCGTCGACGCCTCCCCGAAGAACGCGGAGGAGAACGCAGAGCGCTCGTCGTGGTTGCCCATCACCCACACGATCTGCGCGCCGAGCTCCGCGGCGACCGGCTCGACCAGCTCGCGGAGCCGGTTGTACGCCGCCGGCTCGGCGAGGTCGGTGAGGTCGCCGGTGAGCACGACCGCCTGCGGCGGGGTCGGCAGCCCGCCCAGCCGCTCGAGCGCCCGGACGAGGCCCGGCTCGGGGTCGACCGTGCCGTACTGCCGCTTGCCGCCGGCGAGAAGGTGTGTGTCGGAGAGATGCGCGAGCGTATGTCGTGGCGCCGGATACTGACCCAACTGCACGGCCACCAGCCTACGGGGGTCACGACACCGCTTCAGGGATCGTCCGCGGAGTGTTCACCACGGCGCAGCCAGTCGTTCGGCGGTCGCGGGACCGGCGCCTCCTAGCGTCGGCGGCGTGGTGGTCCGAGGGCTGCTCGTCCGAGGCTTCGTGGTCCGCGGACTGGTGGGGAGCCTGCTCGTGCTCCTCGGCGGCTGGGCCGTGGCGGCCCTGCCCGCCTCGCTCGCTTTCCCCGGATTCCTGGCCGCGCCGCTGTCGGCGGTGCGCACGGACCCCTCCGCTCGGCCCGTCGCGCTGGCGGTCGTCGTCGCCGGGCTGGCGCTGCTCGCCGTGGCCTCGGCCGAGCTGCTGCACCGCACTCATCTCACCTCCGACCTGCACCTCGTCACCAGGTGTACGACGGCGTGGGCGGCGCCGCTCCTGGTCGCGCCGCCGCTGTTCAGCCTCGACGGGTGGGCGTACGCCGCGCAGGGCGCGCTCGCCGCGGCCGGCCTCTCGCCGTACGAGCACGGGCCGGCGGCCCTCGGCGGACGGCTGACCGAGCCGGACGCCAAACCGATCGTGGACGCCGTCGACCCACGCTGGCTGAGCACCCCGTCGCCGTACGGACCGCTCCCGATCGCGTACGGCGGGGCGCTCGCGCGCCTCACCTCCGACCCGCTGCTCCTCGTGCTCGGCCACCGGCTCGCGGCGCTGGCCGGGCTGGCGCTGCTCGGCTGGGCGGTGCCGCGACTGGCACGCCGGACCGGGGCGTTCCCGGCGCCCGCGACCGCGCTGGTGATCGCCTCGCCGCTTGCGCTCGGGGTCGGCCTCGGCGGCCTGCACAACGACCTGCTCATGGTCGGCCTCGCGGCGGCGGGGGTCGCCGTCGCCCGCGAGCGCTGGCTCGCCGCGGCCGCCCTGGTCGGCCTCGCCGCCGCGGTGAAGGTCCCCGCGCTGCTCGTCCTGCCCGGCCTGGCGGTGCTGAGCCTGCCGTCCGGGGCGGTGCTGGGCCGGCGGCTCCGCCGGCTGGCCTACGTCGGAGCGGTCGCGGTCGGCGTGCTCCTCGGGCTCGGGCTCGTCACGGGCCTCGGCGTCGGCTGGGTGCACGCGCTGGGGGTGCCGGGCAGCGTGCTGACCCAGCTCTCGCCGCTCCGGCTGGTCGAGGGCCCGGCGCGCGACCTGGTGCGGGTCCTGCCCGTCGTCGCAGCGGCGGCGGTCGTCGTGGGACCGAGGTCGGCGCGGACACCGAGGACGACGGTGGCGTGGATCGGGCTCGCCCTGGTAGCCGCGGCGCTGCTCGGCTCCGCCGTCCGGGTCTGGTACCTCCTCTGGGCGGCGCCGTTCCTCGCCGTCGTACCCCTCCCGACAGCCGCGCGTCGGCTGCTCGTCGGCGGGGTCGCCGTGGTCGGGGTGCTGGCGCCGTTCACGGCCGAGCCGGGAGCCGCGCCCGCGGCGTACGCCGTCGCGCCCGTCTCCCTCGCCGCTGTCGGCCTTGCGGTCGTCGCGTCCCGGCGGGTCCGCGACCGGGTGCTCGTCGTCCGCCCGCTCGTCCGGCCGGTGGCCGAGCGGGCCGGCGGCCCCTCGGACCGCTGAGTCCGGCCTTGGTGAAAGCTTGCGGCGACGCGCCGCTCGTACGGCGAAATGCGCACGAACGGGAATCGACCGCGGTGCTACCTTGCTGAAACGGAGAGTGTGGCCGGATCCGGGTCCGGTCCGGGGTGCGTGCTGGAGGCTGATATGCGGTTGGCGGGCGGAGTCTCGCTCGTCACCGGTGCCTCAGCGGGGATCGGCGCCGCCGTCGCGACCCGCCTGTGCGTCGCCGGCGCCCACGTCCTCGTCCACGGCCGCGATGCCGACCGCACCGCGACGGTCGCCGAGGCCACCGGCGGCACCCCGCTGCTCGCCGAGCTCGCCGACCCGGCTGGGGTCGACGCACTGGTCGACCAGGCGCTCGCCGTGCACGGCCGCGTCGACCTGCTCGTCGCCAACGCCGGCCGCGGCCACTCGGGCCCCTTCGCCGCGATGGCGACGGACGACATCGAGGAGCTGCTCGCGGTGGACCTCGCGGCCTCGATCCGGCTGACCCGGCTGCTGCTGCCGGGGATGCTGGAGCGCGGTCGCGGCCACCTCTGTTACGTCACGAGCATCGCCGGCCGGACCGGCGTCGCCGGCGAAGCGGTGTACGCCGCCGCCAAGGCCGGTCTCGACGCCTTCGCCGAGAGCCTCCGCCTCGAGCTGGCGGGCTCGGGTGTCGGCGTCACGGTCGTCGTGCCGGCCGCCGTCGCGACCGGCTTCTTCGACGCGAGGGGCCGGCCGTACGACCGCAGGAACCCGCGTCCGGTCACCCCCGAGCACGTCGCCAAGGTGGTCGTCGAGGCGGTCGAGCTCGACCGCGACGAGGTCTTCGTCCCGGGCTGGACCCGGATCGCGCCCGCCGTACGCGCCGTCGCCCCGTCGCCGTTCCGGGCGCTGTCGCGTCGGTTCGGGGAGCAGGTGAGGAGCGACCGAGGAGGCCGGAGCGGGGGAGGAGACCGGTGACCCGCGCATACGTCGTCCTCGTGCTCGGCCTGGCCGCGGCGTTCGGGTTCGCGCTGTCCGCGTGGCTGCAGCAGCGGGCGAGCACCCACCTGCCCGACCACCCCGGGGCGAAGCTGTCGCGGCGCGGGCTGAGCGGCGGGGTGCTGCTGCTGCGCCGGCTGCTGAAGAGCCCGACCTGGTTCTTCGGCTGGTTCGTCAACCTGCTCGCCTTCTTCGTGCAAGCGGCCGCGCTCCGGCTCGGGTCGGTGGCCGCCGTACAGCCGCTGATGACGACGCAGGTGCTCTTCACGATGCCGCTCGCGTCGTGGGAGTCGAAGCGCTGGCCGAAGCCCCTGGACTGGATCTCGGGGCTGGCGATCTGCGGGGGCGTCGCGCTGCTGATGGTGGTCGACGGCGCCGCCCCGCTCCAGGGCGAGGCCGACCGGTGGCTGGTCTTCCTCGTCACGGTGATCGCCGTCGGCGTGATCGCGGTCCTCGTGGTCGCGAGCCGGTTCCGGCCCTCGCCGGCGCTGGCAGCGATCCTGCTCGCCTGCGCGGCCGGGGTCTGCTTCGCGCTCACCGCGATGTTCATGAAGCTGACCGCGGACGACCTGCTCGACGAGGGGGTCGCCTACACCGCGCGCGACTGGGTGGGCTACGCGCTCGCCGGCAGCACCGGCGTCGGGCTCGCCCTCGGCCAGCTGTCCCACGCGGCCGGCCCGCTGCCGTGGTCGGTGTCGGCGATGAACATCGTCAACCCGATCGCGAGCTACTTCGTCGGGATCATCGCCTTCCGCGCCGACCCGCCGACCACGCCGGGTGCGCTGGCCGGTCTTGCGGGAGCGGGCGCGCTGCTGGTCCTCGGCGTGATAGGTCTGGTGCACTCGCCCTCGCTGAGTGCCTGGAACCCCACCGAACCCGAGCCGGAGGCGAACGGTGCCTGACAAGCAACCCCGCGTCGTGGTCTGGCAGCAGGTCCTGCTGGGCCTGCTGGTGTTCGGCTACTACCTGCTCGTCGACTCGCTCCACGACCCGGACCGGCGGGCCGCCGCCGACCGGCACGGCTTCGCGCTCACGCACCTCGAGGACCACCTCCACATCGACCTCGAGAAGTGGCTCAACGACGGGCTTGCCGGCCACGCGACGCTGACGACGATCGCGAACTACGAGTACGCCTTCACCTACATCCTCAGCGCCATCGCGACCCTGGTCTACCTGCTGTGGCGCCATCCCGAGGTCTGGCGCCGGGCGCGTACGTCGTTCGTGCTGGTCACCGTCGGCGGCATCACCTGCTTCTGGCTCTATCCGACGACGCCGCCGCGGATGCTGCCGGGCAACGAGTTCATCGACACCGTGACCTCCGGCCACACGTGGGGCTCGTGGGGGTCGCCGCTGGTCAGCGGGGCCAACCAGCTGGCCGCGATGCCGTCGTTGCACCTCGGCTGGGCGCTGTGGGTGAGCGTCGCGCTGCTGTGGGCCGGAGTGCCCCGCTGGGTGCAGTGGGTCAGCGCCGTGCACGTGACGGTGACGCTGGTCGTCATCCTGGCCACGGCCAACCACTACCTGCTCGACGGGGTCGGCGCCGTCGTCCTCGTCTTCGTCGCCGACCGGATCGCCCTGTGGATCCATCCGTACTGGGAGGGGTCGATCATTCCCTCCGCCGACGCGTTCTTCCTCCACGTCGAGGACGCCGGCCACCCGCAGATCGTCGGCGGCCTGGTCGTCTGGGAGCCCGCGATCGCCCGGCACCCCGACCGGCACGACCTGGTCGAGCTGGTGCGGAGCGAACTCGGCAACCTCCCTCGCTTCACCCAGCGGATCGAGCAGCGCGGCCGCTGGCGGCGGGCCCGGTGGGTCGCCGTGCCGAGCGTCGACTGGGACTGGCACGTCGTCGAGTGGCAGGTGCCCGGCCGCAAGGGCGTCGACGAGGCGGTCGCGCGGATCCTCTCCGAGCGGTTCCCCCGCGACCGGCCGCTCTGGCGGATCGTCATCCTCGACATGGGCGACGGCACGAAGTGCCTGCTGTTCCTGCTCCACCACGCGATCGCCGACGGCATCGGCACGGTCCTGCAGGCGATGCAAATCCTCCGTCCCCGGATCGGTCTGCCCGAGCCGGCCTACCGGCCCGGCGGTCTGCAGACCGCCGCCGCGACGGCGGTCGGGTTCGCGCAGCTCGCCACCGACGGCGGCAAGAACGGCGGGATCGGCGTCGCCGGCACCGGACGGCAGTTCGCGACCGGTGCGATCAGGCTCGAGGAGCTCAAGCAGGCGGCGCGCCCGCACCGCGTCACCGACCTGGTGCTCGCCCTGACGGCAGGCGCGCTCGCCGACACCCACCCCGAGCTCGCGGCCGCCGCCGAGGGGCGGATCCGGGTCGCCGTGCCTCTCATGGTGCGAGAGCCGGGGGCCGCAGCGGAGGGCAACGCCACCGCGGCCGTGATGGTCGACGTGCCGCTGCGGGCCGACGACACCGGTGCGCTCATGGACGAGATCGCCGGCGTCACCGCCCGGCTGCGCCGGCCGACGCGCGCGCTGGCCAGCAGGTGGGTGATGGCTCACCTGCTGCGGATCTTCCCGGAGCCGTTCGTGGGATGGTTCGCGCGCACGGTCTACGGCCACCGGTTCTTCGACGGGATCGTCTCGAACATGCCTGGGCCGACCCAGCGGCTCTCGATGGCCGGGGTCGATCTCGTCGAGGTCTACCCGATCCTGCCCCCGGCGCCGGGGGCACCGTTCGTCGTCGGCGCCCTGAGCTGGGACGGCGTCCTCGGCATCGGGATGGCGACCGACCCGGAGCTCGTCGACGCCGAGCGGCTCACCCGGCGGATGGAGGAGCGGCTCCGTGAGCGGCTCTACGTGCTCTCCGAGACGCCGTACGACGGCGACACCTCGGACGCGGCCGTCAGCTGAGCAGCCGCTATGACCAGTTGAGCGCGAGCAGCAACCGGGTCCGCTCCCGCGGCGAGTCGAGCGCGTCGCCGTACAGCTCGCGGAGCCGGCTGATCCGGTAGCTCACCGTCTGCGGGTGGACGTGGAGCTCCTCGGCGACCGCGGTGCGGTCGCCCTGGTGGCGCAGCCACCACACGAGCGTCTCGGTGAGCCGGTCGCGGGCGCCCTTGGGCAGGTCCTGGAGCGGCGCGAGGACCTGCTCGCGCAGGAACGCCAGCAGCCGGTCGTCGCGGTGGACGATGATCGTGTCGAGGTGGTCGTCGACGAAGACCGGGTTGCCGGTGAGGACGCCGTCGCGGGCCAGCCCGAGGGCGACCTGGGTGAGCTCGACGCTGCGGGCGACCAGCTCGACGGGGACGGTGATCCCGACGACGCAGGCCAGTCCGCGCAGCGAGCGCCGCAGCCGCTCCCGGTCGGTCGGGTCGGCGATGATCGCGCCGACCAGGTCGTCCTGCCTGACCGGGAGGGTCGAGATGTCGAGACGGGACAGCAGCTCGCCCTCGTCCTGGCCGAGCACGAGCGCGACCCGGGCGGGCAGCCGCCACCGCGCCCGGTCGGCGGCGGCCCGGACCGCTGCCATCGTCGACCGCTCGGAGAGCAGCAGCTCGGTGAGCTCCTCGCGGTAGCGGTCGCGGGCGCGCGCGTCGGCGCGCTGTGCGCGGACGAAGCCCTGCGTCGAGGCCTGCGAGAGGTGGTTGACGAAGTCGAAGACCGACTCCGCCAGGCCGGCGATGACCTCACCGGGCAGGTCGAGCTCGGTCGCGGTCTCGGCGACGTGGCGCCACGCGACCCGGGCGCCGACCTGGTACGCCGTCAGCAGCCGGGTCAGGTCGTGGCCGAGCTGCCACTGCCGCTCGCCGATCTGCTGGAAGACGACCTGCACCGCCTGCTCGTCCTCGAGCGGACGGATGCCGTCGGACATGCCGCTGGTGGCGAGCACCATCAGCCGGTGGAGGAACAACCCGGCGCCGTCCCTGATCTCGTCGAGGTCCTCGTCGAGGAAGGCCGCGTAGTCGGGCCAGCCGGTGAGCAGCCGGTCGCGTACGTCGAGCAGCAGCTGCGGCAGCCGCTCGGCCAGCTGGGCCTCGAGAAGCTCGGCGACCGCCAGGTCCTGCGCCACGACGACCTCCGGGGTGCCGAATGAGACTGGTGATGCGCGAAATTGTAACGGCGTGACAAGTTCTCCTATCGAAAAGACGCGGAGTGGGGACAGAGCGCGGAGCCCCTCCGGGTGTTTGATTGCTTTCATGGCGTTACTCGTGTCGGAGACCTCGTGGGAGGGGAGGGAGGCCGGCGAGAACTTCCCGGTCGCACTGCGCCTCCTGCCCCGCCGCCACCGCGAGCACCTGCACGCCGTCTACGGCTTCGCCCGCCACGTCGACGAGCTCGGCGACTCGTACGCCGGCGACCGGGTCGCCGCCCTCACCGGCTTCCGCGAGCAGACCCGGCTGATCTGGACGGGCGCGACCCCCGACTCGCCGCTCCTGCGCCGTCTCGCCGGGACCGTCGCCGACTGCTCGCTGAGCGAGGAGCCGTTCCTGAACCTGATCGAGGCCAACCTGCAGGACCAGGCGGTCAGCCGCTACGCCACCCTCGACGACCTCCTCGGCTACTGCCGGCTCTCGGCCGACCCGGTCGGCCGGATCGTGCTCGAGCTGTTCGGCGCCTCGACCCCTGACCGGGTCGTGCTCTCCGACCGGGTCTGCACCGCCCTGCAGATCGTCGAGCACCTCCAGGACGTCGGGGAGGACCGGCGCGCCGGCCGGGTCTATCTGCCGCAGGAGACATTGGTGTCGTACGCCGTCGACGAGGCCGCCCTCGACGCCGCCGTGCGATCGGGTCGGGCCACGCAGCAGCTGCGCGCGCTCGTCCTCGCCGAGACGGAGCGCGCCGAGGCGATGCTCCACGAGGGCAGCGCCCTCGTCGGCCGGCTCCGCGGCTGGGCCCGGCTCGCGGTCGCCGGGTTCGTCGGCGGCGGCCTCGCGGTCGTGGACGCCCTCCGTCGGGTCGACGGCGACGTCCTCGCCCAGCACGCTTCCCCGCGCAGGACCGACATCGCCCGGCACGCGGTGACGGCCCTCGTCCGGGGGCGCGCATGAGCGAGCGTCAGCGAGCGACCATCGCGACGAGTCCCACGCTGCCCCCGACGCTGGCCGACGCCTACGCCGAGTGCGAGCGGATCACCAAGGAGCAGGCCGGCAACTTCTACTACGGGATCCGGCTGCTGCCCGAGCACAAGCGGACCGCGCTCTGCGCTGTCTACGCGCTGGCCCGCCGCGTCGACGACATCGGCGACGGCGACCTGCCGCGCGAGACGAAGCTCAAGGACCTCGCCGCCGTACGCCAGGACCTCGAGGCGCTCGGCGAGGGGTCGACGCAGAGCTCCGACCCGGTCCTGCTCGCCCTCGCTGACGCGGCGACGCGCTTCCCGATCCCGCTCTCCGCGTTCGGCGAGCTCGTCGACGGCGTCGAGACCGACCTCGCCGACGAGGTGAGGATCGCCGACTGGGACGCGCTCGTCGTCTACTGCCGGCAGGTGGCCGGGTCGATCGGCCGGCTGTGCCTCTCCATCTTCGGCGCTGGGTCCGATCGCGGGGGCGCGATCGACCCGCGGGTCGAGCTGTTCGCCGACCAGCTCGGCATCGCGCTGCAGCAGACCAACATCCTGCGCGACATCCGCGAGGACCTCGGCAACCACCGGGTCTACCTCCCGCAGAGCGAGCTCGCCGAGTGGGGTATCGACCTGCGCACCGACGCCGTGGGTGACCTCGACGACCCGGAGGGCCGGCTGGCGGCCTACATCCGGTTCGCGGCCGCGCGTGCCGAGGACTGGTACGCCCTCGGCCTGCGGCTCGTCCCGCACCTCGACCGGCGCAGCGCCGCCTGCTGTGCCGCGATGGCCGGCATCTACCGGCACCTGCTCAAGGTGATCGCCGCCGACCCGGTGCAGGTCTACGACAAGCGGCTCAGCCTCTCCACGGCCCACAAGGCGCGCGTCGCGCTCGTCTCCCTGGTCGGCCGCGGATGAGCGCCCGCACCGTCGCCGTCGTCGGTGGGGGGCTGGCCGGGATCACCGCCGCCCTCCGGCTGGCCGACGCGGGCTGCCCGGTCACCCTCCACGAGGCGAAGCCGAAGCTCGGCGGCCTGACCCACAGCTTCCGTCGCGCCCTCGGTGAGCAGAGCCTGTGCGTCGACAACGGCCAGCACGTCTTCCTGCGCTGCTGCACCTCCTACCTCGCCCTCCTCGACCGGCTCGGCGTCAGGGACCAGGTGACCCTGCAGGACCGGCTCGACGTCACCGTCCTGAGCGAGGCGTACGACGGCGTCGGCCGCCTCCGGCGCAGCGGGCTGCCGGCTCCGCTGCACCTGGGCGCTGCCCTGGCGCGGTATCGCTGGCTCTCGCCTCTCGAGCGTGCCCGGGTCGTGCCCGCCGCGCTCGCGCTCGGCGGGGTGGACCGAACGGCGGCGGAGACCGACGCCCGCAGCTTCGGGGCGTGGCTGTCCGCCCACGGCCAGAGCCCCCGCGCCGTCGAGGCGGTCTGGGACCTGATCGGGGTCGCCACCCTCAACGCACCCGCGGAGCGGGCCTCGCTCGCGCTCGCCGCAACGGTCTTCCAGCTCGGTCTGCTCAGCGAGGCGGGCGCCGCCGACATCGGCTGGTCCCGCGTACCCCTGCAGCAGCTCCACGGGGACGCGGCCGCCAAGGCCCTGGCCGACGCCGGCGTCGACGTACGCCTGGGGTCGAAGGTCGCCTCACTCGACGAGCTGCAGGCCGACGACGTCGTGGTCGCCACCCCCGCGCCGGAGGCGGAGGCGCTCGTCTCCGGCACCCTCCCGGACGGCCTGGAGCCCGGCTGGTCCGAGCGACTGGGCAGCGCTCCGATCATCAACCTCCACCTCGTCTACGACCGGCCGGTGCTCGAGGAGCCGTTCGTCGCGGCGGTCGACAGCCCGCTGCAGTGGGTCTTCGACCGCACCGCCCACAGCGGGCTGAGCGACGGCCAGTACCTCGCCGTCTCGCTGTCCGCCGCCGAGCACCTCGTCGACCTCCCGGTGGCGACGCTGCGCGAGCGGTTCGTCCCGCGCGTCGAGGCGCTGCTGCCCCGCGCGCGGGGGGCGGAGCTGCGCGACTTCTTCGTGACGCGCGAGCGCCACGCGACCTTCCGGCCGGTGCCCGGCTCGGGCCGTTTCCGTCCGGAAACGCGCACGAAAAGTGCGCATGTTTACCTGGCAGGTGCGTGGACGGCCACCGGCTGGCCGGCCACGATGGAGGGCGCGGTCCGCAGTGGCGACGCTGCCGCCGACGCCGTCCTCGAGCAGAGCATGGAGGTGGGGGCGGCATGAGCGAGCGCCTGCGAGCGGCCATCGGGACGACCTCGGCCCGCGAATGGCTGACCACGGCGAAGGGACTGTGGGACCCGGGTCTGCGCGCGGCGGTCGACCGGCTCGACCCCCACATGAGGCGGGTCGCGGCCTACCACTTCGGCTGGGTCGACGCCGACGGCAACCCCTCCGACGGGTCGGCCGGCAAGGGGCTCCGCCCGGGTCTCGCCCTGCTGGCCGCCGAGGCACTCACGGCCGGCGCCGCGCCCCGTCCCGATGGTCCGGGCCCCGATCATCCTGGTCCCGACAATCCGGCCCTGCCCGGTGCCGTGGCGGTCGAGCTGGTCCACAACTTCTCCCTCGTCCACGACGACCTGATCGACCGCGACGAGGCACGCCACCACCGCCCCACGGTCTGGACGGTCTGGGACGACACCACCGCGATCCTGGTCGGCGACGCGATGCTCTCGCTCGCCCACGAGGAGCTCGGCCTCGCAGGTGCCACCGGCGGTTCGTCGTACGCCGTCGCCGCCGGTCTCGCCCTGACCGCGGCCACCCGGGAGCTGATCCGCGGTCAGGCGGAGGACGTGATCTTCGAGTCCCGCGACGACGTCACCCTCGAGGACTGCCTCGGCATGGTGGCCGGCAAGACCGGCTCGCTGCTGGCCGTGAGCGCCTCGATCGGCGCGATCCTCGCCGGTGCCGACCAGAAGACGGTCGACGGGTTCCACACCTTCGGGTTCGAGCTGGGGCTCGCGTTCCAGATCGTCGACGACCTGCTCGGCATCTGGGGAGCGACCGAGGTGACCGGCAAGCCGGTCTTCGCCGACCTCGCCGCCGCGAAGAAGACCCTGCCCGTCGTCTGGTCGCTCGACCACGGCTGCGACGCGGGCGAGCAGCTCCGCGAGTGGTTCGCGCGTCGTACCGCCCGGTCGCAGGCCGACACCGAGGAGCTGCAGTACGCCGCCGACCTGATCGAGAAGGCCGGTGGCCGCGCCTGGGCGGCCGAGCAGGCCGACGCCCACGTGAGCGCCGCGCTCGCCGCGCTCGAGGACCTGCCGATCTCGGACGACGGCCGCGCCACGCTCACCGACCTCGCCCACTTCGTCACAGAGAGGAAGTCATGACCCTCGAGAGGATCGAGCCCACCGGTGATGTCAGGGGAGACGTACGCGCCGCCCTCGACGCGGCGGTGGACCACCTGCGGTCGCGTCAGCACGCGGACGGCTGGTGGAAGGGCGACCTCGCGACCAATGTGACGATGGACGCCGAGGACATGCTGATGCGCCACTTCCTCGGCATCGTCGACCCCGACGACCAGGAGCGCAGCGCCCGCTGGATCCGCTCGCAGCAGCGCGCCGACGGGAGCTGGGGCGACTACCCGGGAGCGCCCGGGACCCTCTCGACGAGCGTCGAGGGCTGGGTCGCGCTGCGGCTCGCCGGCGACCCCGTGGACGCCGACCACATGCTCCGCGGCGCCGCCTGGATCCGCGACAACGGCGGTCTCGAGAAGGCCCGGGTCTTCACCCACATGTGGATGTCGCTCGTCGGGCTCTGGGAGTGGGACGAGTGCCCGACGCTGCCGCCGGAGATGATCTTCCTGCCGTCGTGGTTCCCGCTCAATGTCTACAACTGGGCGTGCTGGGCGCGGCAGACCATCGTGCCGCTGATGATCGTCTCCGCGAAGCGGCCGGTCCGCCCGGTGCCCTTCGACGTCGAGCCGATCCGCACCCACGCCGCGCCCGACCGGTTCGACCCGCTGTGGACGATCGCCGGCGTGTTCCAGCGGCTCGACGTCGGCGTACGCCTCTTCGGCAAGCTGCCGTTCAACCCGGTCCGCAAGCTCGCCATGAGGCAGGCCGCGGAGTGGATCCTCGCCCGGCAGGAGGCCGACGGCGGGTGGGGCGGCATCCAGCCGCCCTGGGTCTACTCGATCCTCGCGCTCAACCAGCTCGGCTACTCCCTGGAGCACCCGGCCCTCGCGAAGGCCCTCGCCGGTCTCGACGACTTCTTCGTCGAGGTGCCCGAGGGGCCGGAAGGGCCGATGCGGTGGCTCGAGGCCTGCCAGTCCCCGGTGTGGGACACCGGCCTCTCCCTCGCCGCGCTGCAGGAGGCCGGCGTACCCGCCGACGACCCGGCCGTCCTCCGCGCCGCCGACTGGCTGCTGAAGGAGCAGGTCGCCGCCGACGGCGACTGGCAGGTACGCCGCCCGGACCTGCCCTCGGCCGGCTGGTCGTTCGAGTTCGCCAACGACATCTACCCCGACACCGACGACACCGCCGAGATGGTCCTCGCGCTGCGTGGTGTGAAGCACGCCGAGTCGGGGCGGCTGCGTGCCGCCCTCGACAAGGCGGTCGCGTGGTGTGCGGGGATGCAGTCGAAGGACGGCGGTTGGGGGGCGTTCGACGCCGACAACACCAAGGAGCTGGCGACCAGGCTGCCGTTCTGCGACTTCGGCAACGTCATCGACCCGCCGTCAGCGGACGTGACCGCCCACGTCGTCGAGATGCTGGCCGCGGAGGGGCTCGCCGACTCGGCGGAGTGCCGCCGCGGCGTCACCTGGCTGCTGCGCCACCAGGAGCCCGACGGGTCCTGGTTCGGCCGGTGGGGCGCCAACCACCTTTACGGCACCGGCGCCGCCGTCCCGGGCCTGGTCGCCGCCGGCGTCTCCCCGCAGGACCCGCAGATCCGCGCCGCCGTCCGGTGGCTGGAGAAGCACCAGAACGTCGACGGCGGCTGGGGCGAGGACCTGCGCTCCTACAAGGACAAGGCCTGGGTCGGCCGGGGTGCGTCCACCCCGTCGCAGACCGGATGGGCGCTGCTCGCCCTGATCGCCGCGGGCGAGGCGTCTCCCGAGAGGACGAGCAGGGCCGTCGAGCGCGGCATCGCCTACCTCGTCGAGACGCAGCGCCCCGACGGCGGCTGGGACGAGGACCTCTACACCGGCACCGGGTTCCCCGGCTTCTTCTACATCGGCTACGAGATGTACCGCCAGGTCTTCCCCATGTGGGCGCTGGGGCGCTACGCGCGCAGCGCCGTCGAGCATGAGGAGAGTGCATGACAGGAGTGGTCTGTACGCCGTTGCGCACGGAGTGGCTCGCCGTCTCGCCGGGGCTCTCCGGCGGTGCCCTGCGCACCGGACGGTCCCGCGGCGGTGGCGACCTGCCGGTCGGGCCGCGGCTCGTCACCGGCGTCGCCGGCGCGCTGCGGGCTGACGTCGAGCCCGGCGATCTCGTCGTGGCGACCGAGGTCCGCGACCTGACCACCGGCGAGGTCACCGCGTGCCCGGCCTCGGCGCTGCTCGTCGGCGCCCTGCGGCGGGCCGGCTTCACCGTCCACCACGGTCCGCTCGCCACCGCCGAGGCGATCGTCGACGACCCGAGCGAGCGGGCCGTGCTGGCGGAGGCCGGCAACCTCGCCGTCGACACCGAGTCGGCGCTGCTGCTCGCCGGTGTCCCGGAGGGCCAGGCCGTCGTCGTACGCGCCATCGTGGACACGCCCGACCAGCGGCTCTTCAGCCTCGGCACGGCTCCGCGCGGGATCAAGGCGCTGGTGATGCTGCGCCGGGCCGCGCCGGTCCTCGAGGACTGGGTGCGGGCGACTGCTGACCGGGAGATCCTGCTCGCCGCGCCGCGCTCCTTCTGCGCCGGCGTCGAGCGGGCGATCGACATCGTCGACCGGTCGCTCGACAAGTTCGGCGAGCCGGTCTACGTACGCCGCCAGATCGTCCACAACCGCCACGTGGTGGCCGAGCTGGAGCAGAAGGGCGCGATCTTCGTCGAGGAGGTCGAGGAGGTGCCCGAGGGCAGTGTGGTCGTCCTCGCCGCCCACGGCGTCGCCCCCTCCGTGCGGGCCGAGGCGGAGGCGCGCCGGCTGCGGACCGTGGACGCCACCTGCCCGCTGGTGACGAAGGTCCACACCGAGGTACGCCGCTTCGCCGGCCTCGACCACACGGTCTTCCTGATCGGCCACGCCGACCACGAGGAGGTCGTCGGCACGCTCGGCGAAGCACCCGGCAACGTCGTGGTCGTCAACGACCCCGACGAGGCCCAGACGGTCGAGGCGGCCGACCCGGAGAAGGTCTCCTACGTCATGCAGACCACCCTCGCGGTCGACGAGGCGGAGAAGACCGCCACGATCCTGCGGGAGCGCTTCCCGGCGCTCAACGCACCCCGCAAGGACGACATCTGCTACGCCACCACCAACCGCCAGCAGGCGGTGCGGTCGGTGGCGCGGCAGAGCGACCTGGTGATCGTGCTGGGCTCGCGGAACTCGTCCAACAGCCAGCGGCTCGTCGAGGTCGCCCGCGGGGAGGGCACGCCGGCGTACCTCGTCGACGACCTCTCCGAGGTCGACCTCGCCTGGCTGCAGGGCGTCGGCACCGTCGGCATCACCGCCGGCGCGTCGGCGCCGCCCCACCTCGTCGACGAGGTCGTCGCCGGGATCGGCGGCCTCGGCCGCGTCGACGTACGCGAGACCCCGGTGGTCTCCGAGAGCGTCCGATTCACGCTGCCCCGAGAAGTGATCTAAGAGAAGTTGAGCCCAAGGAAGGCGGCACAGCGCATGTCCATGCCTCTGCACCAGACCATCAAGATCGGTACCTACTTGATGAAGCAGAAGGTCCTGCGGAAGAAGAAGTTCCCCCTGCTCATCGAGCTGGAGCCGCTGTTCGCGTGCAACCTGAAGTGCGCCGGCTGCGGCAAGATCCAGCACCCCGCCTCGGTGCTCAAGCAGCGGATGCCGGTCGAGCAGGCCGTCTCGGCGGTCGTCGACACGGGCGCCCCGATGGTCTCCATCGCCGGCGGCGAGCCGCTCATGCACCCGCAGATCGACGAGATCGTGCGGCAGCTGATCGCCAAGAAGAAGATGGTCTTCCTCTGCACCAACGCGGTGCTGCTGCCGAAGCACATCCACAAGTTCACCCCGCACAAGAACTTCGCCTGGATGGTCCACATCGACGGTCTCGAGGAGCGCCACGACGAGTCGGTGAGCAAGCAGGGCGTCTTCAAGCAGGCGGTCGAGGCGATCAGGATGGCCCAGGAGAAGGGCTTCCGGGTCATGACCAACACGACCTTCTTCGACAACGACAGCCCGCAGGACGTCATCGACGTGCTCGACTACCTCAACGACGAGCTCCACGTCGACAACATGCAGATCTCGCCGGGCTTCGCCTACGAGAAGGCGCCCGACCAGACGCACTGGCTCGGCACCACCCAGACCAAGGAGCTGTTCAAGAAGGCGTTCGCCGACGGCCGGCGGAAGAAGTGGCGGCTCAACCACAGCCCGCTGTTCCTCGACTTCCTCGAGGGCAAGGTCGACTTCGACTGCACGGCCTGGGCCATCCCGTCGTACTCCCTCAAGGGCTGGCAGAAGCCCTGCTACCTGATGGAGGACGGGTACGTCGACACCTACGACGAGCTCATCGAGACGACCGACTGGGACGCCTACGGCCGCGGCAAGGACCCGCGCTGCGCCAACTGCATGGCGCACTGCGGCTACGAGCCGACCGCCGTCCTCGCCACCATGGGCTCGCTGCGGGAGTCGATCCGCGCGGCGGTGAGCGTCTGAGCAGTTCGCCGTGACGCTCGCGCTCGAGGCCAGCGGACTGGCCAAGCGGTACGGCGCGACCCAGGCGCTTCGTGGGGTGGACCTCGAGGTGGCCGAGGCCGAGCTGGTCGGGCTGCTGGGGCCCAACGGCGCGGGCAAGTCGACGCTGGTGAAGGCCGCGTGCGGGCTCGTGCGACCGTCGGCGGGCGGCGTACGCATCTGCGGGGCTCCGGCGGGCTCGCCGCCCGCCCGCCGCGCGCTGGGCTATCTGGCCGAGCTCTTCCGCTTCCCCGGCTGGGCGACCGCCGACGAGCTGCTGCGCCTGCACCAGCGCCTGGCGGGGTCGGACGGCGGCGCGACCGAGCGGACCGAGCTGCTGACGCTCGTCGGGCTGACCGACGCGACCGACCGGCGGGTCGAGACGATGTCGAAGGGCATGCAGCAGCGCCTCGGTATCGCGCAGGCGCTCATCGGCCACCCGCGGCTGCTCCTCCTCGACGAGCCGACGAGCGCGCTGGACCCGGCGGGGCGCCGCGTGGTGCGGGACCTGCTGGAGGAGCTGCGCCGCCGTGGCGTGGCGGTGCTGCTGAACACGCACCTGCTCAGCGAGGTCGAGCGGGTGTGCGACCGCGTGGCGATCATCGACCGCGGCGAGCTGCTGGCGGCGGGGCGCCCCGACGAGCTCGCGCGACCGAGCGGTGTCGAGGTCGAGACCGCGACCGGCACCCGGCGCTTCGACGGCGCCACCCGCGACGAGGTGCCGGCGATCGTGGAGCGTCTCGTCGCCGCGGGCGAGCGCATCTACGAGGTCAAGATCGTGCGCTCGACGCTGGAGGACGCCTACCTGGCGGCGGTGGAGCGCCGGTGAGCGGCGTGCTCCTCGTCGCCGGTCAGGCGCTGCGTGAGTCGTTGCGGCGCCGTGTGTTCCTCGTCGTCGTCGTACTGACGGTCTGCTTCGGCGCGCTCTACACCTGGGGTGCCACCGAGCTCTTCAAGGACGTCGCGGGGTTCGGCGGCAACAGGTTCGGGCTCGACGCGCGGACGCTGGCCGGCGCCACGCTGCTCGGTCTGGCGATGTTCGGCACCCTGTTCCTCGGCGCCGTCCTGGCCGTCTTCCTCACCCTCTCCGCGGTGCGCGGCGACGCCGACACCGGCCTGCTGCAGCCGCTCATCGTCCGCCCGCTCGGGCGCAACCAGTACCTCGCGGGACGCTTCCTCGCCGCCGCGGTGGTCGCCTTCGCGTACGTCGGGATCGTCTACGCCGCGGCCGTCGTCGTGACCGGGATCGCGGGCCACTGGTGGCCCGACCACCCGGTCGCCGCCGGACTGCGGCTCATGCTCGGGGTGGTCGTCGTCGCCGCGCTGTCCCTGCTCGGCTCGATCTTCCTCACCGCGACCGCTAACGGGATCGGCGTGCTCATGGTGTTCGGTGCCGGGCTGCTGGCCGGGCTGCTGGGATCGATCGGCGACGCCCTGAACTCGCACACGCTGCAGACGATCGCCAACGTGGCCTCGTGGGCCCTCCCCTTCGAGGCGCTGTACCGCGACGCCCTGAGGCTGCTCGTGCAGGACATCCCCGGGGTCACCGGGGCGATCGTCCAGCTCGGCCCGCTCGGCGGATCGCACGACGCGGGTCCGCTGCTGCTGCCGTGGATCGTGGTGTACCTGGTGTTCGTCGGCGCCGCCGGCGCCGTCGCGTTCGGTCGGCGCGACCTCTGACCATCGAGCCGGAGTACCGTGACCGGCATGACCAATCTGGAGACCCGCCCCACGGAGGTCGTCTGCGAGGGCAAGGAGGGGACCGAGGTCCAGATCATCGGTCCGCGCGACGTCCCTCTCGGCGGCCCCCGGGCCATGAACGTACGCCGGACCCTCCCGTCCCGGGAGCGCTCGCTCATCGGGGCGTGGTGCTTCCTCGACCACTACGGACCGGACAACGTCGCCGAGACCGGCGGCATGGTCGTACCGCCCCATCCCCACACCGGGCTGCAGACGGTCTCGTGGCTGTTCACCGGCGAGATCGAGCACCGCGACAGCGCCGGCAACGTCGCTATGGTGGTCCCCGGCGAGGTCAACCTGATGACCGGCGGTCGCGGGATCAGCCACTCCGAGAACACGCTCGAGGGCGGCAACCCGGTCCTCCACGGCGCGCAGCTCTGGGTCGCCCTGCCGGACGAGGCGCGTGATACGCCGCCGATGTTCGCCCACCACAAGCCGGAGCCGATCAAGGGCACCGGCTGGCAGGTGCGCGTCTTCCTCGGCTCGCTGCTCGGCGAGACGTCGCCGGTCGAGACGTTCACCCCGCTGCTCGGCGCCGAGCTGCTGATCCAGCCCGGCGTCATCGTGGAGCTGCCGGTCGACCCGACGTACGAGCACGGCGTCCTCGTCGACACCGGCTCCGTCGCGGTCGGTGTCGACGGCCACCACGCGAGCCTGGTCAAGAAGGACTCGCTCGCCTACACACCGCCGGGCTCGGAGACGCTCACGCTGGAGGCGACCGAGAAGACCCGGCTGCTGCTCCTCGGCGGACCGCCGTTCGGCGAGTCGATCGTCATGTGGTGGAACTTCGTCGGCCGCAGCCACGAGGAGGTCGTCGCCTACCGGCAGGAGTGGCAGGACCAGATCACTCGCGACGGCAAGGTCGTCGGCGACTCCCAGGACGTGCGCAACGGCCGCTTCGGGGTCGTCGCCGGCAACCACCAGCGTCCGATCCCCGCACCGCCGCTGCCCAACGCGCGGCTCCGCTCGCGATCGTAGGGACCCCATCCGCCGCGGCCGTCTCCGCGGCGGCGACCGTACGACCCCCGGAGCAGGCTTAGCGGTCCGCCCGACCGGGCACAGAGGCTCCCGACAGGTGCCATCGGGGAGGGAGCTGCGATGCGCCGGGGAGCAGGATGTGATGTCGTCGCGCGCGCTCGTGACGGAGACGAGGAGGCCTGGGCGGCGCTCTTCGCCCGCTACGACCCTCGACTGGTGCAGTGGCTGAGGACGATGCCCTCGGGCGACGCGTCGCGCACCGCCGAGGACCTGGCGGCGGAGGCCTGGCTCGTCGCCGCGACGAAGATCGGCTGCTTCGTGGGTGACGAGCGGTGCTTCGCCGCGTGGCTCTTCCGGATCGGCTACCGGGTCTCGGCCGGCAGACGACGTACGGCGCAGCGGCGGCGGACCTTCCCGCTGGCCGTCGAGTCGGACAGCGAGGCGGTGTGGGGGACGATCGAGGATCGCGCCGCGGAGGCCGAGGCCGCCGACACCACCCGCCATCTCCTGGTCCACCTGCCCGTGCGCGAGGCCCAGGTGGTGGCCTGCCTCGACGTGATCGGGCTGGATGTGGCGACCACCGGGCGGATGCTCGGCATCTCGGAGGGCGCGGTCCGGGTCGCCCACCACCGCGGGCTGCGCCGCCTCCGCGCGCGGGTGCGGCCGCTCGACGTGTCCGAGCCGATGTAACACTCCGTTAACGCGATGGCATGGCGGGGACGAAGGAGCAAGTCCGCCTCGATCCCGGGAGAACCCATGAAACCCATGCTCCGTCCGTCCCTCGCGATCCTCGTCGCGCTCGCCGTCGCCCTGACCCTCACCTGGGTCGGCGCCGCCGACGCCACTCGGAGCGCCGCCTCGCAGACGACCGTCCACACGGCGAAGCTCTCCGCGCCGGTCGCGCGGAAGATCGCCAAGAGCCCCCGCGGATCCCTGGGATCCCGTGTGGTCGGCCACACCAAGTCCGGCCGTCCGGTGACAGGTGTCTTCATCCCGTTGCACTTCTCCAGGAAGAACGGTCACGTCCGAGTGCGCGGCCTCATCAACGGCGTCGTCCACAGGGCCAACGGTCGGGTCGTCACCTTCTCCGCGATGCGGACCCTGCGGGTGAAGTCGATCAGCGGTACGCCGATCTCCACCCGGCCGATCGCCGGCCGGACCGCGGCGGCCGTGCCGGCCTGCAACGTCCTCAACCTGGTCCTCGGACCTCTCGACCTCGACCTGCTCGGGCTCCAGGTGCACCTCGACCGCGTGGTGCTCAACATCGTGGCGCAGTCGGGCGCGGGGAACCTCCTCGGCAACCTGCTCTGTGCCGTGGCCGGTCTCCTCGACGGTGGTCTGGGCGGCCTGCTCGGGAAGTTGTCGAACCTGCTCAACCAGATCCTCGGCGCGCTGCGCCTCGGAGTCTGATGCGCGGGTGACCACGCGGCGCGGGCTCCGACCAGGGAGGCGGAGCCCGCGCCGTCCGTCCGTGGCATGCCCGACCGATCCGCGTGACGCACATCACTCGATACCCTTGCCCTCCGGCTGCCGCATCCCTAATGTTCCAAGCAGCAGAAGGTACTTTCCACGATGCGGAATCGAGGGGCGATGGTTCAGATCGCAGGCATTCCGGACGGCGTCGAGATCACCGGGCCGCTGCAGGACCGCTTCGAGGAGGTGCTGACGCCGCGGGCCCTCGAGCTGGTGGCGCTGCTCCACCGCGAGCTGGACGGCCGCCGCCAGGAGCTTCTGGTGCGGCGGGGCGAGCGGATCCGCGAGTTCGCTGCCGGCGGGACGCTCGACTTCCTGCCGGAGACCAAGGACGTCCGCGAGGACCCGTCCTGGCGGGTGGCGCCGCCGGCAGCGGGGCTGGTCGACCGGCGGGTCGAGATCACCGGCCCGACCGAGCGGAAGATGACGATCAACGCGCTCAACTCGGGGGCGAAGGTCTGGCTCGCCGACCACGAGGACGCCAACACCCCGCTGTGGGAGAACGTCGTGCAGGGCCAGCTCAACCTGCTCGACGCCGTACGGGGGACCGTCACGTACGACGACCCGGCCAGCGGCAAGCACTACGAGGTCACCGCCGAGGAGCAGCCGACGATCGTCGTACGCCCGCGCGGATGGCACCTGCCGGAGAAGCACGTTCTCGTCGACGGAGCGCGTACGTCGGGCGGGCTGCTCGACTTCGCGCTCTACCTCGCCACCTGCGGGCAGCTGCAGCTCGACGGCGGGCGGGGCCCGTACTTCTACCTGCCGAAGATGGAGTCCCACCTCGAGGCGCGGCTGTGGAACGACGCCTTCAACCTCGCCCAGGACTTCCTCGGCATCCCGCGCGGCACCATCCGGGCGACGGTGCTCATCGAGACCTATCCGGCGGCCTTCGAGATGGAGGAGATCCTCTACGAGCTGCGCGACCACTCGGCGGGGCTCAACGCCGGCCGCTGGGACTACATGTTCAGCGTCATCAAGTGCTTCCGCACCCGCGGCACGGAGTTCCTGCTGCCCGACCGCAACAGCGTCACGATGACCGTGCCGTTCATGCGGGCCTACACCGAGCTGCTCGTGCGCACCTGCCACAAGCGCGGCGCCCACGCGATCGGCGGGATGGCGGCCTTCATCCCGAGCAAGGACCCGGAGGTCAACGAGATCGCGTTCCGGAAGCTGACCGAGGACAAGACCCGCGAGGCGGGCGACGGCTTCGACGGCTCCTGGGTCGCCCACCCCGGCATGGTCCAGGCGTGCCGGGAGGTGTTCGACGGGGTCCTCGGCGACAGGCCGAACCAGCTCGACAAGCTCCGCGAGGACGTCCACGTCACCGCGGAGCAGCTGCTCGACGTGAAGTCGACACCCGGCGAGATCACCGAGCAGGGGCTGCGGAGCAACATCTCGGTCGGTATCCAGTACCTCGAGTCCTGGCTCCGCGGCATGGGCGCGGTCGGCATCAACAACCTGATGGAGGACGCCGCCACTGCGGAGATCTCCCGCAGCCAGGTGTGGCAGTGGCTCCACAACGGCGTACGCCTGTCCAACGGCGAGACGGTCACGCGCGAGCTGGTGGAGCGGCTGATCGAGGAGGAGATGGCCGCGATCGGCGAGCGGACCGACACCAGCGGCGGGAAGTGGGCCGAGGCGAGGGCGACGTTCACGGAGCTGTCGCTGGCCGACGAGTACGCCGAGTTCCTCACCCTGCCCGCCTACGAGCGCATGCCGTGACCCCCCTCGAGCACGTGACGGCCAGGGCCCGGGAGCTGCTCCCGGCCGAGGCGGTCATCACCGACCGGGCGAGGCTGCGCACCTACGAGTGCGACGGCCTGGCCCACTACCGGGTCACTCCGGGACTGGTGGTGATCCCCGAGGACGTGCACCAGCTCGCGGCGATCGTGCGCGCCTGCAGCGAGCTGGGCGTGCCGTACGTCGCCCGCGGCTCCGGCACCGGCCTCTCCGGCGGGGCGCTGCCGGTCGCCGAGGGGGTCCTGATCGTGACCTCGCGCCAGCGCGCGATCCGGGCGGTACGCCGCGAGGACCAGCGGGCCGTCGTCGAGCCGGGCGTCATCAACCTCGACGTGACGCGCGCGGCCACGCCGTACGGCTACTACTACGCGCCCGACCCGTCCTCGCAGCAGGTCTGCTCGATCGGCGGCAACGTGGCGGAGAACTCCGGCGGGGCGCACTGCCTCAAGTACGGCTTCACCACCAACCACGTCATAGGCGTGGAGATGGTGACGCCCGACGGCGAGGTCGTCCGGCTCGGCGGTGACGCGCCCGACACCCCCGGCTACGACCTGCTCGGCGCCGTCGTCGGCTCCGAGGGGACGCTCGGGATCGTCACCGAGGTGACCGTCCGGCTGACCCGGCTGCCCGAGCACGTCGTCACCGTGCTCGCCGGCTTCGACTCCACCGACCGGGCGGGGGCGGCGGTCTCCGCGATCATCGGCGCTGGCGTCGTGCCCGCCGCCATCGAGATGATGGACGCGCTCGCCATCGAGGCCGCAGAGGCGGCGGTCCAGTGCCACTACCCGGCCGGGGCCGGGGCGGTGCTCGTCGTCGAGCTCGACGGGCCGTCGTCGGACTGCGAGGCGGAGTACGCCGACGTCGTACGCCTGTGCCAGGACAACGGCGCCTTCGAGGTGCGGACCGCGACCGACGCCGCCGAGCGTGCACTGATCTGGAAGGGCCGGAAGTCGGCGTTCGCGGCGGTCGGCCGGATCAGCCCGGACTACATCGTCCAGGACGGCGTCATCCCGCGTACGGCGCTGCCCGAGGTGCTCGCCCGGATCGCCGAGCTGTCGCGGGAGTCCGGCGTACGCGTCGCCAACGTCTTCCACGCCGGCGACGGCAACCTCCACCCGCTCGTGCTCTTCGACGACGCCGTCGAGGGCGCGGGCGAGGCCGCCGAGGAGGTGAGCCGGGCGATCCTCGACCTCTGCATCGAGCACGGCGGGTCGATCACCGGTGAGCACGGCGTCGGCCACGACAAAGCGCCCTACATGGCCCGGATGTTCGGCGAGGACGACCTCGACACCATGCAGCTGGTCAGGTGCGCGTTCGACCCCGACCACGTCTCCAACCCCGGCAAGGTCTTCCCGACCCCGCGGCTGTGCGGTGAGGCGCCCGGGCGGCGCAAGGGCGTCCACCCGCTGCAGGAGGCCGGCCTGGCGGAGGTGTTCTGAGTGGCCGGGGCTGTCGTCGACGGCGTCACCGCGGGCTCGGTCGAGCGGCCGAGGACCACCGAGGAGGTCGCTGACGTCGTGCGCAAGGCGGCCGCCGCAGGCCTCACCGTCGTGCCCCGCGGAGCGGGCACGAAGCTGACCTGGGGCCTCCCGCCGACCTCCGCCGACGTCCTGCTCGACCTCTCCGGGATGGACCGGGTCGTCGAGCACGAGGCGGGCGACCTGATCGCCACCGCCCAGGCCGGCACCCCGCTCGCCCGGCTCCAGGAGCAGGTCGGAACGGCCGGCCAGCGCCTCCTCGTCGACGAGACCGTGCCAGGCGCCACCGTCGGCGGGACGCTGGCCACCAACGCCAGCGGCCCGTGCCGACTGGTCGCCGGCACGATGCGCGACCTGCTCATCGGGGTCACCTTCGTCCGCGCCGACGGGGTCGTGGCGAAGGCCGGCGGGAAGGTGGTCAAGAACGTCGCCGGCTACGACGTCGGCAAGCTGCTCGTCGGCTCCTTCGGCACCCTGGCCGTCGTCACGGAGGCGACCTTCCGGCTGCACCCCGTCCCCGCCCTGCGGCGCTGGCTCACCGTCCCGGTCGGGTCGCCGCAGGAGGCGCAGGAGCTGGCCCAGGCGGTGATCCACGCGCAGGTGGTGCCGGCCGCCGTGGAGGTGAGCTTGGGCAGGGACTCGTCGCTCACGGTCCTCCTCGAGGGGCGGCCGGACGGCGTCGAGGGCCGCGCCGACGTCGTACGCCGGCTGCTCGGCGACGCCACCGCGGAGTCCGCTTCCCCGCCCTCCGGGTGGGGCGCATACCCCTGGGATCCGACCTCGACCGGCGGCGACCGGGCCGTCGCGCTGAAGCTCACCTTCCGGCTCTCGGGGCTCGCCGACGTACTCGCCGCGGCCGAGGGGCTCGAGGTGAGCGGGTCGGCCGGTGCCGGGGTCGTGTACGCCGCGCTGCCGGCCGGTGACCCGGTGGAGATCTCGGCGACCGTCGAGCGGCTCCGCGGTGTCTGCGCGCACCACCACGGCAGCCTCGTCGTGCTCGACGCACCGGCGGCGGTGAAGCAGGCCGTCGACGTGTGGGGGCCGGTGCCGGCGCTCGGCCTGATGCAGCGGGTCAAGGACGAGTTCGACCCCGACCACCGGCTGGCCCCGGGCCGCTTCGTAGGAGGCATCTGATGACCGCGATCGACCCCGGGAGCCGGCCCGGCGAGCAGGCCGGCTCGATCACCGACCCCGTGACCTACGGTGCCGGCGGTTTCGACGACCACCGCCCGCCCGACGCGGCGCTCCTCGGCGACTGCGTGCACTGCGGGTTCTGCCTGCCCACCTGCCCGACGTACGTTCTGTGGGGCGAGGAGATGGACAGCCCCCGCGGTCGGCTCTACCTGATGAAGGAGGGCCTCGAGGGCGCGCCGCTCGACGGCGCGATGGTCGAGCACTGGGACAACTGCCTCGGCTGCATGTCGTGCGTGACGGCGTGTCCGAGCGGGGTCAGGTACGACACCCTCATCGAGCAGACCCGGGCGCAGGTCGAGCGGGTCCACGACCGGCCCGCGAAGGACAGGGCGCTGCGGGCGCTGATCTTCGCGCTCTTCCCGCATCCGCGGCTGCTCAAGACGCTCCGCGGCCCGCTCCGCGCGCTCCAGCGCACCGGTCTCGACCGCCGGCTGCGGAAGACCGGCCTCCTCGACCGGCTCGCGCCGCACCTCGCAGCGATGGAGCGGCTGACCCCGCCGCTGGCGCCGACCGAGCGGCTCCCCGAGCGCATCCCGGCCGTCGGCGAGCGGCGTACGACGGTCGGCCTGATTACCGGCTGCGTCCAGGGTGCCTTCTTCCCCGAGGTCAACGCGGCCACCGCACGGGTCCTCGCCGCCGAAGGCTGCGACGTCGTCGTACCTCCCCACCAGTCCTGCTGCGGCGCCCTCTCGGTCCACAACGGCCGCGAGGAGGAGGCGCAGCGCTACGCGCGCCGGGTGATCGACACCTTCGAGCGCGCGGGCGTGGAGCGCGTCGTCATCAACGCCGCCGGCTGCGGGTCGACGCTGAAGGACTACGCCCGGCTGCTCTCGGACGACCCGGTGTACGCCGAGCGGGCGGTGCGCTTCCAAGAGAGGGTCCTCGACATCGCGGAGCTCCTCGATGACCTGGGTCCCCGGGCGCAGCGGCACCCGCTGCCGCTCACCGTGGCCTACCACGACGCCTGTCACCTCGCCCACGCCCAGGGCGTGCGCGAGCAGCCGCGGCGGCTGCTCGCCGGCATCCCCGGGCTCGAGCTGCGCGAGATCGCGGACCCCGAGCTGTGCTGCGGCTCGGCGGGGATCTACAACATCCTCCACCCCGAGGCGGCCGGCGAGCTGGGGGAGCGCAAGGCCGCCACCATCGTCGACACCGGCGCCGAGGTGCTCGTCACCGCCAACCCCGGCTGTCTGCTCCAGGTGACCTCCGCGATCGCGGCGCGGGGGCACTCCATGGGCATGGCCCACCTGGTCGAGGTCCTCGACGCCTCGATCCACGGCCTCGCTCCCGACCGGCTGAGGTCTGCTCGGTCCACCACTCCCGCGTAACCCCCACCCCCCGCGACGGGGGACATCCTCATCGGAGAGTCGACATGTTCCAGCAAGATCTCGAGGCGGTCGGCGGATCGCTCGGGCTGAGCGCGTTGTGCGGTGCGATCCCGCTCATCGTGCTGTTCGTCCTCCTCGGCGGCCTGCGCGTACGCGCCTGGCTTGCCGGCGTCATCGCCCTCGTGGTGGCCGTGATCATCGCGATCACCGCCTTCAGCATGCCCACGACCCAGGCGCTGCTCGCGGGCAGCGAGGGCGCGGCGTACGGCTTCTTCCCGATCCTGTGGATCGTCGTCAACGCGATCTGGGTCTACAACCTGACTGTCGCCACCGGGCACTTCGCCGTGCTGCAGCGAACCTTCGCGAAGGTCAGCCCGGACCAGCGGATCCAGGCGGTCATCATCGCCTTCTGCTTCGGCGCGCTGCTCGAGGCGCTGGCCGGGTTCGGCACGCCGGTGGCGATCACCGTCGTCATGCTGATGGCCCTCGGGTTCCGGCCGCTCAAGGCGGCGACCGTCGCCCTGGTGGCCAATACCGCCCCGGTCGCCTTCGGCGCGATGGCGGTCCCGATCACGACGCTGTCCTCGGTCGCCTCGGGGGCCAGCACCGACCCGCGGCTCAGCGTCGACACGATCGGCTCGATGGTCGGCCGACAGACCCCGATCCTCGCGATCTTCGTGCCGCTCGCGCTGGTCTTCATCGTCGACGGCCGCCGCGGCCTGCGGCAGTGCTGGCTGCCGGCGGTCGTGGCGGGCGTGGCGTTCGGCGTGGGGCAGTACGTCTCCTCCAACTTCATCTCCGTCACCCTCGCCGACATCGTCGCCTCGCTCTTCTCGGCACTCGTGCTCGTCGGGTTCCTGCGCGTCTGGCAGGCGCGTGAGCTGGTCACCGCCCCGACCGTCCATGCGCCCACGCCGCGCGACTCCGACGCCGTCGTCACCGTGACCGAGGCCGTCGCGGTCTCCGGCTCCGCCGGCGGAGGTACGACGACAGCGACCGTCCCCCGGGGCGCTGCCGGACCGGGCGGATCCAGCGGCGCCGGCTCCGGCACCGCCGGCTCCGGCACCGCCGACACCGGCCCCGTGGACAGCCGCCGCGACGTGATGCTCGCCTACGCGCCGTACGTCGTCATCATCGTGCTGTTCGTCGTCACCAACATCACCGCGATCAAGGACCAGCTGGCGAAGGAGCCGTTCACCCATCCCGCGAACTGGCCCGGCCTGCACGTGCTCAACACCGCCGGCGACCCGGTGTCGACGACGGTCTACAACATCAACTGGCTGCCCGCCGCCGGAACGATCCTGCTCATCTCGGGCCTGATCACGACGGCGATCCTGCGGATCAAGCCGGCGACCGCCGTACGCACCTACGGGAAGACGTACTGGGACCTGCGCTCCGCGATCATCACCGTGATGGCGGTCCTCGGGCTGGCGTACGTCATGAACCTCTCCGGACAGACCGCCTCGCTCGGCGCGTGGCTGGCCGGCGCGGGCGGGGCGTTCGCCGTGCTCTCGCCGCTGCTCGGCTGGCTGGGCGTCGCGGTGACCGGCTCGGACACCTCGGCCAACGCGCTGTTCGGGGCGCTGCAGGTGCAGACCGCGTCCAAGGCCGGGCTGGACGAGCTGCTGATGGCGGCGTCCAACTCCTCCGGCGGCGTCCTCGGCAAGATGATCAGCCCGCAGAACCTCGCGATCGCCGCGGCCGCGGTCGGCCTGGCCGGCCGGGAGGGCGACATCTTCCGGAAGGTCGTCGGCTGGAGTGTCGTGTTCGTCGCCTTCATGTGCGTCCTCGTCGGGCTCCAGGCGACCGGCGTCCTCGGCTGGATGGTTCCGTAGGCTCGGGCCCATGGTGCAGGAGGTCGGGGGACGTCCCGCGGGGACGGTGCAGTCGCTCGACCGTGCCCTCGACCTCCTCGAGACGCTCGCCCACGCCGAGGGCACCCTCGGCGTGGGCGAGCTGGCCGACCGGACCGGCCTGGCGCCCGGCACCGTCCACCGGCTGCTGCAGGGGCTGCACGCCCGCGGGTTCGTACGCCGGGACGGGTCGCGCCGCTACTCGCTCGGCACCGGGGCCCTCCAGCTGGCCGACGCCGCCCAGCGGGCGCTGGTCCGCAGCGCCCGCCCCTTCCTCGCCGACCTCGTTCGGCTCTCGGGGGAGACCGCCAACCTGGCCGTGCTCGAAGGGGACGACGTGGTCTACGTCGGCCAGGTCTCCTCGCCCCACACGCTGCGCATGTTCGCCGAGGTCGGCCGCCACGTGCCGCCGCACTCCACCGCCGTCGGCAAGGTGCTGCTCGCCGCGCTGCCACGCGACCGGGCGGCCGCCCTGCTCCGTCGCACCGGCCTGGCGTCGCGTACGTCGGCGACGATCACCGACCCCGACGCGTTCGCGGTCGAGCTCGACCGTGTCCGCGAGCGCGGGTGGGCGGTCGACGAGCAGGAGCAGGAGACCGGGGTGCGCTGCGTCGCCGTACCCGTCGGCGTACCGGGACGTATCGTGGCGGCCCTGTCGGTGTCCGGGCCGGCCGACAGGTTCGCCGGCGCCGCGACCGACGGGCTCGTCGAGGCGATGCAGCAGGCCGGAAGGGAGCTGGGGGCAGGATGACCGACGACCGGACCGACGACGTGGCCAGGTGCGTCTGGGCAGGCGGCCCGGGCCCGATGAGGGACTACCACGACCGCGAGTGGGGCGTCCGGGTCAGCGGCGAGGCGGCGTATCTCGAGCGGCTCACGCTCGAGGCGTTCCAGTCCGGGCTGTCGTGGTCGACCATCCTCGCCAAGCGGCCAGCGTTCCGGGCCGCGTTCAAGGACTTCGATGCCGAGGCGGTCGCGGCCTACGACGAGTCGGACCAGGCCCGGCTGATGCAGGACGCGGGCATCGTCCGGAACCGGCTCAAGATCGCCGCCGCCGTGACCAACGCGCGTGCGACAGTCGCGCTGCGCGACGAGGGCGGGCTCGAGGACCTCGTCCTCTCCTTCGCGCCCGAGCGTGCCGTCGACCCCGCCGAGACGATCTCGCCGGAGTCCGTGGCGCTCTCCAAGGCGCTCAAGCGGCGCGGCTTCGTGTTCGTGGGGCCCACGACCATGCACGCGCTCATGCAGGCGATCGGCATCTTCGACCCGCACGACCCCGCGTGCTTCCGACGCGGTACGCCGGCCGGCTGAGCGCGGGCTCCGTCGGCCGGCCGGCATCCCCCTCGTACGCCGGCCGACCGGACGTCTACTCCGGGAGGTACTCCTGCCACGAGCGACCGTCGCGCTCGATGAGCGTGAAGGCCGCTGACGGGCCCTGAGAGCCTGCCGGATACATCTTGGGCGGGAGTCCCGTGGACTCCCAGTGACGCAGGATCGGCTCGCACCACGCCCACGCAGCCTCGACCTCGTCGCGGCGCATGAAGAGCGTCGGGATCCCGCGGATGACGTCCATGAGCAGCCGCTCGTAGGCGTCGGGTGAGCGCTTCGCGAACGCCGTCGCGTAGCTCAGGTCCAGTGAGACCGGCCGCATCCGGTACCCGCCCGGGCCGGGCTCCTTCGCCGTGAGATGGAGCTTCATGCCCTCGTCGGGGGAGACCCGGATGGTCAGCTTGTTCGGCTCGGTCAGCCCCTCGCGGTGCGGGAAGACATCGGTCGGCGGCTCCTTGAAGACGATGGCGATCTCGGAGAGCCGCTGGTCCATCCGCTTCCCGGTGCGCAGGTAGAAGGGGACGCCGGCCCAGCGCCAGTTCTGGACCTCGGTGCGCAGCGCGACGAACGTCTCCGTGAGCGACTCGTCGGCGCCGACCTCGTCGGCGTACGACGGCACCGACTCGCCCTCGACGTGGCCGGCCCGGTAGCGGCCCCGCACGATGTCGCGGTCGACGTCCTCGGGGGTCATCGGGGCGAGTGCCTGCAGGACCTTGAGCTTCTCATCGCGGACGTCCTCGCGGCCGACCTCGATCGGCGGCTCCATCGCGACGAGGCAGAGCAGTTGGAGCAGGTGGTTCTGCACCATGTCGCGCAGCGCGCCCGCCTGGTCGTAGTAGGCGCCGCGGTCGCCGACCCCGAGCGTCTCGGAGACGGTGATCTGGACGTGGTCGACCCACTGGGAGTTCCACAGTGGCTCGAGGAAGGTGTTGGCGAAGCGCGTCACCAGGAGGTTCTGGACGCTCTCCTTGCCGAGGTAGTGGTCGATCCGGAAGATCTGGGACTCGTCGAAGACGCCGCCGACCACGTCGTTGACCTGGCGCGCGGAGGCGAGGTCGTGGCCGATCGGCTTCTCCAGCACCACCCGCGCCGGCTCGGCGGCGAGGCCGCCGCGGCCGAGGTGGTCGCAGATCGTCTCGTAGAGCCGCGGCGCGACGGCGAGGTAGAAGACGCGGACGGTGCTCGCGAACTCCTCGCGGTCCTTGAGCACGCCGTAGAGGTGGTGCCAGTCGTGCTCGTCGGTCACGTCGAGGGTGACGTGGTGGAGCCGACCGAGGAGCCGCTCCACCGCCGCCGGGTCCTGCTCGTCGCCGGGGCCGTGCTCCGCGAGGGCGGCGCGCGCCAGCGAGCGGTAGCCCTCGTCGTCGTACGACGCCCGCGAGACCGCGACGACACGGGTGTCGTCGGGGAGCCGGCCCTCGAGGTCGCACTGGTAGAGCGCGGGCAGGAGCTTGCGCAGCGCGAGGTCACCGGTGCCGCCGAAGACGGTGAAGTCGCAGCGCTCGGGAAGCGGATGCGAGGCCGGTGAGGTGGCTCGAGAGAGCGGCATATGACCACGGTAGGCCACAGATGGATCGATCCAAGGCACAACATCGGTTTTTTGCCGATCAAAGTGGGCCTAGGATTCCCGACATGCCGGAGCAAACCGCGGAGACCGCCATCGCCGGTACGGCGACGCCCGGTGACGTGCTCGACCTGATCCGGACCGGTCGGGCCGTCACCCGCACCGACCTGCGACGGCTCACCGGGCTGTCCCGCACCGCCGTGGTCGCCCGGGTCTCCGCGCTCGTCGACGCCGGCCTGGTTGTGCTCGGCGAGGAGCTGGCCTCCACCGGAGGCCGCCCACCCGGCGCCCTCGTCTTCAACCAGGACGCCGGGGTCGTCCTCGCCGTCGCGGTCGGCCGCAGCCGCAGCCAGCTCGCGATCTTCGACCTCGAGGGCCGCGAGCTCGCGGGCGACACCCGCGACCACCAGGTCGGGATCTCCGCCGAGGAGCTGATGCCGGAGCTCGTCGACCGCCTCCGCAAGATGCTCGAGGCGGTCGAGCCGCCTGTGCTCGGCATCGGCATGAGCCTGCCGGGCGTCGTCGACCCGGTCCGGCGGGTCAGCCTCGACTCGCCCGTCATGGGCGGCTGGGACGGCGTCGAGCTGGCGCCGTACTTCGAGCCGCTCACCGACGCCCCCCTCGTGCTGGCCAACGACGCCGACACGCTCGCCCGCTCGGAGCTGTTCGGCCCCGGTCCGGCACCGCGCAACGCGCTCGTCCTCAAGGCCTCCACGGGGCTCGGCATGGGCGTCATCGCGGACGGGCGCGTCCTCCACGGCCACCTCGGTGCGGTCGGCGAGATCGGCCACACCCGCCTCGAGGCCGCGGACGACCTGCCCTGCCGGTGCGGTGCCACCGGGTGCCTCGAGACCGTCGCCGGCGGCTGGGCGCTCGTCGCGAGGCTCGTCGAGTCCGGCGTCGAGGCCACCCACGTCCGCGACCTGGTCGCCTCGGCACTGGCCGGCGACGCGGTCGCGCGCGGGCTGCTCCGCGAGTCCGGGCGGTACGTCGGCGAGCTGCTCGCCATCGCGATCAACCTGCTCAATCCCGAGGTGGTCGTGATCGGCGGCGACATGGGCGGGGCCTTCGACCTCTACACCGCAGGCGTGCGCGAGAGCGTCTACGCCCGCTCGACCGCGCTCGCCACACGGGAGCTGGTCTTCCAGCCGGCCCGCCACTCCGACTCAGCCGGCCTCGTCGGCTGCGCCGCGATCGCGATCGAGCACGTGCTCTCGCCGTTCAACGTCGACCGGCACCTGGCCACCCTCCCGTCGGAGTAGCCGCCCGGTATTTTGTCCCCATGGCTCGCGTGCACGCCTTCACCGACGACGCGCTCGGCGCGCGCGACGCGGTGGGCCTCGCCGAGGCCATCCAGGCCGGCGAGGTCACGCCTCTCGAGGCCGTCGAGGCCGCGATCGCGCGCATCGACCGGGTCGACCCGCTCCTCGGCGGGATGGCCTACCGCACCTTCGACCGGGCCCGGGTCGAGGCTCGCGGCCGGCGCAGTGGCTTCTTCGCCGGCGTACCCACGCTGATCAAGGACAACGTCGACGTCGCCGGCGTCCCGACCCGCCACGGCACCGACGCGTACGCCGCCCGCCCGGCCCGCCGCAACGGCGAGCTGACCAAGATGCTGATGAAGATGGGGCTGGTCTCGCTGGGCAAGAGCCAGCTCTCCGAGTACGGCTTCTCCGGGACCGCCGAGCACCCCCGGCTGGGCGCGGTGCGCACCCCGTGGGACACCGACCGGGTCGCTGGCGCCTCGTCCGCGGGCGCGGGCGCGCTCGTGGCCGCCGGGGCGGTGCCGCTCGCCCACGGCAACGACGGCGGCGGCTCGATCCGGATCCCGGCCTCGGTCAACGGCCTCGTCGGCCTCAAGCCCACCCGCGGCCGGGTCGCGCAGGACAAGTACTTCGCGGTCCTGCCCGTCCGGATCGTCGCCGACGGTGTCCTCACCCGCACCGTCCGCGACACCGCCGTCTTCCTGCGCGAGGCGGAGAAGGTCCACCGCGACCTGTCGCTCCCGCCGATCGGTGACGTCACCGGCCCGGGCCGCCGCCGGCTGCGGATCGCGGTCTTCACCGAGGCGCTCGGCCGGGCGGCGAGCCCCGAGGTCAGCGAGCTCACCCTCAAGACCGCCGCGCTCCTCGAGGAGCTCGGCCACACCGTCGAGCAGACCCAGGCGCCGGTCCCGGCGACCCTCCCCGACGACTTCATCCTCTACTGGGGCTCCCTCGCGCTCACCCTCGTCAACACCGGTGCGATGCGCGGCAAGACCTGGGACAAGGCGAAGCTGGACAGCCTCACCCTCGGTCTGGCGGCCCACACCGGACGCCAGCTCCACCACCTTCCCGCCGCCGTCGTACGCCTGCGGAAGGCGCAGCACCTCGCCGAGGAGTTCCACCGGACCTACGACGTCGTGCTGACCCCCACGGTCGCCCATCAGACCCCACCGGTCGGCTACCTCGCGCCGACCCAGGACTACGAGACGGTGATGGGCCGGCTGATGGACTGGGTGGCCTTCACGCCGTGGCAGAACGTCACCGGCGCGCCCGCCGTCTCGCTGCCCCTCCAGACCACCGCGCAGGGGCTGCCGCAGGGGATGATGTTCGGCGCCGGCCACGGCCAGGAGGCGACCCTCCTGGAGCTGGCGTACGAGCTCGAGCAGACCCGTCCGTTCGGCTCCATCACAGGCTGATCGCACCGATTTGTCGCCCTCCTCGGCACCCCTGTAATGTTCTCGTCCGTTGCCCCTTTAGCTCAGTCGGCAGAGCGTCTCCATGGTAAGGAGAAGGTCTACGGTTCGATTCCGTAAAGGGGCTCTGGGTGAAGGCGTTCGCCGCAGGGAATTGCGCGGAGCCGAAACTCGTTTCGAGGCGGGGTAGCTCAGGCGGTTAGAGCGCACGACTCATAATCGTGAGGTCGCGGGTTCGATCCCCGCCCCCGCTACCAGCCGCAACCGCAACTGATCAGCAACAAGAGGACTTCCCGTGGCCAGCAAGAGCAGCGACGTTCGCCCGAAGATCACGCTTGCCTGCACCGTGTGCAAGGAGCGCAACTACATCACCAAGAAGAACCGACGCAACGACCCCGACCGGATCGAGCTGTCGAAGTTCTGCCCGCGCTGCCGCCAGCACCAGCCGCACCGCGAGACCCGCTGATCCCAGCCTTTCGCTGATCCGGCAACGTCACGAGGGCCCGTCCGATCCGGACGGGCCCTCGTCGCGTCCGCGGGGGCCGGCGGTGTCTAGGGTGTGGGCATGCCTGTGGATCAGTCGCTCGTGGGACGCGCCTTCCCGCCGACCCGGCCCTACCGGGTCTCGGAGGAGAAGGTCAGGGAGTTCGCGGACGCCGCGGGCCGTGGCTGGGAGAGCGGCGACCCGGTCCCGGCGACCTTCCCGATCGTCCTCGCCTTCGACGCGATGAACGCCTTCCTCGACGAGGTCGGGGTCGAGCTGTCCCGGATCGTCCACGGCGAGCAGCGGTTCGCCTACGAACGCCCGATCGCCCCGGGCGACGTCCTCACCGCCACACTGTCGGTCGCGAGCCTGCGCCAGATCGGCGGCAACGACATCATCGGCACCGTCTCGGAGCTCAACGACGAGACCGGCGCGCTGGTCTGCACCGCCACCGCGACCCTGGTCCACCGAGGGGAGGCCTGATGGCGTACGACGCCGGCGAGCGCCTCGAGCCGAAGGTCTTCCCGGTCACCCGCGCGAGCCTGGTGAGGTACGCCGGCGCGAGCGGCGACTTCAACCCGATCCACTGGTCCGACCGGGTCGCCACCTCCGTCGGCCTGCCCGGCGTCATCGCCCACGGCATGTTCACCATGGCCCTGGTCGCACGTGCGGTGGCGGAGTGGACCGACGGGGCCGAGGTGGTCGAGCTCGGCGCGAGGTTCACCAACCCCGTCGTCGTACCCGACGACGACAAGGGCACCGAGGTCACCGTCGCCGGCACCGTGAAGTCCGTCGCCGACGGTCTCGTCACCATCGCGCTCGAGGTCACCTGCGAGGGCCAGAAGGTGCTCGGCAACCCGCGGGCCGTCGTACGGGAGGGAGCCCGTGGCTGACCCGTCCCCGGAGCTGCTCTCCGACCACACCACCCTCCACCTCGGCGGCCCCGCGGGGGAGTACGTCGTCGCGACCACCGAGCAGGAGCTGACCGACACGGTGTCGGCCGCCGACGCGGCCGGGCGGCCGGTGCTCGTGCTCGGCGGCGGCAGCAACCTCGTGGTCGCCGACGAGGGCTTCGACGGCCTCGTCGTCAAGGTCGCGACCAGTGGGATCACGCCGGACACCGACGACCCGTCCTGCGGCGGCGTACTCGTCACCGTCGCGGCCGGCGAGACCTGGGACGACGTCGTCGCGCTCGCCGTCGACAAGGAGTGGATCGGCGTCGAGGCGCTGTCGGGGGTCCCCGGCAGCGTCGGCGCCACCCCGATCCAGAACGTCGGCGCCTACGGCCAGGACGTCTCCCAGACGATCGCCTCCGTGCGGGTCTGGGACCGCCGGCTGCGGGGCATCCGCACCTTCGCCAACGCGGAGTGCGGGTTCGCCTACCGGTGGTCCCGCTTCAAGGCCGACCATCTCGATCCTTGGGGCAGCCGCTTCGTCGTGCTCTCGGTGACGTTCCAGTTCCGGCTCGGCGACCTCGGGGTCCCGGTGGCCTACGCCGAGCTCGCCCGCGCCCTCGAGGTCGACCAGGGAGCCCGGGTGCCCGCGCGCGACGTGCGCGAGGCGGTCCTCGGCCTGCGCCGCGGCAAGGGGATGGTCCTCGACGAGGCCGACCACGACACCTGGTCGGCCGGGTCGTTCTTCACCAACCCCGTGGTCGAGCCCGACCGCGTGCCCGACGGCGCGCCGGCGTACCCCCAGCCCGACGGCACCGTCAAGACCTCCGCTGCCTGGCTGATCGACCACGCCGGCTTCGGCAAGGGCTACGGGGCCCAGCAGTCCGGGGGCCGGGTCTCGCTGTCCACCAAGCACACCCTCGCGCTCACCAACCGCGGCCAGGGCACGACGGCCGACCTGCTCGATCTCGCCCGCGAGGTCCGCGACGGGGTCAAGGAGCGCTTCGGGATCGAGCTGGTCAACGAGCCCGTCCTCCTCGGCGTCTCGCTCTAGCGGCGCTCCAGCAGCGTGAGGACCTCGTGGTGGCCGGTGTTGGGGAACATGTCGAGCAGCCGGGCGGAGACCGGCCGCAGCGACGGCATGTCGCCGAGGTCGCGGGCGAGGGTGTCGACGTTGCAGGAGGAGTAGACGACGTGGCCCACGCCGGACCGCTCCAGCCACTGTGACAGCTCCGGGCCGATGCCGCGCCGCGGCGGGTTGACGACGACCAGGTCGGGCGCGTCCCGTGAGCCCGCGGCGTACGCCGTGGCGTCGCCGGCGACCCAGGTCGTGCCGGGCAGGCCGAGCCTCTCCGCGGTGGCGCGCGCCGACTCGACGGCCTGCCCGCTCGACTCGACGCCGAGCACCGTCCGGCCCGGCCGGGCGACATGGAGGCCGAAGCCTCCGACGCCGCAGTAGAGGTCCCACACCGACGCCGGCCAGGCCGCGTCGACGAGGTCGCGCGCGTGCCGGTAGAGCGCCGCCGCGACCTCGGTGTTGGTCTGGAAGAAGCTGTGCGGCCGCAGCTGCAGGTCGATGCCGTTGACCCGCATCGTGAGCGTCTCCTGATCGGTCAGGAAGAGCTCCTCCTCGCCCTCGAGGACCGCCTTGTGCTCGGGCTGGAGGTTGACCGAGGCGACGGCCACCGGCAGCTCGTCACGCAGCGCCGGGAGGTGCTTGCGCAGCCGGCCGACCGCCTCGGTCGAGCGCAGCACCCAGCGGACCATCAGCTCGCCCTCGGGCGACTCGGTGGCGATGACGTGCTTGAGCTCACCGCGCCGCTCGGGGACGGAGTACGGCGTCAGTCGCGCCGTCGAGACGAACCGGCTCAGCACGGGTAGGGCCGCCTGGAGCCCGGGGGAGTGCAGGCCGCAGGCGAGCAGGTCGACGCCCCGGCCGTCGTGGCCGAGGATCCCGAGCGTCGGCTCCTCGACGGTGCCCGCGACCGCCATCTTGGCCTTGTTGCGGAACGCCTCGTCGGGACTGCGGACCGGCTCCTCCCAGCGCAGGCCGTCGAAGGCGGCCAGCGCCTCGGCGACGCGGCTCTGCTTGCGCTCGAGCTGGTCGGCGTACGCCGTCTCGATCCAGTGGCACGACCGGCACACGCCCGCGTCGAAGTAGCCGCACCTCACTCCGGCTCTCCCTGCAGCCAGGCGTCGATGTCGGCCAGGATCACCTTCTTCGTCGCCTCCGGCGCTGCCGAGGCGGTCACGGACATCCGCGCCAGGTCGGCGAGGGTCTCGTCGGAGAGGTCGTGGGCGGCGCGCATGGTGGCGTACTGCGCCGCGAGTCGGGACCCGAAGAGCAGCGGGTCGTCGGCGCCGAGCGCGACCGTCGCGCCCGCCTCCAGGAGCTGCGGCAGCGGCACCGAGGTGAGGTCGGAGTAGACCCCGAGGGAGACGTTGGAGGTCGGGCAGACCTCGAGGGGTACGCCGGTCGTCGCGATGATGTCCAGCAGCTCGGGGTCCTCCGCGGCGCGTACGCCGTGGCCGAGCCGGTCCGCGCGGAGCGAGTCGAGCACGGTCCGGATGTGGTCGGGACCGCGCAGCTCGCCGCCGTGCGGCACGAGAAGCAGCCCCGCCCGCTCGGCGATCGCGAAGGCGTGGTCGAACTCCTCGGTCCGGCCGCGCCGCTCGTCGTTGGAGAGCCCGAACCCGACGACCCCCCGGCCGGCGTACTGCGCGGCGAGCCGGGCCAGGGTGCGCGCGTCCATCGGGTGGCGGGTCCGGTTGGCAGCGATGATCACCGCCATCCCGATGCCGGTCTCGCGCGACGCCTCGGCGACGGCGTCGAGCACGAGGTCGGTGAACGCGGTGATGCCGCCGAACCTCGCGGCGTAGCCCGACGGGTCGACCTGGATCTCCAGCCACCGCCCGCCGTCGGCCACGTCGTCCTCGGCCGCCTCGCGCACCAGCCGGCGTACGTCTGCCTCGGTGCGCAGCACCGACCGGGCGACGTCGTAGAGCCGCTGGAAGCGGAACCAGCCCTTCTCGTCCGCCGCGCTGAGCGGCGGCGGCCACTCGGAGACCAGCTGGTCGGGCAGGTGGATCCCGTCGCGCTCGGCGAGCTCCAGCAGGGTGCCGTGGCGCATCGCACCGGTGAAGTGGAGGTGCAGATGCGCCTTCGGCAGCGCCCGGACATCGCGCACTCAGCGGCTCACGAGAACAGCTTCTGGAGCCGGGTGATGCCCTCGACGATGTCGTCGTCGCCCATGGCGTACGACAGCCGGAGGTAGCCCGGGGCTCCGAACGCCTCGCCGGGGACGATGGCCACCTCGGCCTGCTCCAGGATGTAGTCGGCCAGGTCGGACGAGGTCTCGATGACCTTCGGGCCGGCGTTGGTGACGTACTCCCTGCCGAGCAGCCCCTTGACGGACGGGAACGCGTAGAACGCGCCCTTCGGGGTCGGGCAGACCACGCCGTCGATCTCGTTGAGCATCGAGACGATCGTCTTCCGGCGGCGGTCGAAGGCCTCCTTCATCACCGCGACCGCCGACAGGTCGCCCGTGAGGGCCGCGAGGGCGGCGCGCTGGGCGACGTTGTCGACGTTGGACGTCGCGTGGGACTGGAGGTTGGTCGCCGCCTTCACGATGTCGGCCGGGCCGATCAGCCAGCCGACGCGCCAGCCGGTCATGGCGTAGGTCTTCGCGACGCCGTTGAGCACGATCGTGTAGTCGGCGACCTCCGGGCACAGCACCGGCAGCGACCCCGTCTCACTGTGCTTGAAACCCGGGGCGTCGTAGGTCAGGTGCTCGTAGATCTCGTCGGTGACGACCCAGAGACCCTTCTCGGCGGCCCAGGCGCCGATCGCCTTGATCTCGTCGATGGTGTAGACCGAGCCGGTCGGGTTGGACGGGGAGACGAAGAGCAGCACCTTGGTGTTCTTCGTCAGCGCGTCGTCGAGCTGCTCGACGGTCACCTTGTAGTCCTGCTGCTCGTCGGCGAAGACCTCGACCGGGACGCCGCCGGCGAGCTTGATCGCCTCCGGGTAGGTGGTCCAGTACGGCGCCGGGAGGAGGACCTCGTCGCCCTCGTCGAGCAGCGCGGCGAACGCCTCGTAGACGGCCATCTTGCCGCCGTTGGTGACGAGAACCTGGGAGGCGGTGATGTCGAGCCCGGAGTCGCGCTTGGTCTTGTCGACGATCGCGTTCTTGAGCTCGGGCAGCCCCCCGGCCGGGCTGTAGCGGTGGTTCTTCGGGTCGCGGGCCGCCTCGACCGCAGCCTCGACGACGTAGTCCGGGCTCGGGAAGTCGGGCTCGCCGGCGCCGAACCCGATGACGGGCCGCCCCTCCGCCTTCAGCGCCTTCGCCTTCGCATCGACCTTCAGCGTCTGGCTCTCGGCGATGGCGCCGATCCGCTGGGAGACACGTCGTTCGCGAGGAAGGGAGGTCATGGCGACCATGCTACGGGGAGCGGGGGGCTTCGAGCGCATCGGTTTCGAGCCGGTCCCGATCCCGTCCCGGCCCCGTCGTACGCCGTCGGCGGCCCTCTTTTGGTGTCGGGCAGACCGGACCCGTAGACTCCTCGCTTGGTGGATTCGCCAGATGCTGAGCCGCGCCCTGAGACGGTCGTGATCCAGCTGATGCCACCGGAGGGCACTAGCTCAACTGGCAGAGCATCGGTCTCCAAAACCGAAGGTTGGGGGTTCAAGTCCCTCGTGCCCTGCAAGACGGACCGGAAGTTCAAGGTGAGGTGACGGCGTGACCGACAGCAAGGCGGTCCCCACTCCGCGGGAGCGCAAGAAGGAACAGCGCACAACCCTCCCCGTGTTCTACCGGCAGGTCGTGGCCGAGCTCCGCAAGGTGGTCTGGCCGACCCAGCAGCAGCTGACGACGTACTTCCTCGTCGTGCTGGTGTTCGTCTGCGTGATGATGGCGATCACCGCGGCGCTGGACCTCGGCCTCGGCAAGCTGGCCTTCTGGGTCTTCGGCGGCCGGGACTGACCGTCCGCGGCCGGGGCAGAGCGAGCCGGGCCGCACACAAGTAGCAATCGAAGGTATGGAGCAGCGCGTGTCTGAGCAGGACTACACCGAAGAGACGGTGACGTCGGGGACCCCCGAGGTCGAGCCGTCCACCGACGCTGCCGCC
This sequence comes from Nocardioides asiaticus, assembly GCF_040049175.1. NCBI lineage: Bacteria > Bacillati > Actinomycetota > Actinomycetes > Propionibacteriales > Nocardioidaceae > Nocardioides > Nocardioides asiaticus. The sequence goes on along the minus strand of NZ_JBDZDM010000006.1, from coordinate 152,883 downwards.
GCGCAGGAGGAGACTGCTGAGCCCGGCGACGTGGTCTCGGACGGCACGGACGAGGTCATCGAGCCCGACACCTTCGACGCCGAGCTCGACGAGGCGGTCGAGGAGGCCGGCGACGAGACTATCGACGCCGAGGACGAGGCCGTCGAGGGCGACGGGGCCGAGGCCGCCGAGGACGACCCGCTCGAGGCGTTCCGCCGCGAGCTGTGGAGCAAGCCGGGCGACTGGTTCGTCGTGCACACCTACTCCGGCATGGAGAACCGGGTGAAGTCGAACCTCGAGAACCGCATCGTCTCCCTCAACATGGAGGACTACATCCACGAGATCGTGGTCCCCACCGAGGAGGTCGCGGAGATCAAGAACGGCCAGCGCAAGATGGTCAAGCGGACCGTCCTGCCCGGCTACGTCCTGGTCCGCATGGACCTCACCGACGAGTCCTGGGCGGCCGTGCGCCACACGCCGTCCGTCACCGGGTTCGTCGGCCACAGCCACCAGCCGGTCCCGCTGTCGATGGCCGAGGTCGAGAGCATGCTCGCCCCCGCCGTCGTGGCGCAGGCCGAGGCCGAGAAGGCCGCCGCCGAGGGCGCCGCTCCGGCCGGTGGCACGACGACCGCCAAGAAGCCCGTCGAGGTCGCCGACTTCGGCGTGGGTGACTCCGTCATGGTCGTGGACGGCCCGTTCGCCACGCTCCACGCGACGATCACCGAGCTCAACGCGGAGTCCCAGAGGGTCAAGGCCCTCGTCGAGATCTTCGGCCGGGAGACCCCGGTCGAGCTGAGCTTCAGCCAGATCCAGAAGGTCTGAGCCTCAGCAGCCCGTGTGGCAGAGGGGTACGCCGTACGCCCTCGTCATGACCACGAGAAGGAAGAGAACAAGGAATGCCTCCGAAGAAGAAGATCGCTGCGCTGGTCAAGGTGCAGCTCCAGGCCGGTGCCGCGACCCCGGCCCCGCCGGTCGGTACCGCCCTCGGTCCGCACGGCGTCAACATCATGGAGTTCTGCAAGGCCTACAACGCCCAGACGGAGTCCATGCGCGGCAACGTGATCCCGGTCGAGATCACGATCTACGAGGACCGCAGCTTCGACTTCATCACGAAGACCCCGCCGGCCGCCGAGCTGATCAAGAAGGCCGCCGGGCTTTCCAAGGGATCCTCGGTCCCGCACAAGGACAAGGTCGGCAAGCTGACCAAGGACCAGGTGCGCGAGATCGCCCAGACCAAGATGCCCGACCTCAACGCGAACGACATCGAGGCGGCCATGAAGATCGTCGAGGGCACCGCCCGCTCGATGGGCGTCACCACCGACTGATCACTCAGTGGGAGGGCCAGCGCTGGCCCATTCACCACGACTTTCGAAAGCAGAGGAAGAATCATGCAGCGCAGCAAGACCTACCGCGCGGCTGCGGAGACGTTCGACAAGAACGAGCTCTACGCGCCGCTCGAGGCGATCAAGATCGCCAAGAACGCCAGCAAGAAGAAGTTCGACGAGACCGTTGACGTCGTCATGCGGCTCGGCGTCGACCCGCGCAAGGCCGACCAGATGGTCCGCGGCACCGTCAACCTGCCGCACGGCACCGGCAAGACCGCCCGCGTGCTCGTGTTCGCGCAGGGCGACAAGGCCGAGGCCGCCCGTGCCGCCGGCGCCGACTTCGTCGGTGCCGACGACCTGATCGAGAAGGTCTCCGGCGGCTGGCTCGACTTCGACGCCGTCGTCGCGACGCCGGACATGATGGGCAAGGTCGGCCGCCTCGGCCGCGTCCTGGGCCCCCGCTCCCTGATGCCGAACCCGAAGACCGGCACCGTCACCCCGGACCCGGCCAAGGCCGTGACCGACATCAAGGGCGGCAAGATCGAGTTCCGCGTCGACCGTCACGCGAACCTCCACTTCATCATCGGCAAGGCCTCCTTCCCGGAGAGCCAGCTCGCGGAGAACTACGCCGCTGCGCTCGAGGAGGTCCTCCGCCTCAAGCCGGCCAGCTCCAAGGGCCGGTACGTCAAGAAGGTCACCGTCTCCACGACCATGGGCCCCGGTGTCCAGGTCGACCCGAACCGCACCAAGAACGTCGCGGCCGAGGACGAGGCCTGATCGTTCGGGACCAAGGCCCGTCGCCCCTCGTGGGCGGCGGGCCTTCGTCGTCCCGTACGCCGGGCAGCGCGGGTCAGCGGCCGGGCGTGACGGCGCGGGCGGCGATCGGCTGGACCGCCGCGAGCAGCAGGCAGAGCGCGGCGCCCGCGAGCCACACGACCGGCGCACCGGCGGCGAACAGCCGGGTCGACGCGAGCGGGCCGAGGGTCTGGGCGAGGCCCCAGCAGGTCCCGAACGCCGCCAGATAGCCCGCGCGCGAGCGGTCGTCGCACAGCCCGGCCACGACGGCGTACGGCGGGCCGAGCAGGAACACCTGGCCCAGGGCCACGACGGCGTAGCCGGCGGCGAGGAGCGCCAGGGCGTCGGCGTACGCCACGACGGCGAAGCCGCACGCGACGACGACGAGACCGAGCGCCATCAGGAGGAACGGCCTGGCGGCGGCGCGCCGGAGGAGGCGCTGGCCGCCGATCGTCACGACCGCGGCGGCTGCGAGGATCCACCCGGTGCGGGCCGGGTCGATCCCGCGCGCGGCGACCGTCAGCGGGAGCATCGTCGAGGCGAGGTTCCAGGCCAGGGCGCTGCCGGTCCCGACCGCGAGCATCACCAGCAGGCGCCGGTCCCGCCACGGGCTGCCGTTGGCATCCGTGTCGGCCCGCTCGTCGGCCGGCTCGTCGGCGGGCTCGTGGGTGGGCTCGCGCACGAGGAGCACGACGAGCGCGGCGGCCGCAAGGCAGGTGGCCGCGTCGGCCACGAACAGCAGCCGCAGGTCGACGCCGCCGAGGAGGGCGGCGAGGCCCCCGGCCGCGACCGTCGCCGCGGCCAGCGCGGCGCCGAGGAGCCCGAACGCCTGCGGCCGGCGCTCGGCCGGCACCAGCTCGGCCAACAGCGCCTGGCTCGGCGGCTCGTAGATCTCGAAGGCCAGTCCGAGCAGCACGGCACCGACCGCCGCGCCCACCACCCCCGGTGACGCGGCGATGACGGTGAGCGCCGCCGCGCAGCCGACCAGGCCGACCACGATGGTGGGGCGCCGGCCGAGCCGGTCGGCCATCCGGCCGCCGACCAGGCGCGAGGGGATCGTCGCCAGCCCGAAGAGCGCCACGACGCGGCCGGCGGTCGCCAGGGACGCGCCGTACGCCTCGACGAGCGTCACCGCCAGGAACGACATCGCGAACGCCCCGAGCTGGTTGACCGCCCGCGCCGCGACGAGCGCGACCAGGTCACGCGGCCAGCGCGTGTCATCGTGACTGGTCAATGGCAGAATGGCAGTCATGAGCGGGACGCTAGGCGATGTCGTTGTGACCGGTCAAATACATTTCGACAGTCACGTTCCGGTGGTGACCGACGTGGCCTGCCGGCTCGTCAACGCCCTCACCCCGGGTCACGACGGCGCCCGCTCGGTGGAGCCACCGCCACCGCGCGAGCGCGCCGCCGTCGTGCGCGCGATCCTCGAGCGCGACGACTACCGCCCGGCCGTCACCGAGCGGCAGGCGGACGAGCTGACCGCGCTCGCGGCGCGGGTGCGGCAGGTGTTCGACTCGGCTGCCAGCGGCGACGTCGCCGCGGCCGCCGACGTGGTGAACGCCCTCCTCGAGGAGTACGGCGCGGTCCCGCGCCTCGACGCCGCCCGCGGCGGTGGCTGGACGCTGCACTTCCACGGTCGGGACCCGGGGATCGTGGTCGGCTGGGGTGCGGGGATCGCCGCCGGGCTCGCGCTCGCCATCGGCTCGGACCTCGCGGGTCGACTCGGCGTCTGCTCCGCCGCGCCGTGCGATCGAGTCTTCGTCGACACGTCGAAGAACTCCGGCAGGCGGTTCTGCTCCACCCGCTGCCAGAGCCGGGTCAAGGCCGCCGCCCATCGCGCGCGGACGAAGGGCTGAGGTGTCGTCTGTTCGTCAAGGTATGCGGCCGAGCAGTCACTTCCCATGCGGAGCTCCGCCGGGGGAGTGTCGACTCGTCTGCATCCCTTGACGAACAGCCGGGCGATCGTCCCGTGGGTCTCCCGCGCGGTCCGCGATTTGTCCCCGCTGGGCCGGCCCCGCATACTTGTGGATGAAACCAGAGACCGCCGGTCGTCAGGTGCGCATGCACCCGATCGAAGGTTCCGCGAAAGGCGGACGGCCAGCGTAGGTGAAGAGCACGACCAGCCCTCGCGGCGAAGTGTCCACGCCCTGAGCCTGCGCTCAGGGCGTCTTTCTTTCCCGGCCCCTTCCCGGCATCTCGACAAGTCCGGAAGGAGACCCATGGCGCGGGCAGACAAGCAGGCCGCCGTTGCGGAGATCGCTGACGAGTTCAGCGCCGCGAGCGGTGCCGTGCTGACCGAGTACCGCGGCCTCACCGTCAAGGAGCTGAAGGACCTCCGTCGCTCCCTCGGTGAGAACGCCGACTACGCCGTGGTCAAGAACACGCTGGCCAAGATCGCCGCCAAGCAGGTGGGGATCGAGGGCTTCGACGACCTGCTGACCGGCCCGACCGCGATCGCCTTCATCAAGGGCGACGTCGTCGAGGCGGCCAAGGGTCTGCGTGACTTTGCCAAGGCCAACCCCAACCTTGTGATCAAGGGCGGGGTCCTGGAGGGCAAGTCGCTCGACGCCGCCGAGATCGCCAAGCTGGCGGACCTCGAGTCGCGCGACGTGCTGCTCTCCAAGCTTGCGGGCGCGTTCACCGCGACGCTCTCGCAGGCACTCTACGCCTTCAACGCCCTGCCCTCGAAGGCCGCGCAGCTCGCTGCCGCCCTCGAGGCGAAGGCCGCTGAAGACCCCACGATCCTCGCAGGTGGTGCGGCTCCGGCCGTCGCCGCCGAGGAGGCCCCGGCCGAGGAGGCTGCCGAGGCAGCTGCCGAGACCGAGGCCCCCGCTGATGAGGCCGCCGAGGAGGCTCCCGCCGCGGAGACCGCCGAGGCAGCTTCTGACGAGGGCGACACCGCCGAGGCCTGAGCCACCGCTCAGCGTCCCGGTCACCACCACCTGAAACCCCGGCCCACCGTCGTACGACTGAGGCGGGCCACACAGAAAGGAAACGCCACCATGGCGAAGCTCACCACCGACGAGCTGCTCGACGCGTTCAAGGAGCTCACCCTCATCGAGCTGTCGGAGTTCGTGAAGGCCTTCGAGGAGACCTTCGGCGTCACCGCTGCTGCCCCCGTTGCCGCTGTTGCCGCTCCCGCGGCCGGCGGTGCCGCCGCCGAGGGCGGCGAGGCCGCTGCGGCTCAGGACGAGTTCGACGTCATCCTCGAGGCTGCCGGCGACAAGAAGATCAACGTCATCAAGGAGGTGCGCGGCCTGACCTCCCTCGGTCTCAAGGAGGCCAAGGACCTGGTCGAGAGCGCCCCGAAGCCGGTCCTCGAGAAGGTCTCCAAGGAGGCCGCCGACAAGGCCAAGGAGGCCCTCGAGGGCGCCGGCGCCACCGTCACCCTCAAGTGACCTGCGATCTCTGATCGCCGCGAGCAGAGCTCTCTGATCGCGTGAAGCACCGCGGGACCCGTCCCGCATCCTGATCGGCCAGGCTGCCCAGCAGGGAACTGCTCGGCAGTACCGCGATCGCACCGCCCGAGGGCGGCCACTCCGGTGGCCGCCCTCGGCCGATTTCCGGGCTCCGTTTTGACCCGCCCGGACCGGGCCCGTCTAGGGTGGGCGCCTTGCCCGGGCCGGGGGCGGGTACCTCCCAGTGACGTGCGTCGCAACTGGCCCGTAACCCCGGTCACAATCGCCCGTTGTTACTGGGCAGTGGGGATGGAGGGCCCTGCACAGTCGGAGGAAGGGAGCAGCCCGACCATGGGTGTTGACATCGCGATCGACGGCTTGACGAAGAGCTTCGGCAAGCAGCTGATCTGGGGCGACGTGACGCTGACCGTCCCCCACGGCGAGATCTGCGTGATGCTCGGCCCGTCCGGGACCGGCAAGTCGGTGCTCCTGAAGACCCTCATCGGCCTGATCAAGCCCGATCGCGGCTCCATCCTCATCGAGGGCGTCGACATCGCCAGTTGCTCCGAGCGCGAGCTCTACGAGGTCCGCAAGCTCTTCGGCGTCCTCTTCCAGGACGGCGCGATGTTCGGCTCCATGAACCTCTACGACAACGTGGCCTTCCCGCTCCGCGAGCACACCAAGAAGTCCGAGTCCGAGATCCGCAACATCGTCATGGAGAAGATGGATCTCGTCGGCCTCGTGGGGATGGAGACGAAGCTCCCCGGCGAGATCTCGGGCGGGATGCGCAAGCGCGCCGGCATCGCCCGCGCGCTGGTCCTCGACCCCGAGATCATCCTCTTCGACGAGCCGGACTCCGGCCTCGACCCGGTGCGCACCTCGTTCCTCAACCAGCTGATCGTCGACCTCAACGCCCAGATCGACGCGACCTTCCTGATCGTCACCCACGACATCAACACCGCGCGGACGGTGCCCGACAACATCGGCCTGCTCTACCACAAGCACCTCGCGATGTTCGGGCCGCGCGAGATGCTGCTCAGCTCCGAGGAGCCCGTCGTACGCCAGTTCCTCAACGCGCAGAAGGTCGGCCCGATCGGGATGTCGGAGGAGAAGGACGCCGACGAGCTCGCCGCCGAGAAGGACATGGATCTGCCCCCGCTCCCGCCGATCCCGCTCCAGCTCGAGCCGTCCAACGGCATCCCGCGCCGCAGCCAGCGTCCGCCGGGCCAGTGGTGCCGCGAGCACGGCATCACGCCGCCGCCCGGGTCCTTCATGCCCGACTCGGTGCTGGCCGGAGGGGCCCGGGCCTGATGTCTGCCATCACCTCGGCGAAGGTGCTGGCCCCCGTCGGCACCGCTGGCAAGCTCTTCGCGTTCGGCCTCGACGTCGGGCGCGGGCTGTTCCGTCGACCCTTCCAGCTGCGGGAGTTCATCCAGCAGGCCTGGTTCATCGCGTCGGTGACCATCGTCCCCACCGCGCTGGTCGCCATCCCGTTCGGCGCGGTGATCGCGCTCCAGGTCGGCGGGCTGATCAAGCAGTTCGGCGCGCAGTCCTTCGTCGGCTCCGCCTCCGTCCTCGCGGTCGTCCGCGAGGCCGGGCCGATCGCGACGGCGCTGCTGGTCGCCGGCGCCGGCGGGTCCGCGATCGCCGCCGACCTCGGCGCCCGCAAGATCCGCGAGGAGCTCGACGCGATGATGGTGCTCGGGATCGACCCGATCCAGCGCCTCGTCGTGCCGCGCGTGCTCGCGGCGATGCTCGTGTCGGTCTTCCTCAACGGCCTCGTCAGCGTCGTCGGCGTCGCCGGAGGCTACGTCTTCAACGTCATCCTCCAGCACGGCACGCCCGGCTCCTACATCGCCAGCTTCACCGCGCTCGCGCAGATGGCCGACGTCTGGCAGGGCCTCGCGAAGGCGCTCGTCTTCGGGCTCATCGCCGCGATCGTCGCCGCCTACAAGGGCATGAACGCCGGCGGCGGCCCGAAGGGCGTGGGCGACGCGGTGAACGAGTCGGTCGTCATCACCTTCCTCCTCCTCTTCATCGTCAACTTCGTCATGACCGCCATCTACTTCCAGCTCGTGCCGAGCAAGACCGGGTGAGGGCCATGGCGAACATCAAGGCCGTCTACGAGAAGCCCGCGAAGTCGCTCGACCAGCTGGGCGCCCAGCTGGCGTTCTACCTGCGCGCGCTCGCCTGGTCGCCGCGGACGCTACGCCGCTACAAGAAGGAGATCCTCCGGATCCTCGCCGAGGTGACCCTCGGGTCCGGCGCGCTCGCCGTCATCGGCGGCACGGTCGGCGTCATCGTCGCGATGACGTTCTTCACCGGCACCGAGGTGGGCCTGCAGGGGTACGCCGCGCTGAACCAGCTCGGCACCAGCGCCTTCTCCGGCTTCGTGTCCGCCTACTTCAACACCCGCGAGATCGCGCCGCTGGTCTCCGGCATCGCCCTCGCCGCGACCGTCGGCTGCGGCTTCACCGCCCAGCTCGGCGCCATGCGGATCTCCGAGGAGGTCGACGCCCTCGAGGTGATGGCCATCCCGTCGCTGCCGTTCCTGGTGACCACCCGGATCCTCGGCGGCCTGGTCGCGATCGTCCCGCTCTACGTGCTGGGGCTGCTGTCGTCGTACGTCGCCACCCGCATCACCGTCACGATGGTCTACGGCCAGAGCACCGGGACCTACGACCACTACTTCAACACCTTCCTGCCACCCGGCGACGTGCTGTGGTCCTTCGGCAAGGTGCTGGTCTTCTCGGTGGTGGTGATCCTCATCCACTGCTACCACGGCTACAACGCCTCGGGCGGGCCCGCCGGCGTGGGCGTCGCGGTGGGCAAGGCCGTGCGCACGAGCATCGTCTCGGTCGCGGTCATCGACCTGTTCCTGTCGATGGCGATCTGGGGCACCACGACGACGGTGAGGCTCGCGGGATGACCCAGACGATGGCGCGTACGGCGACGCAGCCCGCCTCCCGTCCGGCGCCGCGTCGGGTCACCATGCGCTCGCTGTTCGGCAGGCAGCGCTTCCGCGTGCTCGGGGTGATCTTCCTCTGCCTGCTGCTGTTCGCCGTGTGGCTGACCTATGCGATCTTCACCAAGAAGTTCAGCCACTACGACGAGATCACGCTGCGCACGGACCGGATCGGCCTGCAGCTCCCCGATCGTGCCGACGTCAAGATCCGCGGCGTCCTCGTCGGGGAGGTCCTCGACATGGCCGCCACCGACAAGGGCGCGACGCTGAAGCTCGGGATCTACCCGTCCCAGCTCGACACCATCCCCGCCGACGTGACCGGGGCGATCCTGCCCAAGACCCTGTTCGGGGAGAAGTACGTCTCGCTGGTCGCGCCCAAGGGGGCGACGGCGACGGCCGACTCCCACATCGAGCCCGGCGCGGTCATCAGCAAGACCCACGTCGCGATCGAGCTGCAGAAGGTGCTCCGCGACATCTACCCGCTTCTCCGCACGATCCAGCCGGCCGACCTCAACACCACCCTCAACGCCATCGCGACCGCGCTCGAGGGCCGGGGGGAGAAGCTCGGCACCACGCTCGAGACCCTCGACAGCTACCTCAAGCGGTTCAACCCGAAGGTGCCGCAGCTGATCAGCGACCTGCGGATGGCGTCGCGGGTCTCCGACACCTACAGCGACGCGCTGCCCGAGATCGCGCAGATCCTCCGCAACAGCATCACCACGGCGACCACGCTGGAGAGCCACTCGAAGGAGCTCACCACCCTGCTCACCGACGTGACCTCGTTCTCGCACACCGCCGACGAGTTCCTGCGCGACAACGGCGACAACCTCATCGAGCTCGGCCGGGTCAGCCGGCCGGTCGTCGGCGTGCTGGCGCGCTATTCGCCGGAGTTCCCCTGCCTCCTCGGCGGCCTCGACAACCTCGGCGGTCGGGTGAGCGAGGCGTTCCGCGACTACACGCTCCACATCACCCTGGAGACGCTGCCGCGCCAGCCGCGCGGCTACACCACCGCCGACAAGCCGCGCTACGGCGACGACCGCGGCCCCGCCTGCGGCCACCTGCCGAACCCGCCGTGGAGCCAGTCCAACCCGCTCACGGTGGTCCCGAACCTCAACGACGGGATCGACTCGCCGACCGGCAAGGGCACCGACCGGGCGCCTGTCGACTACACCACCGGCATGTCGTACGCCGGCTCGCCGGCCGAGACCGAGGTCCTCGACCAGCTGATCGCCCCGGGGCTCGGCGTCTCCGCCAAGCAGGTGCCCGACCTGGGCGCCCTCCTCGTCGGCCCGATGGCCCGCGGCGCGAAGGTGGGGCTGAACTGATGCCGAAGCTCCTCGACAAGCGCACGATGTCGGACCTGTGGAAGCTGGTCGTCTTCGCGGTCGTCACGACCCTCGCCACCGGCCTCCTCGTCGTCACCATCGGCAACCTGACCTTCGAGAAGTCCAACGACTACAAGGCGGTGTTCGTCGACGCCACCGGCGTCAACAAGGGCGACGACGTCCGCATCGCCGGCGTCAAGGTCGGGACGGTCAAGAACGTCGAGATCACCGACCGCACGCGTGCGCTGGTGACCTTCAGCGTAGACGCCGGCGAGCGGCTGGCGCCGACGACCAAGGTCGCGATCCGCTACCGCAACCTCGTCGGGCAGCGCTACCTCGCGATCAGCGACGAGATCGCCGACGGCAAGGCGCTCAGCCCCGGCGACACGATCCCGGTCTCCCAGACCAGCCCCGCGCTCGACCTGACCGTGCTGTTCAACGGCTTCAAGCCGCTCTTCCAGGCGCTCTCGCCCAACGACATCAATCAGCTGTCCTACGAGATCGTCCAGGTCTTCCAGGGCGAGGGCGGCACCCTCGACAGCCTGCTCGCCCACACCGCCTCGCTCACCTCGACCCTGGCCGACCGCGACCAGGTCATCAACGAGCTGATCGACAACCTCAACCAGGTGCTCGACCACGTCGGCAAGCGCGACAAGCAGCTCTCCTCGCTCATCGTGACCTTCCGGACCTTCGTCCACGGCCTCGCCCAGGACCGCGGCGCGATCCTCGGCTCGCTCGACCAGATCTCCGACCTCTCGGTGCAGACCGCCGACCTGGTCAAGGACATCCGCTCGCCGTTCGTGGAGGACATCAAGCAGCTGCGCAAGTTCGCCGGCTACATCGACGCCGACAAGGCACAGATGGACAAGGAGCTCCAGATCGAGCCGATCAAGCTCAACAAGATCGGCGGTACGGCGACCTACGGCTCGTGGTTCAACTTCTATCTGTGCAGCTTCAACGGCAACGTGATCCTGCCCGGCGGGACGAAGCTGCCGGTGAACTACTCCGTCGGCTCTGCGAGGTGCAACCTCGGATGACCCCCTTCCATGAGCGCAACCCCGTCAAGATCGGCGCCGTCTCCATCATGGTGATCGCGCTGCTGATCGGCCTCTCCTTCAAGGCGGACAGCCTGCCGCTGATCGGCGGTGGCACCACCTACTACGCCGACTTCGCCGAGGCCGGCGGCCTCCAGTCCGGCGACGAGGTCCGGATCGCCGGTGTCAGGGTCGGCAAGGTCAGCTCGATCGAGCTGGACGGCAACAAGGTGAAGGTCGGCTTCAAGGTCAAGACCGACTCGGGGTTCGGCACCGACAGCCGGGCGGCGATCAAGGTCAAGACGCTGCTCGGCGACATGTTCCTCGACCTCCAGCCGGCCGGGCCCGGCCAGCTCGACAAGGGGTCGACGATCCCGGAGAGCCGGACGCAGTCGCCGTACGACGTGGTCCAGGCGTTCAGCGGTCTCGCCGACACGGCCGGGAAGATCGACACCGACCAGCTCGCGAAGTCGCTGACGACGCTCTCCGACCTGACCCGGACGACCCCGACGTCGTTCCGGGAGGCCCTCGACGGCGTCTCCCGCCTCTCGAAGAACCTCGCGGCCAAGGACGAGCGGATCAACACGCTCCTGAAGAACCTCGACACCGTCACGAGCACCCTCGACGAGCGCGACCAGGACCTCGTCGCCCTGATGAAGGACGCCAACGCGCTGTTCGGGGCGTTGGTGAAGCGCCGCCAGGCGGTCCACAACCTGCTGGTCTCCACCACCGAGCTCTCCCAGCAGCTCAACGGGCTGATCAAGGACACCAAGGCCGACCTGAAGCCGGCCCTGGACCACCTCGACAGCGTCGTGGACGTGCTGAACAAGAACGAGGACAACCTCGACGAGACGCTGCGGCTGGCCGGCCCGTTCTACCGGGTCTTCGCCAACGTGCTCGGCAACGGCCCGTGGTTCGACTCCTACATCCAGAACCTTCCTCCCGTCCCGGCGGTGACCCAGTGATCCTCAAGAAGCTGGTCGTCCCGCTGGTCATCGCCGCGCTCGTGCTCGCGAGCGGCGTCTACCTGCTCTTCCACGGCAGCGACCAGAAGGAGCTGGTGGCGCACTTCCCGCGGACCGTGTCGATCTACGAGGGCAGCGATGTCCGGGTGCTCGGCGTACCCGTCGGGAAGGTCGACAAGGTCACGCCCGACGGCACCGACGTCGTGGTCACGATGCACTACGACTCCGACGTCCAGGTGCCGGCCGACGCGAAGGCGGTCATCGTGGCGCCCTCGATCGTGGGCGACCGCTACGTGCAGCTCACCCCGGCCTACACCAAGGGCGCGGTGATGGCCGACGGCGCCGAGCTGTCCACCGACCGTACGGCGGTCCCGCTCGAGCTCGACCAGATCTACAGCAGCCTCGACAACCTCGTCGTCGCGCTCGGCCCGACCGGCGCCAACAAGAACGGCGCGCTGACCGACCTGCTGCAGCAGACCGCACGCAACTTCGGCGGCCAGGGCACCAAGGTCAACTCCACGATCCACGACCTCGGCACCCTCACCAAGACGCTCGACGACAACAAGGACCAGCTCTTCGGGTCGGCGCGCCAGCTCGAGTCCTTCGTCGGCACACTGGCCAAGAACGACACGACCGTCCGGAAGTTCACCACCTCGCTGGACTCGGTCTCCAAGATGCTGGCCGGCGAGCGGGACGACCTCGCGACGGCGCTCCACAACCTGTCGATCGCGCTCGGCAACGTCACCACGTTCGTCAAGGACAACAAGGCCAAGCTGCGGTCCAACATCTCCGGTCTCAACCGGGTCGCGAAGGTGCTGGTCAAGCGCCGCGACAGCCTGGCCGAGACGCTCAAGGACGCGCCGCTGGCGCTCAACAACCTCTACCAGGCCTACAACCCCGACACCGGGACGCTCGACACGAACGCCAACCTCACCGAGATCGCCCACCAGATCACGTCCGACCCGTCGACGTTCCTGTGCGGGATCCTCTACCAGGCCGACAAGAGCGGGAAGTCCTGCAACGTGGTCAAGGGCCTGCTGCCCCGGGGCGTCCCGTTCGGGGCCGGCACCGGGTCGTCGTACGGCGTCCCCACCGACCCGACGCTCGGCGGACTCGTGGAGGTGCCGAAGTGAGGCGCCTCTCCACGATCCTGATCGCCCTGCTCGTCGGCACCCTCTCGTTGGGCGGCTGCGGGTTCTCCGTCTACGACCTCCCGCTCCCGGGCGGCGCCGACACCGGCAGCGACCCGCTGACGGTGAAGGTGCAGTTCGCCGACGTCCTCGACCTGGTGCCACAGTCCACCGTCAAGGTCGACGACCTCACCGTCGGCAAGGTGACGAAGGTCGAGCTCGACCACGGGGTCGCGGTCGTCACCATGGAGCTGCGCAAGGACACCGACCTGCCGGCCGACGCCCGGGCCGAGATCCAGCAGACCAGCCTCCTGGGGGAGAAGTACGTCGCCCTCTCGGCCCCCGCCTCCGGCGACTCCGGGCCGCGGCTGAAGAGCGGCGACACCATCCCGCTCGCCAACACCGGCCGCAACCCCGAGGTCGAGGAGGTGCTCGGCGCGCTCAGCCTGATCCTCAACGGCGGCGGCGTCGCGCAGCTCAAGACCATCGCCACCGAGCTCAACAAGGCGCTCGGAGGCCGCGAGGACTCCGCGCGGTCCGTGCTCGACCAGGTCAACAAGCTGGTCACCAACCTCGATGACAACAAGCAGGACATCGTCGACGCGATCGCCTCGGTCAACCGGCTCTCCAAGTCGGTCCACAAGCAGGAGAAGACGATCGACGCCACCCTCGACGAGCTGCCCTCCGCGCTGACCAGCATCGACGCCCAGCGCAAGGACCTCGTCACGATGCTCAAGGCGCTCGACCACCTCGGCGACACCGGGGTGAAGGTCATCAACGCCTCGAAGGACAACACCGTCGCCGTCGTACGCGACCTGCAGCCGGTGCTCACCGAGCTCGCCAACTCGGGCGACCACTTCGTCAACTCCTTCAACACGTTCCTGACCTATCCGTTCGTCGACGCCGCGGTCGGCAACAACCCGCAGGTCGCGCGCAACCTCCACATGGGGGACTACGTCAACCTCGACGTCACGCTCGACCTGGACATGCAGAGCCTGAAGAACCTCCCGGACATCCCGCAGAACGTCTGCATGACGGTGAACGAGCTGAGGAAGCGTTACGGCGGCCAGCTCAACGACATCCTGGACTGGCCGGTCAGCAAGCTGTGCAACAGCGACCTCGCCAAGTCGCTGTCGCAGTGCCAGCACGTGCTGCAGAACAAGCTCGCCGACGGCCAGGTGCCGCTTCCGCTCCCGGCCGAGTGCGCCCAGCTTCCGCAGAGCCTGACGAGCACGCTGAAGGACCTGCTCGGCGGGATCTCCGGCCAGCTGCAGAAGGGACTCGACCCCTGCAAGCTGTTGCCGGTGTTGTGCTCGTCGGCCGGCTCGGGGGACTCCACCGGGTCCGCTGGATCCGGCACCGGATCCGGCTCGAGCTCGGGCGGTGACGGCGGCGGGGTCCTGGGCGGCCTCGGCGGACTCCTGGGAGGCGGCTCCAACCGCGCGCCGACGGCGTACGCCACGCAGCGGGTGAGCATCGACCAGCTCGACAAGGCCTTCGACCCCTCGCTCGTCGCACTGATGGTCCCGGGTCTCGACACCGGTGACCCGCTCGACACGGAGGGAGGCACGCGATGATCACCCGTCGTACCAAGGTGCAGCTGCTCATCTTCGTGCTCATCACGCTGGTCGGCGTGAGCTTCGTGGGCGCCCGCTACGCGCGGCTGGGGTCCCTGTTCCTCAAGGACCACTACACCGTCGTCGCGCACTTCGCGCAGTCGGGCGGGATCTACCAGGGTGGCGAGGTCGACTACCGCGGCGTCAAGATCGGCCAGGTCGGCAAGCTCGCGCTGACCGCCGACGGCGTCGACGTCTCGCTCGACATCGACAACAAGTGGGACAAGATCCCCTCCGACACTCTCGCGGTGGTCGGCAACCGGTCGGCCGTCGGGGAGCAGTACGTCGAGCTGCAGCCGCAGACCGACGCCGGTCCCTACCTCGCCGACCACTCCCAGATCGCGCAGCAGGACACCAGCACCCCGCTGCCGACCGAGAAGCTGCTCGCCGACTCGTCGCGCACGGTCGACTCGGTGGACAAGAAGTCGCTGACGGTGACGATCGACGAGCTCGGCAAGGCGTTCAACGGCGCCGGCACCGACCTCGGCCAGATCCTCGACACCGGCACGGCGTTCGTCCAGACGGCCAACGAGAACTTCGACGTCACCTCCGACCTGCTCCGCGACAGCAACACGGTGCTGCGCACGCAGATGGACAACGAGTCGGCCATCAGGAGCTTCTCGAAGAACCTCGCCCTCTTCTCCGGCACGCTCGCCGGCTCCAACGACGACCTGGTCTCGCTCATCCGCAACGGCGCTGCCGGCGCCACCGAGCTGCGCACCTTCCTCGAGGAGAACCGCGTCGACCTCAGCGAGCTCCTGTCCGAGGTCATCACCACCGGCCGCATCGTCCAGGAGAACCTCCCCGGCCTGCGGCAGGTGCTCGTGGTCTACCCCTACGTCGTCGAGGGCGGCTTCACGGTCGTCGACCACGAGCCGGGCAACGGGCCCTACAACGCCCACTTCGGGCTCATCCTGACGAGCACCCCGCCCTGCCACGCCGGCTACGAGAGCACCCAGACCCGGCCGCCGCAGGAGCGCGGCGACCGACCGATGAACACCAAGGCGCACTGCTCCGAGCCGGCTTCGGAGAGCAACGCCCGCGGCGCCCAGAACGCGCCCAGGGCAGGTGCCGCCTACCGCGCGCCCGTCGTGGCGTCGTACGACGAGAAGACTGGGAAGCTCACCTGGGGCGACGCGACCGACGACCAGGCGAGCGGCACCGGTGCCAGCTCGGCCGACAAGCCGGCACCTGCCACCCTGGGGAGCGACTCCTGGAAGTGGCTCTATCTCCAACCGCTGACTGCTGGGAAGTGACACATGCCCACGGCAACCATCGAACGACCGTCCGCGCCCGCGCGTCCGCCCGAGCCCTCGCGCTCCGCGGTCCGCGTCCGCTGGGGCGTGCTCGCCGTGCTCGCGGCGCTGCTGCTCGCCTCGCTCGGCTACCTCGGCTGGCACATCGCCGGTGACGGGGAGTCGGCCGACGGCTCGCAGTCGCTGGTCTCGGACCGGGAGACGGTGCAGGCCGTTGCCAAGAAGTTCATCGTCACCGTCAACACCTACGACCCCTCCATGCTCGGCAAGGACGGCAAGACCATGCCGTCCTACCGCAGCGCGGTGGAGAAGATGCTGACCGCCAAGTTCCGCACCCAGTTCGAGCAGAACGTCCCGTACGCCGAGGCGACCGTCTCCACGCAGGGCGCCGGCCGCTCGGCCGAGGTCTACGCGACGGGCGTGCCGGCCATCGACGACGACACCGCGACGGTCATGGTGGCCGGACAGCTCACGGTCACCTACCCGAAGTCGAAGAACTCCACGCAGCGGGTCAAGGCCGGCAACCAGATCTTCCGGGTCGAGGTCGACCTGGTGAAGAGCCACGGCGACTGGCTGGTCGACAACTGGGGCGCCGCCGAGCAGGCGCCGACGAGCACCGGTGGTTCGGGGGTGGCACAGTGACAGTCACCATGAGCCCCACCTGGTACGACCTCCTCGACGTCGAGCCGACCGCCTCCACGGACGAGATCCGCGCCGCCTGGAAGGCCGCGGTCGCCGACCTCGACCCCACCGACCGCCGGTTCCGCAGGCTGAGCGAGGCCGCGGCGGTGCTGCTGGACGAGGACAAGCGCGCGGCGTACGACGCCGGGCTGGCCGAGCAGGAGGCGCGGACCGACGCCGCGGAGCCGGAGGCCGACGCCGAGCCCGAGACGGAGGCGACGACGGAGGGCCCGACGGAGACCCCGACGGAGACCGCCGGGGTCGATGCGGCACCGGCGCCGGAGACCGAGGCCGAGACCGAGACCGACGAAACGGGGCCGGCGGCGAAGGCTCGTACGCTCCCCGTCGTACCCCTCTGGGTCCTCGCCGCGGTGGCGGTGCTGACCGTGGCCGCGGTGGTGGCCGCGGTGGTCACGATGACGCGCGGCGGTGCCGAGAGCGGCGCGGGCGGCGTCATCACCGCCGAGAACCGCAACCACACGACGAGCACGCTCGACGACAGCTACGGCCAGGCGATCAGCCACGACCACGTGACGCAGATCGAGGAGAACGCCCAGGCGGCGCTGAGCGCGGCCAAGCAGGCGGTCGTTCCGGTGCTGTCCTACGACTACCGCCACCTCACCAAGGACCAGCAGCAGGCGCGGGCCTACATGACCGCGGCCTATCGCAAGCACTACGACCAGATCTTCGCGCTCATCAAGGAGAACGCGCCCCACACGAAGACCGTCGTGAAGACGAACCCGCCGGTCGACGCCGGCGTCGTCCACGTGTCCTCGGACCGGGTGCAGGTCCTGCTCTTCGTGGACCGCCCGACGACCAACGCGAAGACCTCGAAGCCGATCCCGTACCAGAACTACGTGACCCTGACGATGGCCTACGAGGGCGGCCGCTGGCTGGTCGACGACATGACGACGACCCCGGGATCGAAGTGACGAAACCGGTGATCGCCCGCCGCGACCTGGCGCAGACCACGTCGCGGCGAATCGCCGGATGTGCTTGACCTGGGGACGGGGACGGCGCATCATCGTCGGCGGTGTTACGTCTCCATCGAGGTCGACCGGGCTCCGGATGTTGAGACGCGCCCTGGGCTCGGGTAGTCTTGTGCTTTGCGCATGCCCTCAGATGCCCTTCAGCCTGCCCGGTGGCTGTCGGAGTGGTGGGCACGTGTGATCTCCACCTGCGAACCTCGTCGAAGGATTCCTCTTGGCCGCGCGCAGCACCTCCTCGGGTTCTACCAGCCCACGCCGCATCTCTTTCGCAAAGATCTCTGAGCCTCTCCAGCTCCCTCAGCTCCTCGCCCTCCAGACCGACAGCTTCGACTGGCTGATCGGCAACGAGCGCTGGCAGGAGCATGTCCAGGCCCGCATCGACGCGGGCGAGGACGCCAGCACCAAGTCCGGCCTCGAGGAGATC
This sequence comes from Nocardioides asiaticus, assembly GCF_040049175.1. Classification (NCBI taxonomy): domain Bacteria; kingdom Bacillati; phylum Actinomycetota; class Actinomycetes; order Propionibacteriales; family Nocardioidaceae; genus Nocardioides; species Nocardioides asiaticus. The sequence continues at coordinate 134,998 of NZ_JBDZDM010000006.1, read as the reverse complement.
TTCGAGGAGATCTCCCCGATCGAGGACTTCTCCGAGACCATGTCCCTCTCGTTCGAGAACCCGGTGTTCTACGACCCGAAGTACACCGTGGACGAGTGCAAGGAGAAGGACTTCACCTACTCCGCGCCGCTCTACGTCTCGGCGGAGTTCACCAACAACGACACCGGTGAGATCAAGGGCCAGACGGTCTTCATGGGCGACTTCCCGCTCATGACCGACAAGGGCACCTTCATCATCAACGGCACCGAGCGCGTCGTGGTCTCGCAGCTCGTCCGCTCGCCGGGCGTCTACTTCGAGCGCACCGCCGACAAGACGTCCGACAAGGACATCTTCACCGCCAAGCTGATCCCGAGCCGCGGCGCCTGGCTCGAGTTCGAGATCGACAAGCGCGACCTGGTCGGCGTACGCCTCGACCGCAAGCGCAAGCAGAACGTCACGGTCCTACTCAAGGCCCTCGGCTGGACCAACGAGCAGATCCGCGAGGAGTTCGGCGACTACGAGTCGATGATGCTGACCCTGGAGAAGGACAGCACCACCGGCCAGGACGACGCGCTGCTCGACATCTACCGCAAGCTGCGCCCGGGCGAGCCGCCGACGCGTGAGGCCGCGCAGACGCTGCTCAACAACTACTACTTCAACCCGAAGCGCTACGACCTCGCCAAGGTCGGCCGCTACAAGGTCAACAAGAAGCTCGGCCTGAACGAGGCGTTCGACCAGCAGACGCTGACCGTCGACGACATCGTCGCGGCGATCAAGTACGTCGTGGCCCTCCACGACGGCCGCACCCAGCTGGAGATGCCCGCCGGCACGATCGACATCCAGGCCGACGACATCGACCACTTCGGCAACCGCCGCATGCGCACCGTGGGCGAGCTGATCCAGAACCAGCTCCGCACCGGTCTGGCCCGCATGGAGCGCGTCGTCCGCGAGCGGATGACGACCCAGGACGTCGAGGCGATCACGCCGCAGTCCCTGATCAACATCCGCCCGGTCGTCGCGGCGCTGAAGGAGTTCTTCGGCACCTCGCAGCTCTCGCAGTTCATGGACCAGAACAACCCGCTCGCGGGCCTGACGCACAAGCGTCGTCTCTCGGCCCTCGGCCCGGGTGGTCTCTCCCGTGACCGCGCCGGCATGGAGGTCCGTGACGTCCACCCGTCGCACTACGGCCGGATGTGCCCGATCGAGACCCCTGAGGGTCCCAACATCGGTCTGATCGGCTCGCTCGCGTCGTTCGGCCGGATCAACCCGTTCGGGTTCGTCGAGACGCCGTACCGCAAGGTCGTCGACGGCCGGGTCACCGACCAGATCGACTACCTCACCGCCGACGACGAGGACCATTACGTCATCGCGCAGGCCAACGCCGCCCTCGACGAGGAGATGCGCTTCGTCAACGAGCGCGTCCTGGTCCGCCAGCGCGACGGCGAGGTCTCCGAGCTGCTCGCGTCCGAGGTCGACTACATGGACGTCTCGCCGCGCCAGATGGTGTCGGTGGCGACCGCGCTGATCCCGTTCCTCGAGCACGACGACGCCAACCGCGCGCTCATGGGCGCCAACATGCAGCGTCAGGCGGTGCCGCTGGTCCGCAGCGACTCGCCGCTGGTCGGCACCGGCATCGAGTATCGCGCGGCCGTCGACGCCGGCGACGTGATGGTCGCCAAGAAGGCCGGTGTGGTCAAGGAGGTCACCGCCGACCTGATCGAGACGCTCAACGACGACGGCACTTACACGACCTACAAGCTGTCGAAGTTCCAGCGCTCCAACCAGGGCACCTGCGTCAACCAGCACCCGCTGGTCGACGAGGGCGCGCGGGTCGAGGTCGGTACGCCGATCGCCGACGGCCCGGCGACCCAGGGTGCCGAGATGGCGCTCGGTGCCAACCTGCTGGTCGCCTTCCAGTCGTGGCAGGGCCACAACTACGAGGACGCGATCATCCTCTCCCAGCGCCTGGTGCAGGAGGACTACCTCACCTCGATCCACATCGAGGAGCACGAGGTCGACGCCCGCGACACCAAGCTGGGCCCCGAGGAGATCACCCGGGACATCCCGAACGTCTCCGAGGAGATGCTCGCCGACCTCGACGAGCGCGGCATCATCCGGATCGGCGCCGAGGTCACCAACGGCGACATCCTGGTCGGCAAGGTCACCCCGAAGGGCGAGACCGAGCTGACCCCGGAGGAGCGCCTGCTCCGCGCGATCTTCGGTGAGAAGGCGCGCGAGGTCCGCGACACCTCGATGAAGGTCCCGCACGGCGAGTCCGGCACGGTCATCGGCGTCCGGGTCTTCGACCGCGAGGAGGGCGACGAGCTCCCGCCGGGCGTCAACCAGCTGGTCCGCGTCTACGTCGCGCAGAAGCGCAAGATCTCCGTGGGTGACAAGCTCGCCGGCCGGCACGGCAACAAGGGCGTCATCGCGAAGATCCTGCCGATCGAGGACATGCCGTTCATGGAGGACGGCACCCCGGTCGACGTGCTGCTCAACCCGCTCGGTGTGCCCCGACGCATGAACATCGGCCAGATCCTCGAGATCCACCTCGGGTGGCTCGCCAAGCAGGGCTGGGACCTCAACCTCTCCGGCGATTCGGACGACGCCGACTGGAAGCAGCGCCTGATCAAGATCCACGCCGACAAGGCGGAGCCCGGCACCAAGGTCGCCACCCCGGTGTTCGACGGTGCCCGCGAGGACGAGATCACGGGTCTGCTCGGCGCCACCATCCCGAACCGCGACGGCTTCCGGGTCGTGGGCGCGGACGGGAAGGCCCGGCTCTTCGACGGCCGCTCCGGCGAGCCGTTCCCGGAGCCGGTGGCCGTCGGCTACATGTACATCCTGAAGCTGCACCACCTCGTGGACGACAAGATCCACGCCCGCAGCACTGGTCCGTACTCCATGATCACGCAGCAGCCGCTGGGCGGTAAGGCCCAGTTCGGCGGCCAGCGGTTCGGCGAGATGGAGGTCTGGGCGATGGAGGCGTACGGCGCCGCCTACGCCCTCCAGGAGCTGCTGACGATCAAGTCGGACGACGTCCCCGGTCGCGTGAAGGTGTACGAGGCGATCGTCAAGGGCGAGAACATCCCCGACTCGGGCATCCCGGAGTCGTTCAAGGTCCTCGTCAAGGAGATGCAGTCGCTGTGCCTCAACGTCGAGGTCCTGAGCCAGGACGGCAGCTCGATCGAGCTCCGTGACGCGGAGGAGGACGTGTTCCGCGCCGCCGAGGAGCTCGGCATCGACCTGTCGCGCCGCGAGCCCAGCTCGGTCGAAGAAGTCTGAGTGAGCCGGCGGGGCGCCGTACACGAAAGCGGCGCCCCGCCCCACTCGGTCCCACACTCTTTGCTCTACAGAACTACCGAAGGACAGCAGCCAAAGTGCTCGACGTTAACTTCTTCGACCAGCTGAAGATCGGCCTGGCCACCGCGGACGACATCCGCGCCTGGAGCCACGGTGAGGTCAAGAAGCCGGAGACCATCAACTACCGCACCCTCAAGCCCGAGCGTGACGGCCTCTTCTGCGAGAAGATCTTCGGCCCCACCCGCGACTGGGAGTGCTACTGCGGGAAGTACAAGCGGGTCCGCTTCAAGGGCATCATCTGCGAGCGCTGCGGCGTCGAGGTGACCCGCTCCAAGGTGCGTCGTGAGCGGATGGGCCACATCGAGCTCGCCGCGCCCGTGACCCACATCTGGTACTTCAAGGGCGTGCCGAGCCGTCTCGGCTACCTCCTCGACCTGGCGCCGAAGGACCTGGAGAAGGTCATCTACTTCGCCGCCTACATGATCACCTACGTCGACGAGGACGCCCGTCACCGCGACCTGTCCTCGCTCGAGGCCAAGGTCGACCAGCAGCGCAAGATGCTGACCAACCGCCTCGACGTCGCGATCAACGACCGCTCCGCCAAGCTCGAGGCCGACCTCGCCGCCCTCGAGGCCGAGGGTGCCAAGGCCGACGCCAAGCGCAAGGTCAAGGACGGCGCGGAGCGCGAGATGAAGCAGCTCCGCGACCGGACCGATCGTGAGGTCGCCCGCCTCGACGAGGTGTGGGAGACGTTCAAGAACCTCAAGGTCCAGGACCTCATGGGTGACGAGCTCCTGTACCGCGAGATGAAGAACTGGTTCGGCAAGTACTTCGAGGGCCACATGGGCGCCACGGCGATCCAGAAGCGCCTCGAGACCTTCGACATCGACGCCGAGGTCGACGCCCTGCGCGAGACCATCGCCACCGGCAAGGGCCAGCGCAAGGTCCGTGCCCTCAAGCGGCTCAAGGTCGTCGACGCGTTCCGCAAGACCGGCAACAAGCCGGCCGGCATGGTGCTCGACGCCGTCCCGGTCATCCCGCCGGACCTGCGCCCGATGGTGCAGCTCGACGGTGGCCGCTTCGCGACCTCCGACCTCAACGACCTGTACCGCCGGGTCATCAACCGCAACAACCGCCTGAAGAGGCTCCTCGACCTCGGTGCCCCCGAGATCATCGTCAACAACGAGAAGCGCATGCTCCAGGAGGCCGTCGACTCGCTGTTCGACAACGGCCGCCGCGGCCGCCCGGTCACCGGGCCGGGCAACCGCCCGCTGAAGTCGCTCTCCGACATGCTCAAGGGCAAGCAGGGCCGGTTCCGCCAGAACCTCCTCGGCAAGCGCGTCGACTACTCCGGTCGCTCGGTCATCGTGTCCGGTCCGCAGCTCAAGCTGCACCAGTGCGGTCTGCCGAAGCAGATGGCGCTGGAGCTCTTCAAGCCGTTCGTGATGAAGCGCCTGGTCGACCTGAGCCACGCTCAGAACATCAAGTCCGCCAAGCGGATGGTGGAGCGCGCCCGGCCGGTCGTGTGGGACGTCCTCGAAGAGGTCATCACCGAGCACCCGGTGCTGCTCAACCGGGCACCCACCCTGCACCGCCTCGGCATCCAGGCGTTCGAGCCGCAGCTGATCGAGGGCAAGGCCATCCAGCTCCACCCGCTCGTCTGCACCGCGTTCAACGCGGACTTCGACGGTGACCAGATGGCCGTCCACCTCCCGCTGTCGGCGGAGGCGCAGGCCGAGGCCCGCATCCTGATGCTCTCGACCAACAACATCCTCAAGCCGTCGGACGGGCGTCCGGTGACCATGCCGACCCAGGACATGATCATCGGCCTGTTCTTCCTGACGACCGAGCGCGACGACCAGCCGGGCGAGGGCCGGGCGTTCTCGTCGCCGGCCGAGGCGATCATGGCGTTCGACCGCGGCGAGATCACGCTGCAGTCGAAGATCAGGATCAAGCTCGACGACATCGTGCCGCCGGTCGGCCTCGAGCTGCCGGAGGGCTGGACCGAGGGCGACCCGATCCTGCTCGAGACCACGCTCGGCCGGGTGACGTTCAACGACACCCTGCCGGCCGACTACCCCTTCGTGAACTACGAGGTGGGCAAGAAGCAGCTCGGCGCGATCATCAACGACCTGGCCGAGCGCTACACCAAGGTCGAGGTCGCGGCGTCGCTCGACGCGCTCAAGGACAACGGCTTCCACTGGGCCACCCGGTCGGGCGTCACCGTCTCCATCGACGACGTCACGACCCCGCCGGACAAGGCCGAGATCCTCGCCGGGTTCGAGGCCCAGGCCGAGAAGGTGCAGAAGCAGTTCGAGCGCGGCCTCGTCACCGACGAGGAGCGCCGTCAGGAGCTCGTGGAGATCTGGACCGAGGCCGGCAAGAAGGTCGGTGAGGCCATGGAGAAGGCCTTCGACCCGAAGAACCCGATCTACATGCAGGTCATCTCGGGCGCCTCCGGTAACTTCAACCAGATCCGTCAGGTCGGCGCCATGCGTGGTCTGGTGGCGAACCCGAAGGGCGAGATCATCCCGCGGCCGATCAAGTCGAACTTCCGCGAGGGCCTCTCGACCCACGAGTACTTCATCTCGACCCACGGTGCTCGCAAGGGTCTGGCCGACACCGCGCTGCGTACGGCGGACTCCGGCTACCTCACCCGTCGCCTCGTCGACGTCTCCCAGGACGTCATCATCCGCGAGGACGACTGCGGCACCGAGCGCGGCCTCCCCAAGGTCATCGGCCGTCGCGACCCCGACGGCGTCGTGGTCAAGGACGAGAACGCCGAGACCGCGGCGTACGCCCGGACCGCGGCGGAGGACATCCTCCACCCGGACACGGGCGAGGTGCTCGCCTCCGCGGGCGAGGACCTCGGCGACGTCAAGATCGACGAGCTGGTCCGCGCCGGCATCACCGAGGTCAAGGTCCGCTCGGTCCTCACCTGCGAGGCCCGTACCGGCACCTGCGCGAAGTGCTACGGCCGTTCGCTGGCGACGGGCAAGCTCGTGGACATCGGCGAGGCGGTCGGCATCATCGCGGCCCAGTCGATCGGTGAGCCCGGCACGCAGCTGACGATGCGTACCTTCCACACCGGTGGTGTGGCCTCGGCCGACGACATCACGCAGGGTCTTCCCCGCGTGGTCGAGCTCTTCGAGGCCCGTACGCCGAAGGGCGTCACCCCGATCTCCGAGGTGGCCGGCCGCATCGAGATCGAGGAGACCGACAAGGCCCGCAAGGTCCTGGTCACCCCGGACGACGGCTCGGAGGTCAAGGAATACGTCGTGTCCCGCCGCTCGCGTCTGCGGGTGCAGGACGGCGACCACATCGAGGTCGGCCAGGCGCTGACGGTCGGCACGCCCGACCCGAAGGAGGTCCTGCGCATCCTGGGTGTCCGCCGGACGCAGCAGCACCTCGTGGACGAGGTCCAGCAGGTCTACCGCAGCCAGGGTGTGTCGATCCACGACAAGCACATCGAGATCATCGTGCGGCAGATGCTGCGCCGGATCACGGTGCTCGACTCGGGTGACACCAACATCCTGCCGGCCGAGCTGGTCGACCGGACCGAGTTCGAGGCGGAGAACCGCCGCGTGGTCTCCGAGGGCGGTCGCCCGGCCTCGGGTCGTCCGGAGCTGATGGGCATCACCAAGGCCTCGCTCGCGACGGAGTCGTGGCTGTCGGCGGCCTCCTTCCAGGAGACCACCCGCGTCCTTACCGACGCGGCGATCAACGGCCGCTCCGACGCCCTGCGCGGTCTGAAGGAGAACGTCATCATCGGCAAGCTGATCCCGGCTGGCACCGGCCTCGAGCGGTACCGCAACATCCGGGTGGAGCCCACCGAGGAGGCCCGCGCCGCGGCGTACGCCGTCACGGGCTACGACTCCTACGACTACGAGTTCGGTGCGAACGGCGCCCAGGCCGTCGCCCTGGACGACTTCGACTTTGGTTCGTACCAGAACTGAGGCGCGAAGCGCCGAGGTTCTGGTGTAAGAACCAGATCGAGCAAGACAAGACCCCGCCGGAGCTTGCGACGGCGGGGTCTTGTCGCGTCGAGATCCAGTCGCCCACGAGGACCATTTGCACCGACTCGCGGTCAGGGGAGGAGCAGCCAGCGGCCGTCGAGGCCGCCGGCGGCAACCTTCGCGTACGCCGCCGAGGCGTCCGCGAGCGGAGAGCGGCCCGCAACCCTGAGCAGCGGACCGCCAGCGGTCGCCGCGAAACCGAGCAGGCCCGCCAGCGCGGCGCTGTCGGCATGGACGCTGACAGCCGAGACGTCGACGCCGCGGTCGGAGCTCAGCATCGCGGCGGGGCTGACCCCGACGAAGCGGCCACCGTCACGGACCGCCGCGAGTGCGGGCTCCTGGAGGTTGGCGGCGTCGAACACGGCGTCGTACTCGCCAGGTGTGAGCTCGGTGGTGACGTCGTCCGCGCCGACGGCACGCGCGGCCTGCTCGCGGCCGGCGCGCACGTAACCGGTCACGGTCCAGCCGTCCCGGGCGGCCAGCGCGATCGCCCACGAGCCGACGCCGCCGGTGCCGCCGGTGACCAGCAGCGTCCCGCGCTGGTGACCGAGCAGGTCAAGGGCCTGGCGCGCGGTGAGTGCCGGAACCGGCACGAGCGCCGCCGTCTCGAGGTCGAGACCGTCCGGCAGCGGCGCGGTCTCCTCGGCGAGGAGGACCGTCTCCGTGGCGTGCGCCCGCACCGGCGCCGCGACGCGGGCGTGCATCCCCGCGACCCGGTCTCCGACCGCGAAGCCGGTCGCCTCCGCACCGACCTCGACCACGGTCCCGCTGAGGTCCCAGCCGAGGCCGACGGCCTCGGGCAAAGGGAAGGGGCCGTGGGTGGCCGCGATCGCGGTGTCGACGAGGTTGACTGGTGCCGCGACGACCGCCACCCGCAGCTCGCCGGGTGCCAGCGCCGCGGGCTCGGCCTCCTCGAGCCGTGGTTCCGTGAAGCCCTCGCGGGCGATGAGTGCCTTCATGTTCTTCTCCTCGGACAGTTCGTTTCCTGCACTACTGTCGGTGCTCTACTCTCTATTGGGAAGTAGGCACTTTGAAGTGCCCTGGGCACCAGGAGGTAAGCCATGAGCACAACCACGACCGACGTCCCGCGGTACGACGCGTTCGTCGCCAGCTGCCCGAGCCGACGGCTGCTCGACACCGTCTCCGACAAGTGGGTCAGCCTCGTGCTGGTCGCGCTGGGTCTCGGCGGCCGGATGCGCTACTCGGAGCTGTCGTCGCGCATCGCCGGGGTGAGCCAGAAGATGCTCACGCAGACGCTGCGCGGCCTCGAGCGCGACGGCCTGGTGAGCCGCGAGGTGACGCCGTCGGTGCCGGTGCGGGTCGACTACGAGCTGACCGAGCTGGGCGCGTCGCTGTTCGAGACGATGCGCCACCTCAAGCACTGGGCGGAGGCCCACATGGATGAGGTGGACGCCAACCGGGCGGCGTACGACAAGGCCCGCGCCTGATCCTGCAACTCTGACGGGCTCGTTCACGTCCTACGGGCATGAACAGGAATCCTCTGATCATGTCCGCGCTGGCAGCGACGACGCTGCTGGCCCCGGCCGCGGCGTACGCGATGCCCGTCGACACCTCGGCCTCGACGCCCGCCTGCGGCAACGCAGACCTGAAGGCGAGCTACCGCTACAGCGACTCCGGGGCGGGGCACCGCTACGGCTGGATCGTGCTGCGCAACGTCTCCGGCCACACCTGCCGCACCGGCGGCTTCGGTGGTCTCTCGTACGTCGGCCACGGCGACGGCACCCAGATCGGTGCGGCCGCCGCTCGGGACGGCGCGGCGTACACGCTGCTCGTCAAGCCCGGCCGGACGGTCCGCAGCGCCGTCGACGAGGTCGCGGCGGCGGGCTTCCCGCGCGGTCGGTGCAAGCCGACGCACGTCGACGGCTTCCGCGTCTACGTGCCGAACGCGACGCGGTCACAGTACGTCGTCCATCCGACGACCGGCTGCGCGAGCGCGGACGTCGAGACCGTCTCGCACCGGTCCTACCGGCACCCGTAGGTGCGGGGCGGGCCGAACCGCCCGGTAGCCTTCGAGCGTGACCACCCCGCTCCCCGCCTCCACCGACGTGCTCGTCGTCGGGGCGGGCCCGGCGGGGTCGGCCGCGGCCGCCTGGCTCGCGCGCCAGGGGGTCGACGTGCTCCTCACCGACGCGGCGACCTTCCCGCGCGACAAGACCTGCGGCGACGGCCTGACGCCGCGCGCGACCGCCGAGCTGATCGGCCTCGGCCTCGAGGACTGGCTGCGCGCCCACCCCGTCAACCGCGGGCTGCGCGCGTACGGGTTCGGGCAGACGCTCGAGCTGCGCTGGCCGGGCGGCAGCCTGCCCGACTGGGGGTCGGCGGTGCCGCGGACCGAGCTCGACGACCACCTGCGCGCCGTGGCCATCAAGAGCGGTGCCACCGCCGTCGACGGCCTGCGGGCCCTCGGCGTACGCATGGAGGGGGAGCGGGTCGCCGCCGTGGTCTTCCGGGCCCCGACGGGCTCGACAGGCTCGGCAGGCTCGAGCGACGAGCGCGGCGGGACCGTGGAGGTCGCCTGCCGCCGGCTGGTCGTCGCCGACGGCGTACGCTCGCCGATCGGGAAGGCGCTCGGGCGGGAGTGGCACCGCGACACCGTCTACGGCGTCGCCGGGAGGTCGTACGTCGGCTCGGGGCGCTCCGACGACCCGTGGATCAGCAGCCACCTGGAGCTTCGTGACCAGACCGGGGCCGCGCTGGTCGGCTACGGCTGGATCTTCCCGCTGGGTACGACCGATGGGGCAAACGGCGAGGTGAACCTCGGCGCCGGCACGCTCGCCACGGCGAGGCGCCCGGCCCAGGTCGCGATCAAGCCGCTGATGAGGCACTACGCCGACCAGTGCCGGGAGCCGTTCGAGCTCCACGGCGAGCTGCGCGACCAGGCGTCGGCGCTGCTGCCCATGGGCGGCGCGGTGACCGGTGTCGCCGGCGCGAACTGGGCGCTGATCGGCGACGCAGCCGGCTGCGTGAACCCGCTCAACGGCGAGGGGATCGACTACGGGCTGGAGACCGGGCGCCTCGTCGCCGAGACGATGGTCTCGACCGGCCCTACCGGGCATCTTGCGACCGCCTGGCCGGCGCTGCTGCGGAGCCACTACGGCGAGGCGTTCTCGATAGCACGCCGACTCGCCGGGATCGCGACGCTGCCGCGCCTCGTGCCCGCGCTCGGACCGGCCGGGATGCGCTCGAACGCCCTGATGACACTCGCGCTGCGGTGGATGGGCAACCTCGTCACCGACGACGACCGCGACCGCGCCGCGCGGCTGTGGCGCTGGGCCGGCCGCCGGTCGATCGCGCTCGACCACCGTCCGCCGTTCACCTGATGGCGGTCGGCTGATGGCGCGCGGTCAGGGGCGGCGGCGCAGGCTGCCGCAGGTGCAGCGGGTGGCGGCGTACGCCGTCATCCTCCGCGGCGAGGGCGCCGACCTCAGCATCCTGCTCAGCCGGCTCGCCGGCTCGGTGACCGAGGAGGAGCTCTGGACGCTCCCCGGCGGCGGGCTCGACCACGGCGAGGACCCGCGGGACGCGGTGGTGCGGGAGGTCTACGAGGAGACCGGACTCCCGGTCGAGATCGGCGAGACCGCGTGGGTCTACTCCTTCCACCAGGCGCGCGCATGGCGGGTGGGCCGGCGGGTTGACGCCCACAGCCTGCGCATCGTGTACGACGGCTGGGTGCCCGTCGACGCGCCCGAGCCACACACGACGGAGGTCGGCGGCTCGACGATGGAGGCCGCCTGGGTCAGGGTCGCCGACGTGCTGTCGGGGACGGTGCCGACGGTCTCGCTCGTCCACGAGGCCCTCGAGGGGCACGCGCCGACGCGGATGCAGCGGGTGTCGGCGTACGCCGTCGTGCTGCGCGGCGCCGGCCGCCAGCGGAGCGTGCTGCTCACCCGGATCTCGCCGCGCGGCTACCACTCCGGCTCCTGGACCCTGCCCGGTGGGGGCGTCGACTTCGGCGAGAGCCCGCGGGCGGCGCTCGCCCGCGAGGTGCGCGAGGAGACCGGTCTCGCGTGCACCGTCGGGGAGGTCCTCGAGGTCGACGACGTCGCGGTGACCGGGACGGCGCCCAACGGACGGCACGAGGAGTTCCACGGCGTACACCTCGTCTTCGCGGCCACGGTCGGCGAGGGCGAGCCGCGGGTCGTCGAGGCCGACGGCACCACCGACGCGGTCGCGTGGGTGCCGCTCGCCGACGTCGCGGCCGGGCAGGTCGAGCTCCTGCCGGTGGTGCGCGCCGCCCTGGCTGCGGCCGAGCGGCGCCTGTCGCCCTGACGCCCGCACGGACCCAACCAGCACGAGGACGGAGGACCATGGAGACCCGAGGACCGACGCTCGTCGTGCTCTGTCCTCCCGACGGCGACCGGCCCCCGGGGATGGCGGCCGTGGAGGAGCGCTTCCGGGTCCGCTACGTCGGCCCCGACGGGCTCGCGGACGCACTCCCCGGGGCCGAGGCGCTCTTCTTGTGGGACTTCTTCTCCGACGTCGTACGCGACGCCTGGTCGCGGGCCGACCGGCTCCGCTGGGTCCACCTCGCTGCTGCCGGCGTCGACAGGCTGCTCTTCCCGGAGCTCGTCGCCTCGGACGTCGTGGTGACCAACGCGCGCGGTGTCTTCGACCAGCCGATCGCCGAGTACGTCCTGGCGATGATCCTCGCCGTCGCGAAGGACCTGCCCGGCACCTATGCCCGGCAGGCGGAGCGGCGCTGGGAACACCGCGAGACGCGGACCGTCGTGGGGTCGACGGCCCTGGTCGTCGGCACCGGCGCGATCGGGCGCAGGATCGCGCGGGTGCTGCGGGCGGTCGGGATGGAGGTCACCGGCGCGGGGCGTACGGCGCGCCGTGGCGACCCCGACTTCGGGGAGGTCGTGCCGAGCGGGGATCTGGCGGCCCACGTCGGCCGGGCCGACCACGTCGTCGTCGTTGCGCCGCTGACCGAGCAGACCCGAGGGCTGGTGGACGCCGACGTGATCGCCGCGATGAAGCCCGGCAGCCACCTCGTCAACGTCGGCCGCGGGCCGATCGTCGACGAGGAGGCGCTCCTCGAGGCGCTGCGGAGCGGCCATCTCGCCGCGGCCTCTCTCGACGTCTTCGCGACCGAGCCGCTGCCCGCCGACAGCCCGCTGTGGTCGACACCGGGAGTAACCGTCTCGCCGCACATGTCGGGCGACGCGCTGGGCTGGCGCGAGACACTGGCGGGACAGTTCAGCGACAACGCGGCGCGGTGGCTCGACGGCGAGCCGCTCGTCAACGTCGTCGACAAGGAGCAGGGCTTCGTGGTCGCGGAGCCGTCCCGGGAAGGCAGCCCATGACGGGACTCGCAGAGCTGACCGCCACCGAGCTCGTCGCCGGCTACGAGGCCGGCGAGTTCACGCCGGTCGAGGCCACCCGGGCGGTGCTGGACGCGGTCGCGGCGCGCGACGAGGCGGTCAACGCCTTCGTCCTCGTCGACGAGGAGCGGGCGCTGGCCTCCGCGGCGGAGTCGGCGGCGCGCTGGCAGCGCGGCGAGCAGCGCGGGCGCGCCGACGGCGTACCGACCTCGGTCAAGGACATCTTCTACACCGTCGGCTGGCCCACCCTGCGCGGCACGCACCTGATCGACGAGCGCGGCCCGTGGCAGGTCGACGCGCCGGCGGTGGCACGCCTCCGCGAGGCCGGCGCGGTCCTGTTCGGCAAGACGACGACGCCCGAGTTCGCCTGGAAGGGCGTCACCGACTCGGCCCGGTTCGGCTCGACCGGGAACCCGTGGGACACAGCGATGACGTCCGGCGGCTCGAGCGGCGGCAGCGCGACCGCCGTCGGGCTCGGGATGGGGCCGTGGTCGATCGGCTCCGACGGTGGCGGCTCGGTGAGGATCCCGGCGTCGTTCACCGGCACGGTCACGATCAAGCCGACGTACGGCTTGATCCCGTGGTGGCCGGCGAGCCCGTTCGGCACGCTCTCACATGCCGGCCCGATGACGCGGACCGTCACCGACACAGCCGTGCTCCTCGACGTGATGACCCGGTTCGACGCCCGCGACTGGGCGGCCATGCCCACCCCCACCAGGTCGTTCCTGGACGGGCTCGAGGACGGCGTCAGCGGCCTGCGGGTCGCCTACTCGCCGACGCTGGGCTACGCCCGGAACGACCCCGAGGTCGAGCGACTGGTCCGCGCCGCCGTCGACCTCCTCGCGGAGGCCGGCGCCCGGGTCGAGGAGGTCGACCCCGGCTTCGCCGACCCGGTCGAGGCGTTCCACGTGCTCTGGTTCAACGGCGCCGCGCGGGTCCTCGCCGGCTATCCGGAGGAGGCGCTCGGCCAGGTCGACCCCGGCCTGGTGGAGGGGATCGAGAGGTGGGGCCACGGCAGCGCCGCCGACTACCTCGGCGCCACCGAGGTGCGGATGGCGATGGGCGAGACGATGGGCCGCTTCCACGAGACGTACGACGTGCTCGTGACCCCGACGATGCCGATCACCGCCTTCGAGCGCGGCCGGCCGGCGCCCGACGGCTGGCCGTCGCAGCTGTGGACGAGCTGGACGCCGTACACCTTCCCCTTCAACATGACCCAGCAGCCCGCCGCGAGCGTCCCGTGCGGGCTCACCGAGGCCGGCCTCCCGGTGGGGCTCCAGCTCGTCGGCGCACGGCACCGGGACGCGCTCGTGCTGCGGGCCGCACGGGCGTACGAGAGGGCCAGCGGCGAGCGCTTCGCCCGACCGGCGCCGTGAGGCACCGGACCGTCCGTCCGGATCGCGAGGTCGATCTGGGAGGATGACCCCGTGACGGCGACTGCGGTGGACCTGGCCGCTGAGCTCCGCAGCCGGGGCCTCAGCGGGGTGGACGACTCGACCCTGGCCCGGGCGCTCTACTCCGCGGACGCCAGCCTCTACCGGGTGATCCCGCAGGTCGTCTGCCGACCACAGCACGTCGAGGAGCTGCTCGCCGTCCACGATGCCTCCCGCGAGCTGCGCGTGCCGGTGACCATGCGCGGCGCAGGCACCTCGATCGCGGGCAACGCCGTCGGTCCCGGCATCGTCGTCGACACCCGCGACCTGCGCCGGATCAGCATCGACCCCGAGGCCCGCACCGCGACCGTCGACCCCGGGGTCGTCCACGCCGACCTGCAGCGTGCGGCGGCGCCGTACGGCCTCCGCTTCGGGCCGGACCCCTCCACCCACACCCGCTGCACGATCGGCGGGATGATCGGCAACAACGCCTGTGGCTCACGGGCGCTGGGCTACGGGCGGACGGTCGACAACGTCGAGGCCATGACGGTGCTCTTCGGCAACGGCGAGCAGGCGTCGTACGCCGGCGGCTCGGCCGGCGCCAGCCCGACCCGGGAGGCGCTGCTCGGGCTGGCGGTGGACAACCTGGCCCACGTGCGCACGCGGTTCGGCCGGTTCGGGCGGCAGGTCAGCGGCTACAGCCTCGAGCACCTGCTGCCCGAGAACGGCGGCCGGCTCGAGCGGTTCCTGGTCGGCTCGGAGGGCACCCTCGCGACCGTGCTCGAGGCGACGGTGCGGCTCGTGTCCGACGAGCCCGGCCGGCTGCTGCTGGTGCTCGGCTACCCGACCATGGCCGAGGCCGCCGACGCCGTCCCCGCCCTGCTCGCGGCCGCCTCCGGCCGCCTGATCGCCTGCGAGGGCATGGACGCCCGGATCGTCGAGCTCGTCCACAGCTTGGGCAAGCCGGTGCCCGACCTGCCGAAGGGCGCCGGCTGGCTGTTCGTGGAGGTCGCGGGCGCCGACGCGCGCGACCTGACCGACAGGCTCGCTGCCGCGTCCGGCGCCCTGGAGTCGCGGTTGGTCGCCGACGCCGCCGAGGCCGCCGCGCTGTGGCGGATCCGCGAGGATGGCGCCGGGCTCGCGGGGGTCAGCCTGCCGACTCCCGCCCACTCCGGCTGGGAGGACGCCGCCGTTCCGCCCGAGCACCTCGGCGCCTGGCTGCGCGACTTCGACGAGATCCTCGGCTCCTACGGCCTGCACGGCTACCCGTACGGCCACTTCGGCGACGGCTGCATCCACTGCCGCATCGACTTCCCCTTCGAGCCGGGCCGACCGGAGTCGGCGCAGGTGTTCCGCGAGTTCCTGACGGCCTGCGCGGAGAAGCTGACGTCGTACGGCGGATCGCTCTCGGGCGAGCACGGCGACGGCCGGGTGCGGTCCGAGCTGCTGCCCTACATGTACGACGAGACCTCGCTCGCGCTCTTCGCCGGGGCGAAGCGGATCTGCGACCCGGACGACCTGCTCAACCCGGGCAACATCACGGCGCCCGACTCCTGGGCCACGGCGTCGATCACCGACGACCTCCGCCCGGTGCGGCCGCGCGCGACCCTGCAGCGGCCGGGGCTGCGGATGATCCACGACGGCGGCGACCTCGGCGCAGCCGTCCACCGCTGCACCGGCGTCGGGAAGTGCGTGGCGCCGAAGACCACCGGCGTCATGTGCCCGTCCTACCTCGCCACCCGCGACGAGAAGGACTCCACCCGCGGTCGCGCCCGGGTGCTGCAGGAGGCCCTCGATGGCGGACTCGTCCACGGGCTCGGCGACGACGCCGTCCACGAGGCGCTCGACCTCTGCCTCGCGTGCAAGGGCTGCGCCTCCGACTGCCCGACCGGCATCGACATGGCGACGTACAAGTCCGAGGCGCTCTACCAGACCTACGACGGCCCAGGCTCGCGCAAGCGCCGGCCGCGGTCCCACTACCTGCTCGGGCGGCTCCCGACGTGGGCGCGGCTGGCCGCACCGATGGCCGGGGTCGCCAACGCGTCGATGAGGCTCGGTCCGGTCGCCGCGATGGCGAAGAGGACCGCCGGCATCGACCCGCGCCGGTCGATCCCCGCGTTCGCGCGAAAGACGCTGAAGCGGTCCGCCGCGACGGCGAAGCGGCCCGAGAAGCCCGATGTGTGGATCTGGGCCGACTCGTTCACCGACCACTTCTTCCCGCGCTCGGGCCTCGCGGCGATCCGCTTCCTCGAGGCCCGCGGGCTCACCGTGAAGGTGATCGACGACGACGCCTGCTGCGGCCTCACCTGGGTGACGACCGGGCAGCTCGACCAGGCCCGCAGGATCATGGACCGGACGGTGCGGACGCTGGCGCCGTACGTCGCCTCGGGCGTGCCGGTCATCGGGCTGGAGCCGTCCTGCCTCGCGACGCTGCGCAGCGACTCGCTGGAGCTGAGCGACGCGCCGGAGGCGAAGGTGGTCGCCGACGGCATGCTGACCTTCGCCGAGCTCGTCACCCGGCTCGACCTCCCGCTGCCGGACCTGACGGGCGTCGAGGTGGTCGCGCAGCCGCACTGTCACCAGAGCGCCGTGCTCGGCTGGGCGGCCGACCAGAAGCTCCTCGAGAGAGCCGGCGCCACCGTGATCAAGGTGGCCGGCTGCTGCGGCCTCGCGGGGAACTTCGGCGTCGAGGAGGGCCACTACGAGGTCTCCGTCGCCATCGCCGAGACCAACCTGATGCCGGCCGTGCGGGAGCACCCCGGGGCCGTCGTACTCGCCGACGGCATGTCCTGCCGGGTCCAGCTCGACGACCTCGCGCAGGTGCCGACGATGCACCTCGCGGAGCTCTTCGCGTCGCGGGGGTGAGAGAGACATGCTGCTCGTCTTCGACGTCAACGAGACACTGCTCGACCTCGCCGCCATCGATCCCGTGGTCGCCGAGGCGCTCGGCGAGCAGTCCGGCGGCTCGGGGCCGCGCCGGGCGTGGTTCGACCGGATGATCCGCAGTGCGCTCACGGTGACCGCGGTGGGGCAGTACGTCCCGTTCGGGACGCTCGCCGGCGCTGCGCTGCGCGACCTCGCGGCCGAGCGCGGACGTGAGGCGACCGACGACCAGGTCCGCCGGCTCGCCGACGGCATCAGCGCTCTGCCGCCGCACCCCGACGTCGCGCCCGCCCTCCGCCGGCTGCGGGAGGCCGGCCACCGCCTCGTCGCGCTCACCAACTCGGTCCTCGAGGTCGCGGAGGCGCAGGTGGCCGGCAGCGGGTTGCGGGAACTGCTCGACGCGGTCTACTCGGCCGACGAGGTGAGGCGGCTCAAGCCGGCGCCCGAGCCCTACCGGATGGTCCTCGAGCGCGAGGGTGCCGACACCGCGGTCCTCGTGGCCGCCCACGACTGGGACGTCGCGGGCGCCGCCGCGGCGGGTCTGGACGCCGCCTTCGTCGCTCGCGAGGGGCGGCGCCCGTTCGGCGCGACGGCCCCGCCGGCGTACGTCGTGGGCGACCTCGGCGGGCTCGCCGACCTGCTGTGATCGTGGAGCGGGCGGCGGCCCGGGTCGTCGTGCCACCGCCGATGCGGGCCGCTCGGGGCCCGGCTTCTAGAATCGAGGCGTGAATCCCCGCCATCGCCGCCTGATCATCCCGGGCGCGCTGGTGGTCCTCCTCCTGATCGTCCTCATCGCGGCGGTGGTGCAGAAGTGAGCGAGCCGCTGCTCCGCGCGCTCAACCGGATGCGCAGCCTCATGCTCGACCCCGACGTGCTGGTCAAGGCGGTCGCCTCGGGGCGGCAGAAGCGGTCCCAGGAGCCGGGCAGGGCGCCGCGATGGCGCCGCGTCGAGCTCCGGTACGTCGACCTGAGGGCCGGCCGCCACCTGCAGGTCACGGCGTACGACGACACGCAGGCCCACACCTCCAACCACGCGGTGGGCGCTGAGGCGCGCGAGGTCGTCGATGCGCTCCTCGACGAGCCGTTCGGGCACTGGAACGTCCAGACCGCCGCCGAGCACCACGCCCTCCGCGTCACCAAGCGCCTCGAGGCGCTGGTGCACACGACCCCGCGGACGCCCGCGGACGCCGACGGCGAGGCCGCCATCGACCGCAGCCACGACCGCGCCAAGGACCGGCTCCTCTCCGAGAGCGACCCGCTCTTCGGGGTCCTCGGCCTCGCCGACGGCGACGGCCGGATCAAGCCGAGCCGGCAGGCGAAGTTCCGCCAGGTCGAGGAGTTCCTGCGCCAGCTCGAGGCGGCGATCACCGATGCGCGCACGAAGGGTCACCTGCGTAAGCCGTCCGCGGACGAGCCGCTGCGGATCGTCGACCTCGGCTGCGGCAACGGCTATCTCACCTTCGCCGCCCAGCGCTATCTCACCGAGGTCAAGGGGATGCCGGTCGTCGTCTCCGGCGTCGACGCGAAGGAGCAGTCCCGGGAGCACAACAGCAAGGTCGCCGCCGAGCTGGGGATCCAGGCGGAGTTCGTGGCCGGGACCATCGACGGCGTCCAGGTCGATGAGCGGCCCGACGTCGTACTCGCCCTGCACGCCTGCGACACCGCCACCGACGACGCCCTCGCCCGTGCGGTCGAGTGGGAGGCGCCGCTGGTCCTCGCCGCTCCCTGCTGCCACCACGACATCGCGGCCCAGCTCCGCAGGGCGCCGACCCCGGCGCCGTACGCCATGCTGACCCGGCACGGCATCCTCCGCGAACGGTTCGCCGACACCTTGACCGACGCCCTGCGGGCGTCGCTGCTGCGGCTGTCGGGCTACCGGGTCGAGGTCGTGCAGTTCGTCGAGAGCCAGCACACCCCGCGCAACACGATGCTCCGCGCGGTCCGCACCGGCAACCCCGTGAAGGGCGGCTCGGTGAAGAAGGAGTACGACGACCTGGTGGCCACCTGGGCCGTCAGGCCGAAGCTCGGCGAGCTGCTCGGGATCAGCCCGCGCGGATGATCGCCCGCGTCCTGGCAGGCCTCGTGGTCGTGCCGCTGCTCCTCGGGGCGGCGGCTGCGCCGGCGGACAGGGAGCACATCGTGTTCCGCTTCGCCGACAGCGCGATCGACGAGTCGAGCGCGCTCGTCGTACTCCCCGGCGGGCTCTTCGCGACCACCAACGACTCCGGCGACACCGGTCGCGTCTTCACCGTCGACGGCAGCGGCCGGACGGTCGGTGTGACCACCTGGTCGCCGGACCCGACCGACGTCGAGGCGTTGGCACCCGCCCCCGACGGCGACGTCTGGGTCGGCGACATCGGCGACAACCGCTCGGTCCGCGACTCCGTGCAGGTCGCGAAGGTCCCCGTCGGGCGGGGCGACCGGAGCGTCTCGCCTGCGGTCTACGACCTCGTCTACCCCGACGGCGCCCACGACGCCGAGACGCTGCTCTGCGACCCGGCCACCGGACGGCTCTACGTCGCCTCGAAGAGCTGGCTCGGCGGCACGCTGTACGCCGCCCCGGCGCACCTGTCGACCGAGCACCCGAACCGGCTCCGCGCGCTCGCCCCGGTGCTGCCGGTCGCCACCGACGGGGCGTTCTGGCCGGACGGGAAGCACGTGATCGTCCGCGGCTACGGCGCCGCCGAGATCTACACCTGGCCCGCGATGCGCGAGGTCGCCGACCTCGACCTGCCCCGCCAGCCGCAGGGCGAGGGGATCGGAATCGCCGCCGACGGCACGGTCTACGCCGGCAGCGAGGGCCTCCACGCCGAGGTCATCACCGTCCCGCTGCCCGCCGACGCCCGCGCAGCCCTGCAGGGCGCGTCGAGCTCGGCGTCGCCGAGCCCGTCCGTCCCGTCCTCACCGAGCCAGTCGCCGTCTCCGTCCCAGTCGTCGTCTCCGTCGCCCGCGAACCAGCAGCACTCCGAGGCCGAGGAGGAGACCGAGCGCTCCTGGTGGCCCTGGGCCCTCGGCGGGCTGGTCGGCCTGGTTGCGATCGGCGTACTCCTCCGTTCGCTGCGCCCCCGCTGAGCATCACCTGGCGACGCGGTGGCTACCGACAGGGCATGGTCCGGCTGAGGCGCACCTATCCCGACCAGCCGGGCTGGACGCGGCGACCGGCGGGGAGGGGCTTCGCCTACCTCGACGAGCACGGCGACCGGCTGCCGCCGGAGGCGGTGGAGCGGGTGCGGTCGCTGGTGATCCCGCCGGCCTGGACCGACGTGTGGATCACGCCGTACGACAACGGGCACCTGCAGGCGGTCGGAACCGACGCCGCCGGGCGGCGGCAGTACCTCTACCACCCGGACTGGCGGACCCGCCGCGACGCCGCGAAGTACGACCGCGTCCTCGTGTTCGGCGAGGCGCTGGCGAAGACGCGCGACCGGGTCCTCGCCGACCTCGGCCGGGACGGCATGCCGCTGGAGCGGGCGTGCGCCGTCGCCGTACGCCTCCTCGACCTGGGCTACTTCCGGATCGGCAACGACGTGTACGCCGACCAGCACGGCAGCTTCGGGCTGACCACGCTGCAGCGACAGCACGTGCGCCGGCACCAGGACCGGCTCGTGTTCAGCTTCACCGGGAAGTCCGGCATCGACCACCGGATCGAGATCGACGACGCGACCGTGACCGAGGCGATCGAGGTCATGCGGCGCCGACGCGCCACCGACCCGACGCTGCTGGCCTACCGGGACGGCCGGCGGTGGCGGGCGATGCTGCCCGAGCTGGTCAACGAGTACGTCCGCGAGACCACCGGCGTCGAGGCGACGGCGAAGGACTTCCGGACCTGGCACGCGACGGTCCTCGCAGCGGCCGCCCTCGCCGAGACCGACGAGCCGGGGGAGTCGAAGGCGTCCCGGAAGCGGGCGATCAGCGGGGCGATGCGGGAGGTGGCGGAGTTCCTCGGCAACACTCCCGCGCTCGCGCGGAGGTCGTACGTCGACCCGCGGGTCGTCTCGGCGTACGAGGAGGGCCGCACCATCGCGTCGGCGACCCGGCGTAGGTTCGAGACGACGGACGAGCGGCAGGCCGCGCTCGAGAGCGCCACCCTGCGACTGATCCGGGAGGAGGACTGATGGAGATCACCGTCGTCGAGGGCGACATCACCGCGCAGGAGGTCGACGCGGTCGTCAACGCCGCCAACCGGCGGATGCGCGGCGGGGGAGGCGTCGATGGCGCCATCCACCGTGCCGGCGGTCCGGCGATCCTGGAGGACTGCATCCGCCGCTTCCCGGACGGCCTCGCCACCGGCGACGCCGGCTGGACCACCGCCGGGGACCTGCCCGCGCGGTGGGTGATCCACGTCGTCGGCCCGGTCCACGGCAGTGGCACCCGGGACCAGCTCACGTCCTGCTACGTCCGCGCGCTCGAGGTCGCCGACGAGCTGTCCGCGGCGTCGGTAGCCTTCCCGCTGGTCAGCGCGGGTGTCTACGGCTGGCCCAAGGACGACGCCATCGCCGCCGCGCTCGAGGTCTTCCGCTCCGCCGAGACCGCCGTCGAGGAGGCCCGCCTCGTCGCGTTCGGCCAGGCGACGTTCGACGCGATCCGGGCGCGGCTGTGAGGGTGGCCCAGGTTTCCCCGGCCGACCGGGGAAACCTGACCTTGTGGGGTGTCTGAACACCCCACAACATCGGATTTCCCCTGCCAGCCGGGGAAACCCAGCCCACCCCGCGCCCTCACCCCACCGCGACCGGCAGCCGGAGCGGCCCGCGGAGGAGGGTGGACGGCCGGTAGCGCGGGCGGCCGCTGACCCGAAGCCGCGGGAGCCGGGTGGCGAGCGCCTCGAGGGCGATCGCGAGCTCGAGCCGGGCGAGCGGCTGCCCGAGGCAGTAGTGGATGCCGCTGGAGAAGGAGAGGTGGGAGGACGCGTTGGGTCGGGTGAGGTCGAAGTGGGCGGGGTCCTCGAAGACGGCCGGGTCGCGGTTGGCGCCGCCGATGAGGATCTGGACGTTCTGCCCGGCGCTGATCGGCTGCCCGGCGATCTCGGTGTCGTCGAAGGAGAACCGGTCGGTGCGCTGCACGGAGGAGTCGTAGCGCAGCACCTCCTCGGTCGCCTCGGTCGCCAGCGACGGCTCGGCGACGAGCCGCTCCCACTCGCCCGGGTGGGCGGCGAACGCGAGGACCGCGTTGCCGAGCGCGTTGACCGTTGTCTCGAAGCCCGCGATCAGCAGCAGGGTGCAGAGCGGCTTGAGCTCGGCGGGGTGGAGCTCGTCGGCGGCCACGATCGTGCTGATCACGTCGTCGCCGGGCTCGTGCCGGCGCAGCGCGACGAGCTCGGTGAAGATCGCGTCCAGCGCGGCGTCGGCCCGCTGCAGCTCGCGGGCGTGCCTGATGCCGCGTACGCCGGTCAGCGCGCCGCCGATCGCCATGCCGTACCTGACGAACTCGGTCTCGTGCTCGCCGGGGATCCCGAGCAGCGAGGTGATCACCGCGATCGGCAGCGGTGACGCGACCCGGGCGACGAAGTCGAACTCGCCCTCGCGCTCGGCGGCGTCGACGAGCTCGTGGATCCGCTTGGTGATCAGCGGCCGGTAGGAGTCGATCGCCCGCGGCCCGAACGCCGGCGCCGCCACCCGCCGCAATCGGCCGTGGTCGGGCGGGTTCGCCCCGAGCATCGACGGCCCCGCGAGCTCCGGGTCGGTCGGGTCGTAGGTCCATGCCGCCGGCTGTACGCCGAACCGGCGGCTGCGCAGGATCTCGTCACACACGGCGTGGTCGGCCGTCGCGAGCCCGCCGAACCGGTTGGGGACGAACGTGCCGCGCTCGCGGACGCGCTCGTAGACGGGGTAGGGGTCGAGTCGGCCCTCGCGCATCGCGAGCCTCGCCGGCAGGTCGCCGCGGACCCGGGCGGCGTACTGGCGCGCTGCCCTGTCGGCGTACAGGCTCGCGAAGAAGCGGGCCGCCCGGGGGAGGTCTCCCACGGCGAACACTCTCTCACGTCCGTCGCCGGGGGGTCTGGACACAGAGATGCGTAAGTCGTAGCTTACGGGTCATGACGGCCGTCGCGGACCCGTGGGTCGCTCTGGGTGACCGGACCAGGAGAGGGATCCTCGTCCGCGTGCTCGAGCGCCCGAGGTCGGTCACCGAGCTCGCGGACGGGCTGCCGATCAGCCGCCCGGCGGTGTCCCAGCACCTGCGCGTCCTCAAGGAGGCACGGCTGGTGCAGGTGCGTCGGAAGGGCAAGGAGCACATCTACGCCGCCCGGGCCGACGGGCTCGCCGAGCTGCGGTCGGAGCTGGAGGGCTTCTGGACGCAGGCGCTGCTGACGTTCAAGCGCCTCGCCGAGGACGGACAGCACACGGACGACACGGACAACGAATCAGACAGCAGAGACAGAGACACCAGACCAGAGTGAGAGGAACTGACCCATGACCGCGTCAGCAGCAGCGACGTCGATCCAGATGGCGATCGACGTGGAGGTGCCCGTCGAGCGGGCGTTCTCGGTGTTCACCGAGCAGTTCGACCAGATCAAGCCGCGCGAGCACAACATGCTCGACGTCCCGATCGAGGAGACGGTGTTCGAGCGGAAGGTGGGCGGCAGCGTCTACGACCGCGGAACCGACGGCTCGGTGTGCCGGTGGGCGCGGGTGCTGGCCTTCGACCCGCCGCACCGGTTCGTCATCAGCTGGGACATCAGCCCGCAGTGGCAGCTCGAGGAGCTCCTCGACCACACCAGCGAGGTCGAGGTGACGTTCACCGAGGCCGGCCCCGGTCGCACCCACGTCGAGCTCGTCCACCGCAACCTCGACCGCCACGGCGAGGGCTGGCAGTCGTTCACCGCCGCCCTCGAAGGCCCCGGCGGCTGGACGCTCTACCTCGAGAGGCTCGCCGCGCTGCTCGCGTGAGGCTCACAGCCGCTCGACGACCCAGTCGATGCAGGCGGTGAGGGCGGCGACGTCGGCCGCGTCGACGGCGGGGTACATCCCGACGCGCAGCTGGTTGGTGCCGATCCCGCGGTAGGCGTCGAGGTCGACCACGCCGTTGGCGACCAGCACAGCGCGCAGGACGTCCTTGTCGATCGACGGGTCGAGGTCGACGGTGCCGACGACGAGCGAGCGGTGGGCCGGCTCGGGGACGAACGGCGCGGCGTACGACGACTTCTCCGCCCAGGTGTAGAGCGCCTCGGCCGAGGCGGTGGTGCGCTCGACCATCCCGGCCAGCCCGCCGTTCGCGTTCATCCAGTCCAGCTGCTCGGCCATCAGGAAGAGGGTCGCGACCGCGGGGGTGTTGACCGTCTGCCCGGCATGGGACTGCTTGATCGCGCCGACGAGGTCGAAGAACGCCGGGATGTGGCGCCCGGATGCCGCGATCTCCTCGGCGCGAGCGATCGCGGCGGGGGAGAGCAGCGCGAGCCAGAGCCCGCCGTCGGAGGCGAATGACTTCTGCGGCGCGAAGAAGTAGACGTCGGCCGCGGCCGGGTCGAGCGGCAACCCGCCCGCCGCGGAGGTCGCGTCGAGGACGGTGAGCTGGTCGGCGGTCGCGCCCTTCGGGCGCTCGACCGGCGCCATCACGCCCGTCGAGGTCTCGTTGTGGGTCCACGCGTAGACGTCCACCCCGGCGTCGTACGCCGGCAGCGCCAGGCCACCCGGCGCCGCCTCCACCACGGCCGGCTCCGCCAGCCACGGGGCGGCCGACGAGGCCGCGGCGAACTTCCGGCCGAACTCGCCGAAGACCGCGTGCTGGCTGCGCTCGCGCACGATCGCGTAGGTGAGGAGATCGAAGAAGGCGACCGATCCGCCGTTGCCGAGCACCACCTCGTAGTCGCCCGGCAGCGAGAACAGCTCGCGCAGTCCGGTGCGCACCCGCTGCACGAGGTCCTTGACCGGCTGCTGCCGGTGGGAGGTGCCCATCAGCGAGGCGCCGGTCGCGGCAAGCGACTCGAGCCGGCCCGCCGGCACCTTCGACGGCCCGGACCCGAACCGGCCGTCGGCGGGCAGGAGGTCGGCGGGAATCTGCAGATTCGGCGTGGGCATCGGGCAACCTTTGGTTTGCTTCGGGGTGTCACGGGAATTGTCCCAGCCGCCACCGACCACCACCCAGGGGAGTCCACATGGCCGTCGACCCCGGCACCGCGCGCACCAACGCCACCATCCGCACCACGGCGCGGGTCGCGGGCGTCGTCCTCACGATGCTCGGCGTCGTGCTGTTCCTGTGGTGCGGCAAGCACCTCCTCGACGCCATGACCGACGACAGCTTCGACGCGCCCAGTCCCGCCGGCTGGGGCTTCGGCACCGTCGGCAGCTTCGCGCTCTTCGGGATCGGGCTGCAGTGCCTCAACATCGGCTTCCTGCGCGCCCAGGTCAACTACCTCGCCGGCGAGGGCTCCCAGGCCGTCCGCAGCCTCACCGGCGACATCGCCGGCGGTCTGCGCGACGACGGCAGGACGGGTCCGTACTGCTCCCGGTGCGGCGTACGCAACGACGCCGCGGCGCGGTTCTGCGACGCGTGCGGGAACTCGCTGGCGGGAGACTGAGGGCGGGTCGGAGAATGACGTGGTGACGCCCGAGATCCGCCAGGTCCCCTACGACCACCCCGACGCCCGGCTGCTGGTGGAGCGGGTGCAGGAGTACTACCTCCGGATCTACGGCGGCCGCGACGACGACCCGACCGAGGCGGCGATGTTCACCCCGCCCAGCGGGGCCTTCTTCGTCGGCTACGTCGACGGCGTGCCGGTCACCACCGGCGCCTGGCGGGGCGCCGGCGTACCCGCGCTCGGGACGACGCGGACCGCCGAGCTCAAGCGGATGTACGTCGTCCCCGAGCAGGGCCGCCGTGGGTACGCGCGGCGCATGCTCGCCCATCTCGAGGACGCCGCGGCGGCGGCCGGCTACGAGGCTCTCGTGCTCAGCACCGGCCCCGCCCAGCACGAGGCGATCGCCCTCTACCGCTCCGCGGGCTACGTCGACGTCGAGCCGTTCGGGTTCTACGGCACCCGGGAGTTCGCCGACGTCGCCATCACCTTCCTCGGCAAGCCGCTGCCGTCGTCGACAGTCACAGCGCTCGCAGCGCCCGCTGGAGGAACCGCCTGACCTCGGGGGCCTCGCGCGGGTCGTCCACCAGGTCACGCCGCATCGCATCGACGATGTCGAGCTGGCCGCACCAGAACCGGAACCCCGGGACGTCCCCGCGCGCCCGTGCGGAGTCGGCCTCGGCGACGAAGGACGCGAGCACGTGGCTGAAGAGGACGTGGAGGTCGTCGGGGAGGTCGGCGGGGTCGCTGGCTTCCGGTGGATGCATCCGCGGTCACTCCTCGGTCACGGGCGTGGAGTCAGCCCACCGCACCTACCTGTGACCGGGCTGGGCGCTGCCTGGGCGCCGGCCGTGTCACGTGCGGTGGCCGGCGCCGCCCCGCCTGTCCCGCGTGATCTGGTAGATCACCTCTCCCAGCTCGGCGCCGGGGAGCGGATCGGCCCATTCCTCGTACGTCGTGTCGACGTGCACCAGCCCGACCTTCTCAAGCACGTGGCGCGAGCGGGTGTTCACGGCCATCGTCGACGCGACCACCCGCTCTATCCCGGCTACGGAGAAGGCCTGCTCGACCATCGCCCGCGCGCCCTCGGTCGCCAGGCCGCGTCCCCACCACGCTCGGCCGAGCCGATAGCCGATTCCGGCGATGGACGGGTCCGATCGGAAGGAGCTCGCCGACCACCAGCCGACGAAGGACCCGTCGACGACGCCGGCCCAGTAGCCGAGCCCACGGTCCGGGTCCGTCTGAGACCCCAGACGGCGTGCCCACTCCTCCTCGGTCTCCGCGGGCGTCGCGCCGCGGCCGAGGATGAACTCCATGACCGCCGGGTCGCTGTTGAGCTCGACGAGAGAGGGAAGATGAGAAGGTCCGACCGGCTCCAACAGCAGCCGGTCGGTCCTCAGCGTCGGGAGGGGACCCGTCAGTCGGCCCACTCCGGGTTCCAGCCCTCGACCGAGTCGGCCGGGCGCGGCCCGGGGCCGACATAGCGGGCCGAGGGCCGGATGAGGCGGCCGGTGCGGACCTGCTCCAGGATGTGGGCCGACCAGCCACCGGTGCGGGCACAGGTGAACATCGAGGTGAACATGTTCGCCGGCACCTCGGCGAAGTCGAGGACGATGGCCGCCCAGAACTCCACGTTGGTCTCCAGGACCCGGTCGGGGCGGCGGGCGCGCAGCTCCGAGAGCGCCGCCTTCTCCAGCGCCTCGGCAACCTCGAAGCGCGGGGCGCCGAGCTCGCGCGCCGTACGCCGCAGCACGCGCGCCCGCGGGTCCTCGGCGCGGTAGACCCGGTGCCCGAAGCCCATCAGCCGCTCGCCGTTGTCGAGCAGCCGCTTGACGTACGCCTCGGCGTCGCCGGACTTCTCCACCTCCTCGATCATGCCGAGCACCCGGGACGGGGCGCCGCCGTGGAGCGGGCCGCTCATCGCGCCGATGGCACCCGAGAAGGCGGCCGCGACGTCGGCACCGGTCGAGGTGATCACGCGGGCGGTGAACGTCGAGGCGTTCATGCCGTGCTCGGCCGCGGAGGACCAGTACGCGTCGATCGCGTGCGCGTGCTTCGGGTCGGCCTCGCCGCGCCACCGGATGAGGAACTTCTCGGCGAGCGTGGCACCCTTGTCGACCTCGGCCTGCGGCACCACCGGCAGGTGCAGCCCGCGGGCCGACTGGCCGGCGTACGACAGGACCATGACGGCGACCCGGGCGAGGTCCGCGCGGGCCTGCTCCGGGGTGATGTCGTACGTCGCCCGGAAGCCGAAGGTCTGGGCCAGCATGGCGATGGCGGCCTGGACGTCGACGCGTACGTCGCCGGTGTGGACCGGCAGGTTGAACGCCTCGGCGGGTGGCAGACCGGGGGCGTACGAGCCGTCGATCAGCAGGCCCCAGACGTTCTCGAACGGGACCCGGCCGACGATGTCCTCGATGTCCACGCCCCGATAGCGCAGGGCGGAGCCTTCCTTGTCGGGCTCGGCGATCTCGGTCTCGAACGCGACGACGCCCTCGAGACCGTGGTGTACCTCGGTCATGCCAGCTCCTTCTTCGTTTTCGTCGTCCGGCATTCTGCCCCACCCGGGATCCGGGCGGTCGGGGCGTCCTCCGGGACGGCGGGAACCAGCACGACCGACCTTCCCGGCGTACGCGGTGTGCTCACGCCGGACCGGAGCACCACTAGCCTGGGGGCGTGAGTCTCTCCGAGGAGGTGGCGGGCGCCCGCGCGAACTACACCCGCGGCGGCCTGACCGAGGACGACCTGGCGCCCGACCCGATCACGATGTTCGAGCGCTGGTACGCCGAGGCGCGGGATGCCGGCATCCACGAGCCCAACGCGATGGTCGTGGCCACCGCCGCGCCGGACGGCACGCCGTCCTCGCGGATGGTGCTGCTGAAGGGCTTCGGGGAGCGCGGCTTCGTCTTCTTCACCAACCTGGGCTCGCGCAAGGGCACGGAGCTGGCCGCCAACCCGCGGGTCGCGCTGCTCTTCCCGTGGCACCCGCTCGAGCGCCAGGTCCGCATCGACGGCGTCGCGACCGAGCTGCCGCGCGCGGAGGTCGAGGAGTACTTCGCGACCCGACCGCGCGGCTCCCAGCTCGGCGCGTGGGCGTCGCGCCAGTCGACCGTCGTCGCCGGCCGCGAGGCGCTCGACACGGCGTACGCCGAGCTGGAGTCGCGCTACGACGGGCAGGACGTCCCGCTGCCGCCGTTCTGGGGCGGCTACGTCATACGTCCCGAGGCGGTGGAGTTCTGGCAGGGCCGGCCCGGCCGGATGCACGACCGGCTGCGCTACCGGCGCGCCACCGACCAGCCCTCGGGCTGGGTGACGGAGCGGCTGGCGCCGTGACCGCACAGCGCGACGGCATGGCGGAGCTGACCGAGGCGCTCGGCGGGCGGCTGGCGTTCGGGGCCGACTACAACCCCGAGCAGTGGCCCGAGGAGGTCTGGGACGAGGACGTCGCGCTCATGCGGGCCGCGGGCGTGACGATGGTCAGCGTCGGCATCTTCTCGTGGGCGCTGCTCGAGCCGGAGCCCGGCAAGCACGACTTCGGCTGGCTCGACCGGGTGCTCGACCGCCTGCACGCCGGGGGCATCCATGTCGACCTGGCCACCGCCACCGCCAGCCCGCCGCCGTGGTTCCTCCTCGAGCATCCCGACGCCGCGCTGGTCGACGGCGCCGGCGTACGCCGCACGTTCGGGAGCCGCCAGGCCTACTGCCCTTCCTCACCGGCGTTCCGCGGGGCCGCCGTCCGGATGGCGGGCGCCATGGCGGAGCGGTACGCCGACCACCCCGCCGTCGTGATGTGGCACGTCAGCAACGAGTACGCCGACCACAACTGGCACTGCTACTGCGACGTCTCCGCGGCGGCCTACCGCGACTGGCTCCGCGACCGCTACGGGTCGCTCGATGCGCTCAACGACGCCTGGGCGACGGCGTTCTGGAGCCAGCACTACACCGACTGGGAGCAGATCGGGCCGCCCCGCGAGGTGTCCTACAACTCCTTCGCCAACCCCGGCCAGCAGCTGGACTGGTGGCGGTTCTCCTCCGATGCCCAGCGCGACCTCTTCCGCGCCGAGGCCGCGGCCGTCCGC
The DNA here is from genome assembly GCF_040049175.1 of Nocardioides asiaticus. Taxonomy (NCBI): domain Bacteria; kingdom Bacillati; phylum Actinomycetota; class Actinomycetes; order Propionibacteriales; family Nocardioidaceae; genus Nocardioides; species Nocardioides asiaticus. The sequence continues at coordinate 105,511 of NZ_JBDZDM010000006.1, read as the reverse complement.
GAGCACTCCGACGCCCCGCTGACGACCAACTTCATGGGCTTCTTCAAGCCGCTCGACTACCGCGGCTGGGCGGCCGAGCAGGACATCGTCTCCAACGACCACTACCTGATCGGCGCCGAGCCGGACCGCACCCAGCACCTCGCGATGACCGCCGACCTGCTCCGGTCCCTCGCCGGTGGGCGCTCGTGGCTTCTCATGGAGCACTCGACGTCGGCGGTCAACTGGCAGCCGCGCAACCTCGCCAAGGTGCCCGGCGAGATGCGGCGCAACTCCTTCCAGCACCTTGCCCGCGGTGCGGACGGCGTGATGTTCTTCCAGTGGCGCGCCTCCCGCGGCGGCGCGGAGAAGTTCCACTCCGCGATGGTGCCGCATGCCGGCACTGAGAGCCGGCTGTGGCGCGACGTCTGCCGCCTCGGCGACGACGTCCGCGCCATCGCCGAGGTCGCCGGCAGCCGGGTCGCACCCGCGTCGGTCGCGCTGCTCTTCGACTGGCCGTCGTGGTGGGCCGCCACGCTCGACTCGCACCCGTCGGTCGACGTCGACCCGCTCGTGACCGCCCGGGCGTGGCACAAGGTCTGCTGGGGCCGCAACATCGGCGTGGACGTCATCGGCCCGGCCGACGGCCTCGAGGGGTACGACGTGGTGGTGCTGCCCGTGCAGTACCTCCTCGACGACGCCACCGTCGCCCGGCTCACGGCCTACGTCCGCGGCGGCGGGACGCTGGTGGCCACCTACTTCTCCGGGATCGTCGACGAGCACGACCACATCCGGCTGGGCGGCTACCCGGGCGCCCTGCGCGACCTGCTCGGCATACGCGTCGAGGAGTTCCACCCGCTGCCCGAGGGGGAGACGGTCCCGCTCGCCGGTCTCAAGGAGGGCGTCGGCCGGGTCTGGAGCGAGCTCGGCCGCGCGACCGGCGCCGAGGTCGTGGCGTCGTACGCCGTCGGGCCGTGCGCCGGGGCGCCCGCGATCACCCGCCACGCGGTCGGCAGGGGCATGGCGTGGTACGTCGGCACCGAGCTGACCGCCGAGGCGCTCGACGAGGTCGCCGACGAGGTGCTCGGCGCGGTCGAGCCCGTCGTCGAGGGCCTGCCCGCGGGTGTCGAGGCCGTACGCCGGCTGGGCGCCGAGGCGTCGTACCTCTTCGTCGTCAACCACACCCACGAGACGGTCATCGTCCCGATCGACGGCGTCGACCTGCTCGGCGGCAGCACCGGCGCCCCGCACGTGGTCAAGGCCGGCGACGTCGCGGTCATCCGGCAGCCCTGACGCGGCCCCGTCCGCTACTCCTTCGTGCTGCCGAGGGTCAGCCCGGCGATGAAGTGCCGCTGCAGCAGGAGGTAGACGATCAGCGTGGGTGCCGCCACGATCAGCGAGCCGGCGGCGAGGAGGTTGTTGTCGACGGCGTAGGTGCCCTTGAGGTCGTTGAGGGCGGTGGTGATGGGGTACTTCGTGCCGGTCGAGATCAGCGCCAGCGCCCAGAAGAAGTCGTTGTAGATCCAGGTGGTCAGCAGCGTGGCCATCGCGGCGAGCGCCGGCCGGCAGAGCGGCAAGGTGATCCGCCAGTACTGCGTCCACGCCCCGGCGCCGTCCATGAGCGCGGCGTCGGTGATGCTGCGCGGGATCGTCTGCATGAAGTTGCTCAGCACGAAGACGCAGAAGCCGACCTGGAACGAGACGTTGATCAGGATCAGCCCGGCGAGCGAGTCGTAGAGCTTGCCGGAGTCGCTCAGCCAGTACGGCACGGCGACCGCGTTGTAGATCTTGAACAGCGGCGCCAGGAAGACCTGCTGCGGCAGCAGGTTGCCGGCGGTGAAGAGCAGCAGCAGCGGCAGCCCGAAGGGCAGGTGGAGCCGGGCCACCACGAACGCGAGCGCCGAGGAGAGCAGCAGGGTGAGCACGACGGCGAACACGGTGATGATCAGGGAGTTCCAGAAGTAGTGCTGCACGTTGCCCTGCGTCCAGGCGTCCTTGAAGTTCTGGAAGGTGAGCGAGCGCGGCCACGAGACGTAGCCGTACTTGTTCGTCTCGTCGAGCGGGCGCAGCGAGAGGTAGACCGCCCAGAGGACGGGGATGATCCAGACGGCGGCGGCCACGAAGAGGAAGACCTGCGCGCCGACCCGGCGGCCGCGGACCGACGTACGCGCGCTCACTCCTGCTCACCCTTCCGGAACTGCATCACGAGGAAGACGCAGATCGGCACGATCGAGACGAGCAGCAGGATCACGCCGAGGGCCGAGCCGTAGCCGATCCGGTTGCCGGGCCCGGTGATCTGCTGGGTGATCATCGCGGAGATCAGCTGCAGCCCGATGCCGCCCTGGTTGGTGATGTAGACGAGGTCGAAGGCGCGCAGCGACTCGATGACCGTCACCACGATGATGACGGCGTTGATCGGCCGCAGCACCGGGAAGACGACGTGCCAGAAGGTCTGCCAGCCGTTGGCGCCGTCGAGCGCGGCCGACTCCTTCAAGGCGGGGTCGACCGCCTTCAGGCCCGACAGGTAGAGCACCATCACGTAGCCCGCCTGCCGCCAGGTCGCCTCGGCGAGGACCGCCCACAGGTTGATCTTCGGGTCGCCGAGGAAGTCAATGCCGCCGGACTCGTGGCCGAGCAGCGTGTTGAGCAGGCCGCCGTTGGTCGTGTAGACGACCTGCCAGATGATCCCGATCAGGGCGAGAGAGAGCATGACCGGCAGGAAGAAGATGCTCTGGTAGATCCGGCTGCCCCGCAGCCCGCGGTCGAGAAGCACCGCGAAGAGCATCCCGAGCGGCGTCGCGATGACGATGAAGACCCCGAGCCAGAGCGCGTTGTGGCGTACGGCGGGCCAGAACGACGGGTCGATCGTGGCCAGCGTGTGGTAGTTGGTCCAGCCGATCCACTTCACCGGCGCCGCGCCGGTGGCGTTCGTGAAGGAGTACAGGACCGTCGCCACCGCCGGCCCCCAGATGAACGCGAGGTCCAGCAGGAGCGGGATCGCGATCATCACGCCGACGACGACCTTGTCGCGGCGGGTGAGGTGGCGCAGGCGCGACCGTCCGCGGCGGGTCCGTCGCGGATCCGCCGCTGCCGGGGCGTGACTCATCGAGAGCGACCTCGGCTCAGACGAAGATGGTCTTGGCCTGGTCCTCGAGGGACTTGCAGACCGCGTTGCTGTCCTGGTCGTTGATGAAGCTCTGCAGCGCGTTCTGCACGACCGGGTACGCGAAGTCGGGCCGGGTGTCACGGTCGAGGAACTGGGCGATGTTCTTCGTCTTGGCGATGATGTCGGCCGAGTCCTTCTGCAGCTGGTTGTAGCTGCTCTCGTCGTAGTCCAGCGCGGTCCCGACGTCGGTCGGGTCCGACTTGAGGTAGGTCGCCTCGGCGTCGGCCGTACCGAGGTACTCGAGGAACTTCGTGGCGCCGTCCTTGTTCTTCGGGCTCTTCGACATCATGAAGCCGTCGATCGGTGCGTCGATCCCGCTGTCGGTGGGGTAGGCCGGGTCGATCTCGGGGAAGGGGAAGAACTTCAGGTCGGGCAGGTTGGCCGCGCTGAACTGCTGCCCGACCTGTCCGGCGCCCTGGAACATCATCCCGGCCTTCTTGTTCTGCAGCGCCTGGGCGCCCTCCTCCCAGGTCAGGCCGTTGGGGCCGGAGCTGTAGTAGGGGAAGAGCTGCTTCCACTGGTCGAAGACGGCGACCACCTTCGAGTCCGTCCAGGACTCGTCGTGGGCCATCAGGTCGACGTGGAACTGGTAGCCGTTCATCCGCATGTTGAGGATGTCGAAGGTCCCCATCGCCGGCCAGCCGTCCTTGTCGGTGAAGGAGATCGGCGTCAGTCCGTCGGACTTCATCTGCTTGCACAGCGCGATCAGGTCGTCCCAGGTGGTCGGCACCTCGTAGCCGTGCTGGTCCCAGACGCTCTTCCGGTAGTTCATCACCCACGGGTAGTTGTAGAGCGGGACGAAGTAGTAGTGGCCGTCATCGGCCTTCGAGGCGTTCTTGATCGAGTCGGGGAAGCTGTCGCCGATCTTGTCCCAGACGTCGTCGATGGGGGAGGCGAGCCCTTGGGCAGCGAAGAACTTCATCCGGTACCCGGCGAACCACGAGAAGACGTCGTCCGGCGTGCCCTGCAGGTAGGTCTGGATCTTGTTCTGGAAGGTGTTGTGGTCGACGGTGTTGACCTTCGCGGTCAGCCCGCTCGACTTCTGGAAGGCGGCGGCGACCGAGGCGAACGCCTTCCTGACGCCGGGGTCGGAGTAGTTCGATCCGATGGTCACCGTCTTCGACGAGCTGGTGCCGCCGCTGCTGCTGCTCCCGCAGGCCGCGAGCAGCCCGGAGCCCCCGAGAGCCATCGCCGCCAGGCTGCCCTGGAGCAGTGACCGGCGCGTGAAACCTGTGTGTGCCTCTGGTGTCTCCGTTGACACGACGCCCTCCTAGCTCGAACAGAGTCCAACGTGTTCCGACAGGAACCCACGTCAGTCAAGCGTGTGACCTGCATCACTGTCAACGGACCTTCGGCCCCTCTGCGGAAGATCCCCCAGAGGCGGTACGCCGCCGGCTCAGACGTCGACGACGACGACCGTGCCCACGTGCTCGCGGAGCTCGGCGACCGCCCGCTCCGGGAGGTCGCTGTCGGTGATCAGCGCGTCGGCGATCGACAGCGGTGCGATGTCGGCGAACCCGACCACGCCCCACTTCGAGCTGTCGGTCACGACGATCACCTCGCGTGCGGCCGCGATGAGCGCCTGGTCGGTCTCCGCCTCGGCGAGGTTCGGGGTCGTGAAGCCGGCGCGGCGGTCCATGCCGTGGACGCCGAGGAAGAGCTGGTCGACGTGGAGACCTGTGATGGAGCGGTCGGCGATCGGGCCGACCAGCGCGGCGCTCGGCGTACGGATGCCGCCGGTGAGGATGACCGTGGCCTGCGGGTTCTCGGTGGTCACGGCGTCGGCGACCTCGGGGGAGTTGGTCACGACGGTCGTCCCGGGGACGCGTGCGACGAGGGGGGCCATCGACCATGTCGTCGTACCTGCCGAGAGGGCGATGGCGCTGCCCGGCCGGACCAGGGTGGCGGCCTTCGCGGCGATCGCGCGCTTGGCCGGCTCGGCGAGGTGGCTCTTCGCCGCGAAGCCGGGCTCGAAGGTCGCCGAGCCGATGAGCACCGCGCCGCCGTGCACCTTCTCGGCGAGACCGTCGGTGCTGAGCTGCTCGAGGTCGCGGCGGATCGTCATGTCGGAGACGCCGAGGAGGTCAGTGAGCTCGGCGACCTTGACCGCGCCCGAGCGCCGCAGCTCGGCGAGGATCCTGCGCCTGCGCTGCTCAGCCAGCATGTGCCCACCCCTCCGCCAACGACAGGTTCCCACAGAATCGAACATGTACGCTCGCCGTGACAAGAGCGTCCGCCGGCGGCCCGGTGACATACTCCGGGCCATGGACGACACGACCGAGCACTGGTGGCACAGGCTCGCCGAGGACGTGAAGCGGTGGCTCGAGGAGAACCCGGGTGCCCCGCTGAGCGACCGGGTGTTCGATGCGGTGATCGGCGCCGGCGGCGTACCCCTGCGGCACGAGCCGGGTGGCGAGGGTCTGCCGGACGCGCCTCGGCTGAGCGACGAGGACTGGGAGTACTGCAAGGAGGCACGGCGCCGCGAGCGCGGCAACTGAGGTCGACAAAAGCGGTTGTGAGTGAGTGCTCACTCATTTATGCTCGGCGGCGTGCAGACACGTCGTACGCGCGCCAAGCCGCTCTCGGCCGAGGATCGCCGGGCGGCGATCGTCGCGGCCACCCGTCCTCTCCTCATCGAGCACGGCGGCAACGTGACGACGCGGTTGATCGCCGAGGCGGCCGGCATCGCCGAGGGGACGATCTTCCGGGTCTTCGCCGACAAGCGGGAGCTGTTCTGGGCGGTGGCCGAGGAGACCATCAACCCGCCGGGCGGCGGCGAGGCGATGGCGCGTGAGCTGGCCGACCTCCCCGACCTCGACAGCAAGGTCCGTCACGTGGTGGGCCGGCTGGCGAAGCGGACCCAGGAGGCGCTGATGGTGATGATGGCCGTGCGCTCGGCCCTGATGAAGGAGCCGGTCGAACGGCCGAGCGGACCGCCGACGTTCCTCCTCGAGGCCAACAAGCAGCTGGTCGAGAACCTCACCGTCCTCCTGTTCGAGCCGCACGCGGACGAGCTGCGGCTGCCGCCCCGTCAGGCGGCACGCGTGCTGCGAGCGCTCACGATCGGCACCTGGATGCCCGGGCTCTCCCGGTCCGAGCAGCCCCTGTCCTCCGACGAGATCGTCGACGTCGTGCTGAACGGCGTACGCAAGAAGGAGAGCTGAATGCTCCTGCGACTCCTGCGCGAGTTCCTCCGGCCCTACAAGCGCAACCTCGCCGCCGTCGTGGTGCTGCAGTTCCTCTCGACCGGGGCGATGCTCTACCTGCCCAACCTCAACGCCGACATCATCGACAACGGCGTGACACGCGGCGACACGGGCTACATCCTGAGCCGCGGGTCGGTGATGCTCGGCGTCAGCGTCCTCCAGATCCTGGCCTCGGTCTGCGCCGTCTGGTTCTCCGCGCGTACGGCGATGGCCTTCGGCCGCGACCTGCGCGCTGCCGTCTTCCACCGGGTCGGGTCCTTCAGCGGGCGCGAGGTCGCTCGCTTCGGGGCGCCGTCCCTCATCACCCGCAACACCAACGACGTCCAGCAGGTCCAGATGCTGGCCTACCTCTCCTGCACGCTCGCCGCGACGGTCCCGATCATGATGGTCGGCAGCGCACTGATGGCACTCCACCAGGACGTGAAGCTCTCCTGGCTCCTCGTCGTGGTCGTGCCGGTCCTGGTCGTCTGCGTGGGGTTCGTGGTCTCGCGGATGGTCCCGAACTTCCGGCTCGTGCAGAAGCGGATCGACGTGGTCAACCGCGTGCTGCGCGAGCAGATCACCGGGATCAGGGTGATCCGGGCCTTCGTCCGCGAGCCCGTCGAGCGGACGCGCTTCGGGCACGCGAACGACGACCTGACCGAGGTGTCGGTGCGTGCCGGACGGTGGCTCGCCACGCTCTTCCCGATGCTGATGCTCATCGTCAACCTGTCCAGCGTCGCGGTCATCTGGTTCGGCGGCCACCGGGTCGACTCGGGCGGCATGCAGGTCGGGCCGCTGACGGCGTTCCTGTCCTACCTGCTGCAGATCCTCACCAGCGTGATGATGGGGACCTTCATGCTGATGCAGGTGCCGCGGAGCGCGGTCTGCGCCGACCGGATCGGCGAGGTCCTCGACACCGAGTCGACGGTCGTCCCGCCGTCCGACGGCGTCACGGAGGTGCCCCAGCACGGCTGTCTCGACCTCGAGGCGGTCGGCTTCACCTACCCCGGCGCCGAGCAGCCGGTGCTCACCGACGTCTCGTTCTCGGCCCGGCCGGGCCAGACCGTCGCAGTCATCGGCTCCACCGGCGCCGGCAAGAGCACCCTGATGAACCTGGTGCCGCGCCTGTTCGACGCGACCGCCGGGCGGGTGCTGGTCGACGGCGTCGACGTACGCGACCTCGACCCGGACGCCCTCCACCGCCGGATCGGGCTGGTGCCGCAGCGGGCGTTCCTGTTCACCGGCACCGTCCGGTCCAACCTGCTCCACGGCAGGTCGGACGCCACCGACGAGGAGCTGTGGCACGCGCTCGAGGTCGCGCAGGCGCGCGACTTCGTCGAGGCGATGGCGGGGGAGCACGGCACCGGCCTCGATGCCCCGATCGCCCAGGGCGGGACGAACGTCTCCGGCGGCCAGCGGCAGCGGCTGGCGATCGCCCGCGCGCTCGTACGCCGGCCCGAGATCTACCTCTTCGACGACTCATTCTCGGCACTCGACGTCGCCACCGACGCCCGGCTGCGGGCGGCGCTGAGGCCCGAGACCGCCGAGGCCACCGTCGTCGTGGTCGCCCAGCGGGTCACCACCATCCGCGACGCCGATCTGATCGTCGTGCTCGAGGACGGCGTCGTGGTCGGCCGCGGCACCCACGAGGAGCTGCTCGCCGGCAACGAGACCTACCAGGAGATCGTCGAGTCCCAGCTGAGCGCGGAGGAGGCGGCGGCATGAGCGACCAGCGCAAGCCGGCGACGATGCAGACGACCGAGCGGATCTCGCGCCCTGGCGGCCCGGGCCAGGGCGGCCCGATGGGCGGCGGCATGGTCGGCCAGAAGGCGATGCAGTTCGGCCCGTCGGCGCGGCGGCTCGTACGCCGGATGGCGCCCTACCGCCTCCAGGCGGCGGCCGTCATCCTGCTCGCCGTCGGCAGCGTCGTCCTGACGACGCTCGGCCCGCGACTGCTCGGCCACGCCACCAACCTGATCTTCGCCGGGTCGTTCGGCAAGCAGCTCCCCGAGGGGATGACCGTCGACCAGGCGCAGGCCTACCTGCAGGAGCACGGCCACGGGCAGCTCGCCGAGATGCTCGGCGGGATGGACCACGTCGTCCCCGGCCACGGAGTCGACTTCACCGCTCTCGGGCACGCCCTGCTCCTCGTGCTCGCCGTGTACGTGGCGGGCTCGATCCTCGGCTGGCTGCAGGGATTCATCCTCAACGGCGTCGTCCAGGGCACCGTCAAGCAGCTGCGCACCGACATCGAGGACAAGGTCCACCGGCTCCCGCTGGAGTACTTCGACCGCCAGCCGCGCGGCGAGCTGCTCTCCCGCGTCACCAACGACATCGACAACATCAGCCAGACGCTGCAGCAGACCATGAGCCAGCTGCTCACCTCGCTGCTGACGGTCGTCTCGGTGCTCGCGATGATGCTGTGGATCAGCCCGCTGCTCGCGGTCATCGCGCTGGTCTCGGTGCCGATCGCGATGGTCGTCAGCGGCCAGGTGATGAAGCGCTCCCAGGGCCAGTTCGTACGCCAGTGGCGACAGACCGGGGCGCTGAACGCGCACATCGAGGAGACCTTCTCCGGCCACGACCTGGTCACCGTCTTCGGCCGCCAGAAGGAGGTCGAGCGGACCTTCGAGGAGCAGAACGAGGGGCTGTACGACGCGGCCTTCCGGGCGCAGTTCATCAGCGGCCTGATCATGCCCCTGATGATGTTCGTCGGGAACCTCAACTTCGTCGCCGTGGCGGTCGTCGGGTGCCTCCGGGTCGCCAACGGCCAGCTCTCGCTGGGCGACCTGCAGGCGTTCATCCAGTACTCCCGGCAGTTCACCCAGCCGCTCACCACCGTCGCCTCGATGATGAACCTGCTGCAGTCCGGCGTCGCCTCCGCCGAGCGGGTCTTCGAGCTGCTCGACGCCGAGGAGCAGATCCCCGACGCGCGCGGCTCGCTCGAGGCGTCGGCCGAGCCGGTCGAGTCGCGCGGCGAGGTGCGCTTCGAGCACGTCTCGTTCCGGTACGACGACGAGAAGCCGCTCATCGAGGACCTCTCCCTCGTCGCCAGGCCGGGGCAGACGGTCGCGATCGTCGGACCCACCGGCGCGGGCAAGACGACCCTGGTCAACCTCATCATGCGGTTCTACGAGCTCGACGGCGGCCGGATCCTGCTCGACGGCGTCGACATCACCGAGATGCCGCGCGCCGCGCTCCGCTCGCGCACCGGCATGGTCCTCCAGGACACCTGGCTCTTCGAGGGCACCATCCGCGACAACATCGCGTACGGCCGCCCGGGCGCCACCGACGAGGAGATCCTGAGGGCCTCTCGCGCCACCTTCGTGGACAGGTTCGTCCACTCGCTGCCCGAGGGCTACGACACCGTCGTCTCGGACGACGGCGGCAGCCTGTCGGCCGGGGAGCGCCAGCTCATCACGATCGCCCGGGCCTTCCTCGCCGAGCCGGACCTCCTCATCCTGGATGAGGCCACCTCGAGCGTCGACACCCGCACCGAGCTCCTGCTCCAGCACGCCATGTCGGCGCTGCGCAGCGAGCGGACCAGCTTCGTCATCGCCCACCGGCTCTCCACCATCCGCGACGCCGACCTGATCCTCGTCATGGAGCGGGGCTCGATCGTCGAGCAGGGCTCCCACGCCGAGCTGCTCGCCGCCGGCGGCGCCTATGCCCGGCTGTACCAGTCGCAGTTCGCGGCTCCGGTCGAGGCCGACGAGGAGGTCGCCTGAGAGCCGCCGGAGCGGCCCGACGGCGTACGAATAACTCCTTGGCCGCCGCCCGTGCGCGGCCTAGAGTCGTGGCACACGGGAAAGGAGGTGATCCGAGGAATGAATTCTTATCGGACGCGTGAGGTGGCTGCCCGCTAGCAGCCCAGCAGTGCTGAGGAGGGGTGGGACCACCCCGATGCTGCTGGCGAATCCCAAGCAGCTACCCGACCCGCAGGCGAACCGGGCACGTCCCCCGGTGCGGTCCTCGTGACCACGCCTGCGGGTCGCTGCATTTCCGGCGCGTACGCCGATGCCGGCCGTGGTCGCGAGAAGTTGCTGACGTCAACCATTCTCGATATAGTTGCCGTCAGCAACCAATCGTGAGAAATGGAGCCCTCCTTGACGCAGGTCCAGACCCCCGGCGCCGAGACGCCGACGATGACGCACCGCCAGATCCTCGAGGTGCTGTCCGGTCTCCTCCTGGCGCTCTTCGTCGCCATGGTCTCGAGTACGTCGGTCTCCAACGCGCTGCCGCGCATCGTCGAGCGCCTCCACGGCACCCAGGGCGGCTACACCTGGGTCGTGGTCGCCGCGCTGCTGGCGATGACCGCCACCACGCCGATCTGGGGCAAGCTCGCCGACCTGTTCAGCAAGAAGCTGCTCATCCAGGTCGCCCTCGTGCTCTTCATCGCCGGCTCCGCCGTGGCCGGGCTGGCCAACTCGATGGGCGTGCTGATCGCCGGCCGTGCCGTCGCCGGTCTCGGCATGGGCGGGATCGTCGCGCTGATGCAGACCATCATCGCCGTCATGGTCCCCCCGCGTGAGCGCGGGCGCTACTCCGGCTACATCGGCGCGACCTTCGCGCTCGCCACCGTCCTCGGTCCTCTTATCGGCGGCCTGATCGTCGACTCCCCGCTCAGCTGGCGCGGCGTGTTCTACATCGGCGTCCCGTTCGCGGTCGTCGCGTTCATCGTGCTGCAGAAGACGCTGCACGTGGTGACGGTCAAGCGCGAGGTGAGCATCGACTACGTCGGGTCCGTTCTCCTCGTCGGCGGTGTCTCGATCCTGCTGGTCTGGGTCACCCTCGGCGGCAACCAGCTCGCGTGGAACTCGGTGGGCTCGTACGCGATGGTCCTCGGCGGCCTCGTGGTGCTGGCCCTCGCGCTGGTGTGGGAGGGTAGGTTCGCCAAGCAGCCGATCATCCCGCTGCGCCTCTACCGCGACCCCACCATGGTCTTCTCCTCCATCGCCTCGTTCTTCGTGGGTATGGGCATGTTCGGCGCGACGGTCTACCTGCAGCAGTACTTCCAGACCGCCCGCGGCATGAGCCCCACCCACGCGGGTCTGATGACCGTCTGCATGGTCGTCGGGCTGGCAGCCTCGGCCATGATCACCGGCCGCCTGATCAGCGCCACCGGCCGCTGGAAGCGGTTCCTGATCTTCGGCGCGGTCATGCTGATCATCGGCCTCGCCCTGCTCAGCCGGATCGACGAGACCACATCGCTCCTCCTGGTCGGCGTCTTCATGGCGGTCGTCGGGATCGGTGTCGGCGCGACCAACCAGAACCTCATCCTCGCGGTGCAGAACAACCTCGCCAACGAGGACATGGGCGCCGGCTCCTCCGTGGTCGCCTTCATCCGCTCGATGGGTGGCTCCATCGGCATCGCCGCCCTCGGCGCGGTGCTCAGCCACCGCGTCGCCAGCGTGACGACCGACGGCGTCACCGCGCTGATCACGAGCGGCAAGGTGCCCGCATCGGCCGCCGAGCAGCTCCAGAGCGGCAGCCTCTCGGACGTCAGCACGCTGCCGGGGCCGATCGCGCGCGTCGTGGAGCACGCCTTCGGCGTGGCGACCGGCGACCTGTTCCTGGTCGCGACGCCCTGCGCGGTCCTCGCCCTGCTCGCGATCCTGCTGATCAAGGAGAAGGTCCTGCGCACCTCGATCAAGGACCTCTCCGAGGAGCAGATCGACCCCGAGGTCGCCGCCGAGCTCGAGGTCGGGGGAGCGGGCCGGCGATGACCCGCTCGGTGACGAGGGCTGACGCGCTCCACGGTCTGGAGCGCGAGGTCGGCATCCTGCTGCGGCGGATCAAGCGGGTGATCGGCGAGCGGGCCACGGCGGTCCACCCCGAGCTCCAGCCCAGCTCGTACCTCATGCTCAGCTGGATCGCCGACAACGGCCCGATCCGGCCGAGCGCGCTGGTCTGCGAGTTCAACGTCGACAAGGGCGCGATCAGCCGGACCGTGCAGCACCTGACCGACCTCGGCCTCCTCGACCGCGAGCCGGACCCGGCGGACGGGCGGGCGACGCTGGTCTCGGCCAGCGCCGACGCGCGGCGCCGGCTCGCCAAGATCGAGGAGCAGCGGCAGCAGTGGTTCACCGACCGGCTGAAGGGCTGGACGGTCGCCGAGATCCACCAGCTCGCCGAGGACCTCGGGCGCTACAACAAGGCCCTGGACACGACCCAGTCCTGAGCCCTACGACACGAGCCACACGCAGGTGTCGGGAGGCAGCAGATCCCCGTCGAGCTCCCCGCTGGCGATGACGCTCCGGCCCATCCCGGGGCAGCCGGCGGGGAGCTCGCTGGCGTCGGAGCCGGCGTTGAGCACCACCGTCAGCGGGCCGCGCCTCATCACCAGCAGGTCCTCACCGGCGTCGACCAGCTCGACCTCGTCGCCGGCCGTGAGCGCATGCGTACGCCGGGCGGCGAGCGCCGCACGGTAGAACTCGAGCGTCGAGCCGGCCCTCCCGGTCTGGGCCTCGACCGTCAGCTCCGCCCAGTCGTTCGGCTGCGGCAGCCACGGCGCGGCCTCGCCGGGACCGAAGCCGTAGGGCGGTGTGGTGCCCGACCACGGCAGCGGGACCCGGCAGCCGTCGCGGCCGACGTCCCCGCGTGAGTCCGGCATCGTCGTACCGGCGGCCACCGCGCGCACCCAGGCGGGGTCCTGCCGGGCCGCCTCGGGCACGTCGACCTGCTCCAGGCCGAGCTCCTCGCCCTGGTAGAGGTAGGCCGAGCCGGGCAGCGCCAGCATCGCCAGCGTGGCAGCGCGGGCGCGGGCGAGGCCGACGCGGCCGCCGCCGTACCGGGTCGGGTGCCGCTCGACGTCGTGGTTGGAGAGCACCCAGGTGGCCGAGGCGCCGACTGGGGCGAGCGCGGCGAGGGTCCCGCGTACGACCTCCTCGAACTCCTTCGCCGACCAGTCCGCGAGCAGCCAGGCGAAGTTGAACGCCTGCTGCATCTCGTCCGGTCGGACGTAGCGCGCCAGCGACTCCGGGCTCTGCGTCCAGGCCTCGGCGACGAGCATCCGGTCGCCGGGGTACTCGGCGAGGACGCAGTGCCACGAGCGGTAGATCTCGTGGATCTCGGGCTGGTCCCACATGGGCTCGTCCCGGGCGGTCCGCTCCACCATGGCGCGGGACTCCTGCACCTCCGCCGGGGAGAGCACCTCGGGGATCTCCTGGTCGCGGAGCGTCGCCTCCTTGATCAGCCCGTGGGCGACGTCGACCCGGAAGCCGTCCACACCGCGGTCGAGCCAGAACCTCAGGACCTGCTCGAACATCGCCGCGACCTCCGGGTTGCGCCAGTTCAGGTCCGGCTGGGAGGTGTCGAACAGGTGCAGGTACCACTGGGCCTTCTGGGGCGAGCGTGTCGGCTCCGCCGCCACGCTGCCGCCTGCCTTCCGGGGCGAGGTTGTCGGCTCGTCCACCCGCGTCCAGGCGGGTCCGCCGAAGACCGAGAGCCAGTTGTTCGGCGGCTCACTTCCGTCCGGCCCGCGCCCGTCGCGGAAGAGGTAGCGCTCCCGCTCCGGGCTGCCGGGGGCGGCCTCGAGAGCCGCCCGGAACCACGGGTGGTCGCTCGAGGTGTGGTTGGGCACGAGGTCGACGATGACCTTCAGCCCGAGCTCGTGCGCGCGGGTGAAGAGCGCGTCGGCGTCGGCCAGCGTCCCGAACAGCGGGTCGACGTCGGTGTAGTCGACGACGTCGTACCCGTGGTCCTTCTGGGGCGAGGTGTAGAAGGGCGTCAGCCACAGGGCGTCGACGCCGAGGTCGCGGAGGTACGGCAGCCGCTCGGTGATGCCGGGAAGGTCGCCGACGCCGTTGCCGTCGCCGTCGGCGAAGCTGCGGACATAGACCTGGTAGGTGACCGCATGCCGCCACCATTCCTGGCCCGTGCCCTGGTCCGCGCCCGGGGACGAGGTGGGGTCGAACACAGTGTCGGCAGGCGTGCGGCCGCTGTCGGCGGGGAAGGTCACTGCTTCATCCTAGAATGGTCCCGTGAGCGATCTGATCGACACCACAGAGATGTACCTCCGGACCATCTACGAGCTGGTCGAGGAGGGCATCGTCCCGCTGCGTGCGCGGATCGCGGAGCGTCTTCACCAGAGCGGCCCCACCGTGTCGCAGACCGTCGCGCGGATGGAGCGCGACGGCCTGCTCACCGTCGAGGGCGACCGCCACCTCCAGCTCACCGACGAGGGGCTGCGCCTGGCCACCCGCGTCATGCGCAAGCACCGCCTCGCCGAGCGGCTCCTCACCGACGTCATCGGCCTCGACTGGGAGCTCGTCCACGAGGAGGCGTGCCGCTGGGAGCACGTCATGTCGGAGACGGTCGAGAAGCGGCTCCTCGAGCTGCTCGACCACCCGACGCGGTCGCCGTACGGCAACCCGATCCCGGGCCTCGGTGAGCTCGGCGGCGACCCGGTCAAGGAGGAGTTCATGACCGGGGTCGAGCCACTGTCGAAGGCGGCCACCGGCGAGAAGGCCACTGTCCTCGTCCGCCGGATCTCGGAGGAGATGCAGAAGGACGAGACGCTGATGAGCGCCCTGCGCCGGGTCGGCGCGCTGCCCGACAAGACCGTCGCCGTCCAGGCGACGCCCGAGGGCGTCCTGCTGGGGTCGACGGGCGAGACCGCCGAGATCATCCCCGAGGCGGCCGACCACATCTTCGTGCGGCGCCTCTGATCTACGGGCCTCAGCGGCGCTCGGCCGCGAGGTCGGCGAGGAACTCGCTCGTCCCGGCCCAGACCTTGTACGCCGCGAGGTCGTCGCCCCGGGTCGTGCCGCGGTTGACGATGACCACCGGCGTCGCGGACTTGGCCGCACGGCGTACGAACCTCAGCCCGCTCATCACCGCCAGACTGCTGCCGGCGACGAGCAGCGCGCCCCGGGTCTCGGCGAGCCGGTCGACGGCGTCCATGCAGACCGCGACCCGCTCCTTCGGGACGTTCTCGCCGAAGAAGACGACGTGCGGCTTGAGGATGCCGCCGCAGATCTCGCAGTCGGGGACGACGAACCCGGCCGTCTCCTCGAGGTCGACGTCGCCGTCCGGGCGCACCTCGACGTCGGCGTGCGCCGCCGCCCAGCCCGGGTTGAGCTCCTCGAGCCGGTGGTGGAGGTCGTCGCGCCGGCTGACGGTCCGGCACTGCAGGCAGACCACCTCGTCGATCCGGCCGTGCAGGGCGACCACGCGCCGCGAGCCGGCGGCCTCGTGGAGGCCGTCGACGTTCTGCGTGATGAGCAGGTCGGGGTCGAGGGCGGCGAGCGCACGGTGGCCGGCGTTGGGCTCGGCGACCTTCATCCGGCCCCACCCGACGTGGCTGCGCGCCCAGTAGCGCTGCCGGGCTGCCGGGCCCGAGACGAACTCCTGGTAGGTCATCGGTTGCCGGTTCGGGCTCCCCGGACCGCGATAGTCGGGGATGCCGGAGTCGGTCGACAGCCCCGCACCGGTGAGCACCACGAGCGGCCGTCGTGAGAGCAGGCCCAGGGCGGCGTCGTACGCCTGCGGTGCCCGGGTCGTCGGAGCCGCCGGGTCGAGCAGGCTCATCGGGCGTACCGCGCCTCCGCGCGGGCCCGTGCCTTCGCCGCCTCGACCTCGCGGTCCTTCTTCGGGGCGGTCGTGACGAGGTCGTCGAGCAGGTGCTGCGTCGCGTGGGCGATCTCGGCGACGGCGCGGTCGAAGACCGCCTGGTTGGACTGCGACGGACGGGTCGTACCGCTCACCTTCCTGACGAACTGGAGCGCGGCCGCGGTCACCTCGTCGCTCGACGCGGGCGGCTCGAAGTTGTGGAGGGGGCGGATGTTCCGGCACATGCTTCTACGGTACGACGATGACGAAGGTCACGTGGGTGCGTCGGCGGCGGCTCTTCACCGGTGCGGCGGCAGGTCGAAGAAGCGGACCGCCTCGCCGGTGACGAGGACGACGCGGCCGTCGCGGAGGCCGATCGTGCGGACCGAGGCCACGTCGTCGCCGTACTCGACCAGGGTCCGGGAGACGTGCAGCCTCCCGTGGTGGAGCCACAGCGTGACGAGGTAGCCGTTGCGGCCGTGCCGCACGACCGTGAGGACGGTGCGGTGGCCGGGGAGCCACGTGAAGGCGCGCGGGTCCTGGCCGGCGACGGCGCTGGAGCCCGGGGCGAAGCGGGCGACGTCCATCCGGCGTACGTGTGTGAGGTCGCGTACGTCGAAGAGTCCGATCTGCGCTGACGAGCGGAGGCGCCGGTCGCTGCCCTCCCCGACGCCGATCATCCGCCACCCGCCGAGCGGGTGGAGGTAGGCCGAGAAGCCGGAGACCTTCAGCCTGTCCACGAGCCGGGGTCGGCGCAGGTCGCGCAGGTCGACGACGTACAGCGGGTCGATCTGCCGGTACGTCGTCAGGATGGCGAGGTCGTCGAACCAGCGGACCGACTTGATGTCCTCGCCGACGCCGAGGTGGCCGATCCGGCCGAGGGGCACGAGGTGGGTGCCCTGTCGGCGGAAGGTGACGATCGAGTTGAAGTTGCCGGTCTCGCTCGAGCGGCCGACGGCGACGCGCAGGATCCCGTCGGCCGAGTCCATCGACCAGCGGTCGGCGATGGTGCCCTCGACCTCGCCGGACGCCACATGGGTCGCGTGGGGGCCGTCGAGCGCGAAGTCGAACAGGTAGGTCGTGCCGCCGCTCGGGGGGACGGTCGCGGGCAGGCACGTCGGGCAGACCGACATCCCGGCCCACTGCTGCCACGCCGGGGGGGTCGCCGCGAGGTAGAGGTCGTCGCCGGACTCGTACGCCACGTCGGTGGCCCCGGCGAGCCCGATCGCCTCGGGCCGGGTCGGCGTCGCCGCGTCGAACCCCACGACGCTCACCGTGTCGAGGCCCAGGGCGTCGGGCGGGATCGCGACGTTGGTGCAGTCGAGCAACTGGCCGGCGCCGGCCCCGGTGTCGTACGTCGGCAGCCAGGCGGTCACCGGGGCGTCCTGCACGAGACGGCGGTTGGTCGCGAGGGCCTGCTTCCGGGTGCGTCCCCTGCCCGGCGTGACGAAGCCGAGGTCGGGCAGTCCGGAGGACATCACCAACCGCACGGTGCTGCCGTGCTGCCGGGCCGAGAGCAGACGCGACCGGTAGCTGACGTCGTCGGTGATCGTCGGCTCCGCCGGGTCGGAGAGCGAGACGGTGAGGACCCGCGTGCCGCGGCGTGGACCGTCCGCGGCCGGGTACCGCGGCGCCGTGGCGTCGGTCCCGAGCGCGACGACGGTGTCGCCGGTCAGCAGCAGCTCGCCGTCCTCGAGCCCGGGGAGGGCGACCGAGCCCAGCCGCTTCACCCTTGTGCCGCTCAGGTCGTAGACGAGCAGCTCGTCGCCGCGGAGCCGGACCAGCGTCGTCCCGTCCGTCTTCACGGCGTCCGGCTCGTCGACGCCCTGCTCCTGGACGTTGGTCCCGGTGGAGCTGGCCGTCTGCCGGGTGGTCTCGAGGGGCGAGGCGGTCGCCGCTCGGGAGGATTGCACGTCGAGCATGCCACCCAGTGGGACGTAGCTCGTCCCGAGAGGCTGGGAGCCGCCGCGCCAGCCCCACGCGGTCACCTCGCCGAGCGCGCGGTCGACGTACGCCGCGCGCAGCTGCCGGCACGAGTTCGCCGCCGGGAGATCGGCCTGGAAGGCGGCCAGGGCCGGCCCGGCCGCGCTGCGTCCGCTGGTGCCGGGCGACGTGGGGGCGCCGGTGTCTGCGACGAGCGTGCCGGCGACGAAGGCGCCGCCGATCGCCGCGGCTGCGCCGGCCACCATCAGCGGGCGGGTGAGGCGCCGCCGACGCAGAGCCGGTCCAGGGGCCTCCGGCCGACGTCCCTCGCGCAGGACCGCCTCGACCGGGGGAGCGGAGGTGGGCAGGTCGTCCCAGAGTCGTTCGAGGTCGGTCATGGTGTCCGTCCGGCGAGGTCGAGGAGGTGGCTGTTGGCGGCGAGCCGGGCGAGCGAGCGCGACAGACGGCTCTTGACGGTGCCGGGCGCGATGCCGAGGACGTCGGCCGTCTGCGCCTCGGTGAGCTGCACGAAGTACCGGAGCACGACGACCTCCCGGTTGGGCTTCGAGAGCTGGGCGAGCGCCCGGTGGACGGCGTCGGCGATCGCGATCGCTTCGGCGCTGTCGCCGACCGACTGGTCGGGACCGGTGGGCTCCCGGTCGACCCGTCCGCGCCACCAGCGGCTCCGCCGTGCGTCACGCAGGCAGTTGAGCAGCATCCGGTAGACGTAGGCGTCGCGGTTGTCCGCCCCGCTGACCCGGGCCCACTGCGCGTAGCACCGCACCAACGTCTGCTGGGCGAGATCCTCCGCCTCGTGCGGCGCGGCGCCGAGGAACACCGCCGCGCGCACGAGGTCGCGCCAGCGCTCGGCGACGTACGTGCTGTACGCCGCCTCCGTCTCTGCGTCCACGCTGTCCACCAGTCTCCAGGTCCGGCTTGCGAACGATATGACGGAACCGACCGGCCCGGTGGTTCCCTCGGTGCCGCTCCCGTGTGACGGCCAGGCTTCGGGTCGGGATCGGCCGAGACCCGCGGGGCGGCGAGCACCTACAATCCCGGGCGTGCAAGGAGTGGCCCGAGGACGACACCGTTCCGAGGACGCCCCTGCCCAGGCGCCCGAGCCGCTGCGGGTCGGCGGTGCCGAGGGCGACGACGACCTCGAGCACACCGCCATCAGGCCGCGGCGCGGCAGCGGCGACTCGACGCTCCTCGCTCTCGCCGTGCACGCGATCGGTGAGGAGCTCGACGTGGGTGGCATCCTGCACCGCACCGTCGAGCTGTCGTGCGCGGTGACCGGCGCTGAGCACGCGATGCTCGGGGTCAGCGGCAAGGACGGCGACCTCGACGAGATGGTCACCCACGGCGACCCCGGCGAGCTCGACCGCGGCCACACCCTCGCGCTGCCGCTCGTCGTCGAGGGCCGGCTCTTCGGCACGCTCCACCTCGGCGGCCGGGTGGAGCCGTTCGTCGGCTACGACACCCAGCGGGTGAGCCTGCTGCTGCGGGCGGCCGGCACCGCGATCGGACACCTCCACGACCGCGAGAGGTACGCCGACGAGCGGGTCGCCGAGGAGCGCGACCGCCTGGCCGGGGTGCTGCGCGAGCTCGACCAGACCGCCCGGGAGATCGTCGAGCAGGGGACCGGCGCGCTCGGCTTCGCCCCTCGGCTCCGGCTCACCGGCACCGTCGCGCTGCTGCCCGACGAGCTGCGCGAGGAGCTGCTCTCCGCGCTCGGCGAGGCGCTGCAGGGGCTGTCCCGGCAGCAGGGCTCCCGCCGGGTCGAGGTCGAGGTGGACGCGTCACCCCGGTGGGCGATGCTGACCATCACCGACGACGGCGCCCGCACCGGCCGCGCGGGGCTGGACGAGCTCGAGGCGCGGGCGAGACGGCTCGGCGGCGCGCTCCGCCTGCAGCCGGTCGTCCCCGCCGGCAGCCGGCTGTCGTGGATCGTGCCGGTCGTCTGAGCCGACGTACGGACGAGCGTCAGGCGACCGCCTCGACGTCGATCGTCTCCTCGGCGACGCTCGCGCGGGCGGGGTGGTTGCTGGTGACCATCCACACCCGCTGGTCCTGCATGAACCGCTTCAGCTTGCGCGGCTCGTCGACGGTCCACACCAGGACCGGGATCTTCTTGCGGGCGGCCCAGCGCAGGACGCGGACGTCGGCCAGCCGGTGCTGGACGACGACCAGGTTGGCGCGGCAGCGCTCGAGCCGCCGCGCGGGGAAGACCTCCGAGGCACGCAGCTTGACCTGCCGGATGAGTCCGAGCCGCCACTCGCCGAGGCCGAGGGAGAGCCCGACGAGCGTGCCGGGGGAGCGTACGTCGGCCCAGTCCCGCAGCAGCCGGACCGACTCGTCGACGAGGCTGGTCAGGATGAACGACGTCGGGTCCTCCATCACGCGGAGGGCGATCTCCGCCGCCTCCTCCTCGTAGGACGTCCACGGCGGCAGGTTGAGCGGCCAGGGCGAGGAGAACTTGAAGTCGATGTGGGCGAGCTTGCCGTTGGCGCGCAGGAGCGCGAGCGCGTCCTCGAAGCGCACCAGCTCCTGGCCGGTCAGCTCGGCGATCTCGAGGTAGGTCAGCTCGGTGATCGCCCGGCGCCTGCCCTCCGCGTCGCGGACGGAGGGGAGATGGTGCAGCACGAACTCGCCGTCGCGGGTGCGGTGCACGTCGAACTCGACGTAGTCCACCGGCAGCGCGACCGCCGCCTCCAAGGACTCCCAGGAGTTGTCGCGCAGGCCGAGCTGTGCGGCGGCGCCACGGTGGGCCGACAGCAGGGCACGCGACTGCATCACACACTCCTCGCAACCGGTGGCCGGGTGCCCCGGTGGAGAAATGAGACTCCATCGACCCCGCCCCTGCGAAATCGTGGTCCCGCCATCCGGTCGCCGGCCACCGACAGCCTACGGGGCCGCCGGCGCGTCCGGGCCGCCGGAGCGCAGCCTGTGGGCGAGCAGTGCCGCCTGCGTGCGGTGGGTGACGCCGAGCTTCGCGAGCAGGCCGGTCACGTGGTTCTTGACCGTCTTCTCCGCGAGGAAGAGCCGCTCGGCGATCTGCCTGTTGGTGAGCCCCTCGGCGATCAGGAAGAGGATCTTCGCCTGCTGCGGGGTGAGGTCGCTGACGGCGCCCGTCGTACGCCGGTGCAGCTGCACCTCCCGCACCACCCGGGTCGCCACGTCGGGGTCGATGAGCGTGTGGCCGCTGGCCACGAGGCGTACGCCGGAGACCAGGCTGTTGCCCTCGATCTGCTTCAGCACGTAGCCGGACGCGCCGGCGAGGATCGCCGAGGCCATCGCCTCGTCCTCGTCGTAGCTGGTCAGGATCAGGCAGCGGATCGACTGGTCGAGCGAGCGCACCTCGCGGCAGACCTCCACACCCGAGCCGTCGGGCAGCCGTGCGTCGAGCACGCAGACGTGGGGCCGCAGCCGCGGGATCCTCTCCAGCGCCTCGGCGGCGGTGCGCGCCTCGCCCACGACCTCGATGTCGCCGTCCAGCTCGAGGAGGGTGCGGACACCCAGCCGTACGACGTCGTGGTCGTCCAGCAGGAACACCCGGATGGGGTCTTTGCCCATGGCGACGATCATCCGACGCGCCCACGGCCGCCGTGGGTGGAATGGCGAAAACTGCTTCAGTCCGTCTGTGCCACAGTTCGCAGCATGAGTGAGCGCAACCTCGACCGAGAGCTCGACATCGTCCTGCTCGGGGCCACCGGCTTCACCGGCTCCCTGACCGCGGTCTATCTGGCCGAGCACGCGCCCGCGGGGCTCCGCTGGGGCCTGGCCGGCCGCGACAAGGCCAGGCTCGAGGCGGTGCGCGAGCGGATCGCGGCCGAGCACCCGGCCGCCGCCGACGCGGAGCTGGTCGTCGCGGACGTCGGCGACGCCGACTCCCTCGCCGCCCTGGCCGGGCGGACCCGCGTTCTCATCACCACGGTCGGCCCCTACCTCGCCTACGGCGAGCCGGTCGTCAAGGCGTGCGCGGAGGCCGGGACCGACTACGTCGACCTCACCGGCGAGGCGGAGTTCGTCGACACGATGTTCGTGGCGTACGACGCCGTCGCCCGCCGCACCGGGGCCAGGATCGTGCACGCGTGCGGGTTCGACTCGGTGCCCCACGACCTCGGCGCGCTCTTCACGGTCGACCGGCTCGGGGCCACCGGCCCGGTGACGTTGCGCGGCGTCGTACGCGCCAAGGGCGGCATCTCCGGCGGCACCCTCCACTCCGCGCTCGGGCAGATGTCGCGGGCGCGGCAGCTGCGCGCCGCTGCCGCGGCGCGCAAACGGATCGAGCAACGACCGGAGGGCAGGTCGTCGCGGCCGGCCGCCGGACGGCTCCGCAGGGACCCGGTGCTCGGCTACTGGCTCGTGCCGCTGCCGACGATCGACCCGCTGATCGTCGCGCGCAGCGGAGCGGCGCTGCCGGCGTACGGGCCGCGGTTCAGGTACTCCCACTACGCCGGCACCAAGACGCTGCGGTACGCCGTCGGCGGACTCGTCGGGGCCGGCGGGCTGGCCCTCGCGGCCCAGGTGCCTCCGCTGCGGGACTGGCTCGGCGGCAAGCTGAAGCAGGGCGACGGGCCGAGCGAGCAGCGGCGGGCCGGCTCGTGGTTCACCGTCGACTTCGTGGGCGAGGCCCCCGACGACGGCCGCGCCATCCACACCCGCGTGTCGGGCGGCGACCCGGGCTACTCCGAGACCGCGAAGATGCTCGCCGAGTCGGCGCTGTGCCTCGCGCTGGACGACAACCCGGAGGCGGCCGGCTGCCTGACCACCGCCCAGGCGATGGGCGAGGCGCTCACCGCCCGGCTCGTCGCGGCCGGGATGAGGTTCGAGGTCGTGTCGTGAGGGTGCGCCGGGGTACCGGTCAGGCATGAAGGACAAGCAGAAGGCGGCGTACTTCTGGATCATGGGCACCTGCATCGTGCTCATCGTCCTGGCCTGGAACGTCGTCCGGCTGTGGTCCGTCCCGGCTGCGGTGGGGATGTCGGTCGTCGCCGCCGTCCTGCCGCCCGTGGCCGTCATCATCGCCAACCGCGGACGCATGGGTGGCTGACGCGGCGGCTACCGGACCGCATGAGCACTCAGAGCCCGAGGATCGGGTACTTCCTCTCCACCGAGGAGTTCTCCCCCCAGCAGCTCCTCGAGCAGGCGGTGCTGGCCGAGCAGGCCGGCTTCGAGGCGCTGTGGATCAGCGACCACTTCCACCCCTGGAACGACGAGCAGGGCCAGAGCGCCTTCGTCTGGGAGGTCATCGGTGCGCTGTCGCAGATCTGCCGACTTCCCGTGATGACCGCGGTGACCTGCCCGACGATGCGGATCAGCCCGGTCGTCACCGCACAGGCGGCGGCGACGGCGGCGGTCATGCACGAGGGCCGCTTCCGGCTCGGTGTCGGCACCGGAGAGGCGCTGAACGAGCACATCCACGGTGACGCGTGGCCGCGGGCCGCCGTACGCCGGGAGATGCTGCGCGAGTCGGTCGAGCTGATGCGGAGGCTGTGGACCGGCGAGGTCGTCGACTTCGACGGCCGGTTCTACACTGCCGACAACGCCCGGATCTACACCCTCCCCGACGCCCCGCCCGAGGTGTGGGTCTCCGGCTTCGGGCCCGAGGCGACCGAGCTCGCCGGCGAGATCGGCGACGGCTACGTCACCACTTCGCCCGACGAGGAGCTGCTCCGGCTCTTCCGCGACACCTCGGGCGGCAAGCCCGCGTGCGCCGGGTTCAAGGCGGCGTACGCCCCGACCGAGGAGGAGGGCGTCGAGCACGCCCACCGGCTCTGGGGCACCTCCGGGCTCCCCGGTGAGCTGGCCCAGGTGCTCTCCACGCCGCAGCACTTCGAGCAGGCGGCCCAGCTCGTCACGCCGGACATGACGCGCGAGAGCCTCGTCTGCGGTCCCGACGTGAGTCGGCACGTGGAGTCGTTCAAGCCGTACGTCGACGCCGGCTTCGAGGAGGTCTACGTCGCCGCGATCGGGCCGCACTACCGCGACATGATCACGACGTTCGGCAAGGAGGTCCTGCCGGCGGTCAGGGCCGGGATGACCGAGGAGGTGGCGTCATGACCAGCGTGTGGCTGAGCACCTGGTGGTTCTGGATCTTCGGGGCCTTCATTCTGCTCGCGATCCTCACCGGTGGCGCCCAGATCTGGGCCGCCTTCATGGACCGCCGTCGCGGCCGCGAGATCGAGAACGACCCCGAGCGGCCGCACCCGCACGGCGAGGGCGACCTGCACGGGCCGCGCGAGTGAGGCGCCGGTCGACCGCCCGCCCGACGTCCGAGCTGACGGTCGGCTGGTGGCGCCACGGCTATGCCTCCGTCGCGCGTCTGAGGCGCGACGGAGGCGGGTCCGACGAGCTCCCGGTCCGGCTGCTGGGGCGGCCGGCGGTCGTCGTACGCCGGCGGGAGCTGGTCGAGCGGTTCTACGACGAGGAGTGGGTACGCCGGAAGGGCGCCGTACCTCCGCCGCTGGCCCGGCTGCTGTTCGGCCGCGGGGCGATCCACGGCCTCGACGGCGAGGAGCACCTGCACCGCAAGCGGCAGTTCCTCGACCTGCTCGACGAGCGAGCCGCCCACGACGTGGCCGCGACCGCCCGCCGGCTGCTCGAGGCCGAGCTCGACGCGGGGCACGGGGACGCGTTCGACCTGCTGGCACGGGTGTACGGCAGGGCGGTCCTCGACTGGGCCGGCGTCTCGGCCGGCGACGGCGACGCCCTGAGCCGGGACCTCGCCGCGATCGTCCACGGCTTCGGCGGCCACTCCTACGTCCACGGCTGGCGGGCGCGGCTGCGCTGCGACCGGTGGGCGCGCGGCGAGATCCGCCGCGCCCGCGCCGAGGGCTCGCGGGCCACGCCGCTCGGCCGGGTCGCCCACTGGACGGGCGGCGACGGCCGGCTCCTGCCGGTCCCCGTCGCCGCGGTCGAGCTGCTCAACGTCCTGCGGCCGACCGTCGCCGTCGCCTACCTCGGCGCCTTCGCGGTGCACGCGCTCGCCGCCGACCCCGACGAGCGGATGTCGATCGCCAAGGACCCGGAGCGTGCGGAAGCCTTCGCGCAGGAGGTACGCCGCCGGTTCCCCTTCGTGCCCGCGCTCGCGGCCGTCGCCCGCCGTGACGGCGACTGGGGCGGCTGCCCGGTGCGTGCCGGCCAGCGGATCGTCCTCGACGTACTCGGTGTCGACCACGACCCCGCCCGGCACTCGCGGCCGGAGGAGGTCGTCGGCGAGAGGTACGCCGACGGCCTGCCCGGCCCGTACGACCTCATCCCCCAGGGCGGCGGCCACCCCGAGTCCGGGCACCGCTGCCCGGGCGAGCCGCTCGCCGTCGTACTCCTGACCACGACGGTCGCCACCGTCGCCGCGGCTCCGGTCTCGCTCGACACGCGCGGCTGGGACGACTCCCGCATCCCCGCACGCGCGCGCGTCACGATCACCCGAGCGGGGCAGTGAATGCGCCTGGGGCGACGGTATTCAAACGTGGTGGAGGCGGCCGAGCAAGCCGTCAAGACGCTGAGGCGCGGTGCTCGGATGGAGGATCTACCGCCTGCTGTTGCCCGGACTTACGCGGTGCATCGAGCGACTGTGTGGCGCCATGTGGTGCGCCGGGCTTCAAGCTTGGATTCAGCGGTTGGTGAGTAGGAGTCGCAACTGTGCTCGTACAGAGTCGAGGGGTTCGGTCGACCGGGTGACGCGGGCCATCATGACAGCGCCCTCGACCGCGGCGATGCAGACTTGCGCCAGAGCGCGGGCGTCATTCCTGCCGGGCATGGTCGCGGTGACGGCGAGGGTCCAGTCCTCGATCGCCTGCCGTGCGCTCACGCCCAGGTCGGGGTCGGCGTAGGCCTCTTGGGCGGCTGCGGCGACGGGGCAGCCGGCGGTGTAGTCGGTTCGGGTCAGCCAGGTGGCGAAGTAGTCGCAGATTCCGTCGACGATGGTTGCGGCGTCCGCTCCCGCTTCAGCACCGGTGACCAGATGCCGGGTGATCTCTGCTCCGGCGAGGTCGATGGCCTCGCGCAGCAGTTCAGTCTTGCCGCCGGGGAAGTGGTGCCCGATCGAGCCGCGCGGCGCCCGCGCGTGTTCCAGCACTTTCGGGAACGACGTTCCGGCGATGCCCTGGGAGCGCAGCAGCACGGCCGTGCTGGCGATCATCCGGTCCCGTGTTCCAGTCGCCATCGGTCTGTCGCTCCCTCGTCCGTCAGGCTATGTTATGCGTCTTATCATAGTTGATTGACGGGACACCGCTGGTGCGTGAACTGAACTTCCTTGCTCCTGGAAAGCTGGCTTGGCTCGAGAAGCCTGAGCCCGAACTGGTGGCGCCGACCGACGCCATCGTCCGCCCCTTCGTGGCGAGCCGCTGTGACGGTGACACCCTCCCGATGCATCAGCCGGTCTCGCGTGCCTTCCAAGCGGGCCTGAAGTCGGGGGCGTTGGAATCGGCGATCCGTCGCATCTGCGGTCCGATCCCGTACCAGGGGCCGTTCCCGATCGGCCACGAGACCATCGCCGAGGTTGTCGCGTTGGGCTCGCAGGTCACTGGCCTGACCGTCGGTGACCGGGTGGTCGTCTCCTGGTCCATCTCCTGCGGCAGCTGTCCCAGCTGCCTGCGTGGCCTGACCTCGAAGTGCGTCACGACGCGCCGCGAGTTCGCCACCGGCACCGACGGCAACGATGGCGAGCTCATGCTCGCGGCCTATGGCTTCGGTGCGGCTTCGGGCCCGTTCGGCGGCACCATCGCGGACCTCGTCCGGGTGCCGTACGCCTCGCACACGCTCGTCAAGCTGCCCGACGGTCTCGATCCGCTGCGGGTCGCCGCGGCAGCGGACAACCTCGCCAACGCATGGCAGGTCGTGGTCCCGTTCCTCCAGCGCCGGCCCGGCGCGCAGGTGCTGGTGGTCGGTGGTGGCGCGCCCAGCATCGGGCTCTACGCGGCCGGTCTCGCCGCAGCGCATGGCGCCAGTGTTGTGGATTATCAGGACGCCAGCACGAGCCGGCTCGCCATCGCCGAGTCCTTGGGGGCGAACCCCGTAGAACGGGCAGGCGGACGGCTTCCCGGCGCGGTCGGCATCCTCGCCGCAGGCTTCCCCGAGCCGCCCGCCGAGGCCGACGCCTACGACCTCGTGATCGAAGCCGCGTCCAGTGGGGCGGCCCTACGTTATGCGCTCCGCTCGACGGCGCCCGGCGGGGAGGTGTGCCCCGTCGGCTACTACGTCGGCGCCCGCACTGGTGTGCCGGTGATGCACATGTACGCCACCGACATCACGCTGCATGCCAGCGTCTCCCATCCACGAGCCCATCTGCCCGACCTCCTCGCCTGGGTGCAGGAGCACGACTTTGCCGCCGAGAAGGTCACCACCACGCTCGCCGACTTCGACGACGCACCGTCGGCCTACGGTGCCCACAGCACCAAGGTCGTCCTCTACCGAGATCCGCTGATAAGCCACTGAGCGCGCGGGCTCGAAGCCACGACGTTCGACTACGGCCGCGCTGGCCACCCCAAGGGTGCGCTATTCAAACGAGTGCCCCGGGCGAGAGTCGAACTCGCGACCTTTCGCTTAGGAGGCGGCTGCTCTATCCACTGAGCTACCGGGGCGCGTGGGCCATCTTTTCATGCGAGCGGTGAGCTCCCGGTTTGGGGTTACTGCACGGTCGCCGCCACACTTGAGCGTTACACGTATGGTCTGTCAGCGTCGACGACCACATCCCCCGCACCCGAGTGACGGTGATCCAGTGCGCCTCCCCGAGCTGCCCACGCTGCACAGCGACGAGCAGTCCGGTTCGGTGACCCCGCAGGAGACGCGTCCCCAGGGCGGCAAGCGGCGCGCGGCGCCCCCGCGGAAGCACACCGTGCTCAAGGTGCTGGGGGCCAGCCTCCTCGTCCTGGTGCTGATCACCGGGCTGGGCATGGTCTACCTCTACCGCCACCTGAACGGGAACCTCACCGTCCTCGACATCGACGACGACATCGTCGGCGACCGGCCGGACAAGGTCGCGGTGAGCGGTCCGCACGAGCCGCTCAACATCCTGGTGATGGGCTCGGACAGCCGCGACTGCAACGGCTGCAACATCGACAACCTCACCGGTGACGGCCAGCGCTCCGACACGACGATCCTGATCCATCTCTCCGCGGACCGGAAGCACGCCTACGGCATCAGCATCCCGCGTGACTCGATGGTCGACCGGCCCGAGTGCAAGAACGACGACGGCGACACCATCCCCGCGGCCGAGAACCAGATGTGGAACACCGCCTTCTCGGTCGGCGGGCCGGCCTGCACCGTCTCCCAGGTGGAGCACCTGACCGGCATCCGGGTCGACCACTTCGTGGTGGTCGACTTCGAGAGCTTCAAGTCGATGGTCGACGCCATCGGCGGCGTCGAGGTCTGCATCCCGGAGACCTGGGACGACCGCGCCCACGGCATCTATCTCAAGGCCGGCACCCGGCGCATCTCCGGCAACCAGGCGCTCAACTACGTCCGGATCCGGCACGGCATCGGCGACGGCTCCGACCTCGGCCGGGCGAAGCGGCAGCAGGCGTTCATCGGGTCGATGGCCGCCCAGGTGCTCTCCTCCAACACCCTCGCCAACCCGGTGAAGGTCGTGAAGTTCCTCGACGCGGCCACCAAGGGCCTCACGGTCGACAAGGGCATGGACAACCTGAAGAAGATGGGCGAGCTCGCCTACGGCTTCAAGGACATCGGGCTCAACAAGATCCAGTTCATGACGATCCCGGTGGAGTACGACCCGGACGACCCGGCCCGGGTGATCTGGACGCCCGAGGCCAACCGGGTGTGGAAGCGCCTGCGCAAGGACAAGCCGCTCACCAAGCGGCTGACGGCCAGCGCGATCGACGCCGGCAGCACGCCCGGTGCGAGCAAGAAGAAGGGCCACAAGAAGTCCGACGGCGAGTCCAGCGGATCCTCCGGCACCGGCAGCAGCGGCAGCACCGGCGGCTCCGGCCAGGACGCCGCGAAGAAGGCCGAGCTCGAGCAGGCAGGCCTGTGCACGTGAGCGACGAGCAGGCACGTGAGCCGGAGTGGAAGCGCCGCCGGCGGCTGGCGCGCATCTTCGGCGACGTGCTCCCCGAGACGACCGACGACGAGCGCGACCCCGGCTCCGCCGCGGAGGATCGCGAGTCCTCGTCGGACGCCTGGCTGAAATCGCAGGTGCCGCCCCACCACGGAGGATGAGACGGCACCTGACGGGTGATCGGCTCAGAGGGTCGTGCTGGTGCCGCTCTGCGAGGCGAGCAGGTCGCGGATCTCCTGCAGCAGCTTGACGTCCTCGGGGGTGCCGGGCTCCGGGCTGGGGAACCACTTCTCCTTCGCCACGGTGTACGGCTTCACGATCACGAAGTACACGACAGCGGCCAGGATGACGAACGCGATGACGGCCGTGACCCAGGCGCCGACGTGGATGCCCTTGGGCGTGTAGTTAGAGAAGTCCGGCGTACCTCCGACCTTGCCGACGAGGTCCATGATCAATGCGACTGTGGCCGTGACGACGGTGCCGAACGCGCCGCCCATGATGAACGCGACGGCCAGTTCGATGAGGTTGCCGCGCAGCAGGAAGTTCTTGAAGCCGGTCATGTGTGTGCTATCTCCTGACTCGTGGTGAGGTGAAGGGAGACCCCCGAGAGTGCCCCGACACTAATGTCAGTACGCGAAGGTGAGGAACCCCCCGACCCCCGCGGCCGTGACCGTCTCGACACTGCTCTCGGTGACTCCGACAACGACTAAACGGCCCCCGAGTGCGTTCGTGACGCCGTTTCCGGTGACGTTTGCCGACGTGGCCGAGTCGTCGGCCGGGAGGGCGAGGACCAGCGCGTCGTCGGTCACCGGCGTCGTACGCGCCGTCGCGGGGTCGGTGGCGTAGAGGTCGACGCGGTCTCCGACGTGGAGGAGGCCGGCCATCCCGGCGTCCGGGAAGCGCACCGGGAGAGCGACGAGGTCGGGATGGCCGACCGCGAGGCCGGGCCCCACGAGCCGCAGGTCGGTGACCGGCTCGCCCTCGCGCAGCGGCGCCGCGAGGGTGGAGCCGACGGGCCGTGCGACAACACCGTGGGGTACGCCGCCGGGCGGGACCCGCACGGTCGTGAGGTCGGCCGGGGCGATGACGGTGCCGGCCGGGAGGTCGCGGGCCGCGACCGTCAGGGCGACGGTCTGCGGCGGCGCCGGACGGGCGGCGTGGAGGCCTGCGGCCACGGCCGCGGCGGTCAGCAGGAAGGCGAGCAGGCGCCGGTGGGCGAGCAGCCGGCGGCGTACGCGCTTGCGGAGGGAGCCGAGACGGGAGAGCACGCCCCGACGGTAGGCCGGATCGCCGGACGGTGCGTCCGGTCATCCACAGGCCGCGGGTCGGCCGTGGTCAGTCGGTGGAGGAGCCGGCCGACGCGGTGGTCGTGGAGGACGACGAGGACGAGGAGGAGTCCGACGAGCTCGACGAGCCGGCGGATCCCGAGCCGTTCGAGCCGCTCGAGCCGTTGGACGAGGAGCGGCTGTCGGTGCGGTAGAAGCCGGAGCCCTTGAACACGACGCCGGCGGCGCTGAAGACCTTGCGGAGCCGGCCGTTGCACTCGGGGCAGACGGTGAGCGAGTCCTCGGTGAAGCTCTGGAACTGTTCGAAGGCGTGGCCGCACTCGGTGCAGGCGTACTGGTAGGTGGGCACTGTTCTCCTCGGCGAACTCTTGCAAGAGACTTGGCACTCGTCGGGTGCGACTGCCAATTCTACCGAACGCTCAGCCGAGCCGGACGATTCCCGAGGGCGTCGCTGCGGCCACGACCCTCCGGTCGTGTGCCTCGACCGGCACCGGCACGCCCACCTCGTCGTCGTACAGCAGCACGCACGTGAACGTGCCGACGGGCACGCGCGCGAGCGCCCGGTCGTACGACCCGCCGCCGCGGCCGAGCCGGTGCCCGACCGAGTCGACGGCGAGCCCGGGCACGAGGACGACGTCCGCGGTGGCGATCGCCTCGACGCCGAGCCGCTCGCCGGCCGGCTCGAGCAGCCCGCGCGCCGCACGGACGAGGCGACCGTCGTAGGCCGCCCAGTCGAGGTCGTTGTCGGGCAGCAGGCACGGGAGGATCACCCGCTTGCCGGCGTCGGCCAGCAGGTCGAGCAGCGGGCCGGTGCCGGGCTCGGTCCCGATCGAGACGTACGCCGCGACGGTCGCCGCCCGGCGTACCTCCTCGCATCCGGCGACCACCTCGGCCAGTGCACGGGCCCGATCCCCGATGTGAGGTAGACCCAACCGGTGACGGGTGGTGAGGAGCTGGTCGCGCAGGGCAGTCTTGAGAAGAGTGCCCGATCCGAGGGGCGCTGACGAACCCGACTCGGGAGGGGTTTGTGGACCAGACACAGGATCAGCCTACGATCAAGGTTATGGGTAGCCCAGGCTTGGCAAAGGCCGTCGCGAAGATGCGCGAGGCGGGAGTGGACGAGGTCGCCGTACAGACCTTCGCCCACTACTACCGCCAACTCGAACGTGGGGAGACCGGGATGATCCCGGAGTCCACGATCGACCCCGTCGAGATCCCGTCGCTGAGCGACGTGGAGGTCACCGACGAGGAGGCGCACGCGGCCATCAGCACGACGGCCGTCATCAAGCTCAACGGCGGGCTCGGCACCTCGATGGGGATGGACCGCGCGAAGTCGCTGCTCTGCGTCCGCGGCGGCCTCAGCTTCCTCGACGTCATCGCGCGACAGATCCTCCACCTGCGCAAGAAGTACGACGTCCGGCTGCCGATCCTCTTCATGAACTCCTTCCGCACCTCGGGCGACACCCTCGACGCGCTCGCGCGCTACACCGACCTGCCGGTGGAGGGGCTGCCGCTGGAGTTCCGGCAGAACATGGAACCGCGACTGCTGGCCTCCGACCTGTCGCCGGTCTCGTGGCCGAAGGACCCCGACCTGGAGTGGTGTCCGCCCGGCCACGGTGACATCTACACCGCGCTGCTCGACCGCGGGATCCTCGACCTGCTCATCGAGCAGGGCTACGAGCGGATCTTCGTCTCCAACTCCGACAACCTCGGTGCGACCCCCGACGAGCGGATCGCCGCGTGGTTCGCCAAGAGCGGTGCGCCCTTCGCGATCGAGGCCGTGCGCCGTACGCCCTCGGACCGCAAGGGCGGCCACTTCGCCGTCCGCAAGACCGACGGCCGGATCATCCTCCGCGAGACCGCCCAGACGCCGCCCGAGGACCAGAAGGCCCTGCAGGACCTCAGCCGCCACAAGTACTCCTCGACCAACAACATCTGGTTCGATCTCAGGGCGATGAAGCAGGCTCTGGACGCCCGCGAGGGCATCCTCGGGCTGCCGATGATCCGCAACGAGAAGACCGTTGACCCGAGCGACAAGACGACCCCGAAGGTCATCCAGATCGAGACCGCCATGGGTGCCGCGATCGAGGTCTTCGACGACTCCGCGCTCATCGAGGTCGGCCGCGACCGGTTCGTGCCGGTCAAGACGACCAACGACCTGCTGGTCCTGCGCTCGGACGTCTACGAGATCGGCCCGGACTACGTGCTCGACCAGGTCGCCACCGACATCCCCTACATCGACCTCGACAGCGACTACTACAAGTTCGTGGGCGAGTTCGACAAGCGGTTCCCGGAGGGCGCGCCGTCACTGCGGAAGGCCGCGGCGCTGCGGGTCGAGGGCGACTGGACCTTCGGTCACGGCGTCCAGGTGATCGGCAGCGTGTCGCTCACCGCCGACGGCGCCGAGCGGCTCGCGTCCGACACGGTGCTCACCGAGGACGCCCCGCCTGCGTCGTCGTAGCGGGCGTCGTAATGTCTGCGCAGTGACCATCAGCCCCGAGTCGTTCCGCGAGCGCATCCTCTCCGAGATCGAGCCGATGGCGGCCTCGCCGCAGCCGATCATGGAGTGCCTGGGTCTGGCCTGCGCCGAGGACGTCAGGGCCGGCGTGTCGCTGCCCGGTTTCGACAACTCGGCGATGGACGGGTACGCCGTACGCGCCGAGGACGTCGCCGGCGCCGTTCCGGACTCGCCCGTCGACCTGCCGGTCGTCGGTGAGATCGGGGCGGGGCAGGCCAGCCTGCTCGCCCTCCCGCCGGGGGCGGCGGCCAAGATCATGACCGGCGCGCCGCTGCCGTCGGGCGCCGACGCGGTCGTGCCGTACGAGTGGACCGACCGCGGTGTCGCGCGGGTCGTCATCGACCAGTCGCCGAGCGTCGGCCAGCACGTGAGGTACGCCGGCGAGGACGTCTCCGTGGGCGACGTGGTCGTCTCGGAGGGGACCGTCCTGGTCCCGCGCCACCTCGGCCTGCTGGCCTCGGTCGGCCGCTCCCACGTCGCCGCGCGCCCGCGGCCGCGGGTCGTCATCCTGTCGACCGGCTCCGAGCTGCGCGAGCCCGGCCAGCCGCTCGGCCACGACTCGATCTACGACGGCAACTCCTTCCTGCTCGCCGCTGCCGCGCGCCAGGCAGGCGCGATCGCCTACCGGGTCGGGATCGTCCCCGACTCCCCGCGCGATTTCCTCACCGCCCTCCACGACCAGCTCGTCCGCGCCGACCTCGTCATCACCTCCGGCGGGGTGTCGATGGGCGACTACGACGTCGTCAAGGAGGCGCTCGCGCCGCAGGGGGTGTGGTTCGGCGGGGTGTCGATGCAGCCGGGCAAGCCGCAGGGCTTCGGCAAGGTCGGCGAGGAGCAGGTCCCGATCTTCTGCCTCCCCGGCAACCCGGTCTCCTCGTTCGTCTCGTTCGAGAACTTCGTGCTTCCCGCGCTTCGCCGACTGATGGGGAAGAAGCCCGAGCTGCGGCCGAGCGTGACCGCGAAGATCACCCACGCGATGACCTCGCCGAAGGGCCGGCGCCAGTTCATGCGCGGCGACTACGACGGCACCCACGCCACCGTCTCGCCCGTCGGCGGTCCCGGATCCCACCTCATCGGCGACCTCGCCACCGCCAACTGCCTCCTCGTCATCCCCGAGGACACCACCGAGATCGAGGCGGGGGAGCCCGTCGAGGTGCTCGTGCTGGACCAGGAGTTCTGATGAGTACGCCGGACGCCGCCGGCCGGCGGCTCACCCACGTCGACGACTCCGGCGCGGCGCGGATGGTCGACGTCTCGGGCAAGGACGTCACCGCCCGCACCGCCACGGCCACCGGCCGGGTCCTCGTCTCCGCGGAGGTCGTCGCGCTGCTGCGGGGCGAGGGCG
The DNA here is from genome assembly GCF_040049175.1 of Nocardioides asiaticus. Lineage (NCBI taxonomy): Bacteria > Bacillati > Actinomycetota > Actinomycetes > Propionibacteriales > Nocardioidaceae > Nocardioides > Nocardioides asiaticus. The sequence goes on along the minus strand of NZ_JBDZDM010000006.1, from coordinate 71,540 downwards.
TGCCCAAGGGGGACGCGCTCGCGGTCGCCCGGGTGGCAGGGATCATGGGTGCAAAGCGGACGCCTGACCTGGTCCCCCTCTGCCACCCGCTCGCCATCTCGGGGGTCACCGTGGACCTCGCGGTCGCCGACGACGCGGTCGAGATCGCCGCGACGGTGAGGACCACCGACCGCACCGGCGTCGAGATGGAGGCGCTCACCGCCGTCTCGGTCGCCGCACTGACCGTGGTCGACATGGTCAAGGCGGTCGACAAGGCAGCGGTCATCACCGACGTACGCGTCGAGTCGAAGACCGGCGGGAAGTCCGGGGACTGGCGCCGATGAGCGAGCCTACCGCCGACGCACAGCTCAAGGGCGTCGTCGTCGTGGCGTCCAACCGCGCCTCGGCGGGGGTCTACGAGGACGCCACCGGGCCGCTGCTCGTGGCCTTCCTGGAGGAGCTCGGCTTCGCGGCGGAGGCGCCCGTCGTCGTACCCGACGGGGAGCCGGTCGGTGCCGCCGTCGCCGAGGCCGTCGAGTCGGGGGCGCGGGTGGTGCTCACGACCGGCGGTACGGGCCTGACACCGACCGACCTGACCCCCGAGGTGACCCGCCCGCTCCTCGACCGCGAGATCCCCGGGATCGCCGAGGCGATCCGCGCCGCCGGCGTCGCCAAGGGGGTGCCGACCGCCGCGCTGTCCCGCGGGCTCGCGGGGCTCGCGGGAGCCTGCGTGGTCGTCAACCTGCCCGGGTCGCGCGGCGGCGTGAAGGACGCCGTCGAGGTGCTCCGCCCCGTGCTTCCCCACGCCGTCGAGCAGGCGGTCGGGAGCGATCACTGATGACGGTGGGCTGGCCGGCGGTCCTGCGCCACGGCGAGGTGACCGTACGGCCCCTCCGGCGTACCGACGCCCACGCCTGGGCCGAGGCCCGGCGGCGCTCCGCCGCCTGGCTGCACCCGTGGGACGCCACCGTGCCGCCCGGCGTCACCGCCCGGCCGAGCAGCTTCCCGGTGCTCGTACGCCGTCTCCGCCGTCAGGCCCGCGCCGGCATCACCTTCCCGTTCGCGATCGAGGTCGACGGCGCGTTCGCGGGCCAGGTGACGGTCAACAACATCGTCAGGGGCTCGGCGCAGTTCGCCTCCGTCGGCTACTGGATCGACCAGCGGTACGCCGGCCGCGGCATCACGCCGCTCGCGGTCGCGCTCGTCATCGACCACTGCTTCACCGCCGCGCGGCTGCACCGGATCGAGATCTGCATCCGCCCGGAGAACTCCAACTCGCTGCGCGTCGTCGAGAAGCTGGGCATCAACGAGATCGGCTACGCGCCCCGATTCCTCCACATCGACGGCGCCTGGCGCGACCACCGGATCTACGCCGTGACGGTCGAGGAGTGCCCCGAGGGGATGGTCAAGCGGCTGCTCGGGTGAAATCACACCTGCCACAGAAGTTGTCTTGCGACACACCTATGGACATCCCGGGGGCCGTGCGCTAGCGCTCCTAACCTTCACGGTGTGGACCCGAGCTCGCTGATCTTCGTCGCCCTGTTCGTGGCGTGGGCTGTCTACCTCGTCCCGAAGGCGCTCGAGCACCACGAGGAGAGCCTGCGCAGCCGTGCGGTCTCCAGCTTCTCCCGGTCCATGCGGGTCCTCGCCCGGCGCGAGCCGGTCGACAAGGGCAGGACCGACCTGGTCACCGAACGGCGCCCGGCCCCGGACAAGAAGTCGGCACCCACCGAGAGGCCGGCACCCGCCGAGAAGCAGGTGTACGACGTCGTCCCGGTCCGCCTCACCCCGGCCCAGCTGCGCGCCCGGCGGGCCGCAGCCCGCCGTGCCACCAGGCGCCGCCGCACGGTCCTCAGCGTTCTGCTGCTCGCGGTCGCCGCGGTCGCGGCGCTGGTGATCCTGGACTACGTCGACCGGATCTGGCTCGGCGCACCGATCGCGCTCGTCGTCGCCTGGCTGGTGCTGTGCCGGGTGATGGTCCGCAAGGAGCACGCAGTCGTCACCAGGCGGGTCCCGCGGGCGGCGTCGCAGCCGCCCGCGGCCGCGGTCGAGCTCGATCCCGACACCGGCGAGATCGTCGCCGTCCTCGACGCCGACGGCAACCCGACCGGCAGCTTCGCCGCCGTCGCGGAGGCCGAGCCGGAGACCGCCGCAGAGCCCGAGGAGGCGCCGCAGCGCGCCGAGGGCGAGTGGGATCCGGTCGAGGCCCCGCTGCCGACGTACGTCGCCAAGCCGCCGGCTCCCCGTCGTACGGTCCGCACCATCGACCTCGACTCGACCGGCGTGTGGAGCTCGGGTCGCAACGCCTCCGACTCCGCCCTCGCCCGCGAGGCCGAGGAGTCCGAGCGCGAGGCCAAGAGGGCCGAGGACAACGGCCGCCGAGCGGCCGGGTCCTGATTTCAGGTCGTCTCCGCCGGGGTGCTAACGTTTCACCTCGCTTGGGGCTGTGGCGCAGTTGGTAGCGCGTCTCGTTCGCAATGAGAAGGCCAGGGGTTCGAGTCCCCTCAGCTCCACCAAAGGTTCTCCGTTGGAACCAACGTTGAGGCGGGCCACTCGGTCCGCCTCAGCGTGTTTCTGGGGCCTGGGGGCGGGAGTGATCTATTGCGACCGCCTACGTCGGTGTGGGCCGTCTCCAGGTTTGCGCTACGTCAATGAGGGTGAGGGGACTCGAACCCGTCCGGAGCCTCTGGGGTCGCCACGTCATCGGCTGGGTGATCCTTCGACGGATCGCTCGTCCGTACGTGATGGAGGAGAGCCGCCACGATGGCGTCGACGTCGGGTTCAGCGCGGCTCAGGCCCCTTGCGCGTACTTCGTAGGTCTTCCGGGTTCGCTTCTTCATGTGGCCGATCGTGCGGGTGACGGAGTGTGAGGCCGACGGCTGGCGCCTACCGCCGCGAGATGCCCAGTAAGCAGACGTCGCGAGCCCGGCGTGCTCGATGCGGTCATTGGCGGCGCAATGACGCGACCGGGATGGTCACGGGACGCACGGGTTTGTCTAGTGGGCGGTGCATGGCCAGACGCCCACGGCAGTTGCAGTAGTGGGGTCGACGAAGTCGTCTTCGACCTGTTACGCCTCGGCCCGGGGCCGCCGGACAGCTTCTCGACGTCGCCGGTGACCCGCTGCCGCTCGAATGATCGAGCGCGGGGGAGGCTGACGAGGTCGTACGCGACGGTGACTCCAAGACGCGAGGGAGGTGCGACCCCGGGTACGGCCCTGCTCGTGCGGGGTTCGCGTCAGGCAGGTGGCTGTGGGCGCATCTGCTCGCGGGACCCAACCTGCCGTGCCCTCCGGCTGGTTCGGGGGCCTTTGAGCCCTTTACCCAGGGCCTGTCCACGGATAGGACGAAGAAGTGACATACGTCACATCTTCGACGGAAGGGACGTCAATGCCGACTCACCACCCCCACCGCACACCTCATCGCACGGCGGCCGTGGCGGCCGCTGCCCTCGCGGCCAGCCTCGCGGGGCTGCCGTTCACGGCCAGCGGCGCTGCGCCGGCGGCGCACGCCTCCGCCATCACCAAGGCGGCGAAGCCGGCCCAGCCGACACTGGCGGAGTCGGCGTTGCGGGACCGGCGCGTCCAGTCGCTGCTGAGGCAGCTGACGCTGGACGAGAAGATGACGCTGCTCTCCGGGGCGCAGGAGCCGGCGGCGACGGCGGAGTACCAGGCCGGCTACCTGCCGGGGATCCCGCGGCTCGGCATCCCCTCGCTGCGCCTCACCGACGGCCCGCCAGGCGTGGCCACCCGGCGGGTCTCGACCGGCATGACCTCGACCATGGGCGTGGCGGCCACGTTCGACACCGCGACCGCACGCGCCAACGGGAAGGTGATCGGGGACGACGCCCGGGCCCTCGGTCAGGACGTCGTCCTGGAGCCGTTCATCAACATCGACCGGGACCCGACCACCGGCCGCGGCTGGAACACCTTCGGTGAGGACCCGCTGCTGACCGGCACGATCGCGGCGAGTGAGATCGAGGGGATCCAGTCCACCGGCACCCTGGCCCAGGCCAAGCACTACATCGCCTACGACGGCGCCAACGGCAACGTGGTCGTGGACGCCCAGACGCTGCACGAGATCTACGCCAAGCCCTTCGAGTACGCCGTCGATGCCGGTGTCGCCTCGGTGATGTGCTCCTACAACGCCGTCAACGGCGCTGCCGCGTGCGGCAACTCCGACACTCTCGAGGGCGTGCTCAAGGGCGACCTCGGGTTCCAGGGCTTCGTGACCTCCGACTGGGGCGCCAACCACGGCACCGACTTCCTCGCCGACGGGCTGGACCTGGAGATGCCCGGCGGCGGCCTGGGCGGGTTCATCCCGCAGTACTTCTCCAAGGACAACCTGACCGCCGCCCTAGCCTCGGGCACCATCACCGAGGCCGACATCGACGACGCGGTGGGCCGGATCCTGTACGAGTACGACCGGTTCGGTCTGCTCAGCGGCCACTCCAAGCACACTGTCACCCCCGAGAACATCGACGGCAACGCCAAGGTCGTGCAGGCGACCGCAGAGAAGGCGGCGGTGCTGCTCAAGAACTCCGGCAAGGGGCTCCCACTGTCCCGCAAGGCGCTGTCCTCGCTGGCCCTGATCGGGCCGGGCGCCGGGCAGACCATCGCCACCGGCGGCGGCGGGGAGAGCTCGACCGGGCGGGCCGACCGGTGGGTCGGCACCGCCACCACCCTGAAGAAGGCTGCCCCGTCGGCACGGATCACGTACGCGGTGGCCGACGATCTCACGGGCACCCCGGTCCCCGCCTCGGCGCTCTCGCACGACGGCGCACCGGGACTGCTGCGTACCAACCCCGACGGCAGCACCCAGGTCGACCCGCAGGTGAACTTCACCGACGCGATCCACAGCGCCCTGCCCGCCGGCACCGCGTACACCTGGACCGGCACCCTGACCGCACCCGAGGCGGGCACCTACTGGATCAACCTCGGCGAGCTCGGCACCACCGGCTCCGTCTCGATCGACGGTGCCACCGTGATCGGTAGCGGCGGGTTCCTCGGCGGCGGGCCACGCTACGGCACCGTCAAGGCCGGCGACGACGGCGTCCTGGCCTCCACCGACGGGCTGGACAACATGCGCGCCCAGGTCACCCTGACCGCCGGGCAGCACACCCTCAGCATCAGCAACACCCCCGACGTCTCCGGCGACCCGGTCCAGCTCCACCTGTTCTGGGTCACCCCCAGCCAGCAGGCCGCCAACCGGGCGGCCGCGATCGCCGCCGCGCAGAAGGCCGACACCGCGGTCGTCTTCGCCTACGCGACCCCGTCGGGCGGACAGCTGACTGCACTGCCCGAAGGCCAGGACCAGCTCATCTCCGACATCGCGGCGGTCAACCCGAACACCATCGTCGTCCTGCAGTCCAACAACCCGGTCAACATGCCCTGGCTGTCCAGCGTGAAGGCCGTGCTCGAGGCCTGGTTCCCCGGCGACGAGGGCGGCTGGGCCTTCGCCGACCTGCTCACCGGCAAGGCCAGCCCGGGCGGCCACCTGCCCTTCACCTGGCCGGTCTCGCCCGCCCAGGGCGTGGCCTCCGACCCGACCCACCCCGAGCGCACCTCGCTCGGCGTCGACCCCGGCACCACCACCCCGTGCACCGCAGCCGGCGGCTTCGGCTCGATCCCCAACTGCGAGACCGACTACAGCGAGGGCATCTACGTCGGCTACCGCTGGTACGACCAGCAGAACCTCACCCCGCTGTTCCCGTTCGGCTACGGCCTGAGCTACGCCCGGTTCGCCTACAGCAACCTGCACGCCACCCGCACCCGCGCCGGCGGGCTCGCGGTGAGCCTCACGGTCCGCAACACCGGATCCAGCCGCGCCGACGCCGTACCCCAGATCTACCTCGGCGCCCCCACGACGACCCCCGCCGGCGTCGAGTTCGCCAAGCGCGCTCTCGCCGGCTACACCCGCGTCACCCTCGCCCCGCGACGATCGACCACCGTCCGGCTCGAGATCCCACGCGAGACGCTCTCCTACTGGTCCGCCTCCGCACACGGCTGGAAGACGGCCACCGGCACCCGCACGGTCTACGTCGGCAACTCCTCACGCGACCTACCGCTCCACCAGACGATCAGCATCCACTGACCCGACCACCCGAAGCACATGAGGGAGGCCGCGGGCGGAGACTTCTCCGCCCGCGGTCCGGGTCACCCGGTGGCATCCGGTCGCCGAAGACGCGTTGCGGGAACCCGTGCACCAGGTACCCGGCCCGCATGTGGGTGCTGACCTACGCCGCACGCGGGCTCGTGTGGTCGCGGCACTCGAGGTCGCATCACAAGGCATCGGACGCAGCCTCGCATCTGGCCACGGTGAGCGTCGAACTGCGCGATGTGACGCGGGGCGTCGCGGATGCCGAGCAGTGTCCCCACGGCGATCTACGATGGGGCCATGGGCACACGAGGGGTGCGGGTCACGGATCGCGAGCGTGCGATCGCGGATGCGCGACGCACGTCTGAGCTTGAGGGTGCCCGGAGCACGGATGCGACGCGTGCGGATCAGGATGCGTACGTGCGTGGGGAGATCGACATCGATCAGCTTGGCGAGCGGGTGCGCGCCCGGTACGGGTTGGCTTGAGCGGTCCGCGGCCGTGGGAGGTCGGCGACCACCCAGGCACGCTGGGACGGCTACCTCATCGAGCCTAATTCGAAGGTGCTCCGCAACAAGGTTGGAGCGACGACCGTCGAGGAGCTGCGGGCCGCTGAGAACGACCTGTTGGAGTACCGCCTCGCCGAGCTTCGGGAGCGTCCGGAACTCGTGGCCCGGACGTACGAGCTGGGCCATCTGAAGGCCCTCCACCGTCAGCTCTTCCAGGACGTCTACGAGTGGGCTGGCGACTTGCGGACGGTCGGGCTTGCGAAGGGCGAGGGGGAGGACACCTCATTCATGCCGCCGTTCGAGATCGAGCGCCCTGTGGCCCACGTCGCTGCGCGGATCGCCGAGAGCGACAGGCTCAGGAGAGTCGACTCCAACAACTTGGTCGCCGAGGTGACGTATCTGCACGACTACCTCAACTTCGCTCATCCGTTCCGTGAGGGCAACGGCCGGACGCAGCGCGAGTTCTTCGTCCAGCTCTTGGCGGAGACGGGGCGACGGATGGCGTGGGAGAGGGTCGGGACGGGGCAGCTTCACGGTGCCTGCCACGTCGCCCGCACCGTGGGAGACACTGGGCCGCTGTCGGAGGTCATCAGGATCGGTCTGAGCGACGAATGATCGCCCGCACTGTTTCGACGTGGATTCCGTAGGCCTGGGCCACCTCTCGCTGAAGCGCGCCCGCTCGGTAGCGATCCGCCAGTTCGCTCTGCTGCTGTCCCGACAGGCGGACTTGCTTCTGCTTCGGCTTGGGGCGGTTCTCCTCGGGCAGATGGGGTCTGACCTGCGGCTTTTCGATTCTGAGCAAACCGGCCAGTTCAGGCGAGGGGTTCGATAGTTGTCCTGTCAGGTCCACCGATCGCAGGAGAACCCGGGCCCGGTTGGGCCCGGGTTCTCTGCTTCTCGGCGCGTCCGGCCGGCGCGGAGGGCCGGCGGCTACGGGCCCCAGGCCTTCCGGTCCAGCGAGGCGGCCTTGGTGCCGAGCTTCCCGGCCCGCACCATGGACGCGAGGCTGTCGAGGATGACCCGGGAGGACAGCAGGGCGGTCTGCTCGGCCCAGTCGTACGGCGGCGAGCACTCGACCACCTCGATGCCGGCCAGCCCCTCGGCCGCGATCATCCGCACCATGTTCAGCCCCTCGCGCGGCAGCAGGCCACCGGGCTCCGGCCAGCCGGTGCCGGGCACGAAGCCGGCGTCGAAGACGTCGATGTCGAAGGACAGGTAGACCGCCTTCGCGTCCTTCCACGCCACCTCGAGGGCGGTCTCGACGACCTTCTCGATGCCGACCCGCTCGACGTCGCCGACCGAGATGACCGTGGTACCCCTCTCGCGGCCGACCTTCACGCCCGGGCGGGGCGCCTGCCAGCCACCGATCCCGACCTGCACGAGGTTCGTCGCGGGCGCGTTCTTGATGTTGGTCGCGTGGAACCAGGGCGTGGTGTGCATCCGCTCGTCGAGGTCGGTCTCCTGGGTGTCGACGTGCCGGTCGAAATGGATGATGCCGACGTTGCCGTCCATGTACGGCGCCAGCCCGCGGATGGTCGGGAAGCCGATCGAGTGGTCGCCGCCGAGCACGACCGGCATGGCACCGCTCTGGGCGACATGGGCCATCGCCTGGCTGATCTGGTCGAACGACTTCTCCAGGTTCCCCGGGATCGTGAACACGTCGCCGAGGTCGACCATGTTGAGCTGCTCGCGCAGGTCGACGCCGAGCTCGTAGGAGTAGGTGCCGAACAGGTTGGTCGAGCGCCGGATCCCCATCGGCCCGAACCGCGTCCCGGGACGGTACGTCGCCCCGCTGTCGAGCGGGACCCCGAAGATCGCCACCTCGGCGTCGCCGACGTCGTGGACGTCCTCGAGGAAGGGGCTCTTCAAGAAGGTGCCGGTCTCGCCGGCGAAGTGCGGCAGCTCACCACGTACGAAGGTCGAGATGCTGCGGTCGTTGATGGTCGGCGCGGCCTCCAGGCCGTACGCGTGCCCCCGCTCGATCTCCTCGCGATGCCGCCGGTCGGGCAGACGTCCCTCCGCCTGCTGGGCCCAGTAGCCCTCGTCGTTGACCCCCTCGAAGGAGTTCCCTGCGGGGTCGGGGGACTGGTCGGTCATGAGCGTTCCTCACCGCGTCGTCTTGTCGCAGGCCGGGTACGACGCGCCTCGTCCGGGGAGCCCATGACCGGCTCCTGCCCGCCATCTTGGGAAGCGTCGTACGCCGGTGTCCAGGGACCCGGCCGCTCCTTAACGAGGTGTTTACGCCGACGCGCGGGCCCTCGAAACGGCCGGCGGTTTCGCTGATGGGCGACTCACGCGGGTGAGGCGTGTCTAGGGTTCCGCCGGTGCTCCGGCACCGGGCTGGTCCGAGAGACACAGGCGGTCTGCGAGGTGGCCGACCGTTCCACGGCGGGACAAAAGCCCGGGAGATTCATCCAGTTCCTTGGAGGGTCTCCATGAGTGGGAGTCAATCGATCGACGAGTCCGACATCGGCTACAAGCAGGAGCTCCACCGCGGCGTCGGCGTCTTCGCGTCCTTCGCGGCCGGCTTCTCCTTCGTCTCGATCCTGACGACCGTCTTCCAGCTGTTCGGGCTCGGGTTCTTCCTGGGCGGTGCGTCGTTCTTCTGGGCCTGGCCGGTCGTCTTCGCCGGTCAGCTGTGCGTCGCGCTCTGCTTCGCCGAGCTCGCCGGACGATGGCCGGTGTCCGGTGCCATCTTCCAGTGGTCGAGCCGCCTGGCCGGCACTACGTGGGGATGGTTCACCGGCTGGATCATGATCATCGGCCAGATCCTCACCGTGGCGGTCGCCGCCATCGCCATCCAGGCGGTGCTGCCGAGCATCTGGTCCGGCTTCCAGCTCGTCGGCGGCAGCGGTGCCGACCCGTCGGTGCTCTCGCCGACCGGGGCGAAGAACGCCGTCGTCCTCGGCGTGATCATGCTCGCCCTCACCACCGTGGTGAACATCCTGGGCATCCGGCAGATGGCCGCGACCACCAGCATCGGGGTCGCCGTCGAGATCGTCGGCGTGGTCTGCTTCATCGCCGTGCTCTTCATCCTCTCCGAGCGCGGCCCCGGCGTCGTGCTGCACCACACCGGCTGGGAAGGCGGCGGCCACTACACGTTCGCCTGGCTGGCCTCGGCGCTCATGGCGGCGTACGTCATGGTGGGCTTCGACTCCGCCGGCGAGCTCGCCGAGGAGACCCATGCCCCGCGCAAGACCACGCCGAGGACGATCATCCGGGCGCTCACCACCTCCGGGATCGGCGGCGGCCTACTCATCCTCGGCGCCCTGATGGCTGCGCCGAGCCTCACCGACGGCAACCTCTCCGCGGGCGGCCTGTCGTGGGTCATCACCGAGCGCCTCGGCGACGTCTTCGGGCGACTGCTCCTGTGCGCCGTCGCGGTCGCCGTCTTCGCCTGCACGCTCGCCGTCCAGACCTCGGGCGCCCGGATGATGTACTCGATGTCCCGGGAGCGGGCGTTCCCCTTCCACCGTTATCTGGGCAAGGTCTCGCCCCGCACCGGCACGCCGATCTACACCTCGATCGTCGTCGGCGCCGGTGCGGCGATCGCGCTGATGGTCAACATCAACTCCACGACGATCTTCACCGCACTGTCGAGCCTGTGCATCGCGATGCTCTACATCGCCTACCTCGGGGTGACGCTGCCGCTGCTCATCACCCGGATCCGGCACTGGGGCACCGACCGCTTCCCCGCCGGCGTGGACGAGGACGGCAGGCCACTGTTCTCCCTCGGCCGCTGGGGCATCCCGCTGAACCTCGTCGCGGTCGTCTTCCAGGGCATCATGGCGGTCAACCTCGCGTGGCCGCGCACGGAGATCTACGACCTCACCGGCGAGACCTGGTGGCTGCGCTGGGGTGCCGTCCTCTTCATCGCGCTCAGCTTCGCGGTGGGTGCGGCGTACTTCTTCAAGAACCGGCTGTACGCCGCCATCGACCTCATCCACGTGCCGCACACCCACACCCCGCCCGCCGAGGCGGCCGACGCCGCCTGACCCCGCCGGTCAGACGCCCTGCGCGACCGTGACCCGCCGGCCGTCGAGCAGCGGGCGCAGGGCCTCGGCGGCGAGCCGTGCCGCGGTATCGGAGAGCCCGGGCCGCGAGCACACGTAGAGCGTCAGCGGCTCGGGCGGAGGGAGGTCGTTCCTGGCCACCAGACCCTCCGGGGTCTGTCCCAGCGTCGCCATGAGGGCCACGCCGAGCCCGGCGCTGACGGCCGCCTGTACGCCGGCGAGCTGGATCGCCTCCGCGCCGATCGCCGCAGGGATCGACCGGCGGGCCAGTGTCTCGAGGGCACGGGTCCGCAGCGCGCAGGGGTTGTCGAAGGCGACGACCGGCACCGGCTGCGGGGGCCGCGGTGGTTGCCACGCTGGCGAGGAGTACCAGGTCAGGTCGAGCTGCCCGACCGGGACGGCGTCGGGATCGTCGGTGACGTTGAGAAGGAGGGCGAGGTCGACGCGACCGGCGGCGAGCCCCTCGCGCAGCTTCGTCCCGCGGTCGATGCGGAAGTGGAACCGGTAGCCCGGCGCCGACCGCTCCAGCGCCGCCGACAGCGGCGGCAGCAGCTGCGCCGCTGCATGCTCGGTCGAGCCGATCACGATCGTCTCGTCGGTCTCCACGCCGAAGCCGGCGAGCGCCTCGTCGTGGAGGGCGAGGATGCGCCTCGCCTGGCCGAGGAGCCGCTCGCCGTCGGCGGTGAACCGCGACCCCCGGCCGTGCCGCTCGACCAGCGGCCGGCCGACCGCCGCCTCGAGCCGGCGTACGTGCCCACTCACCGCCCCCTGGCTCAGGTGGAGGTGCGCGGCGGCGTGCTGGAACCCGCCCCGGTCCGCGACCGCCACCAGGCTGCGTAGAGGAGCGATGTCGAGGGTCCTGGGCATGTCGATCAGATTACGCGACTAATCAAGCAGCGTGATCGGTCGGCATCACGAACCGCCGTTGGAGTCGCATCGTTAATACGACTATCTTGATCGACAATGGACGCGAAGAGAAGTGGCCGGACGAAGTGGGGAGCGGGTCGATGACCGCGACACGGCAGATGCACCTCGGCGCGGTGCCGTACGGCACCGGCGGGCCCGGCAGCCACACGCTGTGGCTCGACCCCGAGATCCCCGGCGACGCCAGCGTGAACATCGACTGGTTCATCGAGATGGCCCGGCTGGCGGAGTCGGGGAAGTTCGACCTGATGTTCATCGTGGACAGTCAGTTCATCACGCCGTACAGCCCTCCCCACTACCTCAACCGGCTCGAGCCCTTCACGCTGCTGAGCGCCCTCGCGACGCAGACGACCCACCTCGGCCTGGTGGGGACGGCCACCACGAGCTTCAACAGCCCGTTCAACCTCGTGCGCCGGTTCGGCAGTCTCGACCTCATCTCGCACGGCCGCGCGGGGTGGAACGTCGTCACCACCGGGGACGCCGGCACGGCTACGAACTACGGCCTCGACGAGCACTACGACTACGACACCCGCTACGGCCGGGCGCAGGAGTACGTCGAGCTCGCCCGTGCGCTGTGGGACTCCTACGAGGACGACGCCTTCGTCCGGGACCGGGAGAGCGGCGTGTTCCTCGACCGCAGCAAGCAGCACGTGCTCAACCATGCGGGCGAGTACTTCTCGGTGCGCGGCCCGCTGAACCTCGTCCGCTCGCCCCAGGGTCACCCGGTGATCTTCCAGGCCGGAGACTCCGACCAGGGTCGCAACCTCGGCGCGAGCGTCGGCGAGGGGATCTTCACCCACGCCCCGGACATCCCGAGCGGGCAGGCGTTCTACAACGACATCAAGGGCCGGGCACAGGCGAGGTTCGGCCGGAACCCCGACCACCTGATCATCATGCCCGGGGTCAAGATCGTCGTCGGCGACACCGACGAGGAGGCCCGCGAGATCGAGGCCGCCAACAACGACCGCGACCACACCTTCCAGGCCGCCCTCGAGGAGTTCGGCCGCCCGTTCGGCTGGCACGACTTCACCCAGTACGACCTGGACGCGCCCTTCCCCGTCGAGACCCTGAAGTACGGCGAGCGCTCCTTCTACACCCAGGCCCAGCGCATCACGCAGCGCGCACAGGAGAACGGCTGGACGCTGCGCCAGGCCGTCGAGGCCACCCGCGAGCGTCGCAAGAGCGAGTTCGTCGGCTCGCCCGCCACCGTCGCCGACAAGCTGGTCGAGTGGTGGGAGGCGCGCGCCTGCGACGGCTTCAACGTCGGCGTCGACCACCCGTCGAACTTCCGCCGCGTGGTGGAGGAGGTCGTGCCCATCCTGCAGGAGCGCGGGGCCTTCCGCCGCGACTACGACGCGACCACCCTGCGCGGTCACCTCGGACTCCCGATCCCCGAGAACCGCCACACCGCGGCCCGCCGCACCTCGGCCCAGGCCGTCTGAGCGGCGTACCTCCTCTGTCTCGGGTCTCGTCAGCAATCCCCCGCACGAAAAGGATCACCACCCACATGGCCAACACGGCTCGCGCCCGCGAGGGTGCCCGCTCCACCCGCTCCAGCATCGATCCCGCGCTCGGCCGGCGCCGCCTCCTCGGGATCGGGCTCGGCGCCTCCCTCGTCTTCGCGCTCGAGGCGTGCGGCGGCTCGTCGACCGGAGCCGGCGGGGCGGGCGGGACAGGGCGCATCACCTGGGCCTGGCAGCTGCCCACCACCTGGGACCCGGTCACCTCCTCGGCCGGCTCGGACGTGCAGATGCTCGCCCTGACCTACGAGGGCATCACCGGCCTCGACGAGAAGGGCAACCCGGTCCCGTGGCTCGCCGAGAAGTGGGCCTACAACAAGGCCGGCACGCAGGTGACGTTCACCCTCAAGAAGGGGCTGAAGTTCAGCGACGGGTCCCCGCTCGACGCGACGGCCGTCGCCAAGTCGATCGAGCGCGGCCGTACCGAGGAGGGCTCGCTGATCGCACCGCAGATGACCTCCATCAAGAAGGCCACCGCCGACGGCGACGTCGATGTCGTTCTGGAGCTCTCCTCGGTCGACTACCAGATCCCTGCGCTCTTCGCGGGCAAGACCGGGATGGTCGTCAACCCGGCGGTCTTCGAGAAGGACGCGAAGTCGCTTGCGACCAAGCCCGCCGGCTCAGGTCCTTTCCGTCTGACCAGCTACGTCCCGAACGACCACGCCGAGCTCGTGAAGAACCCCAACTACCAGCTCGCCGACCAGATCAAGGTGGGCTCCTTCCACCTCTACCCACAGCCGGACGCAGCGACCGCGATCGCCGCCGTCCAGTCCGGGCAGTACAACGTCGTACGGATCGGCGGCGCCCAGGTCGAGCAGGCGAAGCAGGCCGGTCTCGACGTCCAGATCCTGGACTCGATGTACGTCAACGTGCTCGACGTCCACGCGGGCATGGCGCCGTTCGACAATCCCGCCGTCGTCGAGGCGATGAAGTACGCGATCGACCGGGAGAAGATCAAGAAGGTCGCCAACTTCGGCATCGGCGACGTGAACTACCAGCCGTTCCCGAAGGGGTACGTCGGCTACAACCCCGAGCTCGAGGGGATCTACGAGTACAACCCGGACAAGGCGAAGAAGATCCTCGCCGACGCCGGGCTCTCCGGCGGCGTGACGGGCATCTTCACCGACTCGGGGCAGAACAGCGCGGCGGTCGAGCTGATCCAGGCGCAGCTCAAGGAGGTCGGGATCGACCTCACCATCAAGACGATCCCCAGCACCCAGCACACCCAGATCGTCTACATCGACCACTCCCGTGCACTGACCTACGACGGCTTCGCCGGTCGCGAGTCGCCGGTCCAGGCCTTCCAGGTGCTGTTCGGGAAGGAGGGGCTGATGAACCCCGACCGTCAGGACGACCCCAAGCTCGACGCCCAGCTGAAGAAGGTCAGCGCCACGCCGACGGACGACCCGAGCTACCCGACGCTCCTGCAAGAGGCCACGAAGATCGCCGTCACCACCTACCCGAACACCTTCCTGTACGACGCGCCCCGGGTCATCGCCCGCAAGGGCGTCTCGGCGCTCCCGGCCCTGCCCAGCCTGCAGCGCTTCGAGGGCGTGACGACGTCATGAGCGTCGCCCAGGCCACCACCGACACCGCGGTCCCCGCGGCGGCACCGTCCCGGGCGGCGGGCGGCCGTACGACGGGCAGCGTCACCGGCTGGGCTCGCCGGTTCCTCAACCTGCTCGCGATCACCGTCGTCGTCCTCCTGCTCGCGTCGGTCATCACCTTCGCGCTCGGCGCGATGGCGAAGACCAACCCGGCGGCGGCGGTCCTCGGCGAGACCGCGACACCGAAGGACATCGCGCGGATGAACCACCAGTTCGGGCTCGATCGGCCGCTGGTGACGCAGTACGTCGACTGGCTCGGCCACGCGGTCCGCGGCGACCTCGGGGTCTCGTGGTTCACGACGATCCCGGTGACCGACAGCATCAAGCAGGCACTGCCCGTCGACCTGTCGATCGCGATCTTCGCGGTCGTCCTCGCCATCCTCATCGGCGGCGCAGCCGGGATCGGCGCGGCGCTGAGCAACGGCGGCGTCCTGGACCGCGCCGTGACAGTGGTCTGTTCGATCCTTGGCACCCTGCCTCCGTTCGTCATCGGGATGGCGCTGATCGTCCTCTTCGCGGTCAAGGCGCACCTCCTGCCGGCGGGCGGCTACGTGCCCTTCAGTGAGTCGCCGACCCAGTGGCTGCGGTTCGCGGCCCTGCCGTCGCTGGCCCTCAGCCTCGATGTCGCCGCCTCGATCGCGCGCCAGCTGCGCACCTCGCTCGTCGGCGCGCTCCGCGAGAACTACGCGATCGGTGCCCAGATGCGCGGCTTCTCCCGCCGCCGGGTGCTCTTCGGCCACGTGCTCCGCAACGCCGCCGCTCCGACCCTCGCGGTCATCGGGCTCGCCATCCCGTTGGTCGTCGGGGGCGCGGTGATGACGGAGAAGCTCTTCGGCCTGCCGGGCATCGCCCAGCTCGCGCTGGACTCCTCCGAGAAGGGGGACGTGCCGGTGGTGCTCGGGACGCTGCTCGTGACGGCGTTGGTCGTCGTCATCGCCAGCCTCGTCGTGAACGTCGCGCAGACGGCGCTCGACCCGGCCGCTCGTCGTACGTCTGACGCCGCGGCGAAGGGGGCGCGATGAGGACCCTCAAGGCCCTCTGGGCCATCCCCAGCTGCCGGTTCGCGTTCGCCGTCCTCGGTCTCGTCGCGTTCCTGGTGGTCTTCGGCGGCACGCTCGCGCCGCACGACCCGCTGAAGCAGTACACCGACCAGGTCCTCCAAGGACCCTCGGGCGACCACCTGCTGGGCACCGACTACGTCGGTCGCGACGTCCTGTCGCGACTGATGGCCGGCACCCGGCTCTCCGTGGCCGGCGCGCTCGAGGCGGTCGCCATCGGGGCCGTGCTCGGAATCCCCACCGGCCTGCTGTCGGCGTGGATGGGGCGGATCGGTGAGTGGATCTCGCTGCGGGTCGCCGACACGCTCATGATCCTGCCGTTCACCGTCTTCGCCATCGCCGTCGCCGGCACCATCGGCAACGGCCTGCAGCAGGCGATGATCGCCGTCGGCATCCTGATCAGCCCGATCTTCTACCGAGTCACCCGCTCGGTGGCGATGGGCCTGCGCCGGACGCAGTATGTCGAGGCCGCCGAGCTCATGGGCGCCACCCAGTGGTGGACGCTCCGCAAGCACATCTGGAGCAAGGTCCTGCCCAACGTGGCGGTCGCCGGCGCGCACGCCACCGGCTCCAGCCTGCTGATCGTCGCCTCGCTCTCGTTCCTCGGCCTCGGCGTCCAGCCGCCGGCGCCGACCTGGGGCGGGATGCTGTCGAGCGACCTCGGCTATCTCGCCCAGCAGAGCTGGGCGCCGATCTTCCCGGCCCTGCTGATGATGGCGACCGTCGGCTCGCTCAACCTCATCGCCGACGGCATCCGGGACGCCACCGGCCAGCGGCGCCGCCGCCGCGGCCTTCTCAGCCGTGCCCTCCGGCGCGGCGACGACCTCCGCGTGCCGCCGCAGCGGCGCGAGCAGCGGAAGGAGAGCAGCGATGCCGCCGCAGCCTGACCAGACCGCCCCGACGTCGTACGCCGACGCGGCCCGAACCCTCGACGTCGACGGGCTCCAGGTCAGCGTGGGCGACCACCTCGTCGCCGTACGCGATGTGTCGTTCGAGGTACGCCGCGCCGAAGCCGTCGGGCTCGTCGGCGAGTCCGGCAGCGGGAAGACGCTCACCTGCCGCTCCGTCCTCGGGCTGCTGCCGGAGTCCGGGGCCGTCGACGCGGGGCGGATCACACTCGGCGAGGGCGACCGCGCCGTCGACCTCACCCGGGCGAGGCGGAGCGAGTGGGACCAGGTGCGCGGCTCGCGGATCGGCGCCGTCTTCCAGGACCCCGGCTCCTACCTCAACCCGAGCATCACGGTGGGCCACCAGCTCGTCGAGCAGCTCCGTGTCCGCGGCGGTCTCTCCCGCCACGACGCCAGGTCGCGCGCGGTCGAGCTCTTCGGAGAGGTCGGCCTCCACAACGCAGAGGACGTCTTCCACCAGTACCCCCATCAGCTCTCCGGCGGCATGCTGCAGCGCGTCCTCATCGCGATCGCGGTCTCCTGCGAGCCGGAGCTGCTCATCGCCGACGAGGCCACCACCGCGCTCGACCCGGTTGTCCAGGCCGAGATCCTCGAGCTGGTCGCGAGGCTGCGGAAGAGCCACGAGCTCTCCCTGCTCCTCGTGACCCACGACCTTGCCGTCGTCGCGGAGACCTGCGACCGGATCCTGGTGATGTACGCCGGCGAGATCGTCGAGAGCGGCCCGACCGAGGCGGTCCTCGCGGACCCGCAGCACCCCTACACGCGGGCGCTGCTCTCGGTCGCCTCCATCGGCGACTGGAGCCGGCGCACCCTCGAGGTCATCCCCGGCCAGCCGCCGTCGGCGGGGGAGCGGATGGCGGGCTGCCGGTTCGCGCCGCGCTGCCGGTTCGCCACCGGCGACTGCACCGCCGGCCCCGTCCAGATCGTCGAGGTCGCCCCCGGCCGTGCGGCGCGCTGCCTCCGGATCGAGGAGATCGCCGCCCAGCCGAACGACGCGCGGGTGGAGGTCTCCGCATGAGTGAGCCGCTGCTGACCGTGACCGAGCTGTCGGTCACCTACGCCCCACCGCGCAAGGGCACCCACCTCGGCACCGGGGCCGCGCTGCGCGAGGTCACCCTCGACGTCCGGCCCGGCGAGATCGTCGGCATCGTCGGGGAGACCGGCTCCGGCAAGACGACGCTCGCCCGCGCAGCGGTCGGCCTCGTCCGCCCCGCCGCCGGCTCCATCACCTTCGCCGGCACCGACATCGGCGGCCTGCGCAGCAGAGACCTGCGGAGGTTCCGCCGCCGCGGCGAGATCCAGCTCGTCTTCCAGGACCCGCTGCGCTCGCTCGACCCCGACCTCACCGTCGAGCAGCTGGTCGCGGAGCCGCTGGCCGTGGCCGGCGACGTCGGGAAGGCCGAGCGCCGCGAGCGGGTTGCCGAGGCGCTCGGGCTCGTCGGGCTGGAGTACGCCGAGCTGCGTGGCCGGCTGCCGCGGCAGCTGTCCGGCGGCCAGCGGCAGCGGGTCTCGCTGGCGCGGGCCATCGTCACCCGTCCCAAGCTCCTCTTCTGCGACGAGCCGGTCAGCGCCCTCGACGTCTCGAACCGCAACCTGGTGCTCAGCCTGCTCGACCGGCTCCGCACCGAGCTCGGCCTCGCGGTGGTGATCATCGCCCACGACCTGTCGTCGCTGGCGGGGATCGCCGACCGGATCGCCGTCTTCTACCGCAGCCGGCTCGTCGAGCTCGGTCCGGTCCAGGACGTGCTCACCCGCCCGGCCCACCCCTACACCGGTCTCCTCACCGCCTCCGCACCCTCGGTCGCCCGGGAGGACCGGCTCCGGCCGGCCGAGCTGCGGCGTGCGGAGGATGCCGCCCCGTGGGAGCCCGCCGCGGGGGAGTGCGTCTTCGCGGGCCGCTGCCGGTTCGTCCACGACGCATGCCACCGGCAGCCGGCGCTCGAGGAGCTGCCCGCCCACCCGGATCGCTCGGCCGCCTGTCACGTCGCCGGCTCCTGGATCGACCGGGTCAGCGCCGAGCGCGTCGACACCACCCACCGCCCCACCACTCGGCTCGGCAAGGAGTCAGCATGACCATCGAGTTCATCGGCATCGCCGCCACCCAGGCGACCACCACCGCGGAGCAGCGCTCGGGGAGCGCGGGTGCGGTCACCGCCCAGTCCGAGGCCGCAGTCCCCGTCGGCCCCGTCGTCAACAAGGCGTACGCCGCCGAGCTCGCGCGCACCCATGAGGCCGCCGGGTTCGACCGGGTCCTGATCGCGCACACCTCCTCGATGCCGGACGGCTTCCTCGTGGCCGACCAGGTCCTCGAGGCGACCGACCGTCTCGGCGTGCTGCTGGCGCACCGGCCGGGCTTCCTGGCACCCACGCTCGCGGCCCGCGCCTACGCCACCCTGGAGAACCTCCACCCCGGTCGCGTGGCCATGCACGTGATCACCGGCGGCGACGACGCCGACCAGGCCCGCGACGGCGACTGGACCGACAAGCCGACCCGCTACCGGCGTACCGACGACTTCCTGACGGTCGTCCGCAAGACCTGGGAGTCGACCGAGCGCTTCGACCACGACGGCGAGTTCTACCGGGTCGCTGACTCCTGGTCCTCGGTGCGCCCGACGGTGCCGATCCCGGTCTACTTCGGCGGCGCCTCCGAGGACGCGGTCCGGGTCGGCGGGAAGCACGCCGACGCGTACGCCTTCTGGGGGGAGCCACTCGAGGGCATCCGCGAGCGGATCGAGCAGGTGCGGGCAGCGGCCGCGCCGTACGGCCGCTCGCCCCGGTTCAGCGTCAGCCTCCGCCCGATCGTCGCGGACACGGAAGAGGCGGCCTGGGCGCGCGCCGAGGCCATCCTCGAGCAGACCCGCAGGACCGCCGGCTGGCAGGCGCCCGACCGGCGGATCGGCACGACCTTCGGGGAGCAGGCGGAAGGGGCGCGCCGGCTGATGGCCGCCGCCCAGGACAAAGAGGTCCACGACAAGCGGCTGTGGACGGCGCTCGCCAAGGCGACCGGCGCGTCCTACAACTCGACCGCCCTCGTCGGTACCCCCGAGCAGGTCGCCGAGGCGCTGCTCGACTACGTCGACCTCGGCGTCACCACGCTCCTCATCCGCGGCTTCGACCCGCTCGCGGACGCCAAGAGGTACGCCCGGGTCATCGAGCTCGTCCGAGCCGGTGCCGGGTCCCACCAGCCCGTCGCCGTCTGAACCCAGGAGCCCCTCGTGAACGACCTCGCACCGACCTACGACAACGTCGAGATCCTCGGCATGATCGGCACCGCCGACTCCTCCGAGATCCGCCAACGCAGCGGCCCGGTCATCGACCCCGACTACACCCGCCGCTTCGCCCAGGTGCACGAGGAGGGCGGCTTCGACCGCGTCCTCATCGGCTACGGCTCCAACCGCCCGGACGGCGTCCAGGTCGCCCATCACGTGGCCGCCGTGACCGAGCGCCTCGGCCTGCTCATCGCCCACCGCCCGGGCGTCGTGGCGCCGACCGTCGCCTCGCGCACGTTCGCCACGCTCGACGTCTTCACCAAGGGTCGGGTGGCCCTCAACATCGTCACCGGTGGCACCGACAAGGAGCAGCGCCGCGACGGCGACTACCTCTCCCACGACGAGCGCTACGCCCGCACCGACGAGTACCTCCAGATCCTCCGCGCCGCCTGGGACACCTCCGGGCCCCGCGACTTCCACGGGAGCTACTACGAGTTCGAGGGGTACGAGCCCGGCGTACACCCCTACGACGGGCGCCACCTGGAGCTCTTCTTCGGCGGCAGCTCTCCGGCGGCGTACGCCGTCGGCTCGGTGCGCGCGGACACCTACATGCTCTGGGGCGAGCCGCTCGCGGAGACCGGCGAGCAGATCTCGACCGTCCGCCAGAAGGCCGCCGAGGCGGGTCGCGACCGTCCGCCGCGGGTCTCGGTGTCGTTCCGCCCGATCCTCGGCAGCACCGACGCCGCCGCCTGGGAGCGTGCGCACGCCATCCTCGGCCAGATGAACGGCGCCGCCGGCGCGAAGTTCCGCGACAGCTGGAAGCATCTGCGGGGAGGGGCCGACGGGCCGGAGAACGCCGGGTCGCGGCGCCTCCTGGCCGCCGCCGCCAAGGGCGACCTCCACGACCGGTGCCTGTGGACCCCGACTTCGGCCGCGATGGGTGGCGGGGGCAACTCCACCGCCCTCGTCGGATCCCCCGAGACGGTCGCGGCCGCGATCCTCGACTACGTCGAGATCGGCGTAGACGCGGTCCTCATCCGGGGCTACGAGCCGATCGAGGACGCCGAGGACTACGGCAAGAACCTCCTCCCGCTCGTCCGCCAGGAGCTCGCCCACCGCCGTCGCACCCGCGAGGTCGCCAGTGCCTGACACCGACCATCCCGCCCCGCCGCCGCTCCGGCGCCCGCTCGAGGGAGTCCGGGTCGTCGAGCTCGCCCACGTGGCCGCCGGGCCGTTCGCCGGCATGCTGCTGGCCGACCTCGGCGCCGACGTCGTGAAGGTCGAGCCGCCGACCGGCGACCAGATGCGCGCCTGGCCGCCGTTCGCCGCCTCCGAGACCGGGGAGGAGCGGTTCAGCCACAACTTCGCCTCCGTCAACCGCAACAAGCGCTCCGTGGTCGCCGACCTGAAGGACCCCGAGGACCTGGCTCGCGCACGGCAGCTCATCGAGGCTGCCGACGTCGTGGTCGAGAACTACCGGCCCGGCGTGCTCGACCGGCTCGGGCTCGGCTACGACGACGTCTCGGCCGGGCACCGCGGCCTGGTCTACTGCTCGATCTCGGGGTACGGGCTCACGAGCCCGTACGTCGATGTCGGCGCGTACGACGTGGTCATCCAGGGCATGTCCGGGCTGATGAGCGTCACCGGCGACCCGGACGGGCACCCGGTGAAGGCGGGGGTGCCCGTGGGCGACTTCACCGCGGGGCTCTACGCGGCGTACACCATCGCTGCGCTCCTTCCCCAGGTTCGCCACAGCGGCCGATCGGTCCGCGTCGACTGCCCGATGCTGGACTGTCTCCTCGGCGTCTCGGCCCTGCAGACCAGCGAGTACTGGGGCTCGGGCCGCGAGCCGCAGCGCCTCGGGACGGCCCACCCGCGGAACGCGCCGTACCAGGGCTTCTCGGCGGCCGACGGCGACTTCACCGTGGCCGCCGGAAACGACAAGCTGTGGCGGGCAGTCGCCGAGGTCGTCGGGCTCCCCGGGCTCGTGGCCGACCCTCGCTTCGTGACCCAGGTCGAACGGGTGGCCCACCAGCGCGAGCTCGAGGCCCTGCTCCAGGAGCGCTTCGAGCAGGAGAAGCGCGACCACTGGCTCACCGAGCTGCGCGCCCGTGGCGTCCCGTGCGGGCCGGTCAACACTTTCGGCGAGATCCTCGCCGACCCGCACGTCACCGTCACCGGCCTCGTGCAGGAGCTGGACGTGCCGCTCGCCGGGCCGACACCGACGGTGGCCTATCCCGCTCGGATCGCCGGGCTCGATCCGAGGTTGGACCGGCCCGCCCCGGTCCTGGGCCGCGACACCGACGAGGTCCTCGCCGAGTGGGGGACGTCATGACGCTCAGGATTCGGCGCGGGGCCGTCTGGCAGGTCGTCCTCGACCGGCCGGCACGAGCCAACGCGCTCTCCTCCGAGCTGGTCGAGGCACTGCACGGCGTCCTCGACGAGGCTGCGTCCGTGCGGCCGGACGCGCTCGTCCTTCGAGGCGGCGACCGGCACTTCGCGGCCGGGCTCGACCTCTCGGGCCTCCATGAGGAGACCGACGGCTCGCTCGCCCACCGGCTGCTGCGCATCGGGCTCCTGCTCGAGCGGCTCCTCACGCTGCCGTGCCTGACCGTCGCGGTCGTGGAGGGCGCGGCCGTCGGAGCCGGTGCCGATCTGGCACTCGCCTGCGACCACCGGATCGGCACCTCGGCCGCCTCGTTCCGCTTCCCCGGCGCGTCCTTCGGCGTCGTGCTCGGCACCGGGCGGCTCGCCGCGCTGGCCGGAGCGCACCGGGCGCTCGAGGGCGGGCGCAGGCTCGACGCCGCGACGGCCGCGGGTGCCGGCCTGCTCACCGAGCTCACCGAGGACTGCGACGCGAGCGTCGGGGACGTCGTGCGCATCTGGTCGGCGACCTCGCCGCTGGCGAGGCAGGGACTTCTCCAGCAGTCCCGGGCGTACGACGCCGACGGTGCCCTGGCGGCGCTCGCGCGATCGGTGGCCGAGCCGGGCCTCCGAGACCGGATCGCGTCGTACGCCGCCACCACATCCCGACCGAAGGAGACCGTGTCATGACCCAGCAGATCGTTCCGGTGGAGAGCGAGATCCCGGAGGTGGCGCAGTTCGCCGCCGTCGTGGGCGCACTGGTCGAGCGGAGGCTCGACGAGAGAGCGCTCACCGCCGCCGTCCGGGACGAGCTCACCGCGCTGCTGCGCGACGGCTTCGAGATCCCCGAGCCGAAGTGGCGCCCGAACCCCGAGCGCTACGTGATGTACCCGCTCCACGTGGCACCCGACGGGGCCTTCTCGATCGCGAGCGCGGTCTGGGACGTCGGCCAGGGCACGCCGGTGCACGGCCACGAGACCTGGGGTGTGGTCGGCATCTACAGCGGCGTCGAGGTGGAGACCCGGTACGAGAAGCCTGCGACACCGGACGTCCCGCTCGTCGCCGCCGGGACCGAGCGGTGGACCGCCGGCCAGGTGACCGTCTGCTGCACCACCGACGACGACGTGCACCAGGTGAGCTGCGGCGGTGAGGAGCCGGTGATCGGCATCCACGTGTACGGCGCCGACATCGGCACGCTGCCGCGCCGCTCCTACGACCCGGACAGCGGGGCGGTCAGCTGGTTCACCTCCGCCTGGGCGCACTGACCATCCACGAGACAACCCCGACGAAGGAGCCACCCATGACCATCGATCAGACCGTTCCCGCCGCCTGGGACGAGCCGGTCGGCGGCACCCCGCGCGGGACGCTGATCGTCCTGCCCGGGCGCGGAGAGACGGCGACGACGTACCAGCGCTTCGGCACCCGCCTGTCCGCCGACGCCTACAAGGTCCGCCTCGTGCCCCTCGACCTCGCCGATGTCGCCGCTGCCAGGGCAGAGATCGAGAAGCTGATCGCCGACGAGTCGCTGCCCTCACCCACGGTCCTCATCGGCACGGACACCGGGGCGACCGTCGCCGCCACCCTGGCCGACGAGCTCGACGTCGACGCTGCCGTCGTCGTCGGTCTCGCGCTCCCGGCGTCCACGACGACCAGGTCCTGGGAGGAGGAGGTCGACGCCCGCACCGCCTGCCCGGTGCACCGCCGGGTGATCGACGAGGACCCCTCCTTCGGACGCGGGAGCCTCGGCGAGCCGCTTCCCGACGCGTGGTCGAACCTGACCCTCACGGCGCCCGACAAGCCGGTCCTCGTGATCCACGGCAGCGCCGACCCGATCACGCCGGCCGACGACGCGATCGCGCCGTACGCCGCCGCGCCCATGGCACAGGTCTGGCGAGTCGACGGTGGTCGCCATGACCTCCTGAACGACCTCTCGCACCGCTCCGTGGCCGCAACGATCGTGCTCTTCCTGGAGTCGCTGAGGCTCGGCCCCGACCTCCCGCCCGTGCTCACCCGTGTCGATGCCGCCGTCCGCGGCTGAACACATCCCGAGGAAAGGACACCGTCCATGACCACCGCCGTCGTCGTCGGCAACCCCAAGCCCCAGAGCCGGACGCTCGAGGCCGCCACCTACCTCGCCCGCGAGCTGACCGGGGAGCCCGATCTCGTCGTCGATCTCGCCACACTTGGCAACGCCGTCCTCGACTGGTCGGACGAGCACGTGGCCGACCTGGTGAAGCAGGTCGGCGCCGCCGACCTGGTGGTCTTCGCCAGCCCGACGTACAAGGCGGCGTACACCGGACTCCTGAAGCTCTTCCTCGACCGGTTCGCCGGCGGCACCGGGCTCTCCGGCCTCGCCATCCCGCTCATGCTCGGCGGCAGCCCGGCGCACTCGCTCGCGCCGGAGCTCACGCTCCGGCCGGTGCTGACCGAGATCGGCGGCACCGTCCCGGGCCGCGGCCTGTACGTCGTCGACTCCGCGTACGACGACCCGGCGGCGTACGCCGACTGGCTGGCCGCCAACCGGCCGACCATCGCCGCCCTGCTGAAGGACCCCGGCGCATGACCGCACTGACCACCAACCAGGACCTCGACCCGGCCGCCCTGCGGCGGGCGTTCGGGGTCTTCCCCAGCGGCGTCGTCGCCGTCGCAGCGGTCGTCGACGGCACGCCGCTGGGCCTGGCCGCGTCCAGCTTCACCTCGGTGTCCCTCGATCCGCCGCTGGTGTCGTTCGCTGTCGCGGGCACCTCGAAGACCTGGCCCGAGCTGCGTCGGGCCACCCACCTCGGCGTCACGGTGCTCGCGGAGAGCCACCGCGAGGTCTGCCGGCAGCTCGCCGGCCCCGTCGACCAGCGTTTCGACGGGATCCCGGTCAGCGCCTCCGACGATGGAGCGCTGACCCTCGACGAGGGTGTGGCCCGCTTCGACTGCACGATCTACCGCGAGGTCGAGGCGGGCGACCACGTGCTCGTCCTGCTCGCCCTCCACGCCGTCGAGCACTCCGAGGGCCAACCCCTCGTCTTCCACCGGTCCGGCTTTGGCCGCCTGGCCGGCTGACAGGCTCCCGGGGTCGCGGACCGCACCCGTCCGCGACCCCGGGTCACCACCCTCGGCGGGACGTCATGCGGGGCCAGGCGACGAGCAGTCGCCGACCGTATGACGTCCCGGCGAATCATGTCCGCGAAATCTTGACTCATTCCAGAAAGCGGGCAAGACTGCGGATGTGGCCAAGGCGTTGGACTACCCCCAGATGCTGCGTGACGCAGCACTGCGAGTGACCCGGCCACGGGTCGCCGTGCTGGGTGCCGTTCACGCGCTCCCGCACGCCGATACGGACTCCATCCTCGGGGCCGTTCGCGAGGAGCTTCCCGAGGTGTCCCACCAGGCCGTCTACGACTCGTTGCACGCGCTCACGGGCGCCGGGCTGGTGCGTCGCATCCAGCCGACGGGCTCCGTGGCCCGCTACGAGTCGCGGGTCGGAGACAACCACCACCACGTCGTGTGTCGATCGTGCGGCGTGATCGCCGACGTCGACTGCGCCGTCGGCGAAGCGCCGTGCCTGACCGCGTCCGACGACCACGGCTTCACCATCGATGAGGCCGAGGTCATCTACTGGGGCCTGTGCCCCGACTGCTCGACCACCGCCCACAGTTCCTGATCGCCTCTTCGGCAAGCACTGGAAGGAATTCCCATGACCGAGCCCGCACCCGGAAACGAACACGGCCAGATCACCACCGACGAGGAGGTGCCGGCACCCGCGGCGGGTTGCCCCGTCGCCCATGGCGCTGACCTTCCCCACCCGACCCAGAGCGACCCCAACACGGTCTGGTGGCCCAACCGGCTCAACCTGAACCTGCTCGCCACCAACCCGCCGGCCAAGGACCCGATGGGCGAGGACTTCGACTACGCCAAGGAGTTCGAGTCCCTCGACCTGGCCGCGGTGAAGCAGGACCTCGCCGAGCTCATGACGACCTCGCAGCCCTGGTGGCCGGCCGACTTCGGTCACTACGGCGGCCTGATGATCCGGATGGCCTGGCACAGCGCCGGGACCTACCGCGTCAGCGACGGCCGCGGTGGCGCCGGCGCCGGCATGCAGCGGTTCGCGCCGCTCAACAGCTGGCCCGACAACGTCAGCCTCGACAAGGCCCGCCGCCTGCTGTGGCCGGTCAAGAAGAAGTACGGCAAGAAGATCTCGTGGGCCGACCTCATGATCCTCGCCGGCAACGTCGCGCTGGAGACGATGGGCTTCAAGACCTTCGGCTACGCCGGCGGTCGCGAGGACGTCTGGGAGCCCGAGGAGGTCTACTGGGGCTCCGAGACCGAGTGGCTCGGCAGCGACAAGCGCATCCTCGACCCCGAGAAGCGCGTGCTCGAGAAGCCGCTCGGCGCCACCCACATGGGTCTGATCTACGTCAACCCGGAGGGCCCCGAGGGCGTCCCGGACCCGGTCGCCGCCGCGCGCGACATCCGGGAGACCTTCGGCCGGATGGCCATGAACGACGAGGAGACCGTCGCACTCATCGCCGGCGGCCACACCTTCGGCAAGACCCACGGTGCCCACCCTGACGACAAGCTCGGCCCGGACCCGGAGGCCTCGCCGCTGGAGAACCAGGGCCTCGGGTGGAAGAACGGCTACGGCACCGGTGTCGGTCCGGACGCCATCACCAGCGGTCTCGAGGTCACCTGGAACTCCACGCCGACCCAGTGGGGCATCGGCTTCCTGAGGAACCTGTTCGATCACGACTACGAGCTCGAGCAGAGCCCCGCCGGCGCCAACCAGTGGGTCGCGAAGGACGCCCCGGAGGACGTCCCGGACGCCTTCGACCCCACCAAGAAGCACCGGCCGCGCATGCTCACCACCGACCTGTCGCTCAAGGTCGACCCGATCTACGAGCCGATCGCGCGCCGGTTCATGGAGAACCCCGACGAGTTCGCCGACGCCTTCGCGCGTGCGTGGTTCAAGCTGACCCACCGCGACATGGGCCCGATCCAGCGCTACCTCGGCCCGGAGGTCCCCTCCGAGCAGCTGCTCTGGCAGGACCCGGTCCCGATGCCCGAGGGCGAGCCGATCGGTGCCGCGGAGATCGCCGCGCTCAAGGCGAAGATCGCCGAGTCCGGTCTGACCGTCCAGCAGATGGTCTCCACGGCCTGGGCTGCGGCCTCCTCCTACCGCAACAGCGACAAGCGCGGCGGTGCCAACGGCGGCCGCATCCGTCTCGAGCCGCAGAGCACCTGGGAGGTCAACGAGCCCGACAAGCTCGCCCAGGTCGTCCGGGTCCTTGAGGGCATCCAGGAGTCGTTCAACGCCGAGGGCGGCAAGCAGGTCTCGTTCGCCGACCTCGTCGTGCTCGCCGGCTCCGTCGGCATCGAGCAGGCGGCCAGGGCCGCCGGCTACGACATCGAGGTGCCGTTCACCCCGGGTCGCGGCGACGCCACCCAGGAGCTGACCGACGTGGAGTCCTTCTCCTACCTCGAGCCCGCGTGGGACGGCTTCCGCAACTACGTCGGCAAGGGTGTCGACCGGCCGGCCGAGTACCTCCTGATCGACCGGGCCAACCTGATCGGCCTGACCGCTCCGGAGACGACCGTCCTCGTCGGCGGCCTGCGTGTCCTGGGCGCCAACTACCAGGGCTCCCAGCTCGGCGTGCTCACCGAGACCCCCGGTGTGCTGACCAACGACTTCTTCGTGAACCTGCTCGACATGGGGATCACCTGGAAGCCGGCCGACGAGTCGTCCACGACCTTCGAGGCCACCGACGGCTCCGGCGCGGTCAAGTGGACGGGTACGCGCGCCGACCTGGTCTTCGGCTCGAACTCCGAGCTCCGCGCGCTCGCCGAGGTCTACGCCTCCGACGACGCGAAGGAGAAGTTCGTGAAGGACTTCGTCGCTGCCTGGGTCAAGGTCATGGACGCCGACCGGTTCGACCTGAAGTGATCGCGCTCTGACGCACCCCTGACGGCGGTGTGTGGCAGCCACCTTGTGGCAGCCACACACCGCCGTCGTCATGTTCGTCCGCGTTGGGCGATGAGCGAGAGACGCCGGAATGGATCGGCCAGGCGCGCAGTTGCCCCGGATATCCGCAGCCGTTTCGACGAACAGGAGCAGGGCATGGCGAGCACGTACGACTTCGAGGCGAGGACCGCGGACGGCGGGACTGTGCCGCTGGGCGAGTACGCCGGGAAGGTCCTGCTCATCGTCAACGTCGCGAGCAAGTGCGGCCTGACGCCGCAGTACGAGGGCCTCGAGGCGCTCTACCGCGACGACAAGGACCGGGGCCTGGAGATCCTCGGGTTCCCGTCCAACCAGTTCATGGGGCAGGAGCCGGGCACCGACGAGGAGATCCAGGAGTTCTGCCAGACGACGTACGACGTGACCTTCCCGGTCTTCTCCAAGATCGACGTCAACGGCCCTGACGCCGACCCGCTCTACGAGTACCTCCGCGCCGAGGCCCCCGGCGACTGGGGCCCCCACCTCGGGCCGTTCTACGAGCGGCTCAAGGAGGTCACGCCGGCCGTCGAGCCCGGTGACATCAAGTGGAACTTCACCAAGTTCCTGATCGGCCGTGACGGCCGGGTCATCAAGCGCTACGAGCCGCCGGTGACCCCGGAGGAGATCAAGGCGGACCTCGAGCAGTACCTCTGACCCCTCGCGAGGTCAGTGGGTGGAGGGCTCGGTGGCGACCTCCGAGCGGTCCTCGGACCACAGCGTGTGGAAGGTGCCGTCCTTGTCGACCCGCTGGTAGGTGTGGGCGCCGAAGAAGTCCCGCTGGCCCTGGATGAGCGCGGCCGGCAGCCGCTCCGAGGCGAGTGAGTCGAAGTAGGCGAGCGCCGAGGAGAAGCCCGGTGCCGGGACGCCGGAGGCCGCCGCGACGCCGACGATCCGGCGCCACGCGTCCTCGCCCTTGGCGACCGCGTCGGCGAAGTACGGGTCGACGAGGAGGGTCTCGAGGTCGGGCTTGTTGGCGTACGCCTCCACGATCCGGTTCAGGAAACGGGCGCGGATGATGCAGCCGGCCCGCCAGATCTTCGCCAGTGCGCCGAGGTCGATGTCCCAGCCGTACTCCTTCGCGCCGGCGACGATCAGGTCGAAGCCCTGCGCGTACGCCACCACCTTGGAGGCGTAGAGCGCGGCGCGTACGTCGTCGGCGAAGGTGTCGGTGACGGTGGGCGGCTCGGGGCGGCTCGTCACCGTCTTCTGCACGGCGGCCCGCTGGACCGGCTTGCTGGAGACGGCCCGCGCGAAGACCGCCTCGCCGATGCCGGAGACCGGGATGCCGAGCCCGACGGCGTTCTGCACGGTCCAGACGCCGGTGCCCTTCGAGCCGGCCTGGTCGGCGATGACGTCGACGAGCGGCCGGCCGGTCTCGGCGTCGGTCTGGGAGAGCACCTCGGCGGTGATCTCGATGAGGTAGGACTCCAGGTCGCCGGAGTTCCACTCCCGGAAGATGCCGACGAGCTCCTCGACCGAGTAGCCGCCGACCCGTCGGAGCAGGTCGTAGGCCTCGGCGATGAGCTGCATGTCGGCGTACTCGATGCCGTTGTGGACCATCTTCACGAAGTGGCCGGCTCCGTCGGTGCCGACGTGGGTGACGCACGGCTCGCCCTCGGCCACCGCGGCGATCGACCGCAGGATCGGACCCAGCGTCTCCCAGGCCTCGTCGGAGCCGCCCGGCATGATCGAGGGGCCGTGGAGGGCGCCCTCCTCACCGCCGGAGATGCCGGTCCCGACGAAGTTGATGCCCTGCTCGCGCAGCTCCCGCTCGCGGCGGATCGTGTCGTGGAAGTTGGCGTTGCCGCCGTCGACGATGATGTCGCCCGGCTCGAACCGCTCGGCCAGCTGCGAGATCACGGCGTCGGTGCCCTTCCCGGCCTGGACCATGATGATCGCCGTCCGCGGCGTGGAGAGCGACGCGACGAAGTCGTCGATCGACTCCGAGGCGACGAAGCCGAGGTCGCCGTGCTCCTTCATCAGCTCCTCGGTGCGGGCGTACGTGCGGTTGTAGACCGCCACCGTGTTGCCCTCGCGGGAGGCCAGGTTGCGGGCGAGGTTGGACCCCATGACCGCCAGGCCGACGACGCCGATGTTCGCCTCTGTCTGTGTGCTCATGGGCCCCAGTCTTGCGCGTCGGGCCAGCGCTCGGGCAGGGGTCGGCCGGGGCGGGGCGCCGCCGGCGTACGCCGTGTGGTAATGGCGGAGTTGGGATTTGCAACTCGGCACGGGGTCATGCACACAATCGTCGGCCGTGACCTGCCAACAAGTAACGGACACGACCGAGCGCGCCGACCATCATCGGCGCGCACACGCCCACGAGGAGCACGGCTACCACCAGGGCCTGCGGCCCCGTCAGATCCAGATGATCGCCATCGGCGGAGCGATCGGGACCGGCCTCTTCATGGGCGCCGGGAGCCGGCTGCACGACGCCGGACCCGGCCTCTTCCTGGTCTACGCGATCTGCGGCGTGTTCGTCTTCTTCATCCTGCGGGCACTCGGCGAGCTGGTCCTGCACCGGCCGGCGACCGGGTCGTTCGTGTCGTACGCCCGGGAGTTCTTCGGCGAGAAGACGGCGTACGTCGCCGGCTGGCTCTACTGGTTCAACTGGAGCATGACCGCGATCGTCGACGTGACTGCGGTGGCGCTCTACCTGCACTACTGGAGCGTCTTCGACCCGGTGCCGCAGTGGCTGCTCGCGCTGATCGCCCTCGCCGTCGTCATGCTCGTCAACCTGATCTCGGTGAGCATCTTCGGCGAGATGGAGTTCTGGGCGTCGCTGATCAAGGTCGCCGCCCTCGTCGCCTTCCTCGCCGTCGGCATCGCACTCGTCGCCGGCCGCGTCCACATCGACGGCAGCACCCCCGGCCTCTCGGTCATCACCGACCACGGCGGCCTGATGCCGCACGGCGCCTGGGCCCTCGCTATCGTCACCTCCGGCGTGATCTTCGCCTACGCCGCCGTCGAGCTCGTCGGCACCGCCGCGGGCGAGACCAAGGACCCGGAGAAGCAGATGCCGCGGGCGATCAACTCGGTCGTCCTCAGGATCGCGATCTTCTACGTCGGCTCGGTGGTCCTGCTGGCGCTGCTGCTGCCGTACGCGACGTACAAGAACGGCGAGAGCCCGTTCGTCACCGTCTTCTCCCACCTCGGGATCGCCGGCGTCGACCACGTCATGAACTTCGTCGTGCTCACCGCCGCGCTCTCCTCGCTCAACGCCGGGCTCTACTCGACCGGCCGCATCCTGCGGTCCATGGCCGTCAACGGAAGCGCTCCCGGCTTCACCGCGAGGATGACCCGCAGCGGCGTGCCGTACGGCGGCATCGCGCTCACCGCCGTCATCACGGTGATGGGTGTCGGTCTGAACCTGGTGGTGCCCGAGGACGCGTTCAACATCGCGCTCGACCTCTCGGCGCTCGGGATCATCTCGACGTGGGGCACGATCCTGCTGTGCCACCTGCGGCTGCTGTCGTGGGCGAAGCAGGGGATCATCCCGCGCCCGGCGTTCCGTACGCCGGGGGCGCCGTGGACGACCTACATCACGCTCGCCTTCCTCGCCGCCGTGCTCGTCATGCTCTGCCAGCAGGAGATCTGGAACCTGATCGCCATCGTGATCATGGCGCCGGCGCTCACGATCGGCTGGTTCTGCGTACGGGACCGGGTCCGCGCCCTGGCCGCCGAGCGTGCCGAGGCGCTCAGCGCCGAGCCGGTCGTGTCCGAGCCGGTCGCGTCCGCTTAGCGGACCGGCACGACCAGCTCCGAGGGGTGGTCGGCGTCGTGGTGGATCGTCACGACGCCGGCCGCCCCGCGGGCGAGCTGCGTGGTGTTGGGCAGCAGATGCGGTGCGTCGTACGACGTCACCGTGACCCGCAGCCGATGGCCCTTGCCGATGACGGCGCCGGTCGGGAAGACCTCGGTGTCGACCCGCATCACCTGACCGGGGGTGACCGTCTTCTCGGCGGCACGGGTGTAGGGATGCCACGGCTGCAGGACGAGCCCGTCGCGGCGCACCGACTTCGACGCGGTCTCGGCGCGCAGGCGGAGCGTCTGCCAGCCGCCGGTGAGCCGCGTGACCGAGCCGTCGGGGGCGACGTCCTCGACGGCGACCGCGAGCAGTCCGTCGGTCGCGGTGGTCGACACCGAGAGCCGCGCGTCGATCGGGCCCAGCAGGTGCAGTGCGCTCGTGAGCGGCGCCGTCTCGTACGACGCCCCGGTCGCGTCGTTGACCCGGTTGTCGTCCACGCATCCGGGGATCTGCCCGATCCCCGCGGTCCACTGCATCGTGCTCCGCGAGCACAGCCCGGAGAGGGGGATCGGCGCGACCGTGTCGCCGCCGGTCGGCTCCAGGGTCGTGCCGAGCCGCAGCGCGCGGGCGTGCACGTCCTTTCCGAGCCAGGCCCCCGCAGTACGCCACTTCTGCGCCCCGAGCTCCCAGTAGGTGACCGGCTTGATGCCGCCGAGCGAGGTGTCGGCGCCGCGCAGGTAGTGGTCGAACCACCGCAGCGCCAGCGCGTCGAGGCTGCCGAGGCCGCTGCCGGAGAGGTCGGGACCCTCCGAGGCCTGCAGGTGGTTCCACGGGCCGATCAGCAGCCTCGCGGGTGTGCCGGCGCGCTGCAGCCGGTCGAAGAGCATCGGCTCGCCGCGCTGGAAGAGGTCGTCCTCCCCGCCGACGACGAACGTCGGGACCTTGACCTTGTCGACGACGCTCAGCGGCGAGCGGAGCCGGTAGAACGGGCCGTCGTACGCCGCGTCGTCGCCGAGCATCGCGCCGGTGATCTCGGGGACCTGGAAGCCCGCCGCCCCGCCGGCGTGCTGGAGGAGCGTCAGCAGCGCCGAGTCGGGTGCTGTCGCGGTGGTGTCCGGCGGGACCAGCCCGGTCGCGGTCACGAGGCCGAGCCACATCGGGATGAAGCCCGCGTCGATCTGGCCGCCGGAGGCGACCACGTCGCGGTAGACGTCGCCGCCCGGCACGATCGGGAAGAGCGCCTTGAGCCCGCGCGGGTGCTGGGCGGCGGTGAAGAACTGGTTGATCGCCATGTAGGACGGCCCCCACAGCCCGAGCGTCCCGTTGCTCCACGGTCGGGCCCTGGACGTGGTCCAGTTCGCGAGCTCGAGCCCGTCCTTCTGCTCGCGGCTGCCGAAGCTGTCCCACTGGCCGCCCGAGGACCCGGTCCCGCGGACGTCGGCGAGCACGTAGACGTAGCCGCGCTGCACGAAGTAGTCGCCGTCGGACATCGTCCCCATCGCCTGCTTGTTGTAGGGCGTCTGGGTGAGGATGACCGGGAACCGCCCGGGCGCCGGGGTGCCGTCCGCCTTCGCGGGGCGGAAGACGTCGACCGCGAGCTTCACGCCGTCGGACATCGTCACCGTGGTCTGCTGCTTGACCACGTCGTACGTCGCCGGGCGGGGCTTCCACGCCGTTGCGGCCGGCTTCGCGGCGGCCGCCGGTGACGCGACCGCCGCCGGTGACGCGACCGCCGCGAGCGGTGCGGCGAGCGGGCCGAGGACGGCCACGAGGGACAAGAGGCGGCGTGTGGTGGGAGTCACATGGGCTCAACGACGGGGTGTAACTCCGAGTTACGCGTCAGCCGGTGTACCACTGTGCGCTGTCGCAGTAGTGGATGTCGTCGCTGCCTCCGTCGCCCTCGAGGCAGATGGCGAAGTAGGCCAGCTGGTCCTCGTGGAGGTTGTGCCCTGCGTCGTCGGCGTCGACGATGCTGCAGGTGCCGTTCCCGCCTGCTCGGATCGTGTAGCCGACGCCTTTGTAGTCGTTGACGACGCCAAAGGCCGCGTAGCCGTCCGCCTCCTGGTCGCAGACCTCGACGTAGTCGCCGTTCGGCTGGAACCTGATGATCGCGCCGGGGTCGCCGTCATCGGACTGCATCGTGATGTGCCAGGTCACCGCCGACGCCTGCGGCGCGAGCGCCACGAGGGTGGCGCAGGTGGTGGCCAGGCCGGCCGCGAGGGTCAGGGTGCGAGCGATCGGTCTCATGTCGGGTCCTCTCATCGAATGAGTTCGGTCCCGATGAGCGTCGCCCGCGGACGGCGTGCGCGGGTAGGCACCGCGTGCACGGTCTTTGTCGCAGCGTCGACAGCTGGCCCTCGACCCGGCCAAGCGCTGGGTCAGCCGTGGAGGTCCGAGCTGATGTCCGAGGGGTGCGTGGCCAGCGGGGTGACGTGGATGTCCATGTAGGGGAAGAGCGGCAGCCCCGAGATCAGGGTGTGCAGCTCGTCGCCGTCGGCCACCTCGAACACCGAGAAGTTGGAGTACTCCCCGACGATCCGCCAGATGTGGGGCCACTTGCCCGCCCGCTGCAGCTCCTGGCTGTAGGCCTTCTCCCTCCCGACGATCTCGGCCTTGGTCTCGGCGTCGAGATCGTGCGGGAGGTGCACGTCCATGCGTACGTGGAAGAGCATCAGGCGCTCACTCCGGGTCGAGCACGAAGGAGTACTCGACGACCGAGGTGCCGTCGCCCTGGGGCTTCGGCTCGAGCATCAGCTCCGGCTTGACGGCCGAGGCGATGTCGTCGTCGTTGTGGACGTCCCCGGGGAAGTAGAGCTGGGCGGTGAGCAGCTGGTGGCCCGGCGCGGACACCTTGACGTGGATGTGGGCCGGCCGCCATGCGTGCCACCCGGCGGCGGCGATCAGCTTGCCGCAGGCACCGTCGGTCGGGATCTGGTACGGCGCGGGCTGCACGGTGTGGATCTCGAAGGAGCCGTCGGGACCGACGTGGTTGGTGCCGCGCAGGTTCCACTCCGGCAGGCCGGGGGCGAACTGGCTGTAGAAGCCGTCGTCGTCGGCGTGCCAGATCTCGATCTTCCCGTCGCTGAGCGGGGTGCCGTCGGTGGACGTGAGGGTGCCCTTCCAGACCAGCGGGGTGCCCTTCTCGCCCTCGCGCATCGGGACGTTGCCGACACCGTTCTCGTCGGCGATCTCGGGTGCGTTCGGGACGTAGTACGGCCCCTCGATGGTGCCCTTGTTGCCCTTTCGGTCGGCGG
This sequence comes from Nocardioides asiaticus, assembly GCF_040049175.1. Taxonomy (NCBI): domain Bacteria; kingdom Bacillati; phylum Actinomycetota; class Actinomycetes; order Propionibacteriales; family Nocardioidaceae; genus Nocardioides; species Nocardioides asiaticus. The sequence continues at coordinate 36,373 of NZ_JBDZDM010000006.1, read as the reverse complement.
TCGCGACCTCCTCGACGACGTGCTCGACCCACACGTCGAGGAACAGCGGCCACTCACCGTCCTGCCCGACCTGGATCAGCCACGCCTTGAGCGCGTTGTACTCGTCGTACGTGACCTGCTCCTCGCGGATGGTGTCGTAGACGGCGCCCAGCACGCGCTTGGCCAGCCGGTCGACGCGCTCCTTCGGCGTGTCCTGGACGGCCTGGAAGGTCTTGTCCGTCTGGAAGCGGGCGGTGGCGCTCGCGCCGGAGGCGGCGGCCGTGGCGGCCGCGGCCTCCGCGGCGGCCTCGGTGGGGTGGGTGGTGCTCATGGTCATCTCCTTGTTGTCTCCTGGTGGTCCTGGCCGCCTCGGGACGGCCAGGTCAGGTCTGGGTGTGTCAGCGGTCGGTGCGGTAGCGCTCGAGCTTGTCGGGGTCGATCTCGATCCCGATACCGGGCCGCTGGCGCAGGACCAGCTCGCCGTCGCGGATCTGCAGTGGCTCGGTGAGCAGGTCGTCGCTCATGTCGAGGAAGTTCGAGAGCTCGCCGGCGCGGCGGCTGGTGAGCCGGAAGGCCGCGCCGAACGCGATGGTGCAGGCGGTCCCGACCTGGCCGTCGATCTGGTTGCCCATCACGACCTCGAGGCCGAGCCCCTCGGCGAGGTGGTGGACCCGCTGCGAGACGGTGAAACCGGTGCGTGCGGTCTTGATGCTGACCGCTGTCGCCGAGCCTCCGAGCACCTCGCGCGTGACCTCGGCCGGTGTCGGCACCGACTCGTCGGCGATGAAGGGCACGTCGAGACGCTCGACGAGCCAGCGCCGGCCGAGGACGTCGTCGGCGGGGTTGAGCTCCTCGGCGAAGAGCAGTCCGAGGTCGGCCATCTCGCGCATCGCCGCAAGCGACTCCGACGCGTTCCAGCCGCGGTTGCCGTCGACGTACAGCTCGACGGTGTCGCCGAACCGCTCGCGCAGCGCGCGTACGACGGCGGTGTCGAGGCTCACCGGGCGGCGGCCGACCTTCACCTTGAAGGTGCGGATGCCGTACGTCTCCACCATCCGCTCGGCCTCCGCGACCATCGTCGCGGGCTCCTCGAACCCGAGCATGTGGGAGACGCGCATCCGGTCGGTGTAGCCCCCGAGCAGGTCGGTCACGGGGAGCTCCAGGGTCTTGCCGAGCGCGTCCCACATCGCCATGTCGACCGCGGACTTGGCGGTCGGGTTGCCGACGGTGCGCGCGAGCCGCGCCTGGGCGACCTCGCGCTCGAGCAGGGTGAGCCCGACGAGCGCCGGGGCGAAGAGGTCCTCGACCACCGCGACGATGCCGCGCTGGGTCTCGCCGTACGTGAACGGCCGCGGTGGCGCCTCGGCGACGCCGACGACGCCGTCATCGGTGTGGACGAGGACGAGCACGTGCTCGGCGGTGTGCACCTCACCGCTGGCGAACCGGAGCGGCTTGAGGTACGGGATGGCGAACGGGATCGCCTCTACGGCGGTGATCTTCATCGGGCCCCCTCGGTCGGGACGGCGTCGGGCCGGGTCCGCAGCAGCCCGGCTGTCTCGAGGACGCCGACGACGGCGTCGACGACCGGGTTGTCCTGACCGTCGAGCCAGCCGAGGGCGAGGTCGACGTTGCCCGCGTCCAGGAGGTCGCGGAACACCACGCCCTCCAGGGGCAGCGACCGTACGCCGGCCGGGACCACGGAGACGCCGAGCCCGGCGGCGACGAGGGCCAGGAGCACGGCGGTCCCGGGGGCCTCGTGCTCGCGCTGCGGGACGAACCCGGCGGCGCGGCAGCTGCGCAGCACCGCCTCGTTGACGGCCGAGTCGCGGCTGCCGTAGACGACGAACGGCTCGCTGCGCAGGTCGACCATCGAGATGACCGGCTCGACGGCGAGCCGGTGGTCGGCGGGTACGGCGAGGACGAGCGGCTCCACGTCGACGGTGCGCAGCGCGATGCCCTCGCCCACGGCGGGCGGCCGGAGGACGGCCAGGTCGAGGGAGCCGGCCCGCAGCCGCTCGCACTGCGCGGGCGTCAGCAGGTCGGCGTGGATCTCGAGGGCGACGCCGGGCAGCTCGCGCTTGACGACCCGCGCGATGGCGGGAAGGTGCGAGAACGCCGCCGTACCGGTGAGCCCCAGGCGGACCAGCCCGTGCCGGCCCCCGGCGATCCGGCGTACGCCGCGGACGCTGTCGTCGACCGCGCCGAGCACCCGCGTCACCTCGGCCCGGAGGAACTCGCCGGCCGGGGTCAGCGAGACCTGTCGCGTGGTGCGGTTGAAGAGGGTGACGTCGAGCTCGGCCTCGAGCTGGCGGATCGCCTGGGAGAGCGCCGGCTGGGCGATGTGCAGTCGCTCGGCGGCCTGGCCGAAGTGGCAGGTCTCCGCGACGACCGCGAAGTAGCGCAGGTGCCGCAGCTCCATGGGTCCTCTCCCGTCGATCGGTCGGTGGGCGCAGTGTGGGTCGGTGGGCACGGTGTGACGAGTGCCACGTGCCCCGCCACGCTAAGTCGCGGATCTATCGACGACAAGGTCCTGTTTTCGGGTCATTGATAAGCCGTGGCGATCAATCGATGCCTAGGTCGGGACTGGGCATTCGCCTCGTGTGACGGACGCCACCCGGTGCCAAGGTCGAGGGACCCGACCCGCTGGAGGCACACCATGACCACAACCTCGGACCGGCCCACGGCGTACGAAGGGCCCGCCACCGACACCTTCGACCGTCTCGAGGGCGTGCTCGCCGACGCGGTGATCGACGACCGTGAGGCCGGGATCTACCGCGCCAACCGACGGATCTTCACCGACGAGGAGATCTTCGAGCTCGAGATGAGGCACATCTTCGAGGGCAACTGGATCTACCTCGCCCACGAGAGCCAGCTGCCGAGGCCGGGCGACTACTTCACGACCTACATGGGGCGCCAGCCGGTCGTGATCACCCGCGACAAGGACGGCGAGCTCCACCTGCTCATCAACGCGTGCGCCCACCGCGGCGCGATGGTCTGCCGCAAGAAGACCGACAACCGTACGACGCTGACCTGCCCGTTCCACGGCTGGACGTTCCGCAACGACGGGACGCTGCTCAAGGTCAAGGACCCGGAGGGGGCCGGCTACCCGGCGACCTTCGACGTCGACGGCTCCCACAACATGACGAAGGTGGAGCGGTTCGCCAGCTACCGCGGGTTCCTCTTCGGCAGCCTCAACCCCGACGTCGTACCGCTCGAAGAGCACCTCGGCGACACCACCAAGGTCATCGACATGCTCGTCGACCAGTCGCCCGACGGGCTCGAGGTGCTCCGCGGCGCCTCGACGTACACCTACGACGGGAACTGGAAGGTCCAGGCGGAGAACGGCGCCGACGGCTACCACGTGACGGCGACGCACTGGAACTACGCCGCGACGACGTCGCGGAGGAACACGGGCGAGTCGACGAACGCGACGAAGACGCTCGACGCCGGCCAGTGGGGGAAGTCAGGTGGCGGCTACTGGTCGTACCCGAACGGCCACCTGTGCCTGTGGACCTGGGCGGGCAACCCCCAGGACCGGCCGCTGTGGGACCGGATGGAGGAGCTGAAGGAGAAGTACGGCGACGCCAAGGGCGAGTTCATGGTCAAGGGCTCCCGGAACCTGTGCCTCTACCCGAACGTGTACCTGATGGACCAGTTCTCCACCCAGATCAGGCACTTCCGTCCGATCGCGCCGGACAGGACCGAGGTGACCATCTACTGCATCGCCCCGAAGGGCGAGAGCCGGGAGGCGCGGGCCTGGCGGATCCGGCAGTACGAGGACTTCTTCAACGCCTCCGGGATGGCGACGCCGGACGACCTCGAGGAGTTCCGCTCCTGCCAGCTCACCTTCCGGGCCACGAACGCGCCCTGGAACGACATGAGCCGCGGCGCGGAGCACTGGCTCAGCGGCCCGGACCCGGTCGCCGAGGCGCTCGGCATGCACGGCGTCATCTCGGCCGGGGTCAAGAACGAGGACGAGGGGCTCTACCCCGTCCAGCACGGCTACTGGCTGGAGACCATGCGGCAAGGCCGTGGCCGCCGAGGAGTCGGCCTTCGCGGCGCGCCACCGGAACGGGGAGGGGAACTGACATGACCATCGCACACAGCGGCGTCTCGACCGGCTCGACGTCCGGGACCGGCGCGCGGCTGATCACCCAGAACACGATCGAGCAGTTCCTCTACCGCGAGGCGCGCTACCTCGACGACCGCGAGTTCGAGAAGTGGCTCGGCTGCTACGCCGACGACGTCGTCTACTGGATGCCGTCGTGGGACGACACCGACCGGCTCACCGAGGACCCGCAGCAGGAGATCTCACTGATCTACTACCCCAACAAGGGCGGGCTCGAGGACCGGGTCTTCCGGGTCCGCACGGAGCGCTCCTCGGCGACCTCGATCCCGGAGCCGCGGACGTCGCACAACATCTCCAACGTCGAGGTGATCGAGCGGCGCGGCGACCTCGTCGACGTACGGTTCAACTGGCACACGATGTACTTCCGCTACCACACCGTGGACCCCTACTACGGGACGTCGTTCTACACGATCGACTTCTCCGGCGAGCAGCCGCTCATCCGTCGCAAGACGGTGGTGCTGAAGAACGACTACATCCACCACGTGGTGGACGTCTACCACTTCTGAGGTGTCGCCATGACTGCCACCCAGGAGAACGCCCAGGACACGGCCCAGGACACCGCCCAGGGGAGCGCCACGCACTCGGTGGCGCTGTCGTTCGAGGACGGCGTCACCCGCTTCATCACCTGCCGCGAGGACCAGACGGTCGCCGACGCGTCGTACCGCCAGCGGATCAACATCCCGCTCGACTGCCGCGACGGCGCGTGCGGGACGTGCAAGGCGCGGTGCGAGTCGGGCGAGTACGAGCACGGCGTCTACATCGACGACGCGCTCTCGGAGCCCGAGGCGGCGGAGGGGTACGTCCTGCCGTGCCAGCTCCGGCCGCACTCCGACCTGGTCCTGCAGATCGCCAGCACCTCCGAGGTCGCGAAGACCCGCGCGGCGACGTACGACGGCACCGTCGTGGAGCTCGAGCGGGTCTCGCCGACGACGGTGCGGCTCGGGCTCGAGATCCCGAACCGCGGCGAGCTGGCGTTCCTGCCGGGGCAGTACGTCAACATCGCGGTGCCCGACACCGGCGACCCCGGCGTCACCAGGTCGTACTCCTTCAGCAACGCCCCGCACGAGGAGCGGCTCACCTTCCTGATCAAGCTCACCCCGGGCGGTGCGATGTCGGACTGGCTGACCGACCGCGCCCAGACCGGCGACCGGGTCCGCTTCACCGGCCCGAACGGCTCGTTCTTCCTGCGCGAGACCGACCGGCCGGTGCTCCTGATCGCCGGCGGGACCGGGCTCGCGCCGATCCTGGCGATGCTCCGTAAGCTGCGCGCCGACGGCTCCGAGCGGCGCGCCCATCTCGTGTACGGCGTCAGTACCGACGACGACCTGTGCGGGCTCGACGAGCTCGATGAGCTCGCGGCGCAGCTGCCCGGCCTCACCTGGGACCACTGCGTCTCGGACCCGGCCAGCTCGGCCGCCAACAAGGGCTACGTGATGAGCCTGATCCGGCCCGAGCACCTGTACGACGGCGATGTCGCCATCTACCTGTGCGGCCCGCCCCCGATGGTCGAGGCCGTGCGGTCGCACGTCGCGGACGCCGGCATCGAGCCGACCGGGTTCTACTACGAGAAGTTCGCCCTGGCCGTCCCGGGCAAACAGCCACCGCCGGAAGAGGGGGAGCCAACCGGGACGCCGGTCGAGCCCGCGAGCGAAGCGAGCGGTGGCGAGACCAACACGGTCGCCCCGGGCACGACAGCGGCCGAGGACGCGACAGCAGCCGAGGACGCGACAGCAGGCGAGGAGCTGCTCCCTGCTGCCGACGCCCGCCGGATCGCGGGCCAGGAGCTCCTGCCGGCAGCAGAGCTGGGGCCGTGGGACGGTCCGTCGGTCCTGGTGGAGGACGGCGACGCCGTACGCCGGATCACCGGCCAGGAGATGTTCCCGACCGACACCCACGTCGCGCCGGTCGAGGAGGTCTCGGCGCGCACCAGCGTCGGGGCGAGCTCGACCGGCGGTCCGGCGGTGACGCCGGACGGCTACCAGATCGGCGAGGAGCACCCCGACGTCCAGGCGTCGGACGCCATCTTCGAGGCCCGCGAGGCGCTCGAGCTCGGGGCGCTGGAGCTGACCATCGGACGACTGACCTCGCAGCAGCTGACCGGCTACCGGTTGCTCGCCGAGTCGACGGTGCCGTACGTCGACGGCGACCGGTTCACCGACGCTGCCGGCTACACGGAGTCGAACGCCGCGTTCCACGACTACCTGTTCGCCCAGACCGGCAACGAGCACCTGCTGCAGGCCTACCAGGCCCTCGGGGTGAAGGGCCGGATGGAGGACGTGCTGCGGCACGCGACCTGGTGCCATCCGCTCTGCGCCCAGGACCACCTCGACATCGTGGCGGCGTTCGAGACCGGTGACCGGGAGCGTGCCCGCGAGCTGATCGTCGCCCACGCCCACCGGTCGAAGGAGACGATGCGGCGGGCGATGTCGGACCGGCTCGCCTCGAAGCGGCCCCGGTTCGTGACGCCCGGGAGGTTCGACGGCAAGGTCGTGGTCGTCACCGGATCGGCCCAGGGGATCGGTGCCCAGGTGGCCCGGCGGGTCAGCGCCGAGGGCGGAGCGCTCGTCGTCGCCGACCGGTCCGAGCTGGTCAAGGAGCTCGCCGACGAGCTGACGGCCGAAGGCCCGGACGCGCTGGCCGTGACAGCCGACCTCGAGCACTACGACGGCGCCGCGGCGATGGTGCAGCAGGCGCTGGCGCAGTTCGGCCGGATCGACGTCCTCGTCAACAACGTCGGCGGCGCGATCAACTTCAAGCCGTTCACCGAGTTCACCGACGCCGAGATCCGGGCCGAGGTGGACCGGTCGCTCATGACGACGCTCTACGCCTGCCGAGCGGTCCTGCCGGGGATGGTCGAGCGGGGACACGGCGTCATCGTCAACGTCTCCTCCGCGGCGACGCGCGGCATCCACCGGATCCCCTACTCCGCGGCCAAGGGCGGCATCAACGCGATCACCGCCTCCCTCGCGATGGAGTACGCCGACTCCGGGGTCCGCGTGGTCGCGACGGCCCCGGGCGGCACCGAGGCGCCGCCGCGGAGGGTCTCGCGGGGGACCCCGGAGCCGCGGAGCGAGTCGGAGAGGGCATGGTTCCAGGCGCACATCGACCAGACCATCGACTCCTCGCTGATGCACCGCTACGGCACGCTCGACGAGCAGGCGGCGGCGATCTGCTTCCTCGCCAGCGACGAGGCGTCGTACATCACCGGAACGGTCCTGCCGGTCGCAGGCGGCGACCTCGGGTGAGTGGGCGGGCCGCACTAGGGTGTGGTCGTGCTCACAGCGAGGCCGGTGCTCGTCGGACGGGACGCCGAGCTCGGCGAGCTCCGGGAGGTGCTGGCCGGGATCGGCGTCAGCGGCGCCCGGCTGGTGCTGCTGACCGGTCCCGCCGGACGGGGCAAGAGCGCGCTGGCCGAGCAGCTCGCGGCCGAGCAGCTTTCGGCGGAGCAGCTTTCGGCGGAGCCGGTGCGGGTGCTGCGGGCGCGGGCGGTGCCCTGGGAGCAGGAGTACGCCGGCGGAGTGCTGCGCCAGCTGCTGCAGACCGACGTCCCGGACGACCCCGTCGCGGCGGCCGAGCAGCTGCGCGAGGCAGTGACCGGGCCGACCCTCGCGGTGGTCGACGACGCCGGCGCCGGGGACGCATGCTCGCTGCAGACCTTGTCCACGGTCGTGCGTCACCACCGGTCGCTCCCGCTGCTGGTGCTGCTCGTGGCGCGGTCGGCCGACGGCGTACTCGCGTCGCTGGGGGGCGAGGAGCTCCGCCTCGGCCCGGTGGCGCCCGCCGACGTCGCCGAGCTGGCGGCGGCGCGCGGCCGTGCGCTGCACCCCGCGATGGCCGAGGCGCTCTGGCGGCACACGCAGGGCAACCCGGGCGACGCGGCGGCGCTGCTGGAGGAGCTGCCGGCCTCGCGGTGGGCACGGTACGACCCGGACCTCCCCGCGCCGGCGCACGTCGCGGCGGACGTCGGTGGCCGGCTGGCCGGCTGCGGCGGGGCCGCGCGGGCCCTGGTCGCGGCCGTCGCGGTGCTCGCCGAGCCCACCGAGCCGGGGGAACACGGTGCCGGACCGCCCGTCGCACTCGCCGAGGCGGCCGCCCTGGCCGACCTGTCCGACCCGCTGCCGGCGCTCGACGAGGCCGTCCGCGCGGAGCTGCTCACCCCCGATCTGCAGCAGCCGGCCCCGATGGTCCGGTCAGCGGTCCTGGCCCACCTCGGCGAGCAGGTCTCGGCCGACCTGCACCGGCGGGCCGCCGACGTCGTCGCCGATCCGGCCCGCCGTCTCGGCCACCTGGTCGCCGCAGCTCCGACCGTCGACGACGCGTTGGCCGACGACGTCGACCGGCTCGCCCGCCAGCGGGCGGACGCGGGAGCCTGGGGCGTCGCCGCCGGACTGTGGCGGCAGGCCGGCCGTCTCACCAGCGACCCGCTGCTGCGCGACGAGCGGCTCACCCGCAGCGTCGACGCGCAGGTGGCCGCCGGCGACGCGCTGGGCGCGAGCGCGCTCGTGCCCGTGATCGAGTCGCTTCGCGAGACGCCGCTCCGTGACGCCGTACTCGCCTATCTCGCCGTCCTCCGCGGCCGGGCGGCCGAGGCGGGCTCGCGACTGCGCCGGGCCTGGGACATCGTCAACGTCGACCGGGATCCCGCCACCGCCGGCCTCATCGCGCAGCGACACGTGCTCCATGCCCTCGCCCGGTGCCAAGGCCCGGAGCTCGTCCGGTGGGCCGACCGGGCGATCGCGCTGGCCGGCGCGGACTCGCCGGCCGGACTGGAGGCCGCTGCGATCCGCGGTCTCGGCGTCGCCGCCGCGGGCGACCCCGACGCGGCGCTGGCGTCGTACGCCGAGCTGGCCGAGCGCGTCCCGCACGGCGCCCAGGCGCAACGGGTCGCGATGGGGATGGGCTGGCTGGAGCTCGCGGTCGACCGGGTCGAGGACGCCCGCGTGCGTCTCGAGAGCGCGCTGTCGACCGAGCTCGGCGGCTCGACCCGGATCGCGCTGTGGTCAGCCGCGTGGCTGGCGCGCGCCCACGTCGTCACCGGCGACTGGGACCAGGCGCTGCGGGTGGTGGAGCGCGGCCGCGAACTGGCGCGTACGTCGGGGATGACGCTCATCATCCCGCTCCTCGAGTGGACCGCCGCACAGGTGAGTGCGCTGCGCGGTGAGTGGCAGCAGGCCGAGGAGTCGGTGCGGGTCGCCGAGTCGCTGGCACTGGGCTATGAGGTGATGCAGGTGCCGTGCCAGCTCGCCCGCGCCCAGGTCGCGGAGGCGCGCAGCGACTACGCCGGCGTACTCCAGGCCCTCGAGCCGCTGACCCGCGTTCCGGCCGGCACCAGCCTGGACGAGCCCGGCTTCTGGCCGTGGGTGGACGTCCTGGCCAACGCGCTCGTCGTCGAGGGCAGGTACGACGCCGCCGATGCGCTGCTCACCGGGCACGAGGCGCGGGCGCGGGAGCGCGGCCACCGCTCGTCGCTGGTCCGGCTCGGCTACGCCCGCGGGCGTCTCCAAGGTGCGACCGGCGACCTCGCAGCGGCACGGGCGTCGTTCGAGGAGTCACTGCGGCTGCTCGAGGCGATGCCGCTGCGCTACGACCTCGCCCGGGTGCGGTTCGCCTTCGGGCAGACGCTGCGTCGGGCGGGCAAACGCCGCGAGGCCGACCGGATGCTCTCGCTCGCGCGCGACGTCTACCTCGCCCTCGGCGCCCGCACGTACGTCGAGCGCTGCGACCGCGAGCTCAAGGCCGGCGGCGTCCACGCCGTACGCGGCGACCGCGGGCCCGACGACCTCACCCCGCAGGAGGAGTCCGTCGCCGACCTCGTCGCCACTGGGCTCTCCAACCGCGAGGTCGCCGCCCGATTGTTCGTGTCGCCGAAGACCGTGCAGTACCACCTCACCCGGATCTACGCGAAGCTCGGCGTCCGCACCCGCGCCGAGCTGGCCGCGATGCATCCCACGCTGCCCGGGCCTCGGCGGGGGGCTTAGGGTCCGGGCCGCCGCTCTTGGTTCCCCGGCTGCCGGTGTGGTTTCCCCGGCTGGCAGGGGAAATCCGACCTTGTGGGGTGTTCAGACACCCCACAACATCGGGATTACCCGGCCGGCCGGGGAAACCTGAAACGGCCGGCCACCGCCGCCCCTCAGGCCACGACAGCCGTCTTGTCGACGACCGGCGCACCGGTGGCGGCGGCGACGTCGTCGTACGACACCCCCGGGGCGAGCTCGACGAGGTCGAAGTGGGTGCCGGTGACGTCGAGGACGCACAGGTCGGTGATGACCCGCTTGACGATGCCGCTGCCGGTGAGCGGGAGGCTGCACTCGGTGAGCAGCTTGGGCTCGCCCTTCTTCGTGACGTGCTCCATGAGCACGATGACCCGGCCGGCGCCGCTGACGAGGTCCATCGCACCGCCCATGCCCTTGACCATGGCGCCGGGGATCATCCAGTTGGCGATGTCGCCGTTGATGGCGACCTGCATCGCGCCGAGGACGGCGACGTCGATGTGGCCGCCGCGGATCATGGCGAAGGAGGTGGCCGAGTCGAAGTACGACGCTCCGGGGAGCACCGTCACGGTCTGCTTGCCGGCGTTGATGAGATCGGGGTCGACCTCGTCGTCGTACGGGAAGGGGCCGACGCCGAGGATGCCGTTCTCGGCGTGGAGCACGACCGTGGACGTCTCCGGCAGGTAGTCGGGGATGAGCGTCGGCAGGCCGATGCCGAGGTTGACGTAGTCGCCGTCGTTCAGCTCCTGCGCCGCGCGGGCGGCCATCTCGTCACGGGACCAGCTCATGTCAGTTCTCCTCGCTCGGGCGCTGGCGGGTGGTGCGCTTCTCGATGTCCTTGCGGGCAGCCTGCTCGGGGGTGAGCTCGAGGATCCGCTGGACGAAGATGCCGGGCAGATGGATCTCGTCGGGGCCGAGCTCGCCGACCTCGACGACCTTCTCCGCCTCGACGATCGTGATGCGGCCGGACATCGCGGCGGGCGGGTTGAAGTTGCGCGCGGCGGCGTGGAAGACGGCGTTGCCGGCCCGGTCGACGACCGCGGCGCGGACGAGCGCGTAGTCGGTGACGATGCCCTCCTCGAGCACCATCTTCTTGCCCTGGAACTCCCGCACCTCCTTCGGCGGCGAGGTCAGCGCGACGCTGCCGTCGGAGTTGTAGCGCCACGGCATGCCGCCCTCGGAGACGAGCGTGCCGACGCCGGTCGGGGTGTAGAACGCGCCGATCCCGCTGCCGCCTGCCCGCAGCCGCTCGGCGAGCGTGCCCTGCGGGGTGAGCTCGACGGTGAGCTCGCCGGCAAGGTACTGCCGCGCGAACTCCTTGTTCTCCCCGACGTACGACGCGATGACGCGGGTGATCTTGTGGGCCTCGAGCAGGAGCCCGAGGCCGGCCCCGTCGACGCCGCAGTTGTTGGAGGCGACGGTGAGGTCCGAGGCGCCCTGCTCGAGCAGCGCGTCGATGAGGAACCACGGGATGCCGGCGAGGCCGAAGCCGCCCACGGCGAGGCTCGCTCCGTCGGGGATGTCGGCGACCGCCTCAGCGGCGGAGCCGACCACCTTGTCCAGGGTCATGGATGCTCCAGATCTTCGATGGGGTGGGGTACGACGGGGTACGTCGGGCTCAGCGGACGGTCTCGAACACGGCGGCGATGCCCTGCCCACCGCCGATGCAGATCGTCTCCAGAACGTAGCGGGCCTCGCGGCGCTGCGCCTCGCGGGCGGCGGTGGCGAGGATCCGGGCGCCGGTGGCGCCGATCGGGTGGCCGAGGGAGATTCCGGAGCCGTTGGGGTTGAGCCGCTCGTCGGTCGGGTCGATCTTCCACTCGCGCAGGACGGCGAGCACCTGGGCGGCGAAGGCCTCGTTGATCTCGATCAGGTCGATCTCGTCGAGCGAGGTGAGCCCGGCGCGCTCGAGTGCGGCGGCGGTCGCGGAGACCGGCCCGATGCCCATGTACTCGGGCTCGACGCCGGTGACCGCCCACGACTTCAGGGCGAGCAGCGGGGTGAGCCCGCGCCTCTCGGCCTCTTCGCGGGTGGTGACGACGCACATCGCGGCGCCGTCGTTCTGGCCGGAGGCGTTGCCCGCGGTCACGGTCGACTCGGGGTCGACCTTGAGGCGGATCGGGCGGAGCTTGCCGAGCGTCTCCATCGACGTGTCGGCGCGCGGGTGCTCGTCGCGGTCGACGACGGTGTCGGGCTTGCCGCGCCGGCCGGGGATCGTGACCGGTACCAGCTCGTCGGCGAACCTGCCGGCCTCGTGGGCGGCGACCGCGCGCTGGTTGGAGCGGACGGCCATCTCGTCCTGCTCCTCGCGGCTGATGCCGTAGCGGCGGCGGAGGTTCTCGGCGGTCTCGATCATGCCGCCCGGGATCGGGTGGTCCTTGCCGCCCGCGGTCTCGCGGGCGCGGTCGAGGCGGTCGGCGAGGTCGATCCCGCCCTGCTTGACGCCGCCGCGGAGCCCGAGGGCGTAGTGCTCGACGTTCGACATCGACTCGGCCCCGCCGGCCACGACGAGCTTCGCCGCCCCGGTGGCGACCTGGCCGGCGGCGTACATCACCGCCTGCAGGCCGGAGCCGCAGCGTCGGTCGATCTGGAGGCCGGGAACGCCGGTGCCCAACCCGGCGTCGAGCGCCGCGATCCGGCCGATCGACGGGTTCTCGCCGCTGGCATAGCCGTTGCCGAGCACGACGTCATCGACGTCGCCCTCGCCGAGCCCGGTGCGGGCGACCAGCTCCTTCAGCACGGTGGTGGCCAGGTCGGTGGCGCTGAGCGGGGCGAGGGCCCCGAGGAAGCGGCCGACAGGGGTGCGGATCGGTTCGCAGATCACGACATCGCTCATGTGACCGACGCTACGTCGCCCCACTGAGTCGGGGGAAGTATCCATTTCCACCTGATTGAGACATATGGAATATTGATGGCATGGAACTGCGACATCTGCGCTACTTCCGGGCCGTCGCCGAGGAGCTCCACTTCGGCCGCGCCGCCGAGCGGCTGCACATCGCCCAGCCGCCGCTCTCCCAGCAGATCCGTGCCCTCGAGGCCGAGCTCGGCGTCGAGCTGCTGCGCCGCTCCACCCGCCGGGTCGAGCTCACCCCGGCCGGCGCCGTCTTCCTCGAGCGGACGCGGGAGATCCTCGCCTCGGTCGACGCCGCCGAGGACGAGGCCCGGCGGATCGACAGCGGGGTCGCGGGGCATCTCGCGCTCGGCTGCGTCGGCTCGGCGACGTACTCCCTCATGCCGCTGCTGGCCCGCAGCCTGCGCGAGGAGCTGCCGGGCGTCGAGGTGGAGTTCCGCGGTGAGATGCTCGGCCCCGACCTGGTCTCGGCGCTAGTCGCCGGCGACGTGGACCTGGCGCTGCTGCGCGGCCCGGTGCGTGACCCGGAGGTGGAGACGAGACCCGTACGCCGGGACCGGCTCATCGTGGTGCTGCCCGAGGGTCACCCGCTCGCTGCGCGCAAGCGGCTCCGGATGGCCGACCTCGAGGGGGAGGACCTGGTGACGCACGCCGGTCACGGGCGGTCGGCGATGTACGACCTCGTCGTACGCCTCGCCCACGACGCGGGTTTCGACCCGCGGGTGCGGCACGAGGTCGCGGAGACCTCGACGCTGGTGACCTTCGTCGCCGCCGGGCTCGGGGTGGCGGTCGCGCCCGAGCCGGTCGCGGCGCTCGGGATCGCCGGGGCGACGTACCGACCCCTCGTGCCGGCCAGCCTCGGGATCGACCTCCTCGTCGGCACGCGGGCCGGCGACGAGTCGCCGCGGATCGCACGCGCCCTGCGGACGCTCGAGCGCGTCGTCGCCACCGAGCCATCCACGGAGCCAGCCACGGACTGAGACGGCGCCCGCCCCGCTGTCGCCCCACTCGCGTTATTGCGATAAGTTCGCAACAGCGTCGATCAATCGAGTCGAAGGGAACGCGAGTGAGCCACCTGCGGGAGTTCCGGGCCAGCCTGGGGGCCGCCGACAAGCGGTCGCTGGCGATGATGGCGACGGTCGTGGTCGCGCTCCACGTGGTCGGCTTCGGCGTGCTGTTCGGGCTGGTGGCGCCGCAGCACTTCCACCTCGGCGGCGACCACCCGGTCTTCACCGTCGGGGTCGGCGTCCTCGCCTACACCTTCGGACTGCGGCACGCCTTCGACGCCGACCACATCGCGGCCGTCGACAACACCACCCGCAAGCTGCTCCAGGACGCCCAGACCAGCGGCAACGGGCGCAAGCCGCTGACCGTCGGCTTCTGGTTCTCGCTCGGCCACTCCACCATCGTCTTCGCGCTGGCGTTCCTGCTCTCGATCGGGGTCAAGGCGCTCGTCGGCTCCGTCGAGCACGAGGACTCCACCCTCCACACCCTCACCGGGATGATCGGCCCGACCGTGTCCGGGGTCTTCCTCTGGATGCTCGGCATCCTCAACCTGGTAGCGCTGCTCGGGATCCTGCGGGTCTTCGCCAGGATGCGGCAGGGCGAGTACGACGAGGCGGAGCTCGAGCGGCAGCTCGACAGCCGGGGCTTCATGAACCGGTTCCTCGGCGGCCTCACGAAGTCGGTGCGCAAGCCGTGGCACATCTACCCGATCGGCGTGCTCTTCGGGCTCGGCTTCGACACCGCCACCGAGGTCGGCCTGCTCGTCCTGGCGGGCGGCGCGGCGGCGTTCAACCTGCCGTTCTACTCGATCCTCGTGCTTCCGATCCTCTTCGCCGCCGCCATGTCGCTGATGGACTCGGTCGACGGCGTCTTCATGAACTACGCCTACGGCTGGGCCTTCGCCAAGCCGGTCCGCAAGGTCTTCTACAACCTCACGATCACCTCGATCTCGGTCGCCGTCGCCCTCGTGATCGGCACCATCGAGCTCGCCGGCGTCATCGCCGACCGGCTCTCCATCACCCACGGTCCGCTGGCCGCGATCGCGTCCATCCCCCTCGACTACGCCGGGTACGCCATCGTGGGCCTCTTCGTCGTCGCCTGGCTCCTCGCCCTCGCGGTCTGGCGCTACGGCCGCATCGAGGAGCGCTGGACGGCGGACCTGTCGTAGCGTGCGCGGGGATCAGCGGCGGTAGCGCAGCTTGCCGGCGACGAAGCCACGCCAGCCGAGCATGGTGATGGCGAGGAAGAGCAGCGTGACCACGGGGAAGCCGCCGGAGATGCCGTAGCCCGTGGCGACGCGGAGCAGCAGCCCGAGGACGTACGACGAGGCGAGGACCGCCACACCGGCCGGCCAGACCCGGCGGCCCGACCAGCCGCGCCAGACCAGGACCGCCCAGCCGACGGCCAGCCCGACCAGGAACGGCCACGCGATCCGCAGCGTGACCAGCTGCGAGGAGTCCGCCTCGTGCGACTGGTGGCCGCCGAGCGAGAACAGCAAGACGCACACGACGTCGCCGAGGAGGCAGAGCCCGGCGTACGCCGGCCGGAGCCCGGCGAGGGTGGTCCCCGGGCCGGACCGCTGCGGCGCCCGCTGATCCACCGGCGTACTCACTCCGCGGCCTTCGGCTTCACGTCGAGGACGACCTCGAACTCCAGCAGCTCGGCCCCGGTCGACACGGGGCGGCGCGGCTCCTCGCCGGGCTCGGATGCGTGGGCCGGACCGGCGCCGCCCTCGCGCCAGGCCTGGAACGACTCCTCGTCCTCCCAGTGGGTGACGACGAAGTAGCGGCCGCCCTCGTGGGTGGGGCGCAGGAGCTGGAAGCCGAGGAAGCCCGGCGACCCCTCGACCGCGCCGGCGCGGGCCGCGAACCGCTTCTCGAGCTCCTCCCCGGCGCCGGCGGGGACTGACAGGGCGTTGATCTTCACGACCGACATGCCCCGATCCTCCCACCCCGACCGAGCGCGCGACGAAGCGGTCAGGCGCCGACCCGCTCGTCGACCCACCGACCTGCCCGCAGCACGCGCAGCGGCCGGAGGTCGGCGCCGGCGACCACCAGGTCGGCGCGCAGCCCGGGCGCGAGCGCGCCGACGTCCGAGAGGCCGACGACGGCGGCGGGCCGCGTCGCGGCGGCGCGGACCAGCCGGACGAGCGGGAGGCCGGCGGCCGCGTGGCGGCGTACCTGGTCCAGGAGGCGCGAGGTCCCGCCGGCGATCGCGCCGCCGCCCGCGATCCGGGCGACCCCGCCGCGCACCTCGACCCGCTGCGGCCCGAGCTCGTACTCCCCGTCCGCCATCCCGGCCGCCGCCATCGCGTCGGTGACCAGCACCGACTGCTCGCCGGCGATGTCGAGGACGGCGCGGACGGTCTCGTCGTCGAGGTGTACGCCGTCGGCGACCAGTTCCACGGAGGTGAGCCCGCCAGCGGCGGCCGCCAGTGCGGCCATCGCGGGGCCGGGGGAGCGGTGGTGGACGGCCGGCATGCCGTTGAAGAGGTGGGTGACGAGGGGCGCTCGGCCCGCGGCGAGGAAGGCGCGCGCGGTCGCCGCGTCGGCGGCGGTGTGGCCGAGCGCGGCGACGACCCCCGAGGCCGCGAGCACCTCGGCGACCGCTTCGGCGCCCGGCAGCTCGGCGGCGATCGTCATCACGCGCACGTGGCCCCGTCCGGCCGCGACCAGCTCGGCGGCGAGTGCGGGATCGGGCGGGAGGAGATAGGCGGCGTCCTGCGCCCCGCGGCACGCCTCGGCGAGGAACGGTCCCTCGACGTGGATGCCGGCGAGCAGCCCGGCGTCGACGGCGTCCGCGAGGGTCGCGACGACCCGGAGCATCCGCGCGGGCGCGTCGGTCACGGCGCTGGCGAGCACGGAGGTCGTGCCGTGGGCGAGGTGGTGGGCCGCCGCGACCGCGACCTGCTCGGGGTCGGCGGCGGTGAACGACGCGCCCCCGCCGCCGTGGTTGTGGACGTCGACGAGCCCGGGCAGCAGCCAGTCGCCGGTCGGGGCGGGGTCGGCCGGGCTCGGCGTACGAACCGCCACGATCCGGTCGCCGGCGACCTCGACGACGCCGTCCTCGAGCACCGCGTCCGGCGCGACGACGCGCCCCCGCAGCACGGTGGCCGACGCGCCGTCGTCAACAGTCACAAGGTCAAGACTCTCAGATCCACCGCTTGAACCAGATCCGGTCCAGCCACTCGGAGTGGGTGAGCAGCTGGTCGGTGTAGATCGGCCAGAACCAGGCGAAGTTCGCGATCACGAGGACGACGAAGGCGCCGGAGACGACCACGCCGACCGTACGCCGCCGGGAGGAGTCCCGGCCGGACCCGATCAGCTTGCCGATCACCAGCGTGCACGCGAGCACGAGGAACGGCAGCGTCACGATCGTGTAGTAGGAGAAGATCGGCCGGTCGGCGTACATCAGCCACGGCAGCCACGACGACGCGATCCCGACCACGGCGACGCCGAACCGCCAGTCCCGCGCCAGGATCCAGTAGAAGAGCGCGGCGATCGCCGCGAGGCACGACCCCCACCACAGCAGCGGGGTGCCGAGCAGGATGACCTGGCGCAGACAGGTCGAGCCGGTCGGCGCGTCGCAGCTGTCGGTGCCGGGCTTGATCCCGGTGTCCGCGGCCACCCCGACCGGTCGGTTGAGCAGCAGCCAGCCCGAGGGCTGCGACTCGTAGGTGTGCGTCGCGCAGTTCAGGAAGTGGGTGTGGAAGGTGTAGACGTCGCGGTGGTAGTACCAGAGCGTCCGCAGCGACTGCCACACCTCGCCGAGGCCGTGGGCGTCCGGCTCGGTCGCCGTCGGCCAGCGCTTCTTCGTGTCCAGGTGGTCGGCGACGTACGACGTGCCGTCGCAGTGCCCGTGGCCGGTGTACTGGGTGTACTGCGTCGAGGAGAGCGACTTCTCGTACACGTCCGCGTGCACCATCCACGGCGTCCAGGTCGCGACGTAGACCACCACCGCCACGACGACGAGGTGCAGGAACGCCACCGGCCCGTCGACCAGCAGCGCCTTCGCCCACGCCCGCCGTACGCCGAAGGAGCGCCGCATCCCGATGCACCATGCGGCGTACAGCAGGCCGAAGGCCGCGAGGACGTACGCCGCCTGCCACTTGGTGCCGATCGCCAGCCCCCAGGTGACCCCGGCCGCGAGCAGCCACGGCCGGAAGAGCAGCCTGCGCACCGGCCCCCACCGCGGAGGTCCGTCGACCGACGACACCGCCCGCGCCGTACGCCGCCGGCACCAGTCCCGGTCGGCCACCATGAAGTGCGCGGCGAGCAGGGTGAAGAAGGCGACGAAGATGTCGAGCAGTGCCAGCCGGGAGAGCACGAACTCGAGCCCGTCGAAGCAGAGGAGTACGCCGGCGACCAGCCCCAGCAGGGTCGAGCGGGTGATCCGACGGGCGAAGCGGATCATCACCAGCACCATCAGCGACCCGACGACGCACGCGGCGATCCGCCACCCGAACGGGTCCATCCCGAAGAGCTTCTCCCCGGCCGCGATCAGCCACTTGCCGACATCGGGGTGGACGATCATCTCCGGGCTCTTCAGCCACTGGCCGTCGACGACGCCGGCGAGGATGTGGCGGTCGGCGTCGGCGTCGTAGTTGCGCGCGTAGCCGAAGTGGAGCATCGACCAGGCGTCCTTGGCGTAGTACGTCTCGTCGAACTCGAACGCCTTCGGCGTCTTCAGGTGCCAGACCCGCAGCACGAAGGCGAGCAGCGTCACGGCGAGCGTCCCGACCCAGCCGAGCACCGGGTCGTCGCGCAGCCGCCGGTCGGCGCGGCGCCAGGCCGACGGCACCGCGCGGCCCAGCGCGGTGCGCGACAGGCCGACCGTGCGCTCCCGCTCCTGCGCTCGATCCTTGGTCACCGTCGCCACGCGCGCACTCTACGGGCTGACACAATCGGCTCCGTGAGCACCGAGCAGCCCGGGCCGGCCGGCGTCCTCGTCCTCGCCGCCACCCCGATCGGCCAGGTGGACGACGCGCCGCCACGGCTCGCCGAGGAGCTGGCGAAGGCCGACGTCGTCGCCGCCGAGGACACCCGCCGGCTCAAGCGGCTGACGACCGAGCTCGGCGTGTCGGTCTCCGGGCGGGTCGTGTCGTACTTCGAGGGCAACGAGCAGGCCCGCACGCCGGCGCTGCTCGACGAGCTGCTCGGCGGCAGCAGGGTCGTACTGGTCACCGACGCGGGGATGCCGAGCGTGTCCGACCCGGGCTACCGCCTCGTCGCAGCGGCGGTGGAGCACGACGTCCACGTCACTGCCGTGCCGGGCCCGAGCGCCGTCCTCACCGCGCTCGCGGTCAGCGGGCTGCCGGTCGACCGGTTCTGCTTCGAGGGCTTCCTGCCGCGCAAGGCCGGCGAGCGGTCGCGCCGGCTCGCGGCGCTCGCGCGCGAGGAGCGGACGATGGTCTTCTTCGAGGCCCCGCACCGCACCGAGGCGGCGCTGACCGCGATGCGCGACGCCTTCGGCGAGGGCCGCGCGGCGGCGGTGTGCCGGGAGCTGACCAAGACCCACGAGGAGGTACGCCGGGGTCTGCTCGGCGACCTCGTCGCCTGGGCCGCAGACGGCGTACGCGGCGAGGTGACGATCGTCGTCTCCGGGACGACGCCGGTGGCCGCGATCGACGCCGACCCGGCCAGCCTGCGGGCCGCGGTCGCCGAGCTGGAGCAGGACGGCACGAGCCGCAAGGAGGCGATCGTGGAGGTGGCGAAGGTGGCAGGGGTACCCAAGCGCGAGGTGTACGACGCTGTGCACAAGCCGATCGAAGGAGGCAGGGGATGAGCGAGCTGGTGCCGGAGCGCGTCACGACCTACACCCACGAGGGGCTGCTCTTCGACGTGATCGACGAGGGCCCGCTGGACGCGGCTCCCGACAAGACGGTCGTGCTGCTGCACGGCTTCCCCGAGCGGGCGACGTCCTGGCGGAAGGTGGCGCCGCTGCTCCACGAGCACGGCGTGCGCACCCTCGCGCCCGACCAGCGCGGCTACTCGCCGCACGCCCGGCCCGGCCGCCGGCACGACTACGTGACTCCCAAGCTCGCCGGCGACGTGATCGCGCTGATCGAGGCGGTCGGCGGGCCCGTCCACCTCGTCGGCCACGACTGGGGTGCCGCGGTCGGCTGGTTCGTCGCCGCCCACCGCCCCGATCTGGTCACGACCTGGACGGCGTTCTCCGTGCCGCACCCGGCGGCGTACGCCAGCGCGCTCCTCGGCCCGCAGGGCCCGAAGTCGTGGTACATGGCCGCCTTCAACATCCCCGGCCTCCCGGAGAGGCTCGCCGCCCAGCCCGGCGGCCTCGTCGACCGGATGCTGCGCTCCTCGGGGATGACCGAGGAGGAGCTGGCCCGCTACCGCCAGGAGATCGTCGACGACGGCGCCCTGCCCGGTGCGCTGATGTGGTACCGCGCCCTGCCGCTCACCATCCGCGGCATGGGCAGCGCCGCGCCGGTCGAGGTGCCGACGACGATGGTGTGGAGCGACCGTGACACGGCCATCGACCGGCTCGGCGTCGAGCGCACCGCGCGGCACGTCAGAGGCCCGTACGAGTACGTCGAGCTGACCGGCGTCAGCCACTGGATCCCGACCCAGGCCCCCGAGGCCGCGGCCGAGGCGATCCTCAACCGGATCGGAGGCGCATGAGCGAGCGCCAGCGAGCGACCGTCAGATCTCTCAGGCCGCCGCGTCCGTATTCTCTCTGTCCTTCCACGGAGGCGGCGGCGTGAGCCGGGAGGAGTACCCGCCCGTCCCCGAGCCGCTGCCGGCGTCGGTCGTCGACAACCACTGCCACCTCGACCTGGGCCGGTCGGCCGCGGCGCTGCCCGTCGAGGAGGCGCTGGCCCGCGCGTCCTCCGTGGGCGTCGCCCGGATCGTGCAGATCGGCTGCGACCTCCCCGGCGCGCGCTGGGCGGTGGAGACCGCGGCGGCGTACGACGCGATCGTCGCGGGCGTCGCGCTCCACCCGAACGACGCACCGCTCCACGACGACCTCGAGGAGGCGCTCGCCGAGATCGAGGACCTCGCCGGCCACGAGCGGGTGCGCGCGGTCGGCGAGACCGGGCTGGACTTCTTCCGCACCGGCGAGGAGGGCCGCGAGACGCAGGCGTACTCGTTCCGCCGCCACATCGAGCTCGCCAAGCGGCTCGACAAGACCCTCGTCATCCACGACCGGGACGCCCACGAGGCGGTGCTCGAGGTGATCGACCAGGTCGGGCCGCCCGAGCGCTGGGTCATGCACTGCTTCTCCGGCGACGCCGACTTCGCGAAGGCGTGCCTGGACCGTGGCGCCTACCTCTCCTTCGCCGGCACCGTCACGTTCAAGAACGCCGAGCCGCTGCGCGACGCGCTCCGCGTCGTGCCGCAGGATCGCGTCCTGGTCGAGACCGACGCGCCGTACCTCACCCCCATGCCGCACCGCGGCGCCCCCAACGCCTCCTACCTGGTCCCGCTGACGATGCGGCTCATGGCCGACGTACGCCGCGAGGACCTCGGGGAGCTCTGCCACGCCGTCGACGCCAACACCGACGCCGCCTTCGGCGGAGCCTGGTAGGCCAACTCGGCCAGATGCCCGCAACGGCGACGCCAGGCGGTCGAGATCACAAGCGTGACGACCAGCCCCTGCTGGGGTGTGCCAACGGCGGACCTCACCAGAATCCTGAACGTTTGTAAAGAATTTCTCAGGAATCGCTCACGGACAGAGATGGACCGGTCTCGCCGTGATGACGCTGGAACATCTGGCGTACGGCGACGGCCTCGGCGGACGGCGCCTCGGGCATCCGCAGCCGCGCACGCGCGCGAACCGTAGGACAACGGATCGCGATGTTACCGGCCGGTCCAGGTAAAAGAACCGTCGCGAACTTGCATTTGGGCGACGGGATTTGTTCGGGTGATGGACTAGACAGCCGGGATCGGGAGCATCACCGGCCGCCGCTCACAGGACACGACAGGGGACCTCGGGCGTCGGCACCCGTGCCCGGAGAGCACGAACATCGGAGCAACGTGGCGTCCAGCAGCACCTCGGTCTTCGGCCGCGCCCTCAGCAAGATCAGCACCTTCTCCCACTCGCGCCGGAGCCGTCCGGTCCTCATCGGACTGGTCGCCGTGGCCGCTCTCGCGGCAGGCGGGGCAACCTGGGGCTACCAGAGCCTCTCGACCAACGTGACCCTCACCGTCGACGGCAAGTCCCACGAGGTCAGCTCGATGTCGTCGACCGTCGGCGACGTCCTCGACCACGAGGGCATCCACCTCGACGCCCACGACCAGGTCGCGCCGAGCCTCGACACGAAGGTCGAGGACGGCAGCGCCATCTCGGTGAAGTACGGCCGCAAGCTCGAGCTCGCCGTCGACGGCAAGGACCACACCTACTGGGTGACGGCGACCGACGTCAGCAGCGCACTCCAGGAGATCGGCCGCAGCTTCGGCGGCGGCGCCGACCTCTCCACCAGCCGCGGCGCCTCGATCGGCCGCGACGGCATGTCGCTGAAGATCATCACGCCCAAGACCGTCAAGGTCAGCCTCGCCGGGCACAAGCCGGTCAAGCGCACGATCACCGCGCTGACCGTGCTCGACGCGCTAGACGAGCTCGGCGTACACCCCAAGGGCCACGACGAGGTCAGCCCCCGGCCGGGCGCCATGCTCCACGACGGCGACAAGATCGTCTTCACCGACTTCAAGACCGTCATCAGGCGGGACTCCCACGAGACCGTGGCCGCGCCGACCGAGGAGCGCGAGGACTCCTCGCTCTACAAGGGCGAGACCAAGGTCGTCTCCGACGGCCAGGACGGCGTACGCGACGTGACCTACCGGATCGTCTACCGCAACGGCGAGGCCATCAAGAAGGCCGTCGTGAGGTCGCGGACCGTCACCGAGGCCCAGCCGAAGATCGTCAAGGTCGGCACGAAGGCCCGCCCGGTGACCACCAACTACGCCTCCGGCAACACCGCCTGGGACCGGATCGCGCAGTGCGAGTCCGGCGGCAACTGGGCGGCGAACACCGGCAACGGCTACTACGGCGGTCTGCAGTTCAGCCTCTCCACCTGGCAGGCGTACGGCGGCAGCGGTCGCCCGGACCAGAACAGCCGCGAGGCGCAGATCGCGGTCGCCGAGCGCGTCCGTGCCGCCGAGGGCGGCTACGGCGCCTGGCCGGTCTGCGGCAAGCTCGCCTGACGCGTGCGCAAGCGCCGACTCGGCGTACGTGCGACGTGCGCAAGCGCCGACTCGGCGGGCCACTAGGCTCTCCGCCATGACCGCCTCCTCCGCGCCCCGGCTCCTGGGGCCGGCGGAGGTGCGGGCCCTGGCCGCCGAGCTCGACCTGCGGCCGACGAAGCAGCGCGGGCAGAACTTCGTCATCGATCCCAACACCGTGCGGCGCATCGTGCGCGAGTCCGGTGTCGGGACCGAGGACGTGGTGGTCGAGGTCGGCCCCGGGCTCGGGTCGCTGACGCTGGCCCTGCTCGAGGTGGCCGGCCGGGTCACGGCGATCGAGGTCGACCCCGTCCTGGCGGCGCGGCTCCCGGCGACCGTCGCCGACCGCGCGCCCGCACAGGCCGGCGGCTTCGAGGTGGTCCACGCGGACGCGCTGCGGGTCGCCGAGGTGCCGGGGCCGCCGCCGACGGCGCTGGTCGCGAACCTGCCCTACAACGTGGCCGTCCCCGTCCTGCTCCACCTGATGGCCCTGCTGCCGTCGCTGCGCAAGGGACTCGTCATGGTGCAGTCCGAGGTGGCCGACCGGCTGGCGGCACCGCCCGGCTCGAAGGTCTACGGCGTCCCGAGCGTGAAGGCCGCCTGGTTCGCCGACGTACGCCGCGCCGGCGCCGTCGGCCGCAATGTGTTCTGGCCGGCGCCCAACGTCGACTCGGGGCTGGTCGCCTGGACCCACCGCGAGCCGCCGACGACGGCGGTGTCCCGGGAGCAGGTGTTCGCCGTCGTGGACGCCGCGTTCGCCCAGCGCCGCAAGGCGCTCCGCGGCGTCCTCAGGCCGCTCGCCGGCTCGGCGCAGCGGGCCGAGGAGGCGCTCCGCGCAGCCGGGGTCGACCCGCTCGCCCGCGGGGAGTCGCTCGACATCCACGCCTTCGTCCGGATCACGCTCGCGCTGTCCGCTCTGGGGTCCCTGGAGGAGCCTGCATGAGCGTGACGGTGCGTGCGCCGGCCAAGATCAACCTCTACCTCGGGGTCGGTCCGCGCCGTCCCGACGGCTTCCATCCGCTCGCGACGGTCTACCAGGCCGTGGGGCTGTACGACGACGTCACCGTCACCGATGCCGAGGACTGGTCGGTCGTGCTGAGCGAGCCGATCGCCGGCGTACCCCTCGACGACAGCAACCTCGCGGTCAAGGCCGGCCGCGCGCTCGTCGCCCACCACGGCATCGACCGGCGGGCCCGGATCGAGATCCACAAGGGCATCCCCGTCGCCGGAGGCATGGCGGGCGGCTCTGCCGACGCGGCCGCCACCCTGGTCGCTCTCGACCGGCTGTGGGAGCTGGGCACCTCCGACCACGACCTGCTGACCCTCGCCGCCGGTCTCGGCTCCGACGTGCCGTTCGCGCTGGTCGGCGGCACCGCCGCCGGCTCCGGGCGCGGCGAGGTCGTCACGCCGCTCCAGGACGACGGCTCCTGGTGGTGGGTCGTCGTCCCCGACGACGAGGGGCTCTCGACGCCATCGGTCTACGCGGCGTACGACCGCCTCCATCCGTCGCCGCCGGTGCCGGAGATCCCGGCGGTGATGTACGACGCGCTGCGCCGCGGCGTGCCGGACCACCTCGCCGTCGCGGTCCGCAACGACCTCGAGGACGCCACCCTCGACCTGCGGCCCGAGCTCGAGGACACGCTGCAGGCGGGGATGCGCGCGGGCGCGATCATCGCGATGGTGTCCGGCTCGGGCCCCACGACGCTCTACCTCTGCGAGGACGCCGACAACGCCCGCGCCGTCGCCGCCGCCCTGCGCGACGGCCACCCGGACGTCCGGGTGGCCGCCGCGCCGGTGGCGGGCGCGCACGTCGTCTCCTACGCCTGACGCCGCGGCGTCAGGCCAGCCGACGGTTCGTGCCGGGCTGGTGTCCTCCCGGACAATGGAGGGGACATGGCGAATCTTCTCAACCTCGAGCAGGTCTCGAAGGCGTACGGCGTCCGCCCGCTGCTGCGGGACGTCTCGCTCGGCATCAACGCCGGCGACCGCGTCGGCATCGTGGGCCGTAACGGCGACGGCAAGACCACGCTGCTGGAGGTGATGACCGGTCTCGAGGAGCCGGACTCCGGCCGGGTGTCGCAGCAGCGCGGGCTGCTGACCGGCTACCTGCACCAGGGCGACACGCTGCAGGACACGCACACCGTCCGCGAGGCGGTCCTCGGCGGTCGCTCCGACCACGAGTGGGCGGCCGACCCGCGGCTGCGCGAGATCGTGGAGGTGCTGCTCGCCGGGATCGAGCTCGACCGCGCGATCGTCGGTCTGTCCGGCGGTGAGCGGCGGCGCTGTGCCCTCGCCGAGCTGCTGCTGGGCGACCACGACCTGCTCGTGCTCGACGAGCCCACCAACCACCTCGACGTGGAGGCGGTCTCCTGGCTGGCGCAGCACCTCGTCCGGCGTACGTCCGCGCTCGTCGTCGTCACCCACGACCGGTGGTTCCTCGACGCCGTCTGCCAGTGGACGTGGGAGGTGCACGACGGCGTGGTCGACGCGTACGAGGGCGGCTACGCCGCCTTCGTGCTCGCGAAGGCGGAGCGGCAGCGGCAGGCGGCCGCGAGCGAGGTCCGCCGCCAGAACCTCGTCCGCAAGGAGCTGGCGTGGCTGCGGCGCGGGGCGCCGGCGCGGACGTCGAAGCCGAGGTTCCGCATCGAGGCGGCCAACGCGCTCATCGAGGACGTACCCCCGCCTCGGGACCGGCTGCAGCTGCAGCGGTTCGCGACCCAGCGGCTCGGCAAGGACGTCATCGACGTCGAGGACGTCGACCTGTTCCGAGGCGAGCGGCAGCTGCTGTCGCACGCCACCTGGCGGATCGGGCCCGGTGATCGGATCGGGATCGTCGGCGTCAACGGGGCCGGCAAGACCTCGGTGCTCTCGCTGCTGGCCGGAGAGCTGGCGCCGGCGGCCGGCCGGGTGCGCCACGGCCGCACCATCGCCATGCAGCACCTCACCCAGGAGGTCGAGGTCGAGGACCCGGAGGCGCGCGTCCTGCCGACGCTGGAGTCGATCCGGCGTACGACGAGGACCGTCGACGGGCAGGAGCTGACCGCCACCGCGCTGCTGGAGCGGTTCGGCTTCACCGGCGACAAGCTGGTCGCCAGGATCGGCGACCTGTCGGGCGGCGAGCGGCGCCGGTTCCAGCTGCTGCGGCTCCTGCTCACCGAGCCCAACGTGCTGCTGCTCGACGAGCCGACCAACGACCTCGACATCGAGACGCTGAACGTGCTCGAGGACTTCCTCGACGCCTGGCCCGGCACGCTGGTCGTGGTCTCGCACGACCGCTACTTCCTCGAGCGGGTCACCGACTCGGTCTGGGCACTGCTCGGCGACGGCCGGATCTCGATGCTGCCGCGCGGCGTCGACGAGTACCTCGAGCGCCGCGCCGCTGCCCTCGCTGCCGATGCCGCCGGCGCCGCCGGCGCTGCCAGCGGTGGATCTGCAACCGGATGGCCGGGCCGATCGGTTGCTCGCTCACCGCTGTCCGGGGACGGCGGTGGATCAGCAACCGGGTCGGGCACGCCGTCGGTTGCCCGGCCACCGCTGCCGGCGCCCAGCGCGAAGCCCGGCTCGGCCGAGGAGCGCGCGGCGAAGAAGGCCATCGCGCGGATCGACCGCCAGCTCGAGCGGATCGCCGATCAGGAGGCCAAGCTCAACGCTGCGATCGCGGAGAGCGCCAGCGACTACGGCCGGCTGGCGGAGCTGTCCGCCGAGCTCGACGCGCTCTCGGCGGAGAAGGAGTCGCTCGAGCTCGAGTGGCTCGAGGCCGCCGAGGCGCTGGAGTAGGGGCGGCCGTCGTCGCGGCGGCGGAGATTGTCAGGGGAAATTGGACCTTGTGGGGTGTCTGGACAGCCCACAAGGTCAGGTTTCCCCGGCCGGCCGGGGAAACCCGGCGGCCCATCACCGCTCCGAGAACGGCACCAGCAGCGTCCGCAGCAGCGACGCGAGCTGGTCCTGCTGACGCTCGTCGAGGCCGCTGAGGAATTCCCGTTCGGCCGCGAGCAGCGCCTCGAAGGCGCCGTCGACGGCCGCCTTCCCCTCGGGGGTGAGCCGGACGAGTACGCCGCGGCGGTCGGCGGGGTCGGGCAGCCGTTCGACCAGGCCCCGGGCGGTGAGCCGGTCGACGCGGTTGGTCATGGTCCCGCTCGTCACGAGCGTCTCGCGCAGCAGCCGTCCGGGGGAGAGCTCGTAGGGCTCCCCGGCGCGTCGCAGCGCCGCGAGGACGTCGAACTCCCAGGACTCGATCCCGTGGGCGGTGAACGCGTTCCGGCGGGCCAGGTCGAGTCGCCGGCTGAGCCGGGAGAGCCGGGAGAAGACGGCGACGGGCGCGAGGTCGAGGTCCGGGCGCTCCCGGGCCCAGGCCTCGCTCAGGTCGTCGACCTCGTCCCTCATGCAGGCGAGACTAGCGGATGTCCGACCCGTCGAGAATCTTGACGTCGAGACTTATCGGTGCCAAGGTGGAGATATCTCGACATCAAGATACTTGGAGGAGCCATGGCGCACGCCTGGGACCCGGACCGCTACCTCGCCTACGCCGACGAGCGCGGCCGGCCGTTCGTCGAGCTGCTCGCCCGGGTAGGCGCCGACGCGCCCGGGGCGGTCGTCGACCTCGGCTGCGGCCCCGGCAACCTCACCGCCCTGCTCGCCGAGCGCTGGCCCGACGCCGTGGTCACCGGCGTCGACAGCAGCGAGCCGATGATCGAGAAGGCCCGCGCGAGCGTCCCCGCGATCGGGTTCGAGGTCGCCGACCTGCGCGACTGGGCGCGCGACACCGAGCCCGGAAGCGTCGACGTGCTCGTCTCCAACGCCACGCTCCAGTGGGTCCCCGGCCACCTCGAGCTGTTCCCTGAGCTCGTCCGCAGCCTCGCCCCCGACGGGTGGTTCGCCTTCCAGGTGCCCGGCAACTTCGACGAGCCGAGCCACACGCTCCGCGCCGAGCTGTCCGCCGAGGAGCCCTATGCGGCGTACGCCGGCGACGCCGCCCGGCCGAGCTCCCACGACCCGGCCGTCTACCTCGACGCCCTGACCGCCGCCGGCTGCGAGGTGGACGCGTGGGAGACGACGTACCTGCACGTCCTGACCGGTGAGGACCCCGTCTTCGAGTGGATCTCCGGCACCAGCCTGCGGCCGACGATGGCCGCCCTGCCCGAGTCGCTCCGGCCGGCGTACGCCGCGGAGCTCAAGCGCCGGCTCGCCGTGGCCTACCCGCCCCGCGAGGGGCGGGTCGTGCTCCCGTTCCGCCGGATCTTCTGTGTCGCCCGGGTGCTGGGCGCATGATCCCCTGTGTCGACCGCTGCCGTCCCGAAGGAGAGCTGATGAGGATCCATCACGTACAGGTCGGGATGCCCGCCGGTGGCGAGGACCGGGCCCGGCGGTTCTACGTCGACGGGCTCGGGCTGGCGGAGGTGGCCAAGCCGGCCGAGCTCGCGAATCGCGGTGGGGCCTGGTTCCGGGCGCCGGGTGGTGCAGAGCTGCACCTCGGCGTCGAGGATCCGCACCGTCCGCCGCAGCGGGCGCACCCGGCGCTCGCGGTCGAGACCGGGGCCGAGCTCGAGGAGCTCGGTGCTCGGCTCGCGGGAATGGGCTTCGACGTGGACTGGTCGCAGCGGCACAATGCAGAGACGTTCCAGCGGTTCCACGTGCACGACCCGTTCGGGAACCGCATCGAGGTGGTCTGGCCCCTGCCCCCGCGCGTGTAACGATTCGCGCGCTGGGACGTTGGTAATGCGACTGGGGGGATACCGGACTTGCGGATGACCCCTGCGCGAAAGGCGAGATCCTTGACCGACGACGTGAGCGTCCCCCGGCAGCGTGACTCGGACACGACCGGTGTCCTGAATCGCGTACGCCGTGCCCAGGGGCAGCTCGGTGGCGTCCTCCGGATGATCGAGGAGGGGCGCGACCTCGCCGACATCGTCTCCCAGCTCAAGGCGGTCACCCGGGCCCTCGACAAGGCTGCCTTCGCGATGCTCGCCGGCGAGCTGCGCAAGCGTGCCACCGAGGGCGCGCCGGCCGAGGAGCTCGCCGAGCTCGAGCGGGTCTTCCTGTCCCTCTCCTGAGCGCATCGGGACTCGGTTACCGGCCGGTAATGCGCGCCGCTAAAGTTGCGGCATGACGCAGCTCTACGACTTCTGGAAGACCGTGACCGGGCTGCCGGTCGTCGGCCCCGCCGTCGGCACGCGGGTCTTCACCTTCGCGTTCAGCCGCAAGGCGCCGTACTTCGGCTCCATCCACCCGCGCGTCGTCGAGCTGCGGCCCAACTACGCCGAGGTCGTCGTGCCGAACCGGCGCAGCAACCACAACCACATCGGCACCGTCCACGCGATCGCGCTGTGCAACGGCCTCGAGATGGCGATGGGGGCGCTCGCCGAGGCCTCGATATCGCCCGACAAGCGCTGGATCCCGAAGGGGATGGAGGTCGCCTACACCGCGAAGGCGACCAGCGACATTACCTGCATCGCCGAGACCGACCAGGCGCAGTGGGACTCCGAGGACCCCGACCTCCCGGTCCGCGTGCGGGCCGTCCGCGACGACGGCGCCGTCGTCGTCGACGGCGTCATCAAGCTCTGGGTCACCCCGAAGAAGGACGCCGCGCGGACGGCGGCGCCGAACGCCGCGCACGCGTAGGACGTCACCTGGGGCCGCTAGCCTGCGGGGCGTGTCCACCACGACTTCCGCCCCGACCGTCCTCGTCGTGCAGAACTCGCCCGGCGGCGGTCCGCGGCGGGTCGGCGACTGGCTGGCCGGGGCCGGGCTCCGCCTCGAGGTGGTGTACGCCGCCGAGCAGCCGCTCCCCGACACGCTGGCGCACGACGCGGTGATGGTGATGGGCGGCGGCTACCTGCCCGACGAGGACGACCGGGCGCCGTGGCTGCCCGCGACCCGGTCGCTCGTGGGGCAGGCGCTCGACGCCGGCCGCCCGGTGCTCGGCATCTGCCTCGGGGGCCAGCTGCTTGCGCACGTCGCCGGCGGCGTGGTCGAGTCGGCCGTGGCCACGGAGAACGGCAGCGTGCCTGTCCGGCTCCGGCCGGACGCGGAGACGGACGCGCTGTTCGGCGGGCTGCCCGCCGTCGTACCCGCCATCGAGCACCACTCCGACGCCGTCACCACCCTCCCCGACGGAGCGGTGTGGCTCGCCGAGACCGACCGCTGCCCGTTCCAGGCCTTCCGGGTCGGGGAGGTCGCGTGGGGCACCCAGTTCCACCCCGAGATCGGGCCCGATCAGGTGCTCCGCTGGGACGCCGACAAGCTCCGCGCGCAGGGCTACGACCGCGACGAGCTGTACGCCGCCGCGGTCGCCGACGAGCCGATCTCGACCCCCGTGTGGCGCGAGGTCGTCGACCGGTTCGCCACCGTCGTCGCCGAGCGGGCGCTCACCGGCACCTGACCAGCCGGCGCGCCGTCAGAGCGGCGCCGTCGCGTCCTCGCCCGCAGCGGCGCCGACCATCGACACCTCGAGCGGCTTCTGCCGGCCGACCAGCCGGCGCTGGACCCAGGTGGCGATGAGCGTGAGCACCAGGTTGCAGGCGATGTAGAGCGCGGCGAGCACGGCGATCGTCGGGATCTGGTTATGGAACTCGCCGTAGATCAGCTTGCCGACGTACGTCAGGCCGGGGGCGGTGATCGCGTAGCCGAGGCTGGTGTCCTTGAGCGCCACGACGCACTGGCTGATGATCGCGGGCAGCATGATCTTCACGCCCTGCGGCAGCAGGATCCCGGTCATGACCTGGGTCTTCCGCAGCCCGATGGCGTACGCCGCCTCCGACTGCCCCCTCGGGACCGCCTGGATCCCGGCGCGGAAGACCTCGGCGAGCACCGAGCCGTTGTACAGGGTGAGGGCGATGACCACGCACCAGTACGCGCCGATGCCGGACTCGCCGACGCCGTACGCGAAGTAGAGGAAGATCATCAGCAGCAGCACCGGCACGGCGCGGAAGAACTCCACGACGAGCCAGCAGACCCACCGCACCGCGGCGTGGTCGGAGAGCTTCCCGACGCCGCAGACCGCACCGAAGACGACGGCGAGGAGGACCGAGAGCCCGGCCATCTTCAGGGTCTGGAGGAGTCCGTCGACGAGCAGTGTGTCGACGTACTTCGGGGTGACGAACGGCTCCCACAGGTCGTAGTCGAGCTGGCCGTGGTCGTTGAGCCGGAGGATCCACCAGACCGCGATGCCGGCGACGGCAGCGACGGTGAGGATCGCGTAGACGAGGTGGCGGGCCCTCGTCCTCGGGCCGGGGGAGTCGAACAGGACGTTGCTCATGCCGCCGCCTCCGTGAGAAGAAAAGAAGAATACGGACGCGGCGGCCTGAGCGATCTGATGGTCGCTCGCTGACGCTCGCTCATGCGCGGGCCACCTTCCAACGGCGCTCGAGCGTGCCGGCGGCGAGCGAGACCAGCTCGACCAGCACGACGTACCCGAGGGCGAAGAGGATGAAGACACCCTCGTCGCGGGCGGTGATGTTGCTGAAGTACTTCATCCGGGTGGTCGCCTCGTAGACGCCGAAGACGTAGGCGACCGAGGTGTTCTTGAGGAGCGCGATCATGACGCTCGCCAGCGGCGGCACGCTCGCCCGGAACGCCTGCGGCAGGACGACGTTGCGCATCGTGCCGAGGAAGGTCAGCCCGATCGCGCGGGCCGCCTCCGCCTGACCGAGGCCGACGGAGTTGATTCCGGACCGGATCGCCTCGCCGACGAACGTCGAGGTGTAGAGCGTCAGGGCGAGGCAGGCGCGGAAGTAGTAGGAGTCGATGTGGAGCTTCTCGACGTCACGGAAGGTGATGTCGACCATCGGCAGGCCCTGCGCGATGAGCAGGAACCACAGCACGAGCGGCGTGTTGCGTACGACGGCCACGTAGACGGCCGCCACCCAGCGCAGGATGAGGACGGGGCCGACCCGCATCGCCGAGAGGATCGTGCCGATGACAAGCGACGCGACCGCGGAGGCGAGGAAGAGCAGGACGGTCCAGCCGAAGGCCCGCAGGTAGAGGTCGAAGTGCTCGAAGACCAGGTTCACGAACCGCAGGTCTCCTTCCCGTGATGAGGCAGTGGCCGGCCCCGCCGGGGGCCGGCCACCCGTGGATCAGCGGCCGGTCAGGACTGGCAGTCGTCCATCGCCGGCGGCTCGGGGGTGTCGACGCCGGACTTGCCGAGCGTCGCCTCGAACGCCTTCGCCCAGCTGCCGTCGTCCTCGGCCGCCTTGATGGTGTCCTGGATCCACTGGCACATCTCGGGGTACTTCTTCGAGTAGCCCACGCCGTACCGCTCCTCGGAGAAGGGCTTCACCACGACCTTGAGGTCGTCGGGGTGCTCGGCGGCGTACCCCATCAGGATCGCGCCGTCGGTGGTCATCGCGTCGACCGTGCCGTTGAGGACCTGGTCCACGCAGTCCGAGTAGGTCTCGAAGCCGCGCGGCTTGGCGCCCTTGGCCTCGATCTGCTCGAGTGAGGTGGAGCCGGTGACCGAGCAGATGTCCATGCCCTTGACGTCGTCGACGCTGTCGATGTCGCTGTCCGTGGGGACGAGCAGCTGCTGGCCGGTGACGTAGTACGGGCCGGCCTGGCCGACGACCTGACGGCGCTCGTCGGTGATCGAGTACGACGCGATCACCAGGTCGACCTCACCGGACTCGAGGAAGGGCTCGCGGTTGTCGGAGATGGTCTCCTTCCACTCGACGTCCTCGGGCTTGATGCCGAGC
The DNA here is from genome assembly GCF_040049175.1 of Nocardioides asiaticus. NCBI lineage: Bacteria > Bacillati > Actinomycetota > Actinomycetes > Propionibacteriales > Nocardioidaceae > Nocardioides > Nocardioides asiaticus. Next base: position 3,548 of record NZ_JBDZDM010000006.1, on the reverse strand, counting down.
GAGGCGGCGAGCATCTTGCCGATCTCGATGTCGAAGCCGACCGGGATGTCGTCGGCGGCGCCCTGGAAGCCGATGCCCGGCTGGTCCTTCTTGACGCCGATCGTGATCGTGCCGGACTCGGCGAGCTCCTTCATCCGGGTGCCGTCCTCGAAGCTGTCGGCGGCGTTGCTCGACACCGCGACGTCGGGGCCGGAGCTCTCGTCGCTGCCGGCGTTGCCGCAGGCCGAGAGGCCCGCCGCCACCAGTACGGCCACCGTGGAGGCCTTGAACCTGGTCAAACGCATCGTGTCCACCTTCTGTTGTTCGGTTGTGTGTCGATCCTGTGCGGGGCTCAGTGCTTGAGGATCTTGCCGAGGAAGTCCCGGGCGCGGTCGCTCTTCGGGTTGGTGAAGAACTCCTCGGGAGTCCCCTCCTCGACGATCTGGCCGTCGGCCATGAACACGACCCGGTCCGCCGCCGTACGCGCGAAGCCCATCTCGTGGGTGACGACGACCATGGTCATGCCCTGCTTGGCCAGGTCGACCATGACGTCGAGCACCTCCTTGATCATCTCGGGGTCGAGTGCGGAGGTCGGCTCGTCGAAGAGCATCACCTTCGGCTCCATCGCGAGCGCGCGGGCGATCGCGACGCGCTGCTGCTGGCCGCCGGAGAGCTGGGCGGGATACTTGCCGGCCTGTTGGCCGACGCCGACCCGGTCGAGGAGCTCCTTGGCCTTCTTCTCGGCATCAGCCCGCCTCTGATGGCGGACCTTGATCGGGCCGAGGGTGACGTTGTCGAGGATCGTCTTGTGGGCGAAGAGGTTGAAGCTCTGGAAGACCATCCCGACCTCGGCGCGCAGCCGGGCCAGCGCCTTGCCCTCCGCCGGCAGCGGCTTGCCGTCGAGCGAGATCTGTCCTGCGTCGATCGTCTCGAGCCGGTTGACGGTGCGGCACAGCGTGGACTTGCCCGAGCCCGACGGGCCGATCACGACGACCACCTCGCCGCGCTTGACGGAGAGGTTGATGTCCTTGAGCACGTGGAGGGAGCCGAAGTGCTTGTCCACGTGGTCGAGGACCACCAGCGGCTCACCCGGCGCGGCGCTCGTGGGCTCTTGCTCCAGCACTGTCATGGCCGGAGACCCTAGCGAGGGGGATACGACTCCCGCCAATAAGCATCGACAAACTATGGAATGCGTGTTCGAGCGGCTCCGCGGCCCGGGCCGTGGGCCCGTCAGCGGGCGTACGTCGCCGTGAGCGTGCCGCGGGCGACCGTCGTGGAGTCGATCGCCGCCAGCGCGTCGTCCAGGTCGGCGCCGTCGCGCAGGCCGGTGGGCGCGCTCAGGGCGTAGACGGTGAACCGGTAGTGGTGGGTCCCGTCCGGCGGGCAGGCCGGTTGCCAGCCGGTGTCGTCGCCGGAGTTCGACGCCTCGGTGCCGTCGACGCTCGCGCGCTGCTCGTTCAGCCCGGTCGCCGTCGCCGGCAGGTCGAGCACCACCCAGTGGTAGTAGGTCCCGCCCGGCGCGTCCGGGTCGTCGACGACGACCGCCAGCGCCTGGGCGTCGCCGGGCACCCCGGACCAGGAGATCCTCGGCGTCGCGCCCGCGCCGTCGCAGGTGTACGGCGTACGCAGTCGGCCGTTCGCGACCGCCGGCGAGGTCACGGTGATCCGCGCCGGCGTGCTCGCGGCGGGCTCCGCGGGCGAGTCCGACCCGCCGCAGCCGGCGAGCACCAGCGGCGCGGTCGCGAGCACGAAGGCGAGCCGTCGCACGGGTCCACCGTGCCACAGCGTGGTTTGTGAGCGGCAGGGGCCGCCGCCGTACCCTTGAAGCCGTTATGTCGACCGCCGCCCGCACCTACGAGGTCCGCACCTACGGGTGCCAGATGAACGTCCACGACTCCGAGCGTCTGTCCGGGCTGCTCGAGGACGCGGGCTACGCGCCGGCCGGCGACGGCGAGCAGGCCGACGTGGTCGTCTTCAACACCTGTGCGGTGCGGGAGAACGCCGACAACAAGCTGTACGGCAACCTCGGCCACCTCGCCCCGGTCAAGGCGCAGCGGCCCGGCATGCAGATCGCCGTCGGCGGCTGCCTCGCGCAGAAGGACCGCGACACGATCACCGCGCGGGCGCCGTGGGTCGACGTCGTCTTCGGCACCCACAACATCGGCTCGCTGCCGGTGCTGCTCGAACGCGCGCGGGTGCAGGGGGAGGCGCAGGTCGAGATCCTCGAGTCGCTCGAGGTCTTCCCCTCGACCCTGCCGACCAAGCGCGAGTCGGCGTACGCCGCCTGGGTGTCGATCTCGGTCGGCTGCAACAACACCTGCACGTTCTGCATCGTTCCGTCGTTGCGCGGCAAGGAGAAGGACCGCCGGCCCGGCGACATCCTCGCCGAGATCCGCGCGCTGGTCGCCGAGGGTGTCACCGAGGTGACCCTGCTCGGCCAGAACGTCAACGCGTACGGCGTCGAGTTCGGCGACCGCCAGGCCTTCTCGAAGCTGCTGCGCGCGTGCGGCGAGATCGAGGGGCTCGAGCGGGTGCGGTTCACCTCGCCCCACCCCGCGGAGTTCACCGACGACGTCATCGAGGCGATGGCCGAGACGCCCAACGTGATGCCGTCGCTGCACATGCCGCTGCAGTCCGGCTCGGACGCCGTGCTGCGCGCGATGCGGCGGTCCTACCGGCAGCGGAAGTACCTCGGGATCATCGAGCGGGTGCGCGCAGCGATCCCGGAGGCGGCGATCACGACCGACATCATCGTGGGCTTCCCCGGCGAGACCGAGGAGGACTTCCAGGCGACGCTCGACGTCGTCCGCGCCGCGCGCTTCTCGTCGGCCTTCACGTTCCAGTACTCCAAGCGCCCCGGCACGCCCGCCGCCTCGCTCGAGGACCAGGTCGATCCGGCCGTGGTCTCCGACCGCTACCAGCGGCTCGTCGACGTGGTCAACGAGATCGCGTGGGAGGAGAACAAGAGGCAGGTCGGCCGCACCGTGGAGCTGATGGTCGCCGAGGGCGAGGGCCGCAAGGACTCCGCCACCCACCGGCTCACCGGGCGAGCCCCCGACAACCGGCTCGTGCACTTCAGCTCCGCTGAGATCCGGCAGAGCAGCTCCGCGCCGTCGACGGGGCTCGAGCCCGTTGAGATCCGGCCGGGCGACATGGTGACCGTCGAGGTCACCTACGCCGCGCCCCACCACCTCGTGGCCGACGGTCCGGTGCTCGGCGTACGGCGTACGCGGTCGGGCGACGCCTGGGAGGCCCGCCAGGCCCGGCCGGCCGAGCCGCGCGCGGTCGGGCTGGGCATGCCCGGCGTCGGCGTCCCTGCCCCGCTCCCGCAGGCCCCGGTCTGCGGCTGAGCGCCGCCTGCCTCGGTGCGGGCGGGGCCGACGAGCCCGCTCAGCAAAGTGTCACCGTGACAGATCGCTCCGTGGGTGACAGGCGAAGTGTCGGCGAGGTCAATCGGTCGAAGCAACGCTGGGTCAGGCTGCTTGGTCGAGCAGCTGGGCCAGCCGTTGGGCTGGGGTCTGTAGGTCCAGGGTAGGCCGTGGCCGCTGGTTGAGGGTGGCGGCGATGCG
>NZ_JBDZDM010000005.1:0-515568 GCF_040049175.1 Nocardioides asiaticus | reverse complement strand
GCCGACAGCGACGCTCCCGAACACACCAACTCGAACAACCGCGAACGGACCTCAGGCGAACACGCCCTCGTCATCTGCACCACTCCGTCTCACATCAGGAGCGTTGCTTCGACCGCTGGATTCCGCCCAGGGCGGAAACCCGGAATGGACACCACTTCCCCACAGCCGTGCGGAAGTGCCGGCGGCCGGTGGGGTCAGCCCTCCCCGAGCAGGTCCGGGGCGCGCAGGAGCGGCTCGGGGACGGCGAAGGCGTCGACGAGGACGCGCGCGTGGGGGCGTACGCGGCGGCAGAGCCGGTTGACCTCGGCGGTGATGGCCTTGGCGCGCACGGAGGAGAGCCGGCCGTGCTCCATGAACCAGGCCCGGTCGGCCTCGATGGTGGCGAGGGCGTGCAGGTCGCAGACCAGCTCCATGAGGTCCCGCTCGGGGCCGGGCTCCATCCCCTTCACCTTCGCGACGAACGCCTCGAGGACGAGCCGCTCGACGTGGGCCCGGGCGGTGCCGATGACGTGGTCCTGGGCGCGGGAGAAGACGGCGCCGGGGTTCATCCCCTGGTCGATGCCGCGCTTGAGCCGCCGGGCGACGCCGGCGAGCATGTGCTCCTCGCGGAAGCGCAGCATCGCGAGGTGGTAGTCGGCGTCGCGGATCTCGACACGCTCGCTGGCGCTCGCGGCTCGGTCACCGGACTGAGCGTCGGGCGACGGCAGCAGGTCGCGGACCCGCTCGAGCAGCTTGTGGACGGCGGTCTTCTCCAGCACCGTCTCCACCGCCAGCCCCGCGACGAAGCGGACCATGTCGAGCTGGTCCATCTCCTCGAACTCGCCGGAGTAGTCGGTGAGCAGCCCCTTCGCGACCAGCTGCAGCAGCACGGTGTTGTCGCCCTCGAAGGTCGTGAACACGTCGGTGTCCGCCTTGAGCGCGGCGAAGCGGTTCTCGGCGAGGTAGCCCGCGCCGCCGCACGCCTCCCGGCACTCCTGGATCGTCCGGGTGGCGTGCCAGGTCCCCAGCGCCTTCGTGCCGGCGGCGCGCGACTCCAGCTCGCGCCGGGCGTGCTCGTCGTCGTCCCCGCTCGACGCGGCGTCGCCGCTGAAGACGGCGTGCAGGTCGTCGCGGACAACCTCCTGGGCGAACCGGAGCGCATAGGTCCGCGCGAGCAGCGGGAGCAGCCGGCGCTGGTGCTGGCCGTAGTCGAGCAGCAGCTCCTCCTCGTCGGTCGAGGTCGCCTCGAACTGCCGCCGCCGGAGCGCGTACCTGATCGCGATCGTCAGCGCCACTTCCGACGCGGCGATCCCCGCGCCGCCGACGCTCACCCGGCCCTGGACGAGCGTGCCGAGCATGGTGAAGAACCGCCGGTTCGGGCTCTCGATGGGGCTGACGTACTCCCCCTCGGGCGTCACGTCGGCGAACCGGTTGAGCAGCGCGGTCCGCGGCACGCGGACGCCCTCGAACCACAGCCGCCCGTTGTCGACGCCGTTGAGCCCCATCTTGAGCCCGTCGTCGGCGATGCGTACGCCGGCGGCCGGCTGCCCCTCGACCCGGATCGGCACCACGAAGGCGTGCACGCCGCGCTCCTCGCCGCCCACGACGAGCTGGGCGAAGACGACGGCGAGCTCGCCGTGCCGCGCGGCGTTGCCGATGTAGTCCTTATAGGCCTCCTCGGCGGCCGTCGTGATCACGAACTCCTGCGTGTCCGCGTCGTACGTCGCCACCGTCCCGACCGCTGCGACGTTGGAGCCGTGGCCGTGCTCGGTCATCGCGAAGCAGCCGAGCCGGCGGGCGGCGACCACGTCGGACAGGTAGGCGTCGTGGTGCTCCTTCGTCCCGAGCTGCAGCAGCGCCCCGCCGAACAGCCCGAACTGCACACCGCTCTTCACCAGGACCGACAGGTCGCCGTACGCCAGCGCCTCGAAGGCGGCGATCGACGCGCCGACGTCGCCGCCCCCGCCGTACTCCTTCGGGAAGCCGAGCCCGGTCAGACCGGTCCCGGCCATCTCGACGAGCACCTCTCGGACCCGCTCGCGATAGGCCTCCCGGTCCAGCTCCTCGACCTCGGCCAGCAGGCCGGCATGCTCGGCGACGGCGGCGCGCACCCGCGCGCGTACGTCGGCGTGGCGACCGTCGAGGAGTGCTGTCAGGGCTGCGGCGTCAGGGGCGTCGACCATGCGCCCAATCTAGGTCGTCTCGACAGGCTCGATGTCCGGGGCCGGGGCGCCGCTCGTGACGGCCCGCCTCTCGCGGGCGCTGATCGCCGCCCGCTCGGTGGCGAGGTCACGGACCCCCTTGCGCTGGAACCTCTGCCCCGCGGCGAGCCCGGCGAGGTAGAAGGAGACCAGCGCGATCATCACTCCGGCGACGTCGTCGGAGAGGTAGTGCCAGCCGAAGTAGACGGTGGCGAGCGCGGTGACGGCGAAGTTGACCCAGAAGAAGATCCGGGCGAAGCGGTTATTGACGGTGTATTGCACCATCAGGGCGGTCAGCAGCGTGATGGCGCAGTGCAGGCTGGCGAAGCCGGCGACCGACTGGACCGCGTCGAAGACGTGGTCCCATCTGACCCGTTGTCGCCCGTCCACGAGGGCGTCCATCAGCTGCTTGGCCGGTGTGTCCGGCTGGCCGGCGTAGCGGTAGGAGTAGGCGAGCCCGGGCCCGAGGGTCGGGAGGCAGTAGTACGAGATCGTGCCGAGGGTCCAGGCGATGCACTGCGCCCCGACGAACCAGTAGCCGTAGGCGAGGTTGCGCGACCACACGATCCAGACCGTGACGGCGATCGGCACCAACGGCAGGAACCACAGGTAGATGTAGGAGAAGACGTACGCCATGAACCCGGTGCCGAAGATGTCCTGCATGACGACGCCGGGATGGTGGCCGAAGAGGACCGCGCTGTCGATGAGGTCCAGATCGCGGTCGTACTTCGTGCCGATGAGGAAGGGCAGGAACGACTTCAGGTTCCGGTAGCCGACGTAGACGATGTAGAACCCGATGACGCCCAGGGCGACCAGGGTGAGCCGCTCCTTGGACCAGTGCGCGCGGATCCGCTCAAGGAAGATCGCGGCGAACTCCTTCGGCCTCCCCTTGGAGAACCACAGCGCCCGCGGGAGCAGGTCGACGAGGATCGCCGCACCCAGGAGGAGCGGGAGCCGCGCCCACGACGGGCCGAGGAAGCTGCCCTCCGGGTCGATCAGGTGGTGCCCGGAGACGACCGAGGCCACGATCGCCCCGCCGCCCACCAGGACGGCCAGGCCGGCCACCAGGATCTGGGCGCGACGATACATGCCTGTCATCTTAGGGAGGGCGGTCAGCCGCCCGTCACGTTGGTCTGGTCGTACGGCGTGGTCCGCGCGACCTGCAGCGTGCGCTCCAGCGAGAACGGCGCGGCCTGGTTGACCAGCCACGGCCTGCCGAACCACAGGTAGCCGTCGGCGTACTCGCTCGCCTCGGCCTGCTGCTCCGCGTCGAGGCCGAGACCGTCCTTGTCGGTCTCCCAGGTCGGCGCCGGGCCGAGGGTGTCGCAGAGCTCCTCGGCGGTGCTGCCGCAGGTCTCGGCGTTGTTGAAGTAGCCGTGCGGGTGCTTGGCGTAGTACTCGCTCCAGGTGAACGGCCTGCCGTTGTCGGCGGTGTCGACCACGAAGTGCTTGGTGCCGTAGCCCGCCTGCTCCAGCGCGGAGACGAGGTGGGCGCCGTAGGAGATGTTGCCGGCGAGCGAGGAGTAGTGGGTCGCGCCCAGCGCGAACCCGCGGGCGTACTTGATCCCGCTCGCCTCGAGCACGGAGAGCGCCTTGCCCTGGTCGAGCCAGTCGGCGTCACCGGCGTCGAGGTAGACCGAGGTGCGCGGCAGGGAGGAGAACCGCTCGGCGGCGTACGCCACGAGGGACTGGCGTACGCCGGGGTCGGCGGTCGTCGTCACGCCGCGACGCATCGGCGGCGCGGTCAGCGCGAGGTCGGGCTCGAGGATCATGGCCACCCGGGCGTCGCCGATCGCGTCCACGGCGGCGTCGACGGCCGCACGGTAGTCGGCCTGCTCCGCGCCGCTCAGCGGCCGGTTGCGGGCGCCCTCGCCGTGGGGCCAGAGCCGGAACCAGGCGAACTGCACGAGCGCGTCGGGGTTGCCGTCCTGCTCCTGCGCGATCTCGCTGCGCATCTTCTCGCCGAGCTCGCCGACGCCGAGGCCGGAGTGGAGCCAGCGGACCCGCGGCTGGAGCGCGACCTTCGCGAGCAGTGCCTTTTCCTCGCCGCCGGCCCGCTCGTACGCCGGCCAGACGCCGTCCTGGTCGCCTGTGTAGACGCCCCACGGGCCACCCGCGAGCGGGTTGTCGGCGCTGCCCTCGCTCACCTCCGCCGGCGGCCGTTCGGCCTTGTGGTGCTTCGGCTTCGGGTGGTGGGTCACGAAGGGCGCGTCCTCCGGCGCTGGCATGGCGTTCGCGACGCCTGGGACGAGTGCCGGCACCCCCACGCCGACAGCACAGACGAGGATCGAGAGGCTGCGGAGCATCCGCACATGATGCCCAAGCCCGGTCCGGTCCGGCGAATCGGGGTCCGGGTCAGCGGCGCTTCTGCGTGCGCCAGTAGGCCTTCTGCAGGGAGTTGCCGTAGGTGCCGTAGACGCGGCTCCAGTAGCGCAGCGTCGCCTTCCGGTTGGCGACCGGCCAGGCCTTGAGCGAGTCCGGGAGCGGCACCCGGCAGGCCGAGCCCTTGCAGTGCATCAGCTTGTGCGCGACCGCGCGGAGCTGCCTCTTCACCGCGGCGTACGCCGGCTTGCCGGCCACGTTGTTCATCTCGAACGGGTCGACGGCCTCGTCGTACAGCTCCTCGCTGCCGTCAGCGAACCGCACGTAGATGTAGCGGGAGGTCTTGACCCCCTGCCCCAGCTGGCCGTTCACGTGGCGCTGGTGCATGAAGGTGCGCGCCCGCCTGACGACCGGGAAGTCCGGGTCGTGGTGTTGCGCCGAGCCCTGGCCGGGCATCGTCCAGCCCTCCTCGTACGGCATGCCGTAGGTCCAGCCGCGGTCGCCGCGCAGCAGCGTGGAGCGGAACGACGTGCCGTCCGGCGTACGCGGCGGGTCGGCGCCGGCGAAGTCGAGGAGCGTCCGGGTCAGGTCCACGACGTCGACCGGGTCGTCACGGTTGGACGCGACCCGCATCCCGGGGCCGGTGATGAGCATCGGGACCCGGATGACCGGGTTGTACTCGAGGATCTTGCCCGCCGCCCGGTGGTGCTCGCCCTGGAAGTACCCGTTGTCGGACCAGAAGACGACGACCGTGTTGGACCACTCCCCGGTGGCCTTGAGGCGCCGGATCACGCGGCCGATCTGCTGGTCGGTGGCGTAGAGCGACTCCGCCCGCTGGCGCGCGGTCGCGCGGACGGCGTTGCGCTTCTTCGGGCCCAGCGCCGGGATCCTGCCCCACGAGCGCGGCTTGTCGGCGGTGTCCGCCGTGGTGTCGCGGCCGTCGTGGTTGGCGTCGGCCTCCGTGTGGCCGTTGGGGAGTACGCCGGGGGCCCGCTTGATCACCTTGTTGAACCTGCCGTAGGTCCAGGCCGGGGAGGCGGTGGACCGGAGCCCGTCGAGGCCGACCCGCCGGTCGCGGGCCTTCTCGGTCCGGTTGCCGGGGCCGACGTGGGGCGCGGGGAAGTTCGCCGACAGGAAGAACGGCTGTCGCTCCTCGTGGAAGCGGTTGACCATGGAGACCGTCTCGTCGCCGACGATCTCGGAGGAGTAGGTCCCCTTCTTCACCGTCCTCGGGTCACCGTTGTCGGACTCGGCGACGTGGAAGAACCGGTAGGTGCCGCCGGTGACCTGTCGACCGGTACGGACGCTGTGCACCTTCGAGGTCTGGTCGAGGAAGCCGTGCCACTGGTCCCAGCCGTTGGGGATCTTGTAGGCCGACCGCAGGGTGGTCGAGGCGGGGACGCGGACCCGCTTCCACACGGTCTTGCCGTCGACCGTCGTCTTGCGGAGCCGCCAGCCGCCCTTGGACGACATCATCCCGTAGCCGTTGAGGTACTTGCCGCTGAGCCCGGTGTGGTAGCCGGCGGCCTGCAGGGAGGTGGCGATCGAGCGCGAGTCGTCGAAGGCGCTGTAGGCGTACGGCGCCTGCACGGTCCACACGTGGTGGTTGTGCGGCAGCTGGCCGGAGAAGAACGACGCCCGCGCCGGGCAGCACAGCGGGTAGGAGGAGAAGGCGTTCTGCATCGTGATGCCGTGGTCACCGATCAGGCGCCGCACGTTCGGCATGTAGGCGAGGTCGTCGACGCGCATGTCGTCGACGAGGAACTCCACGATGTTGGGCTTGCCGGCGGCGGACGCCGGCGTCGCCCGGTCGGTCGCCGTGTCGGGCACCTTCGCGGCCGGGTCGAGCACCGTGAGCAGGACGCCGGCCACCAGGATCGCGAGCACGACCGGCGCGGCGCGCATGACCCAGGACAGGCCCCTTCGACCCAGCGTCGTCACCCTTCACTCCCCCGGTTGGTCACAGTGGCGGGCACCGGCGCGGACCCAGCGCGGGGAGTCTAACGGGGCCGGACCAGCCGCCTCGCATCCCGCCGGTCGCGACACCTAGGCGAGACCCGGCACGGCTGTCCGCGACGGCTCGACCCGCAGCCGGACGCTCTCGCCGGGGCCCGGGGCGTGGGCGGCGGAGACGGCGTCGACCTCGCCCACACCGTCGACGTCGACGACGAGCCGGACCTGGTCGGGCGTGGCCCGCGCCGAGACGACGGTGCCGCGGAGCGGCCCCCGCTCGTCCGCCACCAGCGCCGACCGGCGTACGGCGACCGCGGGGCGCTCGGGCACCGGCAGGCCGGCCGCCTCCAGGACGGCCGCGGCCCCGGCCCCCTCGAGAACGCGTGCGTAGCCGAGGAAGAGCGCGGTCCACGCGTCGGCGGGGTGCTGCCAGACCTGGGCGAGGTCGCCCTCCTGGACGACCCGGCCCTCGTGGAGGACCGCGAGCCGGTCGGCGACCGCGAACGCCTCCTCCTGGTCGTGGGTCACCATGAGCGCGGTCGTGCCCGCCTCGGTGAGGATCCGGCGCAGATCGCCGGCGAGCCGCTCGCGGAGCCCGGCGTCGAGCGCAGAGAGCGGCTCGTCGAGGAGCAGCAGCCGCGGATCGACGGCCAGTGCGCGGGCCAGCGCGACCCGTTGCCGCTCGCCGCCGGAGAGCGTGCCGGGCAGCCGGTCGGCGTAGCCACCCAGCCCGACGAGCTCGAGCAGCTCGTCGACCCGGGCCGCCCGCTCGCGCCGTCCGACGCGACGCAGCCGCAGGGAGTAGCCGACGTTGGCGGCGACGGTCAGGTGGTCGAAGAGCTGGCCGTCCTGGAACATCAGGGCGAAGCCCCGCTTGTGGGTGGGTACGCCGGCGAGCGAGCGGCCGTCCCAGCTGATCGTGCCCACGGCCGGCTCCAGCCCGGCCACGGCCCGCAGGAGCGTCGACTTCCCCGAGCCGGAGGGGCCGAGCAGCGCGAGCACCTGGCCGTCGGCGAGGTCGAGCGTCACGTCCCGGACGGCCGGCCGGCCGTCGTACGCAATGGTGACGTCCTTCAGCGAGAGCATCGGATGGCTTCCCTAGAAGGCGCCCAGCGAGGGCACGCGGAGGCGCTCGACGAGGAGCATGACGAGCGCTGTGGCGGCGGCGAGGACGCAGGAGCCGGCGAGGGCCATGCCGTAGTTCATCGCCCCCGGGTGCCCGATCAGGCGGTAGATCACGACCGGGAGCGTCGGGTGGTCGCTGCGGTAGAGGAACGACGTCGCGCCGAACTCGCCCAGCGAGGCGGCGAACGCGAAGCCGGCGGCGGCGAGGAGCGGCTTCCAGACGACGGGTACGTCGACGGTGATCGCCGTCCGGAGCGGGCCGGCGCCGAGGGAGGCGGCGGCCTGCCGCTGGCGGTCGTCGATGCCGGCGAGCACCGGCACCAGCGTGCGTACGACGAGCGGCAGCGCCACGAGCGCCTGCGCGACCGGCACCAGCCACGGCGAGTCGCGGAAGTCGACGGGAGGCTGGTCGAGTGTGATGAAGAGGCCGAACCCGAGCGTCACCGCGCTCACCCCCAGCGGGAGCATGAACAGCCCGTCGAGGACGGCCCGCAGCCGCCGCTCCCCACGGCCGCGCGACCGGCCGGTGACGACGACCGCGACCAGCAGGCCGAGGACCAGGCTGAGCGCAGTCGCGAGGACGGCGATCTCCAGCGACGAGGTCAGCGCGCTCGTCGCCGGGACGGCGAGGGTGTCCTGGCTGCCGGGCGTCTGAAGGGCCCGGTAGTTGCCCAGGCTCCACCGCCCGTCGACCCGCAGCGAGCCGATGAGCAGCGTCACGATCGGCGCTGCGACCAGGGCGAGCAGCACGACGGTGACGGTGAGCTGCGGGAGGTCGGCGCGGCGCGGTCGCCGCGGCCGGGCCGGCGTACGCCGTTGGGTGGGGTCGCCCACCCGGCGGAGCCGGCCGGCGACGGTCAGCAGCGCGACGACCACCAGCAGCTGCAGGATCGAGAGCGCCGCCGCGCCGGGCAGGTCGAGCAGCACCGTGGTGAGCTTGTAGATCTCGGTCTCGACGCTGTTGTAGCGCAGCCCCCCGAGGGTGAGCACGACCCCGAACGCCGTCGCACAGAAGAGGAAGACGACGCTCCCGGCGCTGACGATGCTCGGCCGGAGCGCGGGCAGCGTGACGGTGCGGAAGACCGTCCACGGCCGGGCACCGAGCGCGGCCGCGGCCTCGGCGGGGCGCGCGTCGAGGCCCTCCCAGGCGGCGCCGACGCTGCGGATCACGACGGCCACGTTGAAGAAGACCAGCCCGGCGAGGATCGCCGCCGGCGTACCGTCCAGGCCGAGGCCGCCCAGTGGCCCGCCCTCCCCGAGCAGCTCGCGGAAGGCGACGCCGACGACGACTGTGGGCAGCACGAACGGCACCAGCAGGGCCGCGCGCACGACGCGCTGGAGCGGGAAGACCAGGCGGTGCAGGACGTACGCCGCCGGCAGCCCGAGCAGGACGCTCGCCGCGGTGGCGACGACCGAGGTCCACACGGTGAACCAGATCGCCCGGTGGATCTCGGCGCGGCCGAGCACGCGGACGACGGTGCCTGCGTCGAGACTGCCGTCGACGACGAACCCGCGTCTGACCATGCCGGTCACGGGCAGCACGAAGAAGACCGCCAGCACGGCCACCGGGACGGCGGCGAGCCCGATCAGCCAGAGATGACGTCGCTCCACTGCTGCAGCCACTCGTCGCGGTTGTCGTCGATCTCCTGCGGGTCGACCTTCCAGGTCTTCGTCGGCTGGACGGCGAACCTCGCCCACTCCTTCGGCAGCGGGGTCCCCTTGACGACCGGGAAGACGTACATGCTCGTCGGCAGCGCCTTCTGCACCGCCGAGCTCAGCAGGAAGTCGACCAGCGCCTGCGCGCCGTCGGGGTTGACGGCACCGGCGAGCACGCCGGCGTACTCGACCTGGGTGAAGCAGGTGTCGAGCAGCGCCTTGGTGGTGGTCGTGCCGCCCTTCACGGTGTAGGCCGGCGAGGAGTCGTACGACAGCACGATCGGCCGCGTGCCCTTGCCGCCGCCTTGGGTGAAGTCGACCTCGTAGGCCTGGTCCCAGCCATCGTCCACCTTCGCGCCGTTCGCGATCAGCTTCTTCCAGTAGTCCTGCCAGCCGTCGCCGTACCTGCTGATCGTGGTGAGCAGGAAGGCGAGCCCCGGCGAGCTGGTGGTGGCGCCTGGAGTGACGAAGAGGTCCTTGTAGGCCGGGTCGACGAGATCGTCGAGGGTCTTTGGCGGCGCCAGGTGGTGCTGCGCGAACCAGGTGGTGTCGACGTTGACGCAGACGTTGCCCTGGTCGACCGGTGTGAGGTGCTTTCCCCCGTCGCCGGGGACGTCGTAGTCGCCGACCCCGGCCGGAAGGTCCGCGGGGGTGTAGTCGGCGAAGACGTCGTGGTCGAGCGCGCGGCCGGCGAAGGTGTTGTCGACGCCGAAGGCGACGTCGCCGTCGGGGTTGTCGGCCGAGAGGACCAGCTTGTTGGTGAGCTCGCCGGCGTCGCCGGAGGCCCGGATCTCGAGCTGGTAGCCGCTCTGCTGCTCGAACTGCCTCTCCAGCTTCTTCGGCAGCGCGAACGAGTCGTGCGTCATCAGCACGACCTTCGTCGGCTTCCCCCCGGCCTCGTCGCTGCCGCCGCAGGCGGCCAGTCCGGTGGTGAGCAGTGCCGCGGCGAGGACCGCGGCGGGCGCACGGAGGCGCATCGGTGTGACTCCCTTCGCCGGTGTTAACCGGAGCAGGTTCGGAGGGTCTGCGGCCGCTCGTACGCCGGCCGCACTCTCAGCCCCGCGGGGCTCCCCTGTCCTCTAGCGGAGTAACTCTAGCCGCTCCGCCCCGATGCCCTGGACCCGTCCCAGGTGAGGCGCCATGGCCTCAGCTCAGCACGCCGGGCGCGGCGTCCTCGTCGTCGAGCCAGTCGCTACCGTCGTCGTACGAGCCCCACTCGCGCTTGCGCTTCTTGTCGTCCTTGCCGCGGCTGCCGTGCGTGCCGCCGCTCCGGGCGCCGGTGCGCCCCGTCGTGGAGCCGGTGCGACCGGCGGTCGAGCCCGTACGCCCGGCGGTGGTGCCGGTGCGCGCCGACGTGGCGCTGCGGCCGGTGACCGCCTGGCCGCCGGTGCGCATCGTCGAGCCGAGCGGACGCGTTGCCATGGCGCGGGAGGTGGTCGTGGCAGCGGTCGCCATGGACGGCTGGGTCACTGCGCCGGAACCGGCCCCGCCGAGCATGCCGGCCTTGGCCGCCGCGGCCAGCCCGGCCGCACCGAGGCCGCCGGCGACGGCCGCCCCGCCGGCGCGGCCGAGCCCGCCGAGCCCGCCGAAGGTCGGAGTGCCCGGCGTGGCAGCCGGAGTGGCGCTGGTGGTCGTGGCCGGCGTCGCCGTCGACGACGGGGCGGTGTAGCTGTCGGCCAGCGTCCCGTCGTCGTAGGTGTAGTCCGGGCTCGTGGTCGTGTCGTGCGGCTGCGACGTCGAGTGGTGCTGCGTCGTCGTCTGGTGCGTCGCCGTGTGGTCGGACGTGGTGTAGGTGGGCGCCTGGGTGTGGGCCGAGCTCGCCGTGGACTGGTGGGGCGCGGTATAGGTGCCGCTGCTGGTGCCCGTGTAGTTGAACGCCGGGGTGGTCGTCCCGCCGCCCCCGCCGCTGCCACTGGTCGTCGGCTGGGAGGTGGCGACGTCGCCGTGGATGCCCTTCATGACGTCTGCTGCGTCGCTGAGCTTCCGGTCGAGATCGTCGGCGGCGGCGTCGGCCTGGGCGTCGCGCACGGCGGGGTTGTGGTCGTACGCCGCCTTGCGGCTCTGCCACTTCACCATCGCCATGTTCATGGGCGGGTCCCAGTCGTTGGTGTGGATCGGTGGCTCCGGCTTCGGGCCCGGAGGCGCGGCCACCGGAAGCCCGTCCAGGTCGCTCTGCGCGGTCGTGATCGCGGTCGCCGCGTCGCCGAGTGCGCCGGAGCCCTTGTTCAGGTCGCTGATTCGGTCGCGGAGGTTCTTGGCGGCCTTCTGGAACGCTTCCGTCGCGCGGTTCCCGGTCTCAGCGTCGGCGAACTGGTCCTTCACGTTGGGTGCGTGCTTCTCGAGCGCCTGGGCGACGGTGCTGAGGGTGGTTGTCGCCCGCTGCCAGCTCGCGCTCGCTGCGTTGATGTCGGCGACGCTCACGCCGTTGAGGTACTGGCGCAGTCGTGCCTCGCCCATCACGCACCATCCTTGTCCGAGGGAACGGCGGTGCACGTCGTCGGAGCACCGACCTGGGGCGGTGTCATGCAGTTGGCGCCCGCCTCGAGGTCGACGCTCGCCTTCTGGGTGGCGTCGACGAAGCCCGACTGGACGTCGTGCATGCCCTTGCGATACGCCGCGAACCCGGCTTCGTAGTTGTTGAGCCCGGTCACGACGTCGCGAAGTGCGTTGACCACGAACTCGTGGGCCAGATCGGTGTGATGAGCAAGCGACGCACCGGTGGCCGAGCCACCGAAATGTGACCCCGGCACCTTCTTGAGGTCGCCCAGGGTCTTGGAGATGTTGCCGGCGTCCTCACCGAGAAGCTTGGTGAGCTGGGTGATCAGATCGTCGGGGACGGCGGTGGTGCCGCCGCCCGTGCCTTCTGGAAGCATTGGGCTGTAACTCCGCTGGTGTGTCCGTTGGTGGGGCCATGAGCGCCATACCCGAGATCAGTACGTCCAAACCTCTCGGCCGGCACTACATCATGGATGACGAGTCGGCTTCGAGATCGTGACGGCGTCCGGCAAAGAAAAGTTGCGGTTCCGCTAGCCTCAGGGCCGAAACGTCCCGACCGATCGATCTGGAGCTCCTCGGGTGCCCGTGCTGCGTACGCCGATCGCCGCGCTCGTCGTGGCGGTCACCCTCTCCCTCGCCGGCTGCGGAGGAGGCGAGCCGACCGGCGGCGGCTCCCCGCCGACGAATCCCAGCGCCAGCCAGTCTCCGTCGGAGTCCTCATCTCCCTCGGTGGCCCCGGCGACCGGCCGTCGGATCTCGACCGACTACCTGAGCGTGCACGCCCCCAAGGGCTGGGTCAGCGCGCCCGGGATGACCAAGCAGCAGGCCGCGGCCGCCGACTACGACATCGGCGCCCAGGTCGTCATCAACACCCTCGAGTGGAACCACATCGACCCCTCCCCCGTTGCAGCGCAGGCCAGGCTCGCCCTCAAGCAGTACGACAAGCGGATGCGCTACGCCGGACCCGTCACCGTCGCCGGCCAGCAGATGTTCCACATCACGGGCATCGAGGGCGGCGGCAGCCACCTCGACGAGTACGGCTGGGACGTTCCTGGCGCCGCCCACGCCTACATCCACAGCATCAGCTTCTTCTTCAGGACGACCCCGCCCGCCCAGCGGCAGAAGATCATCGACTCCGTCCTCGCGACCCTCGAGATCAAGAAGTAGCAGGGTCCTAGGCTCGCGTCTCGTGGACCTGACCGCGCTGCCGTTCGACGACCTCGACCCGCAGGACGCGTACGCCGCCTGGAGGCTGCGCCAGGACGTGTTCGTGCTCGAGCAGGAGTGCCTGTACGCCGACCTGGACGGCCGCGACACGGAGCCGGCGACCCGTCACGTCCTGCTGAAGGACGGCACCGGCGAGGTGGTCGGCTACTGCCGGGTGCTCTCGGACCCGGAGACCTGGCGGATCGGCCGCGTCGTCCTGCGCCGGGACGCGCGCGGGCAGGGGCTCGCCGACCAGGTGGTGCGGCGGGCGCTCGAGGAGTGCTCGGGCCGCGACGTCGTACTCGACGCCCAGGCGCCGCTGGCGGGGTGGTATGCGACGTTCGGCTTCGCCCGGGACGGCGAGGACTTCGTCGAGGACGGCATCCCGCACACCCCGATGCGGCTCAGGCGCGACTGAAGAGCACGCCGGCCTCGGTCTCGACCCGGGTGACGTCGCCGCGGGCCGCGAGCAGCTCGAGGTGGGCCTTGGTCTCGAGGCAGGCCAGGACGGAGTTGAACAGGTCGAGCGTCGCGAAGGCGTGCTCGTGGCGGGTCCACGGCAGTTCGGCGGCCACCTGGAGGGAGGTCCGTGGCCCGGGGGCGAGCGCGTCGAGGCAGAGCCCGAGCCGATGCTCGTGGTGGGCGAGGAGCTGGTCGATCCGGGCGTGGGAGGAGGGTGCGATCGGGCCATGGGCCGGCAGCAGCCGCAGGTCCGGCAGTCCCCTCACCTTGGTCAGCGACGCCATGAAGTCGCCGAGCGGCGAGAGCACCGGCACCGGCTCGAAGCCGATCGACGGGGTGATCGTGGGCAGCACGTGGTCACCAGCGAAGAGCAGCCCGGCGGGCCGGTCGGCGAAGACGAAGTGGCCCTGCGTGTGGCCGGGGGTGTGGACCGCGTCGAGGGTGCGGCCGGCGACCTCGAGCGGCCGGTCGCCGTCGAGCCACATGTCGGGGTAGCGCCACTGGCTCCGGTCCTGCGGCGGGTGCTGGAGCGCCGCCCAGCGCTCGGCGAGCTCCTGGGCACCGGCCTCGAAGAGCAGCCGGTCGGTGGAGCGGTCGGGGCGGCCGTCGGCGTCGGAGTGGATCAGGTCGAGCGTCGGCTTGTCGCCGACCCCGAGCACGACGCGGGCGGCGTACTCCTCGCCGAGCACGCTCGCGAGCGTGTAGTGGTCGCGGTGGACGTGGGTGACGAGGAAGCGGCGGATGTCGCCGAAGCCGAAGCCCAACGCCGTAAGCCCCGCGTCCAGGGCCGCGCGACCCTCGGTGATCGCCCAGCCGCCGTCCACGAGCGTCAGCCCGTCCGGCCCCTCGAGCACGTAGACGTTGACCGCCCTGAGCCCGTCGGTCGGCAGCGGGAGCGGGATCCGGTGGACGCCGTCGTCGACGGTCCAGGCGCCCGGCGCCGACCAGTGCTCGCCCGAGTCCGGCGAGACGGCGTACGCCGTCGGGGTGCTCTCACTCATGGGCCGCCCCCCGCGGGGCGGCCGCCGGCGAGCGGTGGACCCAGATGAGCCCGAGGACCGGGAGGATCGCCGGCACCCAGCCGTAGCCCTCGCCGTAGTCCGACCACACCGACGCGTCCGGGAACCAGTCGCGCACGACGAGCGACAGCGTCCCGACGACGACCACGCCGCCGAGCTCGACCCAGAGCATGACCCGCGCGAAGCCGGGCCGACCGTGGGCGGCCCGGCGGATCGCGAACCACCCGGCGACGTACGTGCACGCGGCGACGGCGGAGAGGACGTAGGCGACCGGGGCCTCGTCGAACTTCGTCGCGATCTGGACGACCGCGCGGCTGCCGGAGGCGAGGATGAAGAGCGCGTAGAGCGCCAGCAGCACCAGGTGGGGCCCTGACCGGACCTTGGGCGGCGCCGTCGTCGGCGTGGTGGTGGGGGGCTCGGACACCTGCGTCACTGTCTCATCATCTCGTCATCAAGATTCGTACGGCGACCACCCCGGTCGCCAGCGCCGCGACGGCGACCACCCCCGAGGACCACGGACCGCGGTCCTCGCGCACGGACAGCAGCGCCACGGGCATGATCACGACCACTGCCGCGACGTACCCCAGGTGCGTCGACAGCGACTCCGGCCGGTGCCCACGGGCGAGCGAGCCGAGCGCTCCGACGGCCAGCACCGCCGCGAGCAGCTCGAGCATCCACGCCAGCTGGTCGAGCCAGCGCGGCCGCGGTGCCCGCAGCGCCGCCCCGAGGGCTGCCGCCGCGGTCACCAGGACGGCGTACCCGGCCACGATCCAGGCGATCGGGGTCAGGGCGGACATGTCAGCATCTAAGCCGATGGCCGATCCGGATCCCGAACTGGTGGCGCGGCTGCGCGCCGCCGGGTGCGTCTTCGCCGAGGACGAGGCGGGGCTGCTGCAGGCCGAGGCCCGCTCCGCGGAGGATCTCGAGGCGATGGCCGTACGCCGGGTGGCCGGGGAGCCGCTGGAGCTGGTGCTCGGCTGGGCGGAGCTCGCCGGGGTCCGGGTCCGCGTCGCGGAGGGCGTCTTCGTGCCGCGGCAGCGCTCGGCGCTCCTCGTGCGGCTCGCGGTGGAGGTCCGCCCGCGGGTCGTGGTCGACCTCGGCTGCGGGACCGGCGCGCTGGGTGCGGCGGTGGCGGCTCGGGTGCCGGAGGCCGAGGTGTGGGCCGTCGACATCGACCCGGCGGCGGTCGAGTGTGCCCGGCAGAACCTGCCGACCGAGCGGGTGCTGCTCGGCGACCTCTATGCCCCGCTGCCCGGCGGGCTCCGCGGCCGGGTCGACGTCCTGCTCGCGAACGCGCCCTACGTGCCGACCGACGCGGTCGCGCTCATGCCGCCGGAGGCGCGCGACCACGAGCACCGGGTCGCCCTCGACGGCGGAGGCGACGGGCTCGACGTGCAGCGCCGCGTCGTCGAGGGCGCCGCCTCGTGGCTCCGACCCGGCGGCGTACTCCTCTCGGAGTGCGGACGCGACCAGGCCGCGGTCCTCGCCGGGCTGATGACAGCAGCCGGCCTCGACCCGACCGTCCGCACCGACGACGAGATCGGTGCGACGGCGGTCGCCGGCGTCCTCCCGGTGTCCTTCCGGCGGGCCCACCGAACTGACGACCTCTGAGCCCGCCGGAAGGACGAAGGTCGTCCACCCCCCACCGGTGGACGACCTCCGCACCCGTGAAACGGCCCTCCGGCAGACCCATGACGCGAAAGCGCGAAGAATTTCTCCGACCACTTCTGCAGGTCCGGTCATGCTGGGGACGTGACGCCCTACGGGGTTACCCATCTGGTGCCGCTCGCACTCTTCGCGGTCGGTCTGTGCGTCGTGGTCGCGCTGGGCCGGCGGCACCGGACGATGCCCGGGCCGACCGCGTTCAGCCGCGGGCTGGCGCTGGCGCTCCCCGCCGTGATGGTGCCGCTGCAGATCTGGGACTTCGCGACGCGGTTCGACCTGCAGTCGACACTGCCGTTCCACCTGTGCGACCTGACCTGGGTCGCGACGGCGTTCGCGCTCTGGACCCACCGGCCCTACCCGGCGGCGCTGACCTGCTACTGGGGACTGGTCCTCACCCCGCAGGGGATCTTCACGCCGTCGGTCGAGGACTTCCCGGAGATCTGGTACTTCGGCTACTGGGCGCTGCACCTGATGGTCGTGTGGGGCACCGTCTACCTCGTCCTCGGCCTCGGCAAGGTGCCGCGCTGGCGCGACTACGCCACGACGGTCGCCACGACCCTCGTGTGGGCGGTGCTCGCGTACTGCTTCAACCTCGTGGCCGACACCAACTACGGCTACCTCATGCACAAGCCGGACACCGGCTCGTTCCTCGACCTGCTCGGGCCGTGGCCGGGGTACGTCGCCGCGGAGGTCGCGATCGTCGCGGCGGTGTGGGCGCTGCTGACCGTCGTGCTGCGCCCGCTCGGACGGTCGAGGACTCAGGCCCGGGGGTCGACGAGGACGCCGGTCCGCTCGTAGTCGGCCAGCGCGGCGGCGTACGGCGCCAGGTCGATGCCCAGCGAGGAGACCCAGGCGTCGTCGTAGTAGGTCGAGCGGTAGCGCTCGCCGGAGTCGCAGAGCAGCGTCACGACACCGCCCTCCTCGCCGGCGGCGACCATCCGCCCGATGACGCCGAGCGCCGCCCACACGTTCGTGCCGGTCGACGGTCCGGCAGGACGGCCGAGCCGCTCGGAGATCCAGCGCATCGTGGCGATGGAGGCGGCGTCGGGCACCTGCACCATGTCGTCGACGACCCCGGGGATGAACGACGGCTCGAACCGCGGCCGGCCGATCCCCTCGATCCGCGACCCCGGACCCGTCACGGTCGCGTCGCCGAGCGCCCAGCCGTCGTAGAACACCGAGCCCTCAGGGTCGGCGACGAGCAGCTTCGTGGGGTGGCGGCGGTAGTGGAGGAAGCGGCCGATCGTGGCGGCGGTGCCGCCGGTGCCGGCCGAGACGACGATCCAGGACGGGACCGGGTGTCGCTCCTGCGCGAGCTGGCCGAAGATCGACTCGGCGATGTTGTTGTTGCCCCGCCAGTCGGTCGCCCGCTCGGCATAGGTGAACTGGTCCATGTAGTGCCCGCCGGTCTCCTCCGCGAGCGCGCGTGCGGCGTCGTACACCTCGCCGGCGGTGTCGACGAAGTGGCACCGGCCGTCGTACCACTCGATCAGCTCGACCTTCTCCCGGCTGGTCGACGTCGTCATCACGGCGACGAACGGCAGGCCGATGAGGCGAGCGAAGTACGCCTCGGAGACCGCGGTCGACCCCGACGACGCCTCGACGACGGTCGAGCCCTCGTGGAGCCAGCCGTTGACGAGCGAGTAGAGGAACAGCGAGCGGGCGAGCCGGTGCTTCAGCGAGCCGGTCGGGTGGACCGACTCGTCCTTGAGGTACAGGTCCACGCCGCCACCGGTGGCCGAGCCCGGCGCCGGGAGGGGTACGACGTGGAGGTGGGTGTCGGCCGAGCGCTGCGAGTCGGCCTCGACCTTGCGGACGGCTTCGTCGATCCAGGCCCGGTGGGAGTCGGAGAGGCGGGGCACGGGGAGCAGGGTAAGCGCGTACGGCGTGTCAGGGACGAATCGCTTACCTACGCGCGTGTGCAGTGGTAGGCAATGAGTCGACACACGCCGCGCCGCAGCGGCCGACTCGGTGAGCGGAGGCCATCATGGCGTTCAACACCCCACAGGAAGTCACCGCGCTGGCGATCGCCGCCGGCGAGACGAAGGCGCGGGCGACCGTGCCGAAGGCGCTCGTGGCGGGCGTCCTGGCCGGCGCCTACATCGCGTTCGGCGCCCTGATCGCCACGGTCACGTCGGCGGGTCTCGACCCGAAGACGTGGGGCGGCGTCATCACCCTCATCACCGGGCTGACCTTCAGCCTCGGCCTGATCCTCGTCGTGGTCGCGGGCGCCGACCTGCTGACCGGCAACATGATGCTGGTGCCGTTCGCGGTCTTCGCCCGCCGGGTCACCCCGGTCCAGCTCCTGCTGAACTGGCTCTGGGTGACCATCGGCAACCTCGTCGGCTCGCTCCTCGTGGCGTGGCTGTTCGCCGACCAGACCGGCCTCTTCGCGAAGGACTCGATCAACTACACGCGGCTGGGCGCGATCGCCAGCGGCAAGGCGATCACGGAGACCCACTGGGAGCAGTTCGTCCGCGCGATCGGCTGCAACTGGCTGGTCTGCCTGGCGGTCTTCATCGCCCTGGCGGCCACCACGATCGACGGGAAGATCCTCGCGATCATCTTCCCGATCACCGCCTTCGTCGCCCTGGGCTTCGACCACGTCGTGGCCAACATGTTCTTCCTACCGGCCGCGATGATGGTGGACGCCGGCGGCCTCAGCCTGGGCGACACCGTGATGAACCTCGTGATGGCCTACCTCGGCAACATCGTCGGAGCCGGCGTCTTCGTCGCGGGGGCGTACTTCTACCTGTACGGCAGCGCCGTGAAGCAGGCGGCCCCCGCCTCGCCGCCTGCCGTCGAGCCGGTCACGGCTGACGACTGAGGACCGAGGTGTCCCGCAGCGGCAGGGTGAGCACGGCGAGGACCGCGAGCACGGCGACCGCCGCGAAGAAGTAGAAGCCCCACGGGTGGCCCCAGCCGGCCGCCACGAGCGCACCGGTGATCGACGGCCCGACGATCGACCCGATCCGGCCGATGCCGGACGCGGAGCCGAGCGCCGTGCCGCGGACGGCGGCCGGGTAGAAGTGGGTGATGTAGGCGTAGACGAGCACCTGGGCGGAGAAGACGAACACGCCGGTGAGGAAGACGACCACGCCGAGGACGACGTCGCTCTCCATCTTGATCGACAGCAGCGCGAGCATCACCGCGGCGACGCCGAACCAGAGCAGCGCGGTCCACTTGATCCCCCGCCGGTCGGCGACGTACCCGCCCAGGACCAGTCCGACGACGCCGCCGATGTTGAGGACCAGGAGCTGGGTGACGGCCGCGGGCACGGCGTACCCGGCGGCGTGCATGAGCTGCGGCAGCCAGGTGTTGAGCCCGTAGACGAGCAGCAGCCCCATGAAGGACGCCACCCACACGCCGATCCCGGCGCGCAGGAGCGCCGGCTTCAGCAGCTCGGTGAACGGGACCCGCTGGCGGTCGCCGCTGCGCTGGCCGGCGAGGTACGCCTCCGACTCCGGGAGCTTGAGCCACTGGATCGCGGCGACCACGAGGCCGACGGCGCCGAGGACGTAGAAGAGCACCTTCCAGTTGTGGGTGACCTCGAGGGCGAGCAGCGAGGTGATGACGGCGCCGGTGTGGTAGCCGGTCATGGTGAGCGTGCTCGCCCGGGCGCGCTGCGCCTCGGGCAGGTGCTCGGCCATCATCGTCAGCGACACGGGCATGCACGCCCCGAGCCCGATGCCGGCGATGAGTCGCAGCGCGGCGAACATCGCGACCGAGCCGGCCAGCGGCACGAGGAGCGTGAACACGGAGAAGAGAAGCACCGAGCCGATCAGCGACCTGCGGCGGCCGATCAGGTCGGAGAGCGGACCGACGCAGACGGCGCCGATCGCCACGCCGACCAGCGAGAGCGTGGCGACGGTCGTCGCGTCACCCGGCGTGAAGCCGAGGTGCTTGGTGTCGAGCAGCGTCGGGATGATCGCGCCGAGGACGACGAGGTCGTACCCCTCGAGCATGACGGTGATCCAGCACAGGACGACCGTCCATGCACCGTGGTGGTCGCTGCGCGAGGCTGCGGCCGCGTCCTGGGCGGCGGGCCGTCTGGTGGCGGATGGCATGGGTCTCCTCCGGAGGATGGGGGTCACGCTCAGGCGTTCGGAGCGGTCGGTGTCGTGTCGACCTGGACGAGGCGGGGCGCCCGCGCCGGCTCGGCGAGCACGGCGCGGAGCTCGTCGTCGCCGGAGACGTGCTGCGCGGCCACGCCGTACCCCTCGGCGATCCTGGTGAAGTCGATGCCGGGGACGTCGAGGCCCGGCACGTCCGGGACGCCGAGCAGCTCGCTGAACCAGCGCAGTGCGCCGTACGTCCCGTTCCGGAGGAGTACGACGGTCACCGGCACGCCCAGCTGGGCGGCCGTCCACAGCGCGGTGATGCCGTAGTTGGCCGAGCCGTCGCCGATGACGCCGACGACCGGGCGGTCGGGCTGCCCGAGACCGACGCCGACCGCCGCCGGCAGGCCGAAGCCGAGCCCGCCGCCCGCGGGGAAGTAGTAGGAGCCCGGCCGGCGCAGGTCGATCTGCCGCCACCACGAGGAGTTCGTGGAGGTCGACTCGACGACGTACGCCGTGTCCGCAGGCTGGGTGTCGCGCAGCGCGGCGAAGACCTGCTCGGGGTGGAGGCGCCCGCCGTCCCCGGTCCGCGGCTCCGGCGGGGTCGTGAAGGCGCCGGTGTCGCCGCCGGACCCGTCGATCGCCTTGAGCAGCAGGTCGACGACCGGACCGGGGTCGGCGACGACCGCCTCGCCCATCGGCGCGCGGGCCGCGGCCGCGGCGTCCTCGGTGACCTGGATCAGCCGGGTGCCGTCGGGGAGGAGCCGGCCCGGGAGGTACTCGTGGTAGCGGAAGACCGGCGCCCCGAGGACGAGCACGAGGTCGTGCCCCTCGAACGCCTCGGAGACCGGCGCGATGCCGGCGGGCAGGACCCCGCGGAAGAGCGGGTGCCGGTTGGGGAACGGCAGCCGGAACAGCGACGGTGCCGCCCAGACCGCCGCGCCGAGCCGCTCCGCGAGACCCACGACGGCGTCGAAGTGACCCCCGGCGTCGATGTCGCCGCCCAGCACGAGCGCGGGGTTGCGCGCGGTGGTGACCTGCTCGACCAGCCAGCGGGCCTGCTCGGCGTCGGGCACCGCCGCCCGCTGGACGGTGCGGTCCAGCACCGCGCCGGCGTTGTCGTCGGCCTCGACCGACCAGTCGTCGTACGGCACCGAGAGGTACGTCGGCCGGCGCTGCAGCCCCGCCTCGAAGACCGCCTGCGCCAGGGCGCGGGGGACGTCGCCCGCGCAGGCGGGCTCGCCCGCCCACCCGACGAGCGGCTTCATCAGGGCGACCGGGTCGGGGACGGCGAGGTTCGCCTCGAGCCCGATCGCCGGGCGGACCTGCTGGCCCGCCACGAGGACGAGCGGAGTGCGCGCCGGCACGGCGTTGGTGAGCGCGCCCATCCCGTTGCCCGAGCCGGACGCGGCGTGCAGGTTCACGAGGACCGGCCGTCCGGTCGCCTGCGCGTAGCCGTCGGCCATCCCGACGACCGCGCCCTCGTGCAGCCCGAGCACGTAGCGGAAGCCGGACGGCAGCTCGGCGAGGAACGGCAGCTCGTTGGAGCCGGGGTTCCCGAAGATGGTGGTGAGCCCCTGGCGCTCCAGGAACTCGTGGACGAGACGGCGGACGGTGGGCACGGCGATCCCTTCGGTTCGTGACGGCCGTCACGCTAGGTAACCAACCGAACCGAAGGCCAATAGATGTCGCCAGGCACCGTCATAGATTGCGTCTATGCGCGAGTTCGACCTCAACCTCGCCCGCGTCTTCTGCCTGCTCTACGAGACCGGGAGCGTCACCGTCACCGCCGAGACGCTGCACGTCACCCAGCCGACCGTCAGCTACAGCCTCGGCAAGCTGCGCCGACGCTTCGACGACGAGCTCTTCCGGCGTACCGGCCGCGGTCTCGTGCCCACCTCGGTCGCCCAGCGGCTCTACGAGCCGCTCCACCGCGCGCTCGCCGAGATCGACGGCGCGCTGCGCCAGTCCGACGAGTTCGACCCGGCGTACGACGCCGTCCGGTTCACCCTCGCGCTCTCCGACCTCGGCGAGGTGACGCTGCTGCCCCGCCTCGTCGCCGCCGCCCGCGAGCGCGCGCCACGGGTGTCGTTCACCGTCCGGCCCCTCGACGTCGACGACGCCGAGCGCCAGCTCGGCCGGGGCGAGATCGACGCGTTCGTCGCGACTCCGGTGCTGACCACGCATCGTACGGTCCGGATCCCGCTCTTCCGGGAGCGGTACGTCGGCATGGTCGCGACCGCCCACCCGCGCCTCGACGGTGACGCGGTGACGTTCGAGGAGCTCGCCGCGGAGCACCACGCCACGGTCTTCGGCTCGAGCGGCCACAGCGGCCCGCGCGCGAGCCTCGCCACCCACGGGCTGCTCGACCGGGTGGCGCTCGAGGTGACCCGGTTCTCCGTGCTCCCCTACCTGCTCGAGGCGACCGACCTGGTGGCGATCGTGCCGGAGTACGTCGGCGAGGTCTTCACCGCGTCGCACCGCGTGCGGATGGTCGAGCTGCCGTTCGCGATCGAGCCGATCGAGGTCGCCGTCTACGCCCGCCACGAGTCCTCCCGCAGCCCGGCGCAGCGCTGGCTCGTCGGGTTCCTGCACGCCGTGCTGGGCGAGCAGGTGAGCCGGGCGCAGCTGCCGCCGCGGGCGGGCTGAGCGCCGCGCGGAACCGGTCAGAGCCGGTCAGAGCCCGAGCGCGGCCGCCGACCTCTCCCGCATCTCCGCCTTGCGGATCTTGCCGGTGACGGTCATGGGGAATTCGTCGACGACGAGGACGTAGCGAGGGATCTTGTAGTGGGCGAGCCTCCCGGTGGCGAAGGTCCGCACCGCCTCGGCGTCGAGCGCCGCGGCGCCGGCGCGCAGCCGCACCCAGGCGCACAGCTCCTCGCCGTACTTCTCGTCGGGGACCCCCACCACCTGGACGTCCTCGATGTCGGGGTGGGTGTAGAGGAACTCCTCGATCTCGCGCGGGTAGATGTTCTCCCCGCCGCGGATGACCATGTCCTTGATCCGGCCGACGATCAGGCAGTAGCCGTCCTCGCGCATCGTGGCGAGGTCGCCGGTGTGCATCCAGCCCTCGTCGTCGATCGCCTCGGCGGTCTTCTCCGGGTCGTCCCAGTAGCCGAGCATCACCGAGTAGCCGCGGGTGCAGAACTCCCCCGGCTCGCCCCGCTCCACGGTCCTGCCGTCGGGGTCGACGATCTTGATCTCGACGTGGGGAGCGGCCCGGCCGATGGTCGCCGTACGCCGGTCGAGGTCGTCGTCGACGCGGGTCTGGCAGGACACCGGGCTGGTCTCGGTCATGCCGTAGGCGATCGAGACCTCGGTCATGTGCATGTCGTTGATGCACCGCTTCATCACCTCGACCGGGCAGACCGAGCCGGCCATGATGCCCGAGCGCAGCGAGGTGACGTCGTACGCCTTGAAGTCACCCCCGGAATTCAGCAGGGCGTTCTGCATCGCGATGAACATCGTGGGCACGCCGTAGAGCACCGTGCAGCGCTCGTCCTGGACGGCCTGCAGCGTGACGACCGGGTCGAAGGCCGGACCCGGGATCACCATCGTGGCGCCGTGGGTCATGCAGCCGAGGTTGGCCATCACCATGCCGAAGCAGTGGTAGAAGGGCACCGGGATGCAGAGCCGGTCCTCCTCGGTGAGCTTGATCGTCTCGGTGACGAAGTAGCCGTTGTTGAGGATGTTGCGGTGGCTCAGGGTCGCACCCTTGGGGAAGCCGGTCGTGCCGGAGGTGTACTGGATGTTGATCGGGTCGTAGGGGTCGAGCGCCGCCATCCGGTCGCGGACCGCGGAGGCCGGCACCTCCTCCCCCGCCGCGATCAGCTGCTTCCAGTCCGGGCCGTCGAGAAACACCACCCGCTCCAGGGTCGGCGTCTCCGCACGGGTCTGCTCGATCATGCCGGCGTAGTCGCTGGTCTTGAACGAGGTCGCCGACAGCAGGAGCCGCATGCCCGACTGGTTGACGGCGTAGGAGAACTCGTGAGTGCGGTAGGACGGGTTGACGTTGACGAGGATCGCGCCGATCTTCGCGGTCGCGACCTGGGCGATCGTCCACTCGGCGCAGTTCGGCGCCCAGATGCCGATCCGGTCGCCCTTGTCGACGCCCATCGCGAGCAGGCCGCGCGCGACCGCGTCGATGTCACGGTCGAGTTCCGTCCAGGTCCAGCGCCGGCCGCTCGCCACCTCGACCATCGCCTCGCGGTCGGGATGCGTCGCGACCGTCCGCTCGAACGCTGCCCCGATGGTCTCCTCGAGCAGCGGCGGGGTGGTCTCCCCCTGCTCGAATGCCTCGGGCTTCGCTTCGGCGGCGGCGTACGACTCCATGCGCATTCTCTACCAGAGATGTGCCCTGGATCACAGGGCCGCGAGGCGGCCGTCGTGCGGGGTCGGCTAGGGTGATCTAGCCCACAAATCGGGCGCCCTGACGGACCCCGATTTCCGTTGACGGCCCAGGTGCGAGAAAAAGGACAAGTGGACGAACCTCTCGACCCCTTCTATGACGTCGTTCTGATCGGTGGCGGGATCATGAGCGCCACGCTCGGCGTCCTCCTGCAGGAGCTCGAGCCGAACTGGAAGATCACGGTCCTCGAGCGCCTCGACCGGCTCGCCGAGGAGTCCTCCGGCCCGTGGAACAACGCCGGCACCGGCCACTCCGCGCTCTGCGAGCTCAACTACACGCCGGAGAGGCCGGACGGCTCGATCGACATCTCGAAGGCGGTCAACGTCAACGAGCAGTTCCAGGTCTCCCGGCAGCTGTGGGCCTTCCTCGTCGAGAACGGCCGCATCCCGGACCCGTCCGCGTTCATCCACACCACGCCCCACATGAGCTTCGTCTGGGGTGCCGACAACGTCGACTACCTCCGCCGTCGCTACGAGGCGCTGAAGGACCACCCGCTCTTCTCCGGCCTCGAGTTCAGCGACGACCCCGAGGTGATCAAGGGCTGGGCGCCGCTGCTGCTCGAGGGCCGTACGGGCAGCGAGCCGATCGCCGCGACGTACTCCCCGGAGGGCACCGACGTGAACTTCGGCGCCCTCACCCGCATCCTCACCGACACCCTCGTCGACAAGGGCGCCGAGATCGAGTTCGGCACCCAGGTCACGGACCTCCACAAGACGATGGACGGCCGGTGGCACGTGATGGGCAGGCGCGACGCCGGCGAGGAGTTCCACTACACCGCGCGCTTCGTGTTCGTCGGTGCCGGCGGCTGGGCCCTCCCCCTGCTGCAGAAGTCCGGGATCCGCGAGATCAAGGGGTTCGCCGGCTTCCCGGTGAGCGGGGAGTTCCTGCGTACGTCGAAGCCCGAGCTGGTGCAGCAGCACCAGGCCAAGGTCTACGGCAAGGCCGCCGTCGGCGCACCGCCGATGTCGGTGCCGCACCTCGACACCCGCGTGGTCGACGGGAGCACGCACCTGATGTTCGGCCCGTACGCCGGCTGGAGCCCGAAGTTCCTCAAGAAGGGCTCGCTCCTCGACCTCTTCCGCTCGATCCGGCTGCACAACCTGCTGCCGATGATCAAGGCCGGGCTCAAGAACGTCGCGCTCACCATCTACCTGATCCAGCAGCTGATCGCGCGGCCGTCCACGAAGTTCAAGGACCTCCAGGACTTCTACCCCGCCGCCGAGCCGGGCGACTGGGAGAAGATCGTGGCCGGCCAGCGGGTCCAGGTGATCCGCCCCGACGGGGTGCTCCAGTTCGGCACCGAGGTCATCACGGCCAAGGACGGCTCGATCGCGGGTCTCCTCGGCGCCTCGCCGGGCGCCTCGACGGCCGCGCCGATCATGATCGAGATCATGAAGAAGTGCTTCCCCGACAGGTGGGACACCTGGCTGCCTCAGCTCACCACGATGATCCCCAGCGCCGGCGCGCCGCTCTCGGAGAACCCCGAGCTGGCGACCGCCACGCTCGTGCGCACCGCCAAGGCGCTGCAGATCGTGGGCCCGGACACCGCGAGCCTCTGAGCCCTACACGCCGCGCGCTTCGGGTCAGCGCGCGGCGACGAGGCGGCCGGCGACCTCTGCGGCCTGGACGCGGATCTCCGGGATCGCGGTGGTCTCGAAGAGGACGCCCTTGCGCGGCGGGCCGACGGTGAACAGGCCCGGGACGTGCCGCCCCGCGGCGTCGAGCACCTCGCCCTCGGGCGTGCTCAGCACGCCGAGGCGGAGCGGGTCGGGCGCGATGATGCCACGGCGGCGCAGCGCACGCAGGAGCGGGTTGCCGGTGCGGGTCACGTCCAGCAGCGGGCCGGTGCAGTTGACGACCGCGTCGGCGGCGACCTTGGCGTCCGCGAGCTCGACGACCGGGCGTGCGCCGTCCGTGTCGACCGAGACGAGGCCGCCGGCACACACCGCCAGCCGGCCCTCGCGGCGGTAGCCGTCGATCAGGGCGGCGATCTGCGGTGCCATCCGGTGGCGGCGCACCTCCCAGTGGCGGGCGTAGCGGGCCAGGAAGGCGATCCGCTCGCTCTCCGGCAGGCGCTGCCACAGCGACTGCGTGGGGGCCCGCAGCGCGTTGACGACGGCCCTCCAGTCGATGCCGCGCGCCCGCGCGTCGGCCACCTCGTCCTCGAAGAACCGGGCGAGCCCGTCGGCGGTGAGCGGCCCCTCGGGGATCGTCAGGCTCAGCTGCGGCTGCGGCGCGTCGGAGTGCGGCTCGGGAAGCAGACCGTGGCGGCTCACCATCACGACCCGCCGTCCGGGCGCGTCGCCCAGGAGGGTGATCGCGGTGTCGATCGCGGTCAGGCCCGTGCCGACCAGGACGACGGTCGCGTCGTCCGGCAGCGCGGCGATCCGGGCGACGTCCCACGGGTTCGCGAGGTGCCAGGGCGCCTCCGGCAGCTCCGCGCCGTCGACGCTCAGCGGGCGGGGAGCGGGGTTGCCGTACGCCAGCACGACCACGTCGTACTCCTCCTCGACGCCGCCGGCCGTCGCGACCAGGAACCGGCCGTCGACGGGCTCGACGTCGGTCACCGCACTGGCGACGACCCGTAGCCGGCCGGGGTGCCGGGCGCCGGCCGCGGCGACCCGGTCCTGCAGGTAGACGGCGTAGTCGCGCCGCGGCACGAAGTCGGAGGGGGCGACCGGGCGGCCGGTCTCGGCGGCCCAGTCCAGCAGGTCGTCGGGGACGTCGCGCAGGGCTGACATGTCGTGCGCACGCACGTTGAGCAGGTGGCGCGCGTCGGTGGTGGAGTACGCGACGCCACGGCCCAGCCGGCCGGACGGCTCGAAGACGGTGACCTCGGCGGTCTCGGGCCCGCTGCGCAGCAGGTTCAGGGCGGTGAGCGTGCCGCTCGCGCCCCCGCCGATGATCGCGATCCGCCGGCGCCGGCCGGCGGGCGCGGAGGTCGTACAGAGCGGGTCGGTCGTGCGCGGCGTCGTGGTCACGAGCCTAAGTGTAGTGAACTACCTGAGTTTCGCGACATCAGGGCGACGCGGCGTGGCGGGACCGCCGCCCGGAATCTTTCGACATCCGGGCGGCGGCAGCGACCGGGTCGCGGGTGTCCGGACCGCGTGGGCCTGCTCGGTCACCCGAACCGGTCGCACGGGCGGGGAGTACCCAGCGGCCGGGAAGGCGCATTCGTCGCTCTGCGCGAAATGTCCGTACCGGTCCGATCCGGGCAGACGTCGGCCGGTCGGTCAGAGCGGGAAGCTCGAGCCCGGGACGTCGTCGTCCGGCGGCGCGAAGCCGTGCTGCATCGCCCACGCGACCGCCTGCGACCGCGACGTCGCTCCGATCTTCCGGTAGGTGCTGCGGATGTGGCTCTTCAGGGTGTTGATGGTCAGGTAGAGCCTGGCGGCTATGTCGTGGTTGGGCAGCCCCTGGGTGATGAGGGCCAGGATCTCCACCTCGCGCGGCGAGAGGCCGACCTCCTGGCCGACCCTCTCCTCCTGGTCGGGCAGCGGCTTGCCGGCGGCGGTCAGCTCGATCGCCTCGACCAGGTCGGCCGAGCGCGCGGACATCGACACCCAGGCGTCGGCACCCATCGCGAGCGCACGGGCGCGCAGGTCCGGCCGCATGTCGCGGCTGTAGACGAGCACCTTCGCGTCGGTGTTGCGGATCAGGTGCTCGAGGTCGGCACCGTCGTTGTTGTGGAGGCCGATGCTGTCGTACAGCACGACGTCGACCCCGTGGGCCCTGCTGCGAACGCTGGGCAACACGGTGACGATGACCCTGTCAGGGCAGTCAGCCAGCATCGCCGTGAGCCCGCGGGCGACGACCTCCTGGCGGCTGACGATGGCGAGGCGGATCGGCTGGTCAGCCATGGCGGGCATCCATGAGGACACTGTGCCAGACCAGGGGTCGTTCGCACACACCAGGTGGAACGGGTCATTCCGCACTACGGCAACGCAGGACGTTGGTCCCAGGCCTTAGGACTCAGCGCGGCGAGCCGCGCGCCCGGACAGACGGGAGCCCGGCCCCTCCTCCTCGAGGGGCCGGGCTCCCCACCACCCGGACCGGGCCGTCACCTTCGAGGGGGATCAGGCGGCGACCACGTCCGCCTCCGCCAGCGCCGTGCGGAGCTTGGCGAGCACCTGCTTGAGAATGCGGGAGACCTGCATCTGGGTGACCCCGATGTGCTCACCGATCTCGGCCTGCGTGAGGTCGTCGACGTACCTCAGGCGTACGACCGTCTGCTCGCGCTTGGTCAGCGTGGACAGCGCGGCCTGGAGGACGGTCCTGGTCTCGGCACGGTCGAGCTCCTGGTCCTCGGCGGGCAGCAGATCGCCGAGCGGCGCCGACGCAGCGTCGCCGGTGCGGGCGGGCGCGTCGAGCGACGCCGGCGCGAAGCAGCCCTTCGCCGCGAGCGCCTCGTCGACGTCGGCCTCCCCGACACCGAGCCGGGCGGCGATCTCGGCGGAGTCGGGCTCGCCGTCGACCGCCTCCTTCACACGGACGACGTCGGCCTGGAGCTCCTGGACGCGACGTGGCGGGCGGACGACCCAGCCGTGATCGCGGAAGTGACGCTTGATCTCACCCCGGATCGTGGGGACGGCGTACACGAGGAAGTCCTCGCCCTTGTCGCCGTCGAACTTCTGGGCAGCGCGTACCAGCGCGAGGTACGCGACGGACTCGAGGTCCTCGATGGCCACGCCGCGGTTGGCGTAGCGCTTGGCGATGGTGCGTGCCACCGACGTGTTGACGAGGATGATCTCCTCGACGAGGCGGTCACGCTCGATGCCCGACGTACGGGCTGCCTCGGCAAAGAGACGGGTGGTCTCCCTGCGCCGGATGTCACGCGGCAGATCCTGCTGGAAAGTCGCGGTGTTCATGTCTCGAACCTCCCCCTCCGAGAGGCCCCGTGGGAACCTTCGGGGCCGGAAACCGCCTGCAGGGGTGAGGCGTTCGAGGGGTGGGCGCCACCCCTGGGGGTGAATGGCGTCCGATGTGGTCCAGACCAGATCGGTCAGCCGCGTGCAACAACGGGACAGGCAAGGTAAAAGGCCGCATCATCGTGCCTCGACCCCGTGGGTGACCCGAGACGCCTGCGGGGTCCTCGCTGTCCGGAGGGCTCCGGCGCCTCCGTCGGGCTAGGCCTCGCGGGGCATCGGCATCCGCGGCACGCCGCCGAGCCGCTTGTGGTAGCGCACGTCGTCGGCGTACGACTCCAGCACGCTCCACAGCGTCGCGTGCGCCGACCAGGGCAACGGCTCCTCACCGCGCCGCCAGCTGCTGCCGAAGCCGATCCACACAGGTACCCACTCGGCGGCGCAGTCCCACTCGCCGCGGTGCATCATCAGGAGCCGGCGGCGGACCTGGAACGCCGTGCGCGGCCCGTCGACGCAGATCGGAGCCGTCCGGACCGGCCACAGCACGAGGTCGAGCGACATCAGCTCGAGCTCGAGCTCCGCGAGCACGCGCGGGTCCACCAGGACCGTGGCGACGTTCTCGTGCGGGCGGCGCTCCATGCGGGCACGCTACCCGGCGTCGCCGACGTCGTCAGCCGTCCGAGCACGGACGGCCGCGCCGGGTCGCCCTCGCGGAACCCTGACTCACAGGTCGAGCGCCCAGGTCTGGCCGACGAGGTCGTGGCCGAAGCTGTGGTGCGGCTCCTCGCCGACGAGGGTGAAGCCGGCGGCCTGGTAGATCCGGCGCGCGGAGACGAGGACGTCGTTGGTCCACAGCACCATCCGCGCGTAGCCGACCCGGCGGGCGAAGGCGAGGCACTCCTCGACCAGCCGGGTGCCGACGCCGTCGCCGCGGGCGGCCGGGGTGACGAGCAGGATCCGCAGCTTCGCCGTGCCGGGCTCGTCGCCGGCCACACAGAGGACGCAGCCGACCCGCTCGCCGTCGAGCTCCGCGACCCAGCCTGCCTCGCGCGCCGGGTCACGGTCGGCGGCGTACGCCGCCACGATCTGCGCGACCAGCGCCTCGTAGTCGCCGTCCCAGCCGAACTGCTCGGCGTACACCTCCGCGTTGGCCATCACCATCCAGCCCAGGTCCCCCGGCCGGTCCGCCGGCCTGACCAGCACCTGCTCCCGCTCGAGTCCCGACGTGCTCGTCACCATCTCGCGCCTCCGTCGCCGCCGTTGCGCCAGGCTACTGACACAACTGTTTCAGTGGTTCTACGCTAGGCGCATGGCGACGACGGGGTCAACGCAGAAGCCGGCGCGGAACGCGGAACAGCGTCCGGGGCCGTCGGCCCGGGAGACCGAGCTCCTCGAGGCGGCGTACGCCTACGTGCTCGAGCACGGCCTGGGCGACCTGTCGCTGCGGCCGCTCGCGAGCGCGATCGGGTCGAGCCCGCGGGTGCTGCTGTTCCTCTTCGGCAGCAAGGAGGGGCTCGTCCGGGCCCTGCTGGCGCGGGCGCGGCGGGACGAGATCGCGCTCCTCGACCGGGCCCGCGAGGAGCAGCACGCCGGGCTGGCCGCGACGACGGCGACGGTCTGGTCCTGGCTCTCCGACGAGGCCCACCGGCCACTGGTCACGCTCTGGGTGGAGGCGTACGCCCGCTCGCTCATGGACCCCGGTGGGCCGTGGGCGGGCTTCGCGCGCGAGACCGTCGAGGACTGGCTGGCCCTGCTGGCGGGCTCGCAGCCGGCGGCGGAGCGGCGTACGACGCGCGGCGGGGCAGAGCGTACGGCGGCACTCGGGCTGCTCCGCGGGTCGCTGCTAGACCTGCTCGCGACGGGTGACCGCGCGCGCACGACCGCGGCGGTCGAGGGGTGGGTCGCGGACCGGGCCGAGCGGGAAACGTCGTCGCGCCCGACGGCACCACGCGGTTAGCGTCGGTCGGGTGACGTCGACGCTCGCCCGTGTGCCCGACCGCCTGCCCGACCGTCCGGTCGGCCAGCTGCTGCGCGCCTGGCGGGAGCGCCGCCGGCTCAGCCAGCTCGACCTCTCGGTCGAGGCGGAGATCTCGACCCGGCACCTCAGCTTCGTCGAGACCGGCCGCTCCCGGCCGACGCCCGAGATGATCCTGAAGCTGAGCGAGCACCTGGACGTGCCGCTGCGCGAGCGCAACCAGCTGCTGCTCGCGGGCGGCTACGCACCGGCCTACCCCGAGCACTCCCTCGACGCACCCGAGCTGGCCTCGGTCCGGGAGGCGCTGCGCGCGATCCTGGCCGGTCACGAGCCGCATCCCGCGCTGGTGATCAACCGCTACTGGGAGCTGCTCGACGCCAACGCCGCCGCCGTGGGGCTGATGGCGGGCTGCGCGCCGGAGCTGCTCGAGCCGCCGGTCAACGTCCTGCGCGCCTCGCTCCACCCCGACGGTCTCGCGCCGCGGATCGGCAACCTCGCGCAGTGGCGGACGCACCTGCTGGGACAGGTGCGCAGGCGGGCCGACCACACCGGCGACGTGCGCCTCGAGGAGCTGTACGCCGAGCTCGCGGCCTACCCCGGCGGGACGGAGGAGGCCCCGACGGCCGACCCGATGACCAGCGTGGTCCTGCCGCTGCGGCTGCGCCACCCGGGGGGCGAGCTGTCGCTCGTCTCGATCGCCGCCGTGGTCGAGACGGCGGCCGACGTGACGGTGCAGGAGCTCTCGATCGAGACGTTCTACCCGGCCGACGCGGAGACCGCTCGACTCCTGCGAGAGCTCAGTGCGAGCTCAGTGTGAGCGCAGCCAGCCGCTGACCGCGACCGCGAGCGCCTCCGGCCGGTCGAGGTGGATCAGGTGGCCGGCACCCTCGACCACGGTCAGCCCGGCCCCCGGGACCATTGACGCCAGCCGGTGGGCGCGGTCCACCGGGATCCACCCGTCCGCCTCTCCCCAGACGACGTGCACCGGGGCCCGGACGCTCGGGTAGAGCGGCTCGACCTCGTCGGTGTGGGCCTCGTCGGCCTGGGCGATCTGGCGGTAGAACGCCGGCTGCCCCTCCTCCCCCAGCCAGGGGGCGACGAGGACATCGAGGTCACGCTCGGCCAGCCCCTGGGCGCTGGCCCCGGCGACGTACGCCCTGACGACGCCCTCGTGCACCGCCCCGGGGAGCCGCTCGAAGACGTCGGCGTGCTGCTGGACGAGGCGGAAGAAGTCCGAGCCCCACGGCCGCAGGGCGACCACGTCGACCAGGGCCAGCGAGGCGTACTCCGCGCCGTGCAGCAGGTGCGCCCGCAGCGCCACGGCCCCGCCGATGTCGTGGGCGACGACGTGCGGGCCCTCGAGGCCCCAGTGGTCGAGCAGGGCGACGAGCAGCTCGCCCTGGACGTCGAGCGAGACGGCGTGGTCGGGCGACTTCGAGGAGGCGCCGTACCCCGGCATGTCCCAGAGGTACGCCGTGAACTCGCCCACCAGGGCGGAGGCCAGCGGGCTCCACAGCACCGACGACCACGGAGTGCCATGACAGAACACCACCGGCGGCCCGGCGCCCTCCCTGCGCCAGCGGACGGTGCGGCCGCGCCACTCGAACGTCTCGGTCAGCTCCATGGGCAACCATCCTGGCCGAGCCGCGCCTCCCGTAGGGTGCGCGTTATCGCCCGCGGCCCAGGAACCCGGTGAGACTCCGGGGCGGTTCCGCCACTGTGACGTCCCGCGAGGGACCAGCCAGACACTGGTGACGGGTGCGTCCGACCGCTCGACGGGGCGAGAACCCCGGAGGAGGAGCCGCGCCATGCGGATCGCACTGCTGTCCACGTCCGACACCGACCTGCTCTCCGCCCGCGCCAGCGGCGCGGCGTACGCCTGGGCCAACCCCGGCCGCTCCACCGATGCCGAGCTCGCCGCGCTGACCGCCGGCGCCGACCTGGTGGTCGTGCGGCTGCTGGGCTCGCCCGACGACCTGTGGGCCGGACTCGCGTCGGTCCGTGAGAGCGGTACGCCGCTGGTCGTCCTCGGCGGCGAGCAGCAGCCGAGCGCGGAGCTGATGGAGCGCTCCACCGTCCCGCCGGGGATCGTCGCGCAGGCGCACCGCTACCTCGCCGAGGGCGGGCCGACCAACCTCGCGCACCTGCACGCGTTCCTCTCCGACACCGTGCTGCTCACCGGCGAGGGGTTCGAGCCGCCGGTCGAGATCCCGGTGTGGGGGTACGCG
Source organism: Nocardioides asiaticus (assembly GCF_040049175.1). Classification (NCBI taxonomy): domain Bacteria; kingdom Bacillati; phylum Actinomycetota; class Actinomycetes; order Propionibacteriales; family Nocardioidaceae; genus Nocardioides; species Nocardioides asiaticus. Next base: position 481,950 of record NZ_JBDZDM010000005.1, on the reverse strand, counting down.
GTGCGGGCCGGTGGTCCCAGTGGTTTCGAGACGCTTGCTAGCGCAAGCTCCTCAACCACCGCACGGGTGGGGGTGCTCTACTACCGCGCCCACGAGGCCAGCGGGAACAGCGGCTTCGCGCACGCGCTGGCCGACGCGATCGACGCGACCGGCGAGGCGGAGGGCGTCCCGATCTTCGCCGGCTCGCTGCGCTCCGCGCCCGACGAGCTGTACGCCGCGCTCGGGAGCCTCGACGCGCTCGTGGTCACGGTGCTGGCGGCGGGCGGCTCGGTCCCCGCGTCCGCGGGCGGCGAGGACGAGGCCTGGGACGTGGAGCGGATGGCGGCCCTCGACATCCCCGTCCTGCAGGGCCTGTGCCTCACCTCCTCGCGCGCCGAGTGGGAGGCCTCCGACGACGGAGTGACCCCGCTGGACTCGGCCTCGCAGATCGCGATCCCCGAGTTCGACGGGCGGATCATCACCGTGCCGTTCTCGTTCAAGGAGCTCGACGAGCAGGGGCTCCCGCACTACGTCGTCGACCCCGAGCGGACCGGCCGCGTCGCCCGCATCGCGGCCAACCACGCCCGGCTCCGGCGGCTCCCGAACGCCGAGAAGCGGCTCGCGCTGGTGCTCTCGGCGTACCCCACCAAGCACGCCCGCATCGGCAACGCCGTCGGACTCGACACCCCGGTGTCCGCCGTCCGGCTGCTGCGGCGGCTGCGGGAGGAGGGGTACGACGTCGGGGACGGCTTCGGAGTGCTCGACATGGACGACGACACGGAGGCCGGCGACGCCCTGATCCATGCGCTGATCGCCGCCGGCGGTCAGGACGAGGAGTGGCTGACGTCCGCGCAGCTCACCGACGCCCACGTCCGGATCTCGAAGGCTGACTACGACGCCTGGACCGCCGACCTGCCGGCGGATCTGAGAGATGCGATGACCGAGACGTGGGGCGAGTCGCCGGGTTCCCTGTTCGTGAACGACGAGCGCGAGCTGGTGCTCGCGACCCTGCAGGCCGGCAACGTGGTGATCCTGATCCAGCCGCCGCGGGGCTTCGGGGAGAACCCCGTCGCGATCTACCACGACCCGGACCTGCCGCCGTCCCACCACTATCTCGGCGCCTACCGGTGGCTCGAGGCGCCCCGGGAGCACCACGGCTTCGGCGCGCACGCCGTCGTCCACCTGGGCAAGCACGGCTCGATGGAGTGGCTCCCGGGCAAGAACGCCGCGCTCTCGGCCTCCTGCGGCCCGGACGCCGCGATCGGCAGCCTCCCCCTGATCTACCCCTTCCTCGTCAACGACCCCGGCGAGGGCGCGCAGGCCAAGCGCCGGGCGCACGCGACGATCGTCGACCACCTGGTGCCGCCGATGGCGCGCGCGGAGACGTACGGCGAGATCGCTCGCCTCGAGCAGCTCCTCGACGAGCACGCGAACATCGCGGCGATGGACCCGGGCAAGCTGCCCGCCGTCCGCGGCGAGATCTGGCAGCTGATGCAGGCCGCCCAGATGCACCGCGACCTCGGCCTCGACGACCGGCCCGGGGACGAGGAGTTCGACGACTTCCTGCTCCACGTCGACGGCTGGCTCTGCGAGATCAAGGACGCCCAGATCCGCGACGGCCTGCACGTCCTCGGCGCTGCACCGGTCGGCGAGGCCCGGGTCAACCTGGTGCTCGCGATCCTGCGCGCGCCGCAGGTGTGGGGCGGGGTCGGCAACGCCGTCCCCGGCATGCGGGCCGCGCTCGGGCTCAAGGACGTCGACGCCGCCTCCACGGCGGAGGTCGACGGATTCGAGGCACGCGCCCGGCAGCTCGTCGAGGCGATGGAGGCCGCCGGCTGGGACCCGGCCGCCGCCGAGCGCCTCCACGACGACCCCGAGGTGCAGCGGGCGCTCTCCTTCGCGGCGGAGCAGGTCGTCCCGCGGCTCGCGCGCACCACCGACGAGATCGCTGCCGTGCTGCACGCCCTCGAGGGCGGCTTCGTGGCCGCCGGTCCTTCGGGCTCGCCGCTGCGCGGGCTGGTCAACGTGCTGCCGACCGGTCGCAACTTCTACACCGTCGACCCGCGCGCGGTGCCGTCGCGGCTGGCGTGGCACACCGGCCAGGCGATGGCCGACTCCCTGCTCCAGCGCTACCTCGAGGAGACCGGCGACTACCCCGCCTCCGTCGGCCTCTCGGTGTGGGGCACCTCCGCGATGCGCACCTCCGGGGACGACATCGCCGAGGTGCTCGCCCTGCTCGGCGTACGCCCGGAGTGGGACGAGCAGTCCCGCCGCGTCTCCCGCCTCCGGGTGATCTCCCTGGAGGAGCTCGGCAGACCACGCATCGACGTGACCGTCCGCATCTCCGGGTTCTTCCGCGACGCCTTCCCCCACGTGGTGGCCATGCTCGACGACGCGGTAGGCCTCGTGGCCGGCCTCGACGAGCCGGAGGAGTCCAACTTCGTCCGAGCGCACGCCCGCGCCGACCTCGCGGCGCACGGCGACGAGCGACGGGCGACGACCCGGATCTTCGGCTCCAAGCCCGGGTCGTACGGCGCCGGCATCCTACCGGCGATCGAGTCCGGCTCCTGGCGCGACGACGACGACCTCGCCGAGGTCTACACCGCGTGGGGCGGCTTCGCCTACGGCCGCGACCTCGACGGCGCCCCGGCCGCCGACGACATGCGCACCAACTACCGGCGGATCAGGGTCGCCGCGAAGAACGTCGACTCCGCCGAGCACGACATCGCCGACTCCGACGACTACTTCCAGTACCACGGCGGCATGGTCGCCACCGTCCGCGCACTGACCGGCGCCGACCCGAAGGCGTACGTCGGCGACTCCACCTCCCCCGATGCCGTCCGCACCCGGACCCTCTCGGAGGAGACCGCCCGCGTCTTCCGGGCCCGGGTCGTCAACCCGCGCTGGATCGCGGCGATGCAGCGGCACGGCTACAAGGGCGCCTTCGAGCTGGCCGCGACGGTCGACTACCTCTTCGGCTTCGACGCCACCGCGGGGGTGGTGCACGACTGGATGTACGACCGGCTGGCGACCGAGTACGTCCTCGACGAGACCAACCAGGCCTTCCTGCGGCAGTCGAACCCGTGGGCGCTGCGCGGCATCGTCGAGCGGCTCCACGAGGCGGCCGAGCGCGGCCTGTGGGCCGAGCCGGACCCGGACCTGCTCGCCGCGCTGCAGCAGGTCTACCTCGAGGTGGAGGGCGACCTGGAGGAGGGGGCCGGGTCGTGAGCGACGGGGTCGTGAGGGTCCGGATCCTCGGGGTCGGGATGGGTCCGCAGCACGTCACGGCGGAGGTCGCGGAGGCGCTGCGGTCGGCCGACTACGTCGTGGCCGCTGAGAAGGGCGAGGACGACCACCTGCTCGCCGTACGCCGCGAGATCTGCCGGCTCCACGGCGACCCGCCGGTCGTCGCGGTGGCCGATCCGGAGCGGGACCGGACCGGCACCTCGGACGTCCCGCGCTACGAGCGGGCGGTGTCGGAGTGGCACGAGGCCCGCGTCGCGGCGTACGAGCGCGTGCTGGCGGAGCGCGGCGGCACCGCGGCGTTCCTGGTCTGGGGCGACCCGTCGCTCTACGACTCCACGATCCGGATCGTCGAGGCGGTCGCCGAGCGCGGCCGGGTCGAGGTGGCGTACGACGTCCTGCCCGGCGTCGCCGCCGCGCAGCTGTTGGCCGCGCGCCACCGGATCGTGCTCCACGACGTCGGTCAGCCGGTGCACGTCACCACCGGGCGGCGGCTGCGCGAGGCGATCGACGCGGGTCAGCGCAACGTCGTCGTCATGCTCAACCGCACCCTCGATCTCGCCGGGCTCGAGGATTGGTCGGTCTGGTGGGGCGCCAACCTGGGCACCACCGGCGAGGCGCTCGTGGCCGGGCGGGTCGGCGACGTGCTCGGCGAGATCGAGGCCGCCCGGGAGCGGGTGCGTGCGGCGGCCGGCTGGGTGCTCGACGTCTATCTGCTCAGGGCCCCGCAGTGAGCGGGCTGCTGGTCGCCGGCACCACCTCCGACGCCGGCAAGAGCGTGGTGACGACCGGGCTGTGCCGGGCCTTCGCGCGGCGCGGGGTGCGGGTGGCGCCCTACAAGGCCCAGAACATGTCCAACAACTCGATGGTCTGCGCCGGTGGTTTCGAGACGGTTGCTAGCGCAACCTCCTCAACCACCGGCTCGACGAGTGCTAGCGCAACCTCCTCAACCACCGGCTCGACGAGTGCTAGCGCAACCTCCTCAACCACCGGCTCGACGAGTGCTGGCGCAACCTCCTCAACCACCGGCTCGACGAGTGCTGGCGCGACCTCCTCAACCACCGGCTACGCCGAGATCGGCCGGGCGCAGTGGGTGCAGGCGCTCGCGGCGGGCGTACGTCCCGAGCCGGCGATGAACCCGGTCCTCCTCAAACCCGGCTCCGACCGACGCAGCCACGTGGTCCTGATGGGGCAGCCCGGCGGCGAGGTGTCGGCGGGCGACTGGGCGGCCGGGCGGCGGCCGCTGGCGGCGGCGGCGCATGCGGCGTACGACGACCTCGCGGGGCGCTTCGAGGTCGTGGTGGCCGAGGGCGCGGGCAGCCCGGCGGAGATCAACCTGCGCGCGGGCGACTACGTCAACCTCGGCCTCGCCCGGCACGCGGGCCTGCCGACCGTCGTGGTCGGCGACATCGACCGGGGCGGGGTGTTCGCGGCGATGTACGGCACGGTGGCCCTGCTCGAGCCCGCCGACCAGGCGCTGGTGGCGGGGTTCGTGGTCAACCGGTTCCGCGGCGACGCGGGGCTGCTCGCTCCGGGCCTGCGAAGCCTGGAGCGGCTGACCGGCCGCCCGGTGTACGGCGTGCTCCCGTGGCACCCCGGTCTGTGGCTCGACTCCGAGGACGCGCTCGACCTCGACGGGCGCCGCTCGCGCGGGGAGGCGGCCGCCCGGGTCGCCGTCGTGCGGCTGCCGCGGATCAGCAACTTCACCGACGTCGACGCGCTCGGGCTCGAGCCCGATCTCGACGTCGTCTTCGCGTCCCGGCCCGGCGACCTGGGCGATGCCGACCTGGTCGTCCTGCCGGGCACCCGGGCCACCGTCGCCGACCTGGCCTGGCTGCGCTCACGCGGTCTGGACGCCGCGATCCACGACCACGCCGCGCGCGGCGGCGCGGTGCTCGGGATCTGCGGCGGCTGCCAGATGCTCGGCCGCGAGATCGCCGACCCCGAGGGGGTCGAGGGGGCCCCCGGGACGCGGGTTGAGGGGCTCGGCCTGCTGGACCTGGCGACGACGTTCGCCGCGGAGAAGACCCTGCGGCTGCACGAGCCGGCCGGCTACGAGATCCACCACGGGCGGGTCCGCGGCGAGACCCGCCGCGGGGCGGTCACCGGGACCATGGTGCACGGGCTGCTGGAGGACGACGCGCACCGATCGGAGTACCTCCGCGAGGCGCTCGGCGTCGTCTCGCGGGTCTCGTTCCCGGCCGCCCGCGAGCGGCGTCTCGACCTCCTCGGCGACCTGGTCGAGGAGCACCTCGACGTCGACGCGCTGCTCGCCCTCGCCCGCGACGGCGCACCGGCCGGGCTGCCGGTCCTGCCACCGGCCGGTGGCGGAGGATGGACCCCGTGAGAGTGCTGCTCCTCGGCGGGACGAGCGAGGCCCGCGAGCTCGCCGCCCGACTGGTCGCCGACCGCGTCGACGTCACCACGTCGCTGGCCGGGCGGGTCGCCCGGCCGCGCCTCCCCGTCGGGCGCGTGCGGACCGGCGGCTTCGGCGGCGTGCTGGGGCTGCGCAACGCCCTCGCGGCGTACGACGCCGTGGTCGACGCCACCCACCCCTTCTCCGTCGGGATGAGCGCCAACGCCGCCGCGGCGTGCGCGATGGAGCCGGAGGTCCCGCTGCTACGCCTCGAGCGGCCGGGGTGGCCCGACGAGCCGGGCTGGCACCGCGTCGACACCCACAAGGAGGCGGCCGCGGTGGCGGACGGCCTAGGGCGGCGGCCGTTCGTGACGGTCGGGCGGCAGGAGCTGGCCCGGTTCGTGCCCGTCCTCGGCCGGCGCTCGGTCCTCGCCCGGGTCGTCGACCTGCCCGATCTCGCCGTGCCTCCCGACTGGCGCATCGTCACCAGCCGCGGCCCCTACCACCTCGCGGGCGAGCTCTCGCTGATGCGCGGCCACCGCGCCGACGTACTCGTCACCAAGGACTCCGGCGGCGACTACACCCGGCCGAAGCTGGACGCCGCCGCCCAGCTGGGGGTCCCGGTCGTGGTCGTACGCCGGCCGCCGGGCCCGGCCGGGGTGCGGACCGTCCACGACGTGGCCGCGGCGGCGGACTGGGTGCGGGCGCTCCCCGCGGCGCTGCCCGGTGTGCTCTGATGGTCCGGCGAGCGCCGCGCGGGAGAGGAGACCGGATGAGGATCGTCGAGCACCGCCTGCCCGACGGCGTACCCCTCGAGCGGGGCGCCGCCCTGGGCCGCGCCGGCCGCGAGGACGTCCGCGACGGGGTCGGCCGCTATCTGGCCCACTACGCGCTCGCCGGAGTGCCGGAGGCGACCGCGCGGCGGGTCGCCCGGGCGTCGGCCGAGGCCCTCGCGGCGTGGGCGCCGGACCTGGCGGCGGAGGCGGAGGGTACGGCGAAGGGCGCCGGCGTCGACCCGGCCGAGCTCGCGCTGCTCTACGCGCGGACCGAGATCCTCGCGACGCTGCCGCGGGAGGCGCCCGAGTGCTCGGCGGTCGTCGTGCTGCCGCCGGACGGTCCGCCGCGCACCCTCCAGACCTGGGACTGGGTCGCGGACGTGGCCCCGGTCGGGTGGATCCTGCGTGGCACCGGCCCGGACGGGCTGGGCTTCGCGACGTTCACCGAGCCCGGCATGCCCGGCAAGATCGGGGTCAACGCCGCGGGAGTGGGCTGCCACTTCAACATCCTCCGTCACGAGTCCGACGCGACCGGCGCCGACGGCGTCCCGGTGCACGCCGTCGCCCGGCGCGTCCTCGACACTGCGACCACCCTGGACGAGGCGATCGAGGTCGCCCGCTCGGCGACCGTCAGCGCGTCGACCGTCCTGACCGTCGCCACCGTCGACGGTCAGGCGGCCGCGCTGGAGCTCTCGCCGGCCGGCGTCGGCGTCGTACGCCCCGAGGACGGTGTGCTGCTCCACACCAACCACTTCCTCGACCCGGTGCTGGCCACCGGCGAGGCCTGCGACGCCGGCTCGACGACGTACGCCCGGCTCGAGCACCTGCGTGCGCAGCGACCGGCGCTCCGGGCGGCCGGCGAGCAGGGTGCACGGCCCCTCGCCCGGGCCGCCTGCGGCGACGCCGGCGCCGGTGCGCCGATCTGCGCCGTGCCGTCGGCGACCGCCGGCCCCACGGAGCGCTGGGAGACTCTGCTCACCGTGTCGCTCGACCTGGCCGGGCCGGCCGTCGTCGGGCTGCCCGGGTCGCCGGCCGTCCTGGAGACGACCGCGCCGACGAGGTGGGCGCTGAACTGACGTCGCGTGCCCGCAGCGCCTACTCGGCCGCGCCCCAGCGCTCCTGGACCCTCGCAAGGTTCCAGTAGGCGATAGCGACGGCCCAGACCACGACGAACAGGCCAACGACCACGAACCCGACGTTGTTGAGGTCGATGCCGCTGATCCGGTCGGTGACGCCGTTGGCCCAGCCGAGGTCGTCGTGGAGGACGGTGACCAGCTCGATGGTGCCGATGAGGAGCGCCACGGCGACGGAGAGCCCGGTGACCGCGAGGTTGTAGTAGACCTTGCGGACGGGCTCGAGGAAGGCCCAGTCGTACGCCAGGCTCATGAAGAGCCCGTCGAGGCAGTCGAGCAGGCTCATCCCACTCGCGAAGAGCAACGGGAGCACGAGGATCGCCCACCACGGGACGCCGGCCGCGGCGCCGCTGCCGGCCAGGACCAGCAGCGCGACCTCGGTCGCGGTGTCGAAGCCGATCCCGAAGAGGACGCCGACCGGGTAGACCTGCACCGGCCGGGTGACGGTCCGCGTCAGCGCACCGAGGAGCCGGGCGAGCAGGCCGCGGCGGGCGAGCTGCTGCTCGAGCTCGTCCTCGCTGAACACGCCACGGCGCAGGCCGGCGAAGACCCGCCAGATGCCGACCAGCGCGACCAGGTTGAGCACGCCGATGAGGTAGAGGAAGCAGCCGGAGCTCAGCGTGCTGACCGTCCCCAGCGTGCGGTGGGCACCGGAGTCGCCGTCGGCGAGCGTGTGGACGACCTGGGCGCCGGCGGCGACCAGGGCCGCCAGGACGAACACGATCGTGGAGTGGCCCATCGCGAACCAGAACCCGACGGACTTGGGCCGGGTGCCGTCGGCGCGCAGCTTGCGGGTGGTGTTGTCGATGGCGGCGATGTGGTCGGCGTCGAAGGCGTGGCGGAGGCCGTAGGTGTAGGCCGTGATGCCGAGCCCGACGCCGAAGACCTGGCTGCCGAGGCTGTAGTGGCGCGGGCCGACGAGGCCGAGCAGGACGCCGAAGCCGACGACGTGCATGAGCGCCACGACGCCGAGGAGCGCCCAGGCCTCGAGCCAGTCGCGCCGGGTCCAGGTCGTGAGCACCCGGGCGAGCATCCCGCCCCGGTTCGTGGTGTGGTCGGACGGGGTGGGTGATGTCGCCACGGCGGCGAGGCCTCCTCCGGGATTGCGCGTCCCGTTCGATGGGGTCACGTGGAGAGGAGGGTCTGACTTCCAGACGCCCTGGCTCGGGGTCTGGTCACAGTGGCGCGACCGCGCCGGATTCTCACCGGCTTCCGTCGACTCCCGTGATTGATCGCGCCGACGCTAGCACGGCGAGGGCCGCGGCCAGCCCGTCCACCAGCCCGGCGAGCCGCACCGCCCGGGGGATGTCACGCAGCGTCGGCGTACGCCCGTCGCCGAGGGTGCCGCGGTGCTCGACCCGCTCGCCGTAGATGTTGGTCCCGCCGAGCCGGACACCGAGCGATCCGGCGAACGCGGCCTCGACGACGCCGGCGTTGGGACTCGGGTGTGCGGCCGCGTCGCGGCGCCAGGCGCGCCTGGCGGTGCCCGCGTGTGTCGGCGCGGCGGCGAGAGTGAGGAGGCCGGTCAGGCGCGCGGCGGGGAGGTTGAGCACGTCGTCCAGCCGGGCGCTCGCCCAGCCGAACCGCTCGTGGCGCGGGCTGCGGTGGCCGACCATCGCGTCGAGGGTGTTGGCGGCGCGGTAGCCGACGAGGCCGGGCACCCCGGCCACCGCGCCCCAGAGGAGCGGAGCGACCACGGCGTCGGAGGTGTTCTCGGCCACCGACTCCACGACCGCCCGAGCGATCCCGTCGGCGTCGAGCGCGGATGCGTCGCGGCCGGCCAGGTGGCCGAGCCTGCGGCGGGCCGCGGGGAGGTCGCCGGCCTCCAGCAGCGCGTGGACCGCGTCGGCCTCGCGGGCCAGCGTGCGTCCGCCGAGCACCGCCCAGGTGGCGGCTGCGGTCAGGGCGGCCTCCGCGGCCGGGCTGCGGCGTACGAGCCGGGCTGCGGTCAGTCCCAGTCCTGTGGCGCCGCCGACGAGGAGGCCGGCGTACGCCGCCCCGCGGGCGCGGCTGTCGGCGTACATCCGCCGCTCCAGGGCAGCGGCGGCGGTGCCGAAGCCGGCCACCGGGTGGAGCCGTCGCGGGTCGCCGAGGAGCAGGTCGGCGGCGTACCCGAGGAGCAGCCCCCAGGCGCGGGCCCTCATCCGCCCGCCCTCATCCGCCGGCCGGCTGGAGGACGGCGTCGAGCGCGGCGAGAAGCCGGGCGGTGACCTCCGGCGGGCGTACGGCGACCCGCACCCAGGAGCCGTCGAGGCCGGGGAAGGTGTCGGCGCGGCGTACGGCGACGCCCCGGTCGCGGAGGGCGGCGTGGACGCCGGCGCCCGGCCGGGCGAGGACGTACGGCGCGGCCCCGGGCACGAGGGGGATCCCGCGCTCGCGCAGGCCTGACTCGAGGACCTCCCGCCAGCTCGCCAGCGTCGCGGCGCGCGCCGCGGACTCGGCAGCCGCCTCGTCGGTGCTGCAGACGAGCATCGCGGCCAGCGCGGGCGCCGAGACCGACCAAGGCGGCTGGAGCCTGGCGAGCTCGGCGACGATCGCGGGATCGCCGACGGCGTACCCGGCCCTGATCCCCGGGATCGACCACTGCTTGGTGAGGCTGCGGATCACGACGACGCCGTCGAGCGGGCCGTCGAGCAGCGACTCGGGCTCCCCGGGCACAGCGTCGAGGAACGCCTCGTCGACGGCGAGCACGCGACCCGGGCGGGCCAGTGCGCGCAGCGCCGTGCGGGGGTGGAGTACGCCGGTCGGGTTGGTCGGGTTGCCGACGACGACGAGGTCGGCGTCGTCGGGCACGTCGCCCGGGTCGAGCGCGAAGTCGTCGTCGGCGCGGCACACGACCGTGGTGACGGTGTGGCCGGCGGCCTCGAGGGCGGCGTGCGGCTCGGTGAACTGGGGGTGGACCACGGCCGGGCGGCCCCAGGGCCGGGCCTGGGCGAGCAGCGAGAACGCCTCTGCGGCGCCCGCGGTCGGGAGCACCTCCTCCGCCGCGCGGCCGTGGCGGCGGGCGAGCGCTGCCCGGGCGGCGGTGGCATCCGGATAGGAGGCCGCCGACGCGATGCTCTCGTGGAGCGCCCGGTCCAGCCAGGGCGGCCGCGGGCCGGCGTACACGTTGACCGCGAAGTCCAGCAGCCCCGGCCGTGCCTCGGTGTCGCCGTGGTGCCGCAGCGGCTCGGCGGGCGGCACGGACTCCTCGGGGCTTCCTGCACCCAGCGCCTGCGCGAACCGCTGCGCCAGCCGCGGGTGCCCGGCCCAGTGGACGTGGAGGTAGGAGGCGTGGAGGGTGTCGCCGGCGAAGCCGACGGTGTCCCCCTCGACCTCCCAGGCCGGGCGCCAGCCGCCGCGGCCGGCCTCGGGGGTGGTCCGGGTGCGGTGGAACTCGTGGCCCGTGACCCGCTCGCCCGCCCGGGTGAGCAGCGAGTCCGAGGCGGCGGTGGCGACCGGGTAGCGCAGGATCAGCCGCTCGGACATGGCGGCGGAGGTCGGGATGGCCCCGGCCATGGGTACGCCGTCGAGCGACTCCGCGAGGTAGAGCAGGCCGGCGCACTCGGCCACCGTCGGGACACCGTCCGCGACGGCGGTCCGCAGCTCGCGCAGCAGGCTCTCGTTGGCGGCCAGCTCGGCGGCGTACATCTCCGGGAAGCCGCCGCCGAGGTAGATCCCCGCGGTGCCCGGGGGCAGGCCCGGATCGGTCAGCGGGTCGAAGGTCGTCACGTCGCAGCCGGCGGCCGTCAGCAGCTCCCCGGTCTCGGCGTACCGGAAGGTGAACGCGCGTCCGCCCGCCATCGCCACGACCGGCCGCCCCGACGCGCGTGCGTCCACCTCGTCGACCGGGTCCCACGGCTCGGCTGCCACCTCGGGCGCGCTCCGCGCGACGTCGAGGATCGCGTCGAGGTCGAGGTGGCGCGCCACCTGCTCCCCGAGGTGCTCGATCATCCGGACCGAGCCGTCCCGCTCGGCGGCGGGCACGAGCCCGAGGTGACGTGACGGTGCCGCGAGACGGTCGTCGGACGGGAGCACACCGAGGACGGGCAGGCCGGTGCGCTCCAGCGACCGCTCGATCTCGGTGGTGTTGCGGTCCGAGCCGGCCCGGTTGAGGACCACCCCGGCGATCTCGACGGTGGGGTCGTACGCCGCCATCCCCGCGGCGATCGCGGCGGCCGAGCGGGAGAGCCCGGCGACGTCGAGGACGAGGAGGACGGGCGTCCGGGTGAGGCTGGCGACGTGGGCGGTGGACGCGAAACCGTCGGTGCCGAGGCGGCCGTCGTACAGGCCCATGACGCCCTCGATCACCGCTACGTCGGCACCTACGGCGCCGTGCAGGAGAAGGGGCGCCACGCGTCCTTCGCCGACGAGGTGGGGATCGAGGTTGCGGCCGGGCCGGCCCGTGGCGAGGGCGTGGTAGCCGGGATCGATGTAGTCCGGCCCGACCTTGTGGCCGCTCACATCCCGTCCCGCCGCTCGCAGCGCCGCCATCAGGCCGGTCGCGATCGTCGTCTTCCCCTGACCGGTGGAGGGTGCGGCGACGACGAGGCGGGGCAGCGTCACCACTCGATGCCCTTCTGGCCCTTCTGACCGACGTCCATCGGGTGCTTGACCTTGGTCATCTCGGTGACCAGGTCGGCCGCCTCGAGGAGCCTGGGGTCGGCTCGACGGCCGGTGATGACGACGTGCTGGTGGCCCGGGCGGTCGCGGAGGGCCTCGACGACGTCGTCGGCGTCGACCCAGCCCCAGCCGATCGGGTAGGTGAACTCGTCGAGGACGAGCAGGTCGTGGGACTGCGCGGCGAGCCGGCGCTTGATCTCGGCCCAGCCCTCGGCCGCGGCGGCCGCGTGGTCGGCCTCGCCGCCGCCCTTGCGGCGCCATGACCAGCCCGAGCCCATCTTGTGCCACTCCACCGGGCCGCCCTCGCCGGTCTCCTCGTGGAGGCGGCCGAGGCGCTCGAGCACCGTCTGCTCGCCGATGCGCCACTTGGCGGACTTCACGAACTGGAACACGCCGATCCGCCAGCCCTGGTTCCAGCCGCGCAGTGCCAGTCCGAACGCCGCGGTCGACTTTCCCTTGCCGTCGCCGGTGTGGACCATCACCAGCGGCCGGTTGCGGCGCTGACGGGTGGTGAGGCCGTCGTCGGGTATGACGAGGGGCCGACCCTGGGGCATCAGGCGACCCCCGCCGTACGCCCGCTGCGGTCGCGGACCGCCCCGGACAGCGCCTCGGCGCTGACCTCGGCGACGGGGACGTGGTCGGCACGGAGCCGCTCGGCGAGCCGGACGGCGAGCCCGAGCCGCATCGGTCCGCTCTCACCGTCGACGACCACGGTCGTCACGCCGAGGCCGGCGAGGTGGTCGGCCGCCTGCAGTGACCGCGCCACCGGGTCGACGGCGCCGGGGGCACCGGCCGCCGGTCCGCCGGCCGCCGGTCCGCCGGCCGCCGGTCCGCCGGTCGCCGGTCCGCCGGTCGCCCGTCCGTCGGTGACGACGACCAGCAGCGGCCGCAGGCGCGGGTCGCGGACCCGCTCGCGCCGGAGCACCCGGGCCGCCTCGAGGAGTCCCTCCGCCAGCGGCGTACGCCCCCCAGCGGGAAGCTCGTCGAGCCGGGCGGCGGCGATGTCGACCGAGTGCGTCGGAGGAAGGGTCAGCTCCGCGGACCGGCCGCGGAAGGTGATCAGGCCGACCTTGTCGCGGCGGCGGTAGGCGTCGAGCAGCAGCGAGAGGACGGCGGTCTTGACCTGGGCCATCCGCTTGCGCGCGGCCATCGACCCCGAGGCGTCCACGCAGAACAGCACGAGGTTGGCCTCCCGGCCCTCCCGGACCGCCGTACGGAGGTCCTCGCCCCGGAGCCGGACGGGGCCGCTCATACGCCCACGCCCGGCCTGCTGCGGCGCGGCCGCGAGCAGGGTCTCGACGAGGTGGAGGGACCCCGTCGACCCCTGCGGCCGTCGCGCTCCCACCCGGCGGCCGGTGCTCGCGAGCGCCCGGCTGCGGCGCCCGGCCTCGCCCGTGCCGAGCCCGTGGACGCTGAGGAGCCTGGGCCGGTACGGCGCGGTGGCGGCCACGGTCGAGGACCCGGCCTCGCCGGAGTGCGGCCCCTGCGGCGGTGGCTCGGCAACCGAGTCGGGCTCCGATCCGGGTGCAGGCGCACCGCCGTTCGCGTCCGGCGGTGCCTCGGCACCCTGATCCTGTCCGGATCCGGTTGCGGGTCCACCGCCGTCCGGTCCCGGCTCCGGCGGTTCGCGTGGCGCGGGCCGCTCCGGCGGCGGCTCGTCGTCGCCGAGCACCCGGTCGAGCAGCTCCTCGTCGAGACCGGGGGCGTCGAAGGGGTTGCGCCGGCGGCGGTGCGGCAGCGCGAGCAGCGCCGCGCGTCGAATGTCCGCGCGGGTGACCTCGTCGCGACACTCCCACGCGGCGTGGGCGACGGCGGTGCGAGCGGTGACGATGTCGGCGCGCAGGCCGTCGACCTCGAAGGCCGCACAGACCTCGGCGATCTTGAGCAGGGCAGCCTCGGGCAGCGCGACCTTCCCGACCCGGTCCTGGGCCTCGAGGATCCGGGCGGTGAGGGCCGACTCCGCGGCGCGGTAGCGCTCGGCGAACGCGGCGGGGCCGGCGTCGTACGCCATCCGCCGGCGAACCACCTCCGCACGCAGCCCGGGGTCGCGCGGCGCGGCGACCTCGACGGTGAGCCCGAACCGGTCGAGGAGCTGAGGACGCAGCTCCCCCTCCTCGGGGTTCATGGTGCCGATGAGGACGAACTGCGCGGCGTGCTCGACGGAGACACCGTCGCGCTCCACGGTGGCGCTGCCCATCGCGGCGGCGTCGAGCAGGAGGTCGACGAGGTGGTCGTGGAGCAGGTTGACCTCGTCGACGTACAGGATGCCGCGATGGGCGCGGGCCAGCAGCCCGGGCTCGTACTCCACGGCGCCCTGCGACAGCGCCCGCTCGAGGTGCAGCGACCCCAGGACCCGGTCCTCCGTGGCTCCGACGGGGAGCTCGACGAGGCGGACGGGACGGCTCTCGACGTCGGTCTCGGCCGGCACGGGTACGTCGGGCGAGCGCTCGCCCGGGTCGGCCGGGTCGACGGAGAATCGGTCGCCGGCGTACACCTCGATGGGCGGCAGCACGGCGGCCAGGGCCCGCACCATCGTCGACTTCGCGGTCCCCTTCTCCCCGCGGACCAGGACGCCACCGATCTCCGGAGAGATCGTGGTCAGGACCAGGGCGAGGCCCATGTCGTCGAGGGCGTCGGCCTCTCCGCCGAGGACCGCGGAGAAGGGGTAGTGCGATGGCATGTGAGGCTCCCGCTCGCGTCGCCAGTACGTGGTCGGGCGCGAGGCCGGTCTTCGGACTTGCCGAGTCCTCGCGTGGAGGCTCGGTTCACCGCAGCGGGCCTGTGCCGGAGTCTCACCGGCTTCCCAGATTCTCCCCGCCGGCCGTCCCCACCGTCTCCGATGGCTGGGCCGTTGGGGCACCTCGTGCCTGTTGGCGGCCACGATAGCGTCTGGCCGCGTGATCACCGTGGTGGGCATCGGGGCGGACGGCTGGCCCGGGCTTCCGGAGCGTCTGCGGGAGGTCGTACGCGACGCGTCCGTCGTCCTCGGCGGGCGACGGCACCTCGCGATGCTGCCCGACGTGCCCGGCCAGCGCCGCGAATCCTGGCCCTCGCCGCTGCGCGAGCGGCTGCCGGCGCTGCTCGCCTCCCTCGGCGAGGGGCCGGTGGTCGTCCTGGCGTCCGGGGACCCCCTCGTCTCCGGGATCGGCTCCACCCTGCTCGACCTGCTCGGGCCGGAGTCGGTCCGGATCGAGCCGGCGGTCTCCTCGGTCGCCCTCGCCCGGGCGTGGATGGGGTGGCCGGCCGAGTCCTGCGCGGTCGTGAGCGTGGTCGGCCGCGACGTGGCGCTCGTACTCCGTGAGCTCGCGCCCGGCCGGCGGATCCTCGTGCTGTCCGCCGACGAGCACACACCCGCACTGGTCGCGGAGCTGCTCCTGGACGCCGGGTACGCCGCCTCCGCTGTGACCGTCCTCGGCGACCTCGGCAGCGACCGTCCGAGCCGGCGCACCGCGCCGGCGTCGTCCTGGACCTGCGCGGCCCCGACCGTCGCGCGGCTCAACATCGTGGCCATCGAGTGCACCGGCCCGCACGTCGGCGGCTGGGTCGCGGGCCTCCCGGACGAGGCGTACGAGCACGACGGCCAGCTCACCAAGCGCGACCTGCGCGCCTCCGCGCTGTCCCGGCTCGCGCCGACGCCCGGCGCGCATCTGTGGGACGTGGGCGCGGGCGCCGGCTCGGTCGGGATCGAGTGGCTGCGCACCCACGCGACCTGCACGGCCACCGCCATCGAGGCCGATCCCGGCCGGGCCGAGCGCGTCGCCCGCAACGCCGCCCGGCTCGGCGTACCCACCCTGCAGGTCGTCACCGGCCGTGCGCCCGGGGCGCTCGCCGGGCTCCCGGAGCCCGACGCGGTCTTCGTGGGCGGCGGCGCCACGGCGCCGGGCCTGCTCGATGCGTGCCGGGACGCGCTCGCGCCGGGCGGCCGGCTGGTCGTCCACGGCGTCACCCTCGACACCGAGCAGCTCCTCGCCGACGCCTACCGGACCTACGGCGGCGAGCTCACCCGGATCGGCGTCGAGGCCGCCGCCCCGCTCGGCTCCTTCACCGGCTGGTCACCGGCACGGACGGTCACCCAGTGGGCATGGACGAAGGCCTGAGCCCGTACCTCTCCTGGTGCAGCACGCCCGCCAGCGGCGAGCGGTGCCGCCAGCCGAGCCGCTCGAGGTCGGGGACGTCGGGGAGCCCCTCGACCTCGCCGACGCAGAGCCACGCCACCGGCCGGACGTACGCCGGCAGCCCGACCAGCCGGGCGAGGAACTCCTCCCGGTAGAAGCTCACCCAGCCGACGCCGAGCCCTTCGGCGGTGGCCGCGAGCCAGAGGTTCTGGACCGCGCACACGACCGAGTAGAGCCCGGCGTCGGCGATGGCGTGCCGGCCGAGCACGTCCGGCCCGCCGCGCCGCGGGTCGTAGCCGACGACGATCCCCAGCCCGGCCTCGCAGATGCCCTCGACCCGGATCCGCGCGAACGTGTCGGCCCGCTCGCCGGACAGCGTCGCCGCGAAGACGTCGCGCTCGGTGCGGACATGGTCGCGGAACGCCTCGAGCGTGCCGGGGTCACGCACGAGCACGAAGTCCCACGGCTGGCTCATCCCGACGCTCGGCGCGGTGTGCGCGGCCGCGAGCACGCGCTCGAGTGCGGCCGGGTCGGCCGGCGGGCCGGTGAACTCGCGGCGGGTGTCGCGGCGCCGGTTCATCGCGTCGTACAGCTCCATCAGCGCACCCGCGCGGGGTCGTAGAGGTAGGACTCGCCGCCGGCGCGCGGCTCGAGCGCGCGGCCGACCAGGATGACCGCGGCCTGCCGGAGCCCGGCCTCCTCAACCGCGTCGGCGATCGTCCCGACCGTGCCGCGGAGCACCAGCTCCGCCGGCTGGCTCGCGCGGTGGACGACCAAGACCGGGCAGTCGGCGCCGTAGGCCGGCTCGAGGCCCGCCATCAGCTCGCGGGTCCGGGTGATCGCGAGGTGGAGCACGAGGGTGGCGCCGGTGGCGGCGTACGACTTCAGCGACTCGCCCTCGGGCATCGGCGTCGACCGCGCCCGGGTGCGGGTGAGGACGACCGACTGGGTGACCAGCGGCACGGTCAGCTCGCGGCCGACGAGGGCGGCCGCGGCGGCGTACGCCGGCACGCCGGGGGTCACGTCCCACGGCACGCCGGCGCCGTCGAGCCGCCGGGTCTGCTCCGCGAGGGCGGAGTAGAGCGACGGGTCCCCCGAGGTCAGGCGTACGACGTCGTGGCCGGCGCTGTGGGCGGCGACGAGCCGCTCGGTGATCTCGTCGAGGTCCAGCCGCTGGCTGTCGACCAGCTCCGCCGACGGGCTGCAGTGGCCGAGCACGGCGGGGTCGAGGTAGGTGCCCGGGTAGAGCACGACGTCCGCCTCCGCGAGCAGCCGCGTCGCCCGGACGGTGAGCAGGTCGGCCGCACCGGGGCCGGCGCCGACGAAGTGCACGGTCACGGCTGCACCCACCGCGGCGTCCAGACCCCCGCGGCACCTTCTCGGGTCCCCTCGGCACCGACCAGGACGAGGCAGCGCATGTCGACCGTCGCCGGGTCCAGCTCGGCCAGCGTCGTCACCGTCAGCGACTCCCCCGCGCGGCCGACGTCGCGGCCGACCACGACGACGGTGTCCGGCTTGCGGTGCTCGAGCAGGACCCGCTGCGCCCGGCCGAGCTGCCCGGTGCGGGACCGCGAGGAAGGGTTGTAGATCCCCAGCACGAGGTCCGCCTCGGCCACCGCCCGCAGCCGCCGCTCGACGACCGCCCAGGGCTTGAGCCGGTCGGACAGGCTCACCACCGCGAAGTCGGCGCCGATCGGCGCGCCCGCCCGCGCGGCGACCGCCTGGACCGCGCTGACCCCCGGCAGCACCCGGACCGCGACGCCGGCGTACGCCGGGTCCTCGGCCGCCTCGAAGACCGCCGCGGCCATCCCGAACACCCCCGCGTCGCCGCCGGACACGACCGCGACCCGCTCGCCCCGTCGGGCGAGGTCGAGCGCGAACCGGGCCCGGTCGAGCTCCATCGTGTTGCCCGACGCGTGTCGGGTCAGGCCGGGCCGCTGCGGGACCCGCGCGACGTACGGCCCGTAGCCCACCACGTGCTCGACCTCGGCCAGCGCCGCGGTCGCCTCGGCGGTCAGCCAGCCGTCCGGCCCCGGCCCGAGGCCGACGACCAGCAGCTCCGCCGCCGGACGTCGAGCCTGTCGAGCCTCCTCGACGGGCTCGGTGCGCGGCGCCTTCTCGCGGGACCGCGACCGGCGCCCGTTGCGACTGTCGCCGGTGACGACGACGAGGGAGAAGTACGGGACCTCGTCGGGGTCCACGTCGGCCACGGGCAGCCAGCGCTCCTCGGGCATCGACGCCCGCTCGACGTACACCGCCTCCTCGAGGCGCCCGGCCGCCGCCAGGGCCCGTCGTACGGCGGGGAACGTGCGACCGAGCTTCATGATGACCGCCGCGTCGGTGTCGGCGAGCCGGCGGGCCAGCTCGGGCTCCGGCAGCGTCCCGGGCAGCACGGTCAGGACGTCGGTCTGCCGCGCGAGCGGGCTCGCGGCCACCGCGGTCGCCGCGGCGAAGGCGGGGACGCCGGGGACGATCGCGGTCTCGTAGCGGCCGGCGAGCCGGTCGTGCATGTACATGAACGACCCGTAGAAGAGCGGGTCGCCCTCGGCCAGCAGCACCACGTCGCGGCCGGCGTCGAGGTGGGCCGCCAGCCGCGCGGCCGACTCCTCGTAGAAGTCGGCCAGCGCGCCGGCGTACCCACCCGGATGGTCGGTCGACCCGGTCGTGACCGGGTAGGTCAGCTGCTCCTCGACGACCCCCTCGGGGAGCAGCGCGGCGGCGACCCGGCGGGCGTTGGACTCCTTCCCGACGCCGGCGTGGTAGGCGATCACGTCCGCCTCGGCGATCAGCCGGGCGGCCTTGAGCGTCATCAGCTCGGGGTCTCCGGGGCCGACGCCGACGCCGACGAAGCGGCCTGCCGGTGGTCTGCTCATTCCTCCTCCTTCGCGAGGGCGTTCAGGGCCGAGGACGTCATCGCGGAGCCACCGCGACGGCCGCGGACGGTGACGTACGGGATGTCGAGTCCGTGGTGGGCGGCGAGTTCGACGAGCGCCTGCTTCGACTCGGCGGCGCCGACGAAGCCGACCGGGCAGCCGACGATCGCGGCCGGCCGCGGCGCGCCGTCGAGGAGCATCTCGAGCAGGTGGAAGAGCGCGGTCGGGGCGTTGCCGATCGCGACCACGGCGCCGTCGAGGTGCGGCTCCCACAGCGACACCGCGGCCGCGGTGCGGGTCGTCCCCCACTCCCGCGCGAGGCCGGGCACCCGCTCGTCGTTCAGCAGGCAGAGCACCTCGTTGTCGCGCGGGAGCCTGCTCCGGGTGACCCCGGTTCCGACCATCGTCGCGTCGCACAGGATCGGCGCCCCCGCCTCGAGCGCCGCCCGGCCGGCGGCGACCAGCCGCGGGTGGACGACGAGGTCACGCGCCAGGTCGACCTGGCCGCTGCCGTGGATCATGCGCACCGCGAGCCGCTCGGCGTCGGCCGGCACGTCGCTCAGGTCGGCCTCGCGGCGGATGGTCGCGAACGAGTCGAGGTAGATCGCCGGGCCGTCGGCGACGTACTCGTAGCGGCGCGCGGGCCTCCGCGGGCTCATCGGCCCACCTCCGGCACCAGCACGCCGCGCCACGGCGTGACGACCAGCTCGTCCGCCTCCGCGGCGACCGCCTCGGCCGTGCGCCGGTCGAGCCCGTCGGGCACCGCGATGTGGCGGCCGCCCGGCACGACGCCGTACGCCGGCGGCGGGGCGGGTGCGGGTAGGCGTCCGTCGGGCTGCTCCTCGGGCGCGAGCGGGTGGCGCAGCTCGGCGACGTGCCAGGCGGCGGTCGGCCCGCAGCCGCGCCGGTCGACGAAGGTGCCCGCGAGCCGGGCGACCGCCCCCGCCGCGTCGGCCAGCGCGACGACCGGCCCCCACCGCTCGCCGACCCGCAGCTGAGCACGGGTGGCGTCGAGGGCGACGAGCCCGAGGTCGCACGGCCGGTCGCGCAGGTCGCCGCGCCCATCGTCGAGCACGAACAGGAACCGCCCCGGCAGCTGCGCGAGCCGCGGCGAGGCGCACAGCCGCCGGTCGAGGTCGGCGGCGACCGGCCGCAGATCGACCCGCCCGCCGGCCAGCCCGGTCTGCGGCGAGACCATCACGTTGCGGATCAGCTCGTGGGTCCGCGACGGCAGCAGGCCGGTGGCCTCGACCGCCGCGAGGACCTCCGGCGTCAGTGCGCCACCGCGGGCCGGCAGGCCGCGCAGCTGCAGGTTGGCCCGTCCGGTGAGGCGCACCCGGCCGTCGCCGTACTCCTCCGCGACGTCGACCAGTCTCCGCAGCGACTCCGCCGGCAGCCGGCCGCCGATCAGCCTCAGCCTGACGAGGAGCCCGTCCTCGGCGGGCCACGGGCGGAGCGCGCCCGGGCAGCGGTCGCGTCGGGTGCGGAGCACTGCTGACACCTGCTTCGGTCAGGGACCCGTACGCGGGGCCCGCGGGTGACCTGGCGGCGGTCGCCGCTAGGGCCAGCAGGTCTTCGGACTCGGGATCGACCGGCACGGAGCGCCTTCCCGGGGCCGCGGCCCCAGTGGCTGTCGTACGGCGTACGACGTGCTCCGCCCGTCACCCTCACCGCTGCGCGTCAGTCCCGGACTCTCACCGGGTTCCCTGACCCCACTGCGTGGAGCACGACTGGCACCGACAGCCTAGGGCATGCCCCGGGCGGGCAGGGTCAGGCCGGCTCCGCGTCACGCCGGGCGGCGAGGTTCAGGGCGATGTCGACGATCATGTCCTCCTGGCCGCCGACGAGCCGGCGCTCGCCGCACTCCATGAGGATGTCGCGGACGTCGACGCCGTACCTCTTCGAGGCGTTCTCGGCGTGCCGCAGGAAGCTGGAGTAGACCCCGGCGTAGCCGAGCGTCAGCGTCTCGCGGTCGACCCGGACCGGGCGGTCCTGGAGCGGCCGGACGATGTCGTCGGCGGCGTCCTGCAGCTTGAACAGGTCGCAGCCGTGCTTGAGGTCGGAGAGGTTCGCGACCGCGATGAAGGCCTCGATGGGGCAGTTGCCCGCCCCGGCGCCGTGGCCGGCGAGGGACGCGTCGACGCGGTAGACGCCGTTCTCGACCGCTACCACCGAGTTGGCCACCGACAGCGAGAGGTTCTCGTGGGCGTGGATGCCGATCTCGGTCTGCGGGTCGAGCACGTCGCGGTAGGCCCGCACGCGGGCGGCGACGTCGTTCATCGTCAACCGGCCGCCGGAGTCGGTGACGTAGACGCAGTGGGCGCCGTACGACTCCATCTTCGCGGCCTGGGCTGCGAGCTCCTCGGGCGGCGCCATGTGGGAGAGCATGAGGAAGCCGGAGACGTCCATGCCCATCTCGCGCGCGGCGGCGATGTGCTGGGCGGCGATGTCGGCCTCGGTGCAGTGCGTGGCGACCCGGACCGACCGTACGCCGAGGTCGTAGGCCTGCTTCAGCTCGTGGATCGTGCCGACGCCGGGCAGGAGGAGGGTCGTGAGCCGGGCGTTCTTCAGCACCGAGGCGGCGGCCTCGATCCACTCCCAGTCGGTGTTGGAGCCGGGCCCGTAGTTGACCGAGCCGCCGGCCAGGCCGTCGCCGTGGGCGACCTCGATGGCGTCGACGCCGGCCTCGTCGAGCGCGATGACGATGCGCTTGACGTCCTCGGGCGTGATCCGGTGGCGGACGGCGTGCATGCCGTCGCGCAGGGTGACGTCCTGGACGAAGACGGGGGTACTCACTTGACGGCCTCCTTGGCCGGACGGGGGTTGCCGTTGGCGGCGATCTTCTCGGCCATCTGGACCGCGGCCGAGGTCATGATGTCGAGGTTGCCGGCGTACGCCGGGAGGTACATGCCGGCGCCCTCGACCTTGAGGAAGACCGAGACCTGGTGGGTCGGCGTGACCTCCTCGCCGTCGACGAGGAGCGTCTGCACCGGCTGGTCGGCGGGGATCTCGGTGATCTGGACGTCCTGGACCATCTGGTAGCCGGGGACGTACGCCGCCACCTCGGCCGCCATCTTCTCCACCGAGTCCTTGATCTGCTGCTTGGCAGTTTCCTCGTCCCCCTTCGGCAGGGCGACGAGCGTGAAGACGGTGTCGCGCATCATCAGCGGAGGCTCGGCCGGGTTGAGGATGATGATCGCCTTGCCGCGGTGGGCGCCGCCGACCTTCTCGATGGCCGCCGAGGTCGTCTCGGTGAACTCGTCGATGTTGGCCCGCGTGCCCGGGCCCGCGCTCTTGGACGCGATCGAGGCGACGATCTCGCCGTAGACGACCGGGACGACGCGGCTGATCGCGGCCACGATCGGGATGGTGGCCTGGCCCCCGCAGGTGACCATGTTGACGTTCGGCGCGTCGAGGTGCTCCTCGAGGTTCACCGCCGGGATGACATACGGCCCGATCGCCGCCGGCGTCAGGTCGATCATCCGGATGCCGAGGGGCGCCAGCTTGTCGTTGTTGCACTTGTGGGCGCCGGCCGAGGTGGCGTCGAACACGATGCCGATCTCGTCGATGTACGGCGACTCGAGCAGCCCGTCGACGCCGGTGGAGACGGCCTCGAAGCCGAGCTTCTCGGCCCGGGCGAGGCCGTCGGAGCTCGGGTCGATGCCGACCATCGACGCCATCTCCAGGTGCTGGGCGTTGCGCATGATCTTGATCATCAGGTCGGTGCCGATGTTGCCCGACCCGATGATGGCGACCTTGGTCTTGGTCATGGGTTGTTCCTTCGCTTCAGGAGAAGTGGACCGAGACGCTGCCCAGTCCGGAGACGGTGGCGTGCACGTCGGCGCCGGGCGCGACGGGGCGCATCGGGCCGAGCGCGCCGGAGAGGATGACCTGCCCCTTGCGGAGCGGGTCGCCGAGCTCGCGGGCCTGGCGGGCGAGCCAGACGACGGCCTGGACCGGGTCACCGAGGCAGGCGGCGCCGGTGCCCGTGGAGTCCTGGGTGCCCTCGGGGCCGGTGACGGTCATGTGCATCTCGGCGGCCACCGGGTCGAACTCGTCGAGGGTCCGGTGCTCGGTGCCGAGCACGTAGGCGCCGGCCGAGGCGTTGTCGGCGACGGTGTCGCCGAAGCTGATGTCCCAGTTCGCGACCCGGCTGCCGCAGATCTCCAGCGCCGGCACGGCGTAGTCGATCGCGGCCCGCACCTGGTCGGCGTCGAGGTCGCCTTCGACGAGGTCGTCCTTGAGGACGAAGGCGATCTCCGCCTCGACCTTGGGCTGCAGCACGCTGGCGAACTCGACGGTCGCGTCGTCGGCGTAGGCCATGTCGTCGAAGAGGATCCCGAAGTCGGGGCGGTCGACGCCGAGCTGCTGCTGCACGGCCTCGGAGGTGAGACCGATCTTGCGGCCCACGACGGTGGCGCCGGAGGCGACGCGCTCGGCGGTGAGCCTCTGCTGGACCGCGTACGCCGCCGCGACGTCGTCGCGCCCGATCAGGTCACGGACCGGCGCCGTGGTCACGCCGGTCGCCGCCGCGGTGCGGAGCCGGTCGGCCGCCGCGTCGATGGCGTCAGCACCGACGCCGGTCTCGTTCTCGAGGGAGGTGTCGCTCATGGCGTCAAGGATCGCCGGTCGAGGTGCCCGCAACGAAGTCCCGCGTTCCACTCACCGGTACGCTGTTGGAGTGGACGAGCTGGACACCGTGCTGGGCAAGGCGCTCGCGATCCTGCGCTCGTTCACCCCCAACGACACCGTCCTTCCGCTGGCCGAGCTGGTGCGCCGCACCGGCCTGCCGAAGGGGACGGTCCACCGGGTCGCCGGCGACCTCGTCGGCCACCGGCTGCTGGACAAGACCGCGACCGGCTACCGGCTCTCGGGCGGCCTCTTCGAGCTCGGCCTGCGGGCCTCGGTCGAGCGGAGCCTGCTCGAGGTCGCGATGCCGTTCCTCCAGGACCTCTACGAGCGCACCCACGAGACCGTCCACCTCGGCGTCCGCGACGGCGACGAGGTCGTCTACGTGGCCAAGATCGGCGGCCACCGCCAGGCGGCGTCCCCCTCCCGCACCGGCGGACGGATGCCGCTGCACTGCACCGCCATCGGCAAGGTGCTGCTGGCGTACGCCGGCCCGGAGCTGCAGCAGGAGGTGCTGGCCGGGCCGCTCGAGCGGCGTACCCCGCACACGATCGTGGCGCCGGGCCGGCTGCGCCGGCAGCTCGACGGCGTGCTCGAGAAGGGTGTCGCGTTCGAGCGCGAGGAGTCGACCGCCGGGCTGCTGTGCGTCGCGGCACCCGTGCTCGGGACCGACGACACCGCGGTGCTCGCGGCCATCAGCGTCACCGGCCCGGTCGGCCGGTTCAAGCCGGAGCCCCACGTCGACGCCGTCCGCGCCGCCGCGACCGGGGTCGGCAGCACGCTCGCCTGGCGCGGCTCGCTGATCCGGCCGGCGGACCCGCGAGCCGCCTCCGTCGCCGTAGCCCGCCAGGGCCTCGCCCAGCGCTGAGCCACGAGAAAGGGGCCCGACCAGCATCCACTGGTCGGGCCCCTTCTCGGTCTCTCCTGCCGGAGCCGCCTGTCGGAATCGAACCGACGACCTGCTCTTCACGGTTGGCGACGCTGAGCGTGCCAGCGGCGCAAACCAGCGCAAAAGGTGGCAAGCCAAAATCGCACTCTGACCTGTCGATACCCGTTCCGTGAGATACCCGGAGTTCCCGGGAGTTCCCGCGTGAGCCTGCGCATTCGGTACGCATTAGGTACCGAGACGGTAGGTACCGAGACGGGCTGAACAGCAAGGGACCCCCCGGCCGAATGGGCGAGGGTCCCTGTTGAGGCAACGGAACACCGGATCAGCCTTCGTGCCGCCGCTTCTGGTCGAGCGGCGTCACGGTGGCGTCCTCCTGCTGCGGGTCGAACAGGTGTCGCGGGTCGATGAGGCGCACCGTCCTCCGCTCGACGTAGTTCGACTTCGCGACCCTGCCGCCGTCGTGGTGGCGGCTCATCCATGCAGCCGTCTCGATGTCGTGCTGCTCGGCGGCAAGGGTGGCGAGGGTGTGTTTGAAAGAGTGCGGGTGAATCCACGCGACCGCGGTGCCCTCGACGACGCGGCGCAACTTGGTGCGGACATTGCTGTGCCGGAGCCAGGTGGGTCGGCCGGTCCGACCGGTCCCCGGGCGGGTCTCCGGGACTGCGAACACCGGGTCTCCGGGACGGGTCCACTGGGACCGCTCCTTGCGCCTCGTCAGGACCGTCGCGAGTTCGGGGTGCAGTCGGTACTTCGCTTTGTCGTCGGCCTTGGTCGGCGCGAGCACCTCTTCCGGGGCGTCGACCCAGGCCGCCCACTCCTCCGGCAACTGGCGGTCGACGAGCATCCATGGCATGTCCGCATCCAGGTGGAGGCGGTCCCAGGTGAGTCCCAGGATCTCGCCGGTTCGGCAGCCCGTGAAGTGGCCGACCAGCGCGAAGTCGTGGAGGTCCCAGTTCGTCCGCTGGTGACCCGTGGCGTCAGCGACGAGCAAGTCGTAGAGCGTCTCGAACTCGCGGTCGGTGATGGCGCGCGGTTCGTACTTCTTCTTCGGCGGGGCCGTCGTGCCGAAGAGGACGTTCGCTCCGTCCTCACGGAGGCCCTTGTCGGCGGCGTAGTTGAGGACCTGCATGAGGACGGCGCGCGGTTGGGTCCCGGTCACGGGGATGCGCTGCCCGTTCTCGTCGACCAGATACTCGCCGGGGACCCAAGTCCCGTCCTCGTCGCGGCGGCCGGGGGCACGGCGGCAGAGGTTCTCCAGGATCTTGACCGCCGTCGCCCGCGTGAGGTCGTTGACGTTCATCGAGCCGCAGGCCGGAGACAGGGTGGACCTCCACGTCTTCCGGTACGAGCGGACCGTGCCGGGCTTCGTGTTGCGGGTGGGCAGCCACTCCAGCCACGATTCAGCGATCTCGTCGAGCGTGAAGCCCGGCCGGGCGGCCTTGTCCGCCTTCTCCATCTCCGCGCGTATCGCGTCCCACCTCTCGTAAGCCGCGTTCTCTGCGTCACGCTTCGAGCCGTACGGCCCCATGTCCTTCTGCCGGTGCTCGCCGCCGTCGAAGTCGCGGTACCGGAAGCCGACGAACCATCGTCCCCGGCCCTTCTCCTTCGCGTTGATGACCCCGCGTTCGCCGGGGGGAATGGGTGCTGGCATCAGGCGACCTTTCTGCTCGCGGCCCGCTCCTGCTGGGCGAGCCACTCCCGGACTCCCGCAAGGGGATACCGGATACGGCCGCGGCCTTGGCCGACGCGGAGGAACGGCGGGCCCGTGTAAATGACGCCGCTTCGAGTCCGCCAGTTGGCGAGCGTCTTCGTGGTGAGGCCCATCATCTCCGCCGCGGCGGCGGGGGTCAGGAGGACGGGATTCGACTGGTTGGGGTGCTGGTGGTTGGTCACGGCAGGCTCTATGCCGACGCCTCGCCGGTCAGCGGCGCGTCAGTTCGATTGCCCGCGCTCGCACACCTTCGCAGATCCTTTGCGGTCTTGCGACCGACCGGCAGGTCGACGCCGCAGCCGCCACCCGAAGGCAGGAGCAGTAGGAAAGAGAGAGTGTAGAGATGCCAGTATGTTGCATAAAGTCATCTCTATGCGATAGAGTTCCACTCGTCATCAAGCGCAGCCCCGGCGCGACGAACCTTGGTGGGAGAGCCGCGCCGGGGCCAACACCGAAAGGCTATTCAATGAGCAACGCAACCGCGATGTCCCTCACCACCGACATCACCGGCTGGACCGACGAGCAGGTCGTCGCCCTCCGGGCCGCCGTCACCGAGATCGCCACCAAGTCCTACGTCACGCCGCTGCCCGACTCGGGAGACATCGACACGACCGGATGGACAGCCGAGGCGTACTACGAGGCGATCAAGCGCCTCCTCAGCAAGCACCAGGTCCAGGTGGGCGCGATCTTCGAGACGGTGAAGACTGGCAATCCGTTCGTCAGCCGCGAGGCTGTGTACGAGATCGGCTCCTACCCGCAAGGACGCTCGCTGAGGGGCTTCACTCGACCGGTCAACCGCGTCCAGCAGGAACTCGTCGACGAAGGTCTTCTTCCGGACGACGCTGCCGACCTCCTGGAGACGGTCTACGCTCCCGGCGCGTCGGGCTACCAGCGCGCCGTCGGGTTCCGGGTGCCCCTGGAGGTCATCAAGATCGCGCAGGAGGAGGGTGCCAAGCGCGGCGAGAGCAGGCGCTGACCGTCGGCTTCTCACACGGCCGCTCGCGACTCTTGGGTCGCGGGCGGCCTGCCCATTTTGCGCTTCTCGCGTCCGCTCAAGCCCGGCCACTCTTGGCTACGATTGAGAGCCGTGCCGAAGCAGCCCGCGGCTGCGATGCGCTGTCGCAGGCGACAGCCCGCAGGCGTCTCGGGCACCCACGGGCTGTCAGGACCATCGTGCGCCCGCCGCGGTGGTCCCGTCAGCGGTTCGCCGAACGACTTACGGGCTCTCAATTCTGAGGCGGAACACGATGCTGTCGAAAGCGTACGGCTCGCCGCCGAAGTCGAGGCAGCGGTAGCGGATCCAGCCGTCGTCGAGGTCTTCGCGCAGCATCCCGGAGGTGTATCGCTGGCTCTCGAAGCCTGCGTGTCGGCCGCTGAACCAGATGTTGTAGAAGACGAGCCTGCCGTCCGTCTCCATGACTTCAAGAATGGTCTCGGGTGGCGCGTTGTCCGCCCAGATCGTGTAGGCGCGAGAGATGGCGTCCTCGGTGCGCAGTTCGCCCTCGGTGGCGATGAAGATCCCGTGGCGCCACCGTTCGGCGGCCGACTCGAAGACGACCCTGACCTTGTCGCCGGTCGAGATGGGCAACGCCTCGATCATGAGGGCTTGCTCGCCGTTCGGCCCGGCGATCTCGGTGTTGACGGTCCGCCCAGGCAGGGTCCGGTTAGGCTCGCGGCTCATCGCTCGCTCCACATCTTGAGGAGTTCTTGGGGGTCGAATCCATCGGGGACGGGGCCGGTGTAGTAGCGGTGCGGGTCCAGGGCGGCGTGCTCCCATGGCCAGACCTCCCTGAGGTTAGCGGGTGCGTGTCCGCCGCCCTGGTGCCGCGGCACGATGTGATCGAGTTCCATACCGACATCGATCTGCGGGTGCCGCGGCGGCCTTCCGTCAGCCATCAGTTTCAGATCGGAGGGGCGGTACTCGCCTGGTTCCGCCGCGTCTGCGACGTTCTTCCAGTACCGACTACGGACCGCTGACCACGACGGCTCGTTGCCCGCGGCGGTCAGGTTGTCGATCGGGTCCCCCACGCGCCACCCGCGGGCGCGTGAGGCGAGGGTCTCGACGGCGTCGACCGGGGCAGGACGTTTGAAGACCTTCGAGATCAGGCGGCTCAGCGCAGTCGTGCCGCCGCGTTCCGCTCCGGCGCCGCCACCGATCGCGGCGGTGCCGACGACGAACGCCCAGTAGCCCGCCTGGTAGCGGCCGGACTCGTCGACCGGGGAGGTCCGGTAGTCGGTGAGCGCGTCGGTGGCAGACCCGAGCCCGCCGAGTGGGTTGAGGCTGTTGCCGACGTCGAACCCGGACTGGAGCAGCCCCGCGCCGAGGCCCTTCAGGCCGTCATCCGACTTCCAGCCGGAGGGGACCTGCCAGCCGTGGGTGACGAAGTGGATGCCGTCCTTCCACCACGGGTTCCCGTCCGGCGGGGTCGGCGAGGGTGCCCTCGGTGCGGCCTGGGCCGCGGTGTGAAGTGTGCTAGCGCTCTTGGACGCGGCGGTCTCGACACTGTGCCGGGCCTCGACGAGGGTGTTGACCGCCCCGAGGATGCCGAAGTCGTCCGGACCGGGGCCCGGGGCGGTGAGGGCGCCGGTGGTGGCCGCCTGCTGAGCAGCCTTCTTGGCTGCCTTGCCTTGCTCGTATTGCCGCTTCGCTGCGGCGGCCTGCCCGCGGGCGTCGACGATCGCGTTGGCGTAGTCGTGGAGCGCCTGCTCGGCGTCGTCGAAGTGGCTGGCGGCGGTCTTGAACTCGCTGGGCTGGTAGTCGATCAGGTTCTGGAACCGTGTCGCGGCCTCGCCGGTCCAGTCGACCTCGATGTACGAGATGGCCTTGGCGACGTCGATCAGGACCGCGGCGACGGCTCCCGCTTCACGGGCGGCGTCCCGAATCGCGCCGACGTTCCCGGGGATCATCGCCTCCGGCGACAGGCCAGCCTCCAGGTCCGCTCGCGCGTCGCCGGGGCCGGTGATATCCCACAGGCCGGTCACAACGGCTCCAGGCCCTTGATCGCGGCACGCAGCCCAGCAGCGGCGTCGACGTCGGTGTGCAGGTAGTCGCTCACCGCTTTCCGAAGGCCCTGCGCGGTCCCTTCCTGGACCTCGGTGAGCACGACGAGACCCGTGGTCCAGGCGGTCCCGAACTCGGTGAGGGCCTCGGCCATCGTCGGGTTGCCGAGGTCAGCACACGAGGTGATCGAGGTGAGGCGCTGGTCTGCCAGCATCGAGACGATCTCATCGATGCCGCCTGCGGCAGCGATGAGGCTGTCGTAGGCAACCGCGAGCGGTTTACCGTGGGCTCCGCCTGAGTCCGAGACCATTGGCTCCCCCGAGATCCAATGCCAGCGAGTCGGTCAAGTGGCGGCACCCTACCCGGGTCACCCAGTCGTCAAACCACGAGCCCGCCGAGCCGTTTAGACCACCGGCTTCGCTCTCGACGCCCGCCTTGCCCGCGCGACATTCTCGATGTGGCTGCGCCGGAGCCAGAACCGGTCGCCGACCCGTGTGGCGGGCAGGCGCTCGTCGTGGATCTGCCTGATGACGCCGCTGCGCGAAATCCCCAGCACCCTCGCCGCCTCGGTCACGCCTAGCCAGTCGTCGTTGCCGTCCTGTGGCGGCAGTCGGCGCAACGCCCGCTCCTCGCGCTCCCGCTCACGAGCAACCGCTTCGCCTGCTGCTCGACGCTGGCGCCTGCTCCGCTCTTTCGGCCACTCTTTCGCGAACTTCTCAACCGACACGCGGCTCAGGCCCGGCTGGCGGCGATGCGCGTCGGGTCGTGTCTCGATCAGACCCGCCCGGACCGCCTCCTCGATCACATGCACGGGGCAATCGACGATCTCGGCCGCGGTCACCCGGGAAACCCACCGGTGCCGCTCGGCTGCGAACCGCCGAACCTCGTCCTCGTACAGCAGGTAGCCGCGCCCACTCGCAATGCGCTTCAACAGGCCCTCGCTCGACCACCGGTCCACAGAATCGAGAGAGGCGCCGAGGATCTGGGCGGCGGCGCGCTTGTCGATCAGACCCCGGGGTTGTGCGCTCACGCCGCGATTGTGCCCGACCGGGCGCCCGGCACGGCCGCATCCCCGAATCGCCGTGGGGACGCTCATGCGACCGCGCCGGGGCAAAGAGAGGCCCCGCAGGCGGTCTCGGGTCACCTGCGGGGCGAGCACAATGATGCCTCGGCCGAGACCGTCTCGTCAGCGGAATGGCTCCCTATCCACCCAGGCATCGCCGCTCGGCCTCGGACCTCAGCGCTCGATAGAGCCGTGTCCCCCGCAGCCACTCGTCCGGATCCATCTCGATGTCGGCGAGTCCGGCGATGACGCAGCCGCCGTGAAAGCCCGGCGCAGACCGCGGCAAGAAGTCGTCGATCAGCCCCAGCAGGTGCGCGTCAGCGAGGTCGCGGATCTGGCGCACGGTGCGCCACCGATCGACCCACACCTCGTCCTGCTCGAAGATGCGCAGGTCGAGCATGCCGGGCGGGAGGTCGCCTGCGTCAGCCGCCTTTGCGAAGTCCTCAATCACCTGTGCGGGCGTACGACCGATCTCCCGCGCGACGCGTATGAGGGCCCGGATTCCGGCCGGGCCTACCCCGAAGAGCGACGCCACGTAGCGGACGGTCAGCCACGGATCGTCCTCCGACACCACCCCACTGTCGAGTAGTGACAGGGTGACGGCTTCGGCCAGTGCGTCGGCGTCCACGCGGTCGTCAGTCATTCGTCTCGACCTCGCCGAGAGCCACCAGGTACTCCGCGACGGACCCGTCACGTCCGGCTCGTGACGCCCACCAGCGCCGGACCCGGCTGTCCGGGTAGCCGCGGGCCAGCCCGTCCAGGTACGCGTCGAGATCCGCAGCGAACCTGATGATCGCGGCCTGGCGGGTCGGCCCGTTCGCCCGCAGACCACGGAGTTCTGCGCCGCCCCAGACCAGCCAGCCAGACATCGGGTCCGCTGGGTCGTACTCGCCACGGTCCTCGATCGTGGGCAGGTCGCACGGCGGCGCGTCGGGGCCAGCGGGCCGGATGTCGACCACGCGTGAGGATCGGATCGCCTCGCGCGGCGTACGGCCGTAGATCATCGCCACCCCGAGCGACGGCGGTTCGTCGACGGTCCGGCCGTCCACGATCGCCCACGGCCCGTAGCCCAAGACCGACCAAAGCGGCGGCTCGCCGAGCGTGTTGATCCGGCCCGAGGCGCGACGCATCGGCTCCCTGCGGCAGAGGCTCGCCGGCCCCGTCCAATCAAAGAAGGCGGCGGTCCCGTGCTCGGTCCGGACCCGCCAGACCTGTCCGTCGTGGTCCCGAGGGAGCGCATGGAAATGGAAGTCGCTCATCGGATGCGTTTCCTGACCGACCACGCCTCGACCCGGGCTACGTGCTCGGCGGTGATCCCGACAGTGCCGTCGACCCAAATGCACAGTGCGTCGTCGAGGCGCGGCGTATGCGAGATCATCGCTCGCCAGTCGTCACGCCACGAGCCGTCTGCGGCCTCGCGCTCGATCATGTCCCTGCCGGGCGGCCTCTGCGGCACGAATCGCGGATGGCGCAGGTATCGCTCATCACCAGGCCCTGTGTGGTCGTCGAGCCAGGCGATTCGCGACACGTCATGCTCGGCCGCCCAGCGGCGCACGAACGCCGCCTTGATGGAGTGCTCGCGAGGCGGATCACCGTGGACCCGCTCCGGCAGCCCGACCTGCGGGAGACCGGTCGGGAGCCCCACGAGCGGAGCGACGACCTCCGCCGCGTTCGCCAAAGACGAGCACCACACGATCGGGCCGATCTCGGCGAGGCGGGCCACCAAGGCGGGAGTCTCCGGCCTGATCCGCAACGTGCGCTCACGGCCTCGATGATCGGTCACCTCGTGCTCAATGACGTCCCGAGGCCAGGTGATGTCTTCCTCAGGCCGCAGCGTTCCGAGAGCGAGGTCGAGCGGGTCGTATTCGGGCAGCACGCTGATCACGCCGTCCATGTCTACGAGGACCGCGGGCGGCTCAGTCATCGCGCCCCTCCTGGTCGACCAGCACCGTCTCCGTGACCGACCGGCGCAGCACGATCTCGACGCGCTCCGCTCCGGACGCACGGAGGTGCGCGGCGAAGATCCGCAACGTCTCGGCGGCCAGATCCAGATCGAAATGGTCCGCGGCAGTCGGATCGGTGCCGCCGAACATGTCGACGAAGGTGTCGCGGAGCGCGCGCAGCACGAGCCCGCGAGCCTCCTCGACCGGTTCTAGGAGGATTGAGCCGTCGGACTGCTCGGCCATCTCGTAGACGCGGCCCGGCTGGCCCCACGCACCCGGCAGCGTGAAATAACCGTCCTCTCCGACGGTGACGAGGGGCGCCTCATCACGGTCAGGCGTCGGGTGCCTGAAGATCTCGCCGGGCGTGCTCATCGGCTGGCCCAATCGGGCTCGTCGAGCGTGGCCAGGTCGAGGTAGCGCAAATTGCCGACCCGCTCCTGATCGGAGGCGAGCGCCCAGACGTGGGTGTCGTGGTCGGCGTCGGGGACGCGGACGGTCGCCTCGCCGCGCACGTGATAGTGGCCGTGCACGAACAGCCGAGGCGCCACCGCCTCAAATGCCTGGTGCATCCGGGCTCGGCCGACGGCCGCATAGCGCAAGGAGTCGTCCGGCCAGCCCTGCGGGTTCGTCGCGATGATCTGCGCGACCTGCGGGACCGCGTACGGCACGTCGGGGCTGTCGTGGGTGACCATCACGTCCGCGTAGCCGCCCGCCGCGACCCGCTCCACATCGTCCTCGGTGATCTGCTCCTCCACCCACCAGTCAGTGCCCTGGCTTCGGAGATGCTTGTCCACCGACGGCGCGCCGCCAAGGGACACGAACGAGCGGCCGTCGATCTGCCAGCGGTAGCCGCGCGGCAGTACCGTGATGTGTTCGGTCAGAGCGATGGGTTGAAGCGGCGCGCCGTCGCTCTGCGCACGCTGGTTGTCCCATCGCTGCTCCAGGCGCCCGTGATCTTCGTGATTGCCCGGAGTCACGAGGATGTGGACGCCGTATCGGGCGCACGACGACTCGACGCCCATAAGGAACCGCTTCCCGGTCCGGCCTGGCCAGATGCCGAAGTCTCCGACGTGCAGGACGGTCGAGACGCCGCGGTCCGCGACGTTGAGAATCCGCTCGCGCGCGAACGGCTGGTTGCCGTGCCAGTCCCCGGCAAAGGCGATCGTCGTCATACGCACACCCTGTGGCGTCTGGTCTGGCGGGTGCGAGCGAGATTCATCAGGCCCCTCCTGGGCGTGAGTCATGGGCCGACCTTCGTCGGGGATTCACGCGCAGGGGTTTCTCTACGCACCGGCCCGGCGAGGTGGGCTTCTACCTCCCAGGTGCGCGGCGGAATCAGAATCGCAGACATCGCCGACAACTCCACGCGACGCGCCTTGGCATGAACCAGCCACCGGTAGCGGCTGTCAGGAAGATGCCAGCACGGGGCCGCAGCGCCCTCGCCCGGCCCCGCACACCCAGAGGAGTGTCGGCGCCCCGCCGACACCGAGCACACGCACCGAGCCCCCGGGAGTCACCATGCCCCAGAACGCCTTCAACGCCCGCGCCGTCGTCGACGGCGCCACCCTCACCGTGACCGCGCACGACGATGGCAGCGTCAGCGCCACGCTGCGCGACAAGTACGGCGTGCTGGTCGCCAAGGCCAACCGCGCTTGGGGCAAGCCCAGCGGCAGCCCCAACCTCTCTCTCGCCGCGACCCTCCTGCACGAGTTCATCGGTACCCTCACCGAGCGCGGCGTCTCCGGCTTCCGCGCCTGCGGATGGTCGTGCGGTTGCCGACGCGATGAGGATGAGTAGGTCGATGAGGCGTTCGACCCCGAGTATCGGTGACCCTCGACCGCCGGTGGTTGAGTGCACGCGCCCGGGAGCAACACCGACAGGACTCAATTCGTCACATGGGACGTAATGCCGATTTTGTAGGCAACTTTTGGAGGCTCCGATGACCGCTGAGCACCTGCCCGCGACCGTCCCGATGGCGCTCCCGGACGTGCGTGCCGCGGCGATCGTGTCCCCGCCCCGCGGCTTCCCGCTCTCCCGGACCGCCGAGGCCTACCTGGCGGGACGCAACGACAGCACCGTCGCCGCCTATCGTCGCGGTCTCGCGTCGTGGGAGGCCTGGCTGCTCGCGCTCGGCGTCGAAGCGGGTGAGGCGAGGCCGGAGCACATGCGCCGCTGGATCGCGCACCTAAAGGACGCTGGCCTGTCGGCGTCCACCATCAACCAGCGCGTCGCCGCGGTGAACGGACTCTATGCGTGGGGCCGGGAGAACGGCCTCACCGACGCGAACCCGACGCTCGCCAAAGGCACCGGACTCAGGCAGCAGGAATCGGCCACCCGACGGCTCGGCCTCGCGCCGCGCGAGGTGCACCGGCTGATCGAGACCGCCAAGATCGACGCCCGCCGCGACGGCGGCCGCGGCGCCGCCTTCGTCGCGCTCCTCGCCGGATGCGGCCTGAGGGTCTCCGAGGCGACCGGCGCCGACACATCGGCTCTGAGCGAGTCGCACGGGCGCCGGGTGCTGCGCGTCGTCGGGAAGCGCGACAAGATCCGCGAGGTCGCCATCCCGGCCGGGGGCTGGCATCTGCTCACCGAGTACATGGCCGACCGGCTCCAGGAGGACCACGAGCCGCTCTTCCTCACCCGGACCGGCAAGCGCTGGACGCGGACCGAGGCGCACGACTACCTGCGGCGTCTGGGCCGCCGGGCCGGTCTCGACCGCGATCTCTTCCCCCACCTGCTGCGCCACACCGCCGCGACGACGGCACTCGACAAGGGTGCGCCGCTGGACACCGTGCAGCACATGCTCGGGCACGCGTCCCCGGCGACCACCGGCGTCTACACCCGGGCCCGGCAGAGCGTGCTCTACTCGCCGACCGAGGCGATCTTCTCCGCCTACGAGCAGGCAGAAGAGCCGGAGTGACCGGCGCGAATCGACTCGCTCGCGATTCCGCCGCCCGGGAGAATCAGACCAGGACCGACCGCACGCCCCTCTACTCCGCGGGCGCGGCGGACGCCACCGGTCGGCCGAAGCGCTCTGGCCAGATCACGCCTTGCGAGCCAAGACGACAGCAAGAGCCACGGCCTCTT
This sequence comes from Nocardioides asiaticus, assembly GCF_040049175.1. Lineage (NCBI taxonomy): Bacteria > Bacillati > Actinomycetota > Actinomycetes > Propionibacteriales > Nocardioidaceae > Nocardioides > Nocardioides asiaticus. The sequence continues at coordinate 446,550 of NZ_JBDZDM010000005.1, read as the reverse complement.
CCAACCATTCGTGAAACGGCTGACCATGCAGCGGCGCCCTGGTATCCGAATCGAACTCGGGTAGTTGCGCGTGACGATCGGGACACCTCGGGCAGGCAACGATCGCGACAGGGCGACACGCGCAGTGGACAGGGTCTTGCCGTGCCGACCGCTTTCGGAGACCGCGTCTAGCGATACGCTCGCTGCGCTGGACGAAGTGCATGAAGAGCAGATCCCCGTCGGGGGTCAGGAGGTCACTCGGCAGGGGTTCGCGGTTCCTCGGGTAGACCGGGAGTGCCCAGCCATGCACGTCTTGTCGTCCGAGGCCGTAGTTGAATGTTGCCAGGCTCTGCGGGACGTATGCCTGGAACGACCCATGCTTGCCAAAGGTCGTGACCATTGGCACGTGCTCCGAGGCAAGGAACTTGGCGGCTTCGCGCAGCAGTCGCGCGGACTCCTGCCGGACACGGCTATGCGCCTGGCGGTCATTTTCGGCCGCGCGGCCTTCGGCGTCCGTGCGTCTCTCCAGTCGCCGCACGGCGTCTTCAAAGTCCATGTCGTTCCCCCTTTATCCAGTGGCAGCGAATCGCTCCCACACTGACCGGCCGACGGAGCGGGGCCTCCCCCACAAGGCCCCGCCCCAAGTCCAGCACTACTTCACGGTCACGTAGGTGCAGTTGAGGAGGACGTTCGACCCGACCCCGACGTTCACGGCGTGCGTGCAGACCTTGTGCTTCCCGGCCTTCGCGGCGGTGGTGTTGTCGAACCCGAACCGCGCGCCGCGGTGATACGCCCTGTCGACATCGGTGCGGGTCTTGGACGCGGTGACAGTGCGCACCTTCTTGCCGTCGAAGTAGTACAGGATCTTCACCGGCGAAGTCGTGTTCGGGTCCATCGCCCAGCCCCTCACCCTGATCGTGCCCTTCCCGCCGGTGACACCGTCGACGTGGCCGAAGGGTGAGCAGTTCATGCGGTAGCAGCCGGTGATCGCGGTGTCATCGACCTGGACGGTGGGCAGCGGGCCGGAGTATGGCTTCCACGACGACACGTAGTACGGGTGCCCACCATTCACGATCCTGTAGACCCGACCCGATTTGTACCCGGAGATGAAGGTCCCGTCGTATGGCAGGGACCGCAGGTGCTTCGCCAGGCCGGTGCCACCCGCGTGCTGGACCGCCCACTGGTCGATGCGGACAGTGCTCTTCTGGCCGCCCACGTTCGCCCAGTTCCAGATGTAGAGCGGGGCGCCGCCTGCGATGACGTAGGAGCGTCCTCCGGCGGTGATGTAGGTGCCGTTGGTGGGAGTGGTCCGTAGGTGCGAGTACTTGCCGCTGCCGCTGGCGTGAGAGATCGCGGAGTCGTCGACGGCGATCGTGGGTTTCTGGCCGCCCACGTTCTTCCAATTCGAGACGTACTCGGGCGCTCCACCGGCCATGACGTAGACCCGGTTGCTGGGCTTGCCGGTGATGAAGGTCCCGTTCTTCGGGGTGGACCGCAGCGACTTCCATTGCGAGGCGGTGAGCGCCGTGGTCGGCTTGCTGCCACCGAAGACCTTCCACGACGAGACATAGATCGGGGCTCCGCCAGCGATCCGGTAGACATCGCCGCCGTACGACACGAAGGAGCCGTCGGTGACAGTTGCCGAGGAGCCCTTGGGACTGACGAACGCCGAAACGTGAGGGGTGGCGCCGTTGCCGACCACCAGACCACCGGCCGTCATCGCCGCACCCACTCGCGCCTGCGACGCGGGAACGCTGTTGATCCGGTAGACGACGCCGTTGATGTTGCCGTGGATCGCGTCGATCGACCCATCGGAGTTGACCGCGGCCACGAGACCCACGTGGTCGGCCCACCCTGTCGACGAGTTGTAGTTGAACACGATCGCGTCGCCGACCTTAGGCGCGTAAGTCGAACTCGTGTGGATGGTGCTCCCGTTCTGGCTGGCCGCGGTGATGAACGTTCCCGACGACGCCGTGATCCCGGCCACGGGGAACCCAGCCTGCGCCCAAACCCATTTGGCGAAGTCGGAGCACCAACTCTCACCGTTGCAACTGGTGTAGTAGCCGGTACCGCCAGCCGAGTTCTTCGAGCACGGGCCGTTGCCGACGTTCGCCGCCGCAATCGATCCGATACTCGACGTGCTGGCAGCCGACGCTGGCGACGCGCTGCCCACTGCAAGCGGCGCCAGCACGGCAAGCACAAGAGCCGCGACTATCGCGGCAACGGTTATCGGCGTGCGCGCGAGGCGCAATCCAACGTTGCGGTTCGTGGTCCCCATGTTCATCCCCCGAAACTGACAATGCCTTCGTTCTGGCGCCGTGTCCTGCGCCAAGCAGAGTGTGATCCAACCGAGGCCCAGGTGGGGCACGAATCCCAGGATGTTTGGACCGCGCGCGACAAACATCGCCGAAGTGTGCCGCGAGCCTCCGCGACGCTCGGCATTCTTTGGCCATGGCGAATCAAGGGAACGGTCCCGCAGCCGCGTTTGGTCCGTCTCTCCAAGCGCTGCGACTGAAAGCGAAACTGACGCAGGCCGCGCTCGCCGGAGATCTCGGAGTCGCGCGGTCAACACTGGCGAACGTCGAGGCTGGTCGGGAGCGGCCAAGCGATCGGCTCTGGGCGGCACTGCGTGCTGCTCACCCAGAATGGGTGGAGTCACTCCGCGACTCCTTCGAGTCCTCTAGGCAGCCCTTCGCGGCCGGAGCGTCAGCGGTGGAGACCCCTGTCGACGGGTTCCTCGGCGGGCCGTTCAGCCTCGAACGAGTCGCGTACGTCTACCTGTTCGAGGAGTCCCGCAGCCCCAACGAGATCATCGAGATCCGCCGCGTCCGGGCGCTTCGCGACGGTGCAAGCACATTCGGGCTCAGCCTGAGAAACACCGAGTCCGATGACTTCGGACTCGACCAGCAGGTGCTATGGGGCGGCAGCCTGACGACCACCAAGGGGGCAACCGCGGACGGCGGGGCAACCCACTGGAGGCGGATCGACTTCGGAAGGACACTACGCGCCGGTCAGAGCCACGAGTTCGCACTCCGGACGTGGATCGAGGTGGACCCGGAGCCCCAGACTGAGGTCTGCTTTGGAGTGACCGTCCCCGCCCGCGAGGTCAGCATTCATCTCGGATTCCACGGGAGCCCGCAGCCGAGCGAGGCTTGGCGCTACGGCCCGCTACCCGATGAGTCCGCTATTCCCAAGACACCTTCTGGCGGTCGTCGCGTGAAGATCATCGGCAACAGCGTCAGCGCCACCTTCCGGAATCCGGTCTCCGGTCCGATTTACGGCCTCGCGTGGCGCTGGACGCGGCAGCCCGCAAATGGCAGCAGGGGTCCGCAGCGGCGGCTTTGAACCGCGACCCCTCCGACAGTCCGAGTCTGGCCACCTAGGTGTCGTGGGTCAGCCATTCGCCTTGTGTCGGCGAAGTCGGTCGAATGCCTTGTCCGGGCCGAGTGCCGGTAACTGCGCGACGATGCTCGCGGCGCAATCTTTGGGGCTCGCGCTCGTCGTGTCGACGGTGATGTCTCGGTCCCCGTGTCGGAACACGCTCTGAGAGCGAGCCAGGCCGACGGGACGGTCGCCTCGGGCTGTCTCCCGTCGATCCAGTTCCTCCGGGCTACACCGAACGTCGATGACCGTCACGTCGTATCCGTCGAGCACGTCGAGCAGATCGTCTAAGCGCCAGGGTTCACTGAGTGGGTAGTCCATGATTACGTCGTTGCCGACGGACACCAGCGCCGCGACCGCTCGGTGATAGCCCATGCGCGTGCGACGCAACATCGCTCTGACCTCGGCCTCGTCGAGGACGCGGGAGTGTTCAGTGGAGCGCATCGCTCCGAGGGCATCGACAGGGAAGTGGAACCACGGATCGGGCAAGACTCGCTGAAGCGCGCGACCGATGCTGCCCTTTCCTGAACTCGATGCGCCGTTGAGGAGGATCACCCGCCCGCGCTTCTCTGTCTCCACGCCGAGAAACCTATCGATGCCTGATCGTCCTCGCTCGCGTGGCCGACCCGCTCGGGCTCCGGTTCGAGACCGTCGAGCAGGCCGTCACCTACTTCACCAAGCACGACGCCGAGGTGCGCGCGATCCTGCTGCGGCAGGACGCCGAGGGTCGGAGCGAATAGCGATTGATAGCCCCGAATTGGGATTTCCCAATTAGTCGGCGGTGGACGTAAAGAGGGGCCCGGCAGGAGCACTACCCCAAACTTTACCCGGGGAGGCCTTCGTAGTCGTGTCGGACTACCGCACCATCACGGCGTACGTGATGGATCTGCCCGTCCAGTGGTACGCACCGTCAGCGGCTTTGACCATTCGTACCCCGCAGGTCACGATCGCGATGGTCGGCTTCCCGGTCTTCCGCAGCAGGTCGAGCGGCAGCAAGTTCTTCGGCGTGCTCCGCTGCCGAGTGACCCGGTAGGTGTGAGCGTGACCGTGAGCGTCGATCGCCCTGATGAGGGTGCCGGGCTTGGTGCTGGGTAGCCCCCAGAGCGGCGACCTGACGCCGCGCTTGCCGACACCCAGGTCGCGGTGCAGATAAGCAACGCTGACGCCGTGTTTCGATCCGATCGGCTTCGTAGAGCGATCCCAGGAAGCCCGGCTGATGCCGCCCTTGATTTGGAGCACGCCGTGCTTCGTTCCGACCGGAACGACGGCCAGCGAGGAGTGGAGCGCGGGGACAGTGAGACTCAGCCGGTGCGCGTTGCGGCGCTTCTGGACCCGGTACGAAGGCATCTGCGGTGCAGCCGGGAGCCCGACGGCCTTGACCCATTCGGACTCGCTCACCGCGGTCCCGACGGGTGCGTCGGCCAGAGCCTGCACCGCCGCGGAACGGCTCGCAGTCGTGGCGTCCGACGCGGTGTCCGGAACAAGAGTGTCGTCGGTCGTCGTGGGCGCAGCGCTGGGCGCGGAGGAGGCGGCGGGGCCGCCCCCGACCGGGCGGGCGCTGGGGGATGCACCGCACGCCGCGACCAGGGACAGAGCCAGGACTCCGAGCAGGAGGACGAGCCGCCGCCTCACAGGGCCCTCCGGCGACGGCGGACCAGGAGGACACCGCCGAGAGCGAGCACACCGCCACCGGCGGCCGCGACCCATCCGAGGTCGGAGTGGTCGGCCTGCGTGGCTGCGGGAGCGCCTACCGTCTTGGCGGTCTTCGGCAGAGTCGGCTTCAGCGCGCCCCCCGTCACCGAGTAGGCGAGCGTCAAGACCGTCACGCGAGCGGTGTCAGACTTGCCGGTCGCGTCAGTGAGCCTGTAGCGGACCACCTCGTCGGCGTCACCGCCGAGACGGTGAGGGACCGTGACGAGCACCTTGCCGCCGACGACTCGCGCCCGGACCCCCTTCGTGGCACCCAGGAGGGTGACCTTGGCCTTGCCGGTGTAGTGGTCGTTCTTCAGGACGCTGACCTTGATCGGCTTGCCGGTGCGACCCGCCGCGTGATCGTCACGGGCGGTCGGGCCGGTGACCGGGGCGGCGTTCGACCGGACCTTGACGGTGATGGTCGACTTCGACGTACCCGTCCAGTCGCGGAGGGTGTACCCGACCCTGTAGGTGCCCGGCTTGCCGGAAACCCGGACAGCCCGGTTGCGGGTCACGGAGGCGTGCAGGCCCGCGGGAACCTTGCCGAGCGTGACGCTCGCCTTCTCCGGCGCGGGAGTCCGCGGCACGTCCAGGTTGATGTCGGTGTAGACGTCGTTCGAGAGCACCTTCACGACTGAGGCGGTGCCGGAGCGCAGCGTCTTGGTGTCGGGACGAGCGTCCACCTCGGGGGTCGTGTGGACGTAGACGGTCTTGCGGGTGCAGATGTCGACCGGGTACGCCGCGCAGATGTCCACGACGAAGGAGTCCTCGCCGCGCTCGCCGGAGTCGTCCTGATAGACGACGTTGAGGTCGCCGTCGTCGATGAGCCAGTCACCTACGCCCAGGCGGTTGGTGGAGTAGCCCTTGGTGAGGTGCCCTCGTGTCGGCGTCTTGACGATGACGGCGCGCCCGTAGGACATCTGGCTCGCGTCCAGCACTGCGCCAACCCACTCGCCGCCCCCGTAGTTATCGTCGGCGATCTCGTCGTCGATCGAGACCGCGACCTGGTTCGCGTCGTTGACGTTGACCCAGCCGTCGCTCCGGCTCGTGGTCGGCGCTGCGGGTGCTGCGGAGTAGTGAGCGTAGACGCCGAGCGTCGCCACGACGGCGCCGTCGGCGTTCTTGAACTCGACCGAGTAGGGCTCACTGGACGAGTACGACGGGTAGGTCAGCGACGAATCGACCGGCGCCGTGATGGTGAGCGTGTCGCTCATCGCCATCTCGACGGGATCCGAGTCGCCGTCCTCGCTGTCGGTGGTCACCCACGGGGTGAGACCGGTTAGGTCGTCGGCGGTGTACCCGGCCTTGGTCGCGAGGTCGGAGATCGTCGCGGAGGTGGAAGTCGGGCCGCCCTCGTAGAAGGCGTAGGTGTGGGCCTTCGACACCGGGTCGGGGAGCCCCTCCAGGGCGTACGTGATCGTGACCGTCGCCGGGGCGGAGCACCTCTGCGGGCTGGTCGAGCGGCAGAGCCTGTAGGTGAAGGAGACCGTCTGCGGGTCGGTCACCCAGACGGACTTCGCCGGTGTGTAGTTGGTGTCGGTGTAGCCGAGGTGGTAGTCGGTCGCAGGCTGCGCGGCCGGGACGAACATCAGAGCACCCACACCCTGCTTGCTCGACTCGCCGCTCTTCACCACGGTCCCGGAGGACGGCTGACTCACGATGTCGAACGCGGTGTCCGTCTTGGTGCCGTCGGTGTAGTCGTTGACCAAGAGCGGCCACGTGTCGTTCGACGCGATCGCCGTTGCGCCGTACACGGCGCTCACCGCGTCGTCGTCGCGGCCGGTGACGCCCTGCCAGCCGTCGAGGCGGTTGTTGTAGTCGGAGACCACCGCGTAGTCGTCTTCCTCGCGGTTCAGATAGACCGGGTTCTCCGCGGTGCCGAAGGTGTCGTCGGCCGTGGTGAGCGCGGTCCCGTCCGAATGCCAGTAGTCGGGGTCGGTCACCGACATCGTGATGTCGTTGCCGTTGACGAGGGAGTACTGACCGGCGCTGTCGGTGACGGTGTAGTTGAAGGTGACGTCGAGGTCCTCGCGCTCCGTGTGGTCGGGCGTCCAGGTGACGGTCACATCGCCGTCAGGATCCCAGGTCAGGGCGTAGGGGCCGTCTGTGTCGGCGTTGCTGCTCGTGGTGTTGCTGAGCGAGGTGACCGTGGCCGTGAGCGACGGGTCCACCACGTCGTTGTCCAGCACGTTGATCGTCTTGGAGACGGGCCGGTTAACCGGCTCGGTCATCGTGAAGGTGGCCTCGTCGAACTGCCCCTCTAGTGCCACAAGGGCGTGGGCGGGAGTCGGCGCGAGGGCGAGACCGGAGCCGACGCAGGCGGTCAGCGCGGAAGCGGCGAGGATGCGCCGGGTGCGGGTGGTGGATCGGATCATCGTGACCCTCCAGGGGTGAGGTGCTCTTTGAGAGGTAGGTGCGCGGCGGGTCCACAGAGTGATTGGGCTCAGCCGTTGAGGATCTGAGTGGAGGTCTGCTCGATGCCCGAAGCAGCGCTCGCGACATCGGTGCGGAGGACCGCGCGGTCGCCTGGGTAGGTCAGCGTGAACACCGGCCGGGCCTCATCGACGATTACGCCGGTCGCCTTCGTGACCGAGGGGATCCCATCCCAGGAGGACGGGGCCACCTCGCCCGAAGACACCTGCCGGGTCAGGTCGCCGTCGGCGGAAACCGCCCAGCGGATCCACGCGCCGCCGCCAGCGGTGTCGTAGAGGATCGCCTCGCTCGGCGAGACGGTCGGGCCGTGGTCGATGAGTCGGTGATGCCGTCGGTGGCCTTCGAGGCATCGGAGGCCACCTGGTCCACCACCAGGAGGGTCTGCGACGACGAGAAGTTGCGGGCGTTGATGTCGTTCCCGGACGCGGACGCGTTCAGGTAGAAGGTGAGGAAGCCGCCGATGATGATGGTCCCGACCACCATGCCTATGAGTTGGTTGATGACCATCGAGCCGCGCTCGTCGCGGCGGGGGTTGCGGATGCTGATGAAGGGGCTCATCGAGGCTCCTGTGCTCGCAGGGGTTGGTGTGCGAGAGGTAGGTGGACGGCGTCGATCCGGAGCGACGACAGATCGTCTCGTAATGTGAGACGAAGCCCCGGCCCGAGCGTTGCGGTGTCGCTCGAACCGGGGCTCGGAAGGCGCCCACTCAGCGCCCTAGGAATGAGGGAGAGCCCGGCCGGTGTGAAGAGAAGAGTCCCGGCCGGGCTCTCGGTTGAGGCGACCAGGAGAGATCGCCGGTCCGGGTGTCGGTCAGCCGCCGACGGTGCAGGAGAGTCCGAGGCCGGAGCCCTCCTGCTTGGTGGTGATGCCGCCCTGGGTGGAGTCGTAAATGGCGTAGGCGTCGTCGTCGTGGGTGATGACGAGGCAGAAGCCGGTCACGCCGTCGGTGGAGTAGGCGGAGACGGTGTCGTCCTTGGTCAGGTGCTGGCCGAGGGACTCGACCGCGGCGTCGTCGAGCGAGGCCGGGTACGTGCTGTCAGTGGCCTTAGCCTCCACAGCGAGACCGATCGACTGGGCGTCGGAGGTGACCGAGGTCAGGTAGGCGTGCTGCCGGTAGGAGTCGACCGCGGAGACGGCGATGAGGGCGACCAACGCGAAGATCGCCATGCCGATGAGCACGTCCAGGATCAACGATCCCTGTTCGCCATCGACCTCCTGGATGAAGCGGTCGCGCCAGGCGGCGACCTTCTGGGTGAACTGGCTCATGGGAGCCCCTCTCGTCACGGCCCCGGAGCGGGGCGAGTCGGTGCCGCCAGGACCGGCGGTCGTGAGAGGGGTGTGCGGCAACGGACGGAGCGATTTGTGATCTGGATCACACCAAGAGAGGCGGGAGTCAGGCAGCCCGACGCCAGCGCGCGAAACGAGCAACGAGCGCGGCGAAGACGCCGCTCAGCCAGTCGGCGAGCAGATCCCGGAACGTAGCGCGATGCAGGGAGCGCTCGGTCATGACCTCGCCGTCGTCCGTCGTGTCCCCATCGGCCCAGTGGATACTCAGGCCCCGGGCCGGGTCCCAGACCGGCAGATGGGTACCGACGGCGAGCAGCGAGTCGAGCAGCGTCACCGCATCCGGCTCCGCAGCGGCCACCTCGTCCTCGTGGAACCGCGGCAGCGACAGCGTGGCCACGGGCGCTACCGCGACGGCGCGGAGAGTCCCCGCAACGGCCGTCGGGACCGGCCGGGCACCAAGACCCTCCTGGGACGCGACCGCTTCGAGGGCCGCCCAGTCGAGGTCGCTCAGCGCCCGGTAGCCGGTGCCCCCGGCCCGTCGGTAGCCCGCCAGAGCGAGTACGGTCCGCTCCCCCGCGTCGGTGACCTCGGCCAGCCACGCCTCCGCCTCGGCCGCCACGTCACCCTCCTGGGATGCGAGCACACGCGCCGCGTCGCGCGCCTCGGCGGCGTCACGAGACTCAACGGCCGCCAGTGCTTGGGCCCGGGCCTCCTCGGGCGTCGCGCCCGCCCGGACCGCGGCGGCACGCGTACGCCGATAGAGGGGACTACTCGCCACACAGCGGCGCCCGCCCTGATGCTTGTTTCGGCACACGGTTTGCCTTCTTCCTCGTCGGCGTCTCACGTCGCCCGGAGGGTGTGCGGCTGCGCGGGGAGTGCTCGGCGAGCACCGTCGGTGGATCGCTCACACCGAGTTCGGTGCCTCTGGAGAACGTCGCCAGACTCTCGCTCGTCGGGGCGATCGCGGCGGCCTGTCAGTCAGGAAACGCAAGCCGCCGTGACGGACGACGGCGTGAGCACACCGATGTTGTCGCTCTCCGGCGGTATCCTGACTGAGACAAAGCGAAGGCCCCGGCCGGAGCAAGTCCGCCGGGGCCCTCTGCATGCTTAGACACCACGCAGTGTAGCCACGATTCGGCCGATCTCTGAATCGAATCGGTCACATCGGACTCCTCCGGGTCAGGGTCGACGCACCAGTTGCCGACCCTTGGAGGCAGAAGATGCCCGACCCGGACAATCCACCAAGTCACGATCCCGCGCCCGCAGAGTTCGTGCTCGTCGACCCGCCCTACGGAACGTCTCGGCTCGCGGCGGAGTTGTATGCGCTGCCGAGGAACCTCCGCCGGACACTGCGGGTGCCGGACCACCTGATCGCCGTCATCGACGCACTCGTCACCGTCGTCGACGGGCTCACCGACGACACCGGTCCTGCCAACATGAACGACCGCGCGGAGAAGGTCTTCGAGGGCGAACCCCTCACGAAGTACCTCGCGATGGTGCCCGGTGGTCTCGCGGCCGAACCGCTGGAGACCTACCTCAGCCAAGAGATCCCTCGGGCGATACGGATGTTCGACGGCAAGGACCCGCGCGGTTTCACCAGTCGTCTGCTCGGCGCAGCGAGGTACCACCGCCTGGAGCAGGCGCTGAAGAAGGATCTTGAAGTTGTGCTCGTCGGAGCCCGTCGAGTGTCACGGTGGACGCTCCCCTTCGCTCTCGCGCTCGAAGACATCTGCGAGCCTCTCGGCCAAGGCGCGATGACGGAGATCTTCGGCGGTGGCTGGGATGGGGGGTTCCTGGACTTGATCGTCGAGGGCGACAGGCTGATCGAGAAGGCGGTTGGCTGGGCTGCGCCCGGCGAACTGATCCGGGCCCGGCCCGAGGAGCGCGAGCCGCTAACCGCAGATGCGCTTAGAGCGATGACTGACGAGATCCGCGACGTGATCGCGGGTCAGACCAGCGAGATCCTTAACGACTTGAAGGACACGTTCCGTCGTAAGATGCAGGGCGCTCGTGACGCGCTCGCGTTCTCATCCGATGCGGTCTCCCAGGCGAGTTCCTCACTGATCGAGTTCATCGATCGCTTGCTCCGCGATGCGTTCTCCGACGATGAAGTGCTGGCGTGGCTCGACGAGAACTTCGAGAGCAAGAAGGACCTCGTGTTCTCCCGACGAGACGGCATCGTGAGGCCAACGAAGCGAGCCCAGGCGCTCTGTCTGGCCTACGGGCGCACCAAGATCGAGCAGCGAAACGCGCTCAACGAATTGGCGGCCTCCAGTCTCGTGGCTGCGCGTGCGCGGCTCCAGCAACTGAAGCATGCAGATGACGGGACGCCGGAGGAGCGGGAGCAGGTGGTGATGGCGCTCGCGGCAGTCGAGGGCTTCCTGATGATCGTTGTGCGGTTGTCTTGGGCCTCCGTGCCGAAGGATCGCTTGCAAGCGCTCCAGATGAGATTCCGGCCGCCCGCGCCGGGGGAAGTCGTGACGGAGTCAGGCGACGAGGTCGCCTGACTCTTCGGGGCGCCTAGGCCGCCCAATTCAACGAGCGCCCCGGTCCGCTATCGCGGGGCGCGTCAGGACCCGTCTTCGTGTCAGTACGCCATACCGTGGGAGGCGAAGACGGCGTCCAGGAGGTCCTTGTTAGTGGCCGGGGCGATCGTCTCGGCGATCCCTTCCGTCGTCAGATCGAGCGCCCGAAGGTCGCCTTGCTGGTCGCGGATGACGGCCACGCAGCGCCGGACGCGGGCAGAGTGCTCCTGGGCATACCGAGCGAGCGCCGACCACTTGGGGGCCGCGTCGGCGAGGTCGTGGCGGTGCGGGTCGACGATGTCCATGACGAGCGCACCGTCGTCGTCATGCCAGAACAGGAAATCGGGGTGCATCAGCAGGTGCTTCTCACCGAAGACGTACGGCACGGCCAGCGCGTGACGGCCGCTCGAAGGATTCCGGTACCAGCCGACCAGCGTCTCGGCTTCGAGTTCCCGCTCCAGCACGGCGCCCTCCCAGGAGGACCGCGACGTGTCGACCGGAAACCGCCCAGTGTTCCTGCGTCCCTCCGGGATCACGTACAGGTGCTTGCCGAAGGTCGGGATCTCGACCACCTCGTCGTGCACGACCTTCTCGGCGGCCGCCGGGTACGTGTCCCTCGCCTCGACTGTCGTCGGGTGCATCGGTGACGTGCCGAGGTACCAAAGCGGCTCGATGAGGTCACGGACTGACCGCGGCTTCGTAGCGACGGTCGCCTGGTGGGCGTCACGCCAAGTCTTGATGAGCGCCGCCGCAGCGCCCTCGATCACGTCTTTGAAGCCGAGCAACGCCATGGCGGCGACGCGGACTGCCGCGTCGATCTCGTCGTGCCCGCGGTCGCAGAGGTCGTTGTAGTACCAGGCGGCCGTGCCCTCGGGCAGAAGCCGCTGCGCCCTCGCGTAGTAAGAGTCGAGGTCCCGCTCGACGGTGTTGGCCACCGATGTCGCCTGCTGGGCGGTCATGTCGTCCGCCATACCGACCGTCGTCGTGTTGACGATGAGTTCGAGGTTGTCGGCGACGCGGCTGTTGATCTCGTCCTCGCGCTGCTCGTCCTCGGCGCGCATCTGGCCGACAAGCCACTGGCGCGCCTTCTTGCTGGCGTTGGCGACCAGGCCGTGTTCGTTGAGCGCCGCCGCGAGCCGCAGCAGTTGCGCTGTCCTCGTCGAGAACGTGGCGCGCGGCCGCATGTAGGACGGGATGGTGTCCAGGAGGGTGAAGAGGTCACCGGGAACGTCCTTCGAGCGCGCGCAGATCTCGGGCGACACTAGGACCTCGACCTCGACCGACTCGTCCTCGGTCAGGCTGTTGACGACCGTCATGACGTGCTGCGTCTTGAAGCCGGGAAGATAGGCGACGACCTCGTTGAGCCTGTCCGCGCCGTCGTCGACGCGCTGCGCGAGCGGAGTGCGCACGAGTCGGCCGATCAACTGGGCGATCTCGGTGTAGGAGTCCTTCCCCTGGAACGAGACCATCACCTCGGCTCGCGGGCAGTCCCAGCCCGTCGTCAGTGCACTCTTGAAGAGGACGACCCGTGCCCGGTCGTCGTGCTGGATCGCCTCCGGCGGCAGGTAGCGCACCACCCGGTCACCCACATGGAGTGGCCCATGGGGATCGCCGAAAGCGTGCGCCACGGCCATGTCGGACAAGTCCGGCCACCGCGATGCGAGGACGTCGAGGATTTCACCGAGCCTCTTCTCGGTCACCTTCGGCTCCACCTGCACAACCACGAGGGGCTCGACGAGCCGGTCTCCCGTCGCTTCGTGGTGTGCCCGCCACGCCTCGTCGGACGCCTTCAGGTCGTCGACGGCGAGCGCGAGCATTGTGTTGTCGGCGCGCTGGTCCTCGCCGATGTTCCGGATCAGGATCCGGTCCTTCAGCAGGCCGGACTGCCTCACCTCGCCGGGCGGCACATCGACGTGACGCATCGTCCGGCCGGACTGGCCCATGTAGGAGTTGAACTTCTCCGGCGTCGCGGAGATGCCGAGCACGATCGGGGCTGCGGGTTGGTCAGTGCCGACGTTCGTCCGGCCACCGTTCGCGATCGTCCCGGCAATGGTCTTCCGGTCCGTCTCGGTGCTCGACGAGCCCCGGTGCGCCTCGTCCCACACCACCAGGAAGTCCGCGCCGCGCTTGGTCGCGGTGTTGGCGATCATCTCCCAGGCGCCGTACGTCCGCCGGTCAGAACGGGTCCCGTCGGGGCGCACGGAATGCAGCGTCGAGTTCTTCTGCATCGCCTGAATGTGGACGAAATAGATGAACCCGGCTTCGAGCGTCGGCTCATCGGTGTCGGCGAGGAATCGGATCCGGTTCTCGTCGATCCGACCGCCCGAGGCCTCCACGATCTTCCCGATGGTCTGGGCGTTCAGGGCGCGGTCGTCCGTCACCCACACGACGGTCAGATCGGGGTTCGGTTCGCGAGTCTCGGTCCCGAAATAGAGGCCCTCCAGCACACCGGTCGCGATGACGGTCTTCCCAGCGCCGGTGGGCGCGGTGAGCCCGATCGCCGTCTTCTCGCCGTCGCCGAGATAGCCAGATCGCGCCTTGCTCCACGCCGACAGCACGTCGTCGACAGCCTTGGCTTGATAGTCCTCCAGCGTGAACTTCATCGGCTCACACCACCCTCGGTGTTGACCGTGTAGTTGCTGAGGTAGTCCTCGAACAGCCGCACTGTCTCGATGCCGACCGGCAGGCGGGACACTGCGACCTGGTACTCGCTGAGCGAGTCGGTGACGATGAAGACAAGACGTGGCGGAACACCGGTCTTCGTCGTCTGCTCGGTAACCGACTCGGCGAATGGTGCGAGCGCGTCGATGTCGAAGAGCACCCCGTACTGGCTAGTCAGTGCCCAGCCGTCCTCCGGCTCGGTCTCGATGCGCTCCCCGGTTGCGCCCGCCTCCAGCCACAGCAACGGCGCGATCGCCTCGAACTCGCGGCCGCGACGAACGGTGCTCGGGTCGAGGTAGGTCAGATCGAACATCTCGACGTTCGCGGGCAGCCCATCGGAGTAGACGCTCCCGTCGGGACGTTTGCCGGTCACGACGGTGTGGACGCGCGGTTGGCACACGTACCGGAAGACACCGAGTGCCTCCCACTCTTCGTCGCCGGGATGGTGTCCCGCCTTGCGGAGCACCTTCGCCTGTCTCGCGCCGACCTCGTTGTTCGTCACGAGGATCGATTGCCGGGTGCCACCGTCCTCGACGTTGAGCCGAAGAACGGCCTCAGTCGTCGTGCCCGAGCCGCCGAAGAAGTCGAGGACAACAGCGTCCTTCGAGGCCACGAGACGGATCCACCGCATGAGGATCTCCACATCCTTCGGATTCGGAAACCGTCGATCCCCAAGGATGATCTCTACTCGCTTAGTACCCGCGAGCCGCGACGCGGTGAACGTCGGCAGCGCAACGCGTTCGATCTGATCGGCAAGATACCGCTTGTACCGTGGCCGGGTAGTTTCGTCAGGCCCGAAGAGAACACGCCCCTCGGCCACCAGTTGCGACATCGTCTCTTGTGAATACCGCCAGCCATTGGCTGGCACGTCGACGCTTCTCTGGCTAATCGGATGGATCAACGGAAATCGCAGATTCGGCCTCGGGGTAGGGCTCACAAGTGATGTGGATTGATACGGCTGACCGTCGGAGTCGATTTGGTCGTATCGAAAGACCGCAGGCTCGAGTTCTCCCCGCATGGACCGCAGCAAAGAACGGTATAGGCGGGTGGCGACCTCACAGTCGCCCGACGATTCGCTCCAAGCCTCCGATGCTGCCGCAAGGGCGCGATCGAGACCGGGCTTGGGTTCCCGCCACCTTACGTCGGCAACTACCAACGCTTCGAGGCTCCGGGCGTACACGACCATGTAATCAACCCCGCCCCCGGTGAACCTCGCGTCGTTCTTGCCATTGCCCTGCCACACGACGTTGGAGAGGAAGTTCTGGTCGCCGAACACTTGGTCCATCAGCATGCGAAGCCGGTGATGCTCATCGTCACCGATCGCGCAGATGATGACGCCGGTGTCCTTCAGCAGGTCGCGGGCCAGGAGGAGGCGTCGCTCCATGTAGGAGAGCCACTTCGACGACTTCGCGCGATCCGCGGCGTCGACGTACCTGTCGTTGTAAATCCAGCCCTCGTTGCCGGTGTTGTACGGCGGGTCGATGTAGATCAAGTCGACCTTGCGACGGTGAGTCGAGCGAAGCGCTTGGAGAGCGTGGAAGTTTTCCCCGTTGATCACGGTGTGCCAGGGCGCGTCAGTTTCGCCAAACGGGAGCCGCTCGACGGGACGGAGGCCAGGGAAGACGGGCTCACCGAAGCCTCGCACGACGACGAGATCCTTCACCGGGATCTCTCCCCCGTCACCGTCGAGAATCGCCACAGAACGAGTCGTGTCGGTGAAGCCGACGACCCGCCATGTTGCATCGGTCGACTCGTCGCGCAGACCCACCTGGACGCCCTTGCGGATCGGGTGATCGAGCAACCGGACCGACTCGGGCAGATGGCGGTCGAAGACCAGACCGAAGCGTCGGGATCCGCGGAGCAGTTCGACCTCGCGCGCGATGCGTGCACGCAGCGCCTCGTCCTCGATCTGCGCGATCGCGTTGTCGAGGATGTTGCCCTCGTCGGCCACTGTCACTCCTGCCCGTCGGTGCCGAGATCACCGTGGTGTCCCTCGGCAAAGGATCACTCTAGGGAGCCGAGGTGTGCACCCGCAGCAAGACCGCTTGACGACGACGCGGACCGTCGGCATAGAGCTAATCTGCGGCGCTGGACGCCGCGAGGCGCTAGCGTCCGTCGGGTGTGCAGAGGGCGCTTCCGTGGGTGATCCACAGTGGATGGAACGACTCCTCCGGCAGGGCTCCCCGTACGCCCGTCTCGCCCAGTGGCTGGAAGATGTGAGCGCGCCGCGGGGCAAGCGGCTCGCGCTCATTGCCCAGCATCATTCAAACAGCGGCCCGATCCCGTTCTCGTTCAAGGACGTCCCCGCCAAGACGGAGATAGCCGTAGTCGTTCAGGCGTCGGAGAAGTGGGTCCTGAGCGATCTGAAGCCGACAGCGGCCCTCGACCTCCTCAGGATGGATCAGGCACGCGGCACCAACGACTCGGGCGTCCACCTCAGCGACACCGTCCGCGGAACGGTCAAGCAGACCGTCGAGCAGGGTCGATCGGGCGCGATTACGACCGACGAAGCCTGCGAGGCGACGCTGGTCCTCCTTAAGGGTGACCATCAGCCTTGGAGCGTCGGGCCCAAGACGCGAGTCGAACTTCACGGCGGCACGCTCGGCGCAGGTGACTATGGCACCATCCACCTAATCGGCGATGCTGGATTGCCCAACCAGCCTTCCGGGGTCGTGCGAATCAAGCACCTCACCGTCCATGACGAGCGGACCTTCACCATGACCGCTCATGGCGGCCACCGGTTGAGCACAACGAGGCTCGAAGGGGCGACGCCGCGGAGTTCTCTGGCCCTCGTGCGAGGTGCGGCTCCTGGCAACACCTCGCCGCAGGACAGCGAGGTCCAGGTCGAATCAGTAGACCAACTCCGCATCGAAGCCGAGACGCGCATACGGTTCGCCCTGTCCCGGGTCGCGAACGACGTCGAGTTCGTGGCGGCCAGCCGGGTCCAGTTCGGTAGAGGATTCGTGGGCGCGGGATTGCGATTCACACCGTCTGAAGAACAGTGGCCGATAGTTACCGCCCGAGCCGGAGCCATCCTCACAGACGTCAGCGGCGAAATCGTGATCGAATCAGTTCAAGGCGCTCACATTGAGGCTGGCGAACCGAAGGGCTATCAGATTGCGGACATTCGCGGCCCGACGGGACCCGGAAACCGACCCGCCAACGATGACCTCTGTCGAGACGCGTTCATTAGTGGATTCACCGTCCCACCGGGGCTCACTGGTCGCCGACTTCTCAACTACCTCGCGACCGCCCACCATCTCGAACCCGCGACGACAGCGCTGCCCGGCTGGGAGTTCCGAGCCCTCGGCAAGCATGGCCTCCGCGAAGCAGCCAACGCGGCCTCGTCCGACGAGCGCAGGCGCCGAGAGCACGACGCCGAACTCATGCGCGAACTTCGTCGCCTCGCGCACGAGAAAGGGGCCTCCGGTTCAGCGCGGACCAAGGTCGGCTGGTGCGCGCAGCGACTTCGTCATGTCACTACGCGTGGGCGGGTGGAATCCGTAGCCCTGTGGGCCTACCGCCTTCTCGGCTATGGCGAACGGCCCGGTCCGGCCTTGCTGACGTGGGTCGCGCTGTCGGTCGTCGTCGCAATCGCCGCTGTCCTCTTCACCCCGGCGGTCTGGGGTCACCTGCCCCAGGAGATCGTCATTCAAGCCGTAAGTCCACTTGCGGGCGTGCTGAGGGCGGGGACCGCGCCCGAGCGTGAGGATTGGATGTACGTCACGCGGGCGCTCATCGCGGTCCCCCTTGTGACCGGGCTTCTGTCGCTTCGACACTACGTGCGCGCGACCGACTAGCCTCCCTGGCGCAGCCGCCGACCATCGGAGCCGAAAAGTGCTCCGGCCAAGCCGAGCGATTGGTAACTTCTGGTCACGCCAAGGCGATAGGCCTGCGAGCGTCTTCGTCACACTCCCGGGGGACACAATGCGCAAGGTGCTGATCGCGATGATTGCTGTTTGTGCAGCGTTGGCGGTCATGGTCGTCACGCCGGACAGCGCTCAGGCCGCGGAGAAGAAGATCCCGAAGAAGTACGCGCTGTGGACCAGAGCGCATTGCCAGTCCGGCAAGCGGGTTTGGAACTACCAGTTCTTTAAGAAGCCGAAGGGCCCGCACGTCCTTGTGTACCGGACCGACGGCCGGATCTGCGCCTACACGGTCGACGGGATGAAGGGCAAGCACCGGTTGGAGGCCGCCATGACCAAGGAGGCCGGGAACTACTACACCGCGTACGACGACGGGGTTTACTCGGAGTACGCGGGAGCGGTCGCCGCGCCCAAGGGGGCCTGCATCTGGTCGCAGGGGATGATCGTGCTCGACGGGAGGCCCTACTGGTCCCGGCTCGTACATCGCTGCGCGTGAGAATGCGCACCCGAGACAGCGCCTATGACGGCGACCGGGGCGGGAGTCGGCACGGCGTCCTGGCGTCCCCGGTTGGTGGTCGACATCGATCAGGATCACGTCGCGACCCGCCGTTGCCGCAGCGGCCGAACCAGCCGAAGAACGAGGCCCGTTGATCGGGTGGCCGGGCATTGACGAGGAGTTCTGAAGAAGCCGTCCGCGTGGCGGCTTCGTCGCACAATCACCTCCTAGCAGCATGCCGTCATGACCGACGGACTTCTCGATGGCGTTCATAAGTGGATCGAGTCGAGCGGGCGGGCGCTTGAACTCCGTGTCGCTCGGACGTTCCGTCACGAAGGCGCATCGGCGGTGGTCACGTCATTCACATACGCGGACCCCGTGACAGGACTGGACCGTGAGGGCGACGTTCTGGCTCGATACCAGTGGGAAGGTACCCACCGGCGGGCAGAGTTGGCGTGCATCGTCGAGTGCAAGAGCAGCACCGACCACCCGTGGGTGGGCTTCTTTGACCGTCGGGCAGAGCGGAACCTGGTAATCGACTCCTGGGTCGCGTACGCGTTCTCCGGACTGAGCAACTTCCCGAAGCGGCTCGCCGCCTTGTGGATTAGCGAGCCCCCGTTCAACGACTACCGGGTTGCCACGCACATCGCGGCGGCGCACGCGAAAGACTCGCGGAACCCCGCCAACGACGCGGTCCGCCAGGTGATGAGCGCAGTGCTCGCACGAAAGAAGGAACACGTCAAGCAGCATCATTCGGACCCGACAGGGCTCGTGCTGGTGCCACTGATCGTCACTGCTGCGCCGCTGGTCTCCTGCGAACTCGGGCGAGACGGGGAGATCCACCTCGAAGAGGTGAAGTCGCTTGGCGTATGGGGCTGGATGGAGGGTCGAGCCAAGCGCGTCTATGTGGTCAACGAGTCGGAGGTCGAAGGCTTTGCGCGCGGTCTCCACTACCTTGCGGACACGGCGAGCCGGGACCCAGAGATCTGAGGGAGGTGCCCGTCTGACAGATCTGCCAGGCATTTAGGCACCAAGTCCGCTCAGAACGTTTCGCCACCGTCCTCCGTGGACCCCAATTCTGAACAAGTATACGACCCCGAATCCCTGTCAGAACTGTCAGAAACCTGCCCTGACCTGCGAAGACGAGGGGCGAAGACTGTCAGAAGCCCTGGCAGATCCGACAGCCTCACTGTCAGATCGACCGGACCTCAAGGCAGAACGGGGCCCCAGACACCGTGTCTGGGGCCCCGTTTGGGCAGATCTCAGAAGTCTGGCTGGACCTTCGGATTACGACGCCAGTTCCGCCAGCCTCGTCTGCCAGCGCGATCGCGCTGGTTGTCGCTGTCGCCGAACTCGCTTCGGACGTCGATCTTGGCGTTGAGGGCGATCTTGGACTGGATACGGCGACCCTCGGGGATGTGCTGGTCATTGCACCACTCCTCGTAGAGGCCCCACATCTCCTCGCGCGTGATGATGGTGTCCGGGTCGCCGTAGCCCTCCATCCCAGGCAAAACCCGAATGGTCGTGTCGCGGAGGAACTGCCCAACGCGATCGCCAGAGTTGAGCCACGCCTCCAGGTCCTTCATGGACTTCTCGGTACGCGTGACCTCGCCGCCGTTGGCGATGAGGCGCATCGCACCCTCGACGAGCCAGGCGAGGATCGCCTCCTTGGCTCGGGGATCGCTCTGGAGGCGCTCCAGACGTGGCCCCTCGGCCGTGCGGTCGACCTTGCGCGTATGGCGGCAGAAGACGACGCGCCGCCGTAGCGCGTCGTTCTCGGCCGCCAGAGCCCCAACGAGGGGCAGGTAGTTGGTGCCGAGGTACGGAGTGCCGGTAACGCGGATCGTCTCCGGGTCGACGCCCTTGCGCTCGATCTCGATGGGCTCGCCGTCCTGAGCGAGGATCTTGAATTTGCCCTCGTCGAGGCGCTCTCCCTCGTTCGTCTCGCCGATGATGTTCACCCGGCGGTAGCGGATCGAAGCGAAGGAGAACTGGTTCCCGCCGTCCTTGCCGTCGAGGATGGCGCGCTTGTTGAGTGCGCCCTTGTACCCGTCGGGCAGGACGCTCGTGATGAGGTCGGCGGCGGTCGAGATGCCGACGCCACCGGCGCCATAGGCGAGGATCGCCGTGTCGTGGTTGCACGACATCAAGATCGTGCCCCATGCCTCCTGAGCCATCCGCTCGAAAGCCGCGTCGTATGCCCAGACGCGCTCGCCGTTGGGCAGGCGCCGCTCGACCGTGTAGAAGTCACGCAGGAACGCCGTCCAGTCCGGATGGGTCGCACCGGGCAGGTAGTGAACATCCGAGCAGTGGAGGTTCATTGCCTCAGGCGTGTGCGGGGCAACGTCACCGGTCTCTAGGTCGATGAGCCCGTCCGCGCACGGAAAGAAGTGCTTCCAAACGCGAGGCTCCCACTGGTCGGGAACGCGGTGCAGGCGCGCGTCGCGCTTGGCGAGGGACACTGCGTTGCGGAGCGCCGCGGCGCCGCGGGCGGTGGTCCGCAACTGCTTGGTGTCGGACTTGTTCGTGCCCAGGATGCGGCCAGCGCAGGTCTCCGCGATGGAGAGACCGACATTCTCGCCGGGGTCCATCTGGAAGTGGCGCCCATTGTGTCGCCACCACTGGCCGCTCTTGCCGACGTCGAGAAAGACCAGTCCCTGACGGGCCGCCTCGATCGCGACTCGTGCACCGCGTCCTGCGTCGTCGTTCGGGTGCGACGTCCAGCGCTCGATGTACGCGATCCCATCCATGGCCGATGCGAGCAATTCACCCAGCCACTGCTTGCCCGGGAAGAACGCGGCAGCCGTGGCGGCATAGTCATCGAGACCGGCGCCTGCTCCCAGGTCCTCGACCCGGCCGCTGCGCGGGTGCTTGATCGTGCGGGGCACGTGCACGACCCGTACCGAGAGCGCGCCGTATTCGAGGCCAGACTCGATGGTCTTCTGCGTCGCGTCGTTACTGGGCGGGTTGTCCTCGTGGTCGCTGTCCGGGATCCAGAGGAGGTGCCTGTCAGCAATGCCACCGAGTGCGTCGTCCACGTCGGGGCTCAGGCGGGGCAGGAAGTCGCTCGGGTTATTGGCATTGGACTTGCCCTCGTACGCCATGGTGATTCCGCCGACAGCGGCCAAGTCGAGCGCGTCCGTCAGGCTCGCGAGCGAGTCGGCCCGAACCGGGCTCTCGATGATTGCCGGGACCTTTGAGTGGTCCTGCGCGTGGAGCGAGTCGACCAACCGGTCGAGCACGGACTTGTCGCGGTCCGACGGGAAGTCAAACTTGTGGTGGTTCCACGCGGTGGGGTTGCCGTTCTTGTCCACCTCCTTGACCTCCTCGCGTTCCTCCTTCCAGCGGATCTGGGCGCCAACCTGATTGCCGCTGGCGTCGCGCCACGGGATGAGAAGCCACTCCCTTCCCTTCAGCGTGCCGGTGGTGGCCCACCTCTGCTGGGGCTCAGTCCAGTGCCCTAGGTGAGGTGGGAGCGCTGGCAGCAGCCCGGTCCCGCTTGCGTAACCACGACGGACTGCGACCTCGGGAGCGACCAGTCGCTTCGCGAGATAGGAGACAGCCCACTCGGCGAGCGGCTTCAGTCCGGCGGCCTCGAAGGTGCTCTTGTAGGCGGCGGGAGAGACATCGACGGCCCGCTGCGTGACGCTCGCAAGATCCGCGATCGGATCGTCGGCCGTGCGACGCGCCTCCTTGATGAACGCGTGCGGCCCGTCGAGGTCCTCGAAGTCCTCCAGGTCGTCCACCGGGGGCTCATCGTCAGGGTCGTCGGTCACAAGGGTGAGAGCGGGCCGCGGCTCCTCACCTTCCTCGGGCCGCAGGACGGCGAAGATGTCCTCGTCGAAAACCATCATTTCCTCGGTCATTGGTCAGCCCTCCTGCACGCAGAGGTAGGCGACCACAGTCGGACGGATGCAGATCCGGTAAGCCATCAACTGCCACCGCCCCTCGTCGGGCACTCGGACCTCGCCGTACTCCTCGTCGATCTCCAGATCGGGCGTATCGGCCACCATCCAGAGCCCGTCCGTGACGAGGCCCAGGATCTCGGCGCCGTCGTAGTTGAGGTCGAGGATCCCCGGCGCGACGGCAAGACGCGCGATCTCGTGCTCGCGGAGTCCCGAGGTGTGCTCGAAGAGCACCGTGGCGCGCAGATGGGCGGCCCCGAGCCGACGCATCTGGTCGAGGCTGAGGGGGTGCCCTGGCGGCGGCAGCGTTGCGGTCCGGAGCGTCGAGCAGACCACACTGGCAGCCAGGTGCTTGGGGAACATCGACGCAAGGTCGTGGACGGTGGCGACGTACTGGCGGCTACGGTTAGCATTCATGGTGATTTCCATCGAACGTCGTCTCGCGCTCTTGCCGGAGTGAGACGGCGTTCGCCCTTTCTGTGTCAGGCGGCGGTCAGGGTCAGCAGGCCGTGCTCGTCGGCGTGGATGGTGACGGTGATAGACCCGCCGGGCTGGATCCGGACGTCCGGTCCGATCCAGTCGCTCGCGCTTGCTCGGGCGATGAGGTATCGCCGGATCTCGTTGCCGCTGACCATGAGCGGCGAGCCGGGCAGGACGCCGTCCCGCTCGCCGATCCGCGGGAGCACAGACAGGGCGAGCCGTCCGCGCTCCAAGCGCTTGAGGGCGGCGCTCGGCGTGATGCCGAGGATGGGTCCGGCGGCTTCGCGGAGCGGAACCTCGTCGCGGCCGTCAAGCCACACTTCGAGGTCGGGCAGGGTGCAGATTCTGGGCATCGGTATCTCCTGATCGGGGGTTGTCGCTGTCGGCTCTATGCCGTGGGCCGTGAACCGGGGTTCGACCGGCTTCGACCGACTTCGACGGGAAGGTGGGCGGGCGATCCGCGGGACGCTGCGCTTTGCTGCGACGTATTTGCGTCACATCTCGATTCGCTGCGCTGTCGCATCACCGCCAGCACGGCCGTGGTAGAGGACGATCCGTCACCGCCGGGCCTCAACCTGAACGGCAATGCCGCCGGAGAACCTCGGAGGACCGAATGCACGAACCGCTGGCCCACGCTCTGACATCATTCATGGCGTGAGCCAGCCGGGGAGCCAGGGCGGGACCCCACAGACGACCCCGCAGGTGACCGAGCCATCGACCCAGCGGGCGCGCTGGCGGCGTCCCTGGGTTATCACCGTCGCCGCTTTCGTCGTCGTGGCTGTGCTCGCAGCCGCCGGGGTGACCTCGTGGATCCTCATGGCCCGGCATGCGGCCGAGCAGGTCTCGACCCGGTGGCGGCTGGTGAACTGCACCAAGGACGCCCTCGACAACAGTTACTTCGGACACCCCGTCATCCGGTCCAGGCCGGGCTGGCGCTGCGGCCTGGTCGTGACCGTACGGAACCGCAGCGGTCACGACATCCACACGCTCGGCGTCGTGGGCGGCTTCATGGGCACGATCGGCGGCGCCGAGATCAAGGGCCTCTCGACCCAGGCTGCGAAGATCCACGACGGCGTCGTGGGCGGCACGAACTTCCCCGGTGGAGAGGTCGACGCGACCTGGGCGGTCGAGATGACGGTCCCGGCACACTCGTCGCGACATGTCGACCTGGCTATCGCCTGGCGACAGTCCGGCTGTAACGGCGCGGGCAGGACCACGTTCCCAGGCTGGCCGATCGTCGTCTTCAAGGTCCTCGGCCGGACCCACCACATCTCGGCGAAGCAGGCGCTGGTCCTGAAGACCTTCGACGATCCGCACGACAAGGCCGCGTGCCGCGAGTAGATGTCGCCCGTAGACGGCGGCTCAGCGGTCGCCCTGTCCCTCGCGCTGGGCGCGGATCCGAGCCAGGCCGATCCGGATTACATCGGTGAGCGTGCCGCCCTGCTTCTTGACTGCCTCCTCGGCGACCTCGGCGACCTCTGCGTCGATCTGCCTCACCGAGTAGGGGTCCTCGGCGCGGTACGGCGGCGGGATCTCGAACTCGCCGTCCACGAATGCGCGCAGCACCTCGGTGACGACATCGCCAACACGCGCCCGCGGGTCGCGGCGGTGCGCCTCGTCGCGCAGCGTCTCCCGGTCCTCCCGGGACAGCCGGAACCGCTTCACGACCTCGCCCGGGTGCGCCTCCCGGTAGGCGTCTGAGTAACGCGTGGCGCGGGACCGCTCGGGCTTGGCGTCGGGCTCGGTGCGGGGCGTCTCGTCGGTCATGGCGGCGGCTCTCAGGTCGGCGGTGGCGGGGTGTTATTGTACCACACGCGTAGGACACACCGGGCGTCAATGCGTCAGGCGCTGCGCGTCGGATCCTCGCCCACACCCAGGTCATCAGCCGCCTGGCGCAGGTAGTCCAGATGGTCCCGGACCGTACGCGGCTCGATCGTGGGGTCGACCACATCGACGAGGACTCGGCATCGGTCGCCGTCGCTCTCCGCGGACAAGAACACGTCAACGCCATCGTTCAGGTCCCAGACCCGGGCAATCCAGACCCCAGCCCGCCACGTCGTCACGATGACGATGCGCTCGCCGGTGTCGATGCGACCGGTGAGTGCATCGAGGGCCGCAAAGACCTCTCTGCGATACATCGCGGACCTCCTCGTGGACTAACTGATCAGAGCCTCCAGCAAGCATGTCGGAGATGCACCAAGCCCCGCCGGGGCGGTGGTCCGGCGGGGCTTGGTTTCTGGAGGAGCGAAACCGCGTCTACTTGCTGGCGAGGCGGTTAGGGCACCAACCGGCGGACGGCAGCCCGTTGGTGTAGGTCCCCGACGCGACGACGGGCTCCTTCGCGGTCGAGTCGTATGCGGCCCATGCGCCCACCTCGTCGTCGGAGCCGCGCTCCTCGACGACGAAGCAGAAGCCGTCGCGGGTCCGCACGAGATCGGCGAGTCGGAGGTAAGGCTCCAGTCCGTAAGTGGTGCCCGGGATGTCGGCGTCCCACTGGCCGGTGGTGATGGCAGGCCAGACGCCGGTCTTGGCGTGTTGGTCGCTGATCTCGCGGGCGATCTCGCGGGCCCACGAGCGGCTGTAGGCCTCCAACTGGGCGGGATTGGTCTCGATCGCCTTGGCCATGTGGCGGGCCTGGGATGCGGAGATGCCGGAGTCGGCGTCTGCCGGGCGGTCGCCGAGCGTGACAATGAGCGCGGCGAGGGCGAGCAGCCCGGCGATGACGAAGAGGACTCCCGAGACGGTCGGGCGACGGTGAGAAGTGAGGTTCTGGTCGTTCACGGTGACCTCCGAAGGTCGGCGCCCGAGGCGGGCGGGGTGGTGTGGTTTTGGTCGCCAGGAGGGTGCGCGGGGTCCACACGCAGCGCTGCGAGGTCAGCCCTCCGGCTTGACGAGGCGCAGGTGGCGCGGCCTTGCGGGCACCTCCAGGAGGGTCGCCAACGCCAGGACAGGTGCCTCAGCGGTCGCCACGACGGTGACGCCGCGCTCCTCGCCGACCTCGGCGATCCGGGCGAGGGCACGCTGCTGCGACCCGCTCAGTTGGTCCGCACCAACTACGGCCACGAGGAGGTGGGTCCTCCAGGAGGAGCGGTGAGGCAGCGTCGTCGTCAGACCGACGAGGCGCACCGTCGTCGCGACGGGGGGCTCATCGGCGTCGATGCGGATCACCCCGGCACCCGCACGCTCGGCCTCCCGGACGCGGCGTTCCAGGAGGGTCTCCGCGTCTCTTGGCGTGCCGACGTACAGCGTCGAGACGGTCGTCATCGTGCGCAGCACGTCGGTCAGTCCCCGAAGCCGAATGGATCGTCGTGAGCGGGCAACCTCGGAGTGGGCGATGGCCCGAACTCGTCGTCGTCGGAGACCACCGGAGCGACCACGGGACGCGGCGCGAAATCGTCGTCGGTGAAGCCGTCGAACGCGTCGTCCTCCTGGGCCGGAGCCTCAGGCTCCGCGGGCGTCTCGTTCGGCCACACGAGATCCGGCTCGGTCCCGGGTTCAGGCTGCGGCTCCTCGTCGGCCGTCTCGACAAGATCGTCGAGGGAGAACTCCAACTCGCCGAGTTCCGTGACTGTGGGCTTCTCCGGTTCGTCGGCAGGGAACGGCGACGGAGCGGGTGCGGTGGGCTTCGTGAACGAGACTGGACCACTCCCGCTGATGGGCGTGCCCTCAACGGGTTCGGGCTCCGGAACGTCGATGACCCACGGCTCGGGCTTCCTGACGCCCAGGTTGGTGAGCATCTCGGGGATCTCATCGACCTCGCAGAAGGCCACGCGGAACCCAGCCACGGTGCCACCTTCGGCGGCGGTGACCGCAAGACCCATCGACTGGCCATCATCGAGTTCCGAGATGGTTTCGAGGGCGACTGACGTCTGATCTCCGGGGAAGACCATAGTGAGCCGCTCGGGCTTCGGCACGCTGCCGGGCTTCGTGAGCAGCACCGTTGAGGTCAAGTTGTTCCGGACGCCCGAGAACCCCTTGAAGAGGTTCGCGTCGAAAGCCTGGAAGCCGAGCACAAGGAAGATGCCAGTCCACCGCAACTGGAAGGTGATCTTCGCGAGGTATGACGTGATCAGCGCCCGGTAGCCGTTGTTCTGCTTCGCCTCTACGACCGCGGGATGCTTCGGGTCGAGACCAGACGGGACCGGTTCTTCGGTGATGGCAGCCATGATCTCGTCCCACAAGACCGTGATCGGACCAATGCGCTCGCGTGCCCGGACATCGGCCGGGAGGTCCTGCCACCCGGTGGTCTCGGCGCGTTCGAGGATGTCGGCGCGGCGCATGCCCTCGCGGTAGACGGCTTCGAGAGTCGCCGCGAGTTCGGCCAGGGTCCGTGCTGTCGTCAGTGCGTACGGCCGGAACTTCGCGAAGTCCACCCCCTTCTTCGAGGACGCGTCGCAGATGATGATCTGGTGTCCGCGAGCGAGCGCGGAGAGAGCGTGCTGGCGCATCAGCACAGACTTGCCCGTGTTGGTTGGGCCGACGACGGCGGTGTGCGGGCCCAACTTCAGGTCGATCCCCACCGGGTTTCCGCGATCGTCCAGGCCGAGTGGAATGTTCCGCCAGTCCGAGGGGATCAGGCCCGTTGGGAGCAGGTCGCGTGCAGAGACTCGCTTCGGCAGCGTGCGCGGCTGGCCATAGCGGAACCGGACCATGCCAGTCACGGGGTCGTCGAGCACTTCCCAGCCGGTCGAGCCGCCGGGCAGCAGGTTGATGAGGCTTCGGAACAGCGCCAGGCGCTTATCGGTCTCCATCTCGGTCACAAGTGCGCGAAGAACGATCACCTGGTCGAGGCGGCGCATCTGCGTCTTCTCGTCGATCACGTGGCGGCACACGATCTCCAGGTCCCACGGCGCCTTGGCGACCTTCGGTGAGGTGGCGAGACGGTTGCGCAGGGCCTTGGTCTCGGCGGAGATGTCGGCGAACAACGCCCGCTGGCCATCCCTGTCGAACTCGATGAGAACGCCGAGGCCGTCGGCTTCTGCTTGACGAGCGAGCACACCGGGGTCTGGCGCCTTGCCGTCCTTGAAGGGCAGCACAACCTCGTTGGGGCGCGCATTGACGACGTGGATGACCGGCGGGACGCCATCTTCCACGTCCGGGAAGCGCTGCCACATCGCCCACCACGTCGGGCCGAGACGATCGTGGATCCTGGCCTGCCATTTGATCTGCGTCGCGGCGTCGGTCGTGTCGGTGCCGTCCGGCAACGTGATCGCGCGGATGTGCGGCGGCAGGTCCTCCGCGGACGCGGGGGACGCGGGACGCTTCGGGGCGGGGCGCTTCGGGGCGGGGCGGGCCTGGCTCGACAGCGTGGCGGACGGACCCGCATGTCCGCCACCGTGGGCGGCGTACCACTGCTCCTCCTGGCCGATTGCTGGGGCAGTGATGCGCGCCGCGGTGACCGGTTGGGTCTGGGCCACGGAGGGCGGAGTCGTCCACACGCGGGCCATCCCGAGCCGGTCCATCAGCGCGATGTCGTCGGCGTCGAGGCCCGCGGCCTCCAGCCGGTCGAGGATCTCGCCGGAGCGCGAGGGATCGCCGAGGACCGACCAGATTGCTCGCGCCACGTCACGCTGCTCGGTGGTCCAGACCGGCCGGACCCGCTCGCAGATTAGTGCGACGTCGCGCCAGCCGAGGCGGGCCTCGGCGAGGAGGTGGTCCTTGCGGACCTCGTCTCCCGCCTTCCATGCGGCGTGCGCCCGGCGCGCGGCCGCCCGTTCATCGGCGGTGTAGAGCCGGGTGATCTCGGCGGTCGTGACAGTGTCAGGGTCGTCGGCGTCGCGGCGCCAGGAGAGAACAGCCATGTCAGACCTCCTCGTCAGACCAGTCGAAGTGGGACTGGGCGGGCTCGGGACTCGGCGCCGTGGGCGCAGCGGCGGTATGCGCCGTCGGCGCCTGCACGCCGAACCGCTCCGCGAACTCGCGGGCCTCGCGGGCCTCCAGCGTCTCCGGGACGACGCAGACGACCTCGCCCATGGAGTCATCCCCGAGCGTCATGCCGGGGAACGCGTAGCGGACGGCGGCGGAGAACCCGGCGCGGTCCTTCTCGATCGCGGCGCTCATGGCGGCGGGGGCGCTGTGAAGCATGTAGCCGCCGTCGGAGAGGCGCGAGAACCAGGCCTCGTCGAGGTTCGAGGTGGTCCCGCCGGGCAAGGTCGCGAACTTGGCGCGCAGGCGGAGCGAGAAGAGGTGCTGGTCGACTTCCGCCTTGCGGAAGAAGTGGCCGCCGAGGAGGCCCACGACGACCACTGCCAGGTCGGCGACGAAGGTCGCGGTACCGAGGAAGCCGCCGGGGAAGATCGCGGCGAGAAGAGGGATGACGACCGCGATCCAGAAGACGACCTTCGCCCGACCGAGAGCGGAGAGTGCCGACGCCCAGCCGACTGCCTTCGGGTGGAGGCGCCGTGCCGTGGTCGCGAGGTAGGCGTTCGCGGCCGCCCGCTCGTTGACCGCCCATGTGAGCCAGACGGCCAAGAGGAGCGACACCGGAGCGGTGAAGCGGAGGCCGCTGTCGGCGGCCGCCAGGAGCGCGAACACGGCCAGCAGGAGGGCCGCGACGGGGATGCTCCAGGCGGGGCGCATGTCGCGGATCGCGTCGATCTCGGCCTTGGTGAGGGAGGAGGAAGCCATGGCGGTTCTCGATTCGTGCGGGGTGCGGTCGGGGTGTGGGTGTGCGGGGCGTCTCCGCGGCGACGTCAGCCAGGGCGGCGTGCCTGCCGCAGGTGCGCGAGGGGGTCGGCCACGCCGTCGTCCTCCTGGAGCAGGGTCGCGGGCTGGGTACTCGGCCCGGGTGTTTCGGGGGCAGCCTCGTCACCACGAGCCTCTTCGCGACGCGCGAGCCATCCCAGGAGGATGAGGAGGATCGCGAGGATGCCGAGGACGACGAGCGCCGGGACCAGAAGGGCACCGGCCCAGCCGATGCCCTTCACCCGAGCGACGATCGAGCACGGGACGGCGAAGATGGCGGCCTTCGCGACCGGGGGGACGATCGTCAGCGTCAGGAGGCGCTCCAGGAGCGCCAGCACGGAGGTTTCGATTCGGCTCATCTCGGGGTCCTTTCGGGAGGGAAGTTCAGGAGAAGGGTGTGCGGCAGGGCGGAGATCTCTCCCCGCTCGCAGGGTCCTTCTCGCCCTTCGGGTGTGCGGGGAACCGACGACGCGCTCGTCAGCGGACGTACTGCTCGACGAGGGCGTCGTCGGGCAGTCCCGCCGGGTTGAAGGTCGAGGACGTGCCGTGGCGGTCCACGACGCGGAGCGCGAACGACTCGCCGCTCGCGACGTAGAACACGGTTGCGTCGCACGGCGCGGTGAAGGCAGCCTCAACGACCTCGACGCGGCAGCCGGACACCTCGGTGAGCGTCAGTGAAGTCGGCGCCTGGCCGCTGAAGTCGTGGTCGATGGCGCTCTTCAGCGCCCGGCCCAGGTCGACGGCGATGCTCGCTGCGTCCTGACCGATGCGACCGTCCCGGGAGACCGAGTCGAGCGCGGCGCCAGCAGAGGCCCGGACCGCATCGACCTTCTCGCGCACCTGGCCGATATGCAGCGCTAGAAGGGCGAGAGTAGGCAGGAGGATCGCGAGGACCAGCCAGCGGAGGCGGGCTTCGCGGCGGCTGCGCGAGTGCGCGCAGAGGGTCATCGTGCTCATCGGGTGTCTCCATGGGGTGGTGGGGCTTCTTGGACGGGCGACGTCTTCGTCGTCCCCGTTCCACCTCCCTGGGTGGACGGGGCGGCCCGCCGACGCTTGCGGGAATGCAGAGACCGCCGAGGCAGAAGGTGGCCATCCCCCTGAAACGGCCCGTTGGAGAGCGCGACTCGTGGCAAGGTCGTCGCTCGTGGCAAGCACTGACGAGACGGAACCGGCGCACATTCGGCGCGCGCGGGCGACGTTGGAGGCGTACGTCTACCGAGCGCGCCGCGTTGAGGCGCACTCATTGATGCGAGAGCCAGCGAAAGTGATGAAGTGGGCCGGAGCATCCATCGACGTTGCGGCAACTGCGGGAGAGCCGCTGGCGACCTTCACGTGGGACCTGCCGCCCGAGGAACTCTTTGAGTCGCTCGCCACGAGGTGCCGCCCCTTCATCCTCAACGGCGACCCGGTGCACTACAGCAAGGTTCTTAACGCTCTGAACGCCTTCGCTCGTGCCGACGAGGAGATCGCAGGCATCATCAAATCCTGTCGAGCGGACTGGAGCCGCGTCACGCAGCGTAAGGAACTGCTCGGCTTCTACACCCGCATTGGGAAGGTAGGGGAGGACCTTGGAGAGGCCGTCCTCGACGTGGACTCCGCCCACTCGTGGCTATACGGCGACCTCGTGCATGCGGACCCTCCGCAGGATGACGACCTTTCGTCGATCGCTCACCGGTACATCGCTGCGGTCCCGATCTTCATCCGGATCGCGATGCTGGCCGTCGCGACGCTCAACATCGTCCGTCTCGCCGAGAAGAGGGGTCTGGTCCTCCTGGGCCAAGACGCGCACACCGCGGACGTTGTGGTCGAGGTTCCGATCGTGATGCAGGGGCGTGGGGTCTGGGCGCCGCTCGGTACACCGGTCGAGGACGTCGAAGCGGCGATGGATGCGTGGTCCGAAGCGCGGCCGTGGCCGAGTGAGGAACCGACGACGGGGGTCTAGGCCGGACAGAGCGAAGCGCCAGGAACTGTCGGCGGCGCTTGCGATGCTTCGTGCATGGGGAGCAGGAGTAGAGCGAGGAACCGCTCGAAGCAGAAGAAGCCGCCGTCGCCAGACCTAAACCTAGCGGCCAACGAGATCCCCGAACTCAACCGTCGGTTCTTCAGTGAGACGGGCGGTCCACACGTCTTTCTCCAGCACCGACTACGTGCCGCTTTCCTGGCTGCGTCCACTGCACCGGAACTCGCTCAGGCAATTGAGGACGGTGTCGTGATCGGGACGACGCGGATCTGTTCCGAAGAGCCATTCGAGGTGGACGAGGAGGAGATGAAGGAGTTCACCGCTCTCGAAGCGATCGTTCTGTTCCATCACGCCGCCGAGACGCTCCTCCGGCTGTTCTTTGCGCTCGAAGAGCAACCGCCGTGCCCTTGGCTCGTCGTGGCCGGGCTTCGTGCGCCAGGTGAGTTTGCCAAGAGGGTCACCGAACTTCGGAACCACTCGAAGGACGAGGCGCTGCTGGATCGCCTAGCGTCGATCTTCTATGGAGCGTCCGCCTGGAACCGTCGTCCTCTGGCCTGCGACGAAGAGGTCTGGCGCCAGGGAATCATCGGCCTTCGGAGGCTCGTGATCACCTGCGCGATACGGGTCCAGGACGAAGCCGCGCTGTACAACTCGGCGAAACACGGCCTAAGTGCCGTGACAGGCCAAGCCGGTATCGCGTTCGGCGATCCGGGAAAGCCACTCTTCGACATCAAGGGGCCGTCACTCACATACCTAGAGACTCGTAAGACCGATCGGTGGCGGTGGGTGGAAACGACTTCGTGGATCAAGGCCGACCGGGACTTCGGATTGGTCTACCTCATCGCCGACCAGTTGCGGAACCTCTGGGGCGTTGCCCGGATGCGCTATGCCGGGGCGGACGGGATCCAGATCCATCCCGTCGACCTCAAACGGCTCGACCGGTTCCTCAATCCGCCCGTCACCGAGGAGGAGGGGTACCGCTTCGAGGTCCCTAGTTTCACCCAGCCCTTGATGTACACGGACCTTCCGGAGGACGCTCGCGGCCGGCTGGACGTCCGAGCAACCAAGTCGAAGAGCAAGTGACGTCATGCGCGCCCAGGGCGTCGCCGACGACGTCGAAGGCCTCGCACTCGATCGTTTCCGCGAGAGATCGGACCGGTTCCTTTTCGCCTCCCGGCGTGACGGCGCAGGGCTCGTCTACCTCGAACAAGGCACGGCCAACCAGCAGCGGGCGTACGCCCGCCAGCACCTCAGATGTCCTGAGCCGAACTGCACCTCGCCGGACATCACGACGGTCTCCCGATCGGCCACCGGTGCCCGCGACGGATACCGCCACCTCGTACGTCCGGAGACCCAGCATGCGCCCGAGGGTCTGTTTCACCGGCAGGCCAAGGCCATGGTCGCAAGATGGGCGTTCGCGCACCCGGCGGTCGCTCAAGTCCAGGAGGAAGTCCTCCTCGGGGCCGGTGAGCGAGTCGCCGATGTGCTGCTGACTTCGCACACTGGGAACCGTCTCGTCATCGAGGTGCAGTACGCGTCGCTGAGCATTGAAGCGTGGCGCGAGCGCACCGAGTCCTACCACTCCCTCGGTGTCGAGGTGGTCTGGCTCTGGGGTCACACAGGCGCCCACTCACCCCTTGAACTCAGGTGGCGCGCCATCGGCCTGGAACTCGCCCGAGTGCCCGCTCCTGTGCTCTGGATCAACCCCACCGAGGACCGGGTCGCATGGGCCTTCGACATGGGCGCTCTCGATCAGCCAGTTCGCGATCCGGGCATGCCGCACTACACGCTCGGGACCCTCGACGACCTCGATCTGCGCCAAACCGGCCTCTACCCGCCTGGCTTCCTCGCAGCCCGTGATCTAGCCATCGCCGAGGCGGAGCGCTCCCGTGCCCGATCGGCGGAGATCCAGAAGGAGAAAGCCGAACAGGCGGCGCGGCTCCACGCAAGAAGAGCCGAGGCGGATGGGCGTCGCGCACAGCATCGTCCGACGGCCGTGAAGACCGAAGCGACCCGCGCCAAGCGCCTCGCTCACATCGCGAGGAAGCGGGCCGAGAAGCAAGCGCCGCAGCGAGAGCGCACCTACCTCGTGCTCGACGAGCCCGAGTCTTTCTGCCGACGCTGCGGTCTTCCGCTCGACCCGGTCCTCGCCCCCTCCGGCTACCACGTAGACCCGTTGTGCCATCAGGGCTGAGGGTGCGGCTCGCTGGCGGTACGCGCGACGAGCCACGCTTTGGCCTCGCGGTGCCATTGCTGCGTCCTCATGACGGTCCTGAGTCGGTAGATGACGAGTGCAGCGCACAGCACGCCGACGCCCGCAAGAAGAAGTACGGGCCAACCTCCGTCGAGCAGTTTCGCAAGCACGGCGCCAATCCCGCTGACGAGTCCAATGAGCCCCGCCACGAGCGACCAGTCACTCTTCGCCTCATCGGCGGCGATCTCCGCCGAGGCGGCGTTCACGGCAACGGACCGGTAGTCGGCATCCCGCCAACCGGATCTGAGGGCCTCGTGCTGCTGGTACGAAGTCGGCAGAACCGAAATCGTGGGAGCGGGCCGAACGGCGAACGGCATGGCCGTCGTATCGGAGGGCTGAGTAGCGGTTGGAGATCCGAGATTGGCTTGGGTCACGAGCCAGGAGGATCGCATCGGAGCCGCATCGACCGCAGGCGAATCGGCCGACAGATCACCCCGGTCTAGGTCAGTGGAACCGGGTGACTTTCGCGGCGGCCGGAGAGCCCGATGGGCGAGCCGGAACCGGCCTCCGGCCGGGAAGACAAGTGGGCCGAAGGTCAAGGGGATGAGATCCGAACGTAGTGAGGGTCTCTGACGAGGAGAGACCGAGTTGATGTCGAAGAGGGATCTAAGAGTGATCAAGGAGCAGTCGTTCAGACACGGTCTGTGTCGCACGGTCCTGCGGTCTGACTTCTCAGCGTCCGTCGGTCTACTGGCCCTCGCTCGGCTCGGTGCACGCTCCGCTGCATCACGACCCTGCGTCTTCGCCACGATCCGCGAAGCGCTTAGCGCGTAGCGGCCGTGGCCAGTCACCGTCACGGTCGTGCCGTCTCTCGCAGCGTCGTCGCTCTGCTGCCGCAGCGTGTCGTCACGCTGCCCGTCGTCGCTCCGAACTCGTCTGACGCTTGCCTGTTTGCGGTGTCGAAGACGTTTCGGATCGGCCCCGCACACCTGGTCTCGCAGAGCATCCGGCTCTCTATGCACCTACTACTAGGGCTCCTCCTTAAGGTCGGAGCCCTATAGGAGTACAAAATGATGGCTCTTCGACCGCTCGCCGCCTCCCGAATGGCTCACCTCAACGCGACGCTTCGACCCATCGCGAAGACGAACCGCTCCGCCCCGCCCTACGTCGCGCTCCGTGCGATCACGTACCGAGCCCGTTCCGTCGGCATCCAATCCGCCGAACTGCGCACATGGCTCTTGCTTCACTCCGGTCTGCCGAACGTCGCAGCCCTCGCCTCGCGTCCCAGCACCCTCGGCGACGTGATCGCCGACGCCGACGCACACCACGCCCGGTCTTCCTCCCCAGCGGGGCGCGCGGACATGCGGCGGGATGCTGCCGAGATGCTCGTCGGTCATCTGCTTCTCCCGGTCCCCGGGCACCGTCGCGTCACTCCTGTGTCGGAGGCGAACGCGCGTCGCTGTCTCGCGGTTCTCGGTGGGGAGTTCCTCTCACGTGCTTGGCAGGACGGGTTCGACTCAATCGCCTTCTCTGAGCCGGAGATGGCCTACTCGCTTGGCACGTCAAAGGGCGGCGCCCGGGGCCTTCTCGCCACGTGCAAGAGGGCGGGCTGGGTGACCTCGCCTCCCTCGCGTCGTGGCGCTCCGAGTCGCTGGCGTCTGCGTCATCTGAGTGATGACCAGAAGGCACTGCTGTGGGCGCTCAACTACTCGTCGTTCGTGGACGCCCTCGCGCAAGGGGATCCCAGCAATGGCTTCGTGGAGGTCTTCTTCTCGGCTGACCACGCCGCCTTCGGCTACGGTCACCTCGTCAAGGAAAGCAAGCCCGTGGACGCCTCGCTTGGCCACCGTATGTGGCTTACCGCTATCGCGGCGGAGGTCGCTCCGCATCCCGTGGGTGTCTCCCCGGAAGTCCTGGCTGAAGTCGGGCGTGGGAGGAGCATGCCCGCCGTCGTGCAGTTGTGGCTCGCAGAGGTGGGTGCTGTGCTCCACATGATGGGCGTGTCGCCGAACTCCGCGAGGTCGCTGATGCGTAGGTGGCTGAGCATCATCGCGGGCTCAAACGAGGACCCCATGACTGCCGCTCTGGATGACTTCGCCGCGTCAACGGGGGCTGACGTGGAGATGGCTCAGGCGCGTGCCCTTCGTGACGCGGATGTCGCTGAGCGCTTGGCGTCTCGTGACCGCCGTCGGGCTGAGGTGCAGCACAGGCAGGCCACTAAGCCGCGCTGGTCTGCCGCCGCTCTCGCGCCCCTCCTGGCCAGGCACCCCGTGCCGTCGCCGGACACTGAGCGCTCCGTGCGCACGGCATGGGGGCTGCGCATCAGTGAGGGGCTTGGGCCTGACGTCATCCCCGCGGGCAAGGACGCGGACGTAGTGCGCTGGCTGGCCGCCCGCATGGTCGACTCAGGGTACGCCAGGCCTCAGGCAAGGACCGTGTCGCGGAAGATCGTCGAGAAGGCGATGAGCGCCAGGGAGGCAGCATGAGCACCCATAGGGACCCCACAAACCGGCCCTCGTGTTGGCCTGCCCGTCTCGCCGGTGGCTTCACCCTCGCGGTCGTTGCCTGCGCGGGCGCGATGTCTGCCATCACGACCCACTCCGTCGCCATCACGTCCGGCGCGGTCGCTAACTCATCGGAGGCGTGGCTCTTGCCAGTGATCATCGAGGGCGGTGCCGTTGTCTCGGCTGTCGTGGGCTGGACCCGTCGCAGAGACGGGCACAGTGCCCCGCTCGCACTCTCAATGCTCGCCGGGCTCTTGATCCTCTCGCTGGTGGTGAACGCCCGCCACGCGTGGCATACGGGGGACCCGTTCGCCATCTTCTTGGCTGCTTGCCCGCCCATAATCTTGCTCGGGCTGATCGAAGAGGTGCTGCCTGCCCGCAGGCGTGACGCGCACGCTGTGAGCGTCCAGCCTGAGCGTGAGCAGAACTGGGACCACACACCTGCCGGGTGGGTGAGCAGGGCCTTCCTACGCCCACTCACCACACACCTGCCGGGTGGGTGAGCAGGGCCTTCCCACGCCCACTGAGAAGGTGAGCGCAGCGCCTCTGGGCGTGAGCACTGAGTCGCCCACTGACAGTGAGCAGCCGTCCACCCAGGTGACTGAGCGCGTGGGCAGCGAGCGTAGGCAGCGGTCCGCCCAAGTTGGCGTGAGCAAGCCCGAGCACGTCGCTCAGGTGCGTGAGCAGATCAGGGATCCCACGAGCGCGCTCAGTGGTGAGCGCTCACTCCACGCCACGGGTCAGCGGAAGCGCATGTCCAAGAGTGAGCGTGCCGCTATCGCAGATGCGCTGCTTGCGGAGCACGGGGCGCTCACCGAGAAGATGCTCATTGAGAACACCGGTGCGCCACACTCGACCGCCAGCCGCGACAAACGTGAGGCGGAGGCTCGGGCGGCTGAGCGGGCGTTCGCCTGAGGGTGACGTCTACCCCGCGAGGGTCCAGCGTTTGAAGCCGTCGAACTTCGCGCCGACGACCTTCTTGCCCTTCCAGATCACGGCGTACTCGATGATCGCTGCATGACCCATGTCGCAGGACTGGTACGACAGGTCATAGCCGCCACCGCCGCCCCAGATCTGCCACGACTTGTGGTCGCCAAAGATCCGCTCGACGCGCTTGCGCCTCATGCCCTTCTTGATCCGCTTGAACTCCTTGTGCGTGACGCACGGGACCTTCTTCTTCGCCTGGACGGCGCCGGAGGGGCCAGCGAGTGAGAGGTCAACCGCGCCGACAGCGCCGACGCTGAGAGTGAGAGTGATCGCGGCTGCTGCGATCCGGTTCATGATGCCTCCGAGAGGTGGTCCAGAAACAGGATAGGTACCGCGCTGGCGGCGCGTGGCGCTTTCAGGAAACAGGTACCCCAACGAGCGTTCGGGGACAGGGACAACGCCCTGCGCGCATAGGTGTCAGCAACACGCCAACCGCCCGCACGGGCACCGCCTCCAGGAGGGGCGCAACTCATGATCACCCTCATTTCTCGCCTCACCTACGGCGCCTACTTCGCCATCCTCGGTGCCCTCACTCTCGCCCTCGCGCTCCTCCTGCCCCTAGACGACGCCACCGGCTCTTACTGGATGAACGCCGTCCAAGCCCTCCCCGGCTCCGCCGTCCTCGTCTTGGTCGTCGGGCTCCCGCTAATGCGGGCGGCTGAGAAGCGCCCTTGACCAACCGGCGCACGGGCCCGTCACTCCGCCTCGGTTGGCGGGCCTCTGCGCTCGTCTCGAAATCGTGCCGCCCAAGCGTGGCGGAACCGGGGGTGCCGCACACCTGAGTCTCAAGGGGACCCGCAATCTCGCGGGGCCCACCAGCCGATCCGAGGTGATCCCCGTGTGCCGAGCGCTCAGCGAGGGCGGCCGCCGCTGCCCCATCCACACCCCGCTTGCCCGCGCCGCCATCGAGGGCGCCGCGACTTGTGTCGCGTACGCCGCAGACCTGCACGGCTTCTACCGGTCATGCAGCGATATCTGGCCTGACAAGGAGACGCTGGCCGTTGCGGAGGCGCACGTCGCGAAGGTCGAGAAGCGTGCGGCCAAGGTCCAGGAGAAGGCCGACGGGGCCGCCCAGGTCGCGGCCGCCAATCCCGACCCGGAAGACGACCACCTGGCGAAGGTTGCAGAGCATTCCGCGGACGCCGCCTACGACGCCCGCGAGGCGCTCGTTGCGGCCCAGTTGGACGCGACGGCGCTGCGCATCGAGGCCGAGGCGCTCCGGAAGGCCGAGATCGACGAGGAGTTCGCGAAGACGCATCCGCTACTCGCCGACCGGTTCCGCCGCGACCTGCGGGAGGGGCGCAGACAGTTCGAGTTCGAGGAGATGATCCGGCTCGCTCAGGAGGACGAGGTGGGTCGCGCCCGCGAGATGGATGCGGTGATCGACGCCATCGAGGATCCCGAGCAGCGGGAGGAAGCGATGGAGATGGAGTTCGCCCGGCGACGGGAGTTCGACGCACAGGTGGACGAGGCGTGGGACCGGGAGCGGACCCGCCGGGCCAACGTCGCGAAGGACCGGGCCCGGGTGCTCGCCGAGCAGGAGGAAGCCAGGTGGGCGGAGATCGAGGCGCGCTTTGCGGCTGCCCGACCGGTACGAAAGGACGAGGTCAAGTGGGGACCCGTCAAAACTCGACGGCCGTGATGGGCAAAAAGCCGAGCGTCGTCTCCATCGCCAAGGAGACGTTCAGGGAGTCGTTCCGGGATCTCGGTGTGAGCGGCGCGCGCTTCGCCGCTGGCGTCGCCTCCGACCTGTCCGGGCTGTCGCTGATCTGGGGCACGCTCTTCCCAGCCGGGACGGCGAGCCGTAAGCCGCCCGCGACCCGGCGGCGGAGGAGCGCCGCCAGGAAGACGTTCCCGAAGTCGGCGACCGCTCACCGCCGGGCCTGGCTTCGAGCCGGTGGCGTGACCAGCGGGCAGGCGGTCCGGACCCGGACCGGGCGCAGCGGGCTCGTCGACGCGAATGCCTCCCCGGGCCGCTACCGGGTGAAGACGGACGGCGGCTTCTTCGAGGCGTTCTTCGGCGACCTGGTCCCCGTCTGACGAGACCGAGTGGCAGGCGTCGTCAGCATGCGATGGCAACCCCGCACACCCGTACGACGGCCGACGCGCGCGGCGGCGGCATAGAGCACCACGAGATGAGGAGTCCCATCGAAGAGACGACTGAGACCGTGAGACTTGCCGAGGTCGGCGAGATGGCCGCCCTTTGGGAGTGCTTGATGACCCAGGCGCGGCTGACCCGGCCGTGCGGCTGCCACCAGGTGCTCCGGCTCGCCGAGCACTGCCTGCGCTGTCGGCGGATCCTGGCCGATGAGGTCAAGCATCTCAGCGGCCTGCTCTACGAGCCAGCCATGTCATTCGACCAGGCGACCGCGGCTCTCGCCGACGCGCTGCGCGGCCACCCGACGCCGACTCGCTTGGCAGCTAGTGGCTCCCGTGGGTCCACAAGGCCCACGGGAGCCCGCGCAGAGTCTCCTCTGCCGCGCGCTGGGAGGAATCGGACGCCGCGGTCGTGGCGTCCGCCTGGGCCAACCACGCAGCCGCGCTGCGCGGGGCCGGTCAGGCCGAGATGGCCTGACCGGGGAGAAAGCGAGGCCGTGCCGCACACCTATAGGGGGAGACGGCGAAACCGAGAAACCGAGATACAGACCGAGAAACCGAGAATCCGATGATCCGAGCCACCCTCACTGCCACCGCGGCAGCCGCCCTCCTGGCGGGGCTCACTCTGACCGCGCCAGCCGCCGCGCAAGCCAGTACGGCATCGTCCTGCGAGCCGAGTGTGTCGTACGGCAAGATGACCGCCACGGCCGCCAATGTGCACGTCGTCAGGTCCGCGAAGCGCATCGTCCACCTGCCGCGGGCCTACCGCTACAAGGCGACCGTCTGGGTGACCGCCCGCGGGACCTCCACCGGCCACCAGGCCATCACGGTCACGTCCTGCGACGACCACGGCGTGCCGCACCCGACCCGCTACCCCGGCACCGTCCGGGCGTCGGTCACCAGGCACACCAAGGTCACCATCGCGCGGCCGCACTGGGCCAACTCGATCCGGATCGCCAAGGCACAGGCGGTCAGGAAGGCCCGCAAGGCCGCTCGCACGCCCGTCCACGCGAAGGCGCTCCGGCTCGTCACCGCCAAGAGGTCCTCGCTGACGGCGAGAGCACGGGCCCTGAACTCCTTCGTCGTCTCGGAGGAGTCGCTCGTCGAGCGCGGTTTCGTCTCGTCGCTCAACGCCCAGCGCAAGGCCGCCGGTCTCGCACCGGTCACCTGGTCCACGGAGATCGACGGGCTCGCCGACCCGGCCGCCCGCACATTCGTCCTCGACGGCGTGTTCCCGCACCCCGGTCCGAGCGACCTGCCGAGCGCCGGGCAGTGCAGCATGATCGGCGTAGGCACGACCGTGCTGGACGGGTGGACGACGCCGCAGAGCGGCAACAGGACCGCGAACGCGCAGATGGGCGCGAAGCGCGCCCTTGCTGCGTTCGAGGGCAACGCCACGGCCCGGGGCGCCCTCTTCGACGACGAGGTCGCGGCGACCCGGATCGCGGTCGCCGTGTGGACGGACCCTGACTCCGACGGCAACCAGGACGGCGCCATCGTGCTGATGATGCTGGGCGGGGACTGCCCCGGGCTGCCGTGACGGCGTGGTCGGGCGCTGAGGGGAACGGGGACGAGCCAGCCACGTACTGGGCGTGCCCAGACCCTCGTCCCAGGAGGACCACCTCATGACCATCACCGCCCCCACCGCGCGCCGCGTCACGGTGGCGCTCGGCCTGCTGTTCGCCGTCGTCGCGAGCGTCCTCGCGCTGCCCGCGCCCGCGCACGCCGCCACCACCTGGTTCGACGTCAACTGGCCGTCGAGTTCAGTCGTCGTCGGCACGCGGACCTCCGCGGTCATCATCCCGGCGGAGCAGTACCAGGGCGACGAGGACTACGTGCTGGAGCGGGAGTCGGACGACGGGTGGGACACGGTCGCCACGGTGAAGGCGACGTTCGCGACCTCCGGCACCGTCGCCCTGCCGACCGACACCCTCGGCGCTGAGACCTTCCGCGTCGTCTACGACGGCCAGGAGACGAGCGCACCGTTCACGTTGACGGTCACCAAGCCCGCGCCGCGGAAGGTCAAGACCAGCCTGCGGGTGTCGGTCTCGACGCACGCCGTCAAGATCGGCAAGCGGGTCGCCCTCCGGGGACACGTGTCCGGCGGCTCGCGGGTCCTCCTCATCCAGCAGCACACCCTCAACGGCCGCTGGCGCACGGTCGGCCGTATCCACTCGGCCCGCACCGGCCGGATCTCGACCCCCCTGCCGAAGCACCTGACCGGGTATTTCGGTGTCCGCGCCCTGCGCGTGGTCGCTCCGACGAGCAGCCGGTTCGCCTCCTCGTCGAAGCCGGTCGGCCGTGTCCGAGTCGCGCCGTACTACCGCCCGCAGGGCTCCAGCAAGGCGTTCAAGTTGCTCGGCTACCGCTGGAACCCGTGCGCCGGGGCCATCCCCGTGTGGGTGAATCTCGGTGGCGTGCCGCAGCGGCTTGGGCTCGTCAAGGAGACGCTCGGCCGCATTGCGCGCGCCTCCGGGCTCCGCTTCGTCATCAAGGGGCGCACCGCGGCGATCCCGCACCTGCGCGGCAAGATCCCGGCGCACGGCCTCCTGATCGCGTTCGCGTCCGGCGCCCGCTACCCGGCCCTGCACATGAACTCCGGCCGACCCGGTGACCGTCGCGCGATCGGTCTGGGCGGTCCACGCGCAGTCGTCGGTCACCAGATCCTCTCCGCCACGGTCCTCATCGACACTGCGTGGAATTACCACGGTCGTCTCCTCCAGACCCTCATGCATGAGACGGGTCACGCCGTCGGCCTGGACCACCCGTCGACGTTCGGCACCCAGATCATGAGCGCCGTCGCGACCAGCGCGATCGGGTCCAACTACGGCGCGGGCGACCTCGCCGGGCTGGAGCGGGTCGGCGCCGACGCGGGCTGCCTCTAACCCCTCGCAGAGGCTGGACAGGGACAACAGCCGGCCACCACTGGCGAGGGCACACGCCCCCGACCACCTCCGACTCACTCCCATCAGGAGCCGAAAATGACCACCTCCACGATCGCCAAGCCCCGCATCGCCGCCTGGAGCACCGCCCGCGTCCTGCGCGACTTCTCCGCCGAGATCGAGCGCCGCGGCGGCGCCCCCGTCCTCCACACGATCCGCTGGGCCGGATCCGGCTGGACCGAGACCCCGCTCTCGATCCGTGACCGCGACGGCGGCCTCGTCCTCCTGGGCGCGGGCCAGTGGCACCAGACCTGGCGGAAGGCGCCCGGCCGCTTCGTGGAGATCGCCTACCTCTGCGGGTGGGACGACAACGGCCTCTTCGCCGCCGCCGTGCCGGGCACGACGCGCACCGTCGCGGACGCGCTGCGCGCCCTCACCCCGGCCGAGGTCACCCGCCGCGAGCACGTTCGCCAGGGCGACGTGTACCTGGTCCGGATGGAGCGCGCCGGTGCGACCACGCCGTCTGGTGTCGTCCGCGGCTCCCACGTCTGGGACGCCGAGACCCGCACCCTGACGCACGCGCCCGCCGACGGCCGCGTCCACGCCCCGGTGACCGCCCCGGACGAGTGGCCCGGCGTGAAGGTGGTCGAGCAGAACCGCCACCAGCCCGCGTTCCCGACCGTCGACTGAGCACCCCGCCCGGCCGCGCGTAGGCGCCGACGGCCTCACGCCCGAGCCGGGCACGCAGGCCACACCCCGCACACCCACACCGTGAAACCCCGCCCTAGGAGGGCCCCATCATGAGCACTGCAACCCCTGCCTCGACCACCTTCCACCTGCCCGGCTACGCCGTTCGCCTGACTGCCGTGGACGCGGAGGCCTACGGCGGGATCTGGCCGGTCCGCCTCGATCTCAATGACGGTGACGGCTGGGTGACGCGGCCGTGGCACGCCCTGGCCATTCTCGGCGGCCCCGCCACGCAGGCCGAGATCGAGACCCTCGCCGAGTACGTCGCCGAGATTTACGAGCCGGAGTACGGCGAGGACGGCATCTTCCACGCCTCCCGAACCGCGTGCCGCCGCCTCACCGTCGGTGACCGCGGCCTCTGACTCACCCCCTCCCTGCGCCGTGTGCCGCCATGCTGGCTGCATGCGGCATAGGGAGGGCTGGACAGGGACAAGGCCCCTGCCGAGGAGCGAGGGCAGACGCCCCCGACACCATTCCGAATCGCCCCGGACCGCGGGGCACCGAGCCCCAGGAGGGCACCAGAGATGACGATCTCTCTCGCAGCCATCGGCGTCGAGCCGGGCTCACCCAGGCCGCGCCGCTCGCGCGCCGCGGACACCACTCGCGCCGTTCAGACTCTCGTCGCCGCAACGCGCGCCAGCCGCCAGACACTGGCAGACCTCATCATCGCTGTCGCCCCGCAGGCATGGCCCGAAGGCGTACCGGCCCACGTGACCCTCGCCTGCGCGGCCGAGAAGCCGCAACCGGGCATCGTCACCCTCTCCGACGACGAGGGCACCGCGCTGCTCACCGCCGTCGCGCGCGAGCGCCTCGATGCAGTGCGGTCGCCCCGGCCGCTGGCCGAATGGGCCCTCCGCGTCAAGGACCGCGACCTTCTCCAAGCCGCGATGAAGCATCCGGCCTGGCGGCGCAAGGGCGCCCGGGACCGTGACGCTCTCGCCGTGGGCCGCACCTCCGAGGAGGCTTTCGAGTCCGCGCGGAAGCGGCTCGACCAGGAGCCCGCTGACGTGCCCGCATCCAGGTGGATTCTCCTGCCGCACGTTCACGTCGTGACATGGGTGACGGAGACGAGGTGGAACTCGCGCGGCCTGCCGCGGTCGGAGCGCATCCGCTTGCGCGGCACCGCCTGGGTGCTCATCACCTCCGACAAGGGCGCCGAGGTGCACTTCGACGGCGGACGGACCGTGCGCCGATCGCTGCACAGTGATCCGCTCACGGTCCGAACGCTGCGCGAGCGCGCCACGTACCTCCGCGGCGTCCGCGCGGAGGAGAGGGCCGACGCAGCCGACCGACGACGGCGCGACAAGGGGCGGGCCGCGGATCGGCGTCGCCGGATTGCGGCCCTTCGGCGAGCCATCCTCGCCGAAGGGACCCGCTTCGAGGCGAAGGTGATGGGCGGGGAGTGGCGGACGATCGCGAAGCGCGAGGTCGCGTGCAGCCTGAGCGCCGTGCGCTTCGCCGAAGGCCTCAATCCCGTCCCCATGGACCTGGCCGTCGGCCAGGTCCATGGGGACGGGCTGGCCGTCGGCCAGTGGTTCGCGGCGG
This sequence comes from Nocardioides asiaticus, assembly GCF_040049175.1. NCBI lineage: Bacteria > Bacillati > Actinomycetota > Actinomycetes > Propionibacteriales > Nocardioidaceae > Nocardioides > Nocardioides asiaticus. Next base: position 402,245 of record NZ_JBDZDM010000005.1, on the reverse strand, counting down.
TCTCGGCCCGGGACGGAAGGGTCCTGCACGTCCGTCGCGTCGCCTGACCTCCTCTTCCACCACGAGCAGATTGCGAGACGCGATGAGTAACGAGCAGTACGACTTCGTCTGGGGCCTCTGGTTCGACATGCTCGAAGGCCTTGCCCCCGGCCTCCCCGAATACCTCGACGAGCACCTCCGGGACGACGGCGAGGACGACTACATCCGGCTGGCGCGCATTCCCGCGGGTGCCACCGATGCCAAAGGCCGCTCGCTCGACGAGGACGTGTGGGTGCTCGACCACTACGTGATGGGGCAGATGTTCTTCGCGTCCCGCAGCGAGGCGGAGAGCGCGTTCCGCGACTCCGTGGAGCGCGACGTGTGGGATCCCTCGCGCGGACTCTGACCATTGACTGTCGATGACCTTGGCCTCTGCGGCAGCCCCCGACCGGAGCCACCTCGCCTGTGCCGCGCCGCCGGGCCGTCCGTGCACGGCATAGGGATCCTGGACAGGGACAAGGCTCTGCCGAGAGGGGCGAGGGCAAGACGCCCCGGACCACCTTCACAAACCGCCCGCGAGAGAAAGACCACCCATGGAGATCACGTTCAACACCATCACCCAGGCCGTGCTCGACAACCTGCGCACCTTGCCCCACCAGCAGTCCGAGGCGTCCCGGGTCGCGTTCGAGGAGAGCCTCGACGACATCCACTGGCTCGCCCTCGCGGCCTTCCAGTTCGACCCCGACATCTGGGAGATGGACGACGCCATCGAGCAGGTCGTGGCCAATGCCGAACTTGCCCTCGCATTCCGCTCGAACGGTGTCAGGCCGTGGGAGATCGGCGCGTACGCCACCGCCCGGATGACTGCCTGACCTGACTCCCGCCCGGCTGGCCGCGGGCCAACCGCCTACGTCCAGCCGGGTCTCGACCACGAAGAGATAGCGAGAAGCACGATGAGCCGCCGTTGCAATAGGCCGTACTGGGAGATTCTCGGGATCCGCCGCACGATGCTCCGAGCAGCGATCGAGCGGGGCGACCTGCCGAAGAAGAAGGACAAGGCGTTCATCCAGTCGCTAGAGGCGAGCCCGCCCGCGTGGCTGGTCCGCGACCGGAAGGCGACCGCGCGGCTCCGCGAGAAGCGGAAGGTCCGCCGTGACGCCACAGAGCAGAAGCGGCGAGCAGCCTTCGAGCGCCAGTATGGCCGCGAAATTGAGATCGCTGACGCCTACCTGCGTGCCATCAAGGACAACGGCGACACCGACGCGTGGGCCGCGCAGGCCCTCCGGGATGCGGGCATCACGCACCTCGCCGACGGCACCCCGATTCGGCGTCACGGCGCGGACTCCGACCCCGCCTGACGACAAACTGTCGGTGGCCGCCACTACGCTTGCCGCCGATGGATCTCCCCGCGAAAGCGGGGCTCGGCTCGCTTTCGTCGAGCCAACACCGAGCGCTAGCCGCTCGACCTACCCCCGCAATGGCGGGGACGCACACGACCCGGTCCGCCGGGCGTGTCTTGCGTCCCCGTACGCCCTACCCAGGAGGTCCCAATGACCAGTACCACTCTGCCCACCCTCGCCCGCCTCTATGAGCGGCGCGAGGTCGATGTCGCGCTCCTGCCCCGCATGAGCGCTGAGCATTTCGACGCCGCCGAGGGCCATTTCGCATTCGATGTCGCCGACCGGCGCGCCGTCGAGACCCTCACCGGCGAGCACCGCGACCTCGTGCGCGCGGGCATCCTCGCCGCCGCCCTCTGGCTCGATCGGATGGGCTTCTCGGCCACCAACGCCGCCGTCGTCAGCCAGGCGATCGGCGAGGTCATCGCCGCCTCCGGGGCGGATCTGCACGCGCTCCGCCGGATCGAGATCGGCTTGGGCTGGCCGCGACCACTGCCAGTCGCGCTCCTGGTCGCTGGCACGCGGCGCGTCCACCCGGGCGCCGGGAGCGTGCGCGTCCCGCGCTTCGTCGACGGAGGCATCCGCCATGACTGACATCCGCGTCTACGCCGAGGGCGGCCGCGTCGTCCTCGCCAGCCCGTACCACCCGGCACTGCCCGCAGAGGCCAAGCGTCTCGGCGGCCGCTTCGACGGCGAGAAGAAGACGTGGCGTTTCGACGCCCGCGACGAAGAGCGGGTCCGCGACCTCGCCCGCGAGATCTACGGCACCGACGGCACCGAATCCGACCTCGTGAGCGTCCGGCTCACCGCCGAGCAGGGGTGCGACGAGGCCGACGACATGTGGCTTTTCGGCCGCGAGATCATGCGGCGCCCGGGTCGCGACCAATCGGTGCGCCTCGGCGAGGGCGTCATCCGCATCGCGGGCGCTTTCCTGCGCGGCGGACGTGACGCTGGCACCGGGTCGGTGGCCTACCCGCGCATCGGCGAGGTCGGCGGCGTGGTCCTGGAGGTGCGGGATGTGCCCCGGTCTGCCGTCGAGGGCGTCACCTACGGGGGCTGGGACATCGAGATCGTCGAGGAGCGGGTCGACATGGACGCGCTGCGGGCCGAGCGGGAGCGTCTCGCCGCTCGTATCGCGGAGATCGACGAGATTCTCGGCACGAATTGAGCCTCAGGCGTCGCACTGCCCGAATCCCCGCACACCTTCCTTGTACCCGTCGGCTGGACGGGGACGAGAGAGGGAGAACGATATGTGCGATGCGAGCAAGCACGGCGCAGGAAGCCGCGGAGGCACCACGACCCTGAAGGACGCCAGCGGCCGCCGCTGCCCGGCCTGTGTGGCGCGGGCGGAGCGGGAGGCCCTTGAAGAGGTCCGCGACGCGTCCGGCAAGATCATCGAGATGCACTGGCTCGGCTTCAAGCGCGACGCCAACGGCCAGAAGGTGCTCGATGAGCACGGGGAGCCAATCCTGGAGAGGCTCACCGCGTCGAACTCGATCGGCGGCCCGGTGCGCGAGGTCGAAGCGTGGTTCGTGAACGAGGACGGCCACCCCCGCCACATCGACGACCCGGACTACGAGCGGCGGGCAGTCCGCCCCGAGGGCTTCCTGAGCACGACCGTGGACGCGTCCCGGAAGAGCCGCCAGCGGTACGGCAAGTTGTTCGAGTCCGCCGATTCGATGCGCACCCGCGAGGGTGTCGCCCCGGGGCAGCGGCTCGACCAGGCGGCGAAGGACGCCTTGTGGGCCGAGCGCAACCCGCTCGCCGGGTCGCTGCCCAGCGCCAAGACGCTCGCCGGGATTCAGGCAGCACAGACGATCGAACGGTCCGCGGCCGCCGCGGGCCTGTCCACCGAGGCTTTCGTGGCCAAGTACCGGCGGGTGCTTCCCCGACCCTCCGACCCGTACAGCGCCGAGCAGCACTATGCCGCGGCCTTCGGCGGGAAGCCGAGCAGCACGATCACCTCCCGCGGCGTCGTGAAGGACCTCGGCTTCGTCAAGATGGCGGAGACCGAGGTGACGATCCACGGCAAGCCGAACAAGCGTCTCGTCGTGGCGACGTTCCCGGGCGGACCCGAGCACGGCTCCTACCGGGGCGGCCTCGGTCCCGGTAGGAAGAACCCGCCCGCCGCGCTGGCTGCACCGACGCTGTACGGCGGCACCCACGAGAACGCCGACGCGGCGACCGACATCATGGACCGGATCGAAGCGCTGGAGGCGGCCGACCAGACCGTCGCAGACCGGCTCGACACCCACCTGCGGATCGCCGACGAGGAGCGCGCTGTCCGGGAGGCCCCGACGGTGGCCGGGTATGACCCCGGCGAGGTCAGCGGCTCGAACACCGGCTACGGCGGCACCGGCACCACCGGTACGCACGGCAAGGTCCGCGACTCCGAGACGGTCTCGCGGGGCGGCTCGCACCTGCTGGGCGGCATCCCGGCGAGCGAGGCCCTGAGCGACCCTGGACAGGGACAGGCCGCCTTCGACGCGATTACCGCTGCCATCAACGCGGGCCAGACCCCGACCCAAGAGGAGATCAACTTCTGGAGCAACTACACCCTTGGAGAAGTGACCTATGCCTGAGAACACCGCCACCCCCAGCACCATCGTCCTGACCCCGGACGAGCACCGCGCCATCGCCAAGGTCGACGGCCGCCCCCGCGTCTCGCCGTCCCAGATCAGCGCCCAGGAGGGCGGAGATCTCCTCATGGCTGCGCTCGACAGCCCGGCCCTGATCCGCGACCGCGAGATCATCATGAACCACCAGATCGTCGGCGGCATCTGGCTCACCCTGTGGCGCAACGCGACCCCGCGCGGCGACCTGTACCGCGTCATCGCAGGCGGGCTCGGGGGCAAGCCGACCTACGCCGGGCTGTACTTCCTGGACGCCGACGAGGCGCTGCTCGCCTACGCCGGACACGTCCGGACGCTCGCCGAGGACCGTGCCGCGGAGCGTGCCACCGCGGACTGACCCGACCGGTCACCCAGACACCTCACCTAGCCCCTGGCCGCGCGTCGTGATGGCGGCGGCTAGGTGCTCTTGCGTGCTTTGAGGGTCCGTCTCGTCGCTCTCTCGCGGCAGAGGCTGGACAGGGACAACGGGCCGTGCGCTGGGCAGGAGCAGCCGCTCCGGACTCCAGCAGCACCCCATCCCGAGAAAGAGCCAGAGCCATGACCATGCGGACCCACACCGTCGATGACGTCGTCATCAGCGGCGTTGACAGCGTCGTAGAGGGCGTCCACCGCCACGACCTCGCCACCGGCGAGGACTGGACCGAGATCACGGTCCTGACCTGGTTCGGCGAGGTCACCCACGAGGGCGACCGCGACGGTCACCTGTCCTACGGCGAGGTCTACGCGCTCGCCAAGGCGCTCGCGTCGGGTCGGATGCCCGAGGGCATCGACCGCGTGCGCATCGTCGCCTGAGACGTGCGGCCGACAGCGCCACGCCCGGCATAGGAGAAGACATGACCGCCACTACCACCTGCACCGGCTTTCGGCACCGCTGCCCCCAGTGCACGCCCCGAGCGCGACGCGCAAACGTCGCGTGGGCGCACTGCGGCCCCGAGGCCTGCGAGACCTTCCCGGGCGGCTGCCTCTGCCCCGACCCCGAACGGTGGGAGTGGGCATGGCGGTGCACGGTCTGCGGCCGCGTGTGTGAGCCCCGACCCCGCCCCGAACTCGCTGTCTGCGACTGCGGGCAGCGCGACCAGAGAGAGCAGTGACATGTACCGAGACGACACCCCCGAGCCCGCGATGGCCGTCGAGACAAAGCGCCTGCCGCTCTTCACCAATGACGAGGGCGACCGGGTCACTGGCATATGGCTGCTGCTCACCCGCGAGCGGGGGACTAAGCGGGCCGTCCGGTGCGCGGTCGCGGAGGACTTCGACCCCGACGACTTCGCGACGACAACCGAGTTCGACCTGAGCGATGGCGGCGCGGCCGCGGTCGACGCCGCGAAGGCGTACGCAGAGCGGCAGTTCAACAGGCACCAGGTCGAGTACCGGCTAACGGAGTACCCCGAGTGGCACCACGACTTCGTCAAGTGGCACCCCGGCTGGACTGGTCTGCCGTCGCGGTGACCTTCGCTGCCCTTGAAGGCGGCCTGCATTGTGTCCTACGATTGTAGGACACACCCCGTTTGAGCACCCCCTGCACACCCTGAGCCATGGAGACCCCAGTGACGATCCTGAGCACCCATCCCCGCACTACCCACCTCGCCGCCCGTCGGTGGCTAATCCGCAACGCGGAGGCCGAGATCAGCCGCCTCGCCCGAATCAGCGCCGACTGGACGCCCGCCGAGGTCACCCGGACGCTCGGCTTCCAGAGGATGGCCGATCTCGCGACCTACTGGGGCGACGACGACCCGGCCGCCCCTGCCTCGCTGACCGAGTCCGCCGAGGTCATCTCGACCGTCCTCGCCGATATCGTGTCGGGCCCACTGCGCGAGGAGTACGCCGCCTGATCGAATACGCCCGGATCGAGCCGTCAGAGACCCGGGCTGTAGCCCGCGCGGTCGCCGACCCAGAGGGCGCATGGGCGGGCTGGCTCACCGACCATTTGAACCCGCTCGTCGCCCGCCCCGATTCGTCCTGGCGCGACCGCTGACCCCACCCGTAGCAGCACACCCGATCCCGACCGAGGAGCACACCATGAGCACTCCCATCAACCCCGACCCCACGATCATCAACGCGCTCCGCTGGAACCTCACCCAGCGCGGCGTCGACGAGGAGACCATCGAGACCGTCGTCGAGCACGCGCCCCAGGAGGGCCAGCGCCAGGCGCTCGTCGGGCTCATCCTGCTCGTCCAGGAGGGCGTCGCCCTGACCCCCGAGGCCCTGGCCGACCCGGTGGAGGCGTGGCGCTGTCACCGCAGCCCCTTCTACGCGGCCTGCCTTTCGAAGGCGGCGCGGGCGAAGAGGGTGGCGGCATGACCGCGTACCTGGAGCGGATCGTCACACCGGGCGAGCGGCGGGCAGTCACCGACCGGCTCGTCCTCCGGCTAACGACGCCGTTCCTGCCGACCAGGACGGCAGCCAGCATTGAGGAAAACTTCGCGACCCTCCTGGTGGACGACGACGACTGGCCCAAGGTGTGGGCCGCGGCGGTCCTGCTGATGCTCGTGCGCGGCCTGCCTCAGGACGACCCATGGAGGCACCTGCGCGCCCGGCTTTCCACCCCGGACGGGCCGATGAGCGTACGACTGAACTCGCGCTCCGAGATCGCCGCCCATCCCGAGGGCGCCACGCACCCGGACGGGCGCCGGTTCGGCACGCTGCTCGATGCCGCCGACCTGCTCCCGGCCGTGCACGCCGACCCGTCCCGCGACAACCCGCTCGCGGCGTTCGAGGACAATCTCGACCCCCGTGCCGCCTTCTTGCTCGCTGCCGTCTCGTCGTCGAAGGCGAGCCCGGTCGCCGCCATGCAGCACATCCGCCGCGAGCGCGGTGTCTACACCCGCGGGCACCAGAAGGGCCTCGCCGACATCATCATCGACTCGCTCCGCTGGGCGACGCTCCGGCGTCGTGCCTACGCCGCGTCGCTTGACGAGGGCGACAGGCTCCTCGTCGTCGCTCACAAGGCCGCGGTCGAGATCGCCAGCAAGACCTGCTGGCTGCCACACGCCCAGTTCATCTCGCGCCCCGCCCCGGTCACCGGCGTCACCTGGCGCGACATGGCGGAGGCGGCCAGCCGCTACTACGACGACGGCAACGCCGCCTGACCCCTCACCAAGGCCCGGCCGGGCAGAGGCTGGACAGGGACAACGAACGACCGGCAGTGGTGAGCAACCCGCTCCCCTCCCAGAAAGAAGCCAGCCATGACCCGCCTCCTTCTCGGCCTCCTCGCGATCACCACCTGGATCTGCGCGATCCTGGGCCTCACCGCTCAGTTCGGCATCGTTTGGATCCCGGCCCTCGGTTTCGGCGCAGCGGTCGGAGGCGTCCTCGCGAACGCGTTCGTCGGGCTCCGGAGCACTTTGATCCGGCAGCACTGACCCGACTCGCTCCGCGGGCGTGCCGGGTCGCCTGCGAATCTGCCGGATCGCTAAGGCGACCCCGAGGAGCCCGTCTCCGACGCATCAGACTGCGCCTCGGCGTTCGGAGACGTCTCCACCTCGTCGGCAGCGTCATCGTCAGCGCTTAGATGGCGAGCGTAACCGCAAATCACCGGTCACTCGGCTCGCTCGGTGCGGTTCGGCTGCGCCATTCGGTACGCATTCGGTACCACGGCCGTGCTCGCCCGCGAATCAGAAAGGGTCTCTGACCTGAGTTTCCCCAGGTCAGAGACCCTTTTCGCTGCTCCTGCCGGAGCCGCCTGTCGGAATCGAACCGACGACCTGCTCATTACGAGTGAGCCGCTCTACCGACTGAGCTAAGGCGGCGCTGCTGTCAGTACCTGGTCTTCGACCCCGTGCTGGACAGCCCGGGAGAGTGTACCGACGCGGCCGTCATGAGGCGAAACCGCGCCTCCGAGTCGTCCACGACGTGCACCGGGTGCATGTCGTGCCCGACCCGCCCGGCTGCCGGCCGGTCCAGGCTCAGCAGCTTGCGCAGCCGACGGACCCCGGCGCTCATGCCGCCACCGCCGTGACAGAGGGGCTGGACTTCCTCTGGCCGGTCTTCCTCTGGCTGGACCCGCGCTGGGCCCGGCGGCCGCTGAGCATCGCCTGCTCCGCCCCGCACCAGCACTCGAAGCGGACCTCGATACCGCGCTCGGTGCTGGTCAGCGAGTGGACCATGGACGGGAAGATCGGCTCGGTGCGGCCGCAGACGGTGCAGTGGTGCTGGAACACGCTGACCTTCCTCGACTTTCCTCGGTTGATGGGACTTCACTCTGCTCAAGGACAATCGTCGAGCGGCTATGCCCATAGAGGTAGGCGATCTTTCCTGTAGTCGGCATAGGATGTCCCTATGCTCTCGCTGCACCAGCTGAGGGTCTTCCTCGCGGTCTACGAGCACCGGTCGCTCACCGCGGCGGCCGAGGCGCTCGGGTATGCCCAGCCCTCCATCTCCGAGCAGGTCCGAGGACTCGAGCGGACGCTGGGCGTCCAGCTCTTCCAGCGGGTCGGCCGCGGCGTCGTACCGACCTCCGTCGCAGACGAGCTCCGCCCCCACGCCGAGCGGACCATCGCCGCGGCCGAGGAGGCCCGCAAGGCGGTCCAGGCGGTCAAGCAGTTCGAGACCGGGACGATCCGGTTCGGGCTCTTCGGCATCGCGAGGCTGTACGGCGGGGCCGGGCTGGTCGCCGACGTGCTCGACCGCTACCCCGGCGTACGCGTCGAGCTCATCGGCCAGAACTCCACCGAGGTCCAGGAGGACCTGCGCCGCGGGCGGCTCGAGGCTGCGATCCTCTCCGTCGCCAACCTGACCGGCGAGGGGATGACGATCACGCCGGTCGCCCGTGACGAGCTGGTCTACATCAGCGCGGACCCCGCCCACCTCGCGACGCCGGTGACCCCACACCGGCTCTCCCTGGCCTCCCTCGTCATGCCCGACACGACGTGGCGCGCCGACGACTCCACCCGGGTCACCTTGCGCGCGCTGCTCCACGAGACCGGCCGCAACCCACCGACCCGGATCGAGGTCGAGGACATCGAGACCGCGGTGGAGCTGGTGGGGATGGGGTACGCCGACTCGGTGATCCCCAAGGGTGCCGCCGAGCAGCTGCTGCCGCGGCTCGCCCCGAAGGCAGGCTGGGTGTCACTGCGGCCGCGGACGTACGACACCTACGCCATCGTCCACCGGGCCGACGCCACCCTGTCGCCCGCGGCGCGGCTGATGATCGACCTCGCGACCGCGCGGATCCGCGCCGTCGTCGAGCCGGTCGGCCCGCGGGGGACGGGTCAGCAGCTGAGCCCGTCCTTCGGCACCTTCCCGTCGACGAGGTAGCCCTCGACCGCGTCGTCGACGCAGGAGTTGCCGGAGTTGTAGCCGGTGTGGCCGTCGCCGTCCCGGCTGACGAGGACGCTGGAGTCGAGCTCGGAGGCGAGGGACTTGGCCCAGGCGTACGGCGTCGCCGGGTCCCGCGTCGTGCCGACGACGACGATCGGGTCGGCGCCCTTGGCGCCGACGGCCGGCGCCTTCTGGGACGGCTCGGTCGCACGCTGGGTCTCCCCCGAGCATCCGATCATCATCCACGCCATCGCGTCGCCGAACGTGGGCGACGCCTTCTCGAACTCCGGCAGGTCCTTCTCCACCTCGGCGGGTGTCGCGGACCACGGGTCGTCCAGGCAGTTGATCGCCCAGTTGGCCTCCATGGAGTTGTCGGTGTAGCCGCTCGATCCCCGCGACGCGTAGGCGTCGGCGAGCGTCATCAGCATGGTGCCGTCGCCCTTCATCGCTCCCTGGAGGGCCTGGTCGAGGAGCGACCAGTAGGACCGGTTGTAGAGCGGCGTGATGACGCCGTAGAGCGCTCCGCCCTGGGTGAGGGTGCGACCGCCGACCGTGAGCGGGTGGGCGTCGAAGCCGGCGAGGATCTGCTGGACCTTGCGCACGCCCGCGTCGACGGTGTCACCGAGGAAGCAGGAGCCGCCGTCGACGCAGTTCTTGACGTAGGACCGCAGCGCGGTCTCGAAGCCTGCCGCCTGCTGGAGGTTGAGCTCGCGGGCGGTGACGTCGGGGTCCATCGCACCGTCGAGGACGAACCGCCCCACCCGGCTCGGGAACAGGTCGGCGTACGTCGTGCCGAGCTTGGTGCCGTAGGACGCGCCGAGGTAGTCCATCTGCTTCTCGCCGAGCGCGGCGCGCAGGACGTCCATGTCGCGAGCGGTCTCGACGGTCGTGACATGGCCGGCGACCGCACCCGACCTGCTGGCGCAGCCCTCGCCGAACCTGGTCGCCCACCCCTCGTAGGCCTTCACCTCGGCGGGCGTGTCCGGGGAGGGGTCGGCGGCGAGGTACTGGTCGAGCTGGTCGTCGGTGAGGCAGTCGACCGGCGCGCTGTCACCGGTGCCGCGCGGGTCGAAGCCGACGATGTCGAAGTCGTCGCGCAGCGCCCGCCCGAAGGCGAAGCCGCCCGACGCGGCATAGTCGGTGCCGGGGGCGCCCGGACCGCCTGGGTTGACGACGAGCGAGCCGACCCGGTGGTCGGGGTCGTCGGCGGGGTCGCGGAGCAGCGCGATCTCGATCGTCCGCCCTTCGGGGTGGTCGTAGTCGAGGGGAACCTCGAGTTTCGCGCACTGGAACGAGCCGCGGCAGCCGCTCCAGCTCAGCTTCTGGGAGTAGAACCGCGCGAGCGCGGGATCGGGTGGCGTGGTCGCGCCGGCCTCCGGCGGCGTGGAGAGTACGCCGGCGGACGGCTCCTGCGACGGAGACGACTGCGTCGGCGTCGGCAGCGCGGGGCCGCTGGACGAGCTCCCGCCGGAGTCGTCGCGGCGCAGTCCGAGCAGGGCGCCGACGACACCCGAGGCGACGAGCACCAGGACGACCCCGACGACGAGCAGGATCTTCGAGGCGGGCCTCATCCGTCACGCCCTGGGGCCTTGAGGGCGACCATCATCGACTCGAGGACCAGCTGCGGTGGCACGTTGAACTCCATCAGCTGCTCGCGCGCCTGGAAGATCCACCCGATCCGGCGCAGGTTGAGCTCGGGGGTCGATGCGGCGACGAGCCGCTCGACGTCCGCGCGGATCTCCTCGTTGACCAGCCGGCCGGGCGCCCCGGAGGCGATCGCGATGGCGTCGCGGTAGACCGACACCAGGTCGGTCAGGGCTCGGTCGATCACGTCGCGGTGGCGGCGGGTGGCGCGGGCCTTCTGCTGCCGCTCGAGCTCGCGAAGGGCGGGGGCGTACTCCCGCGGGCGGCGGCCGCGCTCGACGACGCCGTAGGAGGCGTCGAGGTCGGTCTTCTCGCGGGCGTCGAGCGTGGCCGTGATCGCGTCGGCCTCGTCCTTCGTCACCTTGGTGAGCTCCTCCGCGGCGCGCAGACAGGCCCCGAGGCTAGTGAGCCGGCCGGCGTAGGAGACGACCTCGCGCCGGCGGTTGCGGGTGTCCTCGTCGGTCGCGAGCGCCTTGGCGCGCCCGATGTGGCCCTGGCTGGCGCGCGCGGCGTACGACGCCAGCGACCGGTCCACGCCGAGGGTCCGCTCGAGGAAGCCGGCGACGTCCTCGGCCGTGGGCGTCGACAGGGTGACCAGGCGGCAGCGGCTGCGGATGGTCGGCAGGACGTCCTCGACGGTCGGCGCGCAGAGCATCCAGACGGTGCGGGCGCCGGGCTCCTCGACCGCCTTGAGAAGGGCGTTGTTGGCCTGGTCGGTGAGGCGGTCGGCGTCCTCGACGATGACGACCTGCCAGCGCTTGCCGGCCGGGGAGAGGGCGGCGGCGCGGACCAGCTCGCGGATGTCGTCGACGCCGAGGCTGAGCTTGTCGGTGCGGACGACCTTGACATCGGCGTGGCTGCCGGCGAGGACGGTGTGGCACTCGTGGCACACCCCGCAGCCGCCGTCGGGGCACTGCAGCGCGCCGGCGAACGCGATCGCGGCGTTGGACCGCCCCGACCCGGGCGGGCCGGTGAACAGCCACGACTGGGTCATCCCGCGGCCGGCGGCGGCCGCCCGGAGGGTGTCGATCAGGTGGCGCTGGCCGACGAGGGTGCCCCAGATGCCGGGGGCCGGCGCCTCGGTCGCGCTGGCGGTCATGACTGCACCGCCTTCGCCAGCAGGGGCGCGAGCCGGTCGCGGACGGCGCGGTGGATCTCGTCGGCCGGTGAGCGGGCGTCGACGACAAGGTAGTGGTCGGGGTCGGCCTTGGCCATCGCCACGAACGCCTCCCGCACCCGCTCGTGGAACGCCAGCGACTCCCCCTCGATCCGGTCGCGGCCCTCGAACCGCTTGAGCCCGGCGGTGGGGTCGAGGTCGAGCACGACGGTCAGGTGCGGCCGGAGGTCGCGCGTCGCCCAGCGGGCGACCTCCTCGAGCTCGGCGACGTCGAGCGCGCGGCCCGCTCCCTGGTAGGCGAGCGTGGAGTCGACATACCGGTCGGTGACGACCACCTCGCCCCGCTCGAGCGCGGGCAGGACGAGTGTGGCGACGTGCTCGGCCTTGTCGGCGGCGTACAGCAGCGCCTCGCAGCGGTCGTCCAGGTCGCCGGTCTCCGGGCTCAGCACGATCCGGCGCAGCTCCTTGCCGACCACGGTGTCGCCGGGCTCGAACGTCAACCGCACGGTGTAGCCCTCGCCGGTCAGCGCGTCGGCCAGGAGGCGGGACTGGGTCGACTTGCCGGACCCCTCGCCGCCCTCGAAGCACACGAACACGCCGCGCTCGGCGTACGCGCCAGGCCCGCGCCCGATCTCTTGGCTCACGGGGAAAACCTACGTGGTGGCCCGCAGCGGTGAGCCGACGACGTCGAAGCGGTAGCCGCCGAAGACGCCGGACAGCAGCGGCCTCGCTGCGGCGATCGACTCCTGGACCGAGGGCAGCTGGAGCGACGCCTGGTGGGCCTCGGCGGAGGTCCACAGCTCCACGACGTAGACGGTGTCGGGGTCGTCGGCGCTGACGCCCACCTCGTAGAGCAGGCAGCCGGCCGCGGCCAGCCCGTCGCTCGGGCGGGTCAGATGAGCGGCGAGCTCGTCACGCTTGCCGGGCACGGCGCCCAGGGTGCCCACGTTGGCGAAGGTCATGACCGCACCGTACGACGGCCCGCCGACACCCGGCCCCCGCGCGGGCTCCGCCGCATCCGTAGGGTCCCGGCATGGCCCCCGCCCCCGACTGCCTCAACTGCCGCCAGAACGCCGACCTCGACGCGCTGCCTCTGCGCGAGCACGTCCTCCGTACGACGTACTGGCGGGTCGCCCACGCCTTCGACACGGCGCTGCCGGGGTGGCTGGTCGTCGTCCCCCTCGAGCACGTGACGGCCCTCGACGAGCTGCCCACGGAGGCGTACGCCGAGCTCGGCGACCTGCTCGGCCGGCTCTCGGCGGCGCTGCGGACGGTGGTGGGCTGCGCGAAGACGTACTTCATGCAGTTCTCCGAGGCGGACGGGTTCACTCACCTGCACGTCCACGTCGTACCGCGCATGCCCGATCAGCCCGACGAGCTGAAGGGGCCGCGGGTTTTCGGCTACCTCGGCGCTCCGGTCGGCGAGGCGGTCACGGAGGACGACCGCGACCAGCTCGCTGGCGAGCTCCGCGCCGCGCTCGGCTGAGAGCCAACTCCCCGGGCAACTCCGGAACTTCCGGGGCTCCATATCGCCAAGGAAGTTCCGGAATCCCCGGTGGACCGGGGACTCCTTCCCGGCCGGTCTCTCAGGAGCGCTTCTTCGCGGTCGACTTCTTGGCCGTCTTCTTCGTGGTCTTCTTCGCGGTCGACTTCTTGGCCCCCCGCTTGGTCGTCTTCTTGGCAGGCCCCTTCTCCCGCCGGGCGGCGAGGAGCGCGGCGGCCTTCTCGAGGGTGAGGCCGTCGACCGACTCGTCCTTCGGGATGGTCGCGTTGTACTCCCCGTCGGTGACGTAGTCCCCGAAGCGGCCCGACTTCACCACGATCGGCTGGCCGGAGACCGGGTCGGCGCCGAGCTCCTTGAGCGGCGCCGCCGCAGCCGCGCGGCCGCGCTGCTTGGGCTGGGCGTAGATCTTCTCCGCCTCCTCGAGGGTGACGGTGAAGAGCTGCTCCTCGGAGGCGAGCGAGCGGGAGTCGCTGCCCTTCTTGAGGTAGGGCCCGTAGCGGCCGTTCTGGGCGGTGATCTCCTCGCCGTCCGCCGCCGTGCCGACCACCCGCGGGAGGGTGAGCAGCTTGACCGCGTCGTCGAGGGTCACCGTGTCCAGCGACATGGACTTGAACAGCGACGCCGTGCGCGCCTTCTGTCCCTTCTTCGCGTCGTCCGGCAGCTGCTCGGTGACGTACGGCCCGAAGCGTCCGTTCTTCGCCACGATCTCCAGCCCGGTCTCGGGGTGCTTGCCGAGGTGGATCTCCTCACCGGCCGGGTTGGCGAACAGCTCCTTCGCCTTCTCCAGGGTGAGCTCGTCGGGCGGCAGGTCGTCGGGGACGTTGGCCCGCTTGGCGTACGCCGTGCCGTCGTCGCCCGGGCCCTCGATGTAGGGGCCGTAGCGGCCGACCCGCAGGCGTACGCCGGAGTCCTCGCCCCCGATCGGGAAGGTCGCGAGCTCGCGGGCGTCGATCTCGCCGAGCCCGTCGACGAGCGGCTTGAGCCCCTTGACCCGGTCGGAGCCGAAGTAGAACTCCGCCAGCTCGGTCTGGAGGTCGGCGCGCCCGGCGGCGATCTCGTCGAGGACGTCCTCCATCGTCGCGGTGAACTCGTAGGAGATCTGCCGCGGGAAGTGCTCCTCGAGGAGCCGCACCACGCTGAACGCGAGCCAGGCCGGCACCAGCGCGGTGCCCTTCTTGTAGACGTAGCCGCGGTTGAGGATCGTCCCGATGATCGAGGCGTACGTCGACGGGCGGCCGATCTCGCGGTCCTCGAGCTCCTTGATCAGGGTGGCCTCGGTGTAGCGGGCCGGCGGCTTGGTCTCGTGGCCGTCGGCCGACAGGCTCGCCGCCGTGACGACGTCGCCCTCGGAGAGCGCCGGCAGCCGGGTCTCGGAGTCGTCACTGCGCTGCTCGGCCGAGTCGGTGCCCTCGACGTACGCCTTCAGGAAGCCGTGGAAGGTGATCACCCGCCCGGTCGCGGAGAAGACGACGTCCTCGCCGCTCGCCGCGGTGCCGCCGAGCCGGATCGAGACCGAGCGGCCGACCGCGTCGCGCATCTGGGAGGCGACGGTGCGCATCCAGATCAGCTCGTAGAGCCGGAACTGGTCGCCGGTGAGGCCGGTCTGCGCCGGCGTACGGAAGGTGTCGCCGGCGGGCCGGATCGCCTCGTGGGCCTCCTGGGCGTTCTTGACCTTGCTGGCGTACACGCGCGGCGCGTCGGGGAGGTACTCGCTGCCGTAGAGCTCGGCCACCTGGCTGCGCGCGGCGTTGACCGCCGCGTCCGACAGCGTGGTCGAGTCGGTACGCATGTAGGTGATGAAGCCGTTCTCGTAGAGCCGCTGGGCGACCGACATCGTCACCGACGCGCTCATCCCGAGCTTGCGGCTGGCCTCCTGCTGGAGGGTGGTGGTGCGGAACGGCGCGTACGGCGCGCGGCGGTAGGGCTTGGACTCGACCGACCTGACGTCGTACGACGTGTCCGCGAGTGCGCCCACGAGCGCCTCGGCCCGGGTGCGGTCGAGGTGGACGACGCCCTTGGTCGAGCTCTTCAGCTGCCCGTCGGGACCGAAGTCGGAGCCGCGGGCGACCCGGGCGCCGTCGACGGTGGCGAGGCGCGCGGGGAACATCCGGGGGTCGTTCCTCTGCCCGGCGTCGAAGGTGCCCTCGAGGTCCCAGTAGGTGGCCTGGCGGAAGGCGATCCGCTCCCGCTCCCGGTCGACGACGAGGCGGGTGGCGACGGACTGGACGCGGCCGGCGGAGAGACCGGACATGACCTTCTTCCACAGCACCGGGGAGACCTCGTAGCCGTAGAGCCGGTCGAGGATGCGGCGGGCCTCCTGCGCCTCGACGAGCTCCATGTTGAGGTCGCGCGGGTTGGCGGCAGCCTGCTCGATGGCCTGGCGGGTGATCTCGTGGAAGACCATCCTCTTGACCGGGATGTCCTTCTTGGGCTTCAGCTCGTCGAGGAGGTGCCAGGCGATCGCCTCACCCTCGCGGTCCTCGTCGGTGGCGAGGTAGAGCTCGTCGGCGTCCTTGAGCAGCGTCTTGAGCTTGGAGATATGGCTCTTCTTGTCCCGGGGAACGACGTAGTACGGCTCGAAGCCGTTGTCGACGTCGACACCGAGTCGGCCCCACGGCTTGTCCTTGATCTTCGCCGGGGTGTCGGCGGCGCTCTGGGGCAGGTCGCGGATGTGGCCGATGGACGACTCGACGACATAGCCCCGGCCGAGGTACCCGCCGATGGTGCGGGCCTTCGCCGGGGACTCGACGATCACCAACTTGTGTGCCACTGAGGTCCTTCGTCTCGCAGGTTGGAGCCCGCGGTGGACGGGCTCCGGCGAGACACGGTAGCGCGTGCTGTCGAGTTGCCGGACGTCGTACCGGATGGCGTACCCGATCGTGAGGGGCCGCGTCACTGGCCACGTCGGTCCTCGCGGCGGTCCTCGCGTCAGTCGTCGACGCGAAGCGTCGCGATCACGCGGTCGAGGATGCTGAGGTCCTTGCCAACGCCGATCGGGGAGTCGCCGAGGAACATCGAGTACGACGGCGCCCCGGTGTCCACGGTCACGACCGAGACGATGCCGCCGGGGTACGGCGCGCCGTCTACGAAGACCTTCGCCCGCGCCGACCAGCCGTCGTGGCCGTCGACCGTCGTCCTCTTGGAGAAGACCGGCTGGACCTTGACCAGGTCGGGATACATGTCGCTGTCGTTGGCGACGCAGGAGACCAGGCTCTCGGCGGCCGACCGGACGCTGCCGTAGCCGCTCCAGGCGGGCAGCCGGCCGACCAGGTAGAGCCTGATCCAGCTGCCCTTGAGCTTGTGGGACTCGCCCCTGACCTCGGAGGCGAACTCGAAGGAGTACTGGCTGCGGAAGTCCTTGTAGCCCGGCTGACGCTCGAACGACAGGCCGCCGCCGTGGGCGCGCCCGTCGTGGGGGTCCTTCACCGGTTGCTTCACGTCGGCCTGCGGGCAGTCGTTGACGAGCGGAGCAGCGGTCGAGGTCGGGCCGGTGGTCGTGGTGCTGGGCGCCGGCGCGGCCGTCGGGCCGTCGGGGGCCGGTTCGTCGTCGCCGGCCAGCGTGAGCGCCGCCGCGGCACCGCCACCGACCACGACGACCGCAGCGACGCCGAGGGCGAGGAGGAGACGCGTACGCCGCCGGGCGGGCCGGGCCGGGGCGCTCGACCAGGCCTCGGGCTGCTGCTGCTCCAGCTCGGGCCACGCCGACGGACCCGTCTGCTGGGGCTGCTCCATCGGGCGGGTCTGGCTGCTCCAGCCGGAGCCGTCCCAGTAGCGCAGCAGGTTCGGGTCTCCGGCGGGGTCGGGGTACCACCCGGGGCTCGACATGCCCCGCAGGCTACCCAGCCCCGGGCGGCTCAATCCCGCGCTTCGCCGCCGCTTCGCACAGGGTCGCCGTCGGGTCGCGGCGGCGTTGTCGGTGGCCGGTGGCATCGTCTGCCGCGGACGACGAGACCTTCATCCGCCACGACGAGAGAGGTCTCGATGAGCACCTACGACGATCTGCCCTACTACCCCTTCGACCCCTTCGAGGAGAGCCCCGAACATCCGCTGTGCCCCGACTGCGAGCGGCTGCTGTCCCGCGCCGTCTCGGTCATCGAGCGGCTCGAGCGCGAGCTGCGACGCCCGCGGGTGCCCGAGAAGAAGGACCACGAGCGCGTGCTCGAGTGGCTCGCCTCGGTCTGCGGCGGGCCCGCCGCCCTCGCGCGGCTCGACGCCACCCCGCTGACCGAGGAGGGCCTCGACCTGCCGGTGGTCGAGGAGGCCGCGCCGCGGCAGCGGTTGGAGGCGGTGGCCGACCTGCTCGACGGCACCGCCGAGCGGTTCTTCGACCGCGAGGCCGCCCTGGCGTTCCGCCGGGCGCTGCTTCGGGTGTGGGGCCTCGAGCCGCTGGCCGTCGACGGGCCCCGGCCGGCCGCGCAGGTCGCGGCCGGCATCGCCTGGGCGGTCGGGGAGGCCAACGGCCTCGTCGGGCCGAAGGGACTGGTCACGGCCACCCGGCTGAAGCAGCACTTCGGGGTGACCCGGCCGCCGTCGGCGTACGCCGGGCCGGTCGTGCAGGCGCTGCGGGGCTTCTGGCCGTGGCACGCCGCGCCGCTGTGGGGTGTCCACGGCGTCCCGGAGATCACGCCGCTGGGCTACGCCGACCTGCTGCTGTCCAGCACCCGGGCGCAGCTGGTCAGGCTGCGCGACCGCGCCGAGGCCGCCCGGGCCGCGGACGTCCCGCAGGAGGGCTCCGCGTGACGGCTCCGCGTGACTGCTCCGCGTGACGGCTGTGGTCAGGACGGGAGGAGGAAGCCCTCGCGGACGAGCTCGGCGGCCACGGGGACGTACTCCGCGCGCGTCCGGGCCGGATCGGCTCCGAGCAGGCTGGCCACGGCGTCGAGGATCTGGCCGATGGTCAGGTCGCCGTCGCAGGCTCCGGCCATCGCGGCGCCGACGGCGTCGACCCTCCTGGCGCGGCGCAGGCCGCGCTGCTGACGCAGCAGCACGGTCTCGGGGTCCTCCGCGCCGGGGACGCCGAGCGTCTCCTGCTGCACGTCCGGCGCGAGCACGAGAGTGCTGTCGGACCCTACCTCGGCACGCACCGCGTCGCCCCAGGCCCGCAGGGCCGGGGCGACGGGCTGCTCGACGTCGTACGGCCACTCGAGGAGCTCGCGACGCGGGTCGCCCCCGGTCGGGCCGGCCGCGACCTTGTGCAGGTTGATCCAGCCGAAGCCGACCGCCTCGATGCGCTGCTGCTCGAACCACGACAGCCAGGTGTCGTAGCGGGCGAGGTAGTCCGGCGCGCCGTGGTGTCCGGAGTCCTTGAGCCACAGCTCGACGTACGCCGCGGGGTCGAGGACCTCGCGCTGGACGACGAGCGCGTCGACGTCGTCGGACAGCCAGCCGGCCAACCGCTCGTCCCACGGCTGGTCGGCGCTGATGATCCAGTTGCCGAGGATCTGGCACCAGCCGCCGTCGGTGAGCCGGTCGGGTGCGGCGCGCACGATGTCCTCGACGACCCGGTCGCCGGGGAGCCCGGAGTCGCGGTAGACGAGCCGCTCCCCGGTCGCCGGGGAGATGACGAACGGCGGGTTCGTCGCGATCAGGTCGAACCGCTCGTCGGCGACCGGCTCGAAGAACGACCCGTCGCGGACCTCGATCCGCTCCTCGACGTCGTTGAGCGCGGCGTTGAAGCGGGTGATCCACAGGGCGCGGCCGTTGACGTCAGTGGCGACGACCCGGCCGGCGTGGCCGGCGAGGTGGAGCGCCTGGACGCCGCAGCCGGTCCCGAGGTCGAGGGCCGCGCCGACGGGCTCCCGGATGGTCAGCTGCGCGAGCGAGGTCGAGGCCGGGCTGATGCCGAGGACGTGGTCGGGACCGACCCGCTGGGGTGCGCCGTCGAGGCCGGGGGTGAGGTCGGAGACGACCCAGAGGCGGGTGTCGTCCGCGGCGTACGGCCGTACGTCGAGGCGGGCTGCCACCTCGCCGACGGACTGCTCCAGGATGCCCTCGACGGCGAGCCGCTCCACGAGACCGGGGAGGGCGGCCTCGGCCTGGCCCAGCGGGACCGTCGTCTGGAGGAGGAAGAGCCTGACGAGCGTCTCGAGCGGCGTGCCGCCGTGGGTCCGCCGTCGCCCGGGCAGCGTCTCGTTGCGCGCGAGCGCGCTGTGGGCGAGCGGCCCGAGCAGCTCGGCGACCGCGTCGTAGGTGAAGTCGGCGCGCTGCAGCGCCTCGCGGAGTCGGTGCGGCAGGTCGGTCACGCGCCGAGCCTAGTGAGCGGTCGCGCAGGTCCCGTGGTGCGGGCCGGGCCCGGACGCGGCCGGCTACGGCGTGGCGGCTGCCTCGGCGGAGTCGTGGATGTCGAAGACCTTGGCGAGGCCGGTGATGCGGAAGATCTTCAGGAGCCGGTCCTGGGTGCAGACGAGGCTGAGCGAGCCGTCGTGGGCGCGCACCTTCTTGAGTCCGCCGACGAGCACGCCCAGCCCGGTGGAGTCGAGGAACTCGACGCCTTCGAGGTCGACGACGAGGTCGTAGCACCCCGCGCCGACGAGCTCGGTGATCTTGTCGCGGAGCTTGGGCGCGGTATACACGTCGATCTCGCCGCCGACAGCGACGACCGTGGCGCCGTCGACTTCGCGCGTCGCAAGCGTCAGATCCACGTGAGCACTCCTAGCAGGATGAATCCCGACCCCGAGTATCTGTGACCCCCATGCCCGGATACTCGACGACGAGGTAATGAAACCACGCATCTCGGAGGTCCGTGCAAGAAACTCTCCACATAGAAGGAGTCGGCTGCACCCCGTTTGAGACAATCGCATGGTGACGACGGCGGCTTCGACCCCAGCGCGCACCGGGCGGCGCCCGGTGGCCGACCTCGTCCACCAGCTCGCCGGCTTCCCCGGCCGCGAGGGTCGGCTGGCCCATCTCGAGGAGCTCCCGCCGCGGTCGGCCGACGCCGTCGACTGGCCGGACTGGGCGCCTGCCGAGGTGGTCGACGCCTTCCGTGCACAGGGCATCCAGCGGCCGTGGCGGCACCAGGCCGTCGCGGCCGAGGCGGCGTACGCCGGCACTCATGTCGTGCTCGCGACCGGGACCGCCTCCGGCAAGTCGCTCGCCTACCAGCTCCCGGCGCTGAGCACGATCCGTCGCTCGCGCGGGCCGCGCGGGGAGCGGGGGGCGACGGCGCTCTACCTCGCCCCCACCAAGGCGCTCGCCCAGGACCAGCTGTCCCGGCTGCGCGAGCTCGGCGTCGACGTACGCGTGACCACCCACGACGGTGACAGCACCCGGGAGCAGCGCGAGTGGGCGCGCGATCACGGCGAGTATCTCCTCAGCAACCCCGACATGCTGCACCGCTCGCTGCTGCCCGCCCACGGCCGGTGGTCGCGCTTCCTCGGCGCGTTGCAGTACGTCGTCGTCGACGAGTGCCACCACTACCGCGGCGTCTTCGGGGCTCACGTCTCCCACGTGCTGCGCCGGCTGCGGAGGATCTGCGCCGCCTACGGCGCCCACCCGACGTTCGTGCTGGCCTCCGCCACGGTCGCCGACCCCGAGGTCGCCGGCGGGCGGCTCACCGGCCTGCCGGTCCTCCCCGTCACCGCGGACGCCTCGCCCCGTGGCCAGGTCTCGATCGCGCTGTGGCAGCCGCCGCTGACCAGCTTCGCCGGCGAGCACGGGGCCCCCGTACGCCGGGCAGCCTCCTCCGAGACCGCCGACCTGCTGGCCGACCTGGTCGCCTCCGACGTACGCACGCTGGCCTTCGTGAGGTCACGCAACGGCGCCGAGCAGGTGGCGATGACCGCCGCCGGACTGCTCGCCGAGGTGGACCCGTCGCTGCCCGGGCGGGTGGCGTCCTACCGCGGCGGCTACCTCCCCGAGGAGCGCCGCGCCATCGAGCAGTCCCTCCGCAGCGGCGAGCTGCTCGGGCTGGCAGCCACCAACGCGCTCGAGCTCGGGATCGACGTCAGCGGTCTCGACGCGGTCCTGCTGGCCGGCTATCCCGGCCGCCGGGCGGCGTTCTGGCAGCAGGTCGGCAGGGCCGGCCGCGGGGCCGGGGACGCCCTCGGCGTGCTCGTCGCGCGCGACGACCCGCTCGACACCTACCTCGTCACCCATCCCGACGCGCTGCTCGGTCAGCCGGTGGAGGCGACCGTGTTCGACCCGGCCAACCCGTACGTCCTCGGCCCGCACCTGTGCGCAGCCGCGCAGGAGCTGCCCGTCACCGAGGAGGATGTCGAGCTCTTCGGCCCGACCACCCCGTCGGTACTGGCGTCGCTGACGGAGTCGGGGCTGCTCAGGAAACGGCCGCGCGGGTGGTACTGGACCGACCGTCACCGCGCGGCCGACCTCACCGACATCCGCTCGGCCGGCGGGTCACCGGTCCAGCTCGTCGAGGCCGGGACCGGCCGGGTCGTCGGGACCGTCGACGCGTCCAGCGCCCACAGCGCCGCGCACGCCGGCGCGGTCTACGTCCACCGCGGCGAGACGTACGTCGTCCACGAGCTCGACCTCGACGAGCACGTCGCCGTCATCGACCGCAGCGACCCGGGCTACACCACCACCGCCCGCGAGATCACCGACATCTCCATCGTCGACGAGCGCGAGCACCAGGCTTGGGGCGACTGCCGGCTGTCGTACGGCGAGGTCGACGTGACGCACCAGGTCGTCTCGTTCCTGCGGCGGCGCCAGCCCGGCGGCGAGGTGCTCGGCGAGGAGCCGCTCGACCTGCCGGAGCGGACCCTCCGGACCGCCGCGGTGTGGTGGACGGTGCCGCCGCACGCCCTCGAGGACGCCGGCCTGACCCCGCTCGACCTGCCCGGCGCGGCGCACGCCGCAGAGCACTGCTCGATCGGTCTCCTGCCGCTCGTGGCGACCTGCGACCGCTGGGACATCGGCGGCGTGAGCACGGCGGTCCACCCCGACACCGGGGTGCTCACTGTCTTCGTGTACGACGGGCACCCCGGCGGCGCCGGCTTCGCCGAGCGCGGCTACCGCGCCGCCCGCGAGTGGCTCACCGCCACCCGCGACACGATCCTCTCCTGCGAGTGCGAGAGCGGATGCCCGTCGTGCATCCAGTCGCCCAAGTGCGGCAACCAGAACAACCCGCTCGACAAGCACGGCGCCGCGGTGCTGCTCGGCATCCTGCTCGGGACGGCCTAGGGTTTCAGCATGTTGGTCCTCGGGCTCGTGCTCATCGCGTTCGCAGTGCTCGCCGTCTGCGCGGGCCTCTTCGGCGCGGGGGATGTCGGCGACGCGAGTCTGATCGGCATCCACCTCGGCGCCACCGCCGTGTTCCTGGTCGGCTTCGTGGCGGGGGTGGCCCTGCTCTTCGGCTTCTCGCTCACCAAGTGGGGCGGGAAGCGGCAGTTCCGCCAGGCTCGGGAGCGCCGCCGCCTCGAGGGCATCGCCCAGAAGGTGGAGCAGACCGAGCACGCCCACGACCAGGAGCGCGAGTGACGACGCTGGTGCGCTGACACCGTCGTGCTCAGCGCACCGGACCTGCCCGGCCCTGCGCCGTCAGGTCGGCCGACTGGCCGAGCCAGCGCGGCCCTGCGACGCGCACCGTCACCGTCACCTCCTCCCCCGCAACACTGCAGTCGTCGAGCGCCGCGCCGTTCGCCTCGGCCACCCGCGCCGCGGCAGAGCACGGGTCGGCGCGCTGCTGGAGTGAGGACGCGCCTCCGAGGGCCGCGAGGTCGGCGGCGGACTGGGCGGTCCGGTGAGCAGCGACCAGCGCCGCCACGACTCCGAGCGCTGCACCGAGGAGGAGCAGCACGCCGATCGTGGCCGTCGCGAACAGTGTGGCCGACCCACGCTCGTCCACTCGGACGCGGGCCCTCCCACGGGCCGGGGTGACGAGGGCGATCCGGCTCACGACTCCTCCTCGGCGAGGGCGACCGCCCGGGCGTCGACGGTGACGCCGGGCAGCCAGCCGAGGAGTCCGCCGGGGCCGGCCACGTGGGCGACCGCGGTCGCGACGATCTGTTCCCCGGCACGCTCCACGCTGACCCGGGTGCCGTCCGGACCCACCCGCTCGCCGCGACTCGTCGCGGCGCCCGCGTCGTCGCCGCGGGCGACCGCGCGCGCCGTCTCGCGCGCGGCGTCCACGACCCGGACCTGCGCGGCGCCGACCGAGAGCAGCCACACCAGGCCCATCGTCACCGCGACCAGCAGCGGCAGGACCATCGCGAGCTCGGCCGTCGCGGCGCCACGGTCACCTCCACGACCGCCGCGGCCACGGCGCCACCAGCCGGCCGGCCGCGGCCCCCGGGGCGCCTCCATCAGATGCCCAGCAGCCCGAGGACGTGCGCGAACAGCTTGTGGAGCAGCTCGTTGCCGAAGCCACCGGTCAGCAGCTTGTAGAGCAGGCCGGCGAGGCCGGCGCCCGCGGCGGTGCCCACGGCGTACTCAGCCGTGGTGATCCCCCGCTCGGAACGGGGTCGGGACTGCTTCAAAGAGGTGAGAGACATGGGATCTCCTTCGCTGGGGCCGCGACTGCGGCCGGTCGCGTACGACGATCGCGGCTGGTGCTGACAGCCGGCCGGCGACCCGTCCGGGGCGACCTGGGGAGAACCGGGACGCGGGGCCGTCCTGTGGATCGAAGGTGGCCCTAGAGCCGCAGCTGCGAGAGCAGTCCGCCCACCAGCGGCACGACCCCGACGAGGAGGAACGCCGGCAGCAGGCAGAGCCCGAGCGGCACCGCGGCCTTGACCCCCACGGCGCGGGCGCGGTCCTCCACCTCGCCGCGGGCGGTGCGGGCGAGGTCGTCGGCCAGGCGCGCGACGGAGGCGGCGACCGGGGTGCCGGTGGCGTGCGCGCGGGCAAGGGTGCGGCCGAGCGGGGCCAGCGCCGGGTCGTCGGCCAGCACCTGCCAGGTCGCGACCGGGTCGGCCCCGAGCCGCAGCCGGGCTGCGACGGGCGCCAGCCGGTCGGCCGCGGCACCGGGCAGCGCGGCGGCGACCAGCGCGAGCGCCTCGCCGGGCGAGCTCCCGGCGGCGAGCGCCGCGCCGAGCAGACGGACGAGGTGGGGAAGGTCGCGGCGTGCCTCCTCGCGGGCCGCACGGACAGCGGGCGGCTCCGCGCGGCCGATCGCCACCCAGCACGCCGCCGCGGCCGCCGGGGCGGCGAGGAGGCCCACCGGGCCTCCGATGAAGGCCAGCGCTCCGGCCGCCGCGAGCAGGCACCACAGCCCGCGCCAGCGCAGCATCCAGCCGCGGCCGTCGGCGGATCTGCCGGGGCCGTCACCGGCGTCACCCGGCGACACCGCCGCGAGACGCGGTCGGACCGGCACCAGCAGCGCTGCGGCGAGACCCGCAGCGGCGGCGGCCGCCCACCACCCGGTCATGCCGCCTCCACCCCGCGGGCGATGGCCTCGATCCACCACAGCCCTGCCCAGCCGAGCAGCAGTCCGACGGCGAGGCAGCCGACGCCGATCGGGGTCCCGACCAGGAAGGCCCAAGGGTTGCCGCCGACGCCCGACCCCATCGCCAGGGCGGCGACCGGGAGGGCGGCCACGAGCCGGGCCGTCGAGCGGGCCGAGGCCAGCTCGCCGTCGACCACCCGCCTGGCGGCAGCGGCGGCGCGCAGGTCGAGCGCGACCCGGTCGACCGCGTCCGCGAGCCCCTGCCCCGTGCGGTGGGCCACCTCCCACGCGGCCGCCACGAGCCGGAGCGAGGACGCGCCGGGCGAGTCGGCGACCCGGCGCCAGGCGGCCGGCACGTCGGCTCCCATCCGGAACGCCTCCGCCACCGGCCCGAGCAGCGACCACTCCTCGGCGAGGCGGGTGAGTGCCGGGCCCGGTGGCCGGCCGGCGGCCAGTTCGGCGGCGAGCTGCTCGCAGGCCTCGACCACCCGTCCGGCGACCCCGATCGCGGCCAGCCGCTCCCGTCGACGCCTCCACAGCGCGATGCCCCCGGCGACGGTGAGCACGGCGATGGCGGCGACCACGAGAGCGCGTCCGGAGAGCACCACCGGCAGCAGCCCGACCGGGAGAACCGCGACGAACCGCGGCACGCGCAGCCGTCCACCCGCGGGTCCGGCCAGGCTCCGGACCGGTGGGAGGAGGAGGCACAGCGCGAGTCCCGCGAGGACCGCGGCGAGGGCTGTCACGATGCCCCCAGCCTGGCCTCGAGGGCGTCGACCGCCGGACCGGCCACGACCCGGCCGTCAGGGGTGGCCCGCACCGCGGTGGCCATCCGGACGAGGCCCGCGGGATCGCGCTCCGGCACGGCCAGCTCGACCAGCCGGCGCCGGCCGTCGCGTCGCGCCAGGTGGAGCACCAGGTCGACACCGGACGCGAGCTGGCTGTGGGCGGCGTCGCGGTTGAGCCCGGCCGCGAGCGCGAGCGCCTCCACCCGCGCGGGCACGTCGGCCGCGGAGTTGGCGTGGAGCGTGCCGCACCCGCCCTCGTGGCCGGTGTTGAGCGCCGCCAGCAGGTCGACCACCTCGGCTCCGCGGACCTCGCCCACGACCAGCCGGTCGGGCCGCATCCGGAGCGCCTGGCGGACCAGGGTGCGGACCTCGACCGCGCCGGCGCCCTCGATGTTGGGAGGGCGACCCTCGAGACCGACGACGTGGGGATGGGACGGCCGCAGCTCCGAGGCGTCCTCGACCAGGACGAGCCGCTCCGCGGCCGGGACGAGCGAGAGCATCGAGGCCAGCAGCGTCGTCTTGACGATCTCTAGGTTGAGACACGTCTACGTTGGATGGGTGATGCGGAAAATCTGCGGAACGGAACGACCGTTCCAGCCACGCTCAGAGAGGCAACTCTGAGCGGGCGATGATGCAGGATGACGCAGAATCCACGCGGGCTGACCTCTTCCCTACCAAGGAAGAGATCATGGCCGTTCCGCGCCGTTCTCCTGACGGCTCGAGCCCGACCACCGCCAGCCTTCTTAGCCGCCTCCGCGACTGGTTCAGACCGGCTGAGTCGATTTCGGATGCGCCGTACAGGGGGTTGACGTCTGGTGCAGACTGAACAAGCGGAAGAGTCCACGACTCTCCGATTCCCCTCGGCAAAGGAGCTTCCAGTTATGACCGTCACCATCCGCTCGGAGAGCGAATACCTGGTGTCTGCGCAACAGCCGACCACTGAGGCCGAGGCCCAGGGGCAGGACTTCTACGTCGACCCGAATCCGCGGATCAGCGTCTCAGGGGAGAACGTCCGGCTGACGCACTCCTGAGCAGTCCCAGCGCATGAAGGCAACTCTGCTCATGGCAGACGCAGCACAGTGGGACCAGGCCGGCAAGGTACACACTCTCGGTCTGGGCTGGAACGTGACCGGATCACCCAGCCCAGCAATGGCGCTCACGGTGCTGATCGACTGCCCGTGGGATCAGACGAACACGTCGCACAAGTTCACCATCGACCTGCTGGATTCGGATGGAAGTCCCGTCTCGTTCCAGCAGGGTCCTCTAGGCCAGCCCTTGCCGGCTGTCCATATCGAGGGCGAATTCGAGGTCGGGCGGCCGCCGGGCCTGCCCCATGGGTCATCTCTCCGCCAGCAGCTGGTCATCAACATCGCACCGGGGATGCCACTCACGCCCGGCCAGAACTACGAGTTTCGCCTCACCATCGACGACGAGCACTTCGATAGTTGGCTTGGGACGTTCTTCGTACGCCCGCAACAGGCAGCCCCTCAACCCTCGCACTGATCTCCTACCCTCACCCTCCGGGCAACCCGGAGGGTGAGAGGGGTGAGCCCTCGGGTGCTACGCGGTCACGCCGTCTTGGCGAGGGCCGTGGCCGCCGCCTCGTGCTTGGCGTGGGCCTTCACGTACCGCTCGCCGTACCCGGCGTACTCCCAGCCGCACGCGCACTTGATCGCGTGCCGCTCCTGCCCGGCACCGTTCTTGGTCACCCAGGACGTGTGCTGGACGATCGCGTGAGGCTTGCGCGACTTGGACGACTTCACCGCCGCGCCCTTCGGGGCACGCTTCGGGACGTCGCTCGTGGTGGTCACGTAGTCCGTCCGGGTGCGCTGGGACTTGGGCTCGGCCTTCGTCTCGGCCTTGCCCTTGCCCTTGGCCGCGCCCTTCTTCGTCGCGGTCGACTTCCGGGCCGCCGCCTTCTTCGTCCCAGTCGGCTTGCCCGCGCGGCCGCGGGCCGTCGTCCCGTTGGGCGCGGTCGGCTCGGTGGCCTCGGTCGTGGTGGTGGTCTGCTGCTCGGTCATGGCTGTCTCCTAGCGGATCTGGCGCACGCCCCTGTGGCGTGCGTTGTCCTGCGTCTACCCCGCGGCCGGGCCGCGGGGTGACGCCAGACGCTCGCGCGTCGTGACAGACGAGGCACGCTCGCGCGCAACGCGCGCGGTCGGCTGGCCGAGCCCTCTCGAGGCAGACTCTCGGCCGTTGTGTGTGTCCCGCTGCCCTCTCTGGCAGATCCTCGTGCGGGGTCGCTATGGAGTTGGCGCGCGCGTCAGGCCGGGAGAGTCGGCCCGCTGCTCGGCAGGGCTCGGGCCAGGTCGCGAGGGCCGTGGCCGGGCGCTGCGGGGAGCGACGCGCGCGCGTCGTGCAGGGCAGCCGCGAGGCTCGGCCGAGCCGCGCGCGTGTCGCGCGCGTGCCGCCGGGCTTCGATCAACTGCATGACTCAAGTCTCGCGTAGGACGCGGGATGGCGTGTGGGTCGCGAGGGTGCTGCTGACGCGTGTGGACAGGACTTCAAATTTTACTTTCGCGAGGCGTCTGAGACGCTGCTGGACGACGCGGCCGACGAGGAGCTCGAGCCGAACGAGGACGGTGTGGACGCAGCGCCGGCAGCGGGCCGCGAGGCACGCGTGGACCGCGACACAAAGAGGCACACGCGGCCGCCGAGAGCCGCGAGCACCGCCGTGGAAGCCGCGCCGCATGTGGATCGCGAGGCGAACGATTCGCCGAATCGGGGCCCGTGGAACGCGAGGGGGGAGTGGATCGAGGACCTCCGCCACGCAGGCTCGGGCGGACCACAGCAGCGGGCGATTGTCGTTGACAGGTTTAGGAGTTTCGAGACTCCACGGGGATTTTTGCCATTCCACTGCGGCGTGGCGGCCTTCAAGGCAAAGTGCGGCGTCATGAGCAAGACTCCTCGGGAGACCGAACAGACGATCAGCGCTGCGTACGCCCACGAGCTGAACAGGCTGCAGCCGGACGACGCGCTCGGTGCGCTGTCGGACATCGGCGAGCCGCTCGGGATCAGCGTGCTGGTGAAGGGCCTCGTCGTCAGCGGCACCATCGCGCGTCGTGGTCCGTGGCTCGACGCGTTCGAGCGCATCGACACTGAGGGGAAGGTGTCCGAGGTCGTCAATGGAGCCTTCCGCGAGCGCTGGGGAATGGTGGACGCTGACCTCGCGGCACACGACCCCGAGAACGACGACGTCGAGCCTCCGTACGACCCTTTCCTGCATCTGGTAGACGCGGCTGTGTTCAGCGGCCACCAGCGCCTGCCCTCGGATACTCGGCTTCCGATCCGTATCCGCCTCTCAGAGATCGACGGCTGGATGATCGGAACCCTGAGGGACCCGAGTTGAGCCGCGCAGCCGTTGGTGGCGTCATCGCCTTGTTCGGGCTCGTGTTCGTGGTCGCCGGCTTGGTGCTCGGCTACGTGCCGGTGCACGTGTCCGGCGTCTCGTGCGGGTCGGCGTTCAATCCGTCCGACGACGCGGCGTACGTCCGCGACCTCACCCACGCGATGGCCGGGATGGGGGTCAGCACAGACGTCACCGACGCCTGCGACTCGGCGCGCTCGAACTGGAATATGGTGGCGATCCTGCTGCTCGTGCTCGGGGGCCTGGTGCTGGTTGTCGGTGCGGTCGTGTCGTCCATCCGTGGCCCACAGCAGCGGTCAGACGTTCGGACTCCGGGAGCCTGAGGGGACACGTACGTCCCCTCAGGTCGGGATCGTCAGGGGACACGTACGTCCCCTCAGATCGAGGATCGTCAGGGGACACCGATGTCCCCCCTCAGGGGACACACATGTCCCCTGTCAGGGGACACACATGTCCCCCCAACTAACTACCAACTAACCCCCAACTAACTCCCCGTGCTCACCCTCGTCTCTTGGCTTGAAGTAGGTCTCGTGCGGGCGTGCGCGTGCGGACCTGCGTGGCTGGCTGGCTGTTAGGTGACGCGCGGGCGAGCCGCCAGCCGTCCAACGCGACACGCCCGGACGAAAATCGACTTTCACGGGGCGAATGCGACGGCATGACACACCATGCGCCGCTATGAGACGACGACCGCGCTGGAGGTCGATTTCGGCTACCTTCTCGCGGCTCTCGGAGCGCGTTGACTTGCCTGCGTGACTGGTGAACTCCTCGATCTGGCGCACGGTGTGGCCGCCCGGCCTCGCCAGTCACAAGCCTGCCCGGCTCAGCCCCCCGTGCGCCGCCCTACCGCCGCCGACGTTGCCGAGTTGCGGCTCCTGCGAGACGAGGCCAAGGCCCGTCACCGGACGCCGCCTCCGCCGCTGAGCGACTCGCAGGTCGCCCGCCTCGTGGTCATCGTCGACCACGAGGCGGGGTGACCGCCGAGTGGGCAAGGACCTGGTGTGGATGCTGGTGAGAAGCGACCAAGCCGCGCTGTCGGCCACGACGCGCCTCGTGCTGCTGCGCATGGCCGTAACAGCGCACGACGGGGACGAGGAGCCGCGCTACCACGCAGGCTGGATCCCTCTGGCGCTCTTCCTGGGCTACCCGCTCGGCTCCGCGAAGGAGCGAGACACCGCGAAGAGGGCGGTGAAGCGCGCGCTACGCGAACTCGTCGAGGCCGGGCTCGTGAAGCCGCTCCACGAGTGGGAGAAGGGCCGTCGCGTCTACCTGCTGCTGCTGGACCACCACAGAATCAAGCCGACTGGATGACCGCCCCCTCGCGTCGCCTCCTGCGCTGTCGTGCAGACCGCGCGGAGCGCCTGCGCCGCGGCGGCGAGTTCTACGAGGTTCCCAACCCGGACGACCTGACGAACTGGGAGGCCGGCATCCGTGCCGAGGCCGGGATCAGCGAGGACCAGAGGCGCATCGTGCTGGGCATCGCCCGCCTGCTGCGCCGCGCGATGGTCGTGGACGGCGCACTGCCCGGCGAGCGTGTCTGGATCAGCAACGAAGACCTCTCCCGCGAGGCGGAGTCGTGACCGGCCGCCCCGACCCGGACACCGCGGAGCTGCTGGAGCGCGCCCGGCGTCTCAAGCGGCGGGTGATCGCTCTGCGGCCCTCGCTGGCTCCGGGCGTGGGTGATCCGGAGTCGTACGCCGCGGTCCACAGCCGCCTGCAGCGCCGCCGGGGCTCGGCCTGGGGCTGGGCGTGCGTCGACTGCGGCGAGCATGCCGAGGAGTGGTCGTACGACGGCGGGGACCCCGACGAGCGGGTCGACGCGAAGGGGCGCCGCTACTCGCTGGACCTGAGCCGGTACGTGCCTCGCTGCGTGCCTTGTCACCGGCGGCTCGACCGCCGCAAGCCCGACCCCGAGCCCGACCCTGAGGGGAGCACCGAATGAAGCCTGAGGACTACGTCGCCGACCTGCTGGCGGCGCTCCGCGACCTGAGCGACCTGGAGGTCGCCGGGCTCGCCTACCTGCATCGCTGCGTCGTGGAACAGCCGAAGGACGTGTGCCCGGCCTGCGGCGCGCCGGACTCGTGGCACGCCTGGCACGACGAGTCGGGAGAGCACGACGACCGGCCGGTGTCCATGTGGGCGTGCGACGCCTGCGGGCACACCCAGCACACCCTGGGCCCCGGCGACGTTGCGGACGGCTGGGTGCAGGCGATCGCGGAGACGTCGCCGCGCCTGAGGATCTACCACGAGCGGCTCGGCCGGCTGGCGGGTGCCGAGTTGGTGGCCCGCCGGGCGATGTGGCGGGAGCGGCAGCGGGAGATGCTCGTGGGCCGTGTCGAGGGCTGGTGGTCGGGCTCGACGCTCCCTGACGGCGACGGCCCGGACTGCGGCGCATGACTCCGCGACTGTCGGCGGGCTGGGATATGCTGTTCTCGCCACTCGGCATTGTGCGACGAGGCCCCGCCCGTACGCCGGAGCGTCCGAGACGAGCAGCAGCAGCCGTAGCGCCACAGCGCACGGCCACCTTCCCGTGTGCCACGAGGACGCTCCCATGACCAGTCTCAAGCAGCAGGCCCGCGACCACATCGCGAAGGCGCGTGCGATCCACGACTCCTTCGAGGGCAAGTCGATGCCCGCCGGTGACGCGCTCCTGATCGACACGCACCTGACCCTGGGCGTCGAGTACCAGCGGCGCAGCGACCGCGAGGCGCGAGCGCGCCGCCAGCAGGCCGAGGCGCGGCCGGCGACCGCCGACGACCTCCGCGCACGCCTCGCCGCCGGACAGACCGTCTCTGTGGACGACATCGCTGAGGCGCTCCGCGGTTGGCAGGACAACACCGACCGGCTGGTGAAGCAGGTCGACAAGCGGGAACGGCAAGGCAAGACGGCTCTCCGGTCGGAGGCCGACGCACTCACCAAGTCTCGGCACGCCGCGTACGAACTGGCGCAGCTGCACCACGAGTTGCAGCCCGTGCACCGGCGGCCCATGTTCACGACGCCCACCGAACTCGGTGCGGCGAGTCAGGAGTCACGATGACCATCAGGACGAACGATCCGGTCGGCCGCCATCTCGACCTCGCCAGGGCGATCAAGGAAGAGTTCGAGGGCAAGGCGATGCCCGCCGAGGCGGCACACCAGATGCAGCAGCACCTTGCCGCCGCGATGGGCCGCAGCGCCGAGACGGACCTCGACGGCGGCCTCTCCTTTGGCGGTGGCGGCGTCTCGCGGAAGACCGCCGCGTTCCTCGAGTACGTCCGCAAGGGCGACCGCATCGCCCCCGAGCGCAAGGCCGACCTCGTCGAGGACGACACCGGCGAGGTCCTGATCCCGCAGGACTACGCCGGGACGATCCTCAAGGAGTTGGCCCACGAGGGCGTCGTACGCGGCCGCGCCTTCGTCAAGCCGACCACGAAGCCGAAGGTCGACGTCGGGGCCGTCAACATCGGCACCCCGGCGTGGGGCAAGTTGGAGATCCAGGACCCGGCCACGCCCGGTGCTGGGCTCGGCGACCCGCCGGCGGACCCCAAGCAGACGATCACGGTCCACGACCTGACCGCGCTGGTGAAGATCGGCCTGGACGAACTCGAGGACTCCGACGACAGCCTTGAGGGCATCGTCCGTGAGGGCCTCGCCGCCGAGTTCGCCGCCGTGGAGGACGACGCCTTCGGTGCGGGCACCGGCGACGGCGACGAGCAGCCGGTGGGGATCGCCAGCCGCATCACGGGCGTCACCGATGGCCCCACGGCGACGATCACGCAGACCATCGCCTCGACCGCGGCAGGCAGCCTGTTCGCGGACGACGTGAAGCGGCTCCCCTACCGGGTGTCGGCGAGGATGCGCCGCAACGGCATGTACCTCGTCTCCCCGGACGCGGCCGAGGCGGTCGCGCTCCTCACCGACGCGGACGGCCACTACCTGCTGCAGCCCAACCCTGCCGCGGGTGAGCCCCCGACGATCGGCGGCTACCCGGTGGAGACGCTCGAGTCCCTTCCCGCCATGAGCGTCGAGAGCGGCAGTGGCAGCGGTGCGGGCACGAACCCGTCGATGGTGTTCGGCGACCTCAAGTCGGGCTACATGATCGCGGACCGTCAGCGGCTCCGCGTGCAGCGGCTCGTGGAGCTCTTCGCCGCCGAGGGCAAGATCGGCCTGCTGGTGACGATGCGCGTCGGGGGCGACGTGATCCGCCCCAAGGCGTTCTCCGCGCTGCTGCTCTGACCCCCCGGTCGTCCCCGTCGGCCTTCCCCCGGCCATCGGACGGGCGGAGACACAGGCGGCGCACCGTCCCGGTCAGAGGCGGTGCGCCGTCCCCTCAGTCGTCCCCCGAGTGGAACGGGGTGACGGTGCGACGCCGGCCGGGCTGGACGTTTGGCTCAGCGGGGCCATGACCCCTCGCTGGGAGAGTGCGGCCGAGACGGGTATTCGGGGCGGGTCCCTTCGCCTTCGCCCTCCCCGGAGCCCTCCCCCGTCGACGCCACGACGGCGCTCTCCCCGTTCAGCCCGGCGGCGTCGCTCACCCCTGCTCGCGGAGGTAGCGGTCGACGATCCGCTCGGCCCACTCCAGCGATACGGGGTCGACCTCGGGGCTGGCGGCGAGCCGGTCGCGGATGCTCCGCAGGTGGTGCAGGGTCTCCCGCTCGACGATCCGCTCGACGGTCCTCACCGCGGCGCGGTGGCTCCCGACCTCGCCCAGCGCGCGCAACTCCGAGAGCGACTGCTCAGACAGTTCCATCGTCGCTCACCGCCACGTGACGTCGACGCGGTCGGGGTCGCAGCGGTAGGTGCCGTCCGGCAGGCGCAGCGTCTTCGGCAGCCTCCCCCGTCTGGCGGGCTGGACCGTGACCACGGCCAGGAGCGCGAGGAGTTCCCGCTGCCGTTCGAGGTCGAGCCCGGCCCACACCGTCGCGGAGTCGAAGTCGGGGTCGCTCTCTGGGTCGAACTCGCGCACCGGGTCGGGCTGTGCGCTGGCGGCCCCGAGTCGCGCCTGTCGTTCCGCGATGCGCTCGCGGAGCCGTGTCATGGCGTCGCGAATGTCGTCGACGTCGTCGGCGTCGGGGTCGGTCAGGGATCGGCGCAACTCCCGCAGCCGCGTCTCGTCCTTCGCGATCGCCCGCGCGAGCGCGCCGGTGTCCTCGCCGTCGCCGCTGCCGTTGCTCTGCCGGGCCCGGATCGCCGCGAGCGCCGCCGGGTCGTCGAGGCGCACCAGCAGCTCCCCGATGACGTGCCGATCCAGGGCGACGGCGTCCGCGGAGACACTGTGTCCACTGCTGGGCACGGTGCAGCGGTAGTGGGGCCGTCCGGTGCCGCCGGCCTTGGTGCAGCGCATCGGCGCCCCGCAGATGCCGCACAGGTAGAGCCCCGATCCGAGCCAGCGGGGCTGGTTGCCCGGCGTCGTACGCCGCGCCGGGTCGGAGAGCAGCGCGGTCACTTGCCGCCAGGTGTCCTCGTCGAGCACGGCCTGCCAGCGACCGCGGCCGACGACGTTCCCGTTGTGGGTGGACAGCCCGGCGACACGGGGGCGCACGAGCATGTCCCTCACCGTCTGCGTCGTCCAGCTGGTGCGCCCCGTCGCTGTCGGCACCCCTCGCGCGTTCAGGTCGAGGGTCAGCGACCGCAGAGACCGGCCCGCGAGGATCGCCTCAGCGGCGTCGCGGATCACGCGCGCCTCGTCCGGGCACGGCGTCATGCCGTCCTTCGCCCAGCCGTAGGGTCGGCGGCCACCGTGGTAGCCCCCGCTCTCGGCACGGGAGCGCGCCGCGCGCGCGACCCGCCGGGACGTGTCCCGGCTGGCCTTGTTCGCGACCGCCACCATGACGCGGGCCATCGTGACCTCGGCGTCGTTGGAGAGCCGCAGGGAGCCGGTCACGGACTCGACGGGCAGGCCCGGCAGGATCTTCTCCACGAGGTCGATCAGGTCCTCGAGGTCTCGCGGGTCGCGCATCGCCCGGTCGAGGTCGTAGGCGATCAGCCCGTCGGCCTGGCCCGTCGCGAGCATGTCGAGGGCCCGCCGGAACCGTGGACGGACGACCCGCCACTCCGGCGTGCTCTTGCCGGGGACGGTGATCCGCCGGCGCTTCCACGCCGACGTGTCGGGCTCGCGCAGGATGTGCGTCTCGGCCGGGCCGATGCGCCAGCCGATCCGGTCTGCGTACGCGAGCCCGTCAGAGACCTGATCGGCGACGCTCCGGCCGTCGCCGCGGGCGTCCGAGATCCGGGCGAGCAGGATCGCGCACCGCGGCCTCCTGGGTGTTCTGGTGCTCATGCCGTGCTCCTCTCAGACCCGTCGGGGTCCAGTGTCGCACGTAGACGTGTCTCAACCAATGTGTCGTCTTGCCGCTGCCCGTCCCGCCGCTCACCAGGAAGGCGAGGCGGGCGTCCACGATGCCGCGGAGCAGCTCGCCGAGGGCGGGCGCGACCATGCCCGACTCGACGAGCTCGGCGAGGGTGAAGACGCGCGCCGACGGCACCCGCAGCGAGATGGCCGTGCCGGGCCGTGCCAGCGGGGCCAGCACCGCGTGGAAGCGGGTGCCGTCCGCGAGCCGCAGGTCGGCGTACGGCGACGCGTCGTCGAGCCTGCGGCCGCCGGCCGCGGCGAGGCGCTGCGCGAGCCGGCGTACGCCGTCGTCGTCGGGGAACCGCACCCCGGTCACCTCCAGCCCCTCGCCGCGGTCGACGAAGACCTGGTCGGGCCCGTTGACGAGCACGTCGGTCACCCCGGGCAGCCGCAGGAGCGGCTCGAGAGGGCCGGCACCCACGACGTCGCGACGCAGCGCCTCGTAGACCGCGAGCACCGTCGCGTCGCCGACCGGCCGGCCGGCGACGCGCAGGGCCTCCGAGACCCGGTGGGGCGTCAGCCCGCCGGGCTCGCGGGCGAGCCGCTCACGGACCTCGTCGACGACCTCGGGTGCGATCTCGACCGTCCCACCGGCGCCGGTGGCGGCACTCATGCGGCCGCCGCCTGCATCCGGCAGCGGGCCAGCACCTCGAGCGCGGCCCGGCCGAGCGGCCCGCGCCGCGAGCGGACCGGCCCGAGGCCGAGGTCGATCGCCTCCGAGAGGCCGCGCTGGTCCGGCATCGCCGTCAGGACGGGCACGCCGAGGGCCCGGCCGACGACCTCCGGATCGGCCGACCGGCCACGCACGACGAGCCTGGCCCGCTCGCGGTCGGGCAGCCGCGAGACCAGCCGCCCGGCGGCCGCGATGCCGGTCACGGAGGCGCTCACGACCAGCAGGACCAGGTCGCAGCGGGCCAGCAGGTCCTCGGCGACGGCGTCGAGCGAGCGCGGCAGGTCGAGCACCACCAGCTCGTGACCCCGGCGGGCGGCGGACAGCACCTCGCGCGCGACCTGGGGGTCGAGCGCGCGGACGTCGCCGCGGTCCCAGCCGAGCAGCCCGAGGTCGCCCGAGCGCGGCAGCGCCTCGCGCAGCGAGCGAGCGCCGAGCCGGCCCGTCGTCCGGGCGAGCTCGGGCCAGCGCACGCCCGGCACGTCCTCGAGCCCGAGCACGCGGTCGACGCCCGGCCCGAGCGGGTCCGCGTCGACGAGGACGGTCGGCCCGGTCGCCGCACCGAGCCGCGCGAGCGCGGCGGCGAACGTCGTCGCCCCGGCGCCGCCGGACCCGCCGACCACGCCGACGACGACCCCCTCCGACCTGCCGCCGTCGAGGTCGGTGAGCAGGTCCCCGACCAGGCCGGCCGCACCGGGCAGCTCCAGCACCCCCTCGGCGCCGACGTGGAGGGCCGGCCGGTAGACCTCTTCGCCCGGCGACCCCCAGGAGACGACGTAGACGCCGTGCCGGCGTGGCGGGCCGAGGAGCGCCACCTGCGGCAGCAGGTCGGGACCGACGAGCACCAGCGGCGCCCGCGCCCAGCCGGGCAGCGCGGTGGCGACGTCGGGGGTGGGCACCGCCGAGGCGCCCGCGGCGGCCGCGAGCCGGGCGAGCTCCTCGAGGAGCAGTGGGTCGGAGGTGACGAGAAGGGCGCGGGTCTGGGCCATGGACTGGGTCATGCGGCGAGCCTTCCCGCCGGCCCGGACGGTCCTACCCGGCCGTCGAACCCGCTGTGGACAGCGAGTGAACTCATGCCGGCTGTGGACGGAAACCGGCCCGACCCGGTGGACGGTCCTCTTACGATGGAGCCATGGCCAGGACCGCGGCGTTCTTCGATCTGGACAAGACGATCATCGCCAAGTCCAGCACCCTGGCCTTCTCCAAGCCGTTCCAGGCGGGCGGCCTGATCTCGCGCAAGGCGCTGCTCCGGTCGGTCTACACGCAGTTCGTCTACGTCGTCGGCGGCGCCGACCACGACCAGATGGAGAAGATGCGGAAGTTCATGTCCGAGCTCGTCACCGGCTGGGACGTCGCGACGGTGCGCGAGATCGTGGCCGACACGCTGCACAACGTCGTCGACCCGCTGGTGTACGACGAGGCGGTGCAGCTCATCGAGGAGCACCGGGCCGAGGGCCACGACATCGTGATCGTCTCCGCGTCGGGCACGGAGGTGGTCGAGCCGATCGGCGAGATGCTCGGCGCCGACCACGTGGTCGCGACGAGGATGGACGTCGAGGACGGGAAGTACACCGGCCGCATCGCCCTCTACGCGTACGCCGAGGAGAAGGCCAACGCGGTGCGCGAGCTGGCCGAGCGCAACGGGTACGAGCTGGACGAGTGCTACGCCTACTCCGACTCGATGACCGACCTGCACATGCTGGAGGAGGTCGGCCACCCCTTCGCGGTCAACCCCGACAAGGAGCTGCGCCGGGTGGCGAAGGAGCGCGGCTGGCCGGTGCTCGTCTTCACCAAGCCGGTCGCGCTGCGCAGCCGGGTGCCGCTTCCACCGGCCGGGCCCACCCTCGCGGCGCTCGCCGTCGGCAGCGCGGCGGTCCTCGGCGGAGTGCTCTGGGCGGGTGCGCGCCGCCGCAAGATCGGGGCGTGACCCGGCCCACCGACGCCCGTCGCGGCGCGTCGCAGACGACACGCCGAGGACCCTTGAAGGGTCGCGCAAACCGGCGTACAAACGGACTCAGACAAGTTCAAACGTGCACGTGAGCGGGGCACCCACGCGGTGATCCACCCATCCGATGGGGTGCTGACCAGCGGGGAGACATCCCGCGGCAGCAATTCGACATTGCACGCCTGGTAACCCCGGCTTCACGTGTTCCGCGGTGGCATCCGGATCCGATCGAGGACCGGGTGCCACCAGCATGTCGGGCCCCGGACGGCCCGGCTCACGAGGAGCGCAGGGGCGACGCCTCCGCTCCGGCGGCGTACGCCTCGGCGGCATAGAGCAGCCAGGACTGCAGGCCGGCCCTGCCGCCGGACGCGTAGCCGCGCAGGTTCGACTCGTACGCCGGCCGCAGCGCGAGGTGCCCGGCCTCGGGTACGACGAGCGACTTCTCGTCCACGCCGCGCGCGACGATCACGAGCCGCTCGGCGGCACGGGCCACGATGCCGTTGTGCGACGCGAACGGCGCGACGGTCGCCAGGTCGGCGTGGACGAGCGCGGCGACCACCAGCGCCGGCACCCGCGTCGGCGCGAGCAGGAGGTCCGAGAGCCCCTTCAGCCGGCCCGCGGCCTCCTCCCCCCGCGGCCGGCCGAGCTCCTCCCCGCCCACCGAGCCCGCCGCCGCCAGCGCGTGGAGCCGCGCGAACGCCTGCAGCGGCGCCTGCCGCAGCGTCGGCACCAGCGAGAGCAGCTCCGTCGAGAGGCGTACGGCGTCCCGCGCGACCGCGTCCCCGCCCGACTCGCGTACCTCCTCGAGCGTCGAGGCCGACCCCTCCAGCACCGCCGACGCGTGCGCGCCGCGGAGCAGCGACTCGGCCGTCGACTCCGGCGACGTTCGCCGCAGGCCGCGGTCGCGCAGCATCACGTCGATGCCGTCCCGGGCCGCCGCGAACGCCGACACGACCCCCTCGAGCGACACCAACCAGGCCAGTGGATCGTCGGTCACGGGAAGAACCCTATGTAACGGGTACCCTGCCAACTAATGACCGCCCAGCCCGATCCCGACCGCGGGGCCACCCCGGATCCGGCGCGCTCCTTCGGCCGCGTCGCGGACGCCTATGACCGCGGCCGGCCGAGCTATCCGCGGGATGCGGTCGAGTGGCTCGTCGGGACCGAGCCGGTCTCCGTCCTCGAGCTCGGCGCAGGCACCGGCAAGCTGACCGAGCTCCTGGTCTCGCTGGGCCACGACGTCTTCGCGACCGACCCCGACGACGCGATGCTCGACGTCCTCTCGGCCAAGCTCCCCGACGTCCGCGCCACCGTCGGCACCGCCGAGCAGATCCCCGCCGGCGACGGGCTGTACGACGTCGTGGTCGCCGCCCAGGCGTTCCACTGGTTCGACGCCGAGAAGGCGCTGCCCGAGATCGTCCGGGTCCTGCGCCCCGGAGGCCGGCTCGCCCTGCTCTGGAACGAGCGCGACGAGCGGATCCCGTGGGTCCGCAAGCTCACCGCCCTGATCGGCAACCAGTCGCACGGCGAGGACCCGACCCGCGCGATCGACGACTCAGCGCTCTTCAGCGCGGTCGACACCGCGGAGTACCGGCACTGGCAGACCATCGACCGCGACTCCGTCCAGGATCTGGTCCTCTCCCGCTCCACCATCGCGGCCCTCCCGGAGGAGCGGCGCGAGGCGAAGCGCCGGGAGGTCCTGGCGTTCTACGACGACTACGGCCGCGGCATGGACGGCATGCAGCTGCCCTACACCTGCCGGTGCTTCCGCGCCGCCGTCCTGCCGCACGCCCAGACCAAGCGCACCGTCGAGATCGCCGAGCCCGGCGCGGACCCGCTCGCCCCGCTCTACCGCCCGACCGACACGGCCGACCGGCTGCCGCGGGTGATGACCTCCGAGGACGACCCCGGCTCGGAGATGATCCTCATCGACTTCCGCTAGCCGACCTCGCGCCACCGGTTGGTGCGCTGGTCGTGGCCGTGCGCGGCCATCAGCATCAGACCGCCGTCGACGGCGTACGACGACCCGGTGACGTACGCCGCCCGCGGCGAGGCGAGGAAGCCGATCACCTGCGCCACCTCGGTGACGTGGCCGGGCCGGCCGACCGGGTTGCCCGGCCGCTCCTGGTGGTAGGCCTCCGCCTCGTCCATCCCGGTCATCTCGGTGGCGATCTCGCCCGGGGCGACGCTGTTGACGGTGATGCCGTGCTCACCCAGCTCGAGCGCCATCACCTTGGTGAGCATGCCGAGGCCGGCCTTCGCCGAGCAGTACGCCGAGGAGCCCATCCGCGGGACGTGCTCGTGGACGCTCGTGACGTTGACGATCCGGCCGCCGCGCCCGGCGTCGACCATCCGCTGCGCCGCGCGCTGCGCACAGAGGAACGGCCCGTCGAGGTCGGTCGCCAGCACCTGCCGCCATCGGTCGTAGGAGAGGTCGAGCGCCAGGTCGGTGTGGCCGGTGCCGGCGACGTTCACGAGCACGCCGAGCCCCCCGAGCCGCTCCACGAGACGGTCGACGACGTCGCCGGCGTTCTCCGACGCGGCGTCGAACGCCTCCACGAACGCGCTCTGCCCGCGGTCCTGGACCGCCTTCACCGTCCCCTCGAGGGCGTCGACGTCGTGGTGGCAGGTCAGGCCGACGTCGTACCCCTCGGAGGCGAGCAGCTCGGCCGTCGCCGCCCCGATGCCGGAGTCGCTGCCGGTGACGATCGCGAGGCGTGGGTAGGTCATCGCTCCTCCTTCGTCGCTCTCGCGTCGCGGTACCCGTCAGTCGGTCCGCACGTGCGCGTAGGCGTGCTGCAGAAAGTCCGAGCCGCCGACGACGGAGAAGACCGCCGCCCAGGCGCGGGTCACCCTGGGAGCGAGGGCCAGCCCGGCGACGTACGCCGTCGCGATCCACGGCGCCAGGCAGAACGGGCAGGTGATGAGCTCGCCGACGACGTGCCGGGCGGGCTCCGGCCGTGGCGACTCGGCCACCTCCGCCGAGCCGGTGTTCTCCTCGAACTCGGTGAACGGCGCGCGCAGCGGCGTCGTCACCCCGTCCTTCGACATCAGCCGGGCGAACTTGTGCGTCGCGATGGCGCCGAGGGCGAGATCCGGGAGGGCGTACGCCGCCGGCAGGTCGCGCCCCGTGACGCGGCCCAGCGCGGCGGCGCCCGCGACGGCGGTGCCGAAGACGGACATCGCGCTGAGGTAGCCGGCGATCCGGTAGTGCTCGTGCGGGCTGTCGGGCATGGCGACCCGGTACCCGTCGGGCCGCCGGCCACTAGTCGGGCCGGTCCGACCGGCTCAGGCGACGCCCTCGGCCTCGGCGGCGCCGGCCTGCATCAGCCCGGCGACCGCACCGAGCGCCTCGGTCCACTGCGCGGTCATCTCGGGGGTCCATGCGTCGCCGCCGAGCTCCTCCATGGCGGCGATCATGCACTGGGCGACGGCGTCGTACATCGGCGCCGTCACGCCCCAGCCGGCGTGCCTGCGGCCGAGCGCACCGAGGGTGTCGCCGAGCCAGACGGCGTCGTCGAGGTGGTCGAGCACGGCGACGATCGCCTCGCGCAGCATCGCCGTCTGTGGCCGGATGTCGGTGGAGAACATCGGCCTGACCTCGGGATACCGGGTGAAGAGGATCTCGTAGAAGCGCGGAGTCAGCGCGTGCTCCTGGCCGTCCACCAGGAGGAGGCTCTCGGTGAGGATGTCCTTGTCCATGGATCCACGCAACCGCGCCGGTGTTTCACCCGCCGCCGTCGGCGGCCCCAGGTGCCGTGAACTTGTCCTCACGTCCTCACGGCGTCCACCGGCAGCAGCTGCCGCGCCCGCTCGGCGACCAGCTCCACGACGCTCGGATGCGGGCCGAGGACCTCGGCGACGACCTCCGCCCCGGCGGAGAGCGCGAGCCGCCGCGCCCGGGTGGCGAAGAAGCCGGGCGCCAGCAGGTAGGGCGCGACCGCGTCGCCGGGGCGTACGACGTCGAGCACGTCCGGGCCGAGCCCGGCGAGCGTGGCGACCCGCACCGGCGCACCCCACAGGCCGGTGAGCAGGTCGGCGGCGGCCCACAGGTCGTCGGTGGCGGCGGGGTCGCGGGAGCCGGCGGCGACCATGACGACCGG
Source organism: Nocardioides asiaticus (assembly GCF_040049175.1). NCBI lineage: Bacteria > Bacillati > Actinomycetota > Actinomycetes > Propionibacteriales > Nocardioidaceae > Nocardioides > Nocardioides asiaticus. The sequence continues at coordinate 360,167 of NZ_JBDZDM010000005.1, read as the reverse complement.
TCGGCCGGGCTCCGCGCCCGCCCGTCGCAGCCGGTCGGCCTGGGCGGCAGCGAGCAGCGTGTCCGGCCCCAGCGGGCCGGCGAGGGTGACCGGGCCGGCCGCCTGCTCGACGGCGGCCGGCAGGTCGACGCGGACGTGGTAGCCGGTGGACAGCAGCAGGGGTACGACGGCGGTCTCCTCCTCCGCGCCGCCGCGCAGCACGTCGGCGAGGAGCGGCTCGCACAGCTCGACGTACGACGCCACGGCGGGCAGCCCGAGGCGTACGCCGGCGGCGCGGGTGAGCGCCGCGGCGATGACGTTGCCCTCGGCCGTGCGGGTCCCGTGGGCGACGGTGACGAGACGGGTCACTGGGCCACCGCCAGCCGGTAGCCGCGCTTGACGACCGTCTGCACGGCCTTGGTGCCGAGCGCCGAGCGGAGCCTGGCCACGGCCATCTCGACCGCGTGCTCGGAGCCGGCGGTGCCGGACGGCAGCTGCGCCAGCAGGGCGCGGCGGGAGACGACGTTGCCGGGGTTGGCGACGAGGGCCGCGAGCACCGCGGCGGGCGCCGGCGACAGCCTCACCTCCAGCCCGTCGAGGAGGACGTCCTCGCCGTGCAGGAGCAGCTGGTGACCGCCGGCGAGCTCGATGGTCAGCCCGGCCCGGCGCGAGGGCAGCTCGGTCTCGAGCTGCTTGACCATCGCGACCAGCCGCGACCTCTCCGGGAACAGGGTCGGCACGCCCCACATCTCGAACGCGGCCGCGGTCACAGGCCCGACGCACGACGCGACCACCTCGGCCTGGAAGGCGGTGATGACGTCCTCGCGCCGCCCGACCGAGCCGGCGACCTCCATCAGCGCGGCGACGGCGGGCGCGGAGGTGAAGGTGACCGCGTCGAGGCGGCGGTCGGCGACCTGGTCGACGAGGCGGAACATCGGCTCCGGGTCGTCGGCCGCCTCGACCCGGTAGACGGTCACCGTGGTGACCTCCGCTCCCTGCCGCCGCAGCGCGTGGGCGACCATCGAGAGCGACTGCCCGTGCTCCTGGACGACGATCCGCTTCCCGGTCAGGTCCCGGCCGCGCAGGTGCTCGAGGACGTCGTCGAACTCCTCCGAGGCCGGCGCCCACAGCTCCCGCAGCCCGCGCCCGCGCAGCGCGCCGACGGACTTGGGACCGCGCGCCAGGATCTCCGCCCGGCCGAGCGTCTCGAGCAGCCGGTCGAGCAGGCCCCACGCCTCGGCGGCGTCGAACCACGCCCGGGTCCCGATGCCGGTGGTGGCGAGGAACATGTCGACCTTCTGCGCCAGCACCGACTCCGTGGCCGCCCGCAGCTCCGCCGCGTCGACCCGGTTGGGGTCGACCGAGAGGGCCGGCGCCCACTCGACCTCGGCGCCGCGCCGCTGGAGCAGCGCGATCTGCTCCTCGGCCCGCCGGGTCGCGGTGACCCCGATGCGGAACCCCTCGAGCGGCCGGTCGGTCACTGCCTCGCTCCTCCCACCTGCACGGTGCCGTCGACGACCCGGACGTCGTACGTCGGCACCCGGACCGCCGCATCGTCGAGGCACTGTCCGGTCCGCAGGCCGAACGCCTGCTTGTGGATCGGGCTCGCCACGAACGGCTCCCCGGCACGGGTGCCGACGATCCCGCGGGCGAGCACCGATGCGTGTGAGAAGGGATCGTAGTTGGACAGCGCGAACACCTCACCGTCGTACGTCCTGAAGACGGCGACCGCCTCGCCGCCGACCAGGGCGGCGACGCCGGTCTCGGGCTCGATGTCGTCGACGCGGCACACCGCGACGTACGTCGAGGTGCGGCTCCCGCTCATCGGGGCTCTCCCACCGGGATGGTGGCGCCCAGCTCGACCGGTCCCAGCGAGACCGGGCCGTCGTGCACCTCGGGCACGATCTGGCCCCGGGTGACGCCGAAGTCGATGTTGGGGTCGGGGGTCTCGGGGGCGTTGACGAAGGAGACGAACCGGGCCAGCTTGTCCGGGTCCTCCAGGGTGGCCCGCCACTCGTCGAAGTAGCCCGCGACGTGCTTCGCCATCGCCGCCTCCAGCTCGCTGCCGAGGCCGAGGACGTCGTCGACGACGACCTCGCGGACCCGGTCGAGCCCGCCCTCGAGCGAGTCGATCCAGGCGGCGGTGCGCTGCAGCCGGTCGGCGGTGCGGATGTAGTACATGAGGTAGCGGTCGAGGTAGCGCACGACCTCCTCGGTGGTGAGGTCGCCGGCCAGCAGCCGGGCGTGGGCCGGCACGGCACCGCCGTTGCCGCCGACGTACAGGTTCCAGCCCTTCTCGGTCGCGATGATCCCGAAGTCCTTGGCCCGCGCCTCCGCGCACTCGCGCGCGCACCCGGAGACGCCGCCCTTCAGCTTGTGCGGGCTGCGCAGGCCGCGGTAGCGCAGCTCGAGCAGGATCGCGAGTCCCACGGAGTCCTGCACGCCGTACCGGCACCAGGTCGACCCCACGCACGACTTCACCGTGCGCAGCGCCTTGCCGTAGGCGTGCCCGGACTCGAAGCCGGCGTCGACCAGCCGCCTCCAGATGGCCGGCAGCTGCTCCATCCGGGCACCGAACAGGTCGATCCGCTGGCCGCCGGTGATCTTGGTGTAGAGCCCGAAGTCGCGGGCCACCTCGCCGATCACGATCAGCTTCTCGGGGGTGATCTCCCCACCGGGGATCCGCGGCACCACCGAGTAGGTGCCGTTGCGCTGGATGTTGGCGAGGTAGGCGTCGTTGGTGTCCTGGAGCGCCCGGTTGCCGCGCTCGAGGACGTGGTGGTTGACCTGGCTCGCCAGGATGCTCGCGACCGCGGGCTTGCAGACGTCGCAGCCCCGGCCGGTGCCGTGCGCCTCGACGATCTCGTCGAAGGAGCGATAGCCGTGGATGAGCACGACGTCGAAGAGCTCGGCCCGCGTCATCGCGAAGTGCTCGCACAGGCTCTTGTCGACGCTCTTCCCCTGGGCGGCGAACCAGTCCTCGACGATCTTCTTCACCTGGGGCTTGCACGAGCCGCAGGTCGTGCCGGCCCTCGTCTCCTTCGAGACAGCGGCGACGTCCTCGCAGCCACCCTCGGCGGCCGCCTCGATCTCGCCCTTGGCGACGTCGTTGCACGAGCAGACCTGCGCCTCGGCCGGCAGGCTCATCCCGGCCCCGCTCGAGACCGGCAGGATGAGCTCCTCGGGGTTGTCGGGGAGCGGCAGGCCCGAGGTGGCCATGGGGCGCAGGACGCCGTACGCCGACGCGTCGCCGACCAGGACGCCGCCGAGCAGCCTGGTGCCGTCCTCGCTGATCACCAGCTTCTTGTAGATGCCGGCGACCGCGTCGGAGTAGACCAGCTCGAGGCAGTCGGGCGTGGTGGCGTGGGCGTCGCCGAACGAGGCGACGTCGACGCCCAGCAGCTTGAGCTTGGTGGACATGTCGGCGCCGGTGAACGCCCCGGCACCGCCCAGGAGCGCGTCGACGACGACCTCGGCCATCGCGTAGCCCGGCGCCACCAGGCCGTACATCCTCCCGGCCGGGGCCGCGCACTCCCCGATCGCCCACACGTGCGGGTCGGAGCTGCGGCACCGCTCGTCGACGAGCACCCCGCCACGCTCGGCGAGCTCGAGGCCCGCGCCGCGGGCGAGCGCGTCGCGCGGCCGGATGCCTGCGGAGAAGACGACGACCTCGGCCGGGATCTCGTCCTCGTCCTTCAGGGCGAGGCCCTCGACCCGGGTGGTGCCGAGGATCCGCTCGGTCATGGCGCCGGTGTGGACGGTGAGCCCGAGGCCCTCGATGTGCCGTCCGAGGGTGCGGCCGCCGGCCTCGTCGACCTGGACGGCCATGAGCCGCGGAGCGAGCTCGACGACGTGGGTCTCGAGGCCGAGCTGGTGGAGCGCGTTGGCCGCCTCGAGGCCGAGCAGCCCGCCGCCGATGACGGCGCCGACGCGGGCGGTGGCGGCGGCCTCGCGGATCGCCTCGAGGTCCTCGATCGTCCGGTAGACGAAGCAGCCGGGCAGGTCGTGGCCCGGCACCGGCGGCACGAACGGCGCCGCGCCCGTGGCGAGCACGAGCTCGTCGTAGTGCACGGCCTCGCCGTCGGACAGGAGGACCGCGCGGGTCTCCGGGTCGAGGCCGTCGACGCTCGTCCCGAGGACGAGCCGCACGCGGGGGTCGTCGTACTCGCCCTCGGGGAGGAAGGACAGCTCGTCGGCGCCGACCTCGAAGAACGACGTCAGCGCGACCCGGTCGTACGCCGGCCGTGGCTCCTCGCCCACGACGACGATGTCGTGGGTCTCGGTGAGGCCGCGCTCGATCGCAGCGGTCACGAAGCGGTGGCCGACCATGCCGTGGCCGACGACCACGATCTGTCTGCGCAGATGGGGTGCCATCACTGTCGGGTTCCTTCCAAGGGGGTGCTACGGGTGGTGAGCAGCTGGCGGACGGTCGCTGCGCAGCCGCCGCAGCCGGTGGTGGCACGGGTGCTCTCGACGGCGTCGGCGAGCGAGGTGCAGGCGCGGACCCGGCCGGCGGTGACGCCGGCGCAGTGGCACACCTCGGTGTCGTCGCCGACGACCGGTGTGGGTGCGCCGGCGGGCGGCATCAGCAGCTGGCCGGGCTCGCGCGGGCCGAGGACGGTGCCGCGGTCGAAGGCCTGGGTGATGACGCCGATCCGGGACAGGTCGCCGACCAGGGAGCCGGCGACGATGACGCCGTCGCGTACGACGAGCCGGCGGTGGCTGCCGCGCACCGGGTTGGTCACCTCGACGCTCTCGCCCTCGGCGCGGTGCGGGTCGCCGAGGACGGCGACGTCGAGGTCGGTCGCGCGCAGCCGGGCGACCAGCCGGGTGCCGCGGTAGGTCGCGTCCTCGCCGGCCAGCCGGGCGGCCAGGACCTCGGCCTGCTCCCAGGCCGGCGCCACGAAGCCCGTGACGCGGTCATCATGCTGGGCGCAGTCGCCGACGGCGTACACGTGCGGGTCGTCGACGCTCGCCAGCCGGTCGTCGACGACGAGTCCGCGGCGCACCGTGAGCCCGGCGCGCCGGGCGAGGTTGGCGCTCGGCCGGCCGCCGGCGGCGAGGACGACGAGGTCGGTGTCGAGGGTGTAGCCGTTGTCGAGCCGGAGTCCGTCGCCGGTCAGCCGGACCGCCCGGGCTCCGGTGTAGACCTGCGTCCCGAGCTTTCGGAGCGAGCGGGCGAGCACCTGGCCGGCACCGGCGGCCAGCTGGGCGGGCATCACGTGCTCCGCCCCCTCGACGATCTCGGTGGCGAGGCCGCGGATCGCCAGCGCCCGGGCGACCTGCAGACCGAGCAGCCCGCCGCCGACGACGACTGCGCGCCGCTCGGTGGTCGAGCCCGTGGCGTCGGTCGAGCCGGCCGAGACGGCATCGAGGAGCCGGGCGCAGTCGTCGAGGCTGCGGAAGGCGTGGACGCGTGGGTCGAGGGTGCCGTCGACGCGGACCAGCCCGCGGACGGGCGGGAGGGTCGGGATCGAGCCGGTGGCGAGGACGAGGTCGTCGTACGCCACCTCGCTGCGGTCGGCCAGCTCGACGGTCCGCCGGTCGCGGTGGACGTCGACGACGCGGGTGCCGAGCCGGAGGTCGACGCCGTGCTCGGCGTACCACTCCCGCGTGCGCAGCGTCAGCGCGCCGGGGCGGTGGGTGCCCTCGAGGACGGCGGAGAGCAGGATCCGGTTGTACGGCGCGTGCCGTTCCTCGCCGAGGACCGTTACGCTCCCGCCGAGCCCGGCGGCCACCAGCCCCTCGACCAGCCGGTTCGCGGCCATCCCGCCGCCGACGACCACGATCCGCCCGGTCATGCGGTCACCTGTGCCGCGCAGACCTTGAACTCCGGCATCCGCGACCAGGGGTCGAGGGCGTCGTTGGTGAGCCGGTTGGCGCCGACCCAGTGGAACGGCACGAAGACCGTGTCCGGGCGGATCGTGGTCACCACGCGTGCCGGCGCCTTCATCTCACCGCGGCGGGTGGTGACGACGACCGGCTCGCCGTCGGCGGCGCCGATGCGGTCGGCGAGCATCGGGTGCAGCTCGACGTACGGACCCCCGTCGGGGAGCTCGCCGATCCGCCGGGTCTGCGCGCCGGACTGGTACTGCGCGAGGACGCGTCCCGTCGTCAGGTGGAGGGGGTACGCCGCCGTCGGCTCCTCCGCCGGACCCGTGTGCTCGACGTCGACGAAGCGGGCGCGGCCGTCGGGCGTCGGGAAGCGGTCGGCGAACAGCCGCGGCGTGCCCGGCGAGCCCTCCGGGCAGGGCCAGAACACGCCGTCCTCGGCCCGGATCCGGTCGTAGGTGATGCCGCTGTAGTCGGCCCGGCCGCCGCGCGAGGCCGCGCGCAGCTCCTCGAAGACCTCCTCCGGGTCGGTCGGCCACGTCGAGGCGGCGCCGAGCCGCTCGGCGAGGCCCGCGATCACCTCGAGGTCGCTGCGTACGCCGTCGGGCGGCGCGACGGCCTGCTGCCGCAGGATCACCCGGCCCTCGAGGTTGGTCATGGTGCCCGACTCCTCGGCCCACTGCGTGACGGGGAGCACGACGTCGGCGAGCGCCGCGGTCTCGCTCATGACGAGGTCGGCGACGACCAGCAGGTCGAGCGCGGCGAGCCGCTCGGCGACGTGGAGCGCGTTGGGCGCGGAGACGACGATGTTGGAGCCGAAGACGAGCAGGCTCCGCGGCCCGTCGTCGGTGCCGAGCGCGGAGAGCAGCTCGTACGCCGACCGGCCCTTCCCGGGCAGGCTGCCCGGCTCGACGTCCCACACCTGCGCGACGTGCGCGCGGGCCTCGGGGTCGTCGATCATCCGGTAGCCGGGCAGCTGGTCGGCCTTCTGGCCGTGCTCGCGGCCGCCCTGGCCGTTGCCCTGGCCGGTGAGGCAGCCGTAGCCGGCGTACTCCCGGCCCGGCATGCCCAGCGCCAGCGCCACGTTGATCCACGCCAGCACGGTCGCCGTCCCGGTCGCGTGCTGCTCGGCACCGCGGGCGGTCAGGACCGTCACCCGCTCCGCCCCGGCGAGCAGCGCGGCGACCTCGCGGAGGACCGGGGCCTCCACCCCGGTGACCCGCTCGACCCGCTCGGGCCACCACGACGCCACCCGGCGGCGTACGTCGTCGAAGCCGGTGGTGCGGGTCGCGACGTACTCCTCGTCGACGGCACCGGCGGCGTCCAGCAGGTGGAGCACCCCGAGGGCGAGCGCGAGGTCGCCGCCCGGGACGGGCTGCACGAACAGGTCGGCGCGCTCCGCCGTCGCGGTCAGCCGTGGGTCGACGACGACCACCGTCCCGCCGCGTTCGCGGAGCCGGTCGAGGTGCCGGGCCGCAGGCGGCATCGTCTCGGCGAGGTTGGAGCCGACCAGGACGAGGACGTCGGTCCGCTCGATGTCGGCGAGCGGGAACGGCAGCCCCCGGTCGATCCCGAACGCCTGGTTGCCGGCGCTCGCCGCCGACGACATGCACCAGCGGCCGTTGTAGTCGATCTGGCTCGTGCCGAGCGCGACCCGGGCGAGCTTGCCGAGCTGGTAGGCCTTCTCGTTGGTGAGCCCCCCACCCCCGAACACCGCGTTGGCGTCGGCGCCGTGCTCCTCCCGCAGCGCGGCCAGCCGGCCGGCCACCAGGTCGAGCGCCTCGTCCCAGCCCACTGCCGTCAGCTCGCCGGTCCTGCGGTCGCGTACGAGCGGCGTCGTCAGCCGCTCCCGGGACCCGCGCAGCCCGGCCGCCGTCCAGCCCTTCCGGCACAGCGCGCCCTCGTTGACCGGGAAGGGCCGTGCCGCGACCTCCAGCCGGCGACCCACCCGCTGGAGGGTCATCCCGCACTGGAGGCTGCAGTACGGACAGTGGGTCTCAGATCCGGACATCCGCCAGCTCCGTCGCCCGCGCCTGCCGCCGGCGCAGGTAGAACGCCCAGCACACGACCGCGCACAGCGCGTAGTAGGCGACGAACGCGACCAGAGCTCCCTTGGTGGCCGACAGCGGGTCGTCGACCCACGGCGAGCTGAAGGCGATCGGGATCAGGAACCCGCCGAGGGCGCCCATCGCGCCGACGATGCCGAGCGCCGCGGAGGACTGCGTGGTCGCGGTCGCGAGCGCGGCGTCCCGCTCAGGCGTGCCCGGTGTGGTGGCCAGCTCGGCGTCGCGCTTGAAGATCGCCGGGATCATCTTGTACGCCGACCCGTTGCCCACCCCGGTCGCCGCGAAGATCAGCAGGAAGAAGGCGAGGAACGCCGGGAACCACGCCTGGTTGTCGCTGGCGATCCCGGGGTCGGAGGTCGGGTTCGGGGTCAGCTGCGCGAGCGTCCACACCACGGCGAGCGTGAACACGATGATCCCGAGGATCGAGCCGAGCGTGACCCGCGCGCCGCCGTACCTGTCCGCCAGCCAGCCGCCGAGCGGCCGGGTCAGCGACCCGATGCCCGCACCGAGGAAGGCGAAGTACGCGAAGTAGATCCCGGTCCCGAGCGGAGCCGGCTCCGGCACCCAGAAGTTGAGCTTGATGAGCAGCGGCATCGCCGAGCTGTAGCCCATGAACGACCCGAACGTGCCGATGTAGATCACCGACATGACCCAGGTGTGCTTGTTGCGGACGACGGCGAGCTGCTCGCGCGCGGAGGAGCGGGCGGTTCCCAGGTTGTCCATCCAGCGGTACGCCGCCACGGTCGCCACGACGCACAGCGCGCCGTACACGTACGCCGCCCGCTCCAGGTGGATCCCCGACGACGACGCCTTCACCAGCCCGAAGACGCCTGCCCCGCCGACGATCACCGGCAGCAGGAACTGGATCAGCGAGACGCCCAGGTTGCCGCCCGCCGCGTTGAGGCCGAGCGCCGTGCCCTTCCGGGCCGCGGGGTAGAAGAAGTTGATGTTGGTCATCGACGAGGCGAAGTTGCCGCCACCGAGCCCGGCGAACGCGGCGATGACGCAGAAGACCCAGTACGGCGTCCCGCTGTGGGTGACGGCGATCGCGTAGCCGGCGGTCGGCACCAGCAGCGCACCGGCCGAGAGCATCGTCCAGTTGCGGCCGCCGAACCGCGGCACCGCGAACGTGTACGGCAGTCGCAGCAGCGCGCCCACCAGGCTCGGTATCGCGACCAGGAAGAAGAGCTGCTGGGGCGTGAAGTCGAACCCGACCGACGTCAGCAGCGCCGAGCTGACGCTCCAGATCATCCAGACCGAGAACCCGAGGTGCTCGGCGAAGATCGACCAGACCAGGTTGCGCCGGGCGACCCGGGACCCGGTGCTCTCCCAGAACACCGGGTCCTCGGGTCGCCAGTCGTCGATCCAGCGGCCGGTCCTGCGGCTCGCGGCCGCTGCGGGCCGTGTCGTGGACGGAGTGCTCATGACACCGATGCTCGGCAGCGGCTGTCACACCCTCGCAGCGTCGGCGTTCGGTTTGGGTCAACTTCCGCTCACGGCCTCACGGGACTCACGCCCTCACACGCCGCCGCAGACGTGGTCGAGCGTACGGCGGGTCAGCCGAGGTACTTCTCCCACGGGCCGGTGATGGCGAGGGTGAAGCCGGGCGTCTGGATGTTGACGAAGAGCACCTTGCCGTCCTCGGAGAAGGTCGGGCCGGTGAACTCGGAGTTGTTGTACATGTTCCGCGCGATGGCGTACGTCGGGCCGTTCGGGAACGACGAGAGCACGTGCGAGGCGCCCTCGCCGTCCTCGGCGAGGACGAGCGAGCCCCACGGGGTGACGGTGACGTTGTCGGGGCCGTCGAAGACGAGGTCGTCGTACTTCACCGGCTCGGGGACGTCCTCCCACACCGTGTCGTTGTGGGGGAAGTAGGTGACCATCTGGATGGTCTGCTCCTCGTAGTTGTAGAACCACACCATCCCGTCGTGCGGCACCGCGTCGTCGGGGTAGTCCGAGCCCTTGCTGTAGGCGTAGGAGTTGACGACGTACACGCCCTTGTCGGTGCCGTAGACGCCCTCGAACTTCTTGCCGCGGGTGACCTGGCCGTCGGTGAACTGCTTGCGGACCGACGTGGTCTGCGCGTCACGGTCGGGGACGGGGACCCACGTCACCGGGAACGGCCGGCCCATCTGCGTCGAGGTCAGGTAGGCCACGTCGGGCAGGATCGAGCCGTCGGGCATGACGATCGCCATCGCCGCGAGGGTGCCGGCGTCGGGCGCGAGCCGGTCGGCGATCCCGGCGCCGAGCCTGACCCCGCGCGGTGCCTCCCAGCGGTAGAACAGGCCGTTCGGGCCGGAGGCGTCCTCGGAGAGGTAGACGTGCCTGAGGTCGGGGTCGATGGCCAGTGCCTCGTGGGCGTAGCGGCCGAACGCCTTGATCGGCTTGGGGAGCTTGCGGCCGTCGGCGAAGACCTCGAAGACGTAGCCGTGGTCCAACGCGTAAGTCCCGCTCTTCCCGTTGCCGCTCCAGGACTCGCCCGCCTTGGTCTCCGTCTCCTCGCAGGTCAGCCACGTGCCCCACGGGGTCGGGCCGCCTGCGCAGTTGGTGGAGGTGCCGGAGATGCCGACGAACTCGCCCAGGTTGCGGCCGCTCGCGTCGGTCGTGATGACCGTGCAGCCGCCGGCGTCGACCGCGCCCGGGTCGTACACCGTGCCGTCGCGGTGCGGAACGCCGAGGGCCGAGCCAGCGCCGAGCTCGTGGTTCTGGATCAGGGTGTAGCGACCGCGCTTCGCGGCGACGACCGCGGTGCCGTCGTGGTTCGAGGGCGTCGGCTCGCCCGTGTCCAGCGTCGTCTCGCCGGCGCTGGTGACGATGGCGTACGAGAAGCCCTCGGGCAGGGCGAGGATGCCGTCGGGGTCGTCGACGAGCGGCGGGAACGGCGTGTGCGGGGAGGGGGCGTACGTGCCGGGGCCGCGGCCCTTGCCCGTCGCCTTCGGCGGGGTGGAGTTGGCGAGGGCGGGGACGGCTCCGGCGACGGAGAGGCCGACGCCGGCGGCGGAGCCGGCGAGCAGGTTGCGACGTGCGATGGGCATGTGGTGCGCTCCAGGGTCTCGGGGGTGGATGGGCACATCACAGGGTCGCGGCGCCGCGCTGAACCGCGCGTCGCCTCCTGACGGTCGGATCGGTGGACTACCGATGAATGCCACCCGACTCGTCGATAGCCAACCGATGGAGCCGGGCGACGGGCCGCGCGGGGCTGGTGGTGCTGATGTGACGGACGTAACATCAGAGTGCTCCGGACTCCCCGGTGCAGCGCAGTCCTGCCTTCGAAGGAGAAGCAGACATGACAGCCGAAACCGTTTCCACTCCCGCTCACGCCGCGCCCGCACCCGGATCACACATCGCCGATCCCGCCCCACTCGGACTGGCCGCGTTCGCCCTCACGACCTTCGTCCTGAGCGTCGTCAACGCCGACATCGTGCCCCAGGAGCTCGTCGGCGGTGCGCTCGGCCTGGCCCTCGCCTACGGAGGCATCGGCCAGTTCACGGCCGGCGTCTGGGAGTTCGCCAAGGGCAACACCTTCGGCGCGACCGCGTTCTGCTCGTACGGCGGCTTCTGGGTGGCCTTCTGGTGGCTGGCCGAGAAGGACCTGGCCAACCTCGGGCCCGAGGGCTACAAGGTCGTCGGCGTCTTCCTCCTGGGCTGGGCCATCTTCACCGCCTACATGACGGTCGCCGCCACGCGGGTCTCCGGCGCGGTGCTCGCGGTGTTCGTCCTGCTGACGATCACCTTCGCGATCCTGGCGATCGGCTGGTTCGACAAGGAGTCGTCGGGCTGGATCAAGGTCGGCGGCTACCTCGGGATCCTCACCGCCCTCGCCGCGTGGTACGCCTCGTTCGCGGGCGTCACGAAGTTCACCTTCAAGCGCGACGTGCTCCCCGTGGGCCCGCGCGCCTGACCGGCGCCCGCGACCGGTCGAACGACCACCAACCACCCGTCAACCCCGCCTAGGCCACGCTGACCCTCTCGGGCTTAGTGTGGCCTAGGCCACGTATCCGACTGCACCGGGAAGTGATCGCACGTGAGTGAAGAGACCCTCTCGAACCTGCTCCACGAGAACCGCAGGTTCGAGCCGCCGGCCGACCTGGCCGCCGCCGCCAACGTGAAGGCCGACGCGTACGCCGCGGCCGAAGCCGATCCGGAGGGGTTCTGGGCGCAGGCCGCCGAGCGGCTGACCTGGGACCAGAAGTGGGACCGCGTCCTGGACTGGGACAACCCGCCGTTCGCCAAGTGGTTCGTCGGCGGACGGATCAACGCCGCCTACAACTGCGTCGACCGGCACGTCGAGGCCGGCCGCGGCGACCGGGTCGCCATCCATTGGGTCGGCGAGCCCCTGGAGGACGCCCGCGACCTGACCTACGCCGAGCTGAAGGACGAGGTCTGCAAGGCCGCCAACGCGCTCACCGAGCTCGGCGTACGCACCGGCGACCGGGTCGCGATCTACATGCCGATGATCCCGGAGGCGGTCATCGCCATGCTCGCCTGCGCGCGCATCGGCGCGCCCCACACCGTCGTCTTCGGCGGCTTCTCCGCCGAGGCGCTCGCCTCGCGCATCGAGGACTGCGAGGCGAAGGTCGTCGTGACCTCCGACGGCGGCTACCGCCGCGGCGCCCCCTCGCCGCTCAAGCCGGCCGTCGACGAGGCCCGAGCGATCTCGGCGAAGAGCGGCCACGCGGTCGAGAAGGTCCTCGTCGTACGCCGGACCGGGCAGGACGTCGACTGGGACGACGCGGTCGACGTGTGGTGGCACGACACCGTCGACACCGCCTCGGCCGAGCACACCCCGGAGGCGTTCGACGCCGAGCACCCGCTCTTCGTCATGTACACCTCCGGCACCACCGGGAAGCCCAAGGGCATCCTGCACACCACCGGCGGCTACCTCGTCGGCACGAGCTGGACCCACTACGAGGTCTTCGACCTCAAGCCTGAGACCGACGTCTACTGGTGCTCGGCGGACATCGGCTGGATCACCGGCCACAGCTACATCGTCTACGGCCCGCTGGCCAACGGCGCCACCGAGGTGCTCTACGAGGGCACCCCGGACTTCCCGGAGCGCGGCCGCTGGTGGGACATCATCGAGCAGCACAAGGTCACGATCTTCTACACCGCGCCCACCGCGATCAGGTCGTTCATGAAGCAGGGCCGGGAGATCCCGGACAGCAAGGACCTCTCCTCGCTGCGCCTGCTCGGGTCGGTCGGCGAGCCGATCAACCCGGAGGCCTACATCTGGTACCGCGAGGTCATCGGCGGCGGACGCACCCCCGTCGTCGACACTTGGTGGCAGACCGAGACCGGGATGATCCTGATCAGCCCGCTGCCGGGCGTCACGGCCGGGAAGCCCGGCTCGGCGATGAAGCCGCTCCCCGGCGTCGGCGCCGAGGTGGTCAACGACGAGGGCGTGCCGGTGCCGAACGGCCACGGCGGCTACCTAGTCCTGACCCAGCCGTGGCCCGCGATGCTGCGCACGATCTGGGGCGACGACCAGCGTTACGTCGACACATACTGGGCGCGATTCAAGGACCAGGGCTACTACTTCGCCGGCGACGGCGCCAAGAAGGACGAGGACGGCGACCTGTGGCTGCTCGGCCGCGTCGACGACGTCATGAACGTGTCCGGCCACCGGCTGTCCACCACCGAGATCGAGTCGGCCCTCGTCTCACACCCGTACGTCGCGGAGTCGGCCGTCGTCGGGGCGACCGACCCGGACACCGGTCAGGCCGTCGTCGCCTACGTCATCCTCCGCGAGGAGGCGACCAAGACCCTCGGCGAGGACGGCGGCGAGGGCATCGCCAAGGTCCTCTCCGACCACGTCCGCAAGGAGATCGGCCCGATCGCCAAGCCGCGTCAGATCATGATCGTCCCGGAGCTCCCGAAGACCCGCTCCGGCAAGATCATGCGGCGTCTCCTCCGCGACGTCGCCGAGCACCGCGAGGTCGGGGACGTCACCACCCTCGCCGACTCGACGATCATGGACCTCATCTCGGCGGGCCAGGCCAGGTCCACCGACGACTGAGGCCGAGTCGCCACCTCTGCCGGGTCGAGTCGCCACCTCCGGTGCGCTGAGACCCACGAAGCCGAGCGGGCCCAGATGCTCCTTCCCGACTGAGCATCTGGGCCCGCTCCCTGTACGTGCCCGCCTGTGCGGGCTCGGCGTGCGTCAGGACGGGTCCGTGATCCGACCCGGAAGCAGGTCGCCGAGGAGCCGGGCGAGGCTGATCGCGCCGATCATCGGACCTGTCTTGTCCTTGCCCTCGACGACCGCGACGAGCGGAGAGTGCGCGGCCGCCATCACGCCCGCGACCTCGAACAGGTTGTCGCCGGGGTCGACGATCGGCAGCGGCACCTTCTCCTTGGGCAGCAGCTCCTTGACCGTCTTCTGCTCGAGCGCGCTGCAGACCTCGTCGATGAACGCCTCGTCGACGACCCGCGCCAGCGCGGGGTCGTCCTGGATGTAGTCCGGGATCAGGAACCGCAGCACCTGCGACCCCGGCAGGATCGCGACCGGATGGTCGTGCTCGTCCACCACGATCAGACCGGGCCGGCCGTGCTCGGTGAGCAGCCGCGCCGCCTCGGCGGCGTCGGCGTCGGCCCGTACGGTGGGGTACGGCGCCGCGAGGTCTCCTGCCTTCACACCGCCGACACTAGTGGAGGCCCCGGCGGGTGGCCCGGGCCCGGCGGCGACCGATACCCTTGACCTCGGTGTGCCGGGAAGCCTGGTCGGCGGTCCTGGTCCCGACGGTGGAGGAGATCCCGTGAGCACACCGCGCATGTTCCAGCGCGCCTCGTTCCTCGAGAGCTCGAGGATCGCCGACATCCTGCGCGCCGAGACCGTCGGCGGCCTCCTCGTCATCGGCGCCGCACTGATCGCCATCGTCTGGACCAACACCCCCTGGTCCGACGCGTACGCCGACCTGCGGGCCTGGACGCTCGGACCCGACTCGCTCCACCTGCGGCTGAGCCTGTCCGGCTGGGCCTCCGACGGCCTGCTCGCGATCTTCTTCTTCGTGGCCGGCCTCGAGCTCAAGCGCGAGTTCGTCGCCGGCGACCTGCGCGACCGACGCCAGGCGGCGCTGCCGGTCGCGGCCGCCGTGGGCGGGATGATCGTGCCCGCCGGCGTCTACACCCTGGTCAACCTGGCCGCCGACGGCGACCTCTCCGGCTGGGCGATCCCGACCGCGACCGACATCGCGTTCGCGGTCGCCGTGCTCGCCGTCATCGGCACCCACC
This sequence comes from Nocardioides asiaticus, assembly GCF_040049175.1. Lineage (NCBI taxonomy): Bacteria > Bacillati > Actinomycetota > Actinomycetes > Propionibacteriales > Nocardioidaceae > Nocardioides > Nocardioides asiaticus. The sequence goes on along the minus strand of NZ_JBDZDM010000005.1, from coordinate 345,060 downwards.
TGCCGAGCGGCCTGCGGACCTTCCTGCTCGCGCTCGCGGTCGTCGACGACCTGCTGGCGATCACCGTCATCGCCGTCTTCTACACCGAGGAGCTGCACGTCGGGTGGCTGCTGCTGGCGCTCGTCCCGATCGCGGCATTCGGCGTACTCGTGCAGCGGCGGATCACCTCGCCCTGGCTGCTGGTCCCGCTCGCCGTCGTCGCGTGGGCGCTCGTCCACGCCTCGGGCGTGCACGCGACGGTCGCCGGGGTGCTCCTCGGCTTCACGGTCCCCGTCCTGCGCCGCGACGGCGCCGACGGCCGGGGGCTGGCGGAGCACCTCGAGCACCTCGTACGCCCGATCTCCGCCGGCGTCGCCGTGCCGGTGTTCGCGTTCTTCGCGGCCGGCGTGCACCTCGGCGGCTGGAACGGCCTCGGCGACGCGCTCACCGACCCGGTCGCCCTCGGTGTGGTCGCCGGGCTGGTGCTCGGCAAGCCGGTCGGCATCAGCGCCGCCACCTGGGTGCTCGCCCGCTACACGCACGCGGCACTGGACGACGAGCTGGCCTGGATCGACGTGGTGGGGATGGCGATGCTGGGCGGGATCGGCTTCACCGTCGCGTTGCTGATCGGCGAGCTCGCGTACGCCGGCTCGGCGTCGGCCGAGCACGTCACCGTCGGCGTGCTCGTCGGCTCGATCCTTGCCGCCGGGCTCGCAGCCGCCGTGCTCCGCCGGCGCAACACTGTCTACCGGCACCTGTGCGTGGAGGAGGGCGAGCCCGCGCCGGTCCGCTGAGCCCGTCCGGGCCACCGGAGCCGATCCGATAGGGTCGCTACCGGTGTGCCGGGAAGGCTGGTCGGCGGAGAGTCCAGCCGACCCCGGGAGAGCACATGACCGTCGCCGCCGTCGTCATCTTCGTCGCCGCGTACGTCCTTCTCGTCACCGAGAAGATCCACCGGACGAAGGTGGCCCTCGGCGGAGCCGCGCTCATGCTGCTCCTGCACGTCACCGACGCCGACAAGGCCTTCTTCAGCACCCACACGGGCATCGAGTGGAACGTCGTCTTCCTGCTCTTCGGGATGATGGTGATCGTCTCGGTGCTCCGGCAGACGGGGATCTTCGAGTACGTCGCCATCAAGGCCGCGAAGGTCGCCCGCGGCCGCCCCTACCCGATGATGGTGCTGCTCGTCGTGCTGACCGCGCTGGCCTCGGCGCTGCTCGACAACGTCACGACCGTCCTGCTCGTCGCGCCGGTGACGTTCCTGGTCTGCCAGCGGCTCGGGCTGCGGACCGCGCCGTACCTCATCGCCGAGGTGTTCGCCTCCAACATCGGCGGCACCGCGACGCTCGTCGGCGACCCGCCCAACATCATCATCTCCTCGCCGGCGGCCGGCGACTTCTCCTTCAACGACTTCCTGGTTCACCTCACGCCGATCGTGCTGCTGCTGCTCGTCGTCTTCTGCGTGCTCTGCCGGGTGATGTTCCGGAAGGAGTTCACCTACGACCCTGCCCGGGCACGGGCCGTGATGGCGCTCAACGAGCGCGAGGCGATCACCGACGGCGTACTGCTGACCAAGGCGCTCGCCGTGCTGGCCCTGGTGGTCGCGGCCTTCGTGCTCCACCCCTGGCTGCACTACGACCCGGCGGTGGTCGCCCTGCTCGGTGCGGGCCTGCTCATCCTGATCACCGACGTCACGACCGAACAGGCGCTGCAGGAGGTCGAGTGGCCGACCCTGCTCTTCTTCGCCGGGCTCTTCGTGATGGTCGGCGGGCTGGTCGAGACCGGCGTCATCTCCGACGTCTCCGAGTTCGTCGCCGACGCCACCCAGGGAAGGCTCGGGCTGGCGGCCAACGTGCTGCTCTTCGGCTCGGCCGTCCTCTCTGCGGTCGTCGACAACATCCCGTACGTCACCACGATGAGCCCGATCGTCGCCGACCTCGCCCACAGCCATGGCTCCGGCGGCCAGGTCCTGTGGTGGGCGCTCGCCCTGGGCGCCGACCTCGGCGGCAACGCCACCGCCATCGGTGCGTCCGCGAACGTCGTCGCGCTCGGCATCGCCGCGCGGCAGGGGCAGCCGATCTCGTTCTGGGAGTTCACCAGGTACGGCCTGGTGGTTACCGGTGTCACGGTCGTCCTCTGTGCGCCGTACCTCTGGCTTCGCTACCTGTGACCGGCGATCTGCGGCCGGCGGCGCGTCCCGGGTCGGTAAGGTCAGCACCGGACCGACCGGTAACGACTGACCCGACCTGCGAAGGACCCTCATGTCATCCGATTACGTGAAGGCACCACAAGACGGCGATCCGACGATCGGGCGGCTCGTCGCCGACGCGAGCCGGGACATCTCGACCCTGGTCAACAGGGAGATCCAGCTCGCGAAGCGCGAGCTCAAGGTCAGCGTCACCAACGGCGGCATCGGCGCGGCGCTCTTCGCCGCCGCCGGCTTCCTGCTCGTGCTGGCGATCATCATGTTCTCGGTCGCCATCGCCTACTTCATCCACTGGGCCGGCCTCGAGCTGTGGTGGTGCTTCCTGATCGTCTTCGGCGCCTACGTCCTCCTCGCCGCGCTCCTCGCCTTCGTCGGGATCCGCAAGGTCAAGAAGGTCAGGCCCCCGGAGAAGGCCATCGCCCAGGGCAAGGAGATCCCCCGGGCGCTCAAGGGCAAGGCCTGACCCGTACGCCGGCGCCCGTCCCGCCAGCGGTCTCTCAGCAACCGTTCCAGCCGGGCGAGCGGTTGCTCAGTCACCGCCGGCGGTGGGCACCTCTCAGCCTGCGCAGCCCTCGGTGGAGACGGCGGCCGTCCGACCGACGGCCGAGTTGGCGATGTCGTCGACCTGGTCGGCGGTCAGGGCGTAGCCGGTGTCGGCGTCGGTGACCGAGGCGGCGAAGACGACGCCGACGACGTCGCCGTCGCGGTCGACGATCGGCCCGCCCGAGTTGCCGGGCCGGATGAGGCCCCGCAGTGAGTAGACGTCGCGGATGACCGTGCCGTCGCCGTAGATGTCGGGCGAGCGAAGCCGCTGCGACGACCTGATCCGGCCGGCCTCGACGTCGTACGGGCCGTCCTCGGGGTAGCCGAGGATCGCCACCGGCTGCCGCGCCTTGGCGCCGAGGTCGAACCGGAGCGGCGAGAGCCCCTGGCTGTCGAAGGAGAGCACGGCGACGTCGGTGTCGGGGTCGTAGGACACGACCGTCGCGGGGCGCTCGTCGTCGCCGACCACCACGGTCGGGTGGCGTACGCCGGCGACGACGTGGGCGTTGGTCATCAGGTAGTGGTCGGCGATGACGAAGCCGCTGCCCTCGACGCCACGGCCGCAGGAGTTGGCGCCGCGGACCTTGACGACGCTCGCGCCCGCCCGCTTCACGTCGGCGTCGGTCCGGATCCCGGCCGGGCCCGGCGCGACCTCGACGATCCGCTCGGGGGCGAACGGCTCGAGGTAGCGCGGGAAGAAGCTGGTGCCGACCACGTTGTTGAACGCGCCGAGCGCGCTGCTCGCCTCGGCCGGCAGCACCTGGTTGACCTTCGCCAGCACGCTGGAGCTGCGGACCAGGTCGCTCAGTCCGCGCAGGTTGGAGCCCGAGACCGCGACCCCCAGCGCCCAGGCGACGACGAGCACCGCCGCCGCGCTGAGCACCGCACCGCCGCAGGCGTCGAGCAGCCGCGCGGGCTGCCAGGTGATCTTGTCGCGCACCCGCGCGCCGACGTACTGCATCAGCGCCTGGCCTAGCGACGCCGACAGGATCACGATGAAGAGCGCCCCGAGCGACACCCACACCGACGGGTCGGCGTTGCCGAGCGCCTTCGGCGCGATCCAGACGCCGAAGAGACCGCCGAGCAGCAGCCCGGCGGTGGCGAAGGCCCCGGTGACGAAGCCCTGCCAGTAGCCCGAGAGGGCGTAGGCCAGGACCAGCACGATGAGGATCCAGTCCAGGAGGTTGAGACTCACGTCGCGGGGGGTCTCCTCTCGCGGCCCTGCAGCATGTAGGCCGGCAGCTCGGTGATCGGGGCGTCGGGGACGTCCTGCAACCAGCCGAGGTAGGCGAAGAAGCGGGCCACGATCCCGGCGGTGAAACCCCACAGGATGACGTCCTTGTCGGGTCCGACGAGGAAGCCGGGCAGGAGCCAGTCGGTCCGCGGCGAGCGCACCCGGATCCGATGGGCCGGGTCGACGAGCTCGGCGATCGGGGTGCGGTAGATCGCGTGGACCTCCTCGAGCGAGGCCACCGACACCGGGCTGGTGTCGCGCCACCAGCCGAGCACCGGCGTGACAGCGAAGTTGCTGACCGGCAGGTGGAGCTGGGGCAGCAGCCCGATCACCTCCACGCCGGCGGGATCGAGGCCGGTCTCCTCCTGGGCCTCGCGCAGCGCCGCCTCCACCGGCTCCTCGCCCGGGTCGAGCGAGCCCCCCGGGAAGGAGACCTGGCCCGGATGGGAGCGCATCGTGTGGGACCGCTCGGTCAGCAGCAGGTCGGGACCGGCGGCGCCCTCGCCGAAGAGCATCAGGACCGCCGACTCGCGGGCGCTGCCGTCGTCGGGCGGGAGGTAGGCCGTCAGGTCCTCGCCGCGGATGGTCGCCGCGGCGTCCACGACCGGCCGCAGCCAGTCGGGCAGGTCGTCGGGCTGGGCGGTCACAGGTCGACCCCGAGGTTCTGCTCGACCATCGTGACGATCTGCTGCTCGGAGGTCTTCCCGCCCTGCGCCTTCGCGATGGTGCCGTCGGCGCGGAGGAAGAAGAAGGTCGGCATCCCGTGGACGGTCAGGTCGCTGCCCTGCAGGTCGCCCGCCGGGTCGGCGACTAGCGGGTAGGTGACGCCGCGCTGGATCGCCAGCCTGAGCGCGATCCCGGGGTAGGCGTCGACGCTGTCGACGCCCAGCACCGGGACCTTGTCGCCGTAGTCGCGGTAGAACGCCTCCAGGGCCGGCATCTCCTTGCGGCACGGCGCGCAGTTGGCGAAGAAGAAGTTGAGGACGAGAGGGCCCTTGAGCGTCGACAGGTCGACCGCGCGGCCGCCGCCGAGGCAGCGCAGGGTCTGGCCGGGCAGCCCGCCGTCCTTGGTCTGCGCGGCCGGGCACGGCGCGATGTCGGACTTCGCCTTCATCGCCACCATGTCCGACGTCGCGACGTCGATGTCGGGCGCGGACGGCTTCACGACGTCCTTCGCGCTGCACCCCGTCACGACCAGGAGGATCGCGACGAGCGCGAGGGCATGTCGGATCAATTGCGGCCCTCCGTCCGCACCAGCTTCGCCGCCACCTCCGGGTCGGTCGGTCCGGTGCCGTACGACGGGCACAGCCGCGCCACGGGGCAGGCCCCGCAGGCGGGCTTCTGGGCGTGGCAGCGCCGCCGCCCGTGCCAGATCAGGTGGTGGCTGAGCATCGTCCAGTCGCGCTTGGGGAAGAGCGCGCCGACCTCGTGCTCCACCTTCACGGGGTCGGTCTGCTGGGTCCAGCCGAAGCGGCGGGCCAGCCGGCCGAAGTGGGTGTCGACGGTGATCCCCGGCAGCCCGAAAGCGTTGCCGAGGACGACGTTGGCGGTCTTGCGGCCGACGCCAGGGAGCTTGACCAGCTTCTCCAGCTTGGCCGGCACCTCCCCGTCGTACTCCTCGACGAGCGCGGCACTCAGCTTGAGCAGCGCGTCGGTCTTGGCGCGGAAGAACCCCAGCGGTCCGACGAGCTGCTCGAGGTGGTCGCGGTCGGCGGCGGCCATCGCCTTGGCGTCGGGGTAGGCGGCGAAGAGCGCCGGGCTGGCGGCGTTGACCCGCTTGTCGGTGGTCTGGGCGGAGAGCACCGTGACGACCAGGCACTCGAACGGGTTGGTGAAGTCGAGCTCCGCCTTCGCATCCGGGTAGGTCTCACCGAGGATCCGGTCGATCTTGCGGGCACGGCGGACCAGGCCCAGGTGAGTCTCGGCTTCAGGCACGCGCCAAGGCTACTGGCGTACGCGGACAACCCCTCATCGCCGGTTTCGGGGCGGTTGCGAACGGGGTCCCGAGGGTGCCGCCGGGCCCGTCGTACGCGTGCGCCTTTCGGCCATCTCAGACGCGGCGAGGGGGGTCCGGTGCTCGCTGTGAGAAATTCCACGGATAGGATTCACCTCAACGAATCCCGCCGGGGGCGGGGGGACCCAGGAGGAAATGAACGGCATGGACAACGACGTACTTCGTCAGGCGCCACTCTTCAGCGCCCTCGACGACGAGTCGATGACGGCCCTGCACGCCTCGATGTCGGAGACCAAGCTGCGCCGCGGCGAGGTCCTGTTCCACGAGGGGGACGCGGGCGACAAGCTCTACGTCGTCCTCGAGGGCAAGGTGAAGCTCGGCCGGACCTCGTCCGACGGGCGCGAGAACCTGCTGGCGATCCTGGGACCCGGTCAGATGTTCGGCGAGCTCTCGCTCTTCGACCCCGGGCCGCGCTCGGGCACCATCACCGCCGTCACCGACGCCAGCTTCGCCTCGCTGTCGCACGAGGACCTGCTCAAGTGGCTCGAGGGGCGGCCAGCGGTGGCCCGCGGCCTCCTCGCCCAGCTCGCCGGCCGGCTGCGCAAGGCCAACGACGTGGTCGCCGACCTGGTCTTCTCCGACGTGCCCGGCCGCGTGGCCAAGGCGCTGCTCGACCTCGCCGACCGGTTCGGGCGTACGGCGGACGACGGCATCCACGTCCACCACGACCTCACCCAGGAGGAGCTCGCCCAGCTGGTCGGCGCCTCCCGAGAGACGGTCAACAAGGCGCTCGCCGACTTCGCCTCGCGCGGCTGGCTGCGCCTCGAGCCGCGCTCCGTCGTCATCATGGACATCGAGCGGATGGCCCGCCGGGCGCGCTGACGCCCCCGGATGCTCATCAAGGTATGCAGGGAAGTGCGCACTTCCCAGGTGGAGTTCCGCTAGGGATGTGCGCGTTCGGCTGCATACCTTGCCGAACAGTCACCGCCGCTCCGCCAGATAGGCCAGCTGAGCGCGGACGCTGAGCTCGGCGGCGCCCCACAGGACCGGGTCGACGTCGGCGTACACGATCTCGACGACCTTGCGCGGCAGGTCCTCTGCCTCCGGGTCGACGGAGCCGAGAGCCTCCTCGACCTGCGCGAGCCGCTCGCGCCGGTGGGCGATGTAGTAGTCCAGGGCGGCGAGCGCGTCGCCGATGACCGGTCCGTGTCCGGGCCAGACGGCGGCGACGTCGCGCGCCTCGGCGAGGGCGTGGAGGCGGTCGAGGGAGTCGAGGTACGCGCCGAGCTGTCCGTCGGGGTGGGCGACGACCGTCGTGCCGCGGCCGAGCACCGTGTCGCCGGTGAGGGCCACCGACTCCGCTGGGAGCCAGAAGGACAGCGAGTCGGCGGTGTGGCCCGGCGTACCGACCACCCTCACCTCGAGCCCGTCGACCTCCACGACGTCGGAGTCGGCGAGCCCCTCGGAGCCGAGCCGTTGCGCCGGGTCGAGGGCGCGTACGCCGGCGCCGACCCGCTCCGCGAACGACCGCGCTGCCTCGGAGTGGTCGAGGTGGTGATGGGTGAGGAGTACGACGCCCACCGGGCCGGCCGCCTCCACAATCGCGTCGAGGTGAGCGGGGTCGGCGGGCCCCGGGTCGACGACGACCGACCTCCGCGCGCCCGGCTCCCGCAGGATCCAGGTGTTGGTGCCGTCGAGCGTCATCGGGCCCGGGTTGGGGGCGAGGACGCACCTGCCGCGCGCGCCGAAGCTCCCGCCGGCCCAGCCCGGCTCACCCGCCGGCTCACCCGTCGGCTCACCCGTCGGCTCACCCGTCGGCTCACCCATGGCGCGCCCGGAGCAGCTCGCGGTGGTGGTCCATGATCGTCAGTGCGTGGCCGCCGTCGACCTCCTCAACCGCCGGGGTGAACATCTCCACCCGCCGGTCGGCCGTCGACCGGAGGACGGCACCGGGGTCGGCGTACTGGCTGATCTCCAGGATGTTCAGGTAGGTCGGGTGCATGAGGCCGATCTCGCCTCGGTCGGCCTGCGCGAGCGCCTGGTCGGTCGGAAGCCAGGCGACCGACTCCGACTCCGACGACACGTCCCGGGTGAGCTGCCCGTCTGGCAGCGATGCGACGAAGAACCAGGTGCGGTACCGCTTCGGCTCGAACGCGGGCGTCGTCCACGCCGCCCACGCCCCGAGGAGATCGGTGCGCAGCACCAGCCCGCGACGGTCCAGCAGCTCGGTCAGCGAGAGCTCCCGCGACTCCAGCGCGACCCGGTCGGCCTCCCAGTCCTCGCCGCTGACGTCCGCCACGACCTCCCCGGCCGCGGCCCCGGCGAGCAGCACGCCGGACTCCTCGAAGGTCTCGCGCACAGCGGCCGCCAGCAGTGCACGGGCCTCCTCCTCGGTCGCACCGAGGCGCTCCGCCCAGACCGCCGGCGACGGCCCGGCCCAGTGCTCGTCGCCGAGCTCGGCGTCGCGCGGGTCCACGCCGCCGCCCGGGAAGACGCACATCCCGGCCGCGAACGCCATCGACGTCTGCCGCCGCAGGAGGTAGACCTCCGGTGCCCCGGCGCCGGGCCGCAGCAGGATCACCGTCGCGGCGTCACGGGGCTCCACCGGAGTGCGTACGCCGGCGGCGTACTCCTGCGCGACGGCGACGACCTTCTCGGGCAGCAGCGCCGGCGGCGTGGGGATCCGCATCCTCGACCTCAGACCTCGACGACGATCTCCACCTCGACCGGGGCGTCGAGCGGCAGCACCGCGACCCCGACCGCGGAGCGGGCGTGGACGCCGGCGTCGCCGAAGACCTTGCCGAGCAGCTCGGAGGCGCCGTTGGCCACCTTCGGCTGGGCGGTGAAGTCGGGGGCCGACGCCACGAACGCGACCACCTTGACGACCCGCTTGACCAGCGACAGGTCTCCGATCTCGGCCTTCACCGCGGCGATTGCGTTGAGCGCGCACTGCTGAGCGCAGTCGAACGCGACCTCCGGCGTCACCTCTGCCCCCACCTTGCCGGTCGCGGCGAGCGCGCCGTCCTTCATCGGCAGCTGACCCGAGGTGTAGATGTGGTCCCCGCTGCGCACGGCCGGTACGTAGGCCGCCACCGGCGGCACCGCCTCCGGGACGCTCAGCCCCAGGCCTGCGAGCACCTCCTCCGGGCTGCTCGACGGGCTGCTCGACGGGCTGCTCGACGGGCTGCTCGACGGGCTGCTCACTGGCCCTCGCCCGGGCGCTTGAAGAAGCCGACATAGTTGCCGGTGCCGTTGTCGATGATGGTGACGAGCTCCCAGCCGTCCTGGCCGAAGTTGTTGAGGATCTGCGCCGCCGCATGGTTGAGGATCGGCGCGACCTGGTACTCCCACGTGGTCATGTCGGCACCCTACTGCGCGCGACACGCCGCTCCCCTAGGGTGCTGGGCATGGTGGACACGGAGCCGACCACGCCGACGACGACGCAGACGCTGGCGGCGTACGTCGAGGTCTGGTGGAAGGCGATCGGCGACTTCACCGCGCTGGCCGACACCCTGACCGACGAGGACTGGTCGCGGCCGACCGACCTCGCGGGCTGGGACGTCAAGGCGGTCGTGTCGCACGTCGCCCACCTCGAGTCGATCCTCGGCGGCGGCCCGCACGAGACCGCGGAGATCGGGGAGGCGCCCCACCTGCAGCGTCCGCAGCAGCAGTTCACCGAGATCGGCGTCGTCACCCGGCGCACCACGGCCCCGGGCGAGATCGTCGACCAGATCCGGCGGTACGCCGCCGTACGCCACGAGGCGCTGCTCGCCGACCCGCCCACCGACCCGGAGGCGAAGGCACCGGGCATCTTCGGTGCCATTGGCTGGAGCACCGGCACGCTGCTGCGCAACCGTCCCCTCGATGTCTGGATGCACGAGCAGGACATCCGGCGGGCCGTCGGGCGCCCGGGCGGCCTCGACTCCCCCGCGGCCGACCACACGGCGGCCTACCTCCTCGAGAGCCTCGGGTTCGTCCTCGCCAGGCGCGCGGGCGCTGCGCCCGGCACGTCCGTCCTGGCGCTCGTCGAGGGGAGCGGCCCGGCGGCGTACGCCGTCCGCGCCGACGGCAAGGGAGTGCCGCTGCCGGAGCCACCGACGGAGCCGACGGTCACGCTGCGCACCGACCGGGAGACGTTCATCCGGCTGGCCGGCGGTCGCGGCGGGGTGGACCCCGCCGCCGTCGCGATCGACGGCGACCGGGAGCTCGGCGAGCGGATCGTCGAGAACCTCGCCGTCACGCCGTGACCCGCGCCTACGGCCGCAGCTTCTGCGGGTGGAACACCTCGCCGCGGGCGAGCATCGCGACGTAGTCCTCGATCCGGCGCGCCCGCGCCTCCGCCGACCTGATCGCCGAGAGCCGGTGGTAGAGCGCGTAGCGGTTCTGGGAGGAGAGGACGTCGAGCATGGCCTGCGCCTCCGGCACCGCTGCGACGGCGGCGAGCAGGTCGGCAGGGAGCTCGGCCTTCGCCTGCGGGGCGTACGCCGCCTCCCACCGCCCGTCGGCCTTGGCCATCTTCACGGCGGCAAGGCCGGCCGGCGCCATCCGGCCCTCCGCCTCGAGCCGCTCGACGTGGGCGACGTTGAGCGCCGACCACCGGCTCCTCCGGCCCCGCGGCGTCCAGCGCTGGAAGGTGGTCTGGTCGTCACGCCGCCGGGTCTGGCCGTCGATCCACCCGAAGCAGAGCGCCTCGTCGAGTGCCGCGTCGTAGGTGAGCGCCGTGACCGTGCCGCCCTTCCTGGTCATGACCAGCCACACCGCCGCGACCGTCGCGTGGTTGGCCTCCAGCCAGGCCCGCCACGCGGCGGCGTCCGGGAGCAGCAGCTCCTCCCCGGAGAGCACCATCACTCGGTCTCCGGGAAGGCGCAGAACTCGTTGCCCTCGGGGTCCGCCAGGACCGTCCAGTCGATCTCGTCGTCGGGCTTGCGCAGGACCGTCGCGCCCGCCTCGACGAGCGGGCCGACCTCCGCGGTGACGTCCCAGTGGATGCGGTTCTTCACCAGCTTCGGCTCGGGCACCGGCTGGAACACGATCGACTCGAACGGCATCCCGGGCACGTGGTCGACCCACCACCACGGCACGCCCTGCTCGTGACCCACCTCGGCGCCGAGGACCTCGCCCCACCAGGTCGCCACCCGCTCCGGCTCCTCCGCGTCGACCCCGAGCTCGTAGAGCCGGTAGTCGGGCACGGTCTCCCGCTCGAAGACGCACATCTCCCCGCCCTCGGGGTCGCGGACGATCTTCCACCGGAAGGACTCGAAGTCGTAGGGCGAGGCGCCGAGGTCGAGCACGTCCTCGACGGAGGAGGCGTGCACGTCGATGTGCACCCGCTGCTTCGTGGTCACCGGCTCGGGCACGGGGTTGACCCACACCGTGTGCCGCGCGGTGGGTCCGATGAGCGGGCTCGGCAGTCCCGGCCGCAGGTCGGCCCGCAGCCCGAGCACGCTCGCCCAGTAGCCAGCCATCCGCTCCGCGTCCACGGCGTCGATGCAGAGGTCCTTGTAGGTCGCCAGGGCCATGGACCGAACCTAACCCGACCCTCCGACAGTCCGCACTAGAGTCGCCCCTATGACCTCCGACTGGCCGCGCGTGCAGCTGCACGTGGTCACCGGCAAGGGCGGCACCGGCAAGTCCACGGTGGCCGCGGCGCTCGCGCTCGGCCTCGCCTCGCACGGCAAGAACGTCCTGCTCTGTGAGGTGGAGGGCCGCCAGGGCGTCGCCCGGATGTTCGACGTCGACCCTCTGCCGTACGCCGAGACCCGCATCGCGACCGGCCTGCGTCACGACGACCATCCGCCCGGCGGCGTCTACGCCCTCCACATCGACCCCGAGGCCGCGCTGCTGGAGTACCTGCGGATGTACTACAAGCTCGGCCCCGCCGGCCGTGCCCTCGACCGGTTCGGCGTCATCGAGTTCGCGACCACGATCGCCCCCGGCGTACGCGACGTGCTGCTCACCGGCAAGGTCTTCGAGGCGGTCCAGCGCAACAGCAGGAACCGCGGCGCGAGGCAGTACGACGCCGTCGTACTCGACGCTCCGCCGACCGGCCGCATCACGGCGTTCCTCAACGTGTCCGAGTCGGTCGCAGGGCTCGCCAAGGTCGGGCCGATCAAGCACCAGGCCGACACGATGATGACGCTCTTCAGGTCACCGCGGACCGCTGTCCACCTGGTCACGCTGCTCGAGGAGATGCCGGTGCAGGAGACCGCCGACGCCATCGCGGAGCTGAAGGCCGCCCGGCTGCCGGTCGGCGGCGTCGTCGTCAACCAGGTCCGCCCCCGCGACCTGCCCGACGAGGCGCTCGAGGCCGCCCGGACCGGCACGCTCGACCGCACGGCGGTCGAGCAGGACCTCAAGCGCGCGGGCGTCGAGGCCGGCGAGGAGTTCGTCGACACGCTCCTCGACGAGGCCAGGGAGTACGCCGAGCGGCGCGCGCTCGAGGACGAGCAGCGGGAGGTCGTGGGCGGCCTCGGCGTACCCACCTACGAGCTCGAGCGGCTCGCCGCCGGCATCGACCTCGGCAGCCTGTACGAGCTGGCGGAGTGCCTGAAGGAGCAGCACCTGGCATGAGGACGCACCCGAGAGTCGGCCCGCTCGCCGCGCGCGCCGTCGGCGCGCCGGTCCTCGACGTCGACGCCCTCCTCGACGACCCCGGCACCCACATCGTCGTGTGCTGCGGCTCCGGCGGCGTCGGCAAGACGACGACCAGCGCTGCCCTGGCGCTGCGCGCGGCGGAGCGGGGCCGCAAGGCCGTTGTCCTCACGATCGACCCGGCCCGCCGCCTCGCGCAGTCGATGGGGATCCGCCAGCTCGACAACACCCCGCGGCCGGTGCCGCTGGTCGACCCCGCGGGCTCGCTCGACGCGATGATGCTCGACATGAAGCGGACCTTCGACGAGGTCGTCGAGTCCCAGGCGAGCCCGGAGAAGGCCCGCCAGATCCTGCAGAACCCGTTCTACATCGCGCTGTCGAGCTCGTTCGCGGGCACGCAGGAGTACATGGCGATGGAGAAGCTCGGCCAGCTCTACCGCGACGCCCGCCGGGACGGCACCTACGACCTCATCGTCGTCGACACCCCGCCGAGCCGCAGCGCGCTCGACTTCCTCGACGCCCCCGAGCGGCTCTCGAGCTTCCTCGACGGCCGCTTCATCAGGCTCATGCTCGCCCCCGCCCGCGGTCCCGCGCGGCTGATGTCCGCCGGCTTCAACCTCGTCACCAATGCGCTCACCAGGATCCTGGGCGGGCAGATCCTGCGCGACATGCAGACGTTCGTGGCGGCGCTCGACACCGTCTTCGGTGGCTTCCGGCAGCGCGCCCAGCAGACCTACGCGCTCCTGCAGGCGGCGGAGACGGCGTTCCTGGTCGTGGCGGCGCCCGAGCCCGACGCGATGCGGGAGGCGGCGTACTTCGTCGAGCGGCTCAGCGGCGACCGGATGCCGCTGCAAGGACTGATCGTGAACCGCTCGACGATCGCCACGGAGGAGAGCCTGTCGGCCGCGGCCGCGGAGGCCGCGGCCGAGCGGCTCGGCGGCCAGGCGCCCGTCACCGCCGGGCTGCTCCGGCTGCACGCCGACCGCGCGCTGCTGGTCGAGCGGCAGGAGCAGCTGCGGGCGCGGTTCGCCGCGGCGCATCCCCACGTGGCGACCGCGGTCGTGCCCGCGCTCGCGGGCGACGTCCACGACCTCGACGGACTCCGCGAGATCGGGACGCTCCTCGCCGGGCACTGAGTCGCGCCCGGCGTAGACGTCAGACGGCCCGGACGTCGACCGACTGCTTGGTGCGGGCGGCCTCGAGGACCGACCGCCAGGAGGAGCTGGGGCGACGACGGAGCAGCGCGCGGCGCTCACGCTCCGTCATCCCGCCCCAGACGCCCCACTCGATCTGGTTGTCGAGAGCCTCGGCCAGGCACTCGGTGCGCACCGGGCAGCCGGTGCAGACCTGCTTCGCCTTGTTCTGCTCGGCTCCCCGGACGAAGAGCTTGTCTGGCTCCTGCGTACGGCAGGCAGCCTTGGGTGTCCAGTCTTCAACCCACATGTGTGTGTCCCCACTCGTGCCCAAGGGGTCTCGCCCGTCCCCACGACGACGAGTCCCCCTTGCGAGTAGAAAGTTAAGGTCTGGACCGACCCCAGGACAGGTCCATCCGACCCAAGTTCCGTAGTCCGAAATGACTAGTCACCCTGGGGGTACCTCAGGCCCTCGGCTCAGGGAGCTCCTCATACGGCCACCGTCGACGCCGTACGCCGGGCGCTTCGCGGAAGTCTGCATCGGCGCCGGTCCCCGGTACTCTTGCCGGCATGTCCGCGCCGGTCTTCCCTGTCCACAAGGTGCTCAAGCACCTTGCCGTGATGTGCGCCGTCGCCGCCGTTCTCGGTGTCGTCGTCGCCGGTCTGGCGATCCCGTTCGCCGGCCTGCTCGGCCTCAGCGCGCGCGACGCGGCCAAGACGATGGACAAGCTGCCGGCCGACTTCGAGGTCGGCGACCTCGCCCAGACGACGAAGATCCTGGACGCCAAGGGCGACCTGATCACGACGCTCTACGACCAGAACCGCGTCTACCGCCCGCTCAACCAGATCTCGCGGAAGATGACCTCGGCCATCGTCTCGATCGAGGACTACCGCTTCTACCAGCACGGCGCGCTGGACATCAAGGGCACGATGCGCGCCTTCGTCACGAACGAGGCCAACAACGGCGTCGTCCAGGGCGGGTCGTCCATCACCCAGCAGCTGGTCAAGATCACCCTGCTCTACCAGGCCGGCGCCAACAAGAAGCTGCAGCAGGCGGCGACCGACGACAGCTACGCCCGCAAGCTGCGGGAGCTGCGCTACGCCGTCGCGCTCGAGCAGAACCACAGCAAGGACTGGATCCTCGAGCACTACCTCAACGCGGCGTACTTCGGGGACGGGGCCTACGGCATCCAGGCCGCCGCCAAGCACTACTTCGGCGTCAACGCCGACAAGCTCAACTGGCAGCAGTCCGCGACCCTCGCCGGGCTGGTGAAGAACCCCAGCGGCTACGACCCCACGACGTTCCCCGACGCCGCCATCGCGCGCCGCAACGTCGTCCTCGACCGGATGGCCCAGCTCAAGGTCATCCCCCAGGCGAAGGCGGAGCAGCTCAAGAAGCGCAAGCTGCTGCTCCACGTCACGCCCACCCGCAACGGGTGTGTGAACTCCACCGCGCCGTGGTTCTGCGACTACGTCGTCAACTACCTGCTCCAGGACAGCGCCCTCGGTGACACCGAGGAGGCGCGCAAGAAGAAGCTCTACTCCGGCGGCCTGACGGTCCAGACGACCATGAAGCCGGCGTTCGAGGACGCCGCCGCCAAGGCGGTGCGCGACCACGTCAACGCCGCCGACCAGGCGATCGGCGGCGTCGCCGAGGTGGAGCCCGGCACCGGCAACGTGCTGGCACTCGCCCAGTCCCGCCCGATGGGCGCCAACGTCAAGAAGGGCGAGACCTACATCGACTACACGATCCCCAGGGAGGTCGGCAACGCGCCCGGCTTCCAGGCGGGGTCGACGTTCAAGGTGTTCACCCTCGCGGCGGCGATCACCCAGGGCATCCCGCTGAGCCAGACCTTCAACGCCCAGCACACGATGGACATCCCGCAGTCCAACTACGCCAACTGCCCGGGCGCGGGGAACTTCGTCGGCACCTGGCACGTCAGCAACTCCACCGTCGACGGCGTGATGGACGCCTACCGCGGCACCCGCGAGTCGGTGAACACCTACTTCGCCCAGCTCGAGGAGAAGACCGGCGTCTGCAAGCCCTACAACCTCGCCAAGGCGATGGGTCTCTACCTCACCGACCCGGCGTCCGAGCGGCACCCGACCTTCACCCTCGGCATCGTCGACGTCAGCCCGCTCGAGATGGCCGGCGCGTACGCGACCTTCGGCGCCCGCGGCCAGTTCTGCGAGCCGCACCCGGTGACGAAGATCCTCGACGCGGCCGGCAACGTCATCCGCGAGTACCCCAAGAAGTGCAAGCAGGTCATGCCTGAGTCGACCGCCGATGCGGTCAACGACGTCCTGCGCGGCGTCCAGGAGCCAGGCGGCTTCGGCTACGACCTCGGCCACACCAACCTCACCGACGCGGACGGCAAGACGATCCCGTCGGCGGGCAAGACCGGCACCACCCAGTCCGGCCGGTCCGTGTGGTTCATGGGCTACACCCCGCAGGTGGCGACCGCCGCGATGATCGCCGGCGCCAACAAGCAGGGCCACCCGATCTCGCTGGTGGGTCAGACGATCCACAACAGCTACATCTACGAGGTGTCCGGATCGGGCTTCGCCGGCCCGATGTGGGCCGACGCCATGCATCCGGTGGCGCAGTACCTCGACCCGATCCCGTTCACCAAGCCGAACCCGAACGACGTCAAGGGCGTCCTGATCTCCGTGCCGTCGGTGAGCT
Organism: Nocardioides asiaticus; assembly: GCF_040049175.1. Classification (NCBI taxonomy): domain Bacteria; kingdom Bacillati; phylum Actinomycetota; class Actinomycetes; order Propionibacteriales; family Nocardioidaceae; genus Nocardioides; species Nocardioides asiaticus. Next base: position 328,734 of record NZ_JBDZDM010000005.1, on the reverse strand, counting down.
GCCTGTCCGTCTCCTCGGCGACCGACACCCTGGAGAAGGCCGGCTTCACCGTGACGACCGGAGGCAGCGACTACTCCTCCTGCTCCCCCGGCACGGTCGCCTACTCCTACCCCTCGTCCCAGGCGCCGAGCGGGAGCACCGTCTCGCTCTACATCTCCAAGGGGGAGAAGCCGGCGCCGCCCAAGAAGAAGAACAAGGGCAAGAACCGCGGTGGCGGCGGCAACGGCGGCGGCAACGGGGGCGGCAACAACTTCCCGTGGAACCCGCCCGGCGGCGGCCACCACTGAGGAGGCCGAGGATCGGCCTGAGACGGCGAGCGCTCAGGCCAACTGTCGGCGTACCTCCGCGGCGACGGCGGCACCGTCGGCGCGGCCCTTGGTCCGTGGGGTGAGCACGCCCATGACCTTGCCCATCGCCTTCATCCCCTCGCCGGCGGCGCCGACCTGGCCGATCGCCTGGGTGACCAGGTCGGCGATCTCCTGCTCCGAGAGCTGAGCCGGGAGGTACTCGGTGATGACCGCGGCCTCGGCGGACTCCTTGGCCGCCATCTCCGCCCGCCCGCCCTCGGCGAACGCGGTGGCCGCCTCCCGGCGCTTCTTGGCCTCGGTGGACAGGACGCCCACGACGTCGTCGTCACTGAGCTCGCGGGCCTGCTTGCCGGCGACCTCGGCGTTGGTGATCGCGGCGAGCAGCATCCTCAACGTCGACGAGCGGACCTCGTCCCGCGCCTTCATCGCGGCGGTGAGGTCGGTCCGGATGCGGTCCTTGAGGTCGCTCATGAGGCCCATTGTGGCAGGGTTGCCGCATGCGCCTCCGCCCGTTTCTCGCCACCACCGCGGGCGCCGGGATCGCCGCGGGCGCCGCGCTGACGGCGTACGCCGCCTGGGAGTCGCGCGACTACGTGCTGCGCCAGGTGACCGTGCCGGTGCTGCCCGCGGGCGCGCCCCAGCTGAAGGTCCTGCACCTCTCCGACATCCACATGGTCCCCTCGCAGCGGAAGAAGATCCGCTGGCTCGCCGACCTGATGGACACCGGGCCGGACCTGGTCGTCAACACCGGCGACAACCTCTCCCACCAGCGGGCCGTCCCGGCCGTCCTCGGCGCACTGTCGGGCCTCCTTCGCGTGCCGGGCGTGTTCGTGCACGGGTCCAACGACTACTTCGAGCCCCGGCTGCGCAACCCGGTCAAGTACCTCCTGCCCGACGACGGCAAGCGGCGTACCGACGTGCCGCAGCTGCCCTGGCGCGACCTCACCGCCGGCTTCAGCCGCGCCGGCTGGCTCGACCTCACCAACACCCGCACGTCGCTGACCGTCAAGGGCGTGCGGGTCGCGTTCGCCGGCGTCGATGACCCGCACCTCTCCTACGACCGGCTGGACCTCGTCGCCGGTCCGGCCGACCCGGCCGCCGACGTACGCCTCGGGGTCGCTCATGCGCCGTACCTGCGGGTGCTGGACCAGTACGCCGCGGACGGGTACGACGCGATCCTGGCCGGCCACACCCACGGCGGCCAGGTCTGCCTGCCCGGCGGCCGGGCGCTCACCACGAACTGCGACCTCGACACGGCCCGCGCCCGCGGGCTGCACTACTACAGCGCCGGCGGGCGCACCGCGTGGCTGCACGTCTCGGCGGGGCTCGGCACGTCGCCGTACGCCCGCGTCCGGGTCTGCTGCCGGCCGGAGGCGACGATGCTGACGCTGGTCGAGCGCGGAGCCGATCCGGCACTGTCTCGCGGGTGATCCCCGATTACGGGTGGGGCTCGCGGCTGGGATATGCTCACGTGCCTGTGAGCCCCCGTCGATCGGGAGGTCACGATCGGGCTGTGGCGCAGTTTGGTAGCGCGCTTCGTTCGGGACGAAGAGGCCGCAGGTTCAAATCCTGTCAGCCCGACCAACCGGAGACGGACCCACGAACGCGTGGGTCCGTCTGTCATTTCGGGCTCAGTGGAGGCTCTCGAGCCCCCAGCGTCCGCGCACCCGTTCCCGGGCGGATGAGCCGGTGGTCACCCGCCCGGGTGTCCTTGGACCGGGCCTCAGAACGGGTACTGCTCGGGGCGTCCCTGCACCGTGACCCACTGGGTCTCGCAGAAGGTCTCGAGGTTGGCGGCGGCGCCACCGAAGCGGCCGCCGACGCCCGAGGCCTTGATGCCGCCGAACGGCGCGACCGCCTCGTCGTCGACGGTGCTGTCGTTGACGTGCACCGCGCCGGAGTGGATGCGGTCGGCGAGCTCGACGGCGGCGTAGGCGTTCGAGGTGAGGAGCGAGACCGAGAGGCCGAACTCCGAGCCGTTGACCAGCTCGATCGCCTCGTCGACGTCGTCGTAGGCGACCACCGGGGCGACAGGGCCGAAGATCTCCTCCTGCCACGCGCGCGAGTCGAGGGGGACGTCGGCGAGCACCGTCGGCCGGTAGAGCAGGCCCTCGTGGGTCCCACCGGCGACGAGCCGGGCTCCGGCCGCGACGCTGTCGCTGACGACGCCGTCGACGTGCGAGAGCTGCCGTTCGTCGATGAGCGGGCCCAGCATCACCGCGCCGTCCGTGGGGTCGCCGACCGGGACCTTGTCGGCCTTCTCGGCGAGGAGCGCGGTGTACTCGTCCACGAGCGAGCGGTGGACGAGGTGACGACCGGCGGTCATGCAGATCTGGCCCTGGTGGAGGAACGACGACCACGCGCCGACCGACGCCGCGGCGGCGACGTCGGCGTCGGGCAGGACGACCAGCGCGTTGTTGCCGCCGAGCTCGAGGTGGACGGTCTTGAGCAGCGGCCCCGCCGCCTCCCCGATCGCCCGCCCGGCCGGCGTCGACCCGGTGAACGAGAGGCACGGGACGTCCGGGTGCGCGACCAGCGCCTGCCCGACCTCGGCGCCGCCCGGGAGCACGTGCAGCACGCCCTCGGGGAGGCCGGCCTCCTCGAGCAGCTCGGCCAGCGCGAGCCCGCCCGCGATCGGCGTACGCGGGTCGGGCTTGAGGACGACGGCGTTGCCGACCGCGAGCGCGGGCGCGACCGACCGCATCGCGAGGATCGCGGGGAAGTTGAACGGCGCGACGACCCCGACGACGCCGTACGGCACTCGGCGGGCGTACGAGAGCCGCGGCTTGACGCTGCGGAGCAGCTGGCCCGGCGGGGCGGAGGCGACCGCGGCGCACTCGTAGAGCTCCTCGACCACGAGGCCGACCTCGAAGGCGGCCTTGGCCTGCGCCGAGCCGGACTCCGGGACGAGCCAGCCGGCGAGCCGGGACGGGTCGGCCTCGAGCAGCTGGGCGGCCCTGCGGAGGACCGCGGCGCGCTCGACGTACGGCGCACCGCCCCAGGCCCGCTGGGCCTCCTTGGCGCCGGCGACGGCGCGGTCGAGGTCGGCGGCGTCCGCGAGCCCGACGCGGGCCAGCTCCTCGCCGGTCGCCGGTGCTGTCACAGTGAGCGTGCCGGCCGAGCCGGGGATCCAGCCGGCGCTGTAGATGCTCTCGTGCCAGGCGGTCGTGGTCATGCTGCTCCTTCGGGGGATGGGGGGTCGATTCTCAGGCTACGTCGGCGACCAGGTCGCGCCCGCGGGTCTCCCGGGCCGCGACGGCCAGGACGACCGCGCTGACCAGCACGCCGCCGACGAGGAACAGCCCGACGCCGGCGTACGTCCCGTGCTGCGCGGCGAAGATCGACGAGGTGATGAGCGGGGTGAAGCCCGCACCCAGGAGACTCGCCAGCTGGTAGCCGAGCGAGGCACCGGTGTAGCGCGACGTGGTCGAGAAGTTCTCGGTCAGGAACGCGGCGAGCGGGCCGTAGGTCAGCGACTGCAGCACCGGGCAGGCGAGGAGGAACCCGAGGATCACCTGCGGCCAGGAACCGGACGACATCAGGTGGAAGACCGGGAAGCCGAGGGCCGCGGTGGCCAGCAGGCCGGTGAGCATGACCGGCCGGCGGCCCACCCGGTCGGAGATCGCGGCGGAGACGGGGATGGTGAACGCGGCGACGGCCTGCGAGATCGCGAACGCCCACAGCCCCTGGGACTCGGAGACGCCGTTCGTGACCGCGATGGTGATGCCCATCGTGGAGAAGAGCGCCTGGATCACGAAGGCGCCCATGCCGACGATCGCGACGGCGACCAGCGTGCCGGGGCGACGCAGGACCTCGGCGATCGGCAGCTTGCGCGTGGCGCGCTCGGCCTCGAGCTCCTCCTGCCGCTCCATCGCGGCCTGGAAGACCGGGCTCTCGGAGATCGACGAGCGGACCCAGAGACCGACGGCCAGCAGCACGATCGATGCGAGGAACGGAACGCGCCAGCCCCACGACAGGAACTCGTCCTTCGGCAGCAGCGCGACGAGGGCCAGCGCGACCGTGCCGAGGAAGGCCCCGGCCGGACCGCCGGCGTTGGCGAAGGAGGCCGCCAGGCCGCGGCTCCTCGTCGGGGAGTGCTCGAGCGACATCAGCGCCGCGCCGCCCCACTCGCCCCCGATCGCGATGCCCTGCACCGCGCGGAGGACGACCAGCGCCAGGGCGCCCCAGGTCGGCACCGCCGGCACCAGCCCGACCGCGAAGGAGGCCAGCCCCATGACGAGCATGGCGATGAGCAGCATCCGCTTCCGGCCGACGAGGTCGCCGAAGTGCCCGAAGACGACCCCGCCCAGCGGGCGGGCGATGTACCCGATGGCGAAGAGGGCGTACGACGCCACGGTGCCCCACAGCGGGTCCAGGTCGGCGAAGAAGACCGGTCCGAACACGACCGTCGACGCGGTCGCGTAGAGGATGAAGTCGTACATCTCGATCGTGCTGCCGAGATAGCTGGAGAGGATCACGCGGCGGAGCTCCGAGCGATCGCTCGCCTCGACCGGCCGGCTCTCGCTGACGGCGACGGTTGTGGTCATCGGTTCACCTTCGTTCTGTCGGACGCGGCCGACGCTCGCGCAGAGTGGTTGGCGTGGGTGGGTTCGGTCGTGGCCGTCCGCGGCGTGGCTGACCAGGCGCGGAGGACGTCGGTGGGGTCGGCGGCGCCGGGCGGCGGGGGCGGAGCCGGTACGCCGGCGGGCGTGCGGTCGAAGCGGGGCGCCGGTGCGGGCTCGGGGTGACCGTCGCGGTCCAGGAAGGTGCCGCGCGCGGCGAGGTGCTCGTGGTGCGGCGCCTCGGTCATCGACAGCACCGGGGAGACGCAGGCGTCGGTGCCGGTGAAGTGGTCGGCCCACTCGTCGCGGTCGCGGGCCGCGAACGCCTCGGCGAGGTGCTTGCGGAGCACCGGCCAGCCGTCGACGTCCCACTGGCCGGGGAGGTCGGCGGTGTCGAGGCCCAGGCCCTCGACCAAGGCGGCGTAGAACGGCGGCTCGAGGGCGGCGACGGCGACGTGGCGGCCGTCGCGGCACTCGTACACGTCGACGAACGGCGCTCCGGAGTCGATCAGGTTGGTGCCGCGCTCGTCGCGCCAGGCGCCGCCCGCGAGCAGGCTGTAGGGGTTGGCCATCAGGTGGCTGACCCCGTCGACGATGGCGGCGTCGACGACCTGGCCCTCGCCGGAGACCGACCGCTCGACGAGGGCGGCGAGGATGCCGGCGACGAGGTACATCGCGCCGCCGGCGAAGTCGCCGACGAGGCTCAGCGGGAGCTGGGGCGGGCCGCCGGCGCGGCCGATGGCGTGCAGGGCGCCGGTGAGGGCGATGTAGGACGGGTCGTGGCCGGCGCGCTGGGCGAGCGGGCCGTCCTGCCCCCAGCCGGTCATGTGGGCGTAGACGAGCCGGGGGTTGCGCGTCCGGCACTCCTCCGGGCCGAGCCCGAGCCGTGCGGCGGCACCCGGCCGGTAGGACTCGACGAGGACGTCGGCGGCGTCGACCAGCGCGAGGGCGACCTCGCGGTCGGACTCCTGCTTCAGGTCGAGCGTCAGCCGGGTCTTGCCGCGCTGCAGCGTGTCCAGGGTCGGGTCGATCGGCATCTCGAAGCCCGCGCCCGACCGGTCGATGCGGACGACGTCCGCACCGAGGTCGGCAAGGTACATCGTGGCGAACGGGGCCGGGCCGAGCCCGCCGAGCTCCACCACGCGCAGGCCGGCGAGAGGGCCGGGTGCCGTCGTGGTCATGCCAGGACCGTCGAGCTGCTGTCGGCCGAGAGGGTGGTGACCTGCTTGCCGGCGGTGAGGTTCTTCTCGATGAAGGCCTCGTTGAGCTCGATGCCGTAGCCGGGGCCCTCGTTCGGGTAGAGCACGCCGTCGCGGAAGACCGGGACGTTGTCGGCGATGTCCTCGGTGATGACCTGCTCGGCGTTCTCGAGCTGGTTGTTGATGATGAGCGGACCGAGGTTCTCGTGGGTGAACTGCGAGGCCCACTGGTTCGACATCATCAGGTGCGCCGACGGGCTGGCCTCGAGGCCGGAGCCGATCATGCAGCCGCTCATCACCGGCAGGCCGGCGAGGCGGGCCATGGTGAGCCAGCGCTGGGCCTTCACGAGCCCGCCGGCCTTCTGCAGCTTGATGAACAGGCCGTCGGCCGCGCGGCGGTCGATGATCTCCTTGAGGTGGTGCAGCTCCTGGGCGGACTCGTCGGCGAAGATCGGCGTGCCGACCCGGTCACGAAGCCTGGCGAGCCCCTCGATGTCGTAGTGCGGCAGCGGCTGCTCGATGCAGTACAGGCCGTACCCGTCCAGCCTGCGGATGGTGGTGAGCGCCTGGTCGTAGTTCCAGAAGCCGTTGACGTCGAGGACAAGGCGTACGTCGTCGCCGATCTCGTCGCGGACCGCCGCCACGTTGCGTACGTCGGCGGCCTGGTCGCCGCCGGACTTGATCTTGACCAGCGCGAAGCCGGCGTCGAGCGCGCGGCGGGCCTCCGCGGCGAGCTCCTCGGCGGAGCCGGCGCCAGCGACCCAGCCCTGGACCGAGCCGTCCGTGGTCTTCCCGCCGAGCAGCTCGTAGACCGGCATCCCGAAGGCCTTGCCCTTGAGGTCGTGCAGCGCGAAGTCGACCAGCGCCTTGGCCTGGTTGTTGTCGCGGACGAAGGTGTCCATCTGGCCGACGATCTTCTCGATCGCGAGCGGGTCCTGGCCGAGGAGGAAGCGGGGCGCGATGTGGTCGCGGATCATCGCGGCGATGGAGTCGGGGGTCTCCCCGCGGTACCAGCTCGAGGTGTCGCCCGAGTCGCCGACGCCGACGACGCCCTCGTCGGTCTCGATCCGCAGCACGAGGCTGTGGATGTGGGTGATGTTGGTGCCGGGCATCTTGAACGGCTTGACCATCGGGGTCGAGACGGGGATCAGGTCGATCCGGGTGATCTTCATCGGACGGCTCCTTCGGGAGTCTCGGTGGGGACGGCGGTCGGGACGGTGGTGGCGCCGGCGTCGGTGAGCGCGGCGATGCGGGCCTCGTCGTACCCGAGGCCGCGGAGGATCTCGGCGGTGTGCTCGCCGACGAGCGGGGCCCGATGGCGTACGCCGCCCGCGGTGCGGGACAGCTTGGGCACGACCCCGGTCACCGACACCCGGTCGGCCGTGCCCGGGACCTCGACGGTCGGGAGCATCTCGCGGGTGCGGAAGTGCGGGTCGGCGAAGATGTCGGCCGCGGTGTTGACCGGGCCGAGCGGCACCTGTCCGGCGAGCAGGTCCACCAGCTCCTCGGTGGAGTGCCGCGAGGTCCACTCGTTGAGGACCTCGTAGACCTCCTCGCGGTGCAGCCAGCGGGCGTGGTCGGTGGCGTAGCGCGGGTCGTCGACGAGGTCCTCGCGCTCCATCGCGGCGCAGAGCTTGACCCACTGCGCGCGGTGCGGGGCGCCGAGGGCGACCTCGCCGTCCTTGGTGGGTACGACGTCGAACGGCGCGAACCCGTTGAGCTGGTTGCCCATCGGCTCGGGCGCGATGCCGGTGTAGGCGTAGTTGTTGACGACGACCTCGGAGAGCGCGAGCACGGCGTCGACCATCGCGACGTCGACGTACTGACCCTTCCCGGAGCGCTGCGCCTCGAAGAGCGCGGCGAGGGTGCCGTAGACGGCGAAGAGGGAGGCGGCGGTGTCACCGATCCCCGACCCGACCCGGACCCGGCTGTCGCGGTCCTGGCCGGTGATCGACATCAGTCCGCCCATGGCCTGGGCGACGATGTCGAAGGCCGGCCAGTCGGCGTACGGGCTCTCGCCGCCGCGGGTGTCTCCGAAGCCGCGGATCGAGGTGTAGACGAGCTTCGGGTTGCGCTCGGCGAGCGTCTCGTACGAGAGGCCGAGGCGGTCCATGACGCCGAGCGAGAAGTTCTCGACGACGGCGTCGGCGCCGTCGACCAGTTCGAGGAGCACCTCGCGCCCCTCCGGGGCCTTGAGGTCCAGCACGAGGCTGCGCTTGTTGCGGTTGGCGTTGCCGAAGACCGCGCCGTACGGCCGGCGCTCGTCGTCGGGATGGAAGGGCCCGACGTTGCGGAGCATGTCGCCGCGCGGCGGCTCGACCTTGACCACGTCCGCGCCCAGGTCGGCGAGGAGGGCGGTCGTGAACGGGCCGGCGAGGGCCTGGGTCAGGTCGACGACGCGTACGCCGGCGAGCGGGCCGGCCGGCTGCTGGGTCTGCTGCTCGGTCATCCCACCGTCTCCCGCCCGATCAGGCTGCGCGCGATGACGAGCTTCTGGATCTGGGGGGTGCCCTCGCCGATCTCGAGGCCGGAGACGTCGCGGAGCATCGCCTGGAGCGGCATCTCCTCGGCGAAGCCGGTGTGGCCGTGCAGGATGACGACCTGGCGGATCGTCTCGAGGGAGACGTCGGTGACCCACCACTTCACCATCGCCGCCTCCCTGGTGAAGGACCTCCCGAGGTCGGCGAGCGAGAGCGCGCGATAGCAGAGCCAGCGGGCGGCCTCGAGCTTGGTGGCCTGCTCGGCGATCGGGAAGCTGACGCCCTGGTTGGCGCCGATCGGCCTGCCGAACGCCTTGCGGTCGCGGGCGTAGGAGATGCCGAGGTCGAGCGCCTTGCGGGCCACGCCGGAGGACATGAGGCCGATGACCGAGCGGGTGTAGTCGAACTCCTTCATGACCAGCTTGAAGCCGTTGCCGACGCCGCCGATGACCAGGTCGTCGGGGACGACCACGTCGTCGAGGAAGACCGCGGCGCGACCGAGCGGGCGCCAGCCCGGGTCGGCGAACCTCTGGATCGTCACGCCGTCCTGGGCCAGAGGAACGAGGAAGGCGGTGATCCCGCCCTCGCCGGTGCTCTCGTCGACCACCTTGGCGAAGGTGATCATCGCGGTGGCGTGGGGGGCGAAGGTGATCGAGGTCTTCTCGCCGTTCAGCTTCCAGCCGCCCTCGACGCGGGTCGCCTTCATCCGCATGGCGGCGGCGTCGGAGCCGCTGCCCGGCTCGGTGAGGCCGAGCGCGACGACGTGGTCGCCGTTGACGATGCCGGGGACGTACTCGTCGGCACGGTGGGACGGCAGGAACCGCTCCAGCAGCGGCGCGGTCAGGTTGCACGTGTAGGCGAGCTGGCTGAGGTAGAAGTCGGCGTACGCCAGCTCCTCGTGGGCGATGCCGAGGTGGGTCTTGGTGAGCTCGTCACCGAGCAGGCCCTGGCCGCCCCGCTCCTCCGAGGTGCCGAGCCCGAGCAGGCCCTGCTTCCCCATGGCGCGGCCGAGGTCCCAGGGGAACTCGTCGCTGTGGGCGCGGTCGTTGTAGCCGTCGCTGAACTCGGCGGCGAAGTCCCTGACCCACGAGGCGAACTCCTCGTGCTCGGGGGTGAAGGCCACTGGCGCGGACATCTGCGCTTCCTCTCGTCCGGGATGGGTGCGTCGAGCATGTGGCGTGCGTCATACTCGCTGCAAGCACAGAATCCGTGCCTAGTTCCACTGCTGAACTGAGGAAGGAGTGGTGGTGGTCACCCAGTCGGAGGCTCCGCTGCAGGGCGACCTGCCGTTCACGCTGCGCCAGCTCCAGCTCTTCGTGGCGGTGGCGGAGAGCGGCACGATCACCCGCGCCGCCGAGCAGCTGATCCTCTCGCCGACGGCCGTCTCACTCGCCGTCGGACAGCTCGAGAAGGCGCTCGGCGAGACGCTGTTCACCCGGCAGCGGTCGCGCGGCGTCGCGCTCACGCCGACCGGCCGTTACGTGCTCGAGCGCGCCCGCGCGGTCCTTCACACGGCCGACGACTTCCTGCACGAGACCCGGGTGGGACCGGAGCACCTCACCGGCGCGGTGTCGATCGGCTGCTTCCAGAGCCTCGGCCCCACGATCCTGCCGATCGTCCTCTCGACGTTCACCGAGCTGCATCCGGCCGTCGACCTCACGTTCCGCGAGGGCAGCCAGGACGACCTCACCGACGCGCTCGACCACGGCCTGATCGACGTCCTGGTCTGCTACGACTACATGCTGCCGGTCGGCTCCGAGCGGGTGCGTCTCGGCACCCGCAGCCCGGCCGTCCTGCTCGCGGCCGACCACTGGGCCGCCGCCGACCCCGAGACCCCGCTCGACGCCCGCGACCTCGCCGACGAGCCCTACATCCTGCTCGCGACGCCCGTGACGCAGCAGCACGCCCTGAACGTGCTCGGGTCGATGGGCGTCGAGCCCGACGTACGCTTCCGCTCGACCAACATCGAGACCGTCCGGTCCCTGGTCGGCCGCGGCCTGGGCTGGACGCTCCTGCTCCAGCGTCCGGCCATGAGGATGACGTCCGAGGGGCTGCCGGTGGTCACCCGGCCGCTGCAGCAGTCGACGGCGCCCGAGGTCGTCGTCATGGCGTGGCGGCGCGGCCGGCCGCTGAGCCGGGTGGCGCGCACGCTCGTGGAGCACTCCCGCGACGTCGTACCCCAGGAGGAGCGGCGCCTCGCCGCGCGCGGCGCCGGCCTCTGACGTCTCCGGGTCGGCCCGCGACCCGTGGAACACTGGCCCGCATGGGCAACGATCTCGGCAACCGGCTCGAGCCGCCGAAGCTGGGCTTCCGGCGGAAGAAGGAGAAGGCGGGGCGTACGCCGGCGGACGACTCGCGCGACGAGCGGACCGAGCCCGCCGAGGAGACGCCGGATACCGCTGACACCGCCCGACTCGAGCCGGTGGACGACGACCGCTGGAAGCCGAAGGAGCCGGGCGAGGAGCCCACCCAGGTGCTCCCCGCGCAGGCCGCCGGGCCCGAGCAGGCCGCGGAGCCCGAGCAGCCCGGGCCCGACGAGAAGCCCGCGAAGGCGGGACGCGTCCCGAAGCCGCCGAAGGCGCCCCGACCGGCCCGTGAGCTCCCGCTCGACGGACACACGGCCGCGGCCGTGACCGGCCTGGTCGTCGGCCTCTGGCTCGTCGTGTCGGTCTGGGGCTGCGAGCAGCTCAGCCAGGCCGCCCGCGGGACGACGTCGCTGGGTCGGGCCGGCTTCCCCCTACTGCTCGGCATCTTCGTCATCGGGGTGGTCGGCGGAGGGCTGCTGCTGCGCGCCTTCGGCACGCCGTCCCCGTTCAGCATCGGCTTCCTCGGCACCGGGCTGGTCTCGGTGCTGTCGATCCTGTTCCTGACCGACCACGTCGACTCCCTGTGGGGCGCCGTGGTGATCGTCGTCCTCGCGGTGGCCTCCTTCGTGCTGGCCCGATGGGTGAGCGTGCGCTACATCGACGCGACGTGACCGGCTGACCCGTCCGAAACCCGCGTGCGAGGTCGCCCGCCCGGGTGCCAGGGTCGAGGCATGGGATCACGCCAGCAGCAGAAGGGCGAGGCGTTCCGCGCGCTCCACGAGCGCGGGACCTTCGTCATCGCCAACGCCTGGGACGCCGGCTCCGCCCGGGTCCTCACGACTCTGGGCTTCCCGGCGATCGCGAGCACCAGCTCCGGCTTCGCGTTCGGACTCGGCCGGGCCGACGGCAGCGTCGCGCTCCACGAGGTGGCCGCGCACGCCCGCGTGCTCGACGAGGCGACCGACCTGCCGGTCGCGATGGACCTGGAGAACGGCTACGGACCACGGCCCGCCGACGCTGCGCTCGCCGTCACCACGGCCTCCGGCGCGGGCGCGGTCGGTGGGTCGATCGAGGACTTCGACCCCGTCGACGGGCTCTACCCGCTCGCCCTGGCCGCCGAGCGGGTCGCCGCCGCGGCGCAGGCCGCCCGCGCGCTCGACGTACCCTTCGTCCTCACCGCCCGCGCCGAGAACCACATCCGCGGCAACCCCGCCCTCGACGACACGATCACGCGGATGCAGGCCTACGAGGAGGCCGGGGCCGACGTGCTGTTCGCGCCCGGGCTGCGCACCCTCGACGAGATCCGCGCGGTCTGCGAGGCCGTGGCGCGGCCCGTCAACGTGCTCGCGCCGGCGGACCTGACCGTCGCGCAGCTGGCGGGGGCCGGCGTACGCCGGATCAGCGTCGGGGGCAGGCTGGCGCTGGTCGCGTACGCGTCGCTGGCCACCGCCGCGTCCCGGATCCGCGACGAGGGCGCGTTCGACCAGCTCGGGGTGCCGGCCGCGTTCGCCGACTGGCTGTGAGGCCGGGCGGACCGCTCAGAGGGCAGCGGCGACGATCTCCGCGAGCTGCACGGTGTTGAGCGCCGCGCCCTTGCGGAGGTTGTCGCCTGCGATGAACATCGCCAGCCCGCGGTTGCCCGGGACACCCTCGTCCTGACGGAGCCGACCGACGTAGGAGGGGTCCTTGCCGGCCGCGTACAGCGGTGTCGGGACGTCGCGGAGCTCCACGCCGGGGGCGCCGGCGAGCAGCTCGCGGGCGCGCTCGGGGGTCATCTCCTCACCGAACTCGGCGTTGACCGACAGCGAGTGGCCGGTGAAGACCGGGACCCGAACGCAGATGCCGGAGACCGGCAGGTCGGGGATGTCGAGGATCTTGCGGGACTCGTTGCGGAGCTTCTGCTCCTCGTCGGTCTCGTTCAACCCGTCGTCGACGATGGAGCCGGCCATGGGGAGGACGTTGTAGGCGATCGTGTCGACGTACGTGACCGGCTCGGGGAAGGCGACGCTCTCGCCGTCGTACGCCAGCTCGCGGGCCTTCTCGCCGGCCGCGGAGACCTCGGTGGCCAGCTCCTCGACGCCGGCGATCCCGGAGCCGGAGACGGCCTGGTAGGACGAGATGACCAGCCGCGTCAGGCCGGCCGCGTCGTGCAGCGGCTTGAGGACCGGCATCGCCGCCATGGTCGTGCAGTTCGGGTTGGCGACGATCCCCTGGCGGGCCTCGATCACCGGCGCCATCGCAGCGGCGTTGACCTCCGCGACGACCAACGGGATCGCGGGGTCCTTGCGCCAGGCGGAGGAGTTGTCGATGACGATCACGCCGGCGGCGGCGAACTTCGGCGCCAGCGCGCGGGAGGCGCCCGCACCGGCGGAGAAGAGCGCGATGTCGAGCCCGGTCGGGTCGGCGGTCTCGGCGTCCTCGACGACGACGCTCTGCCGACCACCGGGCCCCTCGAACTCCAGCACCTTGCCCGCCGAGCGCGGGGAGGAGAAGAACCTGATCTCGCCGACCGGGAACTTCCGCTCCGCGAGGATCTGCCGCATCGCGACGCCCACCTGGCCGGTGGCGCCGACGACCCCGATGTTGACCCGCTTCTCGCTCATCGGCCGGTCCCTCCGTAGACGACCGCCTCGACCTCGTCGGCGTCGAGGTCGAACGCGGTGTGGGCGGCCTGGACGGCGGTGTCGACCTGCGCCTCGTCGACGATGACGGAGATCCGGATCTCGGAGGTCGAGATCATCTCGATGTTGACCCCGGCCGAGGCGAGGGCGGAGAAGAACTTCGCCGTGATCCCCGGGTGGGAGCGCATGCCGGCCCCGATGAGAGAGACCTTGCCGATCTGGTCGTCGTAGAGCAGCTTGTCGTAGCCGATCTCGGACTGCAGCCGGGCGAGCGCGCCCATGGCAGTCTGGCCGTCGTTGCGCGGCAGCGTGAACGAGATGTCGGTGAGCCCGGTGGCGGCCGCGGACACGTTCTGCACGACCATGTCGATGTTGATCTCGGCCGCCGCGAGCGTCTCGAAGATACGCGCGGCCTCGCCGACCTTGTCGGGGACGCCGACGACGGTGACCTTGGCCTCCGAGCGGTCGTGGGCCACGCCGGCGATGATCGCCTGCTCCATGGTCTCTTCTCCTGCCAGTGCGCTGTCGGGGATGATCCAGGTGCCCTCCTTGGTGGAGAAGGAGGAGCGGACGTGGATCGGCATGTCGTAGTTGCGGGCGTACTCGACGCACCGCAGGTGGAGGATCTTCGCACCCGAGGCGGCCAGCTCGAGCATCTCCTCGGTGGAGACGCGGTCGAGCTTGCGCGCGGTCTCGACGATCCTCGGGTCGGCGGTGAAGACGCCGTCGACGTCGCTGTAGATCTCGCAGACCTCGGCGCCGAGCGCCGCCGCGAGCGCGACCGCCGTCGTGTCGGAGGCGCCGCGGCCGAGGGTGGTGACGTCCTTGGTGTCCTGCGAGACACCCTGGAAGCCGGCGACGATGGCGATGGCGCCGTCCTTGACGGCGGTCTCGATCCGGCCGGGCTTGATGTCGATGATCTTCGCCTTGCCGTGCACCGAGTCGGTGATCACGCCGGCCTGCGAGCCGGTGAACGAGCGGGCCTCGTGGCCGAGCTGGGCGATCGCCATCGCGACCAGCGCCATCGAGATCCGCTCGCCGGCGGTGAGCAGCATGTCGAGCTCGCGCGGCGGCGGGAGCGGGGTCACCTGCTCGGCGAGGTCACGCAGCTCGTCGGTCGTGTCGCCCATGGCGGAGACCACGACGACGACGTCGTGGCCCTGCTTCTTGGTGTTGACGATGCGCTGCGCGACCCGCTTGATGCCGGCAGCGTCGGCGACGGAGCTGCCGCCGTACTTCTGGACGACAATGCCCACTGATGGTCCTCGGGTTCGGTGCGTAGGGTTCACCGAATTCTACGTTGCCGAGGGGTCCTCCCCCTCCAGCATCTCATTGGCCGCGGCGAGGTCCTCCTCCTCGCCGGTGAACTCGGCGTCGAGCCGGTCGTGCGACACGACCGTCACGAGCGCGTTGAGCACCGCCCCCGCGAGGTTGCCCCAGTTGCTGACGTAGCTGAACTGCCACCACCACAGCGCCTCGGCGATGTCGCCACGCTTGAAGTGGCGCAGGCCGTTCTCGACGTCGGCGACGACGCTGGCGAGGTCGTCGGAGATCTGGCTGATCACGACCTCCGGCTCGTACGGGTCGAAGACGAAGCTGTAGGTGTCGAGGGAGCCGAGGAGCTCGGCGAGCCGCAGCCGCAGCTCGTCGACGTCGACCTCCGGGCCGACGTCGGGCTGGTACTCCTCCCGCACCTCGAAGTCCGCGTGGGCCCCCAGACGGGCTCCGGCGAGGAGCACCTGGCTCACCTCGAGGAGCAGCAGGGGTACGGCGCTGCCGCGGTCACCCTCCGAGGCGATCGCCCGGATCGCGAGCAGGAAGCTCTCCACGGAGTCCGCGATCTGGATCGCGAACCCGTTGGTCTGGGGGTCGAGAGTCGTCTCTCCCGGCGTCGGTGTCGTCATTCAGCTGCCCGCCTTCCTGCGAATGCCCGCCCGAGCGTGACCTCGTCGGCGTACTCCAAGTCTCCGCCTACGGGAAGCCCGCTGGCCAGTCGGGTCACCTTCAGCCCCAGAGGGCCCAGCTGGCGGGTGAGGTAGGTCGCCGTCGCCTCGCCCTCCAGGTTGGGGTCGGTGGCGAGGATGACCTCGGTGATCGCGGGGTCGTTGAGCCGCTGCACGAGCTCGCGGATCCGGAGCTGGTCGGGGCCGATCCCGTCGATCGGGCTGATCGCGCCGCCGAGCACGTGGTAGCGGCCGCGGAACTCACGGGTCCGCTCGATCGCCACGACGTCCTTGTACTCCTCCACCACGCACAGCACGCTCGGGTCGCGCCGCGGGTCGCGACAGATCCGGCAGGTCTCCTCCTCGGACACGTTGAAGCAGACCGAGCAGAACTTGACCTTCGCCTTCACCTCGACGAGCACGTCGGCGAGCCGGCGTACGTCGGCCGGGTCGGCCTGCAGCAGATGGAACGCGATCCGCTGCGCGCTCTTCGGACCCACGCCCGGCAGTCTGCCGAGCTCGTCGATGAGATCCTGGACGACACCTTCGTACAACGCTGCCCGCTCTCTAGAAGCCCAGCTTGCCGGGCGTCTCGCCCGATCCGCCGCCGGCACCGGGCAGACCGCCGGGGAGCCCGCCAGGGAGCCCGCCGGGGAGCCCGCCGGGCAGTCCGCCGCCCGCGAGCGGGCCGAGCGACTCGCTGGCGAGTGCGTCGGCCTGGGCCTTGGCGTCGCGGTAGGCGGCGACGATGACGGCCGAGAGGTCCTCGAGGTCGTCGGGGTCGCTGCCGTCGAACTCACCCTGCTTGATGTCCACGCCGACCAGCTCGCCGATGCCGTTGACCTTCACGGTCACCGCGCCGCCGGCGACGGTGCCCTCGACGATCGTCTCGGCGAGCTTGTCCTGCGCCGAGACCAGCTGCTCCTGCATCTGCTGGGCCTGCTGGAGCAGCGCGTTGAGGTCGAGGCCGCCGCCCAGCCCCTCGAACGGGTTCTGACTCATCTGGTCCTCCTACTGGTGGCGGATCTCTTCGATCATCTGGGCGCCGAGCTCCCGCTGGAGCAGCTCGGCGCCGCCGAGCACCTCGACGTCGGCATCGAGGTCGTCGGGGTGGGCGTCGGCATCGGCCTGGGCGAGCCGCGCGGCGCGGTCCTCGACCGACGGCGGCTGCTCACCGGTGCGGGTCGGGCGGATCGCCCCACGCGCCTTCGCGATCGCGGCGGGGTCACTGCCCGGGTCGCCCGGCGGCGCCCCACCCGGCGGTCCGGGCTGTGACCCCGACCCGGGTGGCGTCGGCGGGGCGCTCCCCCGTGGCGGCTCGGGCGGGGGCCCGCCCGCCTGGGCGCCGGGGTCGACGATCGCCTCGATCCGCCAGTCGGCGCCGACGACGTCGATCACCGCCTGCCTGACTACCTCGTCGGAGCGGCCGTTGACGAACGACTCGCGCGCGCCGGGGTTGGTGAACCCGAGCGTCAGGACGTTGCCGTCGAGCGCCACCACCTGGCTGTTCTGGGTGAGGTGGATCCACGCCATCCGCCGCCTCGTCTTCACCGCCTCGACGACGTCCGGCCACAGTCGGCGTACGTCGACAAGGGTGAGGCCGCCCGTGGCCGGCTGGGCCGGCTCGGGCTCCGGGTGGGCGGTCTCGGGGTGGCCCTCCTCGGGCGGCGGTGGCGCAGCAACCGATCGCTCGTCGGGAACGGTTGCAGGCTCACCGCCGGCGGTGGGTGGCGGTGGCGGGGCAACCGATCGTTCGTCGGGAACGGGTGCGGAATCACCGCTGCGCGGCGCGCCCACCGAGGGCTTGAGGACCGGGCGGTCCTGCGCGGGAGCGGCCGGGGCGGGAGCCGGGGCCGGCGACGGGGTGCCGCTGATATCGACCCGGCGCTCGAGCCGGTCGAGCCGTGCGGCGAGCCCCTCGGTGCCGTGGTCGGCGCCGGGCAGCAGGACCCGCGCGCAGACGAGCTCGAGCAGCAGCCGCGGAGCCGTCGCCCCACGCATCTCGGTCAGCCCGGTCGCGACGATGTCGGCGGCGCGGGAGAGCTCGTGCACTCCGAACCGGTTGGCCTGGGCCACCAGCCGCTCGCCGGCGTCCTCGGAGACCTCGACGAGCCCACTGGCCGGAGCGTCGGGGACGGCGGCGACGATGACGAGGTCGCGCAGCCGGCGGAGGAGGTCCTCGGTGAAGCGGCGCGGGTCCTGGCCGGTCTCGATGACCTTGTCGATAACACCGAAGACGGCGGCGCCGTCGCGGGCGGCGAACGCGTCGACCACCTCGTCGAGCAGCCAGTCGGGGGTGTAGCCGAGCAGGCCGACGGCCAGCTCGTAGGTGACCCCCTGCGGACCGGCACCGCCGAGCAGCTGGTCCATGACCGAGAGGCTGTCGCGCATCGAGCCGCCACCAGCACGGGCCACCAGCGGCAGCGCCGCCGGCTCGACCGCGATCCCCTCCTTCTCGCACAGCGTGGCGATGTAGTCGGCGACCAGCTTGGGCGGGAAGAGCCGGAACGGGTAGTGATGCGTCCGCGACCGGATCGTCGGGATGACCTTGTCCGGCTCGGTGGTGGCGAAGATGAACCGCAGGTGCGGGGGAGGCTCCTCGACGAGCTTCAGCATGGCGTTGAACGCCTGCGCCGTGACCATGTGGGCCTCGTCGATGATGTAGACCTTGTAGCGGCTCCTCACCGGGGCGAAGAACGCCTTCTCCCGCAGGTCGCGGGCGTCGTCGACGCCGTTGTGGGAGGCGGCGTCGATCTCGATGACGTCGATCGACCCCGGCCCGCCACGGGCCAGGTCGCGACAGCTGTCGCACTCCCCGCACGGGTCCGCCACCGGCGCCTTCTCGCAGTTCAGCGCCCGGGCGAGGATGCGCGCGCTGGTCGTCTTGCCGCAGCCGCGCGGGCCCGAGAACAGATAGGCGTGGTTCACCCGGTTGTTCGCCAGCGCGTTGCGCAGCGGCGTCGTGACGTGGTCCTGGCCGATGACCTCGGCGAACGTCTCGGGCCGGTAGCGGCGGTAGAGGGCGAGGGGTGAGTCCACGTCAGAAACCCTAACCATCCCCACCGACACCTGGTAGCGGCCTCCGGCCGCGCAGGTGTACGCCGGCCGAGCCACCTCTGGCCGGAGGTCGAGCCCGCGAAATGCAGGAGGCCCCCCGCGTACCCGACAGAGCTCACTTACCCTTGCTGCCTTCCGGCCCTGGGGGATTCGGCGAGATGCCGCCACACGGGGGGTTGCCCTGGAGTCTAGGTGAGCACCGGCGGCCACTCCAAAGCCGGGCCGGCGGCCCCGACGCGATTTCGCTCCGGCACCGGCGCACCGGTACCCTCCTCCGCGGAGGATTCGCCTAGAGGCCTATGGCGCTCGCTTGGAAAGCGGGTTGGGTTAACAGCCCTCGCGGGTTCGAATCCCGCATCCTCCGCCAGGCGAGGAAGCTGGTGTCGTACGGCAGCCGATCGAGCAGATCGAGGGCCGACCGGCACCAGCTTCGCGTCTCAGCCGTCGAAGACCGGCGGCTGCCCGGTGGTCTCGAGGACGGTGAGCCACAGGTCGCCCTCGGGGTCCACGACGTTGCGTACGCCGGTGACGAGCGCGATCGGGAGGTGCACGAAGCGGCCGTGCCAGCGGCCGACGATCATCTCGGTCCGCCCGGACAGCGCCGCGTGGACGGCGGCGTGCGCGAGCCTGGTGCAGTAGACGCCGTCGTACCCGTTCGCCGGGACGCTGCGGATCGCGTAGCCGGGGTCGACGTAGCGCAGGTTGAGCCCCATCCGATGCTCGGCGAAGTGCTCGGTCAGCCGGCGGCGCAGCAGGCCGCCGATGTCGGCGAGCCGCAGGTTGCCGGAGGCGTCCGCGGCGCCCGCGCCGTCGGGTGGGACGAGGTCCTGCCCCGCCCCCTCGGCGAGGACGACGACCGCGTGCCCCTGCTCCTCGACCTTGCGGCGTACGAACTCGAGGACGCCGCGCGGCCCGTCGAGCGTGAACGGCACCTCGGGCACCAGCACGACGTCGACGTCGTGACAGGCCAGCGAGGCGTAGCAGGCGATGAAGCCCGAGTGCCTGCCCATCAGCTTGACCAGCCCGACGCCGTACGGCGTGGCCGCGGCCTCGACCTGCGCGGCACGGATCGACTCGGCCGCCCGCGCGAACGCGGTCTGGAAGCCGAAGCTGTGGTCGATGTAGGGGATGTCGTTGTCGATGGTCTTGGGTACGCCGACGACGGCGATGTCCGCCCGCCGCGCACGGGCGGCCGCGGCGATCGCGGCGGCGCCCCGCAGCGTCCCGTCGCCCCCGATGACGAAGAGCATGTCGAGACCGTGCCGCTGCAGCGTGTCGACGACCGCCTCCGGGTCCTGCGCCCCGCGGGAGGTGCCGAGCAGCGAGCCGCCCTGCCGGTCGATGCCGCGGACCGACGCCGGGGTCAGCTCCAAGGGCTCCTCGCCGAGCGGCGGGACCAGCCCGAGGTAGCCGTTGCGGAAGCCGAGCACGGTGCGTACGCCGTACTGCGCGAGCTGCAGCACGAGGCCGCGTACGACGTCGTTGATCCCGGGACAGAGCCCGCCGCAGCTGACGACGCCGGCCCGCGCGGTGGCGGGGTCGAAGTAGAGCCGACGGCGCGGCCCGCCGGGCTCCATCGACGGCAGCAGACTGATCGGCACGTCGCGACCCGCGGCGATCCCGAGGGTGTCGTCGAACAGCACCCGGTCGCCCTCGTCGACCCAGTGCAGCGAGCTGCGCCGCTCGACGAGCGTGCTCGCCAGCGGCGAGGGGTGGCGCGGCGGGCCGAGCACCGCGATCTCGAGGTCGGTGGCCGTGACGGCGCCGGGCTCCGCTGTGTGCATGCTGCACCTCCCGACGGCATTCTCGCCGCGCATGGTTTCGGCCGCATCACATCGCGGCCGCTGCGTCCGGCTCAGCGTCGCCGGCGCGAGAGCAGCGGCCGCAGCACCAGCCCGAGGACGAGCGCCCCGCCTCCGACGAGGCCCCACCAGAGCGCCGCATGGCGGGTCCCGCGGAGGACGTCGCGCTCCGGCCGGCCGAGGTTGGCGCGCGCCACCGGCGCCGGGGCCGCGGTCCTGCCGTCGTCGAGCGGCCGGGTGACGGCGTCGTAGGCCTGGACGACGCCGGCGCCGGTGTAGCGGCCGGGGACGTCCTCACGGCCGCTCGCGGTCCGGAGCAGCCGGTCGACGATCTCGCCGGCGCTCGCCTTGGGGTACGCCGAGGCGAGCAGCGCGAGCACGCCGCTGACCTCCGCGGTCGACCACGAGGTGGTCGGCTCGTCGACGATGCACGGCCGGCCCGTGAGCGTGTAGGAGTGCGCGCCGACGGGGGGCGCGGCGACGTCGGTGGCGGAGTTCGGCACGACGTACTGGCTGACGTCGCCGGACATCCCCTCCGTGAGGGTGGCGCCGACGGCGACGACACCGGGGTAGGCCGCCGGGAAGACCTGGTCGCGGGCGTCCGCGGGACCGGCGCTCGGCGTCGGCGAGGTGGTCTCCTCGGACTCCGTCCGGTTGCCGGCGGCGGCCACCACGATCGCGCCGCTGCGCACCAGTCGTCTGATCTCCCGCCGCAGCACCGGGCTGCCCGTGTCGAACTCGACGGAGAGGTTGACGACGAGGTGGGAGTACTTCGACCGCGTCGCGTTGAGGTAGTGCAGCGCCGCCTCCACCGAGGGCCGCGAGACCGCGGGCTCCTCGTCGCCGGTCTGCGGCGCGGTGCTGACCGGCAGGTCGATCAGCGTCGCGCCCGGAGCGATCCCACCGGGGGCGCCGCCGGTCGCCTTCCCGGCGATGAGCCCGGCGACCGTGGTGCCGTGGTAGTACTTCCCCGGCGTCTGGCTCGGCTTGAACGACGGTCGCAGGACGTGCGCCGCGACCCCCGGCCAGATGCCGGAGTCGAGGACGGCGACCGTCACGCCGCTGCCCGGCGTACGACCGACCGCCCGCTGTGCGTCGGCGATCCGCATCTCGTCGTACGGGTCGGGATAGCTGAGGTCGACGCTCTTCACGCCGGCGTCGTCCACCGTGGCGACGGACCGGCACGGGACCGACCTCTCCGCGGCGTACGCCGGCGGGGCGGTCACGACACCGACGACCGCCGACCCGGCGCCGGTGCCGAGGGCGAGGAGGACCGCGGCGGCCGCGGTCAGGTGCCGCTGGGCGCGCACTCGGAGGAGCCCTTCTTGGTCGTGGAGCCCGGCGGGCAGAGCGCGAGGTCCGTGGACAGCTCGACGCCCCGGCCGAGCACCTCGATCCAGGCGTCGCTCACGACCGGCGCGTCGTAGGAGCCGAGCCCGAGGTTGGCGACGCTGGTCGCGTCGCCGACCTGGTTGGCCGCCCCGCGGCCGTCGACCATCCACGGGATCAGCCCCTTCTCGTCAGATCCGCTCCCCGAGTAGACGAAGGCGCCGGCGCCGGGCTCGACGTGCTGCTGGACGGCGGCGGCCGCGGGCGGCGTCTCGGGCCACGCGGTGGTGCCGGGGTCGACGCCGAGCCGCACCGAGGAGTCCTCGCCCGGGGCCGCCACGAGTCGGGCGCACATCGCGCCGACGACCGGGGTCAGGTCGCTCGCCGGCCAGGTGGCGGGCAGCTTCTCATCGACCAGGTCCAGGGGCTGTCGATCGAGCTCGATCGAGTCCGGGGTCGCTCCGGCGCCCGCGACCTGCGTGTTGGCGTAGACGGTCGCCTCGAACTCGGTGAGGGCGAGCAGGCCGTCGCGCGCTACGAGGTAGCTCTTGCCCTGGTAGGTCGCCAGCATGCCGACCTTGGCGCCTTCCGGGACGCCGTCCTTCCCGGCGAGGTCGGAGGGCCTGCCGGCGTCGGTGTAGTCGAAGCTCGACGACGTCAGCGGGTCGCCCTGGTCGAAGAGGGCGAGCCAGCGGTCGGGCACGGTCATCGGGCTCACCGAGGAGCCGAAGACGCCGTTGAGCACGGCGGCCGGCTTTCCCGGCAGCTGGAAGCGGTAGGCGCGGGCGACGCCGTCGCTGCCGACGCTCTCCGCGATCAGCCAGTCCTTGCCGTCCTTGGTCGTGACGGGGAACCCCGTGGTCGGCGCGTTCTTCACGGCCGGGTCGCCCTCGATGTCGACGGCGATGCCCTGGCCGTCCGACGTACACGCCGTCCAGCCGCTCTCGACGAACTCGCTCGGGCGCGGAAGCGCCTCCGGCGCGCCGTCGATCCCGATCGTCGCGCCGGGGGTCTCGCCGTCGACCGTCTCCTGGGAGACCACCGACGTGGGCGGCTCGAGGCCGAGGATCAGCTGGGCCGAGGTGAGGTTGATGACCGGGCGCAGGTCGCCGTTGTCCTCGGTGACGACGTACCTCTCCCCCTCCTTCGTCACGACCAGGCCGCGGGAGTCCCAGTCGTCAGAGGCGCGCGGGGCGAGCACGGAGCCGATCGCGGCGCCCGCGACGAGGAGCACGGCGAGGGCGACCCCGCCCACGATGGTGCGGCCGGGCCGGGTCGGCTCGACCTCCCGGCCACCGGGCGCGCCGGAGACGAACGCGGTGACCAGCCGGCGACGGCTGAACGCGTGGGCCTCGACCAGGTCCTTCTTCGTCGTCATCTCAGACGTTCACGGAGGAGAAGAGGCCGGACGCGAGCACGAGGAGCGGCAGCAGCGCGAGCAGCCCGACCGTCTCAGCGACGTCGCCGAGCCGACCGCGCCGGATGGACGCGCTGGTGGGGACGAGCGTCAGCGCGAGGAGTACGCCGCCCGCCGCGGCCAGCACAACCGCCGTCGTGGGCCGCCAGTCGGGGTGGAGCCAGAGCAGCGCGACGGCGGTCGCCGCCAGGCCGAGGATGCCCGACACCAGGCCGACGAGGACCTCCGAGCCGGTGCGGTACTGCCTCGTGCGCAGCATGACGACCAGGCAGGCGGCGACCGCGAGCAGCGTGCCGGAGACGCCGAGGCTGACGGCCATCGGCGCGACCAGCACGAGCAGCAGCCCGACGGTCGCCGAGATCGCGACCAGGATCTCGTGGGCGACCCGCGCGTCGGCCGCCACCCGCGACGGATCGATGTCGCCGGGCTCGGCAGTGATGTCCTGCGGGGAGTAGAGCCGCTGGACGTCGGTCGACGTCAGCGACAGGGCGATCCAGGGGAAGATGCTCCCGAAGAGCACGACCACGACGAGCACGACCGTCATGAGCACCGGCGCCCGCCAGTCGACGGCGTGCAGCACGAGCCCGGCCGCGACGTAGACCAGCCCGACGATCGCACCGGGGAGCACCAGCATCCGACCCTCGCCCAGGCCGAGGAGGCACAGCAGCCCCGCGATCAGCGCGCCCGCCCCGGCGCACGCGACCGGGATCCCGAAGACCCGGTCCGAGGTCTGGTGGAGCGCCACCAGGAGGCCGGCGACGGCGGCGTACAGCTCGGCCATCCACGACACCGCCACCGCGGCGGCGGGCTCGGACTCGGCACGGGAGAGCACCACCGCGCCGCCGACGAGCACGACGGCGATGACCGCTGCAGCGGCGCCGGCGAGCGCCGCGCCGCCCTGGACGAGCAGGGCGACGGCCCCGAGGAGGAGCAGCAGGCACGCGGCCGAGAGGGCAGTACGCCGGCCGGCCTCGGGCTGCCAGGGCTTCAGGTCGCGCTCGACGACGTCGGTCATCGCCTCGACCACGTCGTCGTAGACGCGCGGCGGCTCCACGTCGACGCCCGCCGTGACCGTGAGGACACCGCCGTCCTCGACGCCCTGGGGGATCAGCCCGGTGTCGCCGGACAGTCGGCGGCCGTCGGCGAGGACGACGCGGTAGCCGCCGTAGACGGTCGCGGCGTCGAGCAGCCCGACGCTGCGGGCCAGCTCGGGCAGCAGCTCGGCCACGGGGACCGTGCCCGGGAGGACGAGATCGACGCGCCGGGTCCCGGAGGCGACGGTCACCCTCACCAGGCCGGAAGCCCCGACCGACATCTGCGTCATGGACTGACTCCTTGTGGTGGCGAGCTCTCAGCGGACGTGCCGAAAGGGACCGGTGGAGTCACCGGCCCCTTCGGGGGTGGGACGTGGCGGCGTCGAAACCGCACGGCCCGTGGTCGGGTCCTAGCCCTCGAAGTAGCTCGCGGCCTTCTTGTCGGCGTCGCGGAACCCGTCGTTGGCGTCCTGCACGAGCTGGCCGTGCTTGAGCAGCGCGGCCTTCATGTCGGTGATCGCGCCGTCCCACATCTGCTGGGCGAGCTGGTAGGCCTCCTTGGCGAGACCGCTGAAGTTGGCGCGCAGCGGGTTCAGCTGGTGCTCGAGGTTGGTGAGGGTGCTGTCGATGTCCTTGACACCCATCTCGAGGTGGGCGCGGGCCTCGTCGAGGGAGGCGTGCTTGATGTAGATCTGGTCGTTACTCATCGGTCTCTCCTGGTCGTCGCGGTGGCGGTCAGCCGCCGAGCTTGCCGTCGTAGTAGCTGAGGTCCTTCTGCTCCTGCTTGGCGTACGACGCGATCGTCTCGTCGGCCGTCATGCCGAGCTTGTGGGTGCCGGTCAGCCCGTCGGAGAGGACGTTGAGCGCGTTGGTGATCTGGCGGTGGCGGTCCTGCCACAGCGTGTGGAGCGCGAAGAACGCGTCACCGGCGTCGCCCTGGAAGTCCTTCTGGTAGTGCATGATCGCCGACTCGAGTCGTGCGGCCTTGCGCCTCAGCTCCTCCCGGGCGTCGACCAGGGCCTGCGAGGCGGTGTTGAGTGAGTGATCCTGCCTGATTTCGTTGCCGGAAGTCATGTGTCCGTGTTCCCTTTCCCCCCGGACATGGACGCCGGGCTCGGATTGGTCAGTCTTGCTGCCGACCGACCCCGGAGCAGTCCCCCGGAGGCCGGACGAACCTCCATATGCCCCTGTCTCACGGGCCTAAACACCGAAACCTGATTCCCACAGGTGACGGACGAGTCCGACCGCGACGACCAGCGCCGCGATCGCTGCCGCGCCGGCCAGCGACTCGGCCAGGTCGGCGCGTGCCGCCCACCAGACCGAGCGCCACCCGCGGCCGGTCGCGACCGCCGCCGCGACGACGAGGACGGCGATCACCACGGCGGCGATGCCGAGCCCGACGACCACGCCGGAGTCGGCAGCCGCGAGGACGGCGGCCAGCCCGGCGGCGCCGGTGATCACGCCGGCGGTGCGGAGCAGGCCGCGGGCGAAGGCGTGCCGGTAGCTCCGGGCCGCGAGGAGCAGTGCGCTGGCCCCGGCGAGGACGACGACCCGGGCGCCGATCCGGTCCACCGGCGCCGTCGCGGTGGCCAGCAGCAGGGGCCCGGAGACGCAGGAGAGCAGCAGCACCGCCCAGCTCGCCGCGGTGAGCGTGCGCGAGCCGCGGGCCGCCACCTCGGCGACGGCGGCCGGCGGCACCAGCGTCCGCCCGCGCCGGCCCGCAGGGCGTGTGCGCGCGGACCAGGCGGTCACGGCGAGCCGCTCGATGTCGATGAGGTAGGAGTCCGGCACGTCGACGGCGTACGACGGGACGATCCGCGCCGCGAGCACCGACGCCACGAAGAACACCGCCCACACGACCTGGGGCGCGACGCCTGCGAGCGCGCCGCCGCAGCTGACGACGAAGACGGCGGCGCCCGCGAGGATCCACACCCGCAGCGCCTCCTCGGCTCGCCGGTCGACCGCTCGGGCCAGCGCCGCGACCACCGCGGCCGCCAGGGCGGCGACGCCGACCACGGTGGGCAGCCGCTCGGGCTCGGGGTCCCACGCGACCGCGAACGCGGCCGCGCCGGCGAACGCCGGGGCGACGACCGCGCGCCGGGGCGCGAGCGCGTCGGTGGGCAGGAGGCCGGTGAGGGCCGCCAGCCCGAGGAGCACGACCGTCACGTCCAGGCGTACGCCGTCGCTGTGCGCGCCGGTCCAGCCCGCGAGGGCGGCCACGGCGCCGGCCACCGCGACCCAGAACGCCGAGAGTGCCGAGAGCGTGGGAGCGGCCGTCGTGGCGCTCGGTGCCCGGCGGGTCGTCGGCGGGGCCGGGACCGGACCGTCGGCCACGAGCAGGTCGCCGCTGGCGATCCCGCGCGCGGCGAGCGCCTCCTCCGGCCCGAACGCCTCCCCGCGGCGGCTGCGCAGGACGGGCACCGAGGGGAGACCGAGCTGGCCGGCGTACTCCCTCGCGACGTCGGAGGCCTGGGCGTCGGCGGGTACGACGAGATCGAGGACGCCGGCGGGCCCGTGCACGGTCACGGCGAGCGCACCGACCCCGATGGCCGTGCGTCCAGTCATCGCGCCTCCCGGATGCGTGCGTCTGGTCCCGTCGTGTGTAGGGCGACGTCAGCAGGGTAGTAGCACTCGTGCCACGGCTCTATCATCGATCGACCGCCGGCCTTCCCAGCGCAAGATTTCCGGGTTCCGTCTTCGAGGGGCAGTCAAGGGGGACATGTGACGATCTCGACCACGCTCCGTGGTGGCCGCACGGAGGAGCCCGAGATCCCCGAGGGCCAGCTGGTCCTGCAGCCCCCGCCGCCGATCGAGCAGTCCGAGGGCGCCAGCGGCGTCATGATGAACGCCATCCCGATGCTCGGCAGCCTCGGCTCGATCGTCCTCGTCGCGACGATGAGCGGCCAGAGCGGCACCGGCGGCCGGCAGTTCATCTCGGCCGGGATGTTCCTCTTCGCGACGCTCGGGTTCGTGTTCGTCCAGATCGACCGGCAGCGCAAGCAGCGGCAGCAGACCGTGGGCGGCCAGCGCACCGACTACCTGCGCTACCTCGCCGGCGTACGCGCGACGGCCCGGAAGGCCGGTGAGCAGCAGCGCCGGGCGCTGACCTGGTACAACCCCGACCCGCAGTCGCTGCCCGCGATCGCGGAGGAGCGGTCCCGGCTGTGGGAGCGCGGCTCCGGAGACCCGCGCTTCCTGCAGGTGAGGTACGGCGTCTGCAACCAGCCGCTGTCCCTCCAGCTGGTGCCGCCCGAGAGCGCGCCGATCGACCAGGTCGACCCGGCATCCGCGAGCGCGCTCCACCGACTGCTGGTCGTGCACCGTCTCCAGCCCGACCTGCCCGCCGCGCTCGATCTCGGCGCCTTCGACAAGATCGAGATCTGCGGGCCCGAGGAGCAGGCCCGGTCGGCGGCGCGGGCGCTGATCTGCTCGGCGACGGCGTTCCACTCCCCCGACCAGCTCATCGTGGCGGTGCTGACCTCCGAGGACCACCTCGCCGACTGGGACTGGGTCAAGTGGCTCCCCCACGCCCAGAGCGCCCGCGAGACCGACGCCGTCGGGCCGATGCGGATGGTGGCGACCTCGGTCGACGACCTCGCCGTGCTGCTCCCGGCCGACCTGGTCGAGCGGCCCCGCTTCGGTGCCGACGAGCGGCCGATGACCCCGCACGTCGTGGTCGTCGTCGACGGCGGCCACGTCCCGCCGGGCAACCACGTGATCCCCGAGGACGGCGTTCACGGCGTCACCGTTCTCGACCTGCCGGCCCGCTGGGACGAGCTGATCGACTCCAGCCACCTCCGGCTGCTGCTGACCGGCCCCGGCGAGGCCGAGGCCGACGGCGAGGAGACCAGCTGGCGCGCCCAGGTCGTGCGGGTGCGCGAGGAGCCGGTCCGGGTGCGGGTCGACCAGCTCAGCGTCCAGGGCGCGGAGGCGTACGCCCGCCGGCTCACCGCGCTTCACACCATCAGCCCGGGCGGCGAGAGCGAGGGCAGCGCCACGGAGATCGCCGGCCCCACTGACTTCATGGAGCTGCTCGGGCTCGGCGACGTACGCACCCTCGACCCGGACCTCTCCTGGCGCCCGCGGCCCGCGCGCGACCGGCTCCGGGTGCCGATCGGTCTCGGTGACAACGGCAGCCCGGTCCACCTCGACATCAAGGAGTCCGCCCAGCAGGGCATGGGGCCGCACGGCCTCGTCATCGGGGCGACCGGCTCCGGGAAGTCGGAGTTCCTGCGCACCCTCGTGCTCGGCCTCGCCCTGACTCACTCGCCCGAGCAGCTCAACTTCGTGCTCGTCGACTTCAAGGGTGGCGCGACGTTCGCCGGCATGGCCGACCTGCCGCACGTCTCAGCCGTCATCACCAACCTCGCCAACGAGCTCACCCTCGTCGACCGCATGCAGGACGCGCTCTCCGGCGAGATGGTGCGGCGCCAGGAGCTGCTGCGCGAGGCGGGCAACTTCGCCTCGATCCGCGACTACAACCGGGCCCGTACGGCGGACCCGTCGATGGCCCCGCTTCCGTCGCTGTTCATCGTGGTCGACGAGTTCTCCGAGATGCTGTCGGCCAAGCCGGAGTTCATCGACCTCTTCGTCACGATCGGCCGTCTCGGCCGCTCGCTCGGCCTCCACCTCCTGCTCGCCTCGCAGCGTCTCGAGGAGGGCCGGCTCCGCGGCCTCGAGTCGCACCTGTCCTACCGTGTCGGCCTGCGCACCTTCAGCGCGCAGGAGTCGCGCGCGGTCCTCGGCGTACCCGACGCCTACGAGCTGCCCGCCATTCCGGGGCTCGGCTACCTCAAGCCCGACCCGACGACGATGCAGCGGTTCAAGGCGGCCTACGTCTCCGGACCGCCGGCGGGCGGAAGCAGGATCCGGCGCGACGAGGGCGGCAAGCTGCAGGGCATCCTGCCGTTCACCATCGCCGAGGTCCGCCAGCTCGACCTGCCCGAGCCGGAGCCGGAGGGGGCCCGTACGCCGGCGGCGGCCGCCGCGGCCGACGGGAACCAGCCGTCGCTGCTCGACGTCGCCGTGCAGCGGATGACCGGCCAGGGGCTTCCGGCCCACCAGGTCTGGCTGCCGCCGCTCGACGTACCCGACACCCTCGACGAGCTGATGGCCGACCTCACCGTCGACCCCCGGCTCGGGCTGGTGTCGCCGGGCTGGCGCAACCTCGGCGGCCTCGTCATCCCGCTCGGCACCGTCGACCGTCCGCGCGAGCAGCGACGCGACACGCTCACCATCGACCTCGGCGGCGCGGCCGGCCACGTCGCCGTCGTCGGCGGGCCGCGGAGCGGCAAGAGCACCCTGATGCGCACCATCGTGGCGTCGATGGCGCTGACCACGACCCCGCAGGAGTCGCAGTTCTTCGTGCTCGACTTCGGCGGCGGCACCTTCGCGCCGCTCGCGCGGCTCCCGCACGTCGCCGGTGTCGGCACCCGGTCGGAGCCCGACATCGTGCACCGCGTCCTGGCCGAGGTCAGCGGGATCATCGACCGGCGCGAGGCGTACTTCCGCAGTGCCGGCATCGACTCGATCGAGACCTACCGCACCCGGCGCGCGCAGGGCCGTGCCGACGACGGCTGGGGCGACGTCTTCCTCGTCATCGACGGCTGGGGCACGCTGCGCGCGGACTTCGACGAGCTCGAGTTCGAGATCCAGCAGCTCGCCCCGCGGGGCCTGACGTACGGCGTCCACATCGTGGCGGCCGCGACCCGGTGGGCCGACTTCCGGGCCGCGATGCGCGACATGTTCGGGACCCGCCTCGAGCTGCGCCTCGGCGACCCGCTCGACTCGGAGGTCGACCGCAAGATCGCGGCGCTCGTGCCGTCCGGCCGTCCGGGGCGCGGCC
Organism: Nocardioides asiaticus; assembly: GCF_040049175.1. Lineage (NCBI taxonomy): Bacteria > Bacillati > Actinomycetota > Actinomycetes > Propionibacteriales > Nocardioidaceae > Nocardioides > Nocardioides asiaticus. Next base: position 298,831 of record NZ_JBDZDM010000005.1, on the reverse strand, counting down.
TGGTGATGCAGAAGCTGCACTTCCTCGGGGCGCTCCCGCGCATCGACGGCGAGCCGGCCGCCGACTCGCTCGGGGAGGGCGTCGACGACCTCATCGCGCGGATCGACGCCGCCTGGACCGGGCCCGCCGGGCCGAAGCTGCGGCTGCTGCCGTCCAAGCTGCCGCTCGAGGACCTGCTCGCCCAGGCGGGCGTCGGCGCCGGGGCGGGCCCCGGGTCCACGGACAGGCGGCTGTGGCTCGGCGTCAACGAGAAGGAGCTCGCCCCGGTGGGCATCGACCCGGACGCCGAGCCCCACCTGCTCGTCTTCGGTGACGGCCAGTCCGGCAAGAGCACCCTGCTGCGCACCCTGGCCCGCGAGATCATGCGCACCCGCACGCCCAAGGAGGCGCAGATCGTCGCGGTCGACTACCGCCGCTCGATGCTGGGCGAGATCCCGGAGGACTACCTGCTCAACTACCTCACCTCCGCGACGCAGGCGCAGCCGGCGCTGCGGGACCTAGCGGCGTACCTCGAGAACCGCATCCCCGGCCCCGACGTCACCCCCGAGCAGCTCCGCAACAGGTCGTGGTGGAAGGGCGCCGAGGTCTTCGTCCTCGTCGACGACTACGACCTCGTCGCGACCCAGCAGGGCTCGCCCGTCCACGCGATGCAGCCGCTGCTCGCCCAGGCGCGCGACGTCGGCCTGCACGTCATCCTGGCCCGCCGCTCGGGCGGCGCCTCGCGGTCGCTGTACGAGCCGGTGATCCAGTCCCTGCGCGACCTCGCGATGCCGGGCCTGCTGCTCTCCGGCTCACCCGACGAGGGCCCGCTGCTCGGCAACCTGCGGCCGGTGCCGATGCCGCCCGGGCGCGGCCGGCTGATGACCCGGGACCGGGGCGTCGAGGTCGTCCAGCTCGCCCTCACCGAGCCGTCGCTCTAGCCGCTTCCCGTCGGTCCCGGATCGGTCCGGGATGGGTCCCGGATCGGGCCCGGGCGGCGGGACTTCCGACCCGCGGAAGACGTCGCCGAGATCACACCCGGGCGCGCCCTCAGGTCACCTGCTTGTAACGTTCCAACAATCTTCTGGCGACCTTGCTGGCGCACTCTGATGCCACACCGCAAGAACCGCTACAAGACACGTTCAGGGGGCCGAGATGGAGAACCCGATTTCGCTCGACCGGGACGCCGAGCTGGAGCGCGTGGTCACGCAGCGCGCCAGCCTCAAGTTCCGCCACGCCAGCAGACTTGCCAAGCTCATGGACGAGCGGCAGGACCTGCGAGGTGTGCACGCACTCGCCGACCTCGTCGACGACTCGCTTCGCTGGTCTGCCTGATCGCCCATCGGGAGATCGCAGACAGCGGGGACGGGTCCCGAGCCCGTCGCACCGCAGACCTGAAGGGCCGGTCCGTTGCGCACGGACCGGCCCTTTCGCGTGCCCCTTCGCGTGCCCGGGTCAGCGTCGGCGGAAGAGCCCCTTGACGATCTCCCGGGCGGCGGTGTTCATGGCGTTCTTGAACGCCGAGGACTTCACGACCTGCTCGAGCATCGAGTCGTCGTCCTGCTTCCGGCGGCTCGTCGACGACGTCGGCCTCGAGCGGGCCCCTCTGGCCGCCTTCTTGGCCTCGGCCTGCTCGCGTTCCGCCTGCTGTGCCGCCTCCTCGGCGGCCTTCATCCTGGCGTCGAGCGTCTCGGCGGCCGACTCCGGGTCGGCCGCAGTGGCGTACTTGGCGTACAGCGGGCTCGCCTTCACCTGTGCCTCGATGGTCGCCGCCGCGGTCGGCGCCATCAGCGACTCCGGGGCGCGCAGCCGGGTCCACGCGACCGGCGTCGGCGCGCCGCGCTCGTTCATCACGGTCACGATCGCCTCGCCGATCCCGAGGGTCTGGATGACCTTGCCGAGGTCGTCGTACGACGAGGTCGGGTAGGTGTTGACCGTGGCCTTGAGCGCCTTCGCGTCGTTCGGGGTGTTCACCCGGAGCTGGTGCTGGACCCGTGACCCGAGCTGCGCCAGCACCTCCTCGGGTACGTCGGTGGGCGACTGCGTCACGAAGAAGACGCCGACCCCCTTCGACCGGATCAGCCGCACCGTCTGCGTGATCTGGTCGAGGAACGCGTCCGAGGCGTCGTTGAAGAGCAGGTGCGCCTCGTCGAAGAAGAAGACCAGCTTCGGCTTGTCCACGTCGCCGACCTCGGGGAGCCGGCGGTACAGGTCGCCGAGCAGCCACATCAGGAAGGTGGAGAAGATCGCCGGGCGGTCCTGCAGGTTGGGCAGCTCCATCAGCGAGATCAGCCCGGTGCCGTCGGCCCCGGTCCGCAGCAGGTCGCTGGTGTCGAACGCGGGCTCGCCGAAGAACGCGTCGGCGCCCTGGTCGGAGAAGGCGATCAGGTCGCGCAGGATGACGCCCGCGGTCGCCGGCGAGAGCCCGCCGAGCCCCTTGAGGTCGGCCTTGCCCTCGTCGGACACGAGGTACTGCACCACCGACCGCAGGTCGGCGAGGTCCACGAGCTTCAGCTGCTTCTGCTGGGCGTAGTGGAAGACCAGGCCCAGCGAGGACTCCTGGGTGTCGTTGAGGCCCAGCACCTTGCTCAGCAGGGTCGGCCCGAACCCCTCCATCGTCACCCGCACGGGGATGCCGGTGCCGACGCCACCCAGCGCGAAGTACTCGACCGGGAAGCCCCTCGCCTGCCACTCCTGGCCCACCGTCCTGGCCCGCGCGCTGACCTTCTCGCTCGCCGCGCCGGGGGTGGCGAGCCCGGAGAGGTCGCCCTTGATGTCCGCGGCGAAGACGGGTACGCCGGCAGCGGCGAGCTGCTCGGCCATGAGCTGCAGCGTCTTCGTCTTGCCGGTCCCGGTCGCTCCGGCGACGAGGCCGTGCCGGTTCAACATCTGGATCGGGATCCGGATGTGGACGTCGGACAGGCTCTCGGCGTCGGTCATCAGCCCGCCGAGCTCGAGAGCAGGCCCGTCGAACCGGTAGCCGGGGCCGACCGCCTCGACGATGGCAGCAGCGTCGGTCATGCCCGAAGCCTATTCAATTTCCGCCGTCGCCTCAGGCGCTGGCGCGCGTTCCTCCGCTTCGGGATGTGGCCCCTGGCAAGCGGCGATACAGTCTGCGGCGTGATCTTCAAGCGTGTCGGAGTCGGGCGCCCCTACCCGGATCACGGTCTGACCGCGAAGGCATGGGCCGCTCTCCCCCCGCGCCAGATCCGCCTCGACGAGCTGGTGACGACCAAGGACACCCTGCAGCTCGGCTCGCTGCTCGACGAGGACTCGACGTTCTACGGCGACCTCTTCGCCCACGTCGTGGAGTGGCGCGGCGAGTACTACCTCGAGGACGGCCTCCACCGCGCGCTGCGGGCCGCCCTGCAGCAGCGGAACGTGCTCCATGCGCGTGTGCACACGGTGGCGTCATGATGCTCTCCGGCAGCGTCTCCCCTGTGCGTACGACGGTCGTGCTCTCCGTGGTCGCCATCGTGCTGGTGGGAGCCTTCGTCTGGGGCTGGAAGTCGCTCACCAAGCCGCTGCCGGGCAAGGCCGACGCCTCGGTCTGCGTGGACACCCCGGTCTCGAAGGGCGACAAGATCTTCCCCGCGCAGGTGGTGGTGACGGTGCTCAACGCGAGCGACCGGGAGGGGCTCGCGGCCCGCACGATCTCGGCGCTGACCGACGAGGGCTTCAGCCAGGGCGCCAGCACCAACGCACCGAAGCAGGCCGGCGTGCCCCGGGTCCAGATCTGGACGACGACCCCGCACAGCCCCGCCGTACGCCTCGTGGCGAGCTGGCTGCACGGCCCCAAGATCATCAAGCGGGCGACCACCCACCCCGGCGTCGTCGTGGTGGTCGGCGAGAAGTTCCCCGAGGTCTCCGGCGGGAAGAAGATGGTCAAGGCCACCTTCGACACGACGATCTGCAGTCCGACGGTCGACTAGAGCCACCCGGCCAGGCGGCCGCGCCGGCTGACCTGCTCGAGCCTCTTCTCGGTCGTCTCCCGCAGGCTCCGCGGGGCGACGACGAGGAGCACGTCGCGCGCCTTCAGCACCGTGCGCTGCTCGGGCACCAGCGTCTGGCCGTCGCGGATGACCAGCGAGACCGATGCCCCGCGCGGCAGCCGCAGCTCGCCGATCTCGACGCCGTGGAGCTTGGACTCCTGCGGGATGCGGACCTGGAGCAGGTCGGCGGCGATCTGCTCCAGCGGCGCGACCTCGAGGTCGAGCGAGCGCGGGTCCATCGGCCGCGCGATCCCGAGCCAGCGGGCGATCAGCGGCAGCGTCGGGCCGGTCAGCAGCGTGTAGACGACGACCATCACGAAGACCAGGTCGAAGAGCTGCTCGGCGCCGTCGGTGCCCTCGGCGAGCGGGATGGTCGTGAGTACGACGGGGACCGCGCCGCGCAGGCCCGCCCACGACAGGAAGACGAGCTCGCCCAGCGGCAGCCGTTCCGCGAGGCTGCTGACCAGCACCGACAGCGGGCGGGCCACGAAGGTGAGGATCAGGCCCCCGAGCAGCGCCAGGCCGACCGTCGACACGCCGATCCGGCCGGGCGAGAGCAGCAGGCCGAGCATGACGAACAGCCCGATCTGGGCCAGCCAGGCGACGCCTTCGGCGAACGACCTGGTGGCCGCCCGGTGGGGCAGGTCGGAGTTCCCGAGCACCAGCGCGGCGACGTACACCGCGGCGAACCCGGAGCCGTGCGCCCAGGTCGCGACGCCGTACCCGAGGAAGGTCAGGGTCAGCACGGCCAGCGGGTAGAGACCGGACGCTGGCAGCGCGGCGCGGCGCATCAGCCAGGCACCGCCGAAGCCGGCCGCCAGCCCGCAGACGATGCCGAGGAGCAGCTCGCCGAGGACGATCCCGACGATCGTCCAGGGCTCGTGCTCGTGGATGCCGCCCTCGGCGATCAGGGTGACGATCACGACGGTCGGGGCGTCGTTGAGACCGGACTCGGCCTCGAGGGCGCCGGTGAGCCTCCGCGGGAGGGGTACGACGCGGAGCACCGAGAACACCGCCGCCGCGTCGGTGGGGCTGGTGACGGCGCCGAGCAGGAAGGCCAGCTCCCAGGTCAGCCCGAGCAGGAAGTGGGCACCGACCGCGACTACGGCGATCGAGATCGTCACCCCGACGGTGGCGAGGACCGCGCCCAGCCGGATCGACGGACGCACCTCCGCCCAGTGGGTGGTGACGCCGCCCTCGGCCAGGATCAGCGCCAGCGCGGCGAACCCGAGCGCGTGCGCCGCCTCGGCGTCCTCGAACTGGATGCCGAGCCCGGACTCCCCGAGCGCGACGCCCATGAGCAGGTAGACGAGCAGGGAGGGCAGCCCGGCCTTGGAGGAGACGCGTACCGCGAGGATCGCCAGCAGTGTGACCGCGGCGCCGACCAGCACGAACATGTCGAGCTGGTGCACGTCGAGACTCATGTCACCTCGCAGGTGGGGGTGGCGGCGTCTGAGTCTATCGGCGGGCGTAATTTGCTGGCATGGATCGGACGGTGGCCTCGCGGCTGGGCGTCGCCCAGCGCGCCGACGTACCTCCGTTCCACGTCATGGACATGATCGCGAGAGCGGCGCAGCGCCAGCGGGACCACGGCGACGCCCTGTCGCTCATGGCCGGCCAGCCGTCCACGGGGGCGCCGAAGGCGGTGGCCGACGAGGCGGTCAGGCTGCTGCAGAGCGGCGACCCGCTCGGCTACACCTCGGCCACCGGGATCCTCGAGCTGCGGGAGGCGATCGCCGGCCACCACCGCCGCTGGCACGGCCTCGACGTCTCGCCCGACGACGTCGTCGTCACCACCGGCGCGAGCGGCGGCTTCCTGGCGGCGTTCCTCGCCGCGTTCGACGTCGGGTCCCGGGTGGCGATGGCCCGGCCGACGTACCCCTGCTACCGCAACGTGCTCAGCGCCCTCGGCTGCGAGGTCGTCGAGATCCCGACCGGGCCGGCCACCCGCTTCCAGCCCACCGTCGAGCAGGTCGCCGAGCGGTACGGGTCGGGCCCCGGGCTCGACGGGCTCGTCGTCGCCAGCCCGGCCAACCCCACCGGCACGATGTTGCTCCCCGAGGAGCTGGCCGCGCTCGCTCGCTACTGCGAGGAGCAGGGGATCTGGCTGATCTCCGACGAGATCTACCACGGCATCACCTACGACGGCGGCGGGCGTGGCCACAGCGCCTGGGAGACCTCCCGGGAGGCGGTGGTCTTCGGCAGCTTCAGCAAGTACTTCTCGATGACCGGCTGGCGGATCGGCTGGCTGCTCGTGCCGGAGCGGCTGCGTCGTGCGGTCGATGTGCTGGTCGGGAACTTCACCATCTGCCCGCCGGCGCTGGCGCAGTACGCCGCCGTCGCGGCATTCACCCCGGCGGCGTACGCCGAGCTGGACGGCCACGTCGCGCGCTACGCCGCCAACCGCGGGCTGCTCCTCGACGGGCTGAGGTCGCTCGGCGTGACGACGATGGCGCCCGCCGACGGCGCCTTCTACGTGTACGCCGACGTGAGCCGCTGGACCGACGACACCATGGTGTGGGCCCACCGGCTGCTCGACACCACCGGCGTCGCGGTGGCGCCGGGGGTCGACTTCGACACCGAGGACGGCCACCGCTACGTGCGGCTCTCCTTCGCGGGCTCGGGCGAGGAGATCGAGGAGGCCCTCGACCGGCTGTCCACAGTCCTGGTCGCCTAGCGAAGTCGGTGGTTTCGGCAGCCGCGCCGCCGGGTAGGGGGCCCGCAGGGCACGGCAGAGGAGGGACATGTACGGCGACACCGAGGTGATGCGCCACCGGACCGAGCGGCTCAGGGAGCGGGCCGACGAGATCCGAGTCGCCGCCGACCAGCTCGTCGCCCGCGCGGAGAGCGTCGAGTGGAGGGGCCGGGCGGCCGACGCGATGCGCGAGCGGATCAAAGCCCGTGCGCTCGCGCTCCGCAACGTGGCCCAGCGCCACGAGACCGCCGCGGACGCGCTCGAGAAGCACCTGCTCGAGGTCGACCGGCTCAAGGAGGCGATCGCCGCCGCAGAGCGGCGCGCCGACGCCCTTGCCGCCGACGGCGTGCTCGGCCTCACCAGGCCGCAGCCCGGCCACAAGGACTGGCTGGAGGTGGAGCTCGCGTGACGACGATCGATCTCGGGCCCTCCTCCCCCGCGCAGCCCGACGAGCCCTGGGCCGGCGTACCCCGCCGGGTCGGACTCACCCTCGCTGAGCTGCGCCACGCCTGCCGGCTCGTCGACGCCCCGCTCCCGTTCGACGTCGTCGAGTCGGGACCCGCCAGCGGCCTCGAGGACCGTCTCGGCCAGAGCCGTGCGTCGGCCCAGGACGCCGCCTTCGCGGAGGCGGCCGCGACGCTCGGCGACCCCGCCTCCTCGCTCGCCCGACGAGGGCTGGTCGTCGACGAGGAGCTCGACGCCGGCATCTCCGGCGCCCTCGGCCTGCTCGCCACCCCGGAGGTCGCGGTCGACCTCGACGTGGCCGTCGACGACCTGCGCGGCCACGCCTGGCACCGGCAGAAGGGCGACGCCGTCGCCACCCTCGCCACGACCGACGGCCTGCTCTTCGAGCTCGCCTGGTTCCCGACCGCAGGCTGGGCCGCGGAGCTCGGCCGCGCCGCCGGGCTGCCGGAGGACTGCGGGCTCAGACCGTCGCAGGTGCCCGACCACCTCGAGGTCCCCTTCGCCCTGGCCGACTCGGTCCTGGAGGCGCTCCGCTCCGGCCGGGACGATCTCGTGCCGGTGCTCGCCTCGGGCGACGCGACCCTGATCTCGGTGCTCACCGCGCTCGCGACCGAGGCCCACGGCCGGCTGCGCGCGATCGTCGCCCCGGTCACCGCCGAGGGCTCGGCCCCGATCGGCATCGTCTCCTGGACCCTCGTCGACGACGGCTGGCGGGCGATGCGGCCGACCGTCCGCGACGACGAGGCCACGCTCGTCCTCACCCGGGTGGAGCCCTCGGACCTCGCCGCCGAGCTGGCCCCGGTGCTCGCGGAGGTGGCCCGATGACCGACGTCGACAAGTACGCCCGGATGCTCGAGCTCGCCGACGGCTTCGACGCGGTGGGCGAGCAGCTGCGCGACTGGGCCAGGCTCGGCAGCGACATCCTCCGCGATCCCGACGTGGCCGACTCCGCGGAGCTCTCCCCGAGGACCTGGGCCGACGCGGAGGAGGAGGTGCGCGCCGCCACGAGCGGCAAGCAGGGCCTGCTCAACCGCGGCGTCGAGCTCGACGCCGACGCGCTGATCGTCCGCGCCACCGTGCTCACCTACCAGTGGATCGACGAGCTCCAGAGCGCCGCCTACAAGAGCCTGGGCTCGGTCGCCGGCCGCGCCGTCGGCTACCTCGCGCCCGAGGTCGAGCTCGGCGGCTCGCTGGTCTCCGCCGGGCTGATCGAGACCGACGCGCTCGACCGCGACGGCGTCACCGCCTACCTCGGCGAGCTCGCCCAGGAGCACCCCGAGCTGATGGAGCACATCGCCTCCGGCGGCACCCTCCTCGAGTCGCTCCAGCTGCGCTCGCTGCTCACCTCCGGGATCCCGCGGGGCGAGCAGGGCTCACTGGCCGCCGCCGGCGGGCTGCGGGCGGTCTCCGTCGGGCCGTTCGCGACCGACCCCCGGTTCGCGCTGCGCGACGTCGCCGGCGAGCTGGTCGCCGAGCCCGAGGAGGCGACGGCCCCCGCGTCACAGCCGGCCGCCGACGTACCCCGCTCGCTCGAGGAGCTCATGCGCACCCTCGAGGGCGTCACCACCTCGGTCTCGGTCCGTCCCGCCGCACCCGGCCGCTACATCGCCTACCTCCCCGGCCCGTACGCCCCCGGCTCGCCCGAGCGACGGCTGCGGCTGGTGTCCGGCGACCTGGCGTCGTACGCCGAGGCGGCGACCCAGGCGATCGAGCAGGCCGTGGAGCCGGGCTCCCACCTGATGCTCGTCGGCTCGGCAGCCGGCGGCGCCACCGCCGCCTCGATGGCCGCCGGGCCGCCGGCCGGCTTCAACATCGACCAGGTCGTGACCGTCGGCGCGCCCGCCGCGGCCGCACCTCGCGTGCCGGAGTCGATCCGCGTGCTCTCGCTGGAGGACCGGTCCGACCCGGTGGCGCTGCTCGGAGGACTCATCAACGCCTCGGCCCCCCACCGACTCACCGTCGTCTATGACGGCGCGTCGACGGAGGAGGAGAGCAGCTTCGTCCACGGTGCCCGGGCGGCCGACTCCGCCCCGCACCCCGAGCTGCGTGCGGAGCTCGACCGGATCCGCGAGCTGGGCTACCTCGCCTAGGAGACGTCGACGACGACCACGCCGTGGTTGTCGGGCGCGCCGGCGTCCTCGACCGCGGCCGCGAGCGCGTCGGCCACCCGCTGCGGACCGGCGTCTGCCGTGATCAGGTCGGCGAGCAGGTCGTCGGCGAGCACCGAGTGGACGCCGTCGGTCGTGAGCACGAGCCGGTCGCTGGGACGCAGGTCCACACCGGTCTCGTCGGGGACGACGGGCGTTCCGGCGAGCGCGCGGTTGATCAGGGCGCGGTGCGGGTGCGACCGCGCCTCCTCCTCGGTCAGCTCGCCGGCCTCGACGAGAGCCGCGACCATCGTGTGGTCGCGGGTCAGCCGGGTGACCTCGTCGTCGCGGACGAGGTGGACCCGGCCGTCGCCGACGTGGGTGATCCGGGCGCGTCCGCCGGCGAGGCGTACGACGGTGAGCGTCGTCCCGGTCTCGGGGCCTCCCGTCGCGGCCGCGGCGAGCGCCGCCTCGAAGCCGCCTCCGAGGAAGGCGTCGAGGGCGGCGGCCGCCAGGTCGTCGCGCTCCCCGAAGCCGTCGGCGATCCCGAACGTGTCGGCCGTCGCGATCACGGCGTCCTGCTGGCGCTCGCGCCCGCCCTGCCGGAGGCTGACCCCGGTCTCGGCGTGGAGCGGCGCGGTGGTGGGTGTGATCATGCTGGTCTCCTCGATCCTCAGCTGCTGGACGAGGGTGCGCACGACGCGCCGGCGCGAGGCGGTGTCGGCCTCGACCTGCCGCCAGTACGCCTCGAGCTCGGCCGCCGCCTCCTCGGGCGGCAGGTCGAGCAGCGGCCGGATCCGCGCGAGCGGCATCCCGACCAGTCGCAGGCTCGCGACCAGCCGGGCCCGCTCGAGCTGCCCGGCGGCGTACCACCGGTAGCCGGTGAGGGCGTCCACCTCCACCGGCACGAGCAGCCCGAGCTCGTCGTACAACCGCAGCGCCTTCGGCGTCAGCCCGGTCCTGCGGGCGAAGTCGCCGATGCTCATCCGGTCGCTCACGGCACCCATCCTCGTCCTCCGGTGACCATCACCGGTACGACGAGGCTGGGCGTTGCCGTTGGGTGAAGGTCAAGCGCCGAGGTCGACGGCCCACTTCTCGAGGAGCCGGGCGAGCGTCTCCCGCTCCTTCGCGGTGAAGAGCGCGACCAGCCGGTGCTCGGCGGGGTCCTCCTCGGTCAGCCGGCCGCGCTCGGACGTGCTGCGGCGCGCGGTCACTCGTCAGACCACACCTGGCTGCCTGTGCGCGGATCGCGCGCGTGCAGCACGGCGAACGTAGCGGCGGCCGGGCAGGATCCGGAGGGCGCGAGCCTACGGCGCGCCGGGCAGCGGCCGGTCGGCGTACGCCACCCGCGGCCTGCCGTCGTTCGGGGTCGGCCGGACGCCCTGGTCGAGGAGGCCCACCCGCTCGGCGACCCGGCGCGACGGCGTGTTGTGCTCGTCGATCCAGGCGATCACGGCGCTGTCCGGGTCGGCGGCATGGGCGACCCGGAGGGCCTCGAGCGCCAGCTCGGTGGCGTACCCGTGGCCCTGCGCTGCCGGCGCGATCCGGTAGTTGAGGTTCCAGCTCGTTGGCTCGTGGCGCTGTACGCCGCCGGAGCCGATCACCTCGCCGCTCGCGCGCAGCCGCACCGTCCAGTAGCTCGGCCCGGGCGTCCAGCGGTCGGCCGCGCGTACGGCGTACGCTCGGGTCTGCTCGAGGTCGGTGTGGCGCAGCTCCGGGTCGTACCACCAGATCCGCGGGTCGCTCAGGATCGGGAAGAGCACCTCGGCGTCCTCCGGTGCCATGGGTCGCAGGTCGAGCCGCTCGGTCAGGACGTGGCGCGTGCTCATCGGACGAAGCCGCCCTCGCTGTCGAGCAGCTGCCCGACCATCCAGCGGCCCTCGTCGGAGACGAGCCACGCGATCAACCGGGCGGGGTCGTCCGGCTCTCCGATGCGGCCGGCCGGGAAGCGCTCGACCACCGCGGGCGGTGCGTCGTCGAGGTAGCCGGTGTTGACCGGTCCGGGGTTCACGGTGTTGAGCAGGACCCCGTCGCGGGCAAGGTCGGCGCTGGCCGAGAGCGTCGCACCTGCGAGGGCGGCTTTGGACGCGGCGTACGCCAGGTTGTCGCTCATCGGGCCGAGCGCCTGCCCGGACGTCATCCAGACGACCCGGCCGCCCGGGCGGCCGTCGTGCTGGGCGGCGAAGTGCCTCGTCAACAGCAGCGTGGCCCGGGTGTTGACGGCCCAGTGCCGATCGAGTGCCTCCGCGGTGACGTCGCGGATCGAGACAGCGTCGCCGCCGTGGGCGTGGTTGCACACCAGGATGTCGAGATGACCGAGCACTGCCCGTGCCCCCTCGACGAGGGCGGCCGGAGCATCGGGGTCCGACAGGTCGCCCGGGAGGTCGACGAGCTGCGCGCCGCCGATCAGGTCGGCGCGCAGCTCCTCGGCGAGTACGCCGACGTCCTCGGCCTCGCCGTACTCGATCTTGTCGTGCTCCGCGTGGTGATGGATCGCCAGCGACGCACCCATCCGCGCCAGCCGCCGCGCGACGGCGAAGCCGATCCCGCGCCGTCGACTGACCCCGGTGACGAGTGCGGCCCGGCCGGCCAGCGGATGCGTGTCATGCATGAGGCGGGAGGCTACGGCGCGGCGACGCGCAGCGCACGCGCGCGAACCCCGCGACGCCCGAGGTTGTCAGGGGAAATCCGACCTTGTGGGGTGTCTGGATGGCCGACAAGGTCGGGTTTCCCCGGCCGGCCGGGGATTCCAAGGGCCGGCACGTCCCCGCCCCGCGGATAGGTTGCGAGCATGAGCCTGCGATCCCGCTCCCTGGAGCTGCTGGTGTTCACCGTGGGCGCCGGGACGCTGGGGGCGGAGATCGCGGCGGCGCGGCTGCTGGCGCCGTGGTTCGGGGCGAGCACGATCGTGTGGGCGAACACGATCGCGATCGTGCTGGTGGCGCTGTCGGTGGGCTACGCGCTGGGCGGGCGGATGGCCGACCGCGACCCGCACCCGAGCGGCCTGGCGAAGATCGTGATGGTCGCCTCGGCGCTGCTGGCCGTCGTGCCGTTCGTGAGCGGGCCGTTCCTGAGGGAGGCGGTGAAGGCGGTCGACCAGCTCAGCGCGGCCACCTTCGTCGGGAGCCTGGTCGGCGTCGGCGTACTCCTCGCGATCCCGCTGCTCCTGCTCGGCATGGTCTCGCCGTACGCCGTCCGGCTCCGGGTCGACTCGATCGAGGGGGCGGGCCACACCGCGGGCCGGCTCTACGCGATCTCCACCGTGGGGTCGCTGGTCGGCACCTTCCTCGCCGCGCTGCTGCTCATCCCGGTGGTCGGGACGCGGCGTACCTTCCTGGTCTTCGCGGCCGCGATGGCGCTCTCGGCGCTGCCTCACCTGGCGCGCCGATGGTGGCCGGCGGCCGCCGTACCCGTCCTCATCCTCGGCCTCATCGCCCTCCCGACCGGCACGGTCAAGTCGGCCGATACCCAGGGGGCGCGGGTGATCTGGGAGCGCGAGACGGAGTACCAGTACGCCCGGGTGATCCAGGAGGCCGACGGCACCCGCTACCTCGAGCTCAACGAGGGGCACGCCGTGCACTCCGCCTACCGCCCCGGACACTGGCTGACCGGGAACTACTGGGACGAGATGCTCGCCCTCGCGTACGCCGGCGGGCGGGCGCCCGACTCGGTGGCGATCCTCGGCAGCGCGGCGGGTACGACGGCACGGCAGCTCGGCCACTACCTCCCCGCCACGCGCGTCGACGCGGTCGAGATCGACGGCGAGCTGACCAAGGTCGGGCGCGAGCTCTTCGACCTGCACGGGCCGAACCTCCACACCCACACCGCCGACGCGCGCCCGTGGCTGGAGGAGACCGACCGGCGCTTCGACGTGATCATGCTCGACTGCTACCGGCAGCCCTACATCCCGTTCTACCTCACCACCCGGGAGTTCTTCGCGCTCGCGAAGCAGCACCTCGACCCGGGCGGTGTGCTCGTCATCAACTCCGCGCACCCGGAGGGGTCCGACACGCTCGAGAAGGTCCTGACCGCCACCCTGCGCACGTCGTTCGGTGACCACGTCTGGCGGGACGCCTCGCAGCCGACCAACAGCCAGCTGGTCGCGACCACCGGCCCCGACCCCGCCGAGGGCCTGCGCGCCGCGCTCCCCGGGCTGCCCGCGGACCTCTCCCCGGTCGTCGCGGCCACGGCTGCGCGGATCGAGCCCGGGCTCGACGGCGGGCGGGTCTACACCGACGACGTCGCGCCGGTCGAGTGGCTGGTCGACATGAGCCTGGCGGGAGAGGCCTAGGCGATCTCGCGGACGAACTCCGAGAGCTGGCCGAGGTTGCGGCACTCGACCATCGGCACGATCGTGCCGTACCTGGACGCCTCGGAGTCGCCGGTGTCCCACTGTCGCTTCGCCTCGGGGTTGAGCCACCAGGCATGCCGGGCGCGGCCGGCCATGGTCCGCAGCGCGGCGAGCTCGGGGTCGGAGTAGTTGTTGCGCGCGTCCCCGAGGACCAGCAGCGAGGTCTTGGGGGTGATCGCCTCGACGTACTCCTCGGTGAAGGTCTTGAACGCCCGCCCGTAGTTGGTGCGCCCGAAGATCGAGGCATGCGCCGAGGACTCCACGAGCCGGGTCATCACCTCGGCGAGGTCGGCGCCGGGCCGGAAGTACGACGTCACCTCGTGGACCGTGTCCACGAACGTGAACGCCCGCACCTTGCCGAAGACCTCCTGCAGCGCGAAGACCAGCAGCAGTGTGAAGGAGGCGAAGTTGGCGACCGAGCCGGACACGTCGCAGAGCACCACCAGCTCGGTGCGGTGCGGGCGACGCGGCTTGTGGTGGGTGTCGAGCGGGACGCCGCCGGCGGCGATGGAGGACCGGATCGTGCGGCGCATGTCGATCGGGCCGCGCCGCCGGGTGTGCTGCTCGAGCGCCAGCCGGGTGGCCAGCCGCCGCGCCAGCGGGTAGATCTCCCGGCGCAGCCGGTCGACGTCGGCCCGGCGCATGTGGAGGAAGTCGAGCCGGTCGAGCGTCGGCTTCACGTGCACGTTGGCGATGTGCTGCGGGCCCTTCTCCTCGGCGATCCGGCGGCGCGCGTCGGCCTCGACCATCGCGGTGTACGACGCCAGCCGGCGGTCCGCCGTACGCTCCGCCTCCTCCTCGGTCCAGCCCGAGCGACGCAGGCCGTCGACGAGGTTCTCCATCAGCTCGTCGGGTGCGATCCGCCGCAGCGCGGTGTACGACGACCACGAGCTCAGCCCGGGACCGCGACCCGGCATCGCGCCGAACCGTGCCATCGCCTCCGCGGCGAGCGCCCGCAGCCGCTCCTCGTCACCGGACTCGAGGGCCTCCTGGAGCTCGGCGCGCAGGTCCACCAGCGCCTCGGGGCCGTCCTTCGCCGTGCCCTCGCCGGCGACCTGCTCCGCGTCGGCGGGAACCGCCCCCTCGCCGACCATCCGCGGGAAGTACAGCTCGAAGAGCGCGTCGAACGTGGGCCGCAGGCTCTGCTTCTTCACCAGCGTGGCGGCGTAGGTGTCCTTGACCGTCTCCCGCGACGACCAGCCGATCGCCGAGACGGCGGCGACGGCGTCGAGGTCCTCCGAGAGCGACACCGGCAGGCCGGCGCCGCGCAGCGCCTCGAGGAAGGCGAGGTGGCGGTCCAGGAGCGTCATCGCAGGCGCAGCTCCTTGATGGCCCGCTCCTGGTCGGAGACGTGCTTGAGCACGACCCCGAGGGTGTCGCTGACGGCCTTCTCGTCGAAGTCGTCGATCTCGAGCGCGATGAGCGTCCGCGCCCAGTCGACCGACTCGGCGATGCTCGGCGCCTTCTTCAGCTCCAGCTCGCGCAGCCGCGCGACGACCGAGACCAGCTGGCCGGCGACCTTGTCGTCGAGCTCGGGCACCTGGGAGGTCACGATCGCCCGCTCCCGCTCGGCGTTCGGGTAGTCGAGGTGCAGGTAGAGACAGCGCCGCTTGAGCGCCTCCGACAGCTCGCGCGCCGCGTTGGAGGTGAGGACGACGAGCGGGCGGCGTACGGCGGCGACGGTGCCGAGCTCCGGGATCGTCACCTGGAAGTCGGAGAGAACCTCGAGCAGCAGCGCCTCGACCTCGACGTCGGTCTTGTCGACCTCGTCGATCAGCAGCACCGTCGGCTCGTCACGGCGGATCGCCGTCAGCAGCGGCCGGGTGAGCAGGAACTCCTCGCTGAAGATGTCGTCGTGTGTCGCCTCCCAGGCCCCCTCCTTTTCGAGCAGAGCCCCGGAGGCCTGGATGCGCAGCAGCTGCTTCTTGTAGTTCCACTCGTAGAGCGCCCGGGCCTCGTCGAGCCCCTCGTAGCACTGCAGCCTGACCAGCTCCGCGCCGGTGGCGCGGGAGATCGCCTTCGCCAGCTCGGTCTTGCCGACGCCGGCGGGGCCCTCGACGAGGACCGGCTTCTCGAGCCTCCCGGCGAGGTAGGCCGTCGTGGCGGTCGCCGGGTCGGCCAGGTAGCCGACCCCGGTGAGCCGCTGGGCCACGTCGGACGGGGAGGAGAACCAGGAGTCCATGCGCCGAGATTACGGCGTGGCCGTCACCGCCGGCCGGTGGCGTCGTCGACCGGCTTTGCTCGGAGTCCCCAGACCGCCGGAGGCGGTCGCCACGCTGTTGACCGCCGCGAAGGCCGCCGCCCTCACCGCGCTCGTCACGCTCCCGGTCGTCAACGCCGTGTCCGGGCCGCAGCAGGGCCGCTCCCTTGCCCAGAGGTACGACGACGTCCTCGCCCGGCACCATCGTCGCCCTCTGCGCCGACCCGGTGGGTCCGCGCGGACCCGGGCACTGAACCGCGCTCGTACCGCCGGTATCCTCCGGCGGACGTAGCCACCGGCTGTCGAGACCACCGGCGTCTCGCAGGCTCGACGTCCGAAGCCATGGGGGCCGACCAAGGAGGAACCACCATTTCGTCGCACCAGCCGTATCGGCCAGTCCACGCCGCCAGCGCCGAAGAGCTCGCGGCCCGGCGCAACATGCTGTCCGACTCGTACCAGGGCTTCCCGCCCGAGACCCCGCCCCAGACCCCGCCACCGGCCCAGGGGCCCCCGCACGCGGGCCTGCCGGCCGCACCGCTGAGCCCGCAGATGGCAGACGCCCCGATCCCGGCGGTGCTGAGCCAGACGACCGGCACGCACTGGCCGCAGTACGTCAACAACCACCGCCTGATCGGGTCGCTCGTCGCGGGCTTCTTCGCCAGCCACGTCGCCGACATGATCGGCTACTGGATGTCCGGCCTCTTCGGGCTGCCGAAGCTGGACTTCGCGCTCTTCAACGGCCTCGTCCTCATGCCGAAGGCCGACGCCACGCCGCAGTGGTTCGAGGGGATGCTCTTCCACAGCCTCAACGGGATGGTCTTCGCGCTGGGCTACGGCCTGCCCATCTTCCCGCTGCTCGGCAAGACCCACACCACCGGCCGCAACGTTGCCCGCGGCGTCGGCATGGGGATGGTCCTGGCGACGCTGAGCTGCCTGTGGTGGGTCCCGACGCAGATGACCGCGTTCCATCCCGGGTTCTTCTCGCTCAACCTCGGCCTGAGCATGGTCGTCGCGATCTACGTGTGGCACCTCGCCTGGTCGCTGGCGCTCGGCTTCATCTTCAACCCGCAGGACTGAGCGCCGAGCGTCTGCACGACGACAGCCCCGGCCGTCCGGCCGGGGCCTGTCGCGATCTGTGCCGGGGGTGCGCTCAGTCCGGCCAGGCCTGGAGTACGCCGCCGGCGTGCTCGGCCAGGTGCGCGTGGATCCGCTCGCAGGCGAGCTGGTCGTAGCGCGACCGCAGCACCAGCCGGCGCTGCTCGGTCACCGTCGCGGTGCCGGAGCCGAGGGTCAGGCTGTCGTCGACCGAGCCCACCAGCAGCCGCAGGTGCGTCTGCGCACCGCCGGCGTACACGAGATGGACCTGGCCCAGGTCGGCCGCCCAGATGAGGGTGCCCTCGACGACGATGAGGCGCTCGCCGGTCACGAACACCTTGAGCGCGACCTCGCTCATGTTGTGGACCATGTCGGCCGCGGCGACGACCGTCTCGCCCTGGTGCAGGAAGCCCGAGAGCGCCTTCACGATGACGTGCTCGGGGAGGTCCTCCTGCCGGCCGGTCGTGATCGTGGTGGCGGCCGGCGGCTCGACCGGCGCCGGCGGCGCCGCGTCACCTGCCCAGTCGGTGTCGACGGCCGGCTGGGCGCCCGCCGCGCGAGCGGCGGCGAGCAGGGTGGGGAAGAAGTCGTGGAAGGCCGCCTCGTCCCGCACCCGCATGGTCGTCGAGAAGCGCGACATGCCGTTGCGGTCGGGCACCATCGCCTCGACGACGAAGTCGCCGAGGCTCGGGCCGGGCGGGCGGCCGGCGAAGACGATGGCGCCCAGGTTGATCGAGAACACCTTCTCGCGGAACTCGAACATCACGCGCAGGTCGGTGAGGAACGCGTGCCCGGCGGCCTTGCCCTCGTGTGGGAAGCGCACCGCCACCCGGGCCAGCGGACGCTCGCCGGGGTGGAGCAGGGACTTGACCAGCAGCCAGTCACGCGCCTCCCCGGCCAGCACACGGCTGTGGGGATCCTTCGCCTGGCGTACGTGGAAGTCCTCGAGGGGACGGGTGCCGACGGTGATCGTCGATGAGGCCTTCCTTCGCGCACGCACGGTGGGGAAGGTTAGACCGTCGGTATGTCGGCGGGAAAGCCGTCCACGGTCGGTTGAACAAGCAACGACTTCACGGCCGGGCGTAGAGCGCCACCAGACGCTTCACGGGCTTCCGCCTGCCCTCGACCACGACCGCGCCGCTCCGCTCAGCCTCGGAGAGCGGCAGACCACCGAACAGCACGCCGCTCCAGGCGGTGGCGTCGGCCGTCACCGTCGCTACCGGGTCGACGGGGATGCCGCGCTCCGCCACGAGGCGACGACGGGCGGCGGCGACCTGGTAGTGCCGGCTCGGCGGATCGGGTCGGCGGCCGTCGTACAGGCGTAGGGAGATGGGCGGCAGGCCGTCCGGGACGGGCGGCGCCATCGTGCGCATCGCCATCACCATGGCGTCCGGGGTCATGCCCAGCCCGTCGGGCGCGGCGGACGCGAAGGGGCCTGCGGAGTACCACCGACCGAGGTCCTGCAGGATCGTCTCGAGGCCCCGGCCCCACTCGGTCGCGACGTACGCGCGCGTCCGGGCCAGGTCGTCGAGCACGACCTGCTCGACGATGCCGGCCTCCTGGAGCGAGCGCAGCCGATCGGTGAGCACGGCCGGGGTGATGCCGCGGACGTCGTCCTGGAGGTCGGCGAAGCGCTTCGGCCCGAGGATCAGCTCCCGGACGACCAGGAGGCTCCAGCGGTCGCCCACGAGGTCGAGCGCGTTCGCGGCGCGACAGGCGTCGCCGTGGTCGCGGTACGTGCGCTTCGTCGGCAAGAGATCCCCTTCGCTGCCAATAACTATCTTCACAAGACCAGAAACTATGTTTATCGTAGCAGCCATGCCGATGAGGATCACAGCCGTCGAGTTCCTGAGCGTCGACGGCGTCATGCAGGGTCTCGCGTCGCCCGACGAGGACCGCTCCGGAGGCTTCGAGCACGGCGGCTGGGGCGTGCCGTACGGCGACGCCGTCGGCGAGGTGACGGGCGAGATCGGCTCCGGCGCGACCTCGGCGTACCTCCTCGGCCGCAGGACGTACGACGTGCTGGCCGCCTACTGGCCGCACCAGCCGGACAGCGACCCGATCGCGGCCAGCCTCAACAACGCGACGAAGTACGTCGCCAGCCGGCGCGTCACCGCGCTCGACTGGAAGGGCGCGGAGCTGCTCGCCAGCGACCTCGTCGACGCCGTCACGCGACTGAAGGCCGGCGGCGACGGCGGCCTCGTGATCCTCGGCAGCGGCACGATCGTCCAGCAGCTGATGGGCGCCCGGCTCGTCGACGAGCTCCGGCTCTTCCTCCACCCGCTCGTCCTCGGCGGCGGCAAGCGGCTCTTCGGCGACCTCGTCGAGCCGCAGCGCCTGCGCCTCGTCGCCACCGGCACCAGCAGCAAGGGCACCGTCGCCCTCACCTACGCCGTCGCAGGGTGACGGCACCCCTCCCACCAAGGAGTCCACCATGACCGCAACACCTCCCGTCGTCGACCGGGAGACCTGGCAGCAGCAGGTCGACGAGCTCCTCGTCCGCGAGAAGGCCCACACCCGCGAGGGCGACGCGATCGCCGCGGCCCGCCGGCGGCTGCCGATGGTCGAGCTCGACGCGGCCACGCCGCTGGTCGGCGCCGACGGCGACGTGACGCTGCTCGACGTGTTCGAGGGCCGCCGCCAGCTGATCACCTACTTCCACATGTGGCACGCCGGCCACACCGCGCCGGACCAGTGCGAGGGCTGCTCGTTCTTCAACGGCCACGTCCGCGAGCTCTCCTACCTGCACTCCCGCGACGTCACGTACGCGACCATCACCCACGGGCCGTGGAGCGAGGTCGCCCGCTACCGGGACTTCCTCGGGCTCGAGGCGCCGTGGTACACCGCGCCGGAGCTCTACGAGGAGCTCGGCGATTCCGGCATCAAGGTGTTCCTGCGCGACGGGGACCGTGTCTTCCAGACGTACGAGATCACCGGGCGGGGCTGCGAGATCATGTCCAACTCCTACGGCCTGCTCGACCTCACCGTCTACGGTCGCCAGGAGGTCTGGGAGGACTCGCCGGAGGGCTGGCCGCAGGACCTCGGCACCCGCGGCGAGCAGTTCCGTCTCAACGGCCGCCCGACGCTGCAATGGTCCCGCCTCGAGGCCGGCCGCAGCGACGACCTGGGCGCGACCGGGCCCGCCGGCGACCACCACTGCCACTAAGGGGGTCCGATGCGTACGACGATCCTCCTGCCCACCCACGACCGACGCACGGCGCACGCGTTCTGCCGCGACGGCCTCGGCCTGGAGACGCCGGGCGAGCCGGCCGAGGACGGCGTACCCGAGCCGCTCCGCGTCGTCCTCTCGGAGGGCTGCCAGGCGGTCCTCGTGCCTGACGGAGGCTTCTCGTGGGTGGCCGGGCGCCCGGCCGCGCCCGACGCGGACGTCGAGTGCGTGCTCACCCTGGAGCTCGACGAGGTCGCGGCGGTCGACGCCCTCTTCGCGAAGGCGGTCGCCGGAGGCGGTGCCGCCGTCGCGGAGCCGGGGCCGACCTCCTGGGGCTACCGCGCCCTCGTTGCGGATCCCGACGGGCATCGATGGCAGCTCCTCGCCGGCACGTTCGCGGATGTCGAATCGGACGACCCTGCTTCGTCGTAGAGGTGAGAGCACCCTCGAACACCAGGGAGATGCCATGACAGCGACGCCGCTCCGCCTCTGCCACCGACGACCGGCGGTCACCGACGAGATCGCGCCGCCGACATGATGGTCGACAAGCCCCGCACCGCTCCGCGCCGCGTACCCAATGAGACCGCGTCGTCGCCCGCCCGGAGCGACGCAGCTCGCCCGCCCGCGCGCGAGCCGGCCCGCTGCGATCCTGCCGACCACCACCGAACTGTGTCGGTTCGGGTCCGCGACCGGCGGGCCGCGACAGCGTGTTCCTAGAACCTCGCGCGAAAACGCGGGTGACGGCCGTCGGCGGCCCGTGTTTGGCTGGACGGCGCACATCCAGGGGGAATCGATGATCCACGCACGCGGACTCAGGCATACGTTCCGCACCGGGCAGGGGAAGCAGAAGAAGGAGGTCGTCGCGGTCGACGGGGTCGACCTCGACGTCGAGCAGGGCGAGGTGGTCGCCTTCCTCGGGCCGAACGGCGCCGGCAAGACGACCACGCTGCGGATCCTCACGACGCTGCTGAAGCCCACCGCCGGCACCGCCACCGTCGCCGGGTTCGACGTCGCGACGCAGGCCGTCGACGTACGCCGCAGCATCGGCTACTGCTCGCAGGTCGGGTCCACCTTCTCGGGGGCGTACGCCGGGGACGAGGTCGTCGACCACGCCCGGCTCTACGGCATGACCAAGGAGGCGGCCGTGGCCCGCGGCCGGGAGCTGTTCGACCGGCTCCAGCTCGACGGGCTGTGGCGCCGCAAGCCGCGGGACATGTCCGGCGGACAGAAGCGCCGACTCGACATCGTGATGGCGCTCGTCCACCACCCCGGCCTCGTCTTCCTGGACGAGCCGACGACCGGGCTCGACCCGCAGGCGCGGGCCAACCTCTGGCGCCACATCGCCGACCTGCGTGACAAGGAGGGCGCGACCGTCTTCCTCACGACGCACTACCTCGACGAGGCCGACGCGCTCGCCGACCGGCTGCTCATCATCGACCGGGGCCGGATCGTCGCCGACGACACCCCGGACAACCTCAAGGCGTCGATCTCCGGCGACCTGGTCGACCTCGAGGTCGCCGAGGACGACGAGCTCGTCCGCGCTCGGGACAGGCTGGCCTCGATCTCCGACGACGTCGAGGTGCTCGGCCGCCACGTCCGCGGCCGGGTCGCCCGGGCCGGCAAGGCCGTGCCGGGGCTGCTGCGCGACCTCGAGGCGTCGGGGGTGTCGCTCGAGTCGATCGAGGTCGCCCGCCCCACTCTCGACGACGTGTTCCTCACCCTCACCGGGCGGTCGCTGCGCGATGCCGACGCCGCCACCGAGGACCCCAAGGCAGCGATGGAAGGAGCCCGCTCGTGACCGCCTCGATGTCAGGGCCGGTGACCGGCTTCCTGCGGGAGTCGTGGATCGTCTTCACCCGCCAGCTGCGGATGAACCTCCGCAACCCGGCTTGGGTGATCATCGGGCTCCTGCAGCCGGTGCTCTACCTGCTGCTGTTCGGCCCGCTGCTCGAGCCGGTGATCAGTCAGCTCGGCGGCAACAAGTACACCTGGTTCGTCCCCGGCATGCTCGTCCAGCTCGCGATCTTCAGCGCGTTCTTCGCCGGCTTCAGCCTGATCGGCGAGTGGCGCGAGGGGGTCATCGAGGCCGAGCGGGTCACCCCCGCCAGCCGTGGCGCCCTCCTGGTCGGCCGGCTGCTCCGCGACCTGCTGCAGTTCCTGGTCCAGGCGGTGATCCTGGTCGTCCTCGGGCTGGTCCTGGGGATGGACGCGCCCCTCGGCGGGATCGTCGCCGGCATCGTGATCACGATGCTGCTCGGCGGTGCCTGCGCGGCCGCGTCCAACGCGTTCGCGCTCACGGTCAAGAGCGAGGACACGATGGCGCCGGTCATCCAGATCGTCGCCATGCCGGTCCTGCTGCTGAGCGGCATCC
This sequence comes from Nocardioides asiaticus, assembly GCF_040049175.1. Classification (NCBI taxonomy): domain Bacteria; kingdom Bacillati; phylum Actinomycetota; class Actinomycetes; order Propionibacteriales; family Nocardioidaceae; genus Nocardioides; species Nocardioides asiaticus. The sequence continues at coordinate 276,427 of NZ_JBDZDM010000005.1, read as the reverse complement.
TGCTGCCGATGTCGTTCGGGACCACGTGGCTCGAGCGGCTCAGCGAGGTCAACCCCGTCCGCCACGTCGTCGACGCCGTCCGCAACTCCTTCTTCGGCGTCTTCGACGACAGCTCGACGGCCTGGGGCGTCGGCCTGGCCGTCGTACTCTTCGTCCTCGCGATGTGGTGGGGCGTCTCGACGTTCCGCAAGGAGAACGCCTGACCGGACGCTGGCCCCGACCCGTAGGTTGGAGGCATGGCCGACGTCCCGACCTTCACGCTGTCCGACGGCTCCACCCTCCCCGCCATCGGGTTCGGGACCTACCCGCTGCGCGGCGAGGAGGGCGTGACCGCGATCGTGAGCGCCCTGAGGACCGGCTACCGCCTCCTCGACACCGCGGTGAACTACGGCAACGAGGAGGAGGTCGGCGAGGCGCTGCGCCGATTCATGGGCCGTGCCGGCATTTCGCGCGAGGAGGTCGCCGTCGCGAGCAAGCTGCCCGGCCGCCACCACGGCTACGACGAGGCGATCGCCTCGACGAAGGAGTCCCTCCAGCGGCTCGGTCTCGACCACCTCGACCTGCACCTCATCCACTGGCCGAACCCGAGCCGGGACAAGTACGCCGAGGCGTGGCGCGCGCTCGTCGACCTGCAGAAGCAGGGCCTGGTCAGGTCGATCGGCGTCTCGAACTTCACCGCGGCGTACCTCGACCGGATCAGCGCCGACACCGGTGTCGCGCCGGTCGTCAACCAGATCGAGCTGCACCCGTACTTCCCGCAGGTGGAGATGCGCGCCGTCAACGCCGAGCGGGGGATCCTCACCGAGTCGTGGAGCCCCATGGGCAAGCGGCGGGCGCCGTACGCCGAACCCGCCGTACGCGACGCCGCGGAGGCCCACGGCGTGACCCCCGGCCAGGTGATCCTGCGCTGGCAGCACCAGCTCGGCGCCCTGCCGATCCCGAAGTCGGCGACCCCGTCCCGCCAGGCGGAGAACCTCGACGTCTTCGGCTTCGAGCTCACCGACGACGAGGTCGCGGCGATCACCGCGCTCGGCCGGCCCGACGGCCGCCTGTTCGGGGGCGACCCGGAGACCCACGAGGAGATGTAGCGCCCCGAGGCGACCCTCAGCGGATTCCCCCTCCGGCTCTCAGCGCCGGCTCAGTCTGGGGTGCCAGACTTGCACCGTGACCAGTGCCGATGCGAAGCCGCGCGTCCTCGTCGTCGACGACGACAAGGCCGTGCGTGAGTCGCTGCGCCGGTCGCTGGAGTTCAACGGGTACGACGTCGCGCTGGCCGGCGACGGGGCGGAGGCGCTCGCGGGGATCGCCGGGCACGCGCCCGACGTGGTCGTCATGGACATCATGATGCCGAGGCTCGACGGCATCGAGGCCACCAAGGCGCTCCGCGCCGCCGGCAACGACGTCCCGATCATCGTGCTGACGGCTCGCGACTCGGTCGGCGACCGGGTCGAGGGGCTCGACGCGGGTGCCGACGACTACCTCACCAAGCCGTTCGCGCTGCAGGAGCTGCTGGCGCGGCTGCGGGCCGTGCTGCGCCGCGCCGTACCGCCCGAGGGCGCCGACGACGAGGTGCTCACCTTCTCCGACCTGTCCATGAACGTCGCGACCCGCGAGGTGACCCGCGGCGACCGTCGGATCGACCTCACCCGCACCGAGTTCACCCTGCTGGAGATGTTCCTCCGCCGGCCGCGACGCGTCCTCGAGCGGGCCTTCATCCTCGAGGAGGTCTGGGGCTACGACTTCCCGACCACGGCGAACTCGCTCGAGGTCTACGTCGGCTACCTGCGTCGCAAGACCGAGGCGGCCGGCGAGCCGCGGCTGATCCACACCGTGCGCGGGATCGGGTACGTCCTGAAGGAGTCATGAGTCTTCCCACCACCGGTTGGCACTACCGGCGCTCCCTCGCCAGCCGGGTGACGCTGCTGACGACCATCGCGGTCGGGCTCTCGATCGCGGGCATCGCCGTCGGCGTCTACGTCGTCATGCGGATGCAGCTGCAAGCCACGATGGACGAGTCCCTGCTCGCCCGCGCCCGCAGCGCGGCGAACGACGCTGACGCCATCGTCATCGACTACCGCACCAACCGGCAGCTGCCGAGCTGGGCGCTCAACGCCGGCGGAGTCCAGATCGGCGAGGTCTACGGGGAACAGGGCTGGTGGATGGCCAGCCAGGACGCGTCCAGGTTCCCCCGCCCCGGCGCCCCCGAGATCGCGGTGGCCCAGGGCCAGGTCACGACCTCGGTCCGCACGGTCAGCACCACCACCACGACCTTCCGCGTCGTCGCTGTCCCGATTCCCGGCCAGAACAACGCGCTCGTCCTCGCGCAGTCGCTCGAACCCCAGGAGCACATGTACAAGCGGCTCGGCCTCGTCATGCTGCTCTTCGGCGCGGCCGGGGTGATCGCCGCCGGCGTCGCGGGCTGGGGCGTGGCGAGCGGCGGGCTGCGGCCGGTGAGACGGCTGACCGCTTCCGTACGCAACCGGGCGCGGACCGAGGACCTCACGCCGCTGCCGGTGGAGGGCGACGACGAGATCGCCTCGCTGGCCTCGTCGTTCAACACCATGCTCGCGGCGCTGACCGCCTCGCGGGACCGGCAGCGGCAGCTGGTGGCGGACGCCTCCCACGAGCTGCGTACGCCGCTCACCTCGCTCCGCACCAACATCGAGCTGCTGACCCAGGCCGACGCCTCGATCACCGGCGACCAGCGCGCCGAGCTGCTCGGCGACATCCGCGCGCAGATCGAGGAGCTCACCACGCTCATCGGCGACCTCGTCGAGCTCGCCCGCGACGAGCCGCCGGCGCCGGTCGTCGAGGCCGTCGACCTCGACGACGTCGTCGACCAGGCCCTCGCCCGGGTGCGGCTGCGCGCCCCCACGGTGACCTGGGAGGTCGAGGCCACGCCGTGGTGGGTCCTCGGCGAGGCCGGCGGGCTCGAGCGCGCGGTCACCAACCTGTTCGACAACGCAGCCAAGTGGAGCCCCGAGCACGGCACCGTGCGGGTCTCGCTCGACCACGGCGTGCTGACCGTCGACGACGAGGGGCCGGGCATCGCCGAGAGCGACCTGCCGCACGTCTTCGACAGGTTCTACCGCTCCGCCGAGTCGCGCGGCATGCCCGGCTCCGGTCTCGGGCTGGCGATCGTCCGGCAGGTCGTCGAGCGCACCGGCGGCAGCGTCGAGGCGGGCCGCACGCCGGCCGGCGGGGCCCGGCTCGTCGTACGCCTGCCCGGCTCGCCGCACCCGATGCCGCGCACCGCCCCGACCGGGCAGCCCGCGGGAGCGCACCGGTGAACGTGTGCGCTCCGGCGCGAGTACGCCGGCTCGGCGGCCTGCTCGCCCTCGGCTCGGCCGCGCTGCTCGGGGTCTCCGCCTGCGGCGGCTCCTCCGACCCGTCGTCCGGCGGCTCGCCGAGCCCGTCGGGGCAGTCGTCCTCCTCGGCGTCGGCCTGGCCGGCGTACGACCCCTGCGACGGGCTCGACCCCTCCCCCGTCGCGCAGGCGCTCGGCTCGCCGCTCAAGGTCGACACCGGCTCGAGCTCGGCCGCCCGGTGCGCGCTGCTGCCGGGGAAGCAGGGCGGGCCGACGTACGAGCTGAACTACCTGTGGTGGCCCGGCGGGCTCGACGCCGCCTGGCAGCCCATGAACGTCCAGGCCGGCACGGTGAGCCGGCCGAAGGTGCCCGGCGCCGACGCCGCCCGGATGGTGGTGCAGCAGACCAAGAAGGCCTACTACGTGTCCGGGTTCGTGCAGGACGGCTCACTCATCCAGTCGTTCAACGGCCTCGCGCTGGCGCCGTACGACGCCGGCCGGATGCGCCGCTCGGCGCTGGTGCTGCTCGCGCAGCTGTCCGCGAACGCGCCGAAGGACCAGCCCAGCGCCTCGCCGACCGGCTGAGGGCGCCTCAGCGCGTGGTCGTGCTCGTCTCGCGCCAGGACCGCTCGAACGGGAGCCGCCAGGCGTGCGGCGCGATGAGCTGGTGAATCGCGTTCGGGCCCCACGAGCCGGGGGCGTAGAGCCGCACGGGCGGCGGCGCGTCGAGCAGCGGCTGGGAGATCTCCCAGAGCGTCTCGATGCCCTCCGCGGTGGTGAAGAGGGTGTGGTCGCCGCGCATGGCGTCGTGGATCAGCCGCTCGTAGGCCTCCAGCACGCCGCTCGCCGAGGAGGTGTCGCTGGTGGCGAACTGCATCGACAGCTTCTCCAGCTTCATGCCCGGGCCGGGCCGCTTGCCGTAGAACGACAGCGACATCTTCGACTGGTCGGCCAGGTCGAAGGTGAGGTGGTCGGGCCCCTGGGTGCCGGCGTTGGAGCCTGCCGGGAACATCGTGAGCGGCGGCTCCTTGAACGCGATCGAGATGATCCGCGCCCCCTCGGCCATCTTCTTGCCGGTGCGGAGGAAGAACGGCACGCCCGCCCAGCGCCAGTTGTCGATGATGACCTTGAGCGCCACGAAGGTCTCGGTGTCGGAGTCGTCCGCGACCTCCTCCTTGCCGCGGTAGCCGGTGTACTGACCGCGGACGACGTTCTTCGGGTCCAGCGGGCGGATCGAGCGGAAGACCTTGTTCTTCTCGTCGCTGATCGGCCCCGGCGCCAGCGACGTCGGCGGCTCCATCGCCATGAACGCGAGGATCTGCATGAGGTGGGTGACGACCATGTCGCGGTAGGCGCCGGTCGACTCGTAGAACGCCGTGCGCCCCTCGAGACCGAGCGTCTCGGGGACGTCGATCTGGACGTGGTCGATGAAGTTGCGGTTCCAGATCGGCTCGAAGAGGCCGTTGGCGAAGCGGAACGCCAGGATGTTCTGCGCCGCCTCCTTGCCGAGGAAGTGGTCGATGCGGAAGATCTGCTCCTCGCTGAAGACCTCGTGGATCTTCGCGTTGAGCACCTTGGCCGACTCGAGGTCGGTGCCGAACGGCTTCTCCATGATGATCCGGGCGCGCTCGACGAGGTCGGCCTCCTCGAGCTGGCGGATCACGTCGAGCGCCGCCTTCGGCGGCACGCTGAGGTAGTGCAGGCGGCGTACGTCGCGGCCCAGCGTGGCCAGCTTCTTCTCCGCCTCCTTCACGGCGTCGGCGAGCGCGTGCGGGCCCTCGGCCGTGGAGACGTAGGTGAGCATCTCGGCGAACGGCTCCCACCGGGCGTCGGTGATGGTGCCCTTGCCGAACTCCTCGCAGGCCTGGCGGGCCTGCTTGTGGAAGGTCTCGTCGTCGATGTCCTCGAGCGAGGTGCCGACGATCATCGCGTCGCGGAGCAGACCCGCCTCGAAGAGTCGCAGCAGGCCCGGCAGGAGCTTGCGGCGCGCGAGATCCCCCGTCGCGCCGAAGAGCACGATGACATGGGGCTGGGCCCGGTCGTCAGTGGTCGCCATGGTGCTGTCCACGGTATTACCCCCCGCAACCACTGGCCAACAGGTCAGTGACGACGGTCTCCTGCGTGTCACCCGGTGTTCGTGACGGCGATGTCGCGGCGTGTGCCGCCGGTCAGCGCCGTGACGAGCCGCTCCGCCTTCCAGCGGGACTCGGCCCACTCCTCGACGGCGTCGCTGCGCACCGTGATCCCGCCGCCGGTGCCGATCGTCCACCTGCCCGAGCCGTCCGTCGTCGTACTCCTGATCACGACACCGAGATCCGCCGGCCCGTCGCCCGAGATCCAGCCGAACGCGCCGGCGTACACCCCGCGCGGCCCGCCCATCGCGGCCGGTGCCTCGACCCGGTCGATGACCTCCATCGTCCGCAGCTTGGGCGCGCCGGTCATCGACCCGGCCGGGAAGAGCGCGCGGAGCGCCTCGATGGTGCCGACGCCGTCGCGGAGCCGGCCGCGCACGACGGACACGAGCTGGTGGACGCTCGGGTAGGACTCGACCGTCATCAGCGCGGGCACCGAGACGGTCCCGGGGTCGCAGACCATCGACAGGTCGTTGCGCAGGAGGTCGGTGATCATGAGGTTCTCGCTGCGGAACTTCGGGTCGCTGCGGAGCAGCTCGGCGAGCGCGGCGTCCTCCTCCGGGGTCGCACCGCGCGGGGTGGTGCCCTTGATCGGCCGGGTCTCGATCCAGCGGTCGTCGCCGACCAGCGCGTACCTCTCCGGGCTCGAGCTCAGCAGCCACGCCTCCGCGTCGGGCACGTCGTGCTGGAGGAAGCCGGCGTACGGCGCCGGGTTGAGCCGCCGCAGCCGGAGGTAGGCCCCCACGGGGTCCAGGTCGGCCTCCAGGCCCACCCGGTAGGTCAGGTTGGTCTCGTAGCTGTCGCCCGCATGCAGCGCCTGCTGGACCTCGCCGAAGGCGCGGCGATAGGCGGTGGCCGGCGGGGTGGCGGCCGTGGAATCCCCGGCCGGCCGGGGATTCCCGACCTTGTCGGCTGTCCAGACACCCGACAAGGTCGGATTTTCCCTGACAACCTCGTGCCGGACGAGCCGCAGGTGGGACGGCCGCATCCAGACCGCATCGGGCAGATCGCCCGAGGGCGCGGCGGGGAGGTCGGGGCGGCAGGCGTAGCCGAGGTACCCGAACCACTGCTCGCCCGGGCCGACCTCGCGGGCCAAGACGTCCCAGATGTCATCGCCCACCACCTCGGCGCGGCCCGCACGGTGGCGGAGCACCTCCCGCCGGGCTGCGGAGTAGGTGAGCGAGACGTCGTCGTCCTCGAGCCAGCCGAGCAGCGAGGTCTGCCGGGACCAGTCCCGGGCGCCGCCGCCGTCCAGCCAGACGCAGCGCGGGTGGGTGCGGGCGACCTCGGCGAAGGCGGCCACGACGTCGCCCGCGGTGGTCACGGGACCACCGCCGGCACCGCGTCGAGGAAGTTGGCGACCAGCCGGGCGCCGTACTCGCTCAGGACCGACTCGGGGTGGAACTGCACGCCCTCGAGCGGAAGCTCGCGGTGGCGTACGCCCATGACGACGCCGTCCTCGGCCCGGGCGGTGACCTCGAGGCAGTCGGGGACGCGCGTCGCGGCGAGCGAGTGGTAGCGCACGGCCGCCAGCGGCGACGGCACGCCGGCGAAGACCCCGCATCCGTCGTGGGCGACCGCCGCGACCTCGCCGTGGACGGGGTGGACCCGCTCGACGAGGCCGCCGTACGCCGTCACGAGGCCCTGCATGCCGAGGCAGACGCCCAGCACCGGCACGGTCCCGAGACGGAGCACCTCCCGCCCGACCGCGAAGTCGCACGGGTCGGTGGGGTGACCGGGCCCGGGCGAGAGTACGACGTGGGAGTAGCCGGCCAGGTCGCCGGCGCTGACCTCGTCGTGCTCGACGACGTCCGGCATCCGCCCGGCGACCTCGGCGATCAGGTGGACGAGGTTCCAGACGTAGGAGTCGCGGTGGTCGACGACGACGATCCGCGGCGCAGGACGCAGGAGCTCAGCGCTCATCCCCCACCAGCAGGTCGGTCACGAGGTCGTGGAGCAGGTCGTAGCCGCGCTCGGTCAGGATCGACTCGGCGTGGAACTGGATGCCGCAGTAGTGCGGCCCGCTGATCGCGTGGATGTCACCGGACTCGGGGTCGGCGTCGACGGTGACGCCCGGGGGCAGGGCGGCGTCGTCCACGCGGCCGACGAAGGTGTTGTAGAACCCGACCCGCTCGCGCCGGGGCCGCCCGCCGAAGCCGAGGCCGACCCGCGACTGCGTGCCCTGGAAGACGATGTCCTTGTAGTGCAGCCCGAGCCCGAGCCGGTGGCAGAGCGCCTGGTGACCGAGGCAGACGGCGAGGAACGGCCTGCGGCTTGTCAGCAGCTCGTCGACGGCGGCCCGCAGCTTCGCCATCTTCGGGTCGGCGTCGTCGCGGGGGTCGCCGGGGCCGGGCCCGACGATCACGAGGTCGGCCCCGTCGAACGCACCGGCGGCGTACTCCTCGTGGCGGACCACCGTCGACTCCAGGCCGATCACCCGCAGGATGTGGCGGAGCATGCGGACGAAGTCGTCCTCGCCGTCGAGGATCACCGCGCGCTTGCCACGCAGGCGAGGGTCGGGCTCCTCGTCGGCCTGGTCGGTGAGCCAGAAGCCGGAGAGCCGCCGGTTGCGGTTGGCGAGCGCGACGAGGACGTCCTCGTCGGTGACCAGCTCGGAGACGTCCTGCCGGAGCTGCGGTGCGGGCGGCACGAGCCCGAAGGCGCTGAGGATGCCGCCGGCCTTGGCGTGGGTCTCGGCCACCTCGTACGCCGGGTCGGAGTCGCGCACCAGCGTCGCGCCCGCGGTCACCTTCAGCCGGCCGTCGAGCGAGACGTCGGCGGTGCGGATGACGATCGGGCTGTCGACGACGGGCGCGCCGGCCGGGTCGCGGCCGATGATGGCCAGCGCGGCGCCGTAGTAGCCGCGGCCCTCGGGCTCGTACCTCTTGATCAGCCGGCAGGCGTTCTCGACCGGGGAGCCGGTCACGGTGGCGGCGTACATCGTGTCGCGCAGGATCTCGCGCGGGTCGCGGGCGGAGCGGCCGGCGAGGAGGTACTCGGTGTGGATGAGCCGCGACATCGGCTTGAGGAACGGCCCGAGCACGGTGCCGCCCTGGTCGCAGATGTCGCACATCATCTTCAGCTCCTCGTCGACGACCATGAAGAGCTCGTAGATCTCCTTCTCGTCGCGCAGGAAGTCGAGCAACTGGCCCTTCAGCGCCGCCGCGGCCGCCTCCGGCTCGGCCGGCATCTCCCGAGGCAGCCGGAAGGTGCCGGAGATGGGGTTCATGCGTACGTCGCCGCCGTGCACGCTCACGTGCCGCTCCGGGCTGGCGCCGACGAGGTAGCGGTCCCCGGTGAAGAAGACGTAGGTCCAGTACGCGCCCCGCTCGCGCTCGAGCAGCCGCTTGAAGACAGTCAGCGCCTTGCGGTGGTCCCAGTCGGCGAGGGTGGCGCGGTAGTGCCGGCCGACGACCAGGTTGGCGCCCTCCCCCTGGCCGATCTCCTCCTCGATGATCGCCTTCACCACGTCGGCGTACGCCGCGTCGTCGGTCTCGAAGCCGCCGGTGTCGCTGAACGAGATCGCCAGGTCGTCCAGGTCGTCGAGCGCGTCGACCACCTCGGCGACCGAGAACTCCCGCTCGTAGTCGACGTCGACGACCACCAGCGGCGTGCCGTCGTCGTGGGCCTCGAAGCCGCGCTCGCGCACCTGCCGGAACGGCACCGCGACCAGTCGGTCGCACTGCCTGCCCTCGAGTGGTGCGCCGTCCTCGAGGGGTACGTCGAGCAGCGACTCGGCCACCCACCGCCGGCCGCCGACGAGGCCGACCGTGGCGCGGTCGCCCGCGCGGGTCGAGCGGCGGATGATCGCCCACGCCTCGTGACCCACCAGCGCGTCGATCGCGCCGCGCGCATCGGCGGGCGCGCCGGACGGGGCATCGGTGCCGGTGGTCATGGGGTGAGCGTAGTTGCACTCCCCGGAGGGTCGGCGGGGTGTTCCACCAGACGGGGGCACCGCGCGATCACGTCGAAGGTGTGCCAGTGCTGCGGGCCGGAGAACGAGCCGCCGTCGTACTCGTCCTCGTCCAGCCTCACCACCTCGAGCCCCTCGAGCAGTGCGACCACCTGCGCGCGGGTGTGCCGGACGACGCCGGTCCCGTGCTCGTCCCCGTCCCCGAGCGTTCCGTTGTTGACCCCGAACAGCGTGCAGCCGAGCCAGCCACCCGGCTCCAGGGCGGCGCGGATCCGCGCCCAGAGCGCCTCGAACCCGTCACCGGCGAAGGGCAGGGCGTACGCCGCGTGGACGAGCGCGGCCGGCGGCAGGTCGGTGAGCTCGTCGAAGGCGGCGGTGCGGACCTCCACGTGGTCGCGCAGCTCCTCGGGCAGGCGCGCCTGCGTCAGACCGGCGGCGGCCGGGTCGGCGTCGATCGCGAGCACGCGCCAGCCCGCCCGGACGAGCGCCTCGGTCTCCACGCCCGCGCCCGAGCCCAGGTCGAGCGCGAGCCGGCCGGCGCCCGGCCCCGCGTACGCGATCAGGGCCCGGGTCGACTCCCGCGGCTCGCTCCGGCTCGCGCGGACGTTGTTGTAGGCGGTCCAGACTCCGGCGTCGCCGCTCATCCGCCCATCCAACACCTAGGGTTCGGCAGGTGGGCGTCAACGACCTGGACACGGCGGAGTTCGAGCGGCTCTACGGCCCGTGGGCACCACGTACGCCGGCGGAGGTGGCGGCCCTCTTCGAGGGCTACACCGGCACCTGGTGGGTCGCCGGCGGCTGGGCGCTGGAGGCGTTCACCGGGGTCGAGCGCGAGCACGAGGACACCGACCCCTCGGTGCTGCGCTGCGAGCTGGCGCTGCTGCGAGGTCATCTCGCCGGGCGGTTGGACGTCTGGGCCGCCTGCGCCGGGGCGCTCACTCCGCTGCTGCCGGACGACGACCCGCTCGGCGCGGCCGACGACGTACTTCCCGCCGGGTGCGGGCAGGTCTGGACCCGACCCGGTGCGATGCAGCCGTGGGAGTACGACATCCTGCTCGCCCCCGGCACGCCGGCCGAGTGGGTCTACAAGCGCGACGAGTCGCTGCGGATGCCGATGGCCGACGCGCTGTGGACGAGGGATGGCGTCCGCTACCTGCAGCCCGAGATCCAGCTGCTCTACAAGGCCAAGGGCCTGCGCCCCAAGGACCAGCGCGACTTCGACAGCACCCTGCCCTTCCTCGACGAGCGCCGCCGCAGGTGGTTGCGCGACGGGCTCGAGCGGACGCTGCCGGGCCACCCCTGGCTGGCCGCGGTCAGGAGATCGTGGTGAGCAGCTGGGTGGCGCGGGTGAGGACGACGTAGAGGGTGGCACGGCCGGTGGCGGACTCCGCCTCGATCTCGTCGGGGCGTACGACGACGATGCCGTCGAACTCGAGGCCCTTGGTGTCGAGGCCGGTGAGGACGACGATCCGGTCCTCACCGGACGGCACGGAGGTCGGGTCGGCGGCCGAGGCGGCCGCGGACGGGGCGTCGTCGGCGAACTCCGGCCATGACGCCAGCCAGCGGTTGACGTCGGAGCGCCGCGCGGCGGGTACGACCACTCCGACGGTGCCGCCGACCTGGGACGCGATGTCCGCGACCGCCTGCCGGGTGGCCGCCTCGAGGTCGGCGACGCCCTCGAGGACGGTCGGCTCCACGCCGGTCGACCGGACGGCGGTCGGGAGGTCGGCGTCGAGGCCGACGCGGTCGGCGTACGCCGCGGCGAAGGCGTAGATCTCCGCGCTGTTGCGGTAGTTGGTCGAGAGGTGGAACTCGTGGAGCGGCTTGCCCTCCAGCGCTTCCGCCCGCGCCTTCGCCGACTCCTCCGGCACCGGCCACGAGGACTGCGCGGGGTCGCCGACGATCGTCCACGAGGCGGCCCGACCGCGGCGGCCCACCATGCGCCACTGCATCGGCGTCAGGTCCTGGGCCTCGTCGACGAGGACGTGGGCGAACGGGTCGTCCTCGAGGCGGTAGGCCGGCGGCGTCCACGAGCGACCCGACGAGAACTCCCGGTCGGCGGCGGTGAGCAGCTCGCCGATGTCGATGCCCGCCCCACGAACGTGCTCAGGGTCGCGGTCGCGCTCGTCGTCGGGCGTCTCGGGCAGGTCGCCGAGCGCGTAGCGCAGCTCGTCAAGCAGCGGCACGTCCTCGATCGCCAGGTCACGGTCCTCGGTCGTGCGGCCGGACCAGCTCTTGAGGAGCAGCTGCTGCTCGTCGTGCGACAGCAGGCCGTCCGCAACCCGGGCGAGGAACTCCGGGTCGTGCAGCCAGCCGAGCACCTCGCGGGCGTCGAGCGGCGGCCACCACGCGGCGGCGAACTCGACGAACGAGTCGTCACCGAGCAGCTCGTCATCGAAGGACTCCCGGCCGCGGTCGCGGCCGCGCTCGCTGCGGACCTGGCGCCACAGCAGGTCGAGCAGCGCGCCGGGCACCCGCCTGATCAGCTGGTTGCGCCGGCCCTGGCCCATCAGCTGGCGGCGGAGCTGGCCGAGGCGACCGCGGTCGAGCCGCAGCACGTCGTCGCGGTAGAAGACCCGGAACTCGGTGGGCGACCCGGGCGCCTGCTGCCGCGCCGTACGCCGCATCAGCTCGGCCATCCGCGCCGACCCCTTGACGTCGGCGACGGCGGGCTCGTCGTGGCGGGTCGCGCGTACGCCGTCGACGACCTCGCCGAGCGACCGCAGCGCGACCGCGGTCTCCCCGAGCGAGGGCAGGACCCGCTCGATGTAGCGCATGAAGACCCCGCTCGGCCCAACGATGAGCACGCCGCCGGACTCGTAGCGGCGCCGGTCGGTGTAGAGGAGGTACGCCGCCCGGTGCAGCGCGACGACCGTCTTCCCGACCCCGGGGCCGCCGGTGATCGTGGTGACGCCCTTGCCAGGGGCGCGGATGGCCTTGTCCTGCTCGGCCTGGATGGTCGCGACGATGGAGTGCATCTGCCGGTCGCGGGCGCGGGAGAGCTGCGCCATGAGCGCGCCCTCGCCGATGATCGGCAGGTCGGCCTCGACCCGCTCGGCGGTCTCCGCATCGAGGAGCTCGTCCTCGACGCCGACGACCGTGCGTCCCTCGGAGCGGAGCACCCGGCGGCGGAGCACGCCGCGCGGCTCGACCGCGGTGGCCTGGTAGAAGACCGCGGCGGCCGGGGCGCGCCAGTCGATCAGCAGCGAGTCGCGGTTGGCGTCGCGCAGGCCGATCCGGCCGATGTAGCGCGGCTCGTCGTCGAGCCCGGGGTCGAGGTCGAGCCGCCCGAAGACCAGCCCCTCGTGGGCGGCGTCGAGCTGGGCCATCCGGCGGGCCGCCTGGAACACCATCGCGTCGCGCTCCACCAGCCCGCCCTCGTGGCCGAGGCCGCCACGGGCGTGACCCTCCTGCGCGAGCTCCTGAGCGGCCTTGGCCGACACCTCCAGCTGGGTGTAGACCCGATCCACGAACTCCTGCTCACGAGCGACCTCGCGCTCGACCAGTTCGTCACTCAAGCTGACTGTTCCCCCATGAGAAGCAGGACCGGACTTGCCACCCGCGCACGCGCGCGGGTGGCAAGTAGTCGATCCTACCCCGCACCCGACCCCGTCGGCTCGGGTCTGCTCACGAGACGGGTGTGTAGGCGATCACTGTCGCGTCGCTGCCGCCGGTTGCCTACCTCTTCCGGGACAGGAACGCCTGCATCGCCGTACGCGCCTCCTCGGAGCCGAACAGCCGTGCCGACAGGTGCGCCATGTCGTCGCCGTGGGCGTCGACGTGGGCGACCAGGTCACGGACGAGGAGCCGCTTCGTCTCCCGCAGTCCCTGGGGCGAGCCCTTGCGGAGCGCGGCCACGACCGCTGCCACCTCCTCGTCGAGCCGGTCGGCGGGGACGGCGGTCGTGACGAGCCCGATCTCCGCGGCCCTCGCGGCGTCGAAGGGCTCCCCGGTGAGCATGGCGTACGACGCCGCCCGGGCGTCGACCCGCGGCAGGATCGTCAGCGAGATGGCGGCCGCCGCCAGTCCGAGCCGCACCTCGGTGAGCGCGAAGCTGACGGTGTCGGCGGCGAGGGCGACGTCGGCGGCCGCCACGAGCCCCAGGCCGCCGGCGCGGACGGGGCCGTGCACCTTCGCCACCACCGGCTTGCCGAGCGTGAGGATCCTGCGCTGGAGGGCGACGATCTGCCGGGTGCCCTCCTCCATCCCGACGGTGGCGGCCTCCGACAGGTCGGCACCCGCGCAGAACACCGACCCCGCCGCCTGCAGCACGACGACGGTCACGCCGTCGTCCTTGTCGCAGGCGTGCAGCGCGGCGAAGAGCTCGGTGACGAGCTGCTGGGAGAGCGCGTTGCGGTTGTGCTGCGAGTCGAGGGTGATCGTCGCGACCCCGTCGGCGGTCTCGAGGTGCACCAGCTGATCGGCCATGCGTGCACCTTGCCACACCGCTGCGCCGTGCTTGACTGGCTCCATGGCCACCGGAGACGCGGTCGCGGAGGCGATGGCCGCCGTCCCGCGGGAGGGCTTCCTCCCCGAGAGCGAGCGTCGCCATGCGGCGTACGACGGCCCGCTGCCGATCGGCCACGGTCAGACCAACTCCCAGCCGCGGACCGTCGCCGACATGCTGCGGCTGCTCGACGTACGCCCCGGGCAGCGTGTGCTCGACGTCGGGTCCGGCTCCGGCTGGACGACCGGCATCCTCGCCCACCTCGTCGGCTCCGCCGGGAGCGTCGTCGGGGTGGAGCTGGTGCCCGAGCTGGTGGCGTTCGGGCGGCAGAACCTCGCCGCGACCGGCCAGCCGTGGGCCCGGATCGAGCAGGCCGAGGAGGGCGTGTTCGGGCTGCCCCGGGATGCGCCGTACGACCGCATCCTCGTCTCCGCCGAGTCCACCCACCTGCACGGGGAGCTGGTCGAGCAGCTCGCAGACGGCGCCCGGATGGTGATCCCCGTCGACGGGCGGATGCTGGTGGTCGAGCGCGACGGCGAGGAGGTGCGGACGAGCGAGCACGGGTGGTACCGGTTCGTGCCGCTGCGGTGATCAGCCGCGCTTGCGCTTGTCCTGCTTCGGGGTCTCGCCGGTGTCGTCCGGCTTGGGCAGCGGGCGCAGGTGGGCGCGTCGGGTCGGCGGCGGCGCGGTCGGACCCGCGGGCGGCCGCAGGGTCTCCTCCGTGCCGGGCTCGGGCGCGACCCCGGGCTCGCTGGCGTAGCCGGGGCGGGCGAGCTCGTCCGCTGGCGTCCGCGGCCGGGCGCGCATCTTGCGGGTGCTCTTCTGCAGCCACGAGGGGTCCATCACGATCTCGTGGGTGTGGCCGTCGCGGCCGTCGAAGGTGACGGCCACCGTCTCGAAGCCCTTGTGCCGCTGCATGAGCGCGTAGCCGGCGTACGCCCGCCGGTCGGCCTCGGTCAGGTCGACCCGGTCGGTGAACGGCGTGAGCAGCGCGCGGGGCCACAGGTGGCGCGCGATGACGACGTTGACCTCGATCGAGAGCACGCCCATCACCGAGGCGATGTAGAGGAACCCCATCAGGCCGAGGACCAGCGCGAAGGTGCCGTTCATGCCGTTGGTGACCTTGAGGACGTTGTTGACGTACAACGCACCGAAGAACTGCAGCGTCTGCCACAGCACGGCGAAGGTGAACGCACCGGGGAGGGCGGTCTTCAGCGGGTGGTCGCGGGTCGTGGCGAGCCGGAAGAGGACGGTGAGCATGCCGGTGACGATGGCGACGGTGCCGATCGTGACGAGCCAGCGGGTGACCTGGTCGGCGCGCGTGCCGAACGCCTCCGTCTGGCCGAACAGCGTGGAGACGACGGACACGCTGAGAACCGCCATGCCGGCGGTCGCGAGCAGCACCAGGCTGCGCAGCCGGAGCAGGAACGGGTTGGGCCGGCTGTTGCGCGGGACCGACCAGGCCGTGTTGACGGTGTTCTGGATCGCCTGGCCGAGGCCCATCGCGCCGTAGAGCGCGGTGAGCGACCCGACGATCACGGCACCCGTCGACCCGGTCAGCTTCTTCTGGCCGAGCTGCTCGCCGATGATCGGGAACTGGCTCAGCGCGGAGTTGAGCAGCTCGTCCTGCAGGTGCGGGTTGTTCTGCAGGAAGAAGCCCAGGATCGACGAGGCGAGGAGCAGCAGCGGGAAGATCGCCACGAACGCGTAGTAGGTGACGATCGCGGCGAGATAGTTCCCCTGGTCGTCGAAGAACTTGTAGATCACGCCGAGCGGGAACGCCACAGCAGGGACCCGGCGCTGAGCCCGGTCCACCGCTCGTATGACGCCGGCCACGCACTCAGGCTACCTGTCAAGCCCCGATCCGCCCCGAATCCGGGCCGTCCGGGGCACCGGATCCGAGGGTCAGTACGACTTCGGGAGGCCGAGCGTGTGCATGGCGACGAAGTTCAGGATCATCTCCCGGCTGACCGGCGCGATCCGGCCCAGCCGGGCGGCGAGAAGCATGTTGGCGAGGCCGTACTCCTCGGTCATCCCGTTGCCGCCGTGGGTGTGCACGGCGACGTCGGTCGCGCTGCAGGCGACCTCGCCGGCGGCGTACTTCGCCATGTTGGCGTACTCCCCGGCGCCGAGGTCGTCGCCGGCGTCGTACAG
The DNA here is from genome assembly GCF_040049175.1 of Nocardioides asiaticus. NCBI lineage: Bacteria > Bacillati > Actinomycetota > Actinomycetes > Propionibacteriales > Nocardioidaceae > Nocardioides > Nocardioides asiaticus. The sequence goes on along the minus strand of NZ_JBDZDM010000005.1, from coordinate 260,474 downwards.
CGCGGCGGCCTTCTGCTGCAGCAGCCGGGACTGCTCGAGCTCGATCTTGACCTTCGCGAGCGGGTGGGCGATGCCCTGGTGGGCGCCGATCGGGGCGTCCTTCCACACGACCCTGGTGGTGGCGTACGCGACCGCCTTCTCCAGCGCGTAGCGCGCCATGCCGTTGGACATCGCGGCGCCCATGATGCGCTCGGGGTTGAGGCCGGCGAAGAGCTGCAGGAGGCCCGCGTCCTCGTCGCCGACGAGCGCGTCGCCCGGCAGGTGGACCTCGTCGAGGAAGAGCGTGAACTGCCGCTCCGGCATCTGCATCGTCATCGGGATGTGGGTCATGGAGAGGCCGGCGGCGTCGGTGGGTACGACGAAGAGGCAGGGCTTCAGCTTCCCGGTCCGGGCGTCGGACGTCCGGGCGACGACGAGGACGGCGTCGGCCTCGTCGACCCCGGAGATGAACGTCTTCTGCCCCTTCAGGACCCAGCCGTCACCGTCCCTGGTGGCGGTGGTGGTGATCTTGTGCGAGTTCGAGCCGGCGTCGGCCTCGGTGATCGCGAACGCCATCGTGAAGGTGCCGTCGGCGATGCCCGGCAGCCAGCGCCGCCTCTGCGCCTCGGTGCCGAACCTGCCGATGATGCTTCCGCAGATCGCCGGGCTGACGACCATCAGGAGCAGTGGCGCGCCCGCGGCCGCCGCCTCCTCGAGCACGGCGGACAGGTCCCCGATGCCGCCGCCCCCGCCGCCGTACTCCTCGGGGATGTTGACCCCGAGGAAGCCGTGCTTGCCCATGTCGGTCCACAGCTCCGTGGTCTTCTGCCCGGTCCGCGACCGCTCCCGGATGTAGTCCTGGCCGTACCTCCCCGCCAGGCCGCGCACCGCCTCGCGCAGCGCGAGCCGCTCCTCGGGCTCCGTGAACGCCGTCATGCCTCTCCTTCGTCGGTTGAGCCGGTCCCGGTCGAGACCACCGCCAGCACCTCGCCGGCGGCGACCTGGATGCCGGGCCGGACGTCGACCTGGGTGAGTACGCCGTCGGTCGGCGCGCTCACGGTGTGCTGCATCTTCATCGCCTCGAGGACGACCAGCGCCTGGCCGGCGGTGACGTCGGCGCCGGGCTCGGCGTGGACGGCCACGACCGTGCCGGGCATCGGCGCGAGCAGGCTGCCCGGCTTCGTCGCCTCGGCCGGGTCGGTGAACCGCGGCACCCTCCGCAGCGCCGTGTGGCCGAGGGGCGAGTCGACGTCGACGGTCTCCGCGCCGCGGCGGCCGCGGATCGCGACGTCGTACGTCGTGCGCACGCCGTCGGTCTCGAGCGTCACGCGCCACTCGTCGGTCGAGCCCGTCGGGACCACCGCGATCACGTCGTTGCCCTCGACGCGGTAGCCGGTGCGGGTGCCGTACCACTCGACGACGACGTCGCCCTCGAACCTCGTGCGCTGCGGCTGGCTCGTGACGTTGCGCCAGGCGACGGGGAAGCCCGGCCGGCGGGTGGTCTCGGCGAGCGCGATGGCCGCGGCGCGCGGCGCGGCCGGGTCGGCCGGACCCTCGGCGACGGCGAGGCTGCCGTCCGCGAGCAGGTCGGTGCTCACGGCGCCGGCCCGGAACTCCTCCGAGCCGAGGATCCGGACCAGCTGGTCGCGGTTCGTCACCACTCCGTGGATCCGGGCGCGGCGCAGCGTCGCTGCGAGCATCCGGACCGCCTGCTCGCGGCTCGGCGCGTGGGCGATCACCTTCGCGAGCATCGCGTCGTAGAACGTGCTCACCTCGCTGCCCGTCTCGTAGCCGGCGTCGACCCGGATGCCGGCGCCGGCCTCGGTGATCGAGCCTGTCGAGATCTCGAACGCCGCGAGCGTGCCGGACTGCGGCTGGTAGCCGGCGGCGGGGTCCTCGGCGTACAGCCTGACCTCGATCGCGTGCCCCTGTGATGCCAGGGGTGAGCCATGGCTCACGTCCGGCATCACACCGCGCTCCGCGACGGCGAGCTGGAGCTCGACCAGGTCGACGCCGAAGACCGCCTCGGTCACCGGGTGCTCGACCTGGAGCCGGGTGTTCATCTCCAGGAACCAGAACCGGTCGCCCTCGGGGTCGTACAGGAACTCGACCGTGCCCGCGCCGCGGTAGCCGATCGCCGCCGCGGCCCGTCGGGCCGCGTCGTGCAGCGCCGTCCGGGTGGCGTCGGGCAGCAGCGGTGCGGGCGACTCCTCGACGACCTTCTGATGGCGCCGCTGGGTCGAGCAGTCCCGCTCGCCGAGGACGAGCACGCCGCCGTGGCCGTCGCCGACGACCTGGACCTCGACGTGCCGGGAGTGCTCGACGTACGGCTCGACGAAGACGGTGCCGTCGCCGAACGCGCTCGCCGCCTCCGCCTTCGCCGCGGCGATCTCGGGCTCGAGGTCGGCCAGCACCCTGACCACCCGCATCCCGCGGCCGCCGCCTCCCGCGGAGGCCTTCACGAGGAGGGGCAGGTCGGCCTCGGTGGGGTCGGGCGGCGCCTCGAGGACGGGTACGCCCGCGCGCTTCATGATCGCCTTGGCCTCGATCTTGGAGCCCATCGCCTCGATCGACCCAGGCGCCGGGCCGATCCAGGTGAGACCGGCGGCCTCGACGGCGCGGGCGAACTCGGCGCTCTCGGAGAGGAAGCCGTAGCCGGGGTGCACCGCGTCGGCGCCGGCGCGCTCCGCGGCCTCGACGAGGAGGTCGGCGCGCAGGTAGCTCTCGGCCGGGGCGTCGCCGGGGAGGCGTACGGCGTGGTCGGCCTCCCGCACGTAGGGCAGGCAGGCATCGGCGTCGGAGTGCACCGCGACCGTCTCGATGCCCAGCCGGCGGCAGGTACGGAAGACCCGGCTCGCGATCTCGCCGCGATTGGCGACGAGCAGCCTGGTGATGGTCACGGGCGGAACACCCCCCAGCTCTGCGTGCCCCTGATGGGCTGCCTCGCGATGACGGAGAGACAGATGCCGAGGACCGTCCGGGTGTCGCGCGGGTCGATCACGCCGTCGTCGTACACGAGCCCGGAGAGGACGTATGGCAGCGACTGCTCCTCGACCATCTGCTCGACGTAGGCACGCATCTGGGCGTCGGCCTCCTCGTCGAACGGCTGCCCCTTCGACGCAGCACTCGCGCGGGACACGATCGACATCACGCCGGCCAGCTGCGCCGGCCCCATCACGGCGCTCTTGGCGGAGGGCCAGGTGAAGAGGAAGCGGGGGTCGTAGGCGCGGCCGTTCATGCCGTAGTTGCCGGCGCCGTACGACGCGCCCATGATCACCGTCAGGTGCGGGACGGTGGAGTTGGAGACGGCGTTGATCATCATCGAGCCGTGCTTGATGATCCCCCGCTGCTCGTAGTCCGCGCCCACCATGTAACCGGTCGTGTTGTGCAGGAAGAGCAGCGGGCAGTCGATCTGGTTGGCCAGCTGGATGAACTGCGTGGCCTTCTGCGACTCCTCGCTGAAGAGGACGCCCTGCGCGTTGGCGAGGATGCCGATCTGGTGGCCGTGGAGCCGCGCCCAGCCGGTGACCAGGCTCGGCCCGTAGAGCGGCTTGAACTCGTCGAAGACCTGCTCGTTGCCCGGCCCGCGGCCGTCGACCAGTCGGCGGATCACCTCGCGCGGGTCGAACGGCTCCTTCAGGTCCGCGGGGATCAGGTCGAGGAGCTCCTCGGGGTCGGCGTCGGGCTCCGCGAATGTCTCCCCGGAGACCCGCTCCCGGTTGAGCCGCGCGACGATCCGCCGCCCGAGCCGGAGGGCGTCGTACTCGTCCTCAGCGAGGTAGTCGGCGAGCCCGGAGGTGCGGGCGTGCATCTCGGCGCCGCCGAGGGACTCGTCGTCGGACTCCTCGCCGGTCGCCATCTTGACCAGCGGCGGGCCGCCGAGGAAGACCTTGGCCCGGTTACGGACCATGACGACGTAGTCGCTCATCCCCGGGATGTAGGCGCCGCCGGCGGTGGAGTTGCCGAAGACGAGCGCGATGGTGGGGCGGCGTCCGGCGGAGGCCCGGGTCAGGTTGCGGAACGTCCGGCCGCCGGGGATGAAGATGTCCTTCTGGGTCGGCAGGTCGGCGCCACCGGACTCGACGAGGTTGATGGTCGGCAGGTCGTTCTCCTCCGCGATCTGGGCGGCGCGGAAGGACTTGCGCAGGGTGTACGGGTTGGACGCCCCGCCCTTGACCGTCGGGTCGTTGGCGGTGATGAGGCACTCGACCCCCTCGACCACGCCGATCCCGGTCACCAGCGAGGCGCCGACGGCGAAGTCGCTGCCCCACCCGGCCAGGGGGGAGAGCTCGAGGAACGGGCTGCCCTCGTCGATCAGCAGCTCGATCCGCTCGCGCGCGAGCAGCTTGCCGCGGGCATGGTGGCGCTCGACGTACTTCTGCCCGCCGCCGGCCACCGCCTTCGCGTGCTCGGCGTCGAGCGACTCCAGCTTCTCGAGCATGGCCTCGCGGTTGGTCATCGGTCATACCCCAGCAGCTTGGCGGCCAGGTCGGTCATCACCTCGGTGGCTCCTCCTCCGATCGGCAGGATCCGGGCGTCGCGGTAGTGCCGCTCGACCTCGGCCCCGTGCATGTAGCCGGTCCCGCCGTGGAGCTGGACGGCCTGGTCGCAGACGTACGCCGCGGCCTCGACGGCCGTCTGCTTCGCCAGCGCGGCGTCGGCGATGGTCCGCGGCGTGGGGCCGTCGCTGTCGTAGCGGTCGGCGACGGCGTACGTGTAGGTCTTTGCGACCTCCACCAGGCGGTGCATCTCGACCAGCCGGTGGCGGACGACCTGTCGGCTGATCAGCGGGTCGCCGAAGGTCCTGCGCTCACGGGCGTACGCCGCCGTGAGCGCCAGGCTGCGGGCGGCGATCCCGTACGCCTGGACGGCGAGCGCGATCCGCTCCGTCACGAACGCCTCGGCGATGTAGCCGAAGCCGGCGTTCTCCTCGCCGACCAGGTTGGAGGCCGGGACGCGGCAGTCGACGAAGGCGAGCTCGGCAGTGTCGGAGCAGTGCCAGCCCATCTTGCGCAGCGAGCGGGTCACGGTGAAGCCGGGCGTGTCCCGGTCGATCACGAGCAGTGAGATGCCGCCGGCGCCCGGAACGGTGGTCGAGCCCGTCGAGACCCGGACCGCCGTCGTCACGAAGTCGGCGCGGACCCCGGAGGTGATGAACGTCTTGGCGCCGTTGACGACGTAGTGATCCTCGGTGGTCGAGCCCGTCGAGACCCGGACCGCCGTCGTCCGCAGGTGGGCGACGTCGGAGCCGCCGTCCGGCTCGGTGATGCCGAGGCTGCCGATCAGCTCGCCCGCCAGCGTCGGCCTGACGTAGCGGTCCACCAGCTCCGGGCTGCCGTGGCGGGCGAGATGGGGCAGGGCGATGCCGGAGGTGAAGAGGGCGGCGAGCAGGCCCGAGGAGGCGCCCTCGGAGAGCATCCCCTCGTTCATCGCGATGACGTCGCGCACCGAGCCGCCCTCGCCGCCGACCTCCTCGGGGAACCCGAGGCCGAGCAGGCCCTGCTTGGCGGCCGCCGCATGGAGGCTGCGCGGCACCTCGCCGGCGTCCTCCCACTCCTGCAGGTGCGGGACCACCTCGCGCCGGGTGAACTCCGCGCCCAGTGCGAACAGGTCGGCGTGGTCGGTCATCGGAGCAGCTCCTCGGGGATCTCGACCACGCGGGAGCGCACCCACTCGCCCAGCGCCTTGGCCTGCGGGTCGAACCGGGTCGACGCGGCGACGCCCTCGCCGAGCAGGCCGTGCAGGACGACGTTGACGCCGCGCAGGTTCGGGAGCGGGGTGAGCTCGATCGGCAGCTCGGCCGCCTCCGGCACGAGCTCGTGGACGCGCTCCTTGGTGACGTACCCGAGCAGCCAGTCCACCGCCGCGTCCGGCCCGCCCTGCGGGATCCAGAGGCCGAGGTTGGCGTCGCCGCCCTTGTCGCCCGACCGGGCGTACGCGATCCGGCCGAGGGGGACCCGTGTCGTCGGGCCGGGGGACGTCATACGGAGGGGGACCTCCGGCTCCGGGGGGCGTATGACGTCCTGGGTGAGGGGCGGCGGGGGTACGGCGTACGTCGAGCCGTCGGGCAGATGGACGGTCTCGGTGACCGAGTCGCGGCCGACGTACGCCGCCTGGTAGATGCCGTACGGCGAGGGCCGGCCGGGCGGGGCGGTGACGTGGAAGCCGGGGTACGAGGCGAGGGCGAGCTCGATGGCCGGGGCAGTGAGCGCCTTGCCGACCAGGTCGGCGTCGGTCGCGCGGGCGGTGAGCCGCAGCAGGCAGGCGGCACCCTCCTCGGTGGGCGAGTCGGGGGCGGGCACGCGGTAGGTCGACCAGGCGTAGTCCGGCCCCTCCGGCAGCGCCGCGCCGAGCTGCGTCCGCAGCCACGCCGCCTTGGCGTCGATGTCGAGCCCGGTGAGCACGAACTCGACGCCGTTGCGGAAGCCGCCGAGCTCGTTGACGGCCACCTTCAGCTCGGCGGGCGGCGGCGAGCCGGTGACACCGCCGATCGCGACCCGGTCCTCCCCGACCTGCTCGAGCCGGATCGAGGTGAGGTCGGTGGTGACGTCAGGACCGAGATAGAGGGCACCCTGGATCTCGTAGAAGAGCTGCGCGGTCACCGTGTCGACGCTGACCAGCCCGCCGGTGCCGGGATGCTTCGTGATGACCGAGGAGCCGTCGGCGGCGATCTCGGCGATCGGGAAGCCGAGCGGCTCCGGCCCGCCGAGGCCGGCGTCGAGGAACCCGGAGAAGTTGCCGCCGGTCGCCTGGGTGCCGCACTCGATGACGTGGCCGGCGACGACCGCGCCGGCGAGGGCGTCGAGGTCGTCCCGGCTCCATCCGTGGTGGGCGATCGCCGGCCCGGCGACCACGCTCGCGTCCGTCACCCGCCCGGTCACCACGACGTCGGCGCCGCCCTCGAGCGCGTGCGCGATCCCGAAGGCGCCGAGGTAGGCGTTGGCGGTGAGCGCGCCGGGGTGCCCGAGCTCGGCCGCGCGGCCCCTGAGGTCGTCGCCGTCGACGTACGCCACCGTGGCGCCCGTCCCGAGCTTCTCGACGGCCTCGGCGAGGCCGGCCGGGTTGAGCCCGCCGGCGTTGGAGACGAGGCGTACGCCGCGCTCGAGGGCGAGACCCAGGCAGTCCTCGAGCTGGCGCAGGAAGGTCCGGGCGTAGCCGGTCGAGGGGTCCTTCAGCGTGTCCCGGCCGAGGATCAGCATCGTCAGCTCGGCGAGGTAGTCGCCGGTCAGGTAGTCCAGCGGCCCGCCCTCGAGCATCTCCCGCATCGCCGAGAGCCGGTCGCCGTAGAACCCGGAGCAGTTGCCGATCCGCACAGGGTCAGCCACGGGCGGGTCTCCCCTCTCCCGGTGGACCGGCGAACGCCTGCGCGATGGTGAGCCATCGCGGGGCCTCGTCGCCGGTCGCGGTCAGGTCGGTGTCGTCGCGGTGGATCCGCTGGGTGACCAGCCGGGCGAAGTCGTACGCCGGCCCGGTGACCCGCTGCGCGGCGTCCTCGGGCCCCCAGGTCCACACCTCGCCGCTCGGGGCGGTCAGCTCGACCCGGAACTCCTCGGGAGGCGGGTCCAGCTGACGTACGACGTAGGCGAAGTCGCGCGCGCGGACGCCGAGATGGCAGACATGCCGGATCCGGTCGCCGGGCTCGTAGGTGTGCCCGAGCGCCTCGCGTACGTCGAGCCCGTGGGCCCAGGTCTCCATGAACCGCGCGGTCGCCATCGACGCCGGCGACATCGCGGGGCCGAACCACGGGAGCCGCTGGCCCTCGGGCACCGCCCGCAGCGCCTCGGCGAGCTCGGTGCGGCCCTCGTCCCAGGTGGTGAGCAGGTCGGTCGACGGCAGCGTCGCGAGGGCCCTCGCCTCGGCGTCGACGTAGCCCTCCGGGTCGTCGAGCGCCTCGGTGACGATCTCGTCCCAGCCGTCCTTGTCGCCCGTGGTCGCACGCGCCGCGGCAGTCGCCGCCTCGTCGGTCCACGCCAGGTGGGCGATCTGGGTGGCGACGTCCCAGCCCTCCGCCGGCGTCGGCGTACGCCACCCCGCCTCGCCGAGGCCGGCGACCACCTCGCGCAGCTCGAGCCCCTCGAGGGCGAGGTCGCCCAGCACGTCGTCCAGCAGGCTCATCGCGTCAGCTCCCGGTCCAGGACGTCGGCCCACTGGTCGAGGATCCGCTCCCGTCGCCTGGCGTCGTCGGAGAGCGTGGCGGCGAGACCGAGCCCGCGGACGAGGTCGAGGGTGGCCTGCACGAGCTCGCGTACGCCGGCCCGCGACTCCTCGGCGCCGAGCAGCTCGACGGTGACCCGGTGCAGCTCGCGGCCGATCCGCTGCTCGAGGGGGCCGACCGCGGCGAGCAGCTGGGCGTCGGTGCGGGCGGCGACCCACAGCTCCAGCGCGGCGGTGAACACCGGCGAGGTGACGTGGTCGGCCAGCATCTGCAGCACCTGCCGGGTGTGGGTCGGCCCCTCCGGCAGCTCCCGGGCGCTTGCGCGGAGCGACTCGGCCCGGGTGTCGGCCACGTGCTCGACCGCGGCGACGACGAGATCGTTCTTGGTCGGGAAGTGATGCAGCTGGGCGCCCCGTGAGACGCCGGCCCGCTGCGAGACCAGCGTCGTACTCGTCCCGGCGAAGCCCCTCTCCACCAGCAGCTCCACCGTCGCGTCGAGAAGCCGGGCGCGCATGACTCGGGTGCGCTGCTCCTGGGGGACGCGGATGGCCGTGGTCACCCGGCCACCCTGGCGCGCCACGCAACAAACAGTCAACCCTGACTTTTTCTTGTCCGCTTCGCGGACGTAGGTCGTCCGGAACCGCTCCTACGTTGTCGGTATGCCTATCGCACGCTTTCCCGCCTTCGTCATCGACTGCCCAGACCCCGCCGCCCTCGCCGGCTTCTACGGCGCCCTGCTCGACTGGGACGTGAAGGTGGACGACGACGGGGGCTGGGCCGACGCCCGCACCGACGACAACACCATTGGCTTCCAGAGGGTCGAGGACTACCGCGCGCCCGTCTGGCCCGGCCAGGACGTCCCGCAGCAGATGCACCTCGACGTCATGGTCGAGGACCTCGACGAGGCCGAGCAGCAGACCCTCGCCCTCGGCGCCACCAAGGCCGAGCACCAGCCCGGCACGTCGTTCCGGGTGTTCCTCGACCCGGCCGGCCACCCGTTCTGCCTCTGCCTGAGCTGAACCCTGGAGCGCGGGCTGCCTGCATGTTCGTCAAGGTATGCAGCCGAAGGCGCACTCCCCCAGCGGAGCTCCGCACGGGAAGTGATCACTTCCCTGCATACCTTGACGAACAGCCGTCGCCTGCCGAAGCGCCGATCCGCGGACGTCAGGCGGGGAAGGACCCGCCCTCGGCCGCGAGGTCGCGGAGGTACGACGTGGGCCGCAGCTGCTCGCCGTACTTGTCGGCCAGCTCGTCGGCCCGCTTGATGAACGCCGCGAGACCGACGGTGCCGTCGGCGGCCTCGTAGCCGGTCATGAACTGCGCGGCGCCGCCGGTGGCCGGCGGGAAGCCGATGCCGAAGATCGAGCCGATGTTGGCGTGGGCGGCCGAGGTGAGGACGCCCTCCTCGAAGCACCTCGCCGTCTCGATCGCCTCGCGGACCAGCATCCGCTCCTTCGCGTCCTCGAGCGGGATCTGCTCCTCAGCCACGGGGAACATCTCCGCCAGCCCGGCCCAGATGGAGCCGCGCCTGCCGTCGGCGTACTCGTAGAAGCCGGCGCCCTTGAGCTTGCCGGAGCGGCCGGCCTCGATCATCGGGTCCACGACCTGCTCGGTGACGGTGGGCTCCTCGATGCCGGCGGCCTCGCGGGTCGTCCTGGCGATCTTGTGCATCAGCTCGAGGTTGAGCTCGTCGGCGATCTGGAGCGGCCCGACCGGGTAGCCGGCCTGCGTGGCGGCGCGCTCGAGGGAGTACGGCGCCAGCCCCTCCTTCAGCATCGCCATGCCCTCCTCGATCTGCACGCCGATGACCCGCGAGGTGTAGAAGCCGCGGCTGTCGTGGACGACGATCGGCGTCTTCTTGATCTGCTGGACGACGTCGTACGCCCGGGCGAGGGCCTCATCGGAGGTCTCGGCGCCCCTGATGATCTCGACCAACGGCATCTTGTCGACCGGCGAGAAGAAGTGCAGGCCGATGAAGTCGCCCGGCCGGTCGATCCCCTTGGCGAGGTCGGTGATCGGCAGCGTCGAGGTGTTGGTGCACAGCAGCGCGTCGGGGTTGACGTGCGGCATGACCTCGGCGAACACCCTCTGCTTGAGCGCGACGTCCTCGAAGACCGCCTCGATCACCAGGTCGCAGCCGGCCAGGTCGGCCGGGTCCGCCGTGGCGGTGATCCGACCGAGGATCTCGTCGGCCAACTCCGGCGTGATCTTGCCGCGGGAGACGCCCTTCTCGTTGAGCCCTGCGGTGTAGGCCCTGCCCCGCTCGGCGTTCTCCTGGGCGACGTCCTTGAGGACGACCTCCATGCCTGCGCGGGCGCAGGAGTACGCGATCCCTGCGCCCATCATGCCGGCGCCGAGGACGCCGACCTTGGCTGCCCGGTAGGTGGGTACGCCGTCGGGCCGCAAGGTGCCGGCGTTGATGGCGTTCAAGTCGAAGAAGAACGCCTGGATCATGTTCTTCGACTGCTGCCCCGTCACCAGGTGGGTGAAGTAGCGCGACTCGATCCGGGTGGCGGTCTCGAAGTCGACCTGGGCGCCCTCGACGGCCGCGGCCAGGATCGCCTTCGGCGCCCGCATGTCGGACTGCTTGAGCTGCTTGCGCAGGATCGGCGGGAACGCCGGCAGGAACGCCGCGAGCTTCGGGCTCGTCGGGGTGCCGCCGGGCATCTTGTAGCCGGGCTTGTCCCAGGGCTGCTGGGTCTCCTCCGGGTTGGCCTTGACCCACGCCTTCGCGGCGGGGACCAGCTCCTCCGGGGTGGCGACGAGCTCGTCGACGAGGCCCTTCTCCTTGGCGGCGGCGGGCTTGAACCGGGTGCCCTGGCCGAGGATCTCCATGAGCGCGGTCATGATGCCGAACATCCGGACCGTGCGCGTCACGCCACCCCCGCCCGGGAGCAGGCCGAGGGTGACCTCGGGCAGGCCGATGTCGTACGTCGCGTCGAGCGCGATCCGGTGGTTGGTGGCCAGCGCGATCTCGAGGCCGCCGCCGAGCGCGGCGCCGTTGATCGCCGCCACGACCGGCTTCGGGAAGGTCTCGAGACGGCGCAGGGTCGCCTTGATCCCCTCGACCTCGGCGAAGACCGCGGGCGCGTCGGCCGGGGTCGCCTTGATCATCTTCTTCAGGTCGCCGCCGGCGAAGAACATCTTCTTCGCGCTCGTGACGACGACGCCGGTGATCTGCTCCTCCTCGGCGTAGAGCCGGTCCACGGCCGCCTTCATCGAGTCGGCGTAGAGCTCGTTCATCGTGTTGGCGCCCTGGGTGGGGTCGTCCAGGGTCAGGGTGACGATGCCGTCGGCGTCGATGTCGTACTGGACGGCGGTCTGGTCAGTCATCTCTTCAAGTGCCTTTCGGTGCGACGCTCAGACGAGCTCGACGATCGTGGCGATGCCCATGCCGCCGCCGATGCAGAGCGTGGCGAGGCCGCGACGCTTGCCCTGGCGCTGGAGCTCGTCGACGAGCGTGCCGAGGATGATGGCGCCGGTGGCGCCCAGCGGGTGGCCCATGGCGATCGCGCCGCCGTTGACGTTGGTGACCTCGGGGCCGATGCCCATGTCCTTCATGAAGCGCATCGCCACCGCGGCGAAGGCCTCGTTGATCTCCCACAGGTCGATGTCCTCGACGCCGAGGCCGGCCTTGGCGAGCGCCTTGCGCGCCGCCGGGGCCGGACCGGTCAGCATGATCGTCGGCTCGGAGCCGATCACCGCGGTGGAGACGATCTTCGCCTTCGGGGTGAGGCCGTAGTCCTTGCCCACCTGCTCGTTGCCGACGAGCACCAGCGCGGCGCCGTCGACGACGCCCGAGGAGTTGCCGGCGTGGTGGACGTGGTCGATCCTCTCGAGCCAGTGGTACTTCGCGAGCGCGACGTCGTCGAAGCCGGCGTCGCGGCCCTGGTCGGCGAACGACGGCCTGAGCCCGGCGAGCGACTCGACGGTGGTGCCGGGACGGATCAGCTCGTCGCGGTCGAGGACGACCTGGCCGTTCGCGTCGTAGACCGGGATGACGGCGTCCTTGAAGTAGCCGGCCTCCCACGCGGCGTGTGCGCGGGCGTGCGACTCGGCGGCGAGCCCGTCGACGTCGGTGCGGGTGAACCCCTCGAGCGTCGCGATCAGGTCGGCGCTGATGCCCTGGGGGACGAAGTCGGTCGCGAGGTTGGTCGCCGGGTCCATCGCCCAGGCGCCGCCGTCGCTGCTCATCGGGACCCGGCTCATCGACTCGACGCCGCCGGCGATGATGAGGTCCTCGAAGCCGCTGCGCACCCGGGCGGCGGCCTGGTTGACCGCCTCGAGGCCCGACGCGCAGAACCTGTTGAGCTGTACGCCGGCCACCGACTCGGGCAGGCCCGACACGAGCGACGCGGTGCGGGCGATGTCCATGCCCTGGTCACCGACGGGGGTCACGCAGCCGAGCACGACGTCGTCGATCCGACTGGTGTCCATGGTGGGGTTGCGCTTCTGCGCCTCGTCGAGGAGCCCGACGACGAGGTCGATCGGCTTCACCTCGTGCAGCGCCCCTGTCTTCTTGCCACGTCCGCGGGGCGTCCGGAGGTGGTCATAGATGAATGCCTCGGCCATGCCGACGATTGTGACACCGAAACTGTCACGGTCAACAGGGGGCTCCCCCGGACGGCGTACGACGGCGTCAGCGCGGACGCTGCAGCGAGCGGCTGATGACCTGGTTGGCGGCATCCTGGAAGCTCACCACGATCGCCTCGACGGTCAGCTCGCGCAGCCGCGGCAGCGCCTTCTCCAGCTCGGCCGCCTCCTCGCGGGTGTGGTGGGTGCGCTTGAAGGCGTCGACCACCTGCTCGCGCAGGATGCCGTTGAGCTCCTCCGCCAGCGCGGCCATGTGGCGCGAGGTCGCGGCGTACGCCGCCGCCAGGGCGTCGCGTGGCAGGCCCAGCGCGAGCAGCTCCCGCCCGATCCGGGCCTGGACGTCGTCGGGCGCCTCGGTGGTCCAGGAGGTGATCATCGCCCGCTGCATCGCGAGGTCCTCGACCGTCACGTCCTCCGGCAGCCGGGCGAGGTAGCGCTCGATCGCCTGCAGCGTGAAGCCGTGGTCCTGCAGCGCCCTGACCAGCTCGAGCCGGGCCCGGTGCTCGGGTCCGTAGTAGCCGACCCGGCCGCGCCTGATCGGCGGCGGGACGAGCCCGAGGCCGGCGTAGTAGCGCGTCGTACGCACCGACAGGCCGGTCGCGGCCGACAGCTCGTCGATGGTGAGCAGCTCGTCGGTCGCTCCCTCGTCCGGCAGCAGATCGGTGGCCTCCTCGCTCATGGTCCGCACGCTAGCATCCAAGGCCCTTGCCACTGTGCCAGTGTCGCTGTCACAGTGGCGCTGTCACCCATCACCGCCACTCCGTCGTACGCCGTCGAGGAGAGCCGCATGCCCGAGAGGCCGTCCATCTACGAGGCCGAGCACGAGGACTTCCGCGCCACCGCGCGCGCCTTCCTGGAGAAGGAGGTCGTCCCCTTCCACGACCAGTGGGAGAAGGACGGCCAGGTCGACCGCGCGGTGTGGGACAAGGCGGGCGGGGCCGGCCTGCTCTGCTTCGACGTCGCGGAGGAGTACGGCGGCCCCGGCATCGAGGACTTCCGCTTCAACGCGGTGCTCGCCGAGGAGATCATCCGGGTGGGCGCCAGCGGGCTCGGCTTCACGCTCCACAACGACATCGTGGTGCCCTACATCAGCCATCTCGGCACCGAGGAGCAGAAGCGCCGCTGGCTTCCGGGGCTGGTCACCGGCGAGCTGGTCTCGGCCATCGCGATGACCGAGCCCGGCGCCGGGTCCGACCTGCAGGGCGTGCGGACGACCGCGGTCGACAAGGGGGATCACTACGTCCTCAACGGGTCGAAGACGTTCATCACCAACGGCATCCTCTCCGACCTGGTCGTCGTGGTGTGCAAGACCAACCCGGAGGCCGGCGCCCACGGCGTCAGCCTGCTCGTGGTCGAGCGCGGGATGGAGGGGTTCAGCCGCGGCCGCAACCTCGACAAGATGGGGATGAAGGCGCAGGACACCGCGGAGCTCTTCTTCGACAACGTCGCGGTGCCGAAGGAGAACCTCCTCGGCGAGGAGAACGGCGGCTTCATCCACCTGATGACCGAGCTCCCCCGCGAGCGGGTCTCGGTCGCGACGCTCGCCGTCGCCGCCGTCGAGCACGTCCTCGACCTCTGTCTCGCCTACGCCAAGGAGCGCGAGGCGTTCGGCCGCCCGATCGGGAGGTTCCAGCACAACCGCTTCCTGCTCGCCGAGATGGCCACCGAGGCCCACATCGCCCGCCTCTTCGTCAACGACTGCATCCTCAGGCTCGACCGCGGCGAGGTCGACACCTCGCTCGCCTCGATGGCGAAGTGGTGGACCACCGAGCTGCAGAAGAAGGTCGTCGACCAGGGCGTTCAGCTCCACGGCGGCTACGGCTACATGAACGAGTACCCCATCGCCAAGGCGTACGTCGACAGCCGCATCCAGACCATCTACGGCGGCACCACCGAGATCCAGAAGGAGATCATCGGCCGGTCCCTCGGGGTCTGAGGCTCACTCGAAGTAGCGCCGGGGGTTCTCCACCAGGATCGTGGTCAGGTCCGCCTCGGTGAGGCCCTTGGCCAGCAGCGCGGGGACGACGTCCTCGCTGATGTGCCGGAAGTTCCACTTCGGCTGGATCTGCTCCTTGGCGACCGGGTCGAACCAGTCGATGAAGCAGGCGGCGTCGTGCGCGATGACCACCTTGTCGACGTACCCCCGCCTCACCAGCTCGACGATCGTGTCGACCCGCTGCTCGAAGGGCAGCAGCACGTCGAGCCCGAACCGGTCCATGCCGAGGAGCGAGCCGGCGTCGGCGAGCTTGGTCAGGTAGCCGATGTCGGTGGTGTCGCCGGAGTGGCCGATGACGACCTTCGTCAGGTCGACGCCCTCCTCCCGGAGCACCTGCTGGGCGATCAGGCCGCTCTCGTTCTGGACACACGTGTGCACCGTGATCGGCGCGCCGGTCCGCACGTGGGCCTGGCCGACGGCCCGCATGACCCGCTCGACGCCGGGCGTGAGCCCCTGGGACTCGATGGCGCACTTGAGGAACGCCGCGCGTACGCCGGTGTCGGCGATCCCCTCCGTCAGGTCCTTGACGAACATCTCGGTCAGCGGCTCGGGCACGTCGAAGAGCAGCCCCGGCCCCGTGTAGTGGAACTGGAAGGGGATCTCGTTGTAGGTGTAGAGCCCGGTCGCGGCGACGATGTTGAGGTCCACCCCGTCGCTCGTCAGCTGCTGCGCGATCCGCTGGATGCGCGGGATGTAGCGGCCGAGGCCGAGCACGGTCGGGTCGAGGATCGTGTCGATCCCGAGGCCCTTGAGCTCGGTGAGGTCGGCGACCGCCTTCGCGACCATCGCCTCCTCGTCCCAGTCCTCGTAGTTCTGGCGGTACTCCTCACCCACGACGAACACGTGCTCGTGCACGAGCACCTTGCCGAGGTCGGCGGAGTCGACCGGGCCGGAGACGGTCTGCACGTCGGTCATCGATGGCTCCTTCGGCAGGTCAGGCGGTCGTGGCGGTGCGGGCGGCGGGCCGCGGCGCGAGGCCGCTCCGGTCGATCTGGCGCTTGAGGATCTTGCCGGTCGACCCCTTCGGGAGCGCGTCGACGAACTGGTAGAGCCGCGGCACCTTGTAGGCCGAGAGTCGCTCCTTCGTCCACGCCTTCAGGTCGTCGCCGGTCGCCGTCGACCCGGGCGCGAGGACGACGACGGCGGCGATCTCCTCGCCGTAGTGCGTGTCGGGTACGCCGACCACGGCCGCCTCGACCACGTCGGGGTGCTCGTAGAGCACCTCCTCGACCTCGCGCGGGTAGACGTTGTAGCCCCCGCGGATGATCAGGTCCTTCACCCGGTCGACGATGCTGAGGTAGCCGTCCTCGTCGAGGGTCCCGAGGTCGCCGGTGCGCAGCCAGCCGTCCTTCAGGTCGGCGGCGGTGGCGTCGGGCCGGTTCCAGTAGCCCTTCATCACCGTCGGCCCCTTGATGAACACCTCGCCGACCTCGCCGGTCGGCACCGGCCTGCCGTCGGCGTCGCGGATCTCGATCGACGTGCCGGGCAGCGCCGGTCCGACGGTGCCGGGCTTGGCCGGCTTGTGCAGGTCGTTGAAGCTGGTCGCGCCGCAGGTCTCGGTGAGGCCGTAGCCCTCGAGGATGGCGCAGTCGAACCGCTCCTGGAACGCCCGCATCACCTCGACCGGCATCGACGCGCCGCCCGAGGACGCCATCCGAAGCGCGGCGAAGTCCTCGGGCCCGTAGCCGGGCACGTGGAGCATGGCGTTCCACATCGTGGGTACGCCGGAGACCGTCGTCAGCTGCTCGCGCTTGATCATCTCGATCATGTCGACCGGGTGGAACGGCGAGATGATCCCGAAGCTCGCCCCGTTGACCAGCGTGGTGTTCATGCACACGCACTGACCGAAGACGTGGAACAGCGGCAGCCCGGTCCCGAACCTGTCGTCCGGGGTGATGTCGAGGACCGGCACGAACGACGCGGTCGTGTCGACGAGGTTGGCGGCGGTGAGCTCGGCGCCCTTCGGCCGCCCGGTGGTCCCCGAGGTGTAGAGGATGACGGCGGTGTCGAGCGGCTCGTGGTCGTAGACGTCGTACGACGGCGCGCCGTCCGGCGCCCCCTCGAGGCCGCCGCCCGGTGTGAGCCGCCAGAACGGGATCCCGCGCTCGCCCGCGGCTGCCTCCGCGGCGGCCGCGCAGTCCTGCCAGGCGATCACGAGCGAGACGTCAGCGTCGTCGAGGGCGTAGCCGACCTCGGTGGGCGTCGACATCGTGTTCATCGTGACGACGGTGACCCCGGCGGCGTGCAGCCCGTAGTAGGTCTTCGGGAACTCCGGGACGCTCGGCGCGACGAGCACGACCCGGTCGAGGGGCGCCAGGCCGGCCCGGCGCACCGCGCCGGCGGCGTACGCGTTGGCGTCTCTCAGCTCCCGGTAGCTGACCCTCTCGGTGGGCGACATGACCGCCACCCGCTCCGGATCGCTGTCGGCGTGCCTCCACACCAGCGATGCCACGTTGACCATCCGTCACCCTCCTCGGATCCCGCCGCGTCGCGGCGCCCTCGTGTGACCTACGTCTCACGTTCGGAGCGAACGTAGCAGCGATCCGGTCGTCGCGGGGCCGGCGTCAGGAGAGAAGCTCGTCCAGCGGACGGTCGGGGTCGAGGGAGAGGCCGTAGGCGCGCCCGCGCGCCTCGAGCAGCGCCCAGACCGACTCGGTGAGGAGGTCGACCATCGCGTCGGCGTCGGGATACTTCTCGCCGAGGTGGACCCAGCGGCGCACGGTGCTGAAGACCATCCCGACCAACCCGAAGACGAGCGGGTCGGCCGAGGCCCTGTCGGCCTCGCTCACGTCGGCGCCGAGGAGCTGGAAGGCCGCCACGATCACCTCCGAGATCCGGGCGGCGACCATCTCGAGACCACGCTGAAGCGGGCCGTTGCCGTCGGAGGCGACGTCGTAGTCGGCGAGCCGGTGCAGCCGAGGGTGCTCGACCGACCAGGTGACGTAGACCCTGATGGCACGCTCGATCGTCTCGCGGACGGTGCCACGCAGCTCCACGGCGGGCAGCAGCTGCGCCCACAGCCCCTCGAGCACGTGGATCTGGACGGCCACGTCGAGCTCGCGGCGGTCGGCGAAGTGGCGGTAGACGACCGAGCGGGACAGGCCGGCCTGCTCGCCGATCGCCTGCAGCGTCACGTCCGGGCCCTCGGCCTCGATCAGCTCGATGGCGGCCTGGACGATGCGCCTGCGGCGAGCGTCGTTGTGCTGTTGCCAGCGCCGAGCCCGTCCGTCCATGGGGCGGAGCCTAGTGGCTCCGCCCCATCCCCCTCGGAGGACAGCTCCCTCGGGTTGCTCCCTCGTGGCTCAGGTCGCAGCGCTGGCAGGCTCGGCCCGGAACCGGGCGGGCCGACCATCGATGCCGAGCGCCTTCCAGATCAGCCGCGGGACGCGGCCGCGGAGGCCGAGGTCGTCGGCCAGCATGCGTACGTCGGAGAACAGGTCGCGCAGCGCCTTCTGCGACTCGGGGCGGTCCCACCACAGCTCCCTGGCGACCTCGTCGGGGATCCCCATCTCGTCCTGCGCCGTCCGTGACGGCTTGATGATCGCGTCGCAGCCGAGCCTGAGGATCACCGGGAACATCAGGCCGAGGACGGTCTTGCGGACCGGGTCGAGATGCGGCACGTGCTCGGTGAGGTAGGTGTGCGCGAACCCGATGTGGCGGGCCTCCTCGGCCACATGGATCTGCATCACCCGCCGCATGAGCGGGTGGCCCTGCTTCTCGTGGCGCAGGACGTCCTTCTGCAGGTGGTCGATCGGCTCCTCGCCCGCGAGCACCACGAGGAAGAACAGCTCCGGGAAGAGGCGGGCGACCGTCGCGATGAGCGGGATCGTCGTCGTCAGCCAGCCGGGAGCGCCGGCCGCGTCCGGGCAGACCCGATTGACGAACTCCTGGAACATCTGGTTGTGGTTCGTCTCCTCCGTCGCCTCATGGGTGGCGTAGCGGAACTCGGGGTCGCCGTTGTCGGCGCCGAGCAGGTAGAACATCAGGCCGCTGATCAGCAGCTGCTCGAAGTGGATGCCGGTCTTGGACAGCTGGGCCGAGCGGTACATCCCGATGACGATCTGGCGCTGGCGCGGCAGCGACTGGTACCACGAGTGACCGCCGATCGGGTCGGCGCTGCTGAGGATCCAGCGGTCGTCGTCGGCGATCACGGCGAGCTCCGGGCTGTCCCAGTCGATGTCCTTGAACGGCTCGAAGCGGACCTCGACCGACGCGGTGCTCAGAGTCCGGAGCGTGTCGGCGTAGCCCTGGGTGACCATGGGGCCAAGTTAATGGGACCCATGTCCCGGGATCAAGGGTCGCGCCGGAACCGGCGACTACTTCGCGGCAGGCCGCCTGCGCCGGCGCGAGCGCGAGCCGGGGCGACCGCCTCGACGACCACCGCCGGACGCGGCGCCACCCGACGCGGCGCCGCTGCCGCCCTGCCGGGCGGGACGCCCGCCCGCCGCACCGGCGGCGGGCTCCGGCGAGAACGCACCGGGCCGCGTGCGTACGCCGGGGGCGAGCTGCGCGAGAACGGGGTGGCCGACGCCGTCGACCCGGGTGACCGTCGGCTTGATCCCGGCCTCGCGGGTGAGGGCGCGGACGTCCTTCACCTGCTCGTCGGTCATCAGCGTGACGACCGTCCCCGAGGCACCGGCCCTCGCCGTACGGCCGCTGCGGTGGAGGTAGGCCTTGTGCTCGGCCGGCGGGTCGGCGTGGACGACGAGCGCGACGTCGTCGACGTGGATCCCCCGGGCGGCGAGGTCGGTCGCGACGAGCGTGGTGGCGTCGCCGGACCGGAACGCCTCCATCGCGCGCAGCCGGGCGCCCTGGGAGAGGTTGCCGTGCAGCTCGACGGCCGGGACGCTGTTGCGATTGAGCTGGCGGGCAAGGCCCTTGGCGCCGTGCTTGGTGCGGGTGAAGACGACGGTGCGACCCGGCGCCGATGCGAGGTCGACCAGGACCGGAAGCCGGTGCTCGCGGGTGGCCAGGTGGATCACGTGGTGGTCCATCGTGGCCACGGGCGACTGTGCGCTGTCGGCCTCGTGGACGGCCTGGTCGTGGAGGTAGCGGCGCACGAGGACGTCGACGCCGCGGTCGAGGGTGGCGCTGAACAGCAGGCGCTGGCCGTCGCGCGGCGTGGTGTCGAGCAGCCGGCGTACGGCGGGCAGGAAGCCGAGGTCGGCCATGTGGTCGGCCTCGTCGAGGACGGTGAGCTCGACGGCGCCGAGGTCGGCGTGGCGCTGGGCGATGAGGTCCTCGAGCCGGCCGGGGCAGGCGAGCACGATGTCGGCGCCCTTGCGCAGGCCGGCGACCTGCGGACCCTGGCCCACGCCGCCGAAGACCGTCTGGACGCTCAGACCGACGGCCCTGGCCAGCGGGTCGAGCGAGTCCTTGATCTGACCGACGAGCTCGCGGGTCGGGGCCAGGACGAGGGCACGCGGCCGACCCGGTCGCGCCGGCCGCCCGCCGGAGAGGCGGGCCACGAGCGGCAGCAGGAAGGCGTAGGTCTTGCCGGAGCCGGTGCGGCCGCGGCCGAGGACGTCTCGGCCGGCGAGGCTGTCCGGCAGCGTCGCGGCCTGGATCGGGGTGGGGGTGGTGATGCCGCGGCTCTCGAGCACGCGGGCAAGCTCGGCGGGCACGCCGAGTTCGACGAAGGAAGACAAGGGGAATCCACTCAGGGGCGAGGCGTCTCGCCACGACCGCCCGGGAGGGCGGAGCCGGGGATCCGGCCTCAGCAGGCCGAGGCCCGCGAAAGTCACGGCCCGAGGCAAGACTGGGCGGACCGTGCCCCTCACCCTACCGGCTCCGGTGGCCCCGCGACGATTCGGCGAGCCGCCCTCGGCGTCGGCCGGGTCAGCTGAAGGTCAGCGTGCCGTCGTCGATCTCCCCGCTCATGACGCGCAGGTCGACGAGGTAGTTCTGCCTCAGCCGCCACGGCGGGCGATCGCCCTGCTTGGGCATCCGGTCGAGCGCCCGCTGGATGTAGCCGGAGGTGAGGTCCATGAACGGTCGCTCCGCGACGGTCGGGTCGCGCTCGACCACCACCTCGGCGTACCCCTTCTCGTCCATCAGCCTCAGCAGGCGGCAGACGAAGTCGCTGACCAGGTCGGCCTTGAGCGTCCACGAGGCGTTGGTGTAGCCGATCGTGTAGGCGAAGTTCGGGACGCCGGACAGCATCAGGGCCTTGTAGGACATCGTCTCGTTGACGGCGACCGGAGTGCCGTCGACGGTGAGGTCGATGCCGCCGAAGAGCCTGACCGACAGGCCGGTGGCGGAGACGACGATGTCGGCCTCGAGGGTCTCGCCGGACTCGAGCTCGATCCCCTTGGCGGTGAACGTCTTGATCCGGTCGGTGACGACGCTCGCCTTCCCCTCCCGGATCGCCTGGAAGAGGTCGCCGTCGGGGACGACGCAGAGCCGCTGGTCCCAGGGGTCGTACGCCGGCGTGAAGTGCTGCTCGACGTAGCGCTCGGCCTCCTCGGGCGTCAGGCCCGGCCCGCCGTCGCGCGCGGTGAGCTGCTTGATCGCACCCTCGCGGACCATCTTCTTGATGGCGGCGGGTCGCTTGCGGGAGAGCTGGTAGGAGCCGATCAGCATCAGGATGTTGGCCCAGCGGACCGCCTCGAAGCCGGCCCTCTCCCGGAGGCGCTTGAGCGGCCCGAGGCCCGGCAGCCGGCCGAGCGCGCCGGAGAGTCCGCGGGCCAGCGGGTCGCGGCCCGGGCGGGCCAGGATGTAGGTCGGCGAGCGCTGCAGCATCGTGATGTGCTCCACCTCGTCGGCCATCGCCGGCACGAGCGTCACGGCCGTCGCGCCCGAGCCGATGACGACGACCTTCTTGCCTGCGTAGTCGAGGTCCTCCGGCCAGTGCTGGGGGTGGACGAAGGTGCCCTCGTAGTCGCCGAGGCCGGGGAACTCCGGCTGGTGGCCCCGGTCGTAGTCGTAGTAGCCGGCGCAGTTCCACAGGAAGGCGGCGGTGAAGGTGCGGGGGCCGTCGGCCGTGTCGGCCGTGACCGTCCACCGCTTGGCCGCGCTGTCCCAGCTCGCCGCCGTCACGGTGTGGCCGTAGCGGATCAGCTCGTCGACGGCGTACTCCTTCGACACCGTGCGGAGGTAGTCGAGGATCATGTGGCCGTCGGCGAGCGACCGGTCGCTCGGCCAGGGGTGCCACTTGTAGCCGAAGGTGAACATGTCGGAGTCCGAGCGGATCCCCGGGTAGCGGAACAGGTCCCAGGTGCCGCCGCTGGCAGCGCGCGACTCCAGCACCGCGACGCGCTTGTCCGGGAGGTCCCGGCGCAGCTGCGCGGCCGCGCCGATCCCGGACAGTCCGGCTCCGACGATGAGGACGTCGACGTGGTCGGTGGTCGTCATGGGCCCAAACTACCGACGGGTAAGGTTCCTGGGAACCGTGTCTCGGGAACTTGCATCAGGCCTGCACCGCCGCCCCGCCGTCGAGGAGCACGTCGACGTCGTCGATGCCCCAGGCCAGCAGCGCCTCCCGGGTGTCGGCGCCCGGCTTCGCGGCGGGCGGGGTGGTCAGGCCGGGCTCGGTGCGGCTGAACCGGGGCGCCGGCGCGGGCTGGGTGACGCCGTCGCGCTCGACCAGCGTCCCGCGGGCGGCGAGGTGGGGGTGCGCCTTCGCCTCGGTCGGCGTGAGCACCGGCGCGAGACAGGCGTCGGTGCCCTCGGCGAGCTCGGCCCACTCGGCCATCGTCCGGGTGGCGATGGCCTTCGCGAAGAGGGCACGCATCTCGTCGTACCGCTCGATCTCGTGCTGGGCCGGGCAGCGGTCCTCGACCCCGAGCAGCCTCACCAGCGCCGCGAAGAACTGCGGCTCGAGCGCGCCGACGGCGACGTGGCGGCCGTCCTCGGTCTCGTACAGGTCGTAGTACGGCGCGCCCCCGTCCAGCAGGTTGGTGGCGCGGCGCTCGGAGAAGAGCCCGCCCGCGGCCATGCCGAAGAGCATCGTGGCGAGGTGGCTGGTGCCGTCGACGATGCTGGCGTCGACGACCTGGCCGGTGCCGCTCGCCCGCGCCTCGAGGAGGGCGGCGAGCAGGCCGATGACGAGGTAGGTGGAGCCGCCGCCGAAGTCACCGGCCAGGTTGACCGGGAAGTGGGGACGCGCCGGGTCCTGGCCGAGGCCGTGGAGGACGCCGGTGGTGGCGATGTAGGTCAGGTCGTGGCCGGCGGCGTGGGCGAGCGGTCCGTCCTGGCCCCAGCCGGTCATCCGGCCGTAGACCAGCCGCGGGTTGCGCTCCAGGCAGACCTCGGGACCGACTCCGAGCCGCTCGGCGACGCCCGGGCGCATCCCCTCGACCAGGAGGTCGGCGGACCCGACCAGCCGGAGCACGGTCTCGACCGCCGCCGGCTGCTTGAGGTCGAGCGCGACCGATGGGCGGCCGCGGGTGAGCAGGTCATGGGCGCCGCCGCCGAGCAGCTGGCCGCCGGGGCGGTCGATCCTGATCACGTCGGCGCCGAGGTCGGCGAGGATCGTGCAGGCGTGCGGGCCGGGTCCGATCCCGGCCAGCTCGACCACCTTCACCCCGCGCAGCGGCCCGGTCCCGACTCCCAGCATGACCATGTGCCCGATCATGGCACCCGGCTCAGCGCGTACGGCCCGCGGTCCGTGACGCGGGCCACGTCGGACGGGGCGTTGGAACGTTCAAGGTGGCCGTCGGAGGTCGGGAAACCTAGCATCAGATCGACGTCGAGATATTAGAAGGACTAAAGAATCGTGACGCAGAGCGACCCGTTCACCCGCTGGCAGGCCCGCGAGAGGGACGCGGAGGAGATGATCCCGCTCATCGGCCGCCTCCACCGCGACAAGGGGGTCACGATCACGGTCCACTCCAAGACCCTCGTCAACAAGTCGGTCGTCTCGATCCTCAAGGCACACCGGGCCGCTCGCCAGGTCGAGGGCGAGGAGCTCTCGGTCGCCGATACCCTGCCGGTCCTCCGGGCGGTCGTCGCCGCCGACCCCGGCCCGAGCCGGGTCGACATCGGCATGCTCCTCGTCGGCCACCGTGCCGACACCCGCGGCCTCCCCCTCGAGGCGTACGTCGCCGAGCAGCTCGCCCCCGTCCTCGGGGACAACAAGCCGGAGCCGTCCGGCCCGCGCGACGTGGTGCTCTACGGGTTCGGCCGCATCGGCCGGCTCGTCGCCCGGCTGCTCATCGAGAAGGCGGAGGCCAACTCCGGCCTGCGGCTCCGGGCCGTCGTCGTACGCAAGGGCGGGGACAACGACGTCACCAAGCGCGCCTCCCTGCTGCGCCGCGACTCGATCCACGGCGCCTTCCAGGGATCCATCGTGGTCGACGAGCAGAACAGCTCGATCATCGCCAACGGCAACGAGATCAAGTTCATCTACGCCAACTCCCCCGACGAGGTCGACTATCGGCTGTACGGCATCGACGACGCCATCCTGATCGACAACACCGGCAAGTGGCGGGACCGGGCCGGCCTCTCCCAGCACCTGCGCCCGGGCATCGCCAAGGTCGTCCTCACCGCGCCCGGCAAGGGCGACGTGCCGAACATCGTCCACGGCGTCAACCAGGGCTCCGTCGATCCCGAGGAGCGGATCCTGTCCTGCGCCTCGTGCACGACGAACGCGATCGTCCCGCCGATCAAGGCGATGCAGGACGAGTTCGGGATCGTCTCCGGCCACGTCGAGACGGTCCACTCGTTCACCAACGACCAGAACCTCGCCGACAACTACCACAAGGCCGACCGTCGCGGCCGGGCCGCGACCCTCAACATGGTCATCACCGAGACCGGTGCCGCGGCCGCGATCAAGAAGGCGCTGCCGGGCCTCGAGGCCCACATCTCCGGCAACGCGATCCGCGTCCCCACGCCTGACGTCTCCATCGCCGTGCTCAACCTGCGGCTGGCGCGGGAGACCACGAAGGAGGAGGTGCTCGCCCACCTGCGCGAGGTCTCGCTCCGTGGCCCGCTCAAGCGGGCGATCGACTTCACCACGGCCAAGGACGCCGTCTCCACCGACTTCGTCGGCTCCCGCTCCGCCGTGACCGTCGACGGCAACGCCGCCATCGTCAACGGCGACAACGCGATCCTCTACCTCTGGTACGACAACGAGTTCGGCTACTCCACCCAGGTCGTCCGCGTCGTCCAGTCCGTCTCCGGCACCGAGGTGCCCGCGCTGCCCGCCGTCTGAGCCCGGCCCGCACCCGCGGTGGCGGTGGATCAGCAACCGAACGATCGACGGACTCGGTTGCTGCTCCACCGCCGTTCGGCTCTTGGAGCCCTGGCCAGAGGCCACCCACAGGCAAGGTTCGCGTGCGCCCCTTCCACAGCCTCGTCGGCGTGGCTGCCTCGGCGCGGCGTACGCGCCCACCGTTGGAGCATGAAGCCGATTCCCGACGAGCTCCGAAGCGGGCCCTTCACCCGACAGGCCGCGAAGAGCGCCGGCGTGTCGTCGCGCATGCTGCAGGGCAAGCGCTTCGTGCGGATCTTCCCCGGAGTCTGGCGGTGCGCTGACCATGCGATGACCGAGGCCGACTGGGTCCGAGCGGCAACCCTGGCACTGCCCGACGACGCCTACCTCACCGGCATCACCCTCATCCAGCAGCTCGGCTGTGACTTCGGGCCGAAGCGCCCCATGCGGTTCGTCGTCGAGCGCGATCACCATCTGAAGTTCGATGAGATCTTCCTGCACCGCACCGAGGAGCTGCCACCGACAGACGGTCGATGCGTCAGCGTGGCGGCAGCGTTCATCGCCTACTGCGCGACGGCCAGGGTCGTCGATGCGATCAAGGTCGGTGACTGGCTGCTTCGCAACAGGCACACGACCATCTCCGAGATCCGCGACGTCGCACTCAGTGGTCTGTGGCGGGCCGGGGCGCACGAGGCCGTCTGGGTGCTGGACCATCTCGATCCGCGGTCACGGTCACTCAAGGAGAGCGAGACTCGGAGCGTGCTCGAGTTCGCCGGGCTTCCGGTTCCGGAGTCCAACGTGACGCTGCCCATCGGCGACGATGTCGTCGTCGTTGGCGACCTCGTCTACAAGCGGTGGAAGACGGTCGTCGAATACGAAGGGTCGCAGCATCAGGAGAGCCGCGACCAGTACGTCTACGACATCGACCGATATGCGATCTATCGAGCACATGGGATCCGCTACGTCCAGGCGACCAAGGAGAAGCTCGACCACGCCCGGACGCTGGTCGGCGAGGTCTACCGCGAGCTGCTGAGGGCCGGCTACGACGGCCCACCGCCCGAGTTCGGCGAGCGGTGGAAGCTTCTGTTCAGGCAGTGCTCAGTGGCCGTCGGGCCACGGAAGGATCGCGTTCGCGCCGGAGCGGAGCGCAAACGGGTCGCGTCCCGCGGTCCGAAGTCCCGAGCAGCGGTGTCCTAAGAACCCCTCGCACGGTCGCGGCGGTTGCTCAGCCACCGCTGCCGGGTTGGTTGTGCATGCCCCGGTGTCTCAGCAACCAGGCGGCATCACATTTCGGTTGCTCAGGCACCGCTGCACGCGGGCGCGCCCGTGCACTCAGCGGCGCATGACCTCCGGCTCGTGACGCCGCAGCAGCCGGAAGACGGCGACGAGCAGGAGGGTGCTGAGGAGCAGCAGCGCGCCGACGGCGAACGCCCAGTGGTCCGGGGCGTGCTGCCAGAGCCAGTCGATGCGGTGCGGGAAGTCGCGGTCGCGGAACTGCTCGTTGAGGTCGAGCGTGTCGCCCATCGCGGCGACTCCCCAGCGGGCGGGCATGACCCAGGAGAACCAGTTCCCGGGTGAGCCGAGCAGGGAGTAGAGACAGCCGCCGAAGCTGATCTGCAGCACCGCGAACATCACGAGCAGCGGCATCGTCCGCTCCGACGTGCGCACCAGCGCCGAGATCGCGAGCCCGACCAGCATCGCGGTGACGCCGAGCAGGATCATCGGTACGGCGAGCTCCAGCCTCACGAAGGGGCCGAGCACCAGTCCGCGCCCGGGTACGCCGTGGATGGAGGTCGCGATCGCGGTCATCGCCACGGCCTGCAGCGCGGTGATCGCGCCGAGGACGACGACCTTGGACCACACGTACGCCGAGCGGGAGAGCCCGACGGCCCGCTCTCGCTCGTAGATCACCCGCTCCTTGATCAGCTCGCGAACGGCGTTGGCGGCGCCGGTGAAGCAGATGCCGACGGCGATCACCATCAGCACCGTCGAGGTGACGATGTTGGGGATGAGCATTCCGGTGGCGTCGTACCCGAGCGATGTCAGGTCCTTGGACGGCTTGATCGTCACCGTCGAGAGCCCGAGCACCACGGGCAGCACGACCAGCAGCGCCATGAAGCCGGGATCGGCGCGGATGACGGCGAGGTAGCGGCGTACGAGGGTGGAGAACTGGGTGCCCCACGGCTGCGTCCGCGGCGGCAGGGCTGTGGGGCGCACCCGGGCCGACGTCCGGGCGGCCGGCTCGGACTCCGCGTCGGCGGCGTACCGCTCGAAGGGCGCCGACCCCAACCAGCGCTCCCGCCAGTCGGCGTCGGCGTCGTTCTCGAAGTCGGCGAAGACGTCGGCCCAGGAGGAGTGGCCGAAGTACGGCAGGGCCTCGTGCGGCGGCCCGGCGTACGCCAGCGTGCCGCCGGGCGCCATGACGAGCACCTGGTCGCACAGCGCGAGCTCGGCGACCGAGTGGGTGACGACCAGCACCGTCCGGCCGCCGTCGGCGAGGCCGCGCAGCAGCTGCATGACGTCGCGGTCCATGCCGGGGTCGAGCCCGGACGTGGGCTCGTCGAGGAGCAGCAGCGACGGCTTGGTGAGGAGCTCGAGGGCCACCGACGTGCGCTTGCGCTGGCCGCCGGACAGGGAGCTGATCCGCTTGTCCTGGTGGGCGTGGAGCCGGAGCTCGCGGAGCACCTCGTCGATCCGCTCCTGGCGGACGTCGACGGCGGTGTCGTGCGGGAAGCGCAGCTCGGCGGCGTAGCCGAGCGCCTTCCGGACGGTGAGCTCGGCGTGGAGGATGTCGTCCTGCGGCACGAGCCCGATCCGGTCGCGCAGCTCGGCGTACTCCCGGTAGAGGTCGCGCTCGGCGTACAGCACCTCCCCCTCGTCGGCGGGGCGGTAGCCGGTCACCGCCTTGAGCAGCGTCGTCTTGCCGGACCCCGAGGGGCCGATCACGGCGATCAGGGAGCGCTCGGGGGCGCGGAAGGAGACGTCGCGCAGGATCGTCCGTCCGCCCGCCGTGACGGTGAGGCGCCGCGCCCACAGGGCGATGTCGGCGGTCTCGGTGCAGGGCTCGAGGGTGTTGCCGCTGATCCGGAACGTGGTGCGGCCGATGGCGATCCGGTCCTCGTGGCGGAGCTCGACGGCGGTGCGCCCGGGGATCTGGACGCCGTTGACGTACGTGCCGTGGTCGGAGCCGAGATCCCGCAGCCGGTAGCGCCCGTCGGGCAGCGACACGAACCGGGCGTGGTGGTGGTCGGCGCGATGGTCGGAGACGACCAGGTCGTTCTCCGGAGACCTGCCGATCGTCAGCGTGCGACCGTAGGCGAACCGCTGCCGCGGCATGCGTACGGCGGTCGGGGCGGAGCGCCCCCAGCGGCTCATGATTCGCCGCGGTGCCTCCCACGCGTCGAAAAGCGCCATCCCACCACCTCACGCCGAGTCGTGCCTTGGTCGGTGCCGCGAGTCTAGGGAGTGGAAACCGCCCGCGAACAGCGCTGATGACGAGCGCCACAGCCCCCGCTGCGGCCGCTACGCGGTAGCCGCGGGGGGTGTCACCGAAACGTCACGCAAACGTCCCCGGCCCGTCACGGGAGGACCCGGGCGAGGAACCGCCTCGTGCGCTCCTGCTGCGGGTCGTTGAAGAGGTCGGCGGGGGCGCCCTGCTCGAGGATCCGGCCCTCGTCGAGGAAGCACACCCGGGTCGCCACCTCGCGCGCGAAGGCCATCTCGTGGGTCGCGATGACCATCGTCGTCCCCGCCTCCGCCTCGGCCCGGACGATGTCGAGGACCTCACCGACGAGCTCGGGGTCGAGGGCGGCGGTGATCTCGTCGAGGAGGAGCAGCCGGGGCCGCAGGCACATCGCCCGCACCAGCGCCACCCGCTGCTGCTGGCCGCCGGAGAGCGCGTCGGGATGGGCGCCCGCCTTGTCGTCGAGCCCGAACCGGGCGAGCAGGCCGAGCGCCCGCTCCCGAGCCTCCTCGCGCGCCAGCCCGTGCACCTTGACCAGCGCCAGCGTGCAGTTGTCGAGCACGGTCAGGTGCGGGAAGAGGTTGTAGGCCTGGAAGACCATCCCGATCTCGCGGCGTACCTCCCGCGGGTCGACGAGCGGGTCGGAGATCTCCCGGCCGTCGAAGACGATCACGCCGTCGTCGATCGTCTCCAGCAGGTCGAGGCAGCGCAGCAGGGTCGACTTGCCCGACCCGGACGAGCCGATGAGGCAGACGACGTCGTGCTGGTCGACGGTCAGCGACAGGTCGCGCAGCACCACGCGGCCGCCGTACGCCTTCCGCAGGCCGGTCACCTCCAGGAGGGTCATCTCCCCTGCTCCCGCCTGATCGCGCGGATCATCAGCCAGTCGGTGAGCCGGGTGAGGGGCACGGCGACGACGAGGAAGTACGCCGCCGCGACGACCAGCGGCGTGCCGTTGAAGTGGTAGCCCTGGTAGTCCTGCGCGGCTCGCAGCGCCTCGAAGACGCCGACGGCGGAGATGAGCGCGGTGTCCTTCTGGAGGGAGACGAGGTCGTTCATGAGCGGGGGTACGACGCGCCGGACCGCCTGCGGCAGGACGACGTACCGCATGGTCTGCGACCGGGAGAGCGCCAGCGCCTCCGCCGAGGCCCGCTGGGTCGGGTGGACCGACAGGATGCCGGCGCGGATCACCTCCGAGACGTACGCGCCGTACGACAGCACCAGGGCAAGGGTGGTGAGCCAGAACAGCGAGGTGGTGATGCCGGTGAGGTTGAGCGCCGGCAGCCCGATCCCGCAGAGCACGACCACGAGGATGGTCGGGACGCCGCGCAGCAGGTCGGTGTAGACGACGGCGACGAGCCGCAGCGGCGCGAGCCAGGGGGTGACCGTCTGCCGGGTGACCGCGACGAGCGCACCGAGCACGAGCACG
The DNA here is from genome assembly GCF_040049175.1 of Nocardioides asiaticus. Taxonomy (NCBI): domain Bacteria; kingdom Bacillati; phylum Actinomycetota; class Actinomycetes; order Propionibacteriales; family Nocardioidaceae; genus Nocardioides; species Nocardioides asiaticus. Next base: position 230,706 of record NZ_JBDZDM010000005.1, on the reverse strand, counting down.
CACGGCTCGGCGACGAGGAAGATCCGCAGGTTGATCCAGAAGCCGGTGCCGATCGAGGAGAACGAGTCACGGGCGTCCGGCCAGGAGAAGAAGTACTCCCTGACCCGGTCCCACCCCGGCGAGCTCAGGATCCCGGCCACCACCAGGGCGAGCACGACGACGGTGACGGCGGAGGCGAGCACGCCGCGACGTACGCGCAGGCCGCGGGCGACCGCCTCCCGCTCCCGCTGGCGGGCGCTCGGCGCCCACTCCTCGAGGCCGGTCACGCGCTCACTTCAGGACGGGGACGTCGACGACGTCGGAGAGCCACTTCTTCTCCAGGGCGGCCAGCGTGCCGTCGCTCTTCAGCGCGTCGATCGCCTGGTCGACGCATCCCTTGAGTCCGCTGCCCTTCTGCATGAGCAGCCCGAACTCCTCGGGTGACCCGCTGCTGGCGAACTGCCCCGTGATCGTGCTGCCCGGGATCTCCGCGGAGGTGATGTAGAACGCCGTCGGCAGGTCGGTGACGATCGCGTCGACCTGGCCGTTGAGCAGCGACTGCTTGGCGTCGTTGGTGGTCGAGAAGACCAGCGGCTGCTGGTCGGGCTGGACGTCCTCGCGGACCGCGGTGAGCGAGGTCGTCGCCGTCTGTGCGCCGAGCTTGAGTCCTTTGAGATCGGCCAGGGTGGCGGCCTTCGCGGCGTTCTTCTTCAGCGTGACCACCGCCTGCGCGGCGGTGTAGTAGCCCTCGGAGAAGTCGACCGCGCGCTCGCGCTCCGGCGTCACCGAGATCTGGTTGATGTCGAAGTCGAAGCTCTTCGGCCCGGGCGTGTACGAGGTGTTGAACGACTGCTTCACCCAGGTGACCTGGTCGGCGGAGAAGCCGAGCTGCTTCGCCACGGCGTACGCCACCGCCGACTCGAAGCCCTTGCCGTTGCTCGGGTCGTTGCCCGAGAACCACGGCTCGTACGCCGGTGAGTCGGTCGCGATGGTCAGCGTGCCCGACTTCTTCAGTGGCAGGTCCGCGGGCGCGCACGACGCCGGCGAGGAGGCCGAACCTCCCCCGGAGGCGCCGCCGGAGTCGGTCTTCTCGGAGCAGCCGCTGAGCACGGCGAGCGCAAGGAGCGGGACGGCGACGAGGGCGAGGCGGCGCGGTGGCATGGCCGCATCGTATGGCCGCCGGGCGCCCGTCGGCCGCTACCGGCGGGTAACCTGCCTGCCCATGGCGTACGACCACCTGCTCAGCCCGCTCACCGTCGGCGGCTTCACCCTGCGCAACCGCGTCGTAATGGGGTCGATGCACACCGGCCTCGAGGACCGCGTGTGGGACCTGCCGAAGCTGGCGGCGTACGTCGCCGAGCGTGCGAAGGGCGGCGTCGGGCTGATCGTGACCGGCGGCTACTCCCCCAACAAGCGCGGCTGGCTCAAGCCGTTCGCCTCGGAGATGTCCAACCGGCTCCACGCCGCGCGCCACGTCCGGGTGACCGACGCGGTCCACGAGCACGACGGCGCCATCGCGCTGCAGGTGCTCCACGCCGGCCGCTACGGCTACACGCCGTTCTCCGTGTCGGCGTCGGCGACCAAGGCGCCGATCAACCCGTTCAAGCCGTCGGCGCTGTCCAGCAGGGGCGTCGACGACACGGCGTCCGACTTCGCGCGGAGCGTCCGGCTGGCGCGGAAGGCGGGGTACGACGCCGTCGAGATCATGGGCTCGGAGGGCTACCTGATCAACCAGTTCCTGGCCGAGCGGACCAACGACCGCACCGACCGCTGGGGCGGCAGCGCGGTCAACCGGATGCGCTTCCCCACCGAGATCGTGCGAAGGGCCCGCGACCTGGTCGGTCCGGAGTTCCCGATCATGTTCCGGCTCTCCCTGATCGACCTCGTCGAGGGCGGCCAGACCTGGGAGGAGACCGTCGACCTCGCCTACGCGCTGGAGGCCGCCGGCGTGTCCGTCCTCAACACCGGGATCGGCTGGCACGAGGCCCGGGTACCGACGATCATCACCCAGGTCCCGCGGGGCGCGTGGCTCGACCTGACCGCGCGCCTGCGGGCCGAGGTGAGCGTCCCGGTCTGCGCGTCGAACCGGATCAACACCCCCGAGCTGGCCGAGTCGGTGATCGCCGACGGCACCGCCGACCTGGTCTCGATGGCTCGCCCGCTGCTCGCCGACCCCTCCTTCGTCGAGAAGGCCGCCGCCGGCCGCGCCGACGAGATCAACACCTGCATCGCCTGCAACCAGGCCTGCCTCGACCACGCCTTCGAGAACCGCAAGGCATCCTGCCTGGTCAACCCGCGGGCGGCGCGTGAGACCACCCTCGTCCTGGAGCCGATCTCCCGTGTCCACCGGCCGAGGGTCGCGGTCGTGGGCGCCGGACCGGCGGGCCTCGCCGCCGCGACCTCGGCCGCGGAGCGCGGCTTCGCCGTCACGCTCTTCGAGAGGGACGAGGAGATCGGCGGGCAGTTCCGGCTGGCGATGGCCGTCCCGGGCAAGGAGGACTTCGCCGAGACGCTGCGCTACTTCGGGCGCCGGCTCGAGGTGCTCCGCGTCGACACGCGGCTCAAGACCGGGGCGACACCGGCCGACCTGGAGGGCTTCGACCACGTCGTACTCGCCACCGGCGTGCGACCCCGCATCCCCGACCTCGCCGGCGTCGACCACCCCGCCGTCGCGACGTACGCCGACGTGCTGTCCGGCCGGGTCGAGCCGGGCGACCGAGTGGCCGTGATCGGCGCGGGCGGGATCGGCGTCGACGTCTCGTCCTTCCTCACCCACCGGCCCGAGACGCTCGAGGAGTGGCGCGCCCACTGGGGCGTCGGCGACCCCGCCGTGCATCGCGGCGGCCTCACCGAGCCGACGCCGCGGGAGCCGGCCCGCAGGGTCACGCTCCTGCAGCGCAGGACCAGCCCGATCGGTCTCGGACTCGGCAAGACCTCCGGTTGGGCCCACCGCGCCAGGCTGCGGCAGGAGGGCGTGACGCAGGTGCGCGGGGCGGCGTACGACCGCATCGACGACGCACCCGGCGGCGTCGCGCTGCACTACGCCGTCGACGGCGAGCAGCGGGTGCTGGAGGTCGACACGATCGTCCTCTGCACCGGTCAGGAGTCGGTCCGCGACCTGTGGACCGGTCCCTCAGCCGGCGGGGAGCGCGACGGGTGGCACCTCATCGGCGGCGCGGACGTGGCCGCGGAGCTGGACGCGAAGCGCGCCATCGAGCAGGGCACCCGGGTCGCGGCAGCGCTCTCGGCGACCCCGGCCCGGCCCGCTACCCTCGCACCATGAGCCAGAGCGACTGCGTCTTCTGCGGGATCGTGGCAGGCGCGATCCCGAGCACGAGGGTCTTCGAGGACGAGCGGACCTACGCGTTCATGGACCTCGCGCCCGCGTCGGAGGGCCATCTGCTGGTGGTGCCGAAGGCCCACACGAAGAACCTCCTGGAGATCCCCGCCGAGGACCTCGCCGCCGTCGCGGCGACCGGGCAGCGGCTCGCGAGGCACGTCGTCGAGACGCTCGACGCCGACGGCGTCAACCTCATCAACAGCTGCGGCGAGGCGGCGTGGCAGACGGTGTTCCACTTCCACCTCCATGTCATCCCGCGCTACGCCGGGCGCGACGACCTCACCCTGCCCTGGGTCCCCACCCCCGGCGATCCCGAGGCGATCAAGGCCACCGGCGAGCGTCTTGCGCTCGTCTGAGCCGCTTCCCCTCGCCGTCGCCCTCGGGGAGAATCACCTCGCGTGAGAGCAGGGCTCGCTCGTCGTACGTCGGCGCAGATCGAGGACCTGCGCCGCGAGGTGGACCGGCTGCGCGGGCTCGTCGCCCGCAAGGACCGCCGGATCGCGCAGCTGCGGGCCCGTCAGCGCGGCCGGGACGACCTCGGCTACCTCTTCGTGGTCACCTACGGCCGGTCCGGCTCGACGCTCGTCAACGGCGTCCTGAACTCCATCCCCGGCTACCTGCTGCGCGGGGAGAACGGCGACGCGCTGCGCCACCTGTTCCGCTTCCACACGACGATGGTCGACCGGCGGGCACGGCACGGCCCCCAGACCAAGCGCCCGACCCGGCCGTGGTTCGGGATCGGCGACTTCGACGCCGACCGGTCCCTCGAGGAGCTGCGCAGGGTCGCGACCACGGTGGTGATGCGGCCGCGGCCCGACACGCGCGTCACCGGGTTCAAGGAGATCCGCTGGGCGGCTGCCGACCTGCCGGCCTACGTCGCCTGGTTGCAGCAGGTCTTCCCCGGCGCCCGCTTCGTCGTCAACACCCGTGACCACGACGGCGTGCTGGCCAGCGGCTGGTGGGCCGAGGGCGACACCGAGGCCAAGGCGCGCCGGCTGAAGGCGGCCGAGGAGCAGCTCCTCGAGGTCGCCCGCGGGCTCGGCGAGGACGCCTTCCGGGTCCACTACGACGAGTACGTCGCCGACCCGGGCGTCCTGCGCGGGCTGTTCGACTGGCTGGGCGAGGAGTACGACGACGCGCGGGTGCGCGCGGTGTTCGACCAGGCCCACTCGTACTAGGCACCGGGCTCAGGCCGGCTGCTCCTGACCGGCGATCACATCGGCGTACCACTGGAAGGACCGCTTCGGCACCCGGGCCAGCGTGGCGCGGTCGACGTGGACGAAGCCGTACTTGCCCTGGAAGCCATCGTCCCAGTCCCAGCCGTCCAGCAGGGTGTAGGCGTAGAAGCCTCGGATGTCGACGCCGCGCCGGATGGCCGCGGCGACCGCCTCCATGTGCGCCGCGAGGTAGGCGATCCGGGGCTCGTCGTCGACGACGCCGTCGTCGCCCGGCGGGAGGTCGTAGGCCGCTCCGCACTCGGTGATGACCAGCGGCGGCATGGCCGCGCGGTAGCGCGCCCGGGTGACGATGAGCCACTCACGGAGCGCCGCCGGCACCACCGCCCAGCCGACGTCGGTGGCCGGGTGGCCGAGCAGCGGGACGACCTGCATCGGGATGTCGGAGCCCTCCGCGGCCGCTCCGATCCGCTGGGGGGCGAAGAAGTTGATCCCGTAGAAGTCGAGCGGCTGCCGGATCGTCGCGAGGTCACCGGGTGCGACCACCTCGTCGAAGAGCGAGCAGAGGTCCTCGGGGTAGCGGCCGAGGAGCATCGCCTCGAGCGGTACGGCGTTCCACACGGCGTCCACCAGCTTCGCGGCGCCCACGTCGGCGGGGTCCTCCGACATCGGCCAGACGGGGCTGTGGTGGGTCGCGCAGCCGATCGTGGTCGCGCCGGCCCCGCGGAGCGCGATCGCCCCGCGGCCGTGCGCGAGGAGCAGGTGGTGCACGGCGGGTATCGCCGCGAAGCCGAGCCGCCGTCCGGGCGCCCACTCGCCGACCCCGTAGCCGAGGAAGGCGGCGACGTTCGGGTCCTGCACCGGCACCCACTCCTCGACCCGGTCGCCGAGCCTGGCGGCCACCACGCGGGCGTACTCCGCGAAGGCCTCGACGGTCGCGCGGTTGAGCCAGCCCCCGTCGTCCTCGAGGGCCTGCGGGAGGTCTCCGGAGTAGAGCGTGGCCGTCGGCGTGATCCCGGCCTCGAGGAGCCGGTCCACGAGCCGGTCGTAGAAGTCGAGTCCGCGCTCGTTGACCGCACCGCGGCCGCCGGGCATGACCCGTGGCCAGGACACCGAGAAGCGGTACGCAGAAGCGCCGAGCCGCCGCAGCAGGTCGACGTCCTCCGCGACCCGGTGGTAGTGGTCCACCGCCACGTCGGCCGTGCTGCCGTCGCTGATGGCGCCCTCGCGTCGGCTGAACACGTCCCAGATGCACTCCCCGCGGCCGTCCTCCGCGGTCGCGCCCTCGATCAGGTAGGCGGATGAGGCGGTGCCGAAGACGAAGCCCGGGGGGAACTGGGGGATCGCCCCGGCGTCATTCATGGGCACAATCATGGCCGTGACTGTGGTGATCCGTCGCGGAACGACCCGATTCGCCGACCGTGAGGTCGGACGCATGACCTGGCACTCGTTCTCATTCGGAGGACACTACGACCCGACCCGAACGGGCTACGGCCCCATGGTCTGCCATGACGAGCACCTGCTGGGGGAGGGCAGGGGGTTCGACACGCACCACCACGAGCGGCTCGAGATCGTCACCTGGGTGCTCTCCGGGGCGCTCGAGCACCGCGACTCGACGGGCTCCGCGACCGTGCTCCGACCCGGCTCCGTAGGGCTGCTGTCGGCCGGCTCCGGGGTCGAGCACTCCGAGATCGCGAGCGCGCCCCAGACGCGGTTCGTGCAGGTGTGGCTGGCCGCGGCGCCGGGAGCGGAGAGCAGGCCGCCGTCGTACGCCGTCTCGCCGGTCCCCCTGGTCGACGGCTCGTTCGTCGAGGCGCTGCGCGTGGCCGACGTCGAGCAGGGCCCCGCCGTACTCTCCGTCGCCCGGCTCGACGCCGGTCAGGAGGTGGTCCTTCCGGAGGGCCGGCTGCGACACCTCTTCGTCGCCTCCGGGGCGCTGCTGCGCAACTCGCTGGCCGAGCCGCTGGTGGCCGGGGACGCCTTCGAGATCAGCGACGAGCGGGGTCCGGTCGCGGTGACGGCCGGGGTGCCGACGCAGCTGCTGCTCTGGTCCTTCGCCTGACTGGTCCACCCGACGTGGTTCAGCGGTAGTTCCGCCAAAACCGCCACGGCAGGCGGCGCGATTTCCTACCGTTTGTCCCATGCCGATCAGTCCTGCTCCAGTGGTCGCGCTCGGGACCGACGGCCCACTCTCAGACGCCTGGAACGCCGTGCGCTCCGGCGCGATCCGTTCCGCCGCCGCCGACCTCCTGCGGCTCTCCCAGCGCACCGCCGACGGCACGGTCTCACTCAGCGCGGAGGAGCAGTCGCTCGCGGCCGCACTGCAGGTCGAGACCCGGCTCGCGGTCGGCGACCTCGCCGGCGCGTCGGCGGCCGGCGACCTCCTCGCCGCGATGGTCGCGCCGCGGGCGGAGGCGGGCTGCCAGGTCGCGACCAACGTCCACCTGGGGCTCGGCCAGCTGTCCGAGGCGCTGGGCGACCACGCCGCGGCGCTGCACCACTTCCTCGCCGCCGGTGAGGCGGGCGGGAGCGACCTGCTCCGGCCGTGGCGCTCCGGCGCCGCCGTCGCCCTGATCCGCACCGGCCGGCGCCGCGAGGGGGCCGACCTCGCGCGCGAGCAGGTCGACCTGACCTCGGTCACCGACGACGCGCACGCCCACGCCGTCGGCCTGCGGGCGCTCGCCATCACCGGCGCCGACACCCGCCCGGTCGACGTCCTCCGACGGGCGCAGATCGTCGCCGCCACCACCAGCGACCGGCGGCTGCAGGCGCAGATCCACACCGACCTCGCGGCGCTGATGCTGCTCTCGCTGGCCGGGGACCGGACCGAGGCCGTGGCGCTGCTCCGCCTCGCCGAGACGTACGCCGGCGCCGAGGGGCTGTGGCCCCTCCACACCCGGGTGAGCCGGCTGCTCGAGCACGCCGGGGAGCAGCCCCGCTCCCTCGAGGACGAGACCCTCTCGCTGCTCACCCCGGCCGAGCAGAGGGTCGCGCGGCTCGCCGCGGGCGGCCTGACCAACCGGCAGATCGCGGATCGGCTGCTCGTCACCATCAAGGGCGTCGAGTGGCACCTGTCGCGTGTCTACCGCAAGCTCGGGATCGCCTCGCGCGGCGACCTCGTCGGGCTGATCAGCACCCGCGCCTCCTGACCCGTCGCTGGCCTGTCCCGGGCCGGAGCCGGGCCGGGCCGTCAGAGCCAGGTGAGGCTGCGGCCGTGGCCGTGCGTGTGGGCGACGGCCCGGCCGTCGACCCCGAGCACGAACCGGCCGGACGGCACGTCGAGGTCGCCCGTGACCCCGGGCAGCACGCGGCGGCCCTCGTTGGACACCCAGTGGCACGCGCCGGAGTCGACGAGGTCGGCCATCATCGCGGCGAACCGGCGCCGGCCGGGGTCGTCGAGGTAGGCGATCACGGCGCTGTGGAAGACGACGACCTCCGGCGCGTACGCCGCCGCCCGGTCGATCAGGCCGGGCAGCTCCTCCAGCAGGTCGCCGCGCACGAGCGCCGGCGGGTCGGTGCGCGCGAGTGCGACCGCCTTCTCGAGCTGGGCCCGGCGGTCGTCGTGCTCGGGCCACACCAGGGTGGCCAGCCAGGCCATGGCGTCGTCGTCGGTCACGTCGAGCGGGTTGAGGTCGACGCCGCCGCGCCAGGCGATCTCGGGCAGCCGGTCGGGCAGCGGGGCGGGGCCGGTGACCCGGCACGTCAGCCTCGGCTCCTCGGGCCCGAGCGTCACCGGTCCGTCGTGGGTCACCCACGCATAGCCCCAGCGGTCGGGGAAGAGGTTGAGTCCCGCCGACGCCCCGACCTCGATCAGCGCGAGCGGGTGTCCTGAGGAGCCGGGGGAGGAGTCGTCTCCCGCGACGGTCGCGAACGCCGGCACCAGCGTCGCCAGTCGGCCGACCTCGTTGGTCTGGGTCGCCCGGGTCAGGATGGTCCGCCGGATCGTGCCGTCGTCGGAGAGCAGCGCGTCGCGCAGCCCGGCGTACGGGCCCGGGGCGGGAACCCCGTGCCAGCGGGCGGCGGCGAAGACGAGGTTCGGCTGCTGCTTGAGCTGCGGCAGCTGCGCGATCCACGCCCGCACCTCGTCGTCGGCGGCGACCCCGCGCGCCCAGTCGGCGAACGTCGCGGAGTCGCCGTCGGCGTACTCGGCGAAGTCGCGGTAGTCGTCCGCGACCTCGCCGTACAGCTCCACGCTCAGTCCGCCGAGATGCCGACGTACGTCGTCTCGAGGTACTCCTCGATCCCCTCGAAGCCGCCCTCGCGGCCGAAGCCGCTGGCCTTCACACCGCCGAAGGGCGCCGCCGGGTTGGAGAGCAGGCCGGTGTTGACGCCGACCATGCCGTACTCCAGCGACTCCGCCATCCGGATGGTCCGGTTGAGGTCCTTCGTGTAGACGTAGGACGCGAGGCCGTACTCGGTCGCGTTGGCCCGCTCGACCGCCTCCTCCTCGCTGGCGAAGGTGGTGATCGGCGCCACCGGGCCGAAGATCTCCTCGGTGTTGATCCGCGACTCGGGGTGGACGCCCAGCAGGACGGTCGGGCTGTAGAAGAAGCCCGGCCCGTCGGGCGCGCTGCCGCCGGCGAGGAGCTTCGCGCCGTCCTGGACGGCGTCGGTCACGAGCTGGCCGACCGTCTCGACCGCCTTCTCCTCGATGAGCGGGCCGACGTCGATCCCGGCCTCCTGGCCGCGTCCGACCTTGAGCCCGCTCATCCGGTCGGCGAGCTTGGCGCCGAACTCGTCCGCCACCGACTCGTGGACGAGGAAGCGGTTGGCGGCTGTGCAGGCCTCGCCCATGTTGCGCATCTTGGCGATCATCGCGCCCTCGACCGCCGCGTCGAGGTCGGCGTCGTCGAAGACGATGAACGGCGCGTTGCCGCCGAGCTCCATGCTGACCCGCTGCAGCTGGTCGGCGGACTGCTTCACGAGCAGGCGGCCGACCGGCGTGGAGCCGGTGAAGGAGACCTTGCGGAGCCGGTCGTCGGCCATCAGGGCCTTCGACATCTCGCCGGCGCGGGTGGTCGGCACGACGTTGAGTACGCCGGCCGGCAGCCCCGCCTCGGTGAGGACGGCCGTGAGCGCGAGCATGGTGAGCGGGGTCAGCTCCGCCGGCTTGACCACCATCGTGCAGCCGGCCGCGATCGCCGGGCCGATCTTGCGCGTGCCCATGGCGAGCGGGAAGTTCCACGGCGTCACGAAGAAGCACGGCCCGACCGGCTTGCGGATCGTCAGCAGCCGGCTGCCGCCCATCGGGTTGTTCATCCACCGGCCGTGGATGCGCGCGGCCTCCTCGGAGAACCACCGGAAGAACTCGTTGCCGTAGGTGACCTCGCCCCTCGCCTCGGCGACGGGCTTGCCCATCTCGAGGCTCATCAGCTCCGCGAAGTCGTCGGCGCGCTCGTTGATCAGCTCGAACGCGCCGCGGAGGATCTCGCCGCGCTGGCGTGGCGGCGTACGCGCCCAGTCGTGCTGGGCCGCGACCGCCGCGTCGAGGGCGTCGACCGCGTCGTTGACGCTCGCGTCGGCGACCGCCGTGATGACCGTGGCATCGGCCGGGTCGAGGACGTCGAACTGCGCGCCGCCCTCCGCCTCGCGCCAGGTCCCACCGATGAAGAGGCCCCGCTGCTCCGGGGCGACCAAGTCCAGACCGCTCATGCCGCCTAGCCAACCACGCGGGGCGAAATGATCGACAGGGAGGTCGCCGACGTGGTCAACTGACCTCGTCGACGCCGGGAGGGAGCACTCCGCCTCGACCGGGCGCCAGCCGACCCCATGCGGCGGGCGCCCGCTCCCGCCGCTGGACCCCCCCTTCAGTGCGCGGGAGCCCAACCACGGACGTGGGTCCGGCCGCAGCCGGGCCCACGTCCGTCTGCTGTCACGCTCCGCGCAGGAACTGCTCGACGAGCGGCCCGGCGGTGCTCGACCCGTTGAGCCCTTCGTCGACGTAGACCGCGACGGCGAGGTCGCCCTGCGCCGCGATCATCCAGGTGTGGGTGAGCCGCTTCCCGTCGCGGTCGAACTCCGCCGTACCCGTCTTCGCGATCACCGGCTTCCCCGGCACATCGAGCAGCCCGCGCCCGGTGCCCTCGGTGACGACGCCGCGGAACAGCGTGCGCATCTGCTGCGCCTCCTGCTTCGTGAGCGGCTTGGTCCCGTCCGGGACCTGGGTCTCGCCCTGCCCGACGACCATCTTCGGTACGACGGTGTGGCCGGCCTCGATCGAGGCCATGACGGTCGCCATCACCATCGGCGAGGCGAGCACCTTGCCCTGGCCGATCAGGTCGGCCGCGTGCTCGGTCTCCGAGGAGGCCTCCGGGATCTGGCCGAAGTACGACGAGAAGCCGGTGTCGTGGTCCACGCCGAAGCCGAGCGTGGCGGCGGCGCTGGTCAGGTCGGCCTGGCTGAGCCTGTCGTGCTGACCGATCATCGCGGTGTTGCACGACTGCGCGATCGCCAGCGAGAGCGGCACGCTCCCCAGCGCCGAGGAGGGGTACCACGTGTCGTTGCCGAACTCCTTGCCGTCGACGGTGATCGTCGGTGGGCACTGGACGGTCGTGGACGGCGTCAGTCCCTTCCGCAGCAGCGCCAGCGAGTCGATCGTCTTGAACGTCGACCCGGGCTGCGCCTGGCCGTAGGTGGCGAGGTTGACCCCGTTGTTGCCCGGCCCGTTGGCGGCGGCCAGGATCGCGCCGGTGCTGGGCCTGATCGCGACCAGGGCGCTGGCGGGCCTCACGTCGGCCAGCACGCTCTCGGCGAGGCTCTGCAGGCGGTCGTCGAGGGTGACGGTCAGCGGCCTGCCGTCCTGCGGCGGCGCCTGGAAGAGCTGCTTGGCGACCTTCCCGTCGGCGCCGACGAGGTCGATCTCGGTGCCGGGGACGCCGCGGAGCCGCTCGTCGTACCTCGCCTCGAGGCCGCTCAGCCCCGCGGTGTCGCCGACCTTGTAGAGATCGGGGTGCTCCTTGATCATCTCGGCCGTCACGTCGCCGACGGTGCCGAGGATCGGGGCGGCGAACTCCTTCGTGATGCCCAGCGCGCGCGAGGTCTGGATCGCGACCGCGCCCTTGATCCGCCCGATCCCCGCCGCCGCGGCGGGCGCCTGGCCGCGGCGGTACGTGATCGCCTCGACGAACGCCTTCGGCCCGGAGGCCTTGACCTGCTTGGCGTACGACGACGGGTCGATGTCGAGCAGGGCGGCGAGCTCACGGGCCGACTGGACCGCCCGCGCGGGAGGCACCTGCGTCTTGTCGATGCCGTAGCTCACGACCGGGCGGTCGGTGACGAGCCTGACCCCGTTGGTCCCGATGATGTCGCCGCGCTCCGGCACGATCGAGGCGGTGTCGAGGCGGCTCCTGGCGTCCTTGAGCTGTGGTGAGACCACCGTGGGCGACCACTTCACCTTCCAGTCGTCGCCGGCCTTGGTGAGCTCCACCAGCGAGGTGTAGGTCCACGAGTCGCCCGGGACCGGCCAGGTCCAGCTGAGCGTCGACTCCGCCGTCGTACCCGTCACGCTCGGGTCGCTCGCGGTGACCTTCGGCTTCTCACCGCCCAGGCCGTCCACGAGTCCCTTGGTGATCCGCTCGTAGTCGGTCTCGACGCCTTCGGCGGTCTCGTCGCCGGCGAAGGACACCGCGGTGAAGTCACCGGTGGCGAAGGCCTTGGTCAGCGCGGTGACGTCGGGGTCCGGGTCGTCGTCGCCCCCGCACGCGGTGAGAGCCGCGAGCGGGAGCAGGGCAGCGAGGGACAGACCGAGGACCCGACGCGAACGCATGGGTCCCTTCTACCAGCCGCGGCCGACCGGCCCGACCCGATTTGTGCGTCACACGCCGACGCGGGGCGGGGCGTACGCCGGGTCCACGCCGTCGAAGAGGCTGCTGACCGACTCGCCCTCGTGGATGCGCGCGATGGCCTCGGCGAAGAGCCCCGCCACGGAGCACACCTCGAGCTCGGGCCAGTCAGCCGGCCGCGGGACGGTGTCGGTCGTGACCACTCGGGTGATCATCGGGTGGTCGCGCAGCCGCTCCGCGGCCTTGCCGGTGAACAGGCCGTGGGTGGTGACCACCTCCGCCTCGGGACAGCCGAGGTCCTCGAGCTTGCGGAGCAGCTCCAGGATCGAGCCGCCGGTGGCGATCTCGTCGTCGAGGATGATCGCCCGGCGGCCGGCGATGTCGCCGACGATGGTGTCGATGACGACCCGGTCGTCGGCCAGCCGGGTCTTGCTGGCGGCCGCCACCGGCAGGCCGAGCAGCCTGGCGAACTGGTTGGCCACCTTCGCGTTGCCGAAGTCGGGCGACACCACGATGCAGTCGGCGCAGTCGAGGCCGCGGAGGTGGTCGGCGAGCACGCCGAGGGCGGTGAGGTGGTCGACCGGCACCGAGAAGAACCCGTGGACCTGCGGCGAGTGCATCGTCATCGTCAGCACCCGGTGCGCGCCCGCCGTCACGAGCAGGTCGGCGACGAGCCGGCCGCCGATCGAGATCCGGGAGGCGTCCTTCTTGTCCGACCGGGCGTAGGCGTAGTGCGGGATCACCGCCGTGATCTGCGCCGCCGAGGCCCCCCGCGCGGCGTCGATCATGAGCAGCATCTCCATGAGCGCGTCCTGCGTCGGCGGCACGAACGGCTGGACGATGTAGACGTCGCGCTGCCGGCAGTTGGCTCCGAGCTGCACCTGCAGGCAGTCGTTGCTGAACCGCGAGATCGTCGCCGGCGAGAGGTCGACCCCGAGGTGGTCGCAGATGCTGACGGCCAGCCCGCGATGGGCGTTGCCGCTGAAGACGACGATCTCGCGCACGGTGGCACTCCGGTGGATCGGTCGGTGGCTGCGACCTCACTCTAGTCCGGAGCGCTCAGTCGCGCGGGCCCTTGTGCCGCGGCTTGCGCGGTCGGTCGTCCCGGTCCCCGCGGTCGAAGCCGCCGTCGCGCCGGGGGCCGCCGGAGCGCCTCCCCGGAGCGCCCTGGTCGCGGCGCAGCTCGATGAGCTTGCCGGAGATCCGGGTGGACTCGAGCGCGGCCCAGGTCTCGGGCGCGAGGTCGGCGGGCAGCTCGACGAGCGAGAAGTCCGGACGGATGCTGATGTTGCCGAAGTCGGCCCGCCTCAGCCCGCCCTCGTTGGCGATGGCGCCGACGATCTGACGGGGCTCGACCTTGTGGCGGCGGCCGACCGAGATCTTGTACGTCGCCATCGGCTGACCCGTGTCTCGCGACCGCCGCTCGCCGCGGCCGTCGGTGCCGCGGTCCCGGCCGTCGCGGTCGCGCCGCGGGCGATCCTCGCGCACAGGCCGCTCCGGCTCCGGCTCGAGCAGCAGCGGCTCCTCGCCCTGCAGGACGACGGCCAGCGCCGCGGCGACGTCGACCTCGGGGACGTCGTACTCCTCCACGTAGTGGCGTACGACGTCGCGGAAGAACTCGACCCGCTCGGTCTCGGCCAGCGCGGCGGTGATGCCGTCGTCGAACCGGGAGAGCCGGGTGGCGTTGACCTCGTCGACGCTCGGCAGGTGCATCTGCTGCAGCGTCGACCTGGTGGCCTTCTCGATGGCGCGCAGCAGGTAGCGCTCGCGCGGGGTCACGAACGAGATCGCGTCCCCGGTGCGCCCGGCTCGGCCGGTGCGGCCGATCCGGTGGACGTAGGCCTCGGTGTCGGTCGGGATGTCGTAGTTGACGACGTGGCTGATCCGCTCGACGTCGAGCCCGCGAGCGGCGACGTCGGTGGCGACCAGGATGTCGAGGGAAGCGTCCTTGAGCTGGTTGACCGTGCGCTCGCGGACGTTCTGCGGGACGTCGCCGTTGATCGCGGCGGCGGAGAAGCCGCGGGCGCGGAGCTTCTCGGCGAGCGTCTCGGTCTCGTTCTTGGTCCGGACGAAGACGATCATCCCCTCGAAGTTCTCGACCTCGAGGATGCGGGTGAGGGCGTCCACCTTCTGCGGGTAGGAGACCATCAGGTAGCGCTGGGTGATGTTGGCCGCGGTCTGGGTCTTGCCCTTGACCTGGATCTCCTCCGGGTCTCGGAGGTACTTCTTCGACAGCCGCCGGATCTGCGCGGGCATCGTTGCCGAGAAGAGCGCGACCTGCTTCTCCTCGGGAGTGTCGGCGAGGATCGTCTCGACGTCCTCGGCGAAGCCCATGTTGAGCATCTCGTCGGCCTCGTCGAGCACGAGGAAGCGGAGCTGGGAGAGGTCGAGAGTGCCCTTCTCCAGGTGGTCCATGATCCGGCCCGGCGTGCCCACGACGACGTGCACCCCGCGGCGCAGCGCGGTCAGCTGGGGGCCGTAGCCCTGGCCGCCGTACACCGGAAGGATGCGTACGCCGGGAAGATGGGCGGCGTACCGCTCGAACGCCTCGCACACCTGAAGCGCCAGCTCGCGCGTCGGCGCCAGCACGAGCGCCTGCGGCTTCGCGGCGTCGTACACGTCGAGGTTCGAGAGGATCGGCAGCGCGAAGGCCGCGGTCTTGCCGGTGCCGGTCTGCGCCAGCCCGACGACGTCGCGGCCCTCGAGCAGCAGCGGGATGGTCGCGGCCTGGATGGCGGAGGGGGTCTCGTAGCCGAGCTCCTTCACGGCCTCGAGTACGCCGGCGGCCAGCCCAAGGTCGTCGAAGGAGGCATCGGTCAGGGCAGGAGTTGCGTCGGTACTCACCGAGCAAGCGTAGTGCGCGCACGTACCACACGAAGATTCGTGGTCGCGGTGCGCCCCGTCACCCCGGCGTAGGCCACCTAGATTGCAAACCGTCCGCCAACCTTGCCCTCCTACCGTGATCGGGGTCACACTCTCATCACCCCGAGGAGGTCCTATGAAGACCCAGGCCGCAGTCGTCTACGAGCCCGGCAAGCCGATCGAGATCGAGGAGCTCGAACTCGACAGGCCCGGTGAGGGCGAGGTCCTGATCCGCTACCTGTACGCCGGGCTGTGCCACTCCGACATCCACATCGCGCACGGCGACATGCCGGCCCGGCTCCCGCTGATCCTCGGGCACGAGGGCGCCGGGGTCGTCGAGGAGGTCGGCCCCGGCGTCACCCGGGTGAAGCCGGGCGACCACGTGGTCTGCTCCTTCATCCCCAACTGCGGAACCTGTCGCTACTGCGCGACCGGCCGCCAGTCGATCTGCGACATGGGCGCGACGATCCTCGACGGCTACCTCCCGGGCGAGCGGTTCCCCAACACCGGCCCGCAGGGTCAGTACGGCGCGATGTGCATGCTCGGCACCTTCAGCCAGTACGGCGTCATCCACCAGAACAGCGCGGTGGCCGTCGACGAGAGCCTGCCGCTCGACAAGGCGGTCCTGGTGGGCTGCGGGGTGCCCACCGGATGGGGCTCGGCGGTCAACACCGCCGACGTCCAGCCCGGCGACACCGTCGCCGTCTACGGCATCGGCGGGATCGGCATTAACGCGATCCAGGGGGCGGCGTACGCCGGCGCCAAGCACGTCATCGCCATCGACCCGCTCGAGAACAAGCGCCAGAAGGCCCTCGAGCTCGGCGCCACCCACGCCTTCGCCAGCGGCCAGGAGGCCAACGAGGCGATCCCGGACCTCACCCGTGGCCAGATGGCCGACTCGGCGATCCTCTGCGCGGGCCTCGTGACGGCCGACATCGTCGGCGACGCCTTCACCACGATCGGCAAGGGCGGCACCATCGTCCTGACCGGCCTCAACAGCCTCGAGGACCTCTCCGTCCAGCTGCCCGGCGCGGTCATGACGCTCTTCCGGAAGTCCGTGAAGGGGTCGCTGTTCGGCGACTGCAACCCGACGTACGACATCCCGAAGATCCTCGGGCTCTACCAGAACGGCGACCTCAAGCTCGACGAGCTGGTGACCCGGACCTACACCCTCGACCAGGTCAACGAGGGGTACGACGACCTTCTCAACGGCGCCAACATCCGCGGCGTCATCGTGCACCAGCACTGACCACCGACCCGACCGGCCCCGCCATGCGCTGACGGGGCCGGTCGCCTGTGGGTCAGCCCAGGACGAGCTCGTCGCCGACGGCGATCTCGCCGGGCTGCTCGACCACGAGGTGCACGGCGAACCACGTCTGCCCGCTCCACTTGCGGTGTCGGGCGAGCGTGCGGATCGGCTCCTTGCCCGTCGTGAGCGTGTCGGGGTCGATGGTGGTCATGGAGCAGCGCGCGATCGGGACCACCACGCGGAGCCGCGCACCGCCGATGGTCAGTACCGACCACCCGTCCTCGGCGAAGGCGGTCGGCGCGCCGTCGACGAGGAGGTTGGCCCGGAAGCGCCGGGCCGGGATCTCCTCGCCGGTCCAGCCGTTGAGCGCGGCGACCGACGCGTCCGACAGGAGCGAGACGGGCGAGTCGTCCTGGAAGACGGCGTGGTGTCGGCCGTCCTCGAGGCCCGGCCCCTCGACCACCCGTGCCTCCGGCTCATGGCACCACACCAGCCGCAGGTCGTCGCTGCCGAGCGCCCGGCGCAGCCAGGCGTCCGCCGCCTCCCCCGCCGGCCGGGCGCGCACCGTCCCGCCGAAGAAGCGCACGCCGACCTCCGCTCCCGGCTGCGTCGGGATCCGGACGTCGAGCGGGTCGAGACCGGGAGCGCTCAACCGGAGGTCCGCGCCGTCGAGGTCGTCGAGCCCCGTGGCGGCGTTGTCGGCAACGACGTGGAACAGTCTCGGCGTGTCGCGCGCGGTGACGAGCATCCCGGCGGTGTCCACCACCATCCACTCGCGGTCGCCGGCCAGGCCGTGCACCCCGACGTACGCCGTCTCGACGGGCCGGATCGCGGTGCTCTTGACCGGGTGGACGTTGATCCCGGCGAGGCGCATGGTCACGGCCGTAGCCTAGGGCGGCGTCATTCGACGGTGACGGACTTGGCGAGGTTGCGCGGCTTGTCGACGTCGAGGCCGAGCGCCTTGGCGGCGTGGAAGGCCAGGAGCTGCAGCGGGATGGTGAGCAGGATCGGGTCGAGCTCGACCTCGTTCTTGGGTACGTCGATCCGCGCGGCCGGAAGCTCGCCGAGGTCGACGTCGGGGTGGGTGACGACGACGAGCGGCCCGCGCCGGGCGTTGATCTCGTGCAGCGCGGCGACGTTGCGCTCGGTCAGCTCGTCCTGCGGCACGATCGCGACGGTCGGCACCTCGGGCGAGATGAGCGCGAGCGGGCCGTGCTTGAGCTCGGAGGTCTGGTAGGCCTCGGCGTGGCGGTAGCTGATCTCCTTCAGCTTCTGCGCGCCCTCGCGGGCGACCGGGTAGCCGCGGACGCGCCCGACGAAGAACAGGCTCTCCGCCGCGGCGAGCGTCTTCGCCACCTCCTCGAGGTGGTCCTCGTCCTTGAGGATCTCCTCGATCTGGGCGGGCAGCCGCTGCAGGCCGGCGATCAGCCGCTTGCCGTCGGAGATGGACAGGTCGCGGACCCGGCCGAGCTGGAGGGCGAGCAGCGAGAAGCCGATGAACATCGTCGTCAGCGCCTTCGTGGAGGCGACCGCGACCTCCGGACCGGCGTGGAGGTAGATCCCGCCGTCGCAGGCCCGGGCGATCGCGGAGCCGACCACGTTGACCAGCCCGATCACCCGGCCGCCCTTGCGCTTGATCTCCTCGACCGCGAGCAGGGTGTCGATGGTCTCGCCGGACTGGCTCACCGCGACGTACAGCGTGTCGGGCTCGATGATCGGGTTGCGGTAGCGGAACTCGCTCGCGGCCTCCGCGTCGGCGGGGACGCGGGCGAGCTCCTCGACGAGGGCCGCGCCCATCTGGCCGACGTAGTACGCCGAGCCGCAGCCGAGGATCTTGACCCGCCTGATCTCGCGCAGCTCGCGCGGGTCGAGATTGAGCCCGCCGAGGTGGGCGGTGCCGAACCGCTCGTCGAGCCGGCCGCGCAGCGTCCGCTCGACGGACGCGGGCTGCTCGAGCATCTCGGTGTACATCCGCGGCTCGCCGGCCAGCTCGCCGTACTCATAGGCGCTCGGGTCGACGTCGACCTCCTGCGCCTCGGTGGCGGTACGCGTGAGGTCCTGCCGGAAGGTGGTGAAGCCCGACGCGGTCACCGTCGCCAGCTCGCCGTCGTCGAGGTGCGCGACGGTGGTCGTGTGGCGGACGAGAGCGGCGAGGTCGGAGGCGACGTACATCTCCTTCTCCCCCACCCCGATGAGCAGCGGGCTCCCGTTGCGGGCCACGACGATCCGGTCGGGGAAGTCGGCGTGGACGACCGCGAGGCCGTAGGTCCCCTCGACCTGGGCGAGCGCGTCGACGACCTTGCCCTCGAGGGTGTCGGCCCCGGAGCGGCCGACGAGGTGGGCGAACACCTCGGTGTCGGTGTCGCTGGCCAGCTCGACGCCGGCGTCGGTCAGCCGCTCGCGCAGGGCGGCGGCATTGTCCACGATGCCGTTGTGCACGACGGCCACCGTGCCGGTCGCATCGGTGTGCGGGTGGGCGTTCGTGTCGTTGGCGGGACCGTGCGTCGCCCACCGGGTGTGGCCGATCCCGAGCCGGCCGGAGGTCCGCTTCGGCAGCGCGTCGGCCAGGCCACGGACCCGTCCGGCCCGCTTGGTCACCTGCAGCCGCGACCCGACGACGGCGACGCCGGCCGAGTCGTAGCCCCGGTGCTCGAGGCGGCTCAGTCCCTCGATGAGCAGGGGCGCCGCCTGCTGGGCGCCGATGTAGCCGACGATTCCGCACATCCTGGTTCTCTCCTGTCGGTTCAGCCGTAGACGAGCCGTCGCAGCTGCCGCTCGGTGAGCCGCGGGGCAGCGACCACGCGGGACCCGAGCTCCGCCGCGATCTGCGCGAAGATCTCGGGGTTCTTCGCGCCGTACGTCTTCAGTTGGGCGTGCCGACGGCGGACGAACTCCTCCACCGGCTCGGCGTGGAACGCCACCACGTCCTCGATCACCCGGGCCGCCTCCGCGGGCGTGAGACCGGTGGTCGCGACCAGGTGGTCGACGAGGGCTGGTTCAGCGCTCACGATCGACGAGGGTGCACTGGATCGGGGCGGAAGGCCAACTTCTTGCCCGATTTCGGGCAGATGTGTCGTGTACGTCGGACCGCGGGCGAGTGTCGGCGCGCCGCCGTATCGTCCACACCATGACCGTGCTGGCCTGCATCGCGACGCCGTACCTCCCGCCCGAGGACTACCTCCCGGTCGCCCGGGCCGCGGAGGCGTCAGGGCTCGAGGAGCTGTGGATCTGGGAGGACTGCTTCCGCGAGACCGGGGTCGCCGCCACGGCGGCGCTGCTCGCCGCGACCGAGCGCCTGCGGATCGGCATCGGCGTGCTGCCGGTCCCGCTGCGCAACGTCGCGCTGACCGCGATGGAGCTGGCCACCATCGAGCGGATGTTCCCGGGCCGGACCGTGCCCGGCGTCGGCCACGGCGTGCAGACCTGGATGGAGCAGGTGGGAGCCCGGGTCGGCTCGCCGCTGACGCTGCTGCGCGAGCACGTCGAGGCGCTGCGGGCACTGCTGGGCGGTGACCGGCTGACCGTCTCGGGGCGCTACGTCACCCTCGACGACGTGGGCCTCGACTGGCCGCCCGCCTCACCGCCTCCACTCCTGGCGGCGGCGACCGGCCCGAAGACGCTGCGCCTCGTCGGCGAGATCGCCGACGGCGTCGTCCTGACCGCCTCCACCGGCCTCGACGGCCTGCGCGAGGCGGTCGAGCAGGTCACCGCCGGGCGGGAGGCGGCTGCCCGCACCGACCCGTTCCAGGTCGTGGTCAACGTCGCGACCGCCCGCAACCGCGACCAGGTCGAGGCGGTCAGGGCGCACTACGCCGGGCTCGGTCACGACGTCGCCGACGACGCGGGCCTCGCCCGGTTCGCCGTCTGGGGCTCGGCCGAACAGGTCGCCGAGGGCCTGCGCAGGTTCGCCGAGGCCGGCGCGACCACGCTGGCCGTGCAGCCGACTCTCGATGAGGCCGACACCGCCGGTCTCGCCGCCTGGATGGGGGAGGAAGTGCGCCCGTTGCTCTCCTGAGCGGGCGCGGGTGGAGCGGACCGGCTCGGTTCATGCCGGATCGATGGGCCGTAGTGGAGCAACAGCGCCGAATCTCACCGGATAGTGGACAGCCGAGTGGGGTCGCTGTACCTTTGGTGAACGAATGGTGAACAGGAGGTGTCTGATGAAGGACTCCACGATGACGTCCAAGCGTCTCGAGATGCGCTGGATCCCGGTGACCGATACTCGCGGCCGCACCCGCCTCGAGGCTCGCTGGGTCCCGGCCGGCGCCGCGGTGACCACCACCCACCACGCCGCCTGACGCCGCGCAGTCAGCTCCGGAGCCGTCGCTACCCCTTGGGGGAGCGGCGGCTTCGTCGTACGTCCGGGAAAAGTTTCCGGATCTTCCGGGAATAGCCCGCGGGAGCCACGTGTTAGAGTCGTTGCAGATTCAACCAAATCTCCAGGGAGCCAGACATCATGGGCATCTTCAGCCGCAAGACCGAGACCACCGTCGAGACCTTCGACGCCCCCACGACCGCGATCGACGACATCTCGGGCGACTACACGCTCGACGTCGCCCACACCCGCCTCGGCTTCTCCGCCCGGCACGCGATGGTGACCACCGTCCGCGGTGCGTTCAAGGAGTTCGAGGGCACCGCCCACATAGACACCGCGAACCCGTCCGCCTCGAAGGTGTCGCTCAAGATCGACAGCGCCTCGATCGACACCGGCAACAAGGACCGTGACGGCCACCTGCTCTCCGGTGACTTCTTCGAGAACGCCTCGCACCCCTACATCACCTTCGAGTCCACCGACGTGGCCTTCGACGGCGAGACCTGGGAGATCACCGGCGACCTGACGATCAAGGGCGTCACCAAGCCGGTCACCATCCCCTTCGAGCTCACCGGCTCGGCCAAGGACCCGTTCGGCAACACCCGCGTGGGCTTCGAGGGCGCGACCGCGATCAACCGCTCCGAGTGGGGCCTGAACTTCAACGCCACCCTCGAGACCGGCGGTGTGCTCGTCTCCGAGAAGATCAAGCTCGAGTTCGACGTCTCGGCGATCAAGAACGCCTGACCTGGTCGAACGCTGACTGCTCCGGTCCAGACCGGCGAACGGGGCCACCGGATACCCGGTGGCCCCGTTCGTGATTTACGAGGACCGTGGCAGGCATGCCCGCGCCCCTCGCCCTCCCGACCGGCTACTCCCAGCGCCCGCTGGTGACCGCCGACGCGGCGGCGGTCACCGCGGTGATGGCCGCGGAGCAGCTCGCGTCCACCGGGACGGTCGAGATCGAGGAGGCCGACATCGTGGCCGACTGGCAGCGGCCGTCGTACGACGTCTCCGCGGGGACCGTCGGCGTCGTCGGACCCGGCGGCGAGCTGGTGGCGTACGCCGAGTGCTCGGGCGGGTGGCGTGCCGACGCGTCCGTCCACCCGGACCACTGCGGCCGCGGGATCGGGACCACCCTCGCCGGCTGGGTCGTCGAGCGGGCCCGCGAGCTGGGCGAGCCGGTGATCGGCATGCCCAACCCGCAGGGCTCCCTCGGGGACCGGCTGCTGGAGGCGCTCGGATGGTGCGTGCGCTGGGAGACCTGGGTGCTGGAGCTGCCCGCGGGGGCGCGCGTGCCGGACCGGCCGCTGCCGCCCGGGTACGCCGTGCGCGAGGCGACGCCGGTCGACCACGAGGCGTGCTGGCACGTGGTCGAGGACGCGTTCCTGGAGTGGTCCGACCGCGCGAAGGAGCCGCTCGAGGACTGGCTCTCCTCGGTGGTCGGCCGGCCCGGCTTCGAGGACTGGAACCTCCGGGTCGTCACCGACCCGTCCGGCGCCGTCGTGGCGGCCGCGGTGATCCTGCTGGCCGGCGACGGCGACGAGGGGTACGTCGACCGGCTCGCGACCCGCTCCGACCAGCGCGGCCTCGGACTCGCCCAGGCCCTGCTCGTCGACGCCTTCGCCGCGGCCCGGGCGCACGGCGCGACGAGGTCGACGCTCTCGACCGACTCCCGCACCGGCGCGCTGTCGCTCTACCGCAAGGTCGGGATGGAGGTCACCTCGACCTGGGTCCACCGCGGGACCACCACCGGTGCCTAACGGAGCCCGCGCGCGACGCCCTGGGCGGCGACCTGGAGCGAGGCGACCAGCCGCGACCGCGAGCGGCGCAGATCGGCGACCACGATCCCGAGCGCACCGACGACTCCCGACGCGGTGACGATCGGCACCCCGACCGAGCAGGCGCCGGGGGTCATCTCCTCGCCCGTGGTCGCGTAGCCGTCGACGAGCACCCGCTCGAGCTGCTCCTCCAGCCGGGCCGGCGAGGTGACCGTGTAGCGGGTGAAGCGCTGCAACGGCGACGACAGCACCCGCCGGCGTACGTCGTCGGGCGCGTGCGCCAGCAGGACCTTGCCGACCCCCGTGCAGTGCATCGGGAGGCGGGACCCGACCGAGGAGACGATCGGCACCGACCGGCTGCCGCGCAGGGTGTCGAGGTAGAGCACGTGGTCGTCCTCGCGGACGGCGAGGTGGACGGTCTCCAGCGTCGCGCCGTAGATGTCGTGCAGGAACGGGACCGCGACCGAGCGCAGGTCGCTGGCCACGGGGGCGAGCAGGCCGACGTCCCACAGCCGACGCCCGACGACGTACGTCCCGTCCTCGTCGCGGACCAGCGCGCCCCACTCGGTGAGCTCCTTGACCAGCCGGTGGGCGGTCGGCAGCGGGAGTCCGGCCCGCCGGGCGAGATCGGTGAGGGACAGCCGGCGGTGGCCGGCGTCGAACGCGCCGATGATCGCCAGGACGCGGGAGGCCACCGACGCGCCCGGAGTGGCGGTATTTCCGGCCATCCTCGCCCCTTCCTTCGATCTCGCTTTCGCTGAGCGGAAGGCCAGTCTTCCACGACCCGGGGCCGACACCTACCGTCGTCGTGTGACCACCAGCACAGACAAGACCCAGGAGGCCGAGAAGGGAGCGGTGCCGTCCTCTGACGCCGCGTCCACGACCCAGGCCCAGATCTCCGGCGAGATCGCCGAGATCGCCCACTCCCTGGAGCAGGGCGGACTCACCGTCAACCAGCCGCTGCTCGACTACCCGCCGTACCGCTCGAGCATCCTGCGGCACCCCACCAAGGACCCCCGCCACGTCGATCCGGAGACGATCGAGCTCTGGGCCCCGTGCTTCGGCCACTTTGACGTCGACCCGCTCGAGGCCGACCTCACGATCGCCGGCAGCGGCGAGCCGATCGGCGAGCGGATCACCGTCACCGGCCGGGTCACCGACGGCGACGGCCGACCGGTGCGCAACCAGCTCATCGAGGTGTGGCAGGCCAACGCGGCCGGGCGCTACATCCACAAGCACGAGCAGCACCCCGCGCCGCTCGACCCCAACTTCGTCGGCGTCGGGCGCTGCATCACCGACGACGACGGCAACTACTGGTTCCAGACGATCAAGCCGGGGCCGTACCCGTGGGGCAACCACCTCAACGCGTGGCGTCCGGCCCACATCCACTTCTCCATCTTCGGCCGGGCCTTCACCCAGCGGCTCGTCACGCAGATGTACTTTCCCGGCGACCCGCTCTTCGCGCTCGACCCGATCTACCAGTCGATCACCGACCCCAAGGCCCGTGAGGCGCTCGTGGCGACCTACGACCACGACCAGACGAAGCCCGAGTTCAGCATGGGTTACAAGTGGGACATCGTCCTGACCGGCCCGAGCCGGACCTACATGGAGGAGAGCGAGTGACCACGCTGTTCCCGACCCCCGGCCAGACCGTCGGGCCGTTCTTCGGCCAGGCGCTGCCGTACGCCGGCGACGGCGACCTCGTGCCGCCCGGCAGCCGCGACGCCGTACGCCTCCACGGGTGGGTGCTCGACGGCGACGGCCAGCCGATCCCCGACGCGTTGGTCGAGATCTGGCAGGCCGCCCCCGACGGCTCGATCCCGCAGGAGCAGGGCTCGCTGCACCGCGACGGCTGGACCTTCACCGGCTGGGGCCGCGCCGAGACCGACCTGACCGGTCACTACACCTTCTCGACGGTGGTGCCCGGCCCGACCGAGGAGGGCCGGGCGCCGTTCTTCGCGGTCACGGTCTTCGCCCGCGGTCTGCTCGACAAGCTCTTCACCCGGATCTACCTGCCCGACCACCCGGCCAACGCCGGCGACCCGCTGCTGCAGGCGCTGACCGACGACGAGCGCCCGACGCTCATCGCGACCGCCGAGCCGGGTGGGTTCAGGTTCGACATCCACCTCCAGGGCCCGCGGGAGACCGTCTTCCTGACCCACCAGTGATGGACCTGCTCTGGCCGGGGGACGAGCGCGCCGGCGACCTCTTCTCCGACGGCGCGTTCGTCGCTGCCATGGTGCAGGTCGAGGACGCCTGGCTCGCGGCGATCGCGGACGCCGGGATCGCTCCGGGCGGCGCCCGGGCGCCGCTCGGTGGCCTGGTCGGCGAGGCCGACGTCGACGACCTCGCGCGCGGCGCCGAGGCCGGGGGCAACCCGGTCATCGGCCTCGTCGCGCTGCTGCGGCAGCGGGTGGGCGGCGAGGCCTCCACCTGGGTCCACCGCGGCCTGACGAGCCAGGACGTGCTCGACACCGCGCTCGTCCTCTGCCTCGGCGACGTGCTCGAGCGGATCGACGACGAGCTCGGCCGGCAGGCCGCGGCCCTGGTCCGGCTCGCCCGCCGCCACCGCGGGACGGTCATGGCGGGCCGCACGCTCACCCAGCACGCCGTACCCACGACCTTCGGGCTCAAGGCCGCCGGCTGGCTCTCCGGGCTGACCCACGCGGTCGAGGGCGTACGCCGGTCGCGTACGTCGCTGCCGGCGCAGCTCGGCGGCGCGGCCGGCACGCTGGCGGCCGTGGTCGAGCTCGCCCGCCTGCGCGGGCTCGCGGACCCCGTCTCGGCGGCACGCAGCGCCGCGAGCGCCGCGGCCGAGGACCTCGAGCTGGTCGCCTGCGCGCCGTGGCACACGGACCGCTCCCACCTCACCGGAGCGGCCGACGCCCTCGTCGGCTGCTCCGACGCGTGGGGGCACGTCGCGGGCGACGTTGCGCTGCTCGCCCGCCCGGAGTTCGGTGAGCTCGCCGAGCCGACCGTGGAGGGACGCGGCGGCTCCTCGACGATGCCGCAGAAGTCCAACCCCGTCCTCTCGCTGCTCGTCCGCAGGCACGCGCTCGCGGCGCCCCCGCTGGCCGCGTCGCTGCACACAGCTGCCGCGGCGTACGTCGACGAGAGGCCCGACGGCGCCTGGCACACCGAGTGGGCGACCCTGCGCACGCTGGCCCGTCGCAGCGTCGTGGCCGCCTCGCAGACCACCGAGCTGCTCCAGGGCCTGCAGGTGGACGCCGACCGGATGCGAACGACCGCGGAGGCCGCCGGCGAGGCGCTGCACGCGGAGCAGGCCGGGCTGGCGAAGCTGGTGGGTGGCGCTGCAGTGCCGCCCGACGACGACTACCTGGGCGCCAACGACGCGCTCATCGACGACGCGATCAGCCGGGCGAGCGCCCGGTGGAAGGAGCTCCTGTGACAGTCCCGAGCATCACGGTGGTGCAGCTGGCCGGCGACCCCGGACGTCCGCTGCTCGTGGTCGGCCCCTCGCTGGGCACCTCGGTCACCGCGTTGTGGGGAGAGTGCGCGAAGGCCCTCGGCGACCGCTTCCACGTGGTCGGCTGGGAGCTGCCCGGTCACGGCCGCGGCACGCCGCCGAGCGGGCCGTTCGACCTGGCCGAGCTCGCCGCCGGCGTACTCGCGTCGGTCGAGAAGGTCCTCGCCGAGCGGGGCGAGGACGGCGGCGCCTTCGCGTACGCCGGCGACTCGGTCGGCGGGGCGGTCGGCCTGCACCTCCTGCTCGACTCCCCCGGGCGCGTCAGTGCCGCGACGCTGGTGTGCACCGGCGCGAAGATCGCCGACGAGACGATGTGGCGCGAGCGCGCGGAGCTCGTCCGCACGTCCGGCACCCCGGTCATGATCTCCGGCTCGGCCGAGCGGTGGTTCGGGCCGGGCTTCCTCGACCGCAGCCCCGAGCTCGGCGGCGCGCTGCTCAACTCGCTCCGCGACGCCGACAAGGAGGGCTACGCCCTCGTGTGCGATGCGCTGGCGGCGTACGACGTCCGGGAGCGGCTCCACGAGGTGGCCGCCCCGGTCCTGGCGGTCGCCGGCACCCACGACGCAGCCACCCCGCCCGAGCTGCTCCGCGCGCTCGCCGACGGCGTACGGGACGGGCGGTTCGTCGAGCTCGACGGCGTCGCCCACCTCGCCCCGGCCGAGGCTCCCCGGGCGGTGGCGAGCCTGATCGCCGACCACGCCTCGAGCGCCGCCGGCGCCAACCCGGCGTACGACCCGGCGTACGACGCGGGCATGACGGTGCGCCGCCAAGTGCTCGGCGACGAGCACGTCGACCGGGCGAGCTCGAAGGTCACCGACGTCAACCGGGACTTCCAGGAGTTCATCACCCGCTACGCCTGGGGCGGCATCTGGACCCGTCCCGGCCTGGCGCGGAGGGACCGCTCGATCGCCGTCCTCACCGCGCTGATCGCCGGCCGGCACTTCGAGGAGCTGGAGTTCCACCTCCGCGCCGCGCTCACCAACGGGCTGAGCAAGGAGGAGATCGTCGAGGTGCTCCTGCAGTCCGCCGTCTACGTCGGCGTCCCGGCGGCCAACACCGCCTTCGGCGTCGCCAACCGCGTCCTCAACAAGGACTGATCGCCCGACTTCCTGGGCAGATGCGGAACTCCCGGGGCGTCATTTCGCCCCGGGAGTTCCGGAGTCCCCGGTGAACCGGGGACTCCTACCACCTCAGTGGACCGGGATCTCCGGACCCAGCTCCGCCTCGACCCCGGTGTCACCGAGGTCGGCGGTGTAGTCCTCGAGCCTGGTGCGGTCGGTGCCGTCCGGCACCTTGGCCACCCGCAGGACGACGGTGAGGACGACAGCGATCACGAGGTTCAGGATGAACGCGGTGACCGCGATGTAGATCGGCGTCTCGGTGCCCGGGAAGTTGTGGACCGAGCCCCCGAAGTGCGCCTGCGTCGGCGACGGCGTGTTGTAGGCGACGACGGTGCCGTAGATCATCCCGGCGAGCCACCCGGCGAGCAGCGCCCACCGGTGGAACCAGCGGGTGTAGAGCCCCGCCACGATGGCCGGGAACGTCTGCAGGATCCAGACGCCGCCGAGCAGCTGCAGGTTGATCGCGAAGGTCTTGCTCATCGCGAGGACGAAGACCAGTGCGCCCGCCTTGACCACGAGCGAGACCAGCTTGGCGACCTTCGCCTCCTCGGTCGGGTCCGCGTTCGGGCGGAAGAACGCCTTGTAGATGTTGCGCGTGAAGAGGTTGGCCGCCGCGATGGACATGATCGCCGCCGGCACGAGCGCGCCGATGACGATCGCGGCGTACGCCACGCCCGCGAACCACGACGGGAACTGGTCCTCCATCAGCTGCGGGATCGCGAGCTGCGCGTTCGGCGGGTCCCCGACCTCGACGGCCGCGGCCACGGCGACGAAGCCGAGGAGCGCGAGCAGGCCGAGCAGGAAGGAGTACGCCGGCAGCAGGCTGGCGTTGCGCCGGATCACGTTGCGGCTGCGCGTGGACAGGACGCCGGTGATCGAGTGCGGGTACATGAACAGCGCCAGTGCCGAGCCGAGCGCCAGCGACGCGTAGGCCCACTGACCGATGCCCGTGGCCGGGTAGACGGCCTTCGCCGCGGCGTCACCGGACGCGATCGCGTCGGCGTTCTGCGTGTCGAAGTCGCTGAAGCCGCTCTTGACCACGTCGAAGACGTGGCCCCACCCGCCGAGCTGATGCGGGATGTAGATGACGGCCACGATGATCACGATGTAGATCAGGGTGTCCTTCACGAACGCGATCATCGCCGGGGCGCGCAGGCCCGAGGAGTAGGTGTAGGCCGCCAGGATGATGAAGGCGACGAACAGCGGCAGGTCCTTGAGGAACCAGTTGTCGCTGCTCGACTTCAGGCCCATGACGTCGAGCACCACCTGCATGCCGACCAACTGCAGCGCGATGTAGGGCATCGTCGCGACGATGCCGGTCACGGCGATCGCCAGGCCGAGGCTCTTGCTGCCGTACCGCCCCTCGACGAAGTCGGCCGGCGTGACGAAGCCGTGCCGGTGGCTCACCGACCACAGCCGCGGCAGGAACATGAACACCAAGGGGTAGATGACGATGGTGTACGGCACCGCGAAGAACCCCGTCGCGCTGCCCGCGAAGAGCGTGGCCGGCACCGCGATGAAGGTGTACGCCGTGTAGATGTCGCCCCCGATGAGGAACCAGGCGATGAAGGTGCCGAAGCCCCGGCCGCCCAGGCCCCACTCGTCGAGGTTGTCCATCGACTTGGCCCGTCGCCAGCGGGCCGCCGAGAAGCCCATGATCGTGACGAGCAGGAAGAGGAAGAGGAAGACCCCGAAGGCCACGCCGCTCACTTGGGCTCCTCCCAGGGGCGGCCGCGGGCGGCCCGGTCACGCCGGAACGCCTCCTTGGCCAGGAAGTAGGCACTCGTGGTCATGACGGCGGCCCAGATCACCAGGACGAACTGGAACCAGAAGAAGAACGGGAAACCCCACAGCGTCGGGTCCTCCTTGGCGTACACCGGCACCAGCAGTGGGGGCACTGCTGCCAGGATCAGGAGGACGCCGACGGTGGCCCACAAGCCTGTACTTCGAGCAGGCATAGCTCACCTCCGAACGAGACGGTTAACGGCGTGACAGTAGTCACAACCATGCGCCTTGTCTCGCCGGGGTCGCGGAAATGGACGCGCGACGCGCCCTACTCCTCGCTCGCCTGGTCCTCCGGACCCTCTGCGAGGATCCCGTAGAGCCGGCGCCGCGTCTCGGCGAGCGTCTCCGACGCGGCCGCGCGCTGCGCGTCCGAGCCGGTCGTGGCGATCTGCCACGCGGCCGCCATCACCTGGCTCATCTCGCGGCGCAGCCCGCTGATCCGGGGCCGGTCGGCGCTCTCCTCCTCGGCCCGGTCGAACGGGCGCCAGACGGCAGCGAGCTGCTCGGCGTGCTCGGCGGCGTACGCCCTGCCGTCCTCGGTGAGCCGGATCGCCCGGCGGCCGTGCTCGTCGTCGGACTCGATGAGGCCCTCGTCCTCGAGCTGCTGGATCGTCGGGTAGACGGAGCCGGGGCTCGGCCTCCACACGCCACCGCTGCGCTCGGCGATCTGCTGGATCACCTGGTAGCCGTTGATCGGCTCGCCCGCCTCGGCGGCCTTGGCGAGGACGTCGATGATCGCGGAGCGTACGTCGCCGCGGCGCACCCGGGCGCCGCGACGACGGCCCTCCTCCTCGAGGCCGAGGAATCCGGCCAGCCACGGCGGGGGCGCCTCGCCACGTCGGCCGCCTCCGCGCCGCGGTCCGCGCTGGTCCCAGTCGCCCCACGGACCACCGGGGTGGTGGTGCCACTGGCCCGAGCGGCCGCGGGGTCCGCGGCGGCGGGGGCCTTCGTTTCCTGAGTTGAACTCTGAGTCGAATCGCTGTCGCATGACAGCCTCCTTCGTAGGTGTTGAGATTATCGCAATCGTTCGCGATATATCGCTATCGTACGCAGAGAAGCGCCCCGACGCAAGGCGGCGCGGTCAGCGGGCCAGCCACGCGGCGTACGCGTCGAAGGTGAAGGGCCGACCGAGGAAGTCGGCGACGAGGTCGGCGGCGTCCTTCGAGCCGCCCGGCGCGAGGACCCGGTCGCGGTAGCGGCCGGCCACCTCGGGCGCGAAGAGGTCGTCGGGGTCGAAGGCGCTGAAGAGGTCCTTCGCGATGACCAGGGACCACATGTAGGTGTAGTACGCCGAGGAGTAGCCGCCGAGGTGCCCGAACGCCGCGAAGAAGTGCGTGTCGGGGATGTAGGGCCAGGGGGCGTAGGTCTCCTGCAGCTCGATCATCGCCGAGGTGAGGTCGGCGGGCCGGTCGACGTGGAAGCGGTACGAGACCGCCGCGTAGAACATCTGCGTGCGCGCGTGGTAGCCCTTGCCGAAGTCGTCGGCCGCGCGCATCCGGGCGACCAGCCCGGCCGGGATCGGCTCGCCCTCGGCGTTCGTGGCGAAGGTCTGCAGGACGTCAGGGTCCCACGCCCACTCCTCGAGCATCTGCGAGGGCGCCTCGACGAAGTCCCACTCGGTGGCGACTCCCGAGAACCGCGTCCAGTCCCCCTGGCCCGCGAGGACGTGGTGGACGAGGTGGCCGAACTCGTGGAACAGGGTCACCACGTGGTCGTGCTCCATCAGGCCGCGGGAGAAGTTGCAGACCAGCACGCCCTCCGCGAGCTGCCGACCGGCGAGGCCGGGGGTCAGGTCGAACTGGGCGGCGTGCTTGTACTTCCCCTCCCGCGGGTGCAGGTCGAGATAGATGCGGCCGAGGTGCTTACCGTCCTCGAGGCGTACGACGTCGTAGACGGTCACGTCCTCGTGCCACGTCCGGGCGTCGGGCACCTCGTCGTACCGCACACCGAAGAGCCGGCCGGTGACGTCGAGCAGGCCCTGCCGGACCTTGGTGAAGTCGAAGTAGGTGCGGACCAGCTGGGAGTCGACGTCGAGCTGCTCCTTGCGGACCAGCTCCTCGTAGTAGAGCGAGTCGGCGGTGGTGATCGCGTCGGCCTCGGGAACGTCCTGGCGGAAGCGGGTGAGCAGGATGTCGAGGTCACGCTTCATCGGGCCCTCGGCGGCCGCAGCGATCTTGTCGATGAACTCCGGCACTGCCTCGCCGGAGCCGATCATCTTGACCTCGGCGTCGTAGGACGCCCAGTCGGGGTAGCCGACCAGGGTGGCCAGCTCGTGGCGCAGGTCGAACAGCTCGCGCAGGACCGGCTCGTTGCGGGGCCAGCCGCGGTCGAGGAAGGCGGCGGTGAGCTCGCGGCGCACGCCGGCGTCGTGGGCGAACATCCGGGTCGGCAGGCTGTCGGGGTAGTCGGTCGTGACCGTGACGAGGCCGTCCTCGTCGACCGGGTGTGCCTCCAGCCAGTCGGCCGGCATGCCGGCGAGCCGGTCGGGGGTCACCCTGATCGTCCGGACGTCGTCGCGGATGACCCGGGAGAACTCCTGGTCGAGCTCGGTGAGCCGCTCGTTGATCTCCTTCAGCCGCGCCCGGGTGCCCTCGTCCCGGTCGACGCCGGCGCGGCGGAAGTCCTGCAGCGTCTTGGCGAGGAAGCGGGCGGCGAGGGGGTCGAGCGCGGCGGTCTGGTCCTCGGAGAGACCGGCGAAGACGGCGTACAGCTCGGCGTCCTGGCTCAGCTCGGTGCGCAGCCGGTCCACCTCCGCCTCGGTGTCCTCGCACGTCGAGCGGACCGCCTCGACGGGGTGGACGTTGGCGAGCAGCGACGCCATCCCGCTGAGGTTGTGGAGGGCGAGCATCACCTCATCCCAGATCCTCAGCACCCCGAGGGCGTCGGACGCCGGTGCGGCCTTCAGCCCGTCGGCGAGCTCGCGGGCACGGGCCAGCCCCGTCGCCGTACGCTCCTTGACCCAGGACTCGGCGGACTCGTCGTCGGGGAGCGTCAGAGGGCTCGTCATGGCGTCAGCCTGCCATGGGCGCGCAAGCGGATTCCGGCGAATGTACGGACGGCCGGCGCCGATACGGCCCGGCCGCGTCACTCGACCAGCTGGTCGCGGCGCCGGGTGAGGTGGGCGACCTCCGCGGCGTTGCCGGCGAGCTCGATCGCGCGGTCGTACGCCGCCCGCGACTCCGCGCTCCGGCCCAGCCGCCGCAGCAGGTCGGCGCGGGTCACGTGGAAGGCGTGGTAGCCCGCCAGCGCGGGCTCGAGCCGGTCGACCTCGGCGAGCGCCACCTCGGGGCCGTCCAGCTCCGCGACCGCGACGGCCCGGTTGAGGACCACGATGGGGTTGCGGTCGATCGCCGCGAGCTGGTCGTAGAGCGCCGCGACCTGGGACCAGTCGGTGTCGCGGGCGTCGAGCGCGTCGGTGTGGACGGCGTTGATGGCGGCCAGGATCTGGTAGCGCCCGGGCCGCTCGCCACCGCGCGCCACCGCAACCAGCCGCTCCCGCACGAGGGCGTGCCCCTCGGCGATGAGCGCACGGTCCCAGGCGCCGCGGTCCTGCTCGTCGAGCCGTACGAGCTCGCCGGTCGCCGAGACCCGGGCAGCCCGGCGGGCCTCGGAGAGGAGCATCAGCGCCAGCAGGCCGATCACCTCACCGTCGTACGGGAGAAGCTCGCGGACCAGCCGGGTGAGCCGGATCGCCTCGGCGGTCAGGTCGCCGCGGACCGCCTCCGACTCCTCGCCGGTGGCGAGGTAGCCCTCGTTGAAGACGAGGTACAGCACCGCGAGCACGCCGGCGAGCCGCTCCTGCAGGTCCGCGGCCTCGGGCACGCGGTAGGGGATCCTGGCCGCCTTGATCTTGTTCTTGGCCCGGGTGATCCGCTGACCCATCGTCGTCTCCTGGACGAGGAACGCGTGCGCGATCTCGGGCACCGTCAGGCCGCCGACCATGCGCAGGGTGAGCGCGACGCGGGCCTCCATCGCGAGCGCCGGGTGGCAGCAGGTGAAGAGCAGCCGCAGCCGGTCGTCCTCGACCGCGCCAGTGGGCTCCGGGGGTGTGTCCGCCCCCGAGAACTGTGGAGTGATCATCAGGGCCGCCTGGTGCTTCGCGTCGCGCTGGGCCTCCCGCCGCAGCCGGTCGATCGCCTTGCGGTTGGCGGTGGTGGTGATCCAGGCGCCTGGGTTGGGGGGTACGCCGTCGGCGGGCCAGCGCTCGACCGCGGTGGCGAACGCCTCGGCCGCCATCTCCTCGGCGAGGTCGAGGTCGCCGAAGCGGCGGGTGAGGGAGGCCACCACCCGCGCCCACTCCTCGTGGTGGACGCGTGTGATCGCCTCTTCGACGGCCGACATGGTCACGAGTCGAGCATGGCCTTGACCGACTCCTCGGTCTGGAAGGGGCGGACCTCGACCTTGCCGCGGCACGCCTTCGAGCCCTCCGCGGCGAGCGCCAGGGCCGTGTCAAGATCGGGCGCCTCGATGATCCAGAAGCCGCCGAGGTACTCCTTGGACTCGAGGTAGGGGCCGTCGGTGACCACCGGCTGCCCGCCCTGCCCGTCGACAACCGTCGCCGTGGTCGCCTGCTCCAGGCCGTCGGCGAAGACGAAGTAGCCCTCACTCTCGAGCCTCTCGTTGAAGGCGCCGGTGTCGGCGAAGGCCTGCAGCATGTCCTCCTTCGAGGGATAGTCGCCGAACTCGTTGCGCTCGGCCGACCCGTAGACGGACATCATGTACTTGGGCATCTCACTCACTCCTCAGGCACTCTCGCCGGTCGCCTCCGCGACCGGGTCCTCCATGAACGGGCGGACCTCCTGCGTCTGGCGGCAGGCCGAGGCCAGCTTCTTGGCCCACGCCAGGGCGGTGTCGAGGTCGGGGACGTCGACGATGCTGAAGCCGCCGAGGTGCTCCTTGGACTCGAGGTAGGGGCCGTCGCTCACGACGTAGCCGTCGGCCGACACGGTCACCGTCGTCGCGCTGTCGGGGCCGTGCAGGCCGCCGCCGAAGACCCAGACGCCGGCCTCCTTCGCCTCGGTGACGACGGCGTCGACGTCGGCGATCACCTGGGGCAGCTCGTCGTCGGTGAACGGCAGGCCGTCGGGGCTGTCGTACAGGCCGATCAGGTAGTTCGTCATCGGGCCGCCTCCTCGGGCTGCGCGGCCGGCTCCTGGGACCGGCCGGGCGTCTGGAAGCGGTGGACCTCCTGCGGCCAGCTGCACGCGACCGCGATCTTGGCGGCCCAGGTCCGCGCCTCGGCCTCGTCGGCGACGTCCACGATGGTGAGGCCGCCGAGGTGCTCCTTGGTCTCGACGTACGGGCCATCGCTGAACACCGGCGTCCCGCTGGTGGCGTCGACGCTGAAGACGGGCGCCTCCTCATCCAGCCCACCGAGGAAGACGAAGACGCCGGCGGCGCGCATCTCGTCCCGGACCGCGCGGACGGCCCGGGAGATCTCGCGCGTCTGCTCCTCGGAGTAGTCGGGGACCCACTCCCCGTTGAAGGCGATCAGGTACTCGGTCATCGGGCCGCCTCCTCGTCCTCTGCCTCCAGGAACCGTTCCGGGATCTCGAAGCGGCCGGGGAAGGGATGCACCTCCTGCGGCCAGTCGAGCGCGACCGCGAGCCGGCCTGCCCAGTAGCGCGCGGCCGCCTCGTCGGGCACGTCGACGACGCACAGTCCGCCGAGGTGCTCCTTGGTCTCGGCGTACGGCCCGTCGGTGAAGACGGGCTCGCCGTCGACGGCCTCGACGCTGCACACCGCGGTCGACGCGTCGATGCCGCCGTTGGAGAAGACGAACACGCCGGCGGCGAGCATCTCCTCGATCACGACCCGCGCCCGGTCGCTCTTCTCGCGCAGCTGGTCCAGGGTGTGCTCGGGCACCCACTCGTCGTTGAACGCGATCAGGTATTCGGTCATCGGCTGACTCCTCTGGTCACGAGCAGCCCGGATGGCTGCCGCTCACCCGCTCCACGAACGGGAACGCCGCCGTACGACAGCCTTGCCGAGATTTCTTAGGATGTCAGGCGTGATTCGCCCGTGAGCATCTCCACCGCACTGCGCGGCATCGTCGCCGACACCCGGCCGCTGCAGAACTCCCACTTCCGTCGGCTCTGGATCGCCCAGATCATCACGATGATCGGCGCCCAGCTGACCATCGTCGCGGTCCCCGCCCAGATCTACGCCGACACCGGCTCCTCGGCGTACGTCGGCCTCACCGGCGTCTTCGGACTGGTGCCGCTCATCGTCTTCGGGCTGTACGGCGGCGCGCTGGCCGACCACGTGGACCGGCGGCTGCTGCTCAGCATCAGCACGATCGGCCTGATCGGCACCAGCGCGCTCTTCTGGCTGCAGGCCGCGCTCGGCTCCACCAACGTCTGGCTGCTGCTCGTGCTCTTCGCCGTCCAGCAGGCGTTCTTCGCGATCAACCAGCCCACCCGGTCCGCCGTGCTCCCCAAGCTGCTGCCCGCCCATCTCCTCCCGGCCGCGAACTCGCTGTCGATGACGGTCTTCCAGGCGGGCGCGATCGCCGGGCCGCTGGTCGCGGGCGTGCTGATCCCGATCACCGGCTACGCGTGGCTCTACCTGATCGACACGATCACGCTCTTCGCCACGCTGTACGCCGTCGTGCTGCTGCCGAGGTTGCCCGTCGAGGGCGCGAAGGTCGGCACGCCCGGGCTCCGCTCGGTCTGGGAGGGCTTCGCCTACCTGCGCTACCAGCCGGTGCTGCTGATGTCGTTCGTGGTCGACCTGATCGCGATGATCTTCGGCATGCCGCGGGCGCTGTTCCCCGAGATCGCGCACGTCAGCTTCCACGGTCCGGAGGACGGCGGCATCGCCTTCGCGCTGCTCTTCGCGGCGATCCCGGCCGGCGCGGTGATCGGCGGCGTCTTCAGCGGCTGGATCTCGCGGGTCGAGGCGCAGGGCATGGCGGTGATGTGGTGCATCGTCGTCTGGGGCCTCGGCATCACCGGCTTCGGCCTCACCGTCGCTCTCGCCGGGCACGCCAGCGGACTGATGCTGGGGATCGGGCTGGTCTGCATGATGGTCGCCGGCGCCGGCGACATGGCGTCGGCCTCGATGCGGTCCGCGATGCTGCAGTCGGCGGCGGACGACAACGTCCGCGGCCGGCTGCAGGGCGTCTTCACCGTCGTCGTCGCCGGCGGCCCGAGGATCGCCGACGTGGTCCACGGCGGGGCGGCAGCGATGCTCGGCACCGCGGCCACCACCGCCGGCGGAGGCGCGCTCGTGGTCGTCGGGATGGTGCTGTGCGGGCTGCTGGTGCCGTCGTTCCTGCGGTTCCGGATGGCCCGCGCGCAGCCGGAGACCGAGCCAGCCTGACCGGATCTACAGCAGTCCGCGGACGTACGCCGCCTGGCCGAGGTGCTGGGTGTCGTCGTTGACGACGCTGACCAGGCGTACGCCGAGGGTGACCGGCGGGTCCCAGCGGGTGTCGACGACCCGGTCGAGGTCGCTCTCCTTCACTGTGTCCAGGAACGCGACCGTGGCCTCGTGGGTCGCGGTGAGATAGGCAGCGAGCTGCTCGGCGCTCGCCCGCACCTGCCCGACCTCGTCAGTGGACTGGCCGTAGCCGGTCGCGCGGACGGAGAACGGCAGCGCGAACGTGCCGGCGAAGCCCTGCGCGGTCCACACCTGCTCGGTGCCGGCGACCTCGGCCACGTGGTCGTCCTGGACCCGGGTGAGGTGCCAGACCAGCCATGCGATGGTGTTGGCGTCGGGGGCGACGCGGTGGGTCAGCTGGTCCTCGGTGAGACCGTCGACGACCGCCGTACCCCCTTCCACGATGCGCCCGAACGCGTCCTTCAGCAGGTCTGCTGGTGTCATACCTGCGACGTTACGCCGGCGCCCAACGGGTACCGCCCCGTCATGACGAACTTCGGCTACACCCTGATGACGGAGCAGAGCGGTCCGCGCGAGCTCGTCTCGTACGCGGTGGCCGCCGAGCAGCTCGGCTTCGACTTCGAGGTCTCCAGCGACCACTACTCGCCCTGGCTGACCGAGCAGGGGCACTCGCCGTACGCCTGGTCGATGCTCGGCGCGGTCGCCCACGCGACCGAGCGGGTCGGCCTGATGACGTACGTGACGTGTCCGACGATGCGCTACCACCCGGCCGTGGTCGCGCAGAAGGCGGCGACGCTCGCGCTGCTCAGCGACAACCGCTTCACCCTCGGCCTCGGCAGCGGGGAGAACCTCAACGAGCACACCGTCGGTCGGGGCTGGCCGGCGCTGCAGACCCGGCACGAGATGCTGATGGAGGCGATCGACCTCATCCGAGCGCTGTACGCCGGCGACCTGGTCACCTTCCGCGGCGAGCACTTCTCGGTCGACTCGGCGCGGATCTGGGACCTGCCGGAGGAGCCGGTCCGGATCGCCGTCGCGGTCGCCGGCGACCGTGCCGTCGGCGACCTCGCGCCGCTCGCCGACGACCTGATCGCCACCGAGCCGAGGTCGGACCTGATCGAGTCCTGGAACGTCGCCCCGGGCACGCGGAAGATCGGGCCCACCGAGGTCGACGGTGCGCGGGCGATCGGCCAGCTGCCGATCTGCTGGGACCCCGACGAGGACACAGCGGTCAAGCGGGCCCACTCGCAGTTCAGGTGGTTCGGCGGCGGGTGGCGGGTCAACTCCGACCTGCCCACGACCGCCGGCTTCGCCGGCGCCACCGAGTTCGTCCGCCCCGAGGACGTGGCCTCGAGCATCCCGTGCGGGCCCGACCTCGACCGGATCGTCGAGGCGGCCTCGGCGTACTGGGAGGCCGGCTTCACCGACATCGCGCTGGTCCAGATCGGCGACGAGGGGCAGCAGCGGTTCCTCGACGAGGCCGCCGGTCCGCTGCTCGAGAAGCTGCGCGCCGCCGCGCCGGCCTGACGTCCTGCGTGAATCGGCTTCTGAATCGGCTTCCGGCCGGTGGGCGGAGACGGTAGGAACGTCGCATGAGGCTGGTCGCGCTCGGGAGCTCCTTCGCCGCAGGGCCGGGCATCCCGCCCGTCGTCGACCGGCCGCAGCGACCCCGCCGGCTCACCCGGCCGCTGCTGCGGCTCGTCCCTCAGCTCGACGGGCTGCCCGCGCATGCTCTACCACCCCAACTCCGCGGGCATGGCGGCCGTCGCCGACGCGATCGCGGCGACGCTGGGGTCGTGAGGCCGATGGCCGACACCGACCTCGCCCACCTCGAGCTGGCACTCGCCCCCACGAGGGCCGCCCGCTGATGCGCGAGCCCGACGCCGCCTTCGCCGATCCCCGGCAGGCAGCGCTGTACGACGTCTTCGACGACGACCGCTCCGACCTCGACGCCTACGTCGCGATCGCACGTGAGATCGACGCGAAGGTCGTGGTCGACCTCGGCTGCGGCACCGGCTCCCTCGCCGTACGGCTGGCGGCGCTGGGTCTGGAGGTGATCGGCGTGGACCCGGCAGCGGCGTCGTTGGACGTGGCGCGCGGGAAGCCGCATGCGGGGCTCGTCACCTGGGTGGCCGGCGACGCGACGGCCCTCGACGGTCTGCCCCTCACGGCCGAGCTGGTCGTCATGACCGGCAACGTCGCCCAGGTCTTCGTCTCGGACGACGACTGGCACCTCACGCTCGCCGCCGTGCGGGGGATCCTGCGCCCGGGAGGTTGGTTCGTCTTCGAGACCAGGCGCCCGGAGGCTCGCGCCTGGGAAGGCTGGGATCTCGAGCCGACCGCCGTGCCGCTACCCGACGGCACCGTCGCGACCGTGTCCAGGAAGGTCACCGAGGTCGCACTGCCCTTGGTGACCTTCGAGTCGGCGACCATCCTCGGCAACGAGGTCCTGCACTCGTCATCGACGCTGAGGTTCCGCGAGCGCGACGAGATCGTTCGCGACCTCGAGCGCCACGGCTTCGAGGTCGCGGACGTGCGTGATGCGCCCGACCGTCCCGGCAAGGAGTTCGTCTTCATCACCCGCTGCGGAGCAGGGTGACTGGTCGCTCCGGTTGCCGAGGTCGGGCAGATCTCTCAGCCGGTGGCGGCGGGTGGTGACTCGCCCGGGTGGAGCTCGGTGGTGCCGCCGCCTTGGTGTCGGAGGTATTGGAAGCCGTGGGGGCTGGTCCAGAGGAACACACCGGGGCTGAGTTGTCGGTAGGTCCAGCCGTCGTGGGTCTTCGCACGGTGGTGCAGGCGGCAGAGCTTGGCGAGGTTGCGGCTCTCGGTCCTGCTGCCGGTCTGGTCGGCCCGGTAGGGGTCGATGTGGTCGGTGTCGGTGTGCCACGCGGGTCGGTGGCAGTGCGGGAAGGCGCAGGTCTCGCAGATCAGGGCGGCCTGGACGTGCTGCGCCTGACTGGGCGTGTAGCCCTCACGGTCGATCACCGCGTTGAGGTCGATGACCTGGACCGGCTTGATCACGGTGCCGGGGGTGGTGGCCCACTCGTGGATGCGCTCGATCGGGACCACGGCGGAGAAGTTGTCGACCCGGACCAGGCCGGTGCCGGCCAGGGCACCCTTGTCGAGGTGGCAGTACAGGTGCAGGACCTTCGCGGTCCCGCCCGCCTGGCCGCCGGTGTAGTGCCGGGCCAGGATCCCCAGTGCCTTGGCGCGCCGTCGGTCCAGGGCCCAGGTGGCCCATTCGGGATGGTCGGGGTCGGTGAGCAGCCCGTTGGCGATCGCTGCGACCGCGGACTCCAGGTCGGCGGCGTCGGCCAGGTCGAGCGTGGCCTCCAGCAGCGCGTGACCACCGATCCCGGTCTCACCGGCCACGGGACGTGTCTCGATGGTGGCGTGGTGCTCGCTGGTCTTCTCCTCGGCCTCGAGGGCGGCGGTCTCGGGGTCGAAGGCGGCCATCGCCTCCTCGGCGAGCCGGCCGAGCCCGGCCCAGGACCAGCGTTCGGCGGTCGGGGCCACCTGGGCATCGACCCAGGCGGCGGCCTGGGCGGTGAGGTGTTTGGTGTGCTCGGCGATCCGCCGGGCCTTCCAGGCCGGGAGCGTGTAGTCGAGCACCCGCGCCCAGGTGGCCGGGAGGCGGTGGCGGAGCTCGAGGACGTCGCCGACCAGCTTGCGGGCGCTCATCGCCGAGACGCCGAGGACGGGGCCGAGCTCGACGACCGCGAACTCGCTGACCAGCGGCGCGCCCTCGCCGGCCAGCGGCAGCCCGCGGTCGCCGGCCAGGTCCGACCCGGTCTTCTCGACCGCCGGCTGCCTCGCCGAGTCGGCGTCGGTCGCGTCGAGGGCGTGCATCGCCGCGTAGTCGGCGACCAGGGCGAGCGTCTCGGCGGCGGCGCGGTTCTCCTCAGCCCGTGACCCGGCGACCGCGGCCAGGACCGCGGCGGGGTCGGCCGGGTCGTGGTGGGTGCCGGGAAGGTTCGCCATAACACGATTCTACCTCGCGATCGCCCATATTAGAACAGGTGAGCGAAATATCCCCAAGGGCGATCGAGACTTCATATGTCATGTCGCAGGACCCGGGCCAGAGGCCAGGGAGGCGACGCCCAAGAGCTAGGAGGTGCGCCGCATGGTGAGCGTGTCGAGGACCGCACCGGAGGTGGAGAGGGTGCGGAGCTTCATCGTGGCCGTGCCCCACTTGTTCGGTGGAGTGACGTCGAGGAAGGCGATGGAGTGCTCGGCGGAGGCGACGGCGTTCCACGTGGTGATCTCGGGGACCTTGAGGCCGCCCCTGACCGTGACGTACGACGTCGGCAGGCCGACCTCGGGGTACGCCGAGGCGCCCGCGCCGCCGGCGGTGACGTAGACGGTCCCCTTGTTGGTGGTGACCGTGCCGCCCTTGGGCGCCTCCTGGACCGGCGACCCGTCGCGCATCAGGTGCGTGCGCTCGTAGCAGTGGTTGTGGCCGTTGACGACCAGGTCGACCTGGTGCTTGTCGAAGATCGCCTCCCAGCGGTCGCGGACGCCACCGTCGGACGCGTGCGCCATGTTGGTGCAGTAGGCGC
Source organism: Nocardioides asiaticus (assembly GCF_040049175.1). Lineage (NCBI taxonomy): Bacteria > Bacillati > Actinomycetota > Actinomycetes > Propionibacteriales > Nocardioidaceae > Nocardioides > Nocardioides asiaticus. Next base: position 189,934 of record NZ_JBDZDM010000005.1, on the reverse strand, counting down.
ACTGATGGAAGCCGACGACGATGAAGTCGACGTCGTCGCGCCCGCGGAGGTACCGGAGCCGGGAGTCGAGCCAGTGGTCGAGGGCGCTGCCGAGGTAGCCGTTGTTGCGGGTGTACTCGTAGGTCGCGTCGTTGCCGTCGAGCGCGACGAAGGCGACGTTGCCATGGACGAAGGAGTACGTCGCCCGGCCGCCCTTCACGCCGTTGCGCGGGTTGCGGAAGCGGGCGAAGTAGCCGGCGTACCCCAGCTCCCCGTTGCCGTTCTCCATCTCGTGGTTGCCGACGGTGGTCATCCACGGGATCGCCCGGGCGCTCGGCTGGATCTGCCGGAGCCAGGTGTCCCAGACCCCGAAGTCCTGCTGACTGCGGGAGCTGGTGCCCATCCCGCCGGAGTCGGCGTAGCACAGGTCGCCGACGACGAACGCGAACGCCGGCTTCTGCCGGTTCAGCAGCGCGACGTGCTTGGCCGCCGCCGTGTTGACGCCCATGTCGCCGAACGCGGCGAAGCGGAACGCCCGCTGCCCCCTCGGCGGGGTCCGGAAGGTCCCGGCGCGGACCGTGCCGCCGGCGTGCCGGAGCCGGTAGTGGTACGTCGTACCGGGCCTCAGGTCGTGCAGCCCCACGTGGTGGTAGACCGTGTCGACGCCGAGCGAGGAGACGCTGTCGGCGCCGACGGTGCGGCCGTAGCGGGTCGTCGTCCCGAGGTCGAGGACCGGCTTGCGGACGGAGCGCGGCGTCGACCACGAGACGTTCATGGCCGAGCGCGGGGTGAGCCCGTAGGACAGGTGGATGCCGGACGGCGCGACCGCCGACCAGCCCGGCTGCGTCCACAGCACCGGGCCCGCGAGCGCGCCGGCCCCGCCGGCCAGCCCGGTCTTCAGCAGCGTACGGCGGGTCGTCTCGGTCATGACCCCTGCAACGGGAGTGGCCGAGCGGTGGTTACGGAACGCCGGGTGAACAGTAGGCGGAGGCGACGGCCGCGGCGAGCCGCGCGTTGTGGCGCACGAGCGCGATGTTGGCGACCAGGCTGTCGCCGCCGGTGATCTCGACGATCCGGGCGAGGAGGTACGGCGTGGTGTCCTTGCCCCTGATCCCCCGCGCGTCGGCGTCGGCGAGGGCCTGCTCGATGATCCCGCCGATCCGGTCGGCCGGGATCTCGTCGTCGGCGGGGATCGGGTTCGCGACGACCAGGCCGGTGGAGAGGTCGAGGTCCCAGGTGGCGCGCATGACGTCCGCGATCTCCGCAGCCCCGTCGACCCGCATCGGCGCCGCGTGGCCGGAGGAGCGCGAGTAGAACGAGGGGAACTCGTCAGCCCCGTTGACCAGTACCGGCACGCCGTACGTCTCCAGCGTCTCGAGGGTCAGCCCGATGTCGAGGATCGACTTCACGCCGGCGCTGACGACGGCGACCGGCGTACGCGACAGCTCGGTCAGGTCGGCGGAGACGTCGAAGCTGAGCTCGGCTCCGCGGTGGACGCCGCCGAGGCCGCCGGTCACGAAGACCCGGATCCCGGCCATCGCCGCGAGCCGCATCGTGGCCGCGACGGTCGTGGCGCCGTGGAGGCGGCGTGCGACGGCGTACGGCAGGTCCCGGACGCTGACCTTCATCACGTCACCGTGGGAGGCGAGCAGCTCGAGGTCGTCCTTGCCGAGGCCGATCCGGGGAACGCCGTCGAGGACGGCGATCGTGGCCGGCACCGCGCCGCCGTCGCGCACGATCTGCTCGACCTCCGTCGCCATGGCGACGTTCTGCGGGTAGGGCATCCCGTGGCTGATGATCGTCGACTCGAGCGCGACGACCGGGCGGTCCGCGGCGAGCGCGTCGGCGACCTCGTCGGTCAGCGTCAGGAGGGGGTGGGGTGCGTTCACAGCAGGCTCCGGACGAGCTCGTCGGTCAGGTCGGGGCGCACGGTCCGCTCGCTCGCGCAGGTGACGGCCGCGGCGGCGGCGCCGAAACGAGCCGCCTCCGCAGCACCGGCGCCGTCGAGCAGAGCATGGCAGAAGCCGGCGACCATCGCGTCGCCGGCGCCGGTGACGCTGACGACGTCGACGGGTACGGCGGGGATCCGGGTCTGTCCGTCCGGCCCGCTGAGCCAGGAGCCGTCACGGCCGCGGCGCACCCAGACCAGCTCGGCGCCGCGCTCGTGGAGCTGCGCGGCGGCCTCCGCCACCTCGTCGTCGCCGTCCGTCGACAGCCCGGTGAGGGCGCCGAGCTCGCCCAGGTTGGGCGTCACCGCGAAGACCGGGTGGTCGGCATCGAGCCGGTCGCGCAGGCCGGTGGCCTTCGGGACGCTGACCGGCTCGAGCAGCACGGGTACGCCGGCGGCGTACGCGATCTCGAGGGCGCGGGCCGCCGACCCGGGCGGGACGTTGCCGTCGACAACGAGCATCTTCGCGGAGCCGATCACGTCGCGTGCGGCCTCGACCGCCAGCGGCGAGAGCTGCTCGGTCGCCGCCATGTCGGCGACGGCGACGACCAGCTCGCCGGTGTTGTCGAGGATCGCGTTGTAGGTGCCGGTGCGGACGTGCCGGCGGCGTACGTGGGAGAGGTCGACGCCGGCGTCCGCGGTCGCGGCCAGGACGTCGTCGCCGACCGGATCGTCGCCGACCACCGCGACGAGGGCGGCCGTCGTCCCGAGCCGGGCGAGGCTCTCCGCGATGTTGCGGGCCACCCCACCGGGCGAGAGGGTCCCGCGGCCGGGGTTGCTCGAGCCGAGGACGACAGGGGCGTCGGAGCGGGCGTGGAGGTCCATGTTGGCGCCCCCGATGACGACAACCTCGCTCACCGGTCCAGGCTATCGTCCGCCCGGCAGACCAGGATCCGGACGGCCTCGTCACCTCACGCGCTGAGGAGGATGGCGCCGGCGCGGTAGTCCTTCGGGGCGACGTCGTACGCCGACCGGAACGCGCGGGTGAAGGTGGCGTGGTCGGCGAAGCCCCACCGGGTGGCGATCCGGTGGACCGGGACGGGCGCCAGCGCCGGGTCGGCGAGGTCGCGCCGCGCCCGCTCGAGGCGTCGCCTCCGGATCGACGCGGCGACGGTCTCGTCCTCCCCGCGGAAGAGCCGATGCAGGTAGCTCACCGAGATGTGGTGCGCCGCGGCGACCGAGGCCGGCGTGAGGTCGGGGTCGCCGAGGTTCCGCTCGATGAAAGCGTCGACGGCCGCCCGCAGCGTGCGCTGCCGGGAGTCGTCGGGCAGCTCGGCCGGATCGTCCTCGAGCTCGTGGTTGACCAGCGCCGCCAGCAGGTCGGTGACGACGGAGCCGAGCCGAACCGCGTCGGCCGGGCGGTACTCCGCGGCGTCGGCCACGAACCTGGTCAGCGAGTGCGTCAGCAGCCCGCCGAGCCCATCTCGCGCGGAGAGGCGTACGCCGAGCAGCCGCTCGAGCCGATGTCGCGGCAGCGGCAGGAGCGACACCGGCAGATGCGCCCGCACGAGCCGCGCCGTACTCGGGGTCCGGAGCTGGAACGGGTGCGAGCTGTCGTAGATCGCGAGGTCACCCGCCTCGAGCGCCGTCTCGCGCCCGCCGTGGCTCAGCTCGAGCCGTCCAGCGACGGGGAAGACGACCGCGCAGAGCCTGGGGTCGTGGGCCCGGATCTGGCGCGGCGTACGCCGGATGTCGGACGGCCCCACGCTCAGCTCCACCACGTTGACCGCGGCGAGGTCGAGCGCCCGCGCCCGCGCATGGAACCGGTCCGCGCACGGACTCGTCGCCCGCATCGGATGCGTGCACGTGGCCTGCAGCTCGTCGAACCGCGGCACCCGCTCGTCGGCCGGCAGGCTCGCGCTGTCGTACACCGTCTGGATCATCATCACTCCCCCGAGCCCGCGCCGTCGTCGGCGCGGAGGCACACGTGAGACGAGGATCCTCGGTCCGCGGCTGTGATACCACCGGATTCCGCGGTGCGGCCGGCCCTTCAGCCCTCGATGCAGCTCCGCACGAGCGCGGCGAGGCCGTCGCCGAGGACGTCGACGGTCTGTTTGTCGGCGTCGAGCGCGCCCATCGACATCAGCACCGTCAGCAGCATGCCCTGGGCGATGAAGTCCCGGATCTCGTCGTCGGCCCAGCCCGTCCGCCGCAGGGCGGCGAAGATGCCGCCGAACCGCTCGCGCGCCAGCGCGCCGATCTCGGGGACGGCGCCCCCCATGGTGAAGCCGTGCATCATCACGCGGAGCAGGTCGCCGTCGTGCATGAGCTCGGTGTAGGCGAGGCCGAGCCGTTCGCGGTCGGCCTCGCTGGTCGGGTCGAACGGCCCGTCGTCGAGGGTCCTCTCGAAGGTCTCCTTGACCCGGTCGCAGGCGCGGGAGAGCACCTCGAGGAAGAGGTCGAGCTTGGTGCCGAAGATGCGGACGACGTAGGGCTGGCTGACCCCGGCGGCGCGGGCGACGGCGTCGGTGCTGGTGCCGGCGTACCCCCCGCTGGCGAAGGCCTTCGTCGCCGCATCGAGCACGGCGTCGCGACGGTCCTGGGCGGTCATCCGGGAGCTCATGGTTGACATGTTATCAGTCGATTACTACCTTCGTTCCAAGGTAGTAATCATTCAATGCCTTCCAAGGAGTCACCATGTCCGCCACCCTCACCCAGCCCGAGGCGCGCGCCGCCGCACCGCGGGCGCGCCGCGTGCCGGTCTGGCTCGCACTGGTCGCGGCGTCCCTGCCGATGTTCATGGCCACGCTCGACAACCTCGTCATGACGACCGCGCTGCCCGTCATCCGCGCCGACCTGCACGCGAGCGTCGGCCAGCTGTCGTGGTTCGTGAACGCCTACACGCTCGCGTTCGCGACCTTCATGCTCCCGGCGGCGACGCTCGGCGACCGGCTCGGCCGGCGCCGGGTGATGCTGGCCGGCGTCCTCGTCTTCACCGGCGCGTCGATCGCGTCCGCGCTGAGCACCACGGCGGGGGCACTCATCACCGCCCGCGCCGTCCAGGGGCTCGGCGCCGCGGCGATCATGCCGCTCTCGCTCACCCTGCTCGCCGCGTCCGTCCCGGAGCGGATGCGGCCCGCGGCGATCGGGATCTGGGGCGGCGTCTCCGGCCTCGGCGTCGCGCTCGGGCCGGTGATCGGCGGCGCGGTCGTCGACGGCGTGAGCTGGGAGGCGATCTTCTGGCTCAACGTGCCGGTCGCCGTCGTGGCCGTCCCGCTGCTGCTGATCGCCGTGCGCGAGTCGCGGGGCGCGTGGCAGCGGCTCGACCCGCTCGGCACGCTGCTGCTCGGCGGCGCCGTCTTCCTCGGTGTCTGGGGCATCGTGCACGGCAACGACGACGGCTGGACCTCGGCCGGCGTGGTCGGGCCGCTGGTCGCCGCGGCGGTGCTGCTGCCGGCGTACGTCGTCCACGCGCGGCGCCGCAGTGACGCGGTGCTCCCGCTCCGGCTCTTCCGCTCGCGCGGCTTCACCGTCGCGAACGTCGTGAGCCTGATGTTCACGATCGGCATGTTCGGGACGGTGTTCCTGATGTCGCAGTACCTCCAGGTCGTCCAGGGCTACAGCCCCCTCGGCGCCGGACTGCGGACGCTGCCGTGGACCGCTGCGCCGATGGTCGTCGCGCCGATCGCGGGCGTCGTGGCCGGTCGCGTCGGTGTACGCCGGCCGCTGCTGCTCGGGCTGGTCCTGCAGACCGCGTCGCTGGTGTGGTTCGCCTACCTGACCGAGGCGGCTGCGGCGTACTCCCACTTCGTCCCGGCGCTGCTCCTCGCCGGCGTCGGGATGGGCCTGACGTTCGCGCCGAGCTCGACCGCGGTGCTGCAGGGGCTGCCGGAGGGCGACTTCGCGACCGCGAGCTCGGCCAACTCGACGCTGCGGGAGTTCGGCACCGCCCTGGGCGTCGCGCTGCTCATGGCCGTCTTCGAGGCGGCGGGCGGGCAGATCAGCCCGACGGGGTACGACGGCGCGATCGGTCCCGCGCTGCTGACCGGCGCGGGAGCAGTGGCGGTCGCCGTCGTCGCCGCACTGTTCGCGCCCGGCCGCGCGCGACGGTGACCGCGCGACGGTGACTCAGGCGACGTCGTGCGACGGTCCCGGCACCGTGAGGGCCGCGACGGCGGTGGTGAGCGGGACCGCCAGGACGAGGCCGATCCCGCTCACCAGCGACCTGACGACCTCCTCGGCGATCTGCTCGGTCCCGAGGAGGTCGAGCAGCGGCCGGTCGTAGAGCTCGACGACGAGCAGCGTGGTCAGCGCGGTGCCGGCGTACGCGAAGACGATGGTGTAGATCGTCGAGGCGATGTGGTCGCGGCCGATCCGCATCGCGCTCGCCCACAGCCGGGCGCGGCTCGCGGTCGGGCTCGCGGCCCGCAGCTCCCACACGGCGCTGGCCTGGGTGATCGTGACGTCGTTGAGGACGCCGAGGCCGGCGATCACGATCGTGCAGGTCATCAGTCCCTGGAAGTCGATCCGGCCGGTGACCGAGGAGAGCATGGTGCCGCCCTCGTCGGCGACGCCCGACAGGTGGGCGGTCCCGACCGAGGCGAGGCCGAGCAGCGCGGTGACGGCGAGTCCGCCGACCGTGCCGAGCAGGGCGGCCGACGTACGCAGTGAGACGCCGTGCGCGAGATAGAGGACGACGTACAGGATCGCCGCCGAGCCCACCAGCGCCACGAGCAGCGGCGGGTGGCCGCTCAGCAGCCCGGGCAGCATCCAGCCGAGGATCACCACCATCCCGACCCCGAGCCCGACCAGGGCCAGGAGGCCGCGGAGCCGGGCGACGGCGACGACCACGAGCACGAAGAGCCCGACGAGGAGCCAGAGGGCGGTGCCGCGGTCGGTACGGAAGTAGGAGTACGCCGCCGACCCGCTCGCACCCGCCCGGTGCTGGAGCTGGACGCGGTCGCCCGAGCCCAGCCCGGACGCCGCGTCCGCCTGCGAGACCTGGACGGTGACGCGGGGCCCGTCGTCGACCTTCACGACCAGCGGACAGGTGCTGATGGGGTCGCTCGGGCAGTCTCCGACGCGGACGACGGTGGCGTGCGGGAAGGTCGTCCCGGGCGCGGCGAACTCGAGGCTGTGGGCGAGCCGCTCGACCCGGTCGTGGTCGGGCCACAGCGCGACGAGCCCGCCGACGACGGCGAGGCCGAGCACCACGAGCAGGGCGACGACGGTCGCCCGGGTGCCGCGGTTGATCGGCAGGTCCGGCGCCGGCCCGTGCGAGTGACCGTGAGAGTGACCGTGCCCGACGCTGCGGTCGGCCCGTCGCCGTCCCTGGTAGCCCGCCATGGCGCCGCATTCTGCCGAGACGACCTGAGAGGTCGCTCAGCTCTGCAGGACCGCGCTGCTCAGGTCGCGTACGGCGGGCACCCCGAGCAGCCCCAGGGTGAGGTCGAGCTCCGCGACGGCGTACTCGATCACCGCCTGCACCCCGGCCGCGCCGGCGAGGGCGAGGCCGTAGACGTAGGGCCGGCCGAGCAGCACCGCGTCGGCGCCGAGCGCGAGCGCCTTGACGACGTCGGCGCCGCTGCGGATCCCGGAGTCGAAGAGCACCGGCACGCGACCGCCGACCGCGGCGACGACGCCGGGCAGGGCGTCGAGCGAGGCGACCGCGCCGTCGACCTGGCGGCCGCCGTGGTTGGAGACCACGATCCCGTCGGCGCCGTGGTCGAGCGCGAGGGTCGCGTCACCCGGGTCCTGGATGCCCTTGAGGACGAGCGGCAGGGTCGTCATCTCGCGCAGGCGGGCGAGGTCGGCCCAGGTGAGGTCCGAGCGGGAGAAGACGTCGAGGAAGGTCTCCACCGCGGCCCGCGGGTGCGGCGACCGGAGGTTGTCGCGCAGCCGGCCCGGGTAGTGGCGCGCCATCGAGACCAGCGCGCTCAGCGCGTGCGGCAGCTCGCGGGGTCCCGGGCTCGGCGTCGCGCCCTGCGGGCGGGACTCGGCGAGCGCGCGGAAGGCGGCGTCGGAGGTGTACTGCGCGATCCCCTCCGCCCGTGCGAACGGCAGGTAGCCGAGGTCGAGGTCGGCGGTGCGCCAGCCGAGCAGATGGGTGTCGAGAGTGACCACGATGGCGTCGGCGCCGAGCTTCTCGGCACGGGCGACGAAGGAGCGTACGACGTCGTCGTCGCGGCTCCAGTAGAGCTGGTACAGCCGCGGGGTGTCCCCCAGTGTCCGAGCGGTCTCCTCCATCGGGATCGAGCCCTGGGTGGAGATCACCATCGGCGTGCCGGTCGCCCGGGCGGCCCTGGCGACGGCGTACTCCGCCTCGCGATGGGCCATCTCCAGCACCCCGATCGGCGCGAGCAGGAGCGGCGTCGGCAGCCGCCGGCCGAGCAGCTCGACCGACAGGTCGCGCCGCTCGACGTCGACCAGCATCCGCGGCACCAGCGGATAGCGCGCGAACGCCGCGGTGTTGGCGGCGACGGTGCGCTGCTGGCCGGCCCCGCCGGCGACGTACGCCCAGGCCTGCTTGGTCATCCGGCGCCGGGCCGCCTCGGCGAGCGCGGCCGGGTCGGTGGGCACCACCGGCCGGCGGCCGAAGAGGCCGGCGCGGTAGAGCGCCGACTGGATCGTCCGGCCGGGGCTGGGCGGCGGGCTCGGGACCGCGGTCACGGCTGGAGCACCGGTACGTCGGCGGACAGCACGGCGGTGAAGAGCCGCAGGCAGCGCTCGGTCATCGCCGCCGGCGACTCGTCGGGGTGGTCGAGCCACCAGGTGACCAGCGCGTCGAAGATGCTCATCCAGACCCTCGTCATCGCGTCGATGTCGAGCGGATCGTCGTCGCCCTGCAGCCGCAGCAGCTCGCCGACGCCCTCGACGGCGAGGGTGGTGATGCGCTCGGTGTGCTCCTTGATCGCGGCGGCGATCTCGCCCTCGCGCGGCGCGCTCGGGTCGAAGAAGAGCCGCCACAGCCACGGCTGCGGCTCGAGGATCCGGAAGATCCCGTTGAGGGTCAGCAGCCCGCGCTCGAGCCCGACCGTGTCGCCGGAGGCGATCCGCTCCATCTCCTCGGCGAGGATCGCGCCGCCGTGGTGGAGACAGGCGGAGAAGAGCCCCTCCTTGGAGCCGAAGTACTGGTAGACCAGCGGCTTCGAGATGCCCGCCCGGGCGGCGACCGCGGCGACCGACGTACCGGCGAAGCCCTCGGTGCCGAAGACCTCGCAGGCCGCCCGGACGATCTGGCCCTCGCGGTCGGCTCGGGGGACCCCTTTGGTCCCGGCATTCGCTCGCATCCCGCTCGTCGCCCGTGGCATGCTCGGGAGTCTAGCGATGTGATCTGACCCTGAGGTAACTTACCCAAAGGTCATATTGCCGGAGGGATCCAGTCATGCACGAGATGCTCGACCCGCTGAAGAACCCGATCACCTACGCGATCCCGTTCTTCTTCCTGTCGATCGCCGTCGAGCTGGCGGCGCTGAAGTGGCTCGACCACGACGACAACCTGATGGGCTACCTCGCCAAGGACGCCCGCACCTCGATCCTGATGGGCCTCGGCTCGCTGGTCTCCACCACGGTCCTCAAGGTGCTGATGTTCCTCGCCTACATCGGGATCTACGTCTACGTCGCGGCCTGGCACGTCCCGATGACCTGGTGGGGACTGCTGCTCATGGTGCTGATGGTCGACCTCGCCTACTACTGGTCCCACCGCTTCGTCCATCGCGCCCGGGTCGGCTGGGCGGCCCATCAGGCCCATCACAGCTCTGAGTACATGAACTTCGCGACCGCCCTGCGGCAGAAGTGGAACCCGTGGTTCGAGTTCTTCTTCTTCCTGCCGCTGCCCTTCCTCGGGGTCTCGCCGGTGGGCATCTACCTCGCCTTCTCGATCAACCTGATCTACCAGTTCTTCGTGCACACCGAGACGATCGACCGGCTCCCCCGGCCGATCGAGCTGGTCTTCAACACGCCCAGCCACCACCGCGTCCACCACGGCTCCGACGAGCTCTACCTCGACAAGAACTACGCCGGCATCCTCATCGTCTGGGACCGGCTCTTCGGCACCTTCCAGCGGGAGGTCTTCCGGCCCCGCTACGGCCTCACCCACCCGGTGGACACCTACAACCTCGTCAAGCTCCAGTACGGCGACTACGCCGCGCTGTGGCACGACGTACGCACCGCCTCGAGATGGCGGGACCGACTGGGCTACCTCTTCCGCCCGCCGGGCTGGACCCCGGGCCACGACGTCCCGCATGGCACCCGTGAGCCGGCGTCGCCGTTGTCCACCGGTCTTCCGTGAAGCGGGAGCGATGGTGACGCGAGGATGGAAGTCTGCTCAGCATCGAGAAGATCCCGACACCCGGGAGCCGAGGAGGCAGGCGTGGCAACAACGACGTTCCCCACCGACCTGGAGATCGCCCACCAGGCATCGCTCAAGCCGATCGAGGGCATCGCCGACGACATGGGCATCAGCAGCAGACTGCTGGAGCCGTACGGCGAGACGGTCATGAAGATCAGGCTGTCGGCGATCGAGGAGCTCGCGGAGGCGCCGCCGGCGAAGTACGTCGTCGTCACCGCGATCACCCCGACGCCGCTGGGCGAGGGCAAGACCACGACGACGGTCGGGCTCGGCCAGGGCTTCAAGCACATCGGCAAGCGGGCGACGGTGGCGATCCGTCAGCCGTCGATGGGACCGACGTTCGGGATCAAGGGCGGTGCCGCGGGCGGCGGCTACAGCCAGGTCGTGCCGATGGAGGTGCTCAACCTCCATCTCACCGGCGACGTGCACGCGGTGACGGCCGCCCACAACCTGCTCGCCGCGATGCTGGACAACCACCTCTACCAGGGCAACGAGCTCGGCATCGAGCCCCACGACATCACCTGGCGGCGGGTCCTCGACGTCAACGACCGCGCGCTGCGCAACATCGTGATCGGGCTCGGCGCCCGCGCCGACGGCGTACCCCGCCAGAGCGGGTTCGACATCACCGCCGCCTCGGAGGTGATGGCCACGCTCGGGCTCGCCCGCTCGCTGGAGGACCTGCGGGCCCGGCTGGGACGCATCGTCGTCGCCTACACCCGCGAGGGGGAGCCGGTCACCGCCGAGCAGCTCGGGGCGGCGGGCTCGATGGCGGTGATGCTGCGCGAGGCGATCAAGCCCAACCTCCTGCAGACCCTGGAGAACACCCCGGTCCTCGTCCACACGGGCCCGTTCGGCAACATCGCGACCGGGAACTCCTCGGTCGTCGCCGATCTCATCGGCATCCGGTCCGGCGACTACCTCGTCACCGAGGCCGGCTTCGGGGCCGACATGGGGGCCGAGCGGTTCTTCAACCTCAAGTGCCGTACGTCGGGGCTGCGGCCGGACGCCGCCGTCGTGGTCGCCACCGTGCGCGCGCTGAAGGCCCACTCGGGGAAGTACAAGGTCGTCGCCGGCAGGCCGCTGCCGCCCGAGCTGCTCGAGGAGAACCCCGACGACGTCTCGGTCGGCGCGGCCAACCTCCGCAAGCAGCTCGAGAACGTCAAGCTCCACGGGGTCACCCCGGTGGTGGCGATCAACGCCTTCCCGACCGATCACCCGAGCGAGCACGCGGCGATCCGCGAGGTCGCCGAGGAGCTCGGCGCGCGGGTCGCCGTGTGCACCCACTTCGCCGACGGCGGCCGCGGCGCCGCCGAGCTGGCCGAGGCCGTCGCCGAGGCGGCCGCCGAGCCGAGCGACTTCCGGATGCTCTACGCCGACGAGGCGAGCCTGCGGGAGAAGATCGAGACGGTCGCGACGAAGGTGTACGGCGCCGCCGGGGTCGAGTACTCCGCCACCGCGACCCGCCAGCTCGACACCTACGAGCGGGCCGGCTTCGGGACGCTGCCGGTCTGCATCGCCAAGACGCACCTGTCGATCTCGTCGGACCCGTCGCTCAAGGGCGCCCCGACCGGCTGGACGCTCCCCGTGCGCGAGGTGCGGGCCTCCGTCGGCGCGGGGTTCGTCTACCCGATCTGCGGCGAGATCCGGACGATGCCGGGGCTCGGCACCCAGCCGGCGGCGACCCGGATCGACCTGGACGCCGACGGCGAGATCGTCGGCCTCTCGTGAGTGGCCGGCCGGACGAGCTGACCCTCGCGGCGTGGCTGGACGCCGTGGCCGCGCCGACACCGACACCGGGTGGCGGCGGTGCCGCGGCGACGACGACGGCGCTGGCCGCCGCGCTGGTCGCGATGGCCGCCCGGATCGCCCGTGACGCCGACGGCGCGCCGGAGATCGCCGAGCGCGTCGACGCGATCCGCGGCCGTGCCCTCGAGCTGGCGGTCGAGGACGCAGCTGCCTACACCCGCGTGCTCGGGGCCTACCGGCTTCCGGAGGGCTCGCCGGGGCGCTGGGAGCAGATCACGACCGCCCTCGAGGAGGCGTCCTGCGTACCCCTCGAGATCGCGGAGAGCGCCGCCGAGGTCGCCCGGCTCGCCGCCGACATCGCCGAGCGCGGCAAGGACGCGCTGCTCGGCGACGCCGCCACCGCCGCCCACCTCGCCGTCGCCGCCGCCCGGTCCGCTGCCGGCCTCGTCGTGATCAACGCGAGGTACGGTGAGCTCGGGCCGCTCACGCCCGACCGTGCGCGTGCCGCGGTGAGCACCGCCGAGTCGGCGCTCGCGGCCCTGCCGGCGCCGTAGGCGCGCGGGCCGGGCGGCTGTTCGTCAAGGTATGCAGCCGAGCTCGCGCTCCCCTGGCGGAACTCCGCGCGGGGAGTGACCGACGGCCTGCATACCTTGATGAACATGCACGCCCGTCAGGTGGCGCGTCGGCCCAGCCGGCGTACGACGAGGTAGCCGAGCAGGCCGACGATGAACATCGCGACACCGGGGGCGGCCACCCGCGCGAGCGAGCTGGGCGGGCCGGTGAGCGGGGCGCCGAAGGTGACGCCGGTCGGCTGCGGCGGCTCGGCCTCGTCGAAGAGGGCGTGCAGGCGCTGGTTGAGCTGCTCGGTGTAGGGCATCACCGACCGGGTCGCGCCGGCGGCGACCCACCCGGAGGTGCTGTGGGAGACGAGGAAGACGTAGTCCTCGTCCTGCACCAGCCGCTTCGGCTGGCACGGCCCGCCGTTGATGTGGACCTGCAGCGAGCCCGACGCCGTGCCCTGGTAGGAGTTCTGGACCGTCACCGGGTAGGTGACCGCCTGCGAGCCCTTCGTGGTCCTCGCGGGTCCGGACACCCGGCCGTCGAAGACCGCGTCGGCCTTCTTCGCGCTCGCCTCGGAGAAGGCCGGGCAGGAGGTCGCGGCGTACGACGGGGTGCCGGCGACGAGGCCGGAGAGTGCGACGAGGACGGCCGCGACACCGGCCACCAGGGCGGCCGACAGGGCAGCGGGGAGCGGGCGACGCATGGCGCCCATCGAACCAGTCACAGGTCGAACACTCCAGCCAGCACCCGCGCCACCCCGTCGTCCTCGTGGCTCGGTGCGACGTGGGCGGCGCAGCTCACGACGCTGGGGTGGGCGTCGGCCATGGCGTACGACGTCCCGGCCCAGGTCAGCATCGGCAGGTCGTTGGGCATGTCGCCGAAGGCGATCACGTCGTCGGCGTCGACGCCCAGCTCGCCGCAGACCAGCTCGAGGGTCGACGCCTTCGTGACGCCGGGCGCGCTGATCTCGAGCAGCGCCGAGGTCGAGGACCAGGTGATGGTGACCAGGTCCTCGACGGCCTCCTCCGCCCGCGCCCAGTACTCCTCCGCGGGCAGCTCCTCGTGGCGGGCGAGCAGCTTGAGCAGCGGCTCCTCGACCAGCTCCTCCACCGGCGCCCGCCGCGCCTCCCCATCGCTGAAGTGCCTGACGTAGGCCGGCTCCATCGCGAAGCCGCCGATCGTCTCGACGGCGAAGGCCGAGCCGGGGACGGCCGAGCGGATCCGCTCGCAGACCTCGAGCGCGAGGTCGGTCGCGATCGTGCGCTCCAGCCGCGGCACGGCCTCGGCGACGTCCCAGACCAGCGCGCCGTTGGACACGATCGCGAGGCCGAGGCTGCCGACGTGCTCGAAGACCACCTCGGTCCACCGCAGCGGCCGCCCGGTGACGAAGATGACGGGGACGCCGAGGTCGTCGAGCCGGCGCAGGACGGAGCGGGTGTAGTCGGACACCGAGCCGTCGAGACGGACCAGCGTGCCGTCGAGGTCCGTCGCCACCAGCCGGGGCAGGCCGGGGCGCGCGGGTGGCTTCGTCGGCACGCTCACGGGGCCCATTGTCCCTCTCACCGCACCCCTCACTGCCGCGACCTCACTGCCCCGCCGCGGAGCGGGACCGCGCAGCGCCGGGCAGCGGCCGGGCCATCACGAGGTGGCCGTCCTCGTTGGACCCACGCAGCTCGGTGAAGCCGCACTTCGCGAGCACCCGGACACTGGCCTTGTTGTCGGGCTCGACCGAGGCGCGGACCCGCACTCCCTCGAGGTCGGTCAGCTCGAGCAGCGCGCGCAGGGCCTCGGTGGCGAAGCCCCAGCCACGCGCCTCCTCGACCAGGCCGTAGCCGACCTCGGTCTCGGGCACACCGTCGGCGGCCGGCTCCGGCGGGCCGAAGAAGCCGATCGACCCCAGGGTGGTCACGCCTCGGACGATCGAGCGCGAGCTCCACGGGTCGCCCTCGGACCAGAGGGTGGCGGCGTCGAGGTCGTCGCGCCGCGGGAAGTCGGGATGCCAGCCGCGCAGCCGCTGCCCGCTGCGCATCGCGTCCACGTCGTCGCGGGTCCACAGCGGCAGGCGGAGCCGGGCGGTCGTCACGACCGCGGGCAGGGTCACGCCTCGCCCCCGGCGGCGCTCGCCACCCCGGCGGGGAACCACAGCGTGAGCTCGTCGGCGACGCCGTTGTCGTCCACCGACCCGGTGACGTGGTCGGCGACGTCGGCCACCTCGGGGACGGCCTGGCCCATCGCCACGCCGCGGCCGGCCCACTCCAGCATCTCGATGTCGTTGCGGCCGTCGCCGACCGCGAGGACGTCGCCCGGCTCGAGGTCGAGCTGGTCGCACACGTAGGCGAGGCCGGACGCCTTCGACACCCCGACGGGAGTCAGGTCGAGCCAGGCGGTCCAGCCGACGACGTACGAGATGCCGTGGAGGCCGAGCGAGCGGCCGAGCTCGACGAACTCGTCGACCGTCGCCTCCGGGTCACGGATGATCACACGCGAGACCGGCTGGGAGACCAGCTCCTCGATCGGCGTGACGACCATGTCGCCGGACAGCTCCCCCGGCGGGAAGTGGTCGTTGATGCGGTAGCCGATGCCGCGCTCCTCCACCGCCACCAGCACTGTCGGCCTGCGCTCGAGGATCCGCTCGACCGCCGGCCGCGCGTCGAAGGTCTCCTCGTGGACGACGTCGACCGGCGGGTAGCGCAGGATCACCGCGCCGTTGGACGCCACGATCCACAACCGCTCGTCGCCGTCGTCAGGGATGCCGAGCATGTCGGCGACCCGGGTCATGCCGTGGGGGGAGCGGCCGGACGCGAGCACGACGTGGGCGCCGGCGTCGTACGCGCGGCGTACGGCGGCACGCACCTCGGGCGCGACCTCCTCGTAGGTGGTCCCGGAGCCCTCCACCCACCTGAGCAGCGTCCCGTCGATGTCGAGCGCGACGAGCCGGGGCCGCCAGCTGTCAGTCACTTCGCGACCGGCTCCAGCACCTCGCGGCCGAGGAACTTCTGCAACGCCACCGGCACCCGCACCGACCCGTCGGCCTGCTGGTGGGTCTCGAGGATCGCCACGATCGTCCGGGTCATCGCGCAGAGGGTGCCGTTGAGCGTCGCGATCTGCCGGGTCCCCTCGGGGAAGCGGCCGCGGATGTCGAGCCGGCGGGTCTGGAAGTCGGTGCAGTTGGAGGCGGAGGTCAGCTCGCGGTACTTGCCCTGGGTCGGGATCCACGCCTCGCAGTCGAACTTCCGGATCGCGCTCGGGCCGAGGTCGCCGGCGGCGACGTCGATCACGCGGTAGGCGAGCTCGAGCTTGTCGAGGAAGAGCTTCTCCCACGACAGCAGCCGCTGGTGCTCGGCGTAGGACTCCTCGACGGTGGTGTAGACGAACATCTCCACCTTGTCGAACCAGTGCACCCGGATGATCCCGCGGGTGTCCTTGCCGTGGGAGCCGGCCTCCTTGCGGAAGCACGGGCTGAACGCGGCGTAGCGGCGCGGCAGGGTGTCGGCGTCGAGGATCTCGTCGGAGTGGTAGGCCGCCATGGGCACCTCGCTGGTGCCGACGAGGTAGAGCTCCTCGCCCTCGATGCGGTAGACGTCGTCGGCCGCCTGGTCGAGGAAGCCGGTGCCGTCCATCGCCTGCGGGCGGACCAGCGACGGCGCGATCACCTGGGTGAAGCCCACCTCGCGGGCCTGCTCCATCGCGAGGTTGACCAGCGCGAGCTCCAGCTCGGCACCGACCCCGGTGAGGAAGTAGAACCGCGCGCCCGACACCTTCGCGCCGCGGTCGAGGTCGATGGCGCCGAGGATCCGGCCGAGTTCGATGTGGTCGCGCGGCTCGAACCCCTCGGCCGCGAAGTCGCGGGGCTCGCGGACGGTCTCAAGCACGACGAAGTCGTCCTCGCCGCCGGGCGGCGTCTCCTCGGCGGTGACGTTGGGGATCCCCTTGAGCGCGGCGGTCCACTCGGCCTCGGCGGCGTCCTGGGCCGCCTCGAGCCCTTTCACCTCCACGGCGAGCGCCTTGGTCCGGTCGAGGAGGGCCGCCTTCTCGTCGCCCTTCGCCTGTGCGACCTGCTTGCCCAGCTGCTTCTGCTCGGAGCGCTTCTGCTCGTAGGTCGCGATGGCGCTGCGCCGGGCCTCGTCGGCGGACAGCGCGCGGTCGACCGCCTCCCCGGAGAGACCGCGCTTGGCCTGCGAGGCACGGACGCGATCGGGGTCATCTCGGAGAATGCGCGGGTCGATCATGACCACAGGCTATCCGTGCGCGGATCAGGGGATCACATCAATACACAGGCATACTGACCCGGATCCCTGGCCCGCCGTGGCCTGCTCCCGGAAATGGTGAGGACCGCCTTGCTCGACCGCTCGCGCCGCACGCTGCTGGCCTGGGCCGCCGTCTGCTTCGCCCTCTTCGTCCTCCTCGGCATCGCCGCGACCCACGGCTGGGCACCCGTGCCGGACGTCGACTCCGTCGGCGACCACGCCGCCCGGGTGACCGCCGAGCACGACGGGCTGCGCCGACTCCTCCGCGTGGTCGAGGTCGTCTTCGACGTCTACGGGATCCTTCTGATGACGCTCGCGCTGGTCGCGATCCTGGCCGGGAAGCACCGCCGGGCCGCCGTCTTTTGCGCCGTCACTGTGGTGGCGACGATCGTCGTGCGCTGGCTGCTGGTGTGGGCCTTCGACCGGGACCGGCCAGCCTGGCAGGCCACCCAGGGGCTGCTGGAGTCCAACGCCTATCCTTCGGGTCACACCACCTCGGTCACCGTGCTCTCCGGCGTCACCGCGGTCGTCGTCGGGATGCTCGTACGCCGGCGCAACGTACGCCGCACGCTCTACACGCTCCTCGTCCTCGCCGTGCTGCTCGTCGGCGCCGACCGGGTCTTCCTCGGCAGGCACTACCCCAGCGACGTAGTCGGCGGCGTGCTGCTCGCGATCGGGATGGTGCTGCTCGGGTTCATGGCGTACTCCCCGCTCCCGCGGAGCCACGCGATCAGGGCCGAGCCGCTGCTGGAGTTCGGGCCGCGGGGCACACGGCTGGCCGTCGTACTCAACCCCGTGAAGGTAGAGTCCGTCGGGCAGTTCCAGGCGATCGTCACCTCCCTGGCCCGTGCCGCCGGGTGGGACGAGCCGACCTGGCACCTCACCACCGAGGACGACCCCGGGACCGGGATGGCGCAGGCCGCCCGCGCCGAGGGCGCGGAGCTGGTGCTCGTCTGCGGCGGCGACGGGACCGTCCGCGAGGTCTGCGCCGCGCTCGCCGGCACCGGCATCCCGGTCGGCATCGTGCCGGCCGGCACCGGCAACCTGCTGGCCCGCAACCTGGAGATCCCGCTCTACATCCGCGCGGCGATCGACGTCGCGCTCACCGGCCAGGACCGGGCCGTCGACCTCGTCGAGGTGAGCGGCGACAACATGGAGGACACCCACTTCATGGTGATGGCCGGGATGGGCTTCGACGCCGCGATCATGGACGGCGTCAACGAGCAGATCAAGAAGAGGATCGGCTGGCTCGCCTACGTCCTCTCCGCGCTCAAGAGCCTGATGTTCCCGGCCATGCGGCTGGAGATCTCCGTCGACGGCGGGGAGTTCACCCGCCACCGCGCCCGCACGGTGGTGGTCGGCAACGTCGGCTACCTGCAGGCGGGCATGCCGCTGCTCCCGGACGCGCGGATCGACGACGGCCTGCTTGACGTCGTGCTGCTCAACCCGCGCAAGTTCCTCTCCTGGGTCCCGCTCGCCTTCCGGGTCCTCGGCAAGCGCTCGCGCACCGACGACCTGGTCAACCGGATGACCGGCCGGACGGTCGTCGTACGCGCCAGTCACGAGATGCCCCGCGAGTTCGACGGCGACACGATCGCCCCCGGACGCGAGCTGCGGATGACCTGCATCCACGGTCGCCTGCTCGTCCGCGTCCCGCGCTGACCCGGGCACTGCCACGGCCCGGTCGTCACGATGCCGAAACGTATCGGCAACCTCTGGAGGCGCATTCCTCCCTAGGGTCCTCGACGATTCGGACCGCCGGAGCTCCGGTGGTCGCCGTCGATTTCGGGAGATGTGCACATGGCATCAGTGAAGAGCTTCGGCGTCAGCCGGCGGAGGTTCCTCCAGTCGGTCGGGGTCGCTGGTGGCGCCGGCACGATGTTCGCCACGATGGGCGCCCTCGGCCTCGCCCCCACGGCCGAGGCCGCCGCGAAGCGGACGGGGTTCATGGCCCCGCGGGCGTCGGACTTCAGCCTCACCGGCCGCGCGAACAAGAAGGTCGTGATCCTCGGTGGCGGCGTCGCGGGGCTCGGCGCGGCGTACGAGCTCGGGAAGGCGGGGTACGACTGCACGGTCCTCGAGGCCCGGCAGCGCACGGGCGGCCGCAACACGACCGTCCGGGGCGGTGACACCTGGACCGACCTGAAGGGTGTCACCCAGACCGCGTCGTTCAAGCCGGGCCACTACATGAACGCCGGCCCCGCGAGGCTCGCGCAGTGGATGGTCACCCTCGACTACTGCCGCGAGCTCGGCGTACCGATCGAGGTGTTCACCAACATCAACGCCGACGCCTACATCTACAACGAGAAGTCAGGTGCGACCCCGGGCAACCCGGTGCGCTACCGCACGGCGAAGGCCGACGTCTACGGCTACACCTCCGAGCTGCTGGCCAAGGCGACCAACAAGGGCGCCCTCGACGCGGACCTGACCGCGGACGACAAGGAGCGACTGCTCGACTTCCTCAAGGACTACGGCCAGCTCAAGTCCGACTACACCTACCAGGGCGGCAGCAACCGCGGCTTCTCGCACTACCCCACCGCGTGGGACGACACCGGGACGCTGCTCGGCGACCCGTCGTCGCTGTCGGACGTGTTCGCCAGCCAGGTCGGGGAGTACTTCTCCTTCGAGTTCGAGTTCGACCAGGCGATGCTGATGTTCCAGCCGGTCGGCGGCATGGACCAGATCCCGCAGGCGCTCACCAAGGCGATCGGCGCCCACAAGGTGCAGACGAACGCGGTCGTCACCAAGGTGCAGGACACCGTCGACGGCGTGACCGTGAGCTACACCGACGGCCACGGCAAGGCGCGCTCGATCGACGCCGACTTCGCGATCGCCGCGATGCCACCGCACATCTTCGCCAAGATCGACCACAACCTCGGCTCCGACGTGCAGAGCGCGCTCGGGAAGTACTCCGGGTTCCAGGTCGGCAAGATCGGTCTCGAGTACGCCGACCGCTGGTGGGAGAAGAACCACCGGATCTACGGCGGCATCACCTCGACCGACATGGACCTGAGCGTGATCTGGTACCCGTCGTACGGCTACCACAGCGCGGACGGCGGCGTCGTCATCGGCTACTACAACTACGCGGACGACGCGGTGGCGTACGGCGACCTCTCGCCCAAGGACCGCGAGAAGCGGGCGATCGCCCAGGGCGTGAAGATCCACGGCGACGACTACAAGCCGGTCGTCTCGTCGTACTCCCAGGCCTGGCACCTCGTCCCCCACATCGAGGGCGGCTGGACGAGCCCGCCGGTCGGCACGCCGGAGTACAAGCTGCTGCAGAAGCCGGCCGGCCCGAACGGCCAGCACGTCTACTTCGCCGGCGACTGGCTGAGCGAGATGGTCGCCTGGCAGCACGGCGCCCTCTGGTCTGCGCGTGACACCGTCACCGCGCTGCACGAGCGGGTCATGACGTCCTCCTGACCCGCCCGACGCGACGGCCCGCCACTCGTCCCCCCGCCGGTGGCGGGCCGTCGTACGTCTCGGTGGCTTCGAGACGGTTGCTAGCGCAACCTCCTCAACCACCGTCTCAACGACCGCTCAACCAGCGTGCCCGGGGCGGGCCTGGTCGATCGCCTCCTGCTCCTCCGGGGAGAGCTGTGCGTCGGAGGCCCAGCCGGCGACGCCCTTGGCGTAGGAGCGGGCCTCGGAGCGCCCGTGGATCGAGGTGAGGACGACGCCGTCGCCGCCGTCGTCGAGGAGGGCCAGCGACCAGCTGAGGTGACCGCCCATGTCGCCGAAGGCGTCGTACCTCACCACCGCGAGGTGGCGCAGCGCGTCGCGGCCCTCGGCCCGGAGGGCCGCGACCTCCTGCCGCAGCCCCAGCACGTCCTCCGGCAGCGCGTCCGGGTCGCCGCCGACCTCGCGGCGGGAGGCGCGCAGGGCGACTCCGGCGAGGACGAGGGCGACCACGGCTGTCAGCAGACTGAGAACGGCGAGGGCGAGCACGCAGCCGAATCTAGACTGGCCGCGTGTCCGAACCGCGTCGCATCGCCTACCAGGGCGAGCCGGGATCCAACTCCCACATGGTCTGCCAGCAGAACTACCCCGAGCTGGAGGCCGTGCCGTGCGCGTCGTTCGAGGACGTGTTCGCCGCCGTGGAGGGCGCCGACGGACGACAGAGTGCCGATCTGGCGATGATCCCGATCGACAACTCGCTGGCCGGCCGGGTCGCCGACATCCACCACTTCCTGCCGACCTCGACGCTCCACATCGTCGCCGAGCACTTCCTGCGGATCAGGTTCGCGCTGATGGCCGTGCCGGGGGCGAGGATCGACGGCATCCGGACCGTCCACAGCCACGTGCACGCGCTCGGTCAGTGCCGCAGGCTGATCCGCGACCATGGCTTCACCCCCGTGATCGCCGGCGACACCGCCGGCGCGGCGCGCGAGGTCGCTGAGGCCGGCGACCCGAGCCAGGCCTCGATCAGCCCGCCGATGGCGGCGGGCATCTACGGTCTCGACGTGCTCGCGGAGGACGTCGAGGACGAGGACCACAACACCACTCGCTTCGTGGTGCTGTCGCCGGAGTTCGTCCAGGCGCCCCCCGACAACGGCCCGGTGGTGACGTCGTTCATCTTCAACGTGCGCAACCTGCCGGCCGCGCTCTACAAGGCGCTCGGCGGCTTCGCGACCAACGGCGTCAACATGACGAAGCTGGAGTCCTACATGGTCGGCGGGGAGTTCGCCGCCACGCAGTTCCTCGCCGAGGTCGACGGGCACCCCGACCACCCCGGAGTGAAGCGCGCGCTCGAGGAGCTCGCGTTCTTCACCACCGAGGTGAAGCTGCTCGGGGTCTATCCGGCCGACCCCTACCGCGGATAGCCAGCGGCTAGGTCGCGTCCTTCATCACCGCGAACATCGCCCCCTGCGGGTCGGCCAGGACGCCGATCCGGCCGATGCCCTCGACGTCGAAGGGCGGGATCACCTGCTTGGCACCGAGCTCCTCGGCACGCGCCAGGGTGGCGTCGACGTCCTCGACGTTGAGGTAGGCCACCCACTGCGAGGGCATCGGCTGGGAGGGCCGCATGGCGCCCGCCACCGGCCGGCCGCCGGCCTGCAGCAGCCAGTAGGGCTCGCTGCCGAAGGACTGCTGGTCCCACCCGACGCCGAGGACGTCGGCGTAGAAGGCGGCCGCCGCGTCGAGGTCGCTGGTCAGCAGCTCGCTCCAGCACGGGGTGCCGGGCTCGTTGGCCCGCTCGGTGCCGATGATGTCGCCGGCCTGCCAGAGGCTGACCCGCGCGCCGGTCGGGTCGACGACGGTGGACATCCGGCCCAGCGCCATCACGTCGGTCGGCGCCAACGCCACGGTGCCGCCCGCGGGCTCGACCTTCGCGGTCGCGGCGTCGACGTCGTCGACGGCGAGATAGAGGTCCCACGCCGACGGCTCGCCGGCCCGCTCGGGCGGCATGGCGCTCAGCCCGCCGACGCGGTCGCCCTGGACCCGGGCGCTGGCATAGACCTCCTGGTGGCTCGGCGGGGCGTCGTACGTCCACCCGAACAGGTCGGCGTAGAACGTCGTGGCGGCCGGGAGATCCCCGGCGTACAGCTCGATGTAGCAGGGCGTGCCCTGCGCATAGGACTCGAACCTCGGCATGTCGCCTCCTCGTGGCTGATCGACCCCGAGCTCCCAGCAGACACCCGACCACCGACACTTTCGAGAGGCGGAGGTCCCGCGGGTAGGTTCACTCCGTGGCCGAGGACCGGGAAGACACCGAGCGCACCGCCGACCTGGGCTTCGCGCGGGTCGACCTCGACCGCGCGCGGAGGACCGGCGATCCCGAGGTGGTGTACGCCGCCGGGAAGTCGCCTGCACAGATCGTCGCGATCCTCGCGCGGCTGCACGAGCGCCACCCCGACCGCGCCGTGCTGGCCACCCGGCTGACCCCCGAGGCCGAGGCGCTCGTCGCCTCCGAGCTGCCCGGCGCGGTCGTCGACGCCGAGGCCTCTGCGGTCACCCTCGGCCCGCTACCGACGCCGCGCGGCAGCGTCGCGGTCGTCTCGGCCGGCACCTCCGACATCTCGGTCGCCGCCGAGGCGGCCCTCTCCGCCCGGGTCCACGGCGCGGGCGTCGACCGGATCACCGACGTCGGCGTCGCCGGTGTCCACCGGCTGCTCGAGGTGCGCGAGCGGCTGGAGTCGGCCGACGCACTCGTCGTCGTGGCCGGCATGGAGGGCGCCCTGCCCTCCGTGGTCGGCGGCCTGGTCGGCGTACCCCTCGTCGCGGTGCCGACCTCCGTCGGCTACGGCGCCTCGTTCGGCGGCCTCGCGGCGCTCCTCGCGATGCTCAACTCGTGCGCGCCGGGGGTGACGGTGGTCAACATCGACAACGGCTACGGCGCCGGGGTCGCGGCGGCCCGGATCGCTCGGCAGAGCGTCCCGCGGGGCCGGTCATGAGCGAGCGCGGCAGCGTCGTCTGGGTCGACGCGTCGGCCGGTGCCTCGGGCGACATGCTGCTCGGGGCGCTGCTCTCCGCCGGCGTACCCCGCGAGGTCATCGCCTCCGCCGTCCGCGCCGTCGCCCCCGAGCCGGTGGCGCTCGCGCCGGAGGCGGTACGCCGGGGCGGCTTCGCCGCGATCCGCTGCCACGTCACCGTCGCCGACTCCACCCAGCACCGCACCTGGTCCGACATCCGCTCCCTCCTCGCCGAGGCCCCCCTCGACCCGGCCGTCCGCAGCCTGGCGACCGCCGTCTTCGCGCGGCTCGCCGAGGCCGAGGCGTCGGTCCACGGGACCACACCGGACCACGTGCACTTCCACGAGGTCGGCGCCCTCGACGCGATCGCGGACGTCGTGGGGGTGTGCGCGGGCTTCGCCCACCTCGCGGCCGACTCCGTCGTCGTCTCACCGGTCGCCGTCGGCTCCGGCGAGATCACCGGCGCCCACGGGTCGATGCCGGTCCCGCCGCCCGCCGTGGCGCGGCTGCTGCAGGGCGTCCCGTCGTACGCCGGCCGGGCCGGTGCCCCCCGGATGGAGCTGTGCACCCCCACCGGCGCGGCCCTGCTCACCACCCTCGCGACCGGCTGGGGTCCGCAGCCGCGCATGACCACCCGGGTCGTCGGCACCGGCGCCGGAGGACGCGATCCAGCCGGCTACGCCAACGTGCTCCGGATCCTCGTCGGCGACCCCGCGGAGGTCCTGCCCGCCACGGAGCAGAGGGGTTCGGCCCGGCCCACCGGCGAGGTCGTGATCGAGGCGAACGTCGACGACCTCGACCCGCGGCTGTGGCCGGGCGTGATCGACGCGCTGCTGGCCGCCGGCGCGAGCGACGCCTGGCTGAGCCCGATCACGATGAAGAAGGGCCGGCCGGCGTACACCCTCCATGCGCTGGTGCCGCCCGCGGCCGCGGCCGGCGTACGGCGGGCGATCTTCGAGCAGACCTCGACGATCGGGCTGCGGGAGCACGCCGTCGACAAGCACGCGCTGCCGCGCGAGGTCGTCAGCGTGGACGTGGACGGGCAGGTCGTGGCGGTGAAGCTCGCCAGGCTCGACGGCGAGATCGTGAACGTGCAGCCGGAGTGGGAGGATGTCGCGCGGGCCGCCGGCGCCCTGGGGCGGCCGGCCAACGACGTACTCGCCGCGGCTCAGGCCGCCGCGCACGCCCTCCGACGCTAGGAACCTCCCGACCCCCATGGATCTCGGCATCATCGCGCTGGCCTTCGCCGCCATCTTCGTCGTGGAGCTGCCCGACAAGACCTTCCTGGCGACGCTGGTGCTCTCCACGAGGTACCGCCCGCTGCTCGTCTGGATCGGGGTCGGGCTCGCCTTCGCGATCCAGACCGTCCTCGCCGTCGCGGTGGGCGGGGTCGCGACGCTGCTGCCGAAGGACCTCATCCATGTCGTCGCGGCGCTGCTGTTCCTCGCCGGCTCCGTGCTGCTCTTCAGGGAGGGCCGGGCCCATCACGAGGCGGAGGAGGACGAGGAGGAGTTCGGGCAGAAGGCGAAGGAGGCCCACGGCCTCAAGCAGGTCTTCGCGTCGTTCATGGTGCTCTTCGCCGCCGAGTGGGGCGACCTGTCGCAGCTGCTGACGATCTCGCTGGTGGCGCGGTACAAGGAGCCGGTGTCGGTCTTCTGCGGCTCGTTCGGCGCGCTGCTCGTCGTGAGCGGCCTGGCCGTGATCCTGGGCAGGCAGCTGCTTCGGTTCGTGAGGCTGCACGTGCTGCACTACGTCGGCGCGCTGGTCTGCCTCGTTCTCGGGATCCTCACCCTGGTCGAGGTGTTCGCCTAGTCTCGCCGACATGAGCGAGCGTCAGCGAGCGACCATCCGATGAGCGAGCTGGGAGCGGACAGCGAGGTCGGGCGGCTGCGGACCGTGCTGCTGCATCGGCCCGGCCGGGAGCTGACCCGGCTCACGCCGCGCAACAACGACAAGCTCCTCTTCGACGCGATCCCCTGGGTGGCGCGCGCGCAGGAGGAGCACGACGCCTTCGCCCAGGAGCTGCGCGACCGCGGGGCCGAGGTCCTCTACCTGACCCGGCTCCTCACCGAGACCCTCGCCGACCCGGGTGCCCGCGAGCAGGCGATCTCGACCGTGCTCGCCGGCCTCGAGCTGGGCGACACGATGCGGGGATACCTGCACCGCTTACTCTCCGACGCGACCCCGGAGGAGCTCACCGACCACCTGACCGCGGGCATCCGCAACGACGAGGTACGCGGCGGCTTCGGCCTGGTCACCTCGCTGCTCGCCCACGACGACTTCCTCATCGACCCGCTGCCCAACCTGCTCTTCACCCGCGACTCCAGCGTCTGGATCCGCGACCACGCGGCGATCACGTCCCTGGCGATGCCGGCACGCAAGCGCGAGACGGAGCTGACCGAGCTGATCTACGCGTGGCACCCGCGCTTCGCGGGTACGCCGAGGATCCTCGGCTCCCACCTCGAGCACGTCGAGGGCGGCGACGTACTCCTCCTCGCCCCGGGCGTCATCGCCGTCGGAGTCGGGGAGCGTACGACGCCGGCCGGCGCCGAGCGGCTCGCCAGGCAGGTCTTCGCCGACGGGCTGGCCCGGGTGGTGCTCGCCGTCCCCATCGCGCAGGAGCGGGCGACGATGCACCTCGACACCGTCTGCACGCTCGTCGACACCGACAAGATGGTCGTCTATCCGAACGTGATCGACTCGCTGGCGGCGTACGCCGTCACCGACTCGGGCGAGGTCGACGACTCGGGCCGCGCGGTGCTGACGGTCGCCGACCCGCGCCCGTTCCTGGACGTCGCTGCGGAGGCGATGGGGATCGAGCGGCTCCACCACATCGACACCGGCCTCGACCCCGTCTCCGCCGAGCGCGAGCAGTGGGACGACGGCAACAACACCCTCGCCGTCGCGCCCGGCGTGACCGTGACCTACGAGCGCAACCACCAGACCAACGCCGCCCTCGAGGCCGCCGGCATCGAGGTCGTCCCCATCGCCGGCTCCGAGCTCGGCTCCGGCCGCGGCGGCCCGCGGTGCATGAGCTGTCCGATCTCGCGGGAACCGCTGGGTGGGGATGGCGCCTCGGGTTTCCCCGGCTGACCGGGAAAACCCGATGTTGTCAGGTGAAATTTCAGCCCACAAGGTCCAGTTTCGCCGGTCGGCCGGGGAATCCTGATCCGCCCCGACGTACCCCCCGACCCCGCCGCTCGTTCTACCGTGTAGCAGCCGTCACAGCCGAAGGGACCCCCGTGGCCGACTCGTTCTTCTCGATGTTCACCCCGAAGGAGATCGCCGTGATCAGCGCCTCCGGCACCCGGGTCAACCTGCCCGAGGGCTGGTCGCCGATCTGGGAGGACACCCCGGCGGACAAGGCCTACATCATCCTCAACGGCACCGTCTCGGTGCGTGTCAAGGGTGAGGAGATCGCCCGTCTCGGTCCCGGCGACATCATGGGCGAGGCGGCGATCCTGCGCCGCTCGCTGCGTACGGCGTCGGTCGTCGCGCTCACGCCGCTCGAGCTGGTCCACCTCAGCGAGGAGGCGATGGAGCGGCTGAGCGTCGAGATGCCGTCCTTCCGCTCGGCCCTCGAGAAGGTCGAGGAAGAGCGCTTCGGGGGTGGGTCCTGACCGACCTCGGCGCCGACGAGACGGCGGAGCACCCCGGCCTCGAGCTCGCCGAGGCGCTGGAGGCGGTCGAGGGGTTCCTGCTCGGCGAGGCGCCGAGCCTGACGAGGGAGCAGGTGGCCGAGGCGGCCGGCGTACCCCTTCCCGTCGCGATGGAGCTGTGGCGACTCCTCGGCTTCCCGCACGCGCAGGAGGGGCAGGTCGCGTTCACCACGGCCGACGTCGAGGCGCTGCGACTGACCTCGGACCTCATGCAGCTCGGCGTGCTCAGCCCCGACCGGCAGGCCGCGCTGGTACGCACCTGGGGCCGGTCCTTCGCCCGGCTGGCCGAGTGGGAGACCACGCTGCTCGCCGACATCGCCCGCGAGCGCAGCGGGTCGGTCTCCGACGAGGTCGACGACCTGGTCACGCTCGCCGGCGAGGTGCTGCCGCGGGCCGAGGCACTCCAGACCTACATCTGGCGGCGCCACCTCGCCAGCTCGGCGAGCCGGGCGCTGACCGTGGCGGGTTCCGCGGCGGTACGCCTGGCGGTGGGATTCGTCGACATCGTCGGCTACACCTCGCGCAGCCGCACCCTCACCGAGACGGAGCTGGTCGACCTGGTCGAGGAGTTCGAGGACGGCTGCGCCGGCGTGGTCGTCGAGCACGGCGGCCGGGTGATCAAGAACCTCGGCGACGGCGTCCTCTACACGTGCGACGACCCGGTCGCTGCCGCGCGGGCCGCGCTCGAGCTGGTCGCGAGGGCCGAGGACCAGGACGACCCGTTCCCGGAGATCCGCGCCGGCGTCGCGTACGGCGACGTCGTACCCCGCCTCGGCGACGTCTTCGGCCCCACGGTCAACATCGCCTCCCGGCTCACCTCGCTCGCCCGGCCCGGCACCGTCCTCGTCGACGAGCAGGCCGCCGCGGCGCTCGACGGCGTTCCCGGCCTCGACCTGCACAAGATGCGGCGGGCGTCGGTGAAGGGGTACGCGAAGCTGCAGCCGTTCCGGTTGCGGGCGGGCTGAGCCTCGGGTCGGGCGGGCATCCCAAGTTTCCCCGGTCGACCGGGAAAACCTGACCTTGATGGGTGTTCAGACACCCCGCAAGGTCGGATTTACCCTGCCAACCGGGTAACCCTGGGGCGGATGGGACAACGTCGGCACCATCCGCCCGCCGACCGCAGCGGTCAGCGGATGGTGACCTGCCGGTTGGCGAGCCCGGCGCGGGCGGAGCGGACCTCGGCGGAGATGTCGGAGGTGTCCGCGAGCGCCAGGTCGAGGGTCTCCTTGAACGCGACCGACGGCTCCTCGAGCGCCTCCGGGCCGGTGCCGCGCGGGAGGTCCCAGACCGGCGCGAGCAGCCCGTGGGCGCGGAACATCCCGACGAACCTCGCGCCCGGCACGATCACGTCGGCACCGGAGACGTGCAGCCGCGCGAGCGCGGTGAGGAGGTCGTCCTCGGCCTCCGGCATCACCCAGCGGAGGTGCTCCTTGGTGCCCGTGTCGGTCCAGTACGCCGCCTCGACCCAGGTGAGCCGGGCCGTCGGCACGGCCGCCTCGTTGGCGTGCTCGAGCGCGTGCTCGACCCCGCTCGTGTCGTCGACGTCGCCGACCCACCAGTCGAAGCCCTCGTGGACCGTGACCGTCAGTGCGGCGTCCTCGACCAGGTCCTGGAGCCGCGGGCCCGGCGCCGGCGCCTCGGTGAGCCCGACGATGCCGGACTCGCCGGCCTTGACCTTCTCCAGCGCGTCGAGCAGCACCGCGGCCGCCTCCCGCGAGGGGTCGCCGTAGTTGTGCTGCACCTGCAGCCCGACCCAGACCTGGCCGGAGTCGCGCGCCATCGCCGGCGCCGCGAGCGGCAGCAGCGAGCCGAGGAGGACGGGCACGTCGGCGTATCCCTTGATCGTCAGCGGCGCCGTCGCCGAGGGCACCAGCTCCCGCAGCGCCACGAGGTCGCACTCGCTCGGCAGCCCCTCGAACGGCCGCGCGACGAACACCGACCCGCCGCCGGGCGCCCCGTGGCATGCCTTGTAGCGCTTCCCCGAGCCGCACGGGCACGCCGCGCGCGGGCTGATCCCGCCCTCGGGCCCTGCGGACTGCTGCGCGGACTGACGGGACTTGACTCGGGACTTCTTCGCCACGGGCCCGACCCTATGTCAGCAGACGCCGCGCGGCTTCTTCGGTGAGGTCGCCGGAAGCCCCTTGTGGGCGAGCAGGTCGAAGACGTACGCCGGCCGGTCGGTGATCACCGCCCCGGCCCCGAGCTCGAGGCAGAGGTCGAGCTCCTCCTCGGTGTTGACCACCCAGACGTGCAGCTCGCGTCCGGTGTCGCGGATCTTGCGCATCAGCTTCGGGTGCTTGCGCAGCATCTCGACGCCCGGGCCGAGGATCCAGTCCTCGCCCATCGCGTGGCGCACCATCGACCAGTTGCGGGCGCGCTCGATGAGCTGCACGAGCTGGACGTCGGGAGCGAGCCGCTCGATCCGCTGCAGCGCCGTGAACGAGAAGCTCATGACGCGCACCGGCGAGTCCCTCTTCTCCCAGCCGAACTGGCGGAGCATCTCGACGAGCCGCCGCTCGACCAGTCCGCCGTACCTCGTCGGGTGCTTGGTCTCGATCGCCACCTCGACGCGGTGGTCGTAGTCGCGCACCGTCTCCAGCAGGGTCCGCAGCGTCAGCACCCGGTCCAGCCGCGCGTCGCGGTCGTCCTTGTCCGGCGCCTCGTCGGCCTGCCACCAGCCGTTCTTCCAGGACACGAAGTCGAGCTCGGCGAGGTCGGCGAGCTCCATCGCGGACACCAGCCCCTGCGCCCCGATCCGGCGCAGGTGGCGGTCGTGGACACAGACCAGGTGGCCGTCCGCGGTCAGGCGTACGTCGCACTCGAGGCCCTCCGCGCCGGCGTCGAGGGCGGCGACGTACGCCCCCAGGGTGTGCTCCGCGACATCGTGACTGGCGCCGCGATGAGCGACGACCTCCGGCCTCATGGGCCACCATTCTGGTCGACTCACGTTTCAGCCGTAGAAACGGCTCAGAACGCCGTCACGATCCCCGCGTACGCCCAGAAGACCGCGGCCCCGACCAGAGCGCCGAGGCAGAGCCAGGTCAGGGGCGTCCACGGGCGCCGCCGCCCTCGGACGACCAGCCCGACGAGACCCGCCACCGCCGCCAGCACGCCCACCGGCAGCACGTAGTAGTGCAGCAGCAGCACCATCACCGCCGCCGGGAACGCCGGCATCCATCGCACCTCCGGCTGTTCCTCGTCCACGACCGGATCCTCTCGCACCCGCCCCGAGCGACACGGTCCGGGTCACCCGGCTCAGCGGCCGCCCGCGACCCGTAGCGTGGTGGCGGTGACGTACGACGCGGCGTCGCTCATCAGCCACGCGACCGCCTCGGCGATCTCGTCGGGCGAGCCGGGACGCCCCAGGGGCACGCCGGGGCTCATCCGCTCCAGCCGGCCGGGATCACCGGTGGTGGCGTGCAGGTCGGTGGAGACGAGGCCGGGCGCGACGCCGACGACGCGGACGCCGTCGCGGGCGACCTCGAGGCTGAGCCCCTTGGTGAGGGTGTCGACGCCGGCCTTGGCGGCGGCGTAGTGGACGTACTCCCCCGGCGAGCCGAGCGTCGCCGCGCCCGACGAGATGTTGACGAGGACGCCGCCGGAGCCGCCGTACGCCGTGCTCATCGCGCGCACGGCCTCCCGCGCGACGAGGACGGCGGCGGTGAGGTTGACGTCGACGGTGCGGCGTACGACGTCGACAGGCGTCTCGGCGAGCGGGGCGAAGAGGTAGGTCGCGCCCGCGTTGTTGACGACGCCGGTGAGCGTCCCGGCCCCGGCGGCGGCCGCGAAGAGCTCCTCGACCCCGCCGTCGACGGCGAGGTCGGCCCGCACGGTCGTGCACCCGACCCCGAGCGCCCGCACCTCCTCGGCGGTGGCGCCGGCCGCGGCGTCGTCACGCAGGTAGCTCAGCACCAGGTCGTGGCCTTCCGTCGCCAGCCGCCGGGCGATCGCTGCGCCGATGCCGCGGGTGCCGCCGGTGACGAGGGTGAGGCTCATGGCGTCATCCTCGCGCAGGGTCCATCTCGACCGGCCGCGGGACCGACGGGCGGACGGCGGCCCGGCGCCTCACCAGCCACAGGGAGGCGGCCGCGAGGGCGAGCCCGACGATCGCCCCGACGCTGACCGGGGTGCCGAGGACGGGCCAGGACACCAGCGCCGTGACCGCGGGCACCGGGAAGAGCAGGATGGTCGCCCCGGTCGCGCCGCGCGTCCGGATCAACGCGAAGAGCAGCAGCGGAGCGCCCACGCCCGTCACGAGCGCCAGCCACGCGAACGAGCCCAGCGCATGGGCGGTGAGCGGGATCGACAGCGGGCCCGCCAGCGGAGCCCAGATCGCGAGCACCACGGTGGCCGCAGCCAGCTGGACGGCGGCGAACGCGCCCGGTCCCGCCGTCGTGCGTACGCGCGGCTGGAGCACCGTGCCGGCCACGAGGCCGGCGAGCCCGGCCAGCGCCCACAGCAGCGTCCCGGCGCTCGGCGGCCGGCTGACCCGGTCGGCGAGTGTCACGGCGACGGCGAGCAGGCCCAGCGCCACGCCCACCCACCGGCCGAGGGAGAGCCGCTCCCAGCCGCCGAGCGCCCCGATCGCGGCGACCACGACCGGCGCGGAGCACGCGATGAGCGCGGTCGTGCCGGCGGGCAGACCCTCGGCCATCGCCTGGTAGAAGGAGCCGAACTGGACCGCGAACATCGGTACGCCGAGCGCGGCGACCTGCCACAGCTCCCGACCCCGCGGCCAGCGGTCGCCGCGCCGTACGGCGATCAGCGCCAGCACGGCGGCGCCGACCAGGAACCGCCACAGCGTCACCGCGAGCGGTGCGGCGACCTCGGTGGCGAGCGCGCCGACGACGTACCCGCTCGACCAGACCATCACGAACGCGAGCTCGAGCCGTAATGCCTTCATGCATTACACGCTCGCACGGTTGCTGTAATGCGTCAACGCATTAACATGGGGTGGTATGAGCGAGTTCCGCAGCGGCAACGGCGCGGCCTGGCTCGACCTGCTGACGACGCTGGCCGGGCGCTACCGCGCCGTGCAGACCGACGACCTCGCCGACCCGGCGCGGCTCCGCGCGTGGCTGCACGCCAACGGCCTCGAGCCCACCGGCGCGGTGACCGACGACGACCTCGACCTGGTGCGTAGGACCCGCGAGGCGCTCCACAGCACGACGCTCGCCGCGCTCGACGGCCGGCGCCCGGCGGCCGGCGACGTACGCACGCTGCAGGCGGTGCTGGACCACGACGCGCCCCTGCAGGCGCGGTCGACCGCGACCGGGCTGGCGGTCAGCCCGCCCCGGACCGCGCGCGAGGCGCTGGCGCGGCTGGTCCGCGACGCGGTGTCGACGCTCGCCGGCGACGACCTGGCCCATCTGCACCGGTGCGGCGACGAGACCTGCTCGAGCATCTACCTCGACCGCACCGGCCGGCGGCGCTGGTGCAGCGACCTGTCCTGCGGCAACCGCGCCCGGGTGCGCGCCCACCGCGCCCGGACCGGCTCCTCGAGCGGGAAGTCTAGGAGACCTTGACGAGGAGCTTGCCGAAGTTCCGCCCGCGCAGCAGTCCGATGAACGCCTCGGGCGCGTTCTCGAGGCCCTCGACGACGTCCTCGCGATACCGCAGCCGGCCGTCCCGTACCCACGGCCCGGCCTGGCGCAGGTAGTCGTCGAGGTGGTCGGGCGCGAACTCGCTCTGGATGAAGCCCCTGATCGTGAGGCTCTTGGTGAGCACGCGACGCATCAGGGACACGCTCCGGTCCGGACCCGGCGGGAGCGCGGTGTCGTTGTAGTGGGCGACCAGCCCGCAGACGGGCACCCGCGCGTAGAGGTTGAGCCGCGGCAGCACCGCGTCCCAGACCGCGCCACCGACGTTCTCGAAGTAGACGTCGATGCCGTCGGGAGTCGCCGCCGCGAGCTGCTCGACGAAGTTGGGCGCGCGGTGGTCGACCCCCGCGTCGAAGCCGAGCTCGCGGACGTGGGCGACCTTCTCGGAGCCGCCGGCGATGCCGACCGCGCGGGCGCCGTGGATCCTGGCCAGCTGACCGACGGTCGCGCCGACCGGCCCGCTCGCCGCCGCGACGACGACCGTCTCGCCGGGCTTCGGCTTCCCGAGGAGCATCAGGCCGGCGTACGCCGTGAACCCGGGCATCCCGAGCACGCCGAGGGCCGTGGACACCGGCGCCGCGTCCGGGTCCAACGTGCGCAGGTGACGGGCCGGGGCGACGGCGTACTCCTGCCAGCCGGCGTACGCGAGCACCATGTCGCCGGGCACCAGTGAGGGGTCCCGCGACTCGACGACCTCGGCGACGGTGCCGCCGGGCATGACGTCGCCGACCTCGGTCGGCGCGGCGTACGACTCGGCGTCGCTCATCCGCCCGCGCATGTAGGGGTCCAGCGACAGGTAGACCGTGCGGAGCAGCACCTCGCCCTCCGCCGGCTCCGGCACCGGGCCGCTCACGATGTCGAAGTCGGCGGGGGTGGGCTCGCCGACCGGGCGGGAGCGGAGCAGGACCTGCGTGTTGTCGGGCATGAGGCCATAGTGTCGGATCCGTGCGGCGGGACGAGGCGTGGGCGCGGGCGCGGTTCGCCGCGGCCCGGGTGGCGCGGCTCGCGACCGTGTCCGCCGACGGCGTGCCTCGACCGGTGCCGATCGTCTTCGTCGTCGTGGGCGACCGGCTCGTCACCGCGGTGGACCACAAGCCGAAGTCGACCACCCGGCTGCGACGGCTCGCCGACATCGAGGCGAGCCCGCGGGTGGCCGTCCTCGTGGACGAGTACGCCGAGGACTGGTCGCAGCTGTGGTGGGCGCGGGCCGACGGCACCGCCACCGTCCACCAGACGTACGACGTGGGTCCGCTGGTGGCGAAGTACGACCAGTACGCCGGCCGCCCTCCCGCCGGACCGGTGATCGTCGTCGACGTGGAGCGCTGGTCGGGCTGGTCGGCGGCCCCGCCGACGGATCCGTCGGCGGACTAGTCGCTCGGCTCGGCCTGCGGCGCCCGGGACCGCGCCCACAGCCGCCACGCGACCACGAGAAGAGCGAGCAGCGCCCCGCCGGCCCATGCCACCGGCTGGTGGGCGTCCGGCGTACGCCAGGCGGCCTTCAGGTAGTCCCAGCCGACCGGCACCAGCGACGTCGCGTCGTCCAGCCCGTAGCCCGGCCGGATGTAGACCGCCACCGTGACCAGCGCCGGCAGCGCGGCCTGCATCGTCCAGCCGACCAGCCAGGCGGGCAGCCAGCCGACCAGCTCGTACGCCGAGCGGCGTACGGTCACGGCCAGCGCGCCCGCGAGCGCGAGGGCCAGCACCACCCGGCCGACGGTCACATCCAGCTCCCCCGGCAGCAGCTCGTCGAGCCAGCCCGGCAGGCACACCGCGGGGGCGGTCAGCGCGGCGCCGCGCAGGACGGCCGGACCGAGCGCGGCGAGCAGCCCGAGGCCGAGCCCCACGACCGTCACGAGCGCCCCGATGACCCGCAGTCCGGTCGTGACCCGCTGGTCCTGGGCGGCCTCGGGCGAGGCCAGCGCCAGCCCGACGAGGGCGGCGGCCACGACGCCGAGGACGACGGCGCCCTCGGCCGCCGTCCGCCGGTCGCGACGCAGGCCGGCCACCGCACCGCCGGCCACGCCGCCGATGAGGCAGAAGCTCACCAGCGTCGCCATCGGCGCCGCGGCGAGCGGCCCGGGCGCCTCGCCGCGCACCACACGCGGCAGGAAGCCGACCACCCACCAGCCCGCTGCCGCCGCCGGTGCCAGCAGCCACAGCGGCACGCGCCTCGCCGTACGCCCCATCTCGTCTCCTCGCTCGACCGGGCTGGCAGGCTAAGGCCGTGACCGACACGAGCACCAGCGCGTTGTACGACGTCGCGGCGATCCGCGCCCACTTCCCGGCCCTCGACGGGGGCGCCGCGCACTTCGATGGACCGGGCGGGTCGCAGACGCCCGACGTCGTGGCGCAGGCGGTCTACGACACGCTGACCCGCCCGCTCGCCAACCGCGGCGACGTCACCCCGGCCGAGCGCAACGCCGAGGACGCGGTGGTCGCCGGCCGCGCGGCGATGGCGGACCTGCTCGGCGTCGAGCCGGAGGGGGTGATCTTCGGCCGGAGCATGACCCAGAACACCGTCGACCTGGCCCGCACGCTCGCCAAGGAGTGGGGGCCAGGCGACGAGGTGGTCGTCACCCGGCTCGACCACGACGCCAACGTCCGGCCGTGGGTGATCGCGGCCGAGCGCGTCGGCGCGACCGTGCGGTTCGCCGACTTCGACCCGGAGACCGCCGAGCTCGACCCGGCCCAGGTCGAGCAGGTCCTCTCCCCCGCCACCCGGCTGGTCGCCGTCACCGCCGCCTCGAACCTGATCGGCACGATGCCCGACATCGCCGCGATCGCCGCGGCGGCGCACGCGGTCGGCGCGCTGGTCCACGTCGACGGGGTGCACTACACCGCCCACGCGCTCGTCGACGTCCCCGCCCTCGGCGCCGACCTCTTCGCCTGCTCGCCGTACAAGTTCCTCGGCCCGCACTGCGGCGTCACCTACGGCCGGCCCGACCTGCTCGAGCGGCTCTCCCCGGACAAGCTGCTCCCCTCCACCGACGCGGTGCCGGAGCGGTTCGAGCTCGGCACGCTGCCGTACGAGCTGATGGCCGGTACGGCGGCCGCGGTGGACTTCCTCGCCGACCTCGCGCCCCGCGCGGCAGGTCCGGACGCGTCCCGGCGCGAGCGGCTGGTCGCCTCGCTCACCGAGCTGCAGGCGCACGAGGACACGCTGCTGGCGCGGCTCGAGCCGGCGCTGGCGCAGTTGCCGGGGGCGAGGCTGCACTCGCGCGCCGTCCGGCGTACGCCGACCCTCCTGGTGACCTTCGCCGACCACGACGAGCAGGAGATCAGGCGGTTCCTCGGCGAGCGCGGCGTCAACGCGCCGGCCGGCTCGTTCTACGCCTACGAGACCTCGCGCCGGCTCGGGCTCGGCGACGCCGGCGGCCTGAGGATCGGGCTGGCCCCCTACACCGACGGCGGCGACGTCGACCGGCTGCTCGACGCGCTCAGGGAGTACGCCAGCCGCTGAGCGGCGTCCGTCAGCGCGACTCCCACCGGACGCCGTAGCGGGAGATCGGCTGCAGCGCGTCGAGGAGCTCCTGGCCGCGCCGGGTGAGCCGGTAGTGGATGCTCACCGGGGTCGTCGGCTCGACGACCCGCTCGACGAGCCGGGCGTGCTCGAGCTCCTTGAGCCGGACCGACGCCATCCGGTCGGAGAGGCCGGAGACGGACCGGGTGATCTCGCTGAACCGGCTCGCCCCGCGCCCGAGGGCGAGCAGGATCCCGCTGTTCCAGCGCCGGCCGACCAGCTCGAGGATCCGGCTGGCGCTCCGACACATCTCGTCGTCGATCTGGTGGCGCATCTGCTCCGCCGCGCGCCGGGTCGCGCGCTCGGCCTCGGGCGGGACGGTGGTCTGTCGGGTGGTCACTCACCGAGAGTAAGTCCCTTACGCGCGGCTGGCGAGCCCTTTGCCGTACGCCGATGCTGGGGGCATGCCCGACTACGGACACCCGTTGCGGTTCGGAACCTTCATCACCCCGGTCAACTCCCCCGTCGACCAGCCCGTCGAGCTGGCGGTGCTCAGCGAACGGCTCGGCTTCGACCTGGTCACCTTCCAGGACCACCCGTATCTGCCCGCGTTCCACGACACCTGGACGCTGCTGACCTGGGTGGCAGCGCGGACCGAGCGGATCGGGTTGTCCGGCAACGTGCTGAACCTCCCGCTGCGGCAGCCGGCCGTCCTGGCCCGCTCCGCGGCGAGCCTCGACCTGCTCTCGGGCGGCCGGTTCTCGATGGGGCTCGGCGCGGGCGGCTTCTGGGACGCGATCGAGGCGATGGGCGCCCGCCGGCTCACGCCGGGGCAGGGCGTCGACGCGCTCAGCGAGGCGATCGACGTCATCCGCGGTGTTTGGGACGTCGCCGAGCGCCGGCCGCTGCGCGCCGGCGGGGAGTACCACCACGTCGCCGGCGCCAAGCGCGGTCCCGAGCCGGCCCACCCGATCCCGATCTGGCTGGGGGCCTACAAGCGCCGGATGCTCCGCCTCGTCGGGGAGAAGGCCGACGGGTGGCTGCCGTCGCTGCCGTACATGAAGCCCGGCGACCTGCCGCGCGGCAACGCCGTCATCGACGAGGCGGCCACCGCCGCAGGGCGCGACCCGCGCGAGATCACCCGGCTGCTCAACGTCACGCCGGACGTCTCGGCCGAGGATCTCGCCCGGATGGCGCTCGAGGACGGCGTCAGCGTCTTCATCGTGATGGGCGACGACCCGGACCCGATGCAGCGGTACGCCGAGGAGGTCGTCCCGGCGGTCCGCGAGCAGGTGACCCGCGAGCGCGCCCGCCGCGGCAGCGAGCCGGCCGACCGGGTCCGCAGCTCCTTCGCGCTCGCCAAGCGCCGGCCGGGCATCGACTACGACGGCGTACCCGCGTCGCTCCTCGACCGTGCCGTCGAGCCGGGCGACCCGGGCTACGCGCGCTACACCTCGTCCTACCTCCGCGGCGGGGCGCCCGGCCTCGTCCTGCGCCCACGAACGGTCGCCGAGGTCCAGGACGCCGTGGCGTACGCCGACCGGCATCGCGAGCTGCCGCTCGGGATCTTCAGCGCGGGCCACGGGCTGTCCGGACGGTCGATCAACGACGGCGGCCTCGTCGTCGACGTCGGCGCGCTGAACGGCATCGAGGTGCTCGACCCGGCGACCGGCCACGTGCGCCTCGGCCCCGGGGCGCGCTGGATCGAGGTGGCGCGGGTGCTCGCGCCGTACGGCCTCGCGATCACCAGCGGCGACTACGGCGGCGTCGGGGTCGGCGGGCTCGCGACCACCGGCGGCATCGGCTGGTTCGCGCGTGAGCACGGGCTCACCATCGACCACCTGCGCTCCGTCGACGTCGTGCTCGCCTCCGGCGAGCTCGTCCGGGCGAGCACCGAGGAGGAGCCCGACCTGTTCTGGGCGATGCGGGGCGCGGGCGCGAACTTCGGCGTCGCGGTCTCCTTCGAGCTCACCGCCCGCCGCGTCGGGCGGGTCGCCTTCGCCCAGCTCGTCTTCGACGCCACCGACACCGCGACGTTCCTGACCCGCTGGGGTCACGCGCTCGAGGCCGCCGACCGCTCGGTGAGCGGCGAGGTCGTCCTCGCGCCCGGACAGCCGGGCAGCCCCCGCTACGCGCAGGCGTACCTCGTCGTCGACGCCGACGACCCCGACACGATCGTCGAGCGGCTGCAGGGCGTCGCCGGCATCGCCCCGCTGGTCGACCAGTCGGTCGGCGTGGCCAGCTACGACCAGGTCATGGGCGCGCTGTACGACGGCGCAGCGCAGCAGGGCTCCGGCGAGCCGCTGGCGCACTCGGGCCTGCTCGCGCACCTGACACCGGAGTTCGCGGCCCGGTCCGCGGAGCTGCTCGACGCAGGGGCGTCGTACTTCTTCCAGATCCGGTCGGTCGGCGGCGCGGTGGCCGACGTGCCGAGCGAGGCCACGGCGTACGGCTGGCGTGACGCCAACTTCTCCGTCGTCGCGTTCGGCTCCCGCGCCGCCGACCTCGACCCGTGGTGGCGGCGGCTGGAGCCGCACCTCGAGGGGATGTACCTCA
Organism: Nocardioides asiaticus; assembly: GCF_040049175.1. NCBI lineage: Bacteria > Bacillati > Actinomycetota > Actinomycetes > Propionibacteriales > Nocardioidaceae > Nocardioides > Nocardioides asiaticus. The sequence continues at coordinate 151,475 of NZ_JBDZDM010000005.1, read as the reverse complement.
GCTTCGAGAGCGACCAGGGACCCGACGTCCTCGCCCGGGCCTTCCCGACCGGCCACCTGTCGCGACTGCGGCAGCTCAAGCGGCGGTACGACCCCGACGGGCTCTTCCGGGACAACTTCTTCATCGACCCCGCGGCCGAGGAGGGCGCCGCCTAGCCCAGGTTGATCAGCCCAGGTTGATGAGCACGATCCCGGCGGCGACGACCGCCGCGGCGACCGCCCGCCACGGGCCGAACCGCTCGTGGAAGAAGACCGCTCCGATGATCGAGCCGACGATGATCGAGGTCTCCCGCAGCGCGGCGATCGGCGCGAGCGCACCGCGGGCCTGGGCCCACAGGACGGCGCCGTACGCCACCAGCGAGACGGCGCCGCCGACCAGCCCCGTCCACAGCGACGGCCGCAGGTCGGCGAGCAGCCGCCGGCCGCGTACGCGGAGCGCGACCAGCGGGATGACCGGCCCCTCGAGGAAGAACGCCCAGCCGGCGTACGTCCACACCGAGGTGCGGTGGACGCCGAGGCCGTCGACGACGGTGTACGCCGCGATGAGCAGCCCGGTCAGGAGCGCCGCCCCGAGCGCCGGGCACGCGTCGCGGCCGGGAATCCCGCCGACGAACACGAGCGAGAGCAGGCCGATCGACACCACGACGACCCCGACCAGCTCCCAGGCCGGCAGCCGGTGGCCGAGCACGACCACGGTCACGACCGCGACGACCCACGGCGAGGTCCCGCGGGCCAGCGGGTAGACCTGGCTGAACTCGCCTAGCTGGTACGACGCGAACAGCGCCAGGCTGTAGACCGCGTGCAGCACGACGGTGGCAAGGACGAAGGGCCAGGCGCGCGGCTCGGGCAGCCCGACGAACGCGCACAGCGTGCCGGCGAGCACGGTGTAGGCGACGCCGATCAGGGCGAAGCCGACCAGCCGGTCCCGGATCCCGTGCGCGAGCGCGTTCCACGTCGCGTGGAGCACCGCCGACGCCAGCACCACGGCAACGACGACGGGACTCATCACCGCCGACGCTAGCGGATGCCTACGCGACCAGGACCTCCGCCACCCGGCGCCGGAGCTCCGGCAACAGCTCCTCGGCGAACCACGGGTTGCGCGCCTGCCAGCGGAAGTTCAGCGGCGACGGGTGGACGAGGGGTACGACGTCGGGCAGATGGTCGCGGAACGCGCGCACCCGGTCGGTCAGCGACGGCCCCGGGCCGAGGTAGTGCCGCTGGGCGTAGGCGCCGATCAGCAGGGTGAGCCGGACCGCGGGCATCTCGGCGAGGATCGGCGGGTGCCAGCGCTCGGCGAACCCCTTCCGCGGCGGCAGGTCGCCGTGGGCGCCGCGACCGGGGTAGTAGAAGTCCATCGGCAGGATCGCGAAGAGCTCGGGCGTTCGGAAGGTCTCCTCGTCGACACCGAGCCAGCCCAGGAGCGTCGCCCCGCTCGCGTCGGCGAACAGCCGGCCCGCCTCCTGCGCCCTCCGACCCGGCGCCTGGCCGACGATCAGCACCCGCGCCGCCGGGTGCGCGGTGTAGAGAGGGGCCCAGCCCTGCTCCGTCGCCCACCGGTTGTCGGGGTCGGCGACGATCGCCGCATGGATCTCCTCGAGCGGGGTCACTCGTCGCTCGCCGACCGGTCGCCGACGTACTCCCGCAGGGCGGGGTCGGCCGAGACCAGCCGGTCCACCTCCTCGCCCGCGGTACAGGTGCGCAGGCTGACCGTCAGCCCCGCCGGCGTACGTGACAGGACACGCCAGATCCCGCCGGACTCCTCCCACCGACGGAGGAGAGCGACCGGGTCGCGCGCGTCGGACATCAGCCCTGCTGGCGCAGGTAGCGCCCGAAGTGCGGGACGGTGAAGGCGATCCGGCCGCGCTCGCCGGAGTAGATCAGGCCCTTCTTGAGCAGCGCGTCGCGGGCCGGGGAGAGGGACTGCGGCTTCTTGCCGAGCACCGCGGCGACGTCGGCGGTGGCGACCGTGCCGACGTCGTCGCCCTGTTCGTCGGGCACGGCGAGCTCCACGGCCGCGTCGGCCATGGCGCGCAGGTAGTCCCGCTCGGCCGGCGTGGCCCGCTCGTAGCGCGACCCGAAGAAGCCGACCGCCAACTCGCGCTCGGCCTCCGGCGCGGCGACCTCGACGTCGCCGGCGTTGATCGGCGAGCGCGGCGCGAGGTCCCAGACGGTCTTGCCGTAGGCCTGGATGAAGTACGGGTAGCCGCCGGTCGCGGCGTACATCGCGTCGAGGGCGTCGGTCTCGAACTCCGCGTCCTCCTCACCGGCCGGCGCCTGGAGCGCCCGGTCCGCGGCCTCGCGGGTGAGCCGGTCGATCCGCTGGTAGGAGAAGAGCCGCTCCGAGTAGGACTTGCTCGCCGACAGCACCGCCGGAAGGTGCGGCAGCCCGGCGCCGACGACGATCACCGGCAGCCCGGACTGGCTGATCTCGTGGCACGCCGCGCACAGCGCGGAGACGTCGTCGGGGCCGAGGTCCTGCATCTCGTCGATGAAGACGCCGACGCCCTTGCCGACGTCGGCGGCGAGCCCGCCGATGTCGCTGAGCAGCTCGACGAGGTCGATCTCGATGTCGCCGGAGTCGGCCCGGCCGCGTACGGCGGGCGCCTCGATGCCCGGGGACCACTGCTCGCGGAGCTTCGCGTGGGGGCCGGCCTCCCGCTGGGCGAAGCTGCGGATCACCCCGAGCACGTGGTCGACCTGGTCGCCGGCCGGGTGGCCGAGCTCGCGGACCGCCTGGTGGAGGGCCGAGGAGAGCGGGCGGCGCAGCGACTGGTCGGGCCGGGCCTCGAGCTTGCCGGTCCCCCAGCCCTTGCGTACGGCGGCGGAGCGGAGCGCGTTGAGCAGCACCGTCTTGCCGACCCCCCGGAGGCCGGTCAGGACGAGGCTGCGCTCCGGGCGCCCCTTCGCCACCCGCTCGAGCACGACGTCGAAGGCCCGCAGCTGCTCGTCGCGACCGGCGAGCTCGGGAGGTCGCTGGCCCGCGCCGGGGGCGTACGGGTTGCGGATCGGGTCCATGATCGGACCGTATCCGCCTCTCTAGCGGCCGCCCTAGATTTCGCTAGCGAGTCGCATCGAAGGACGACTCGACCGGCCCTAGTGGCGGCTCGGCGCCCGTAGACTGGGCGCCATGCCCGAGCTGCCCGAGGTGGAAGCCCTCGCCCAGGACCTGCGCGGGCGGCTCGAAGGCCGGGCGATCGCCAAGGTCCACATCGCCGCCTTCAGCGCGCTGAAGACCTTCGACCCGCCGCTGTCGGCGATCGAGGGGACGCTCGTCGACGACGTGACGCGGCACGGCAAGTTCTTGGACATCGAGGCCTCCGGGCTTCACCTCGTCCTCCATCTCGCCCGGGGCGGCTGGGTGCGCTGGCGCGACGAGGTGCCGGCGGTGCCGCCGCGGCCCAACAGCAAGTCCGGGCTCGCCACCCGGATCGTCCTCGACTCCGGCGCGGGCCTCGACGTCACCGAGGCGGGCACGAAGAAGCGGCTCGCGCTCTACGTCGCGCGCGAGCCCGGCGGCGTACCCGGCATCGCCACGCTCGGTCCCGACCCGCTCACCGACGAGTTCACCGTCGAGGCGTTCCGGGCGATCCTCGCCAAGGAGGGCCGCAAGCAGATCAAGGGAGTCCTGCGCCACCAGGGCACGATCGCCGGGATCGGCAACGCCTACTCCGACGAGATCCTGTGGGCGGCCCGGATGTCGCCGTTCAAGCCCGCGGATCTCGACGAGGAGGAGTCGGAGGTCTTGTACGACGCGCTCCGCTCCACCCTCGCCGACGCGGTCGAGCGCTCCCGCGGGCTGGCGATGTCGGAGCTCAAGGGCGAGAAGAAGTCCAACCTCGCCGTCCACGGCCGTGCCGGCCAGGCCTGCCCGCGGTGCGGCGACACGGTCCGCGAGGTCAGCTTCGCCGACTCCAGCCTGCAGTACTGCCCCACCTGCCAGACCGGCGGCAAGCCGCTCGCCGACCGACGGCTGTCCAAGCTCCTGAAGTAGCCTGTTGCATCGTGAGCATCCCCACCATCGAGCTCGACAACGTGCCCGAGCCGCTGCCCGTGCCCGTCCTCGACGTACGCGAGGACGACGAGTGGGAGGCCGGCCACATCGACGGCGCCGTCCACATCCCGCTGAGCGAGCTGCCCGCCCGGCTCGGTGATGTGCCGGAGGGCCAGACCCTGGTCGTGTGCAAGGCGGGCGGCCGCAGCGCGCAGGCAGTGCTGTATCTCGCGCAGCAGGGGTACGACGTCGTCAACCTCGCCGGCGGGATGCTCGACTGGGAGGCCGCCGGCCGGCCGATGGTGAGCGAGACGGGCGATGCCCCCTCGGTGCTGTGAGCGCCGATCAGTAGCAGTGGTCGATCATCCAGCCGGTCAGCGCCTTGATGGCCTTGGAGCTGAGCTTGAAGTCGCTCGGGTCGAAGTCGCTCGCACCGGTCAGCAGCTCCTGCTCCCAGCCGGTGCGACCGGCGCGGGGAAGCGCTGACGGCGTGCCGATCTGCACGCGGTCGTACTCGTACCTCTCGTACGCATCGGTGTCGCTCGGGTCGATCTTGCTGATCTTGCGGTAGGCGGTGCAGAACTGCTGCTCCCCGGCGTTCGTCGGGGCGCCCTTCACGTCCGCCACCGTGTAGGTAGTGCCGGACCCTCCGCCCCCGCCGCCCCCGTCGGTCGGCTGGTCGGTCGGCTCTTCTGTCGGCTCGTCGGTGGGCTCGGTCGGCTCGGTCGGCTCGGTCGGCTCGGGGTCCTCGCTCGGCTCGGGCTCGGGCTCGGCGCTCGGGGACGCACTGGCCTCGACCGGGTCGGCGTGGCTGGCCGTCAGGCTGGGATCGTCGTCGGACTTGTTGTCGACCACGACGACGACCGCGATCGCCGCGATGAAGAGGGCGAGGATGCCGCCGCCCACGCCGAGCATCATGCCGCGGCTCGGCTTGCGGCCGGCCCCGGCGGGTGAGGCGTACGCCGCCGCACCCCACGGGGGCTGGTGTCCCATCCGTCCTGGCTGTCCGGGCTGTCCTTGGTGCCCCGGCTGACCGACGGGCCAGGCGGGCTGCTGCGGGCGAGCTGGCTGCTGCGGCGGCACCGGCGGCACCGGCGGCACCGGCGGCATGGGCGCGCCGCGGACGACGGTGGCGTCCTGCGACGGCGTACCACCCGTCGGCGGCGGTGAGGCAGGCGGTGAGGCAGGCGGCGCCGCCGGCTGCGCGGGCGCCTCCCGGGTGTGCTCGGTCCACTGGCTGCCGTCCCACCAGCGGATCGTGCCGTGGCTGTCGTGGTACCAACCCGCCGGCGTCTGGCTCATGGTGCCCCCCTTCGCGTGCGCGCCGGGTGCGCGCGCAGGCCACCTTCCCCGACCGGGCGGGTTCTAATCCTCAGCAGTCGCGCCCGGCGTCGGCGCCGGCGAAGGCCGGCGGGAGCGGCAGGGCGAGGGCTCGGTCGAGCCGGTCGAGGTACTCCGCCCGCGGGATCTCGACGACCCCGAGCGAGGCGAGGTGGGGGGTCTGCCACTGCACGTCGAGGAGCCGGTCGGCGACGACCTCCGGTGGTCCGTCGCAGAGCGCCTCGACGAGCCCGACGAGCGCGACCTTCGACGCGTCCCGCTCGCGGTGGAACATCGACTCCCCGGCGAACAGCCCGCCGATCGCCACGCCGTACAGCCCGCCGGCCAGCCGGCCGTCGCGCCACGCCTCCACGGAGTGGGCCCAGCCGAGCCGGTGCAGCTCGACGTACGCCGCCCTGATCCGGTCGTCGATCCAGCCCTGCGGGCGGCGCGGGTCGGCGCACCCGTCCACGACCCCCTCGAAGGCGGTGTCGATCCGGATCTCGAAGTCGCGGGTCGACCTGCGCAGCGATCGGGAGACCTTCAGCCCGTGGAGCGGCAGCACACCTCGTTCCACCGGCGAGAACCACAGGATCGGGTCGCGTGCCGACTCGCCGGGCATGGGGAAGAGCCCGCGTCGGTACGCCGCCAGGACGGTGCCGGGGGCGAGGTCGGCGCCCATCGCGACGAGGTCGTCGAGCATGCCGTCGGCGCGCGGGTCGCGCAGGTCGGCGAAGACCCATCGGGTCGGCTCGGGCTCGCAGGGCACGAGTCGACGGTAGCGGCACGCCGTACGCCGACCTACCGCTCCGTAGGATCGCGGCATGGTCAACCGCAGCAAGGCCCTGACGACGGCCGCCGGCGCGCTCGCCCCGAAGCTGGTGGAGCTCGCGCCGGGCGTCACCTCGGGTGTCATCCGCCAGGCGCTCCACCGCGCGATCGTGGGCGTCGGCCCGCTGCCCGGTGCGGCCGCGGCGGCAGAGAAGCAGCTGAAGGAGCAGAAGGGCGACACCGGGAAGGCGGTCCGCGAGGTGATCGAGAACCACGTCGCCCTCGCCTCGGCGGGCGGTTTCGCGACCAACCTCGGCGGCCTCGCCACGATGACGCTGACGGTGCCGGCCAACGTGAGCGGGCTGGCGATCATCCAGTCGCGGATGGTGGCGGCGATCGCGCACCTGCGCGGCTACGACCTCGAGGACCCGCGGACCCGGAACGCCATCCTCGTCTGCCTGCTCGGCTCCGAGCGGGTCTCCCGGCAGGTCAAGCGCAAGAAGCTGCCGGCCCCGCCGATGGCGATCGCGACCGCGCCGGCCTACGACCCGGCGCTCGACAAGGTGGTCGCCACGGAGGTCGCCGCCGAGATGCTCAGCCGGGTCGCGGGCAAGCGGCTCGCGGCGACCGTCGGCAAGCGGATCCCCGTGATCGGCGGCGTGGTCGGTGCCGGCACCGACGCGTGGACGACGTACCAGATCGGGCGCTACGCCGCCCGCGAGCTCCTGCCCCGCGCGAAGCGGTAGACGCGCAGCAGCCCGCGGCCCCAGGCCCGCCGCTCGAGGGCGAGGTAGAGCCGCCGCAGCGGGTTGGCGTCCTCCGAGCGGCGCAGCGCCTCGCGCGTGTCGGCGAGCTCGGCGCCCAGCCGCCGCTCGAGGTGGCGGAGCCGGGCGTTCTCGACGAGGAGCGCCTCGATGACGTCGAGGGCGGCGCCGTTGACCTGGCGCGGTCGGGGCCGGTCGGGGTCGGCGTAGGAAGCCGGGTCACCCGGGTTGCCGATGAGCTCGTCGAGCGAGCCGACGACGTCGTACGACCGCGAGCGGAGCTCGTCGACCCACTGCCGGGAGAGGTACTGGACCCACGGTGCGATCTCCGGGGGCAGGGCGAGCCGGGGCGAGGCGCGCCGCCGCGACAGGACACGGTGGGCGAGCAGCTCGCGGACCAGCGGGCGGTAGTCGGCCGGCTCGACGACGCCGTTGGCCTTCAGGTTGATCCGGCGCAGCAGCGCCGTCTCGGGTGCGCCGAGGGACGGGTTGGACCGCTCCTCGGCCAGGTCGAGGTCGAGCCCGTCGAGTCCGAAGGTGTGGCTGAACCGCTTCCAGAGCAGGTCCCGGTCGCTGCCGGGCGGGGGCACGGTGACGAGATGGATCTGGTCGGGCGGCAGCCGGCTCCCCCACCGGTCGAGGATGTCGGGCAGCTCCTGGACACCCCAGAACCACGCACCCACCCTGGTGCTCCGCGCCGGGTCCTGGATCTGGGACAGGAAGCGGTGGTAGGTCAGCGTGCTGCGGTGCTTGACGTTCTCCTGCCACTCTGCCGGGATCTGCCGGACGAGGTCGCGCACCGAGAGGACGAGGTGGACCTCGCAGCCCTCCCCGAACGACGCGAGGGCCCGCTCCGCCTGCTGGCGGGAGGCGTTCGCGAGGATCTCGTGGCTGACGATGACGGTGTCGCCGTCCGGCACCTCGCGTACGGCGGCGGCCAGCCGCTCCCAGGCACCGACGGCCTCCGCCTCGAGGCCGCCCCACGGCATCGTCATCAGGTCGAGCGCGGCGAGGAAGTGTGCATCGAACCGGTCGGCCGGGTAGTGGATGCCGTGGTCGGCGAGGAGGTCGCGGTTGCGGAACAGCACGTCCTGGAGGTACGACGTGCCGGTCTTCGGCGTGCCCACGTGGAGCAGCACCCGCTTCACGCGTTCCTCCTCGGTCCGTCGACCAGCAGCCGGAGGGTCAGGGCCAGCGCCCGCTCCGTGTCTGGCGCGGGGCCGGTGGCTGCCGGGGCGGCCGCCTGCCGCGGGAGCAACAGGTCTGGGTCGCCACAGAAATCGTAGCCATCGGCGACGAGCGCGTCGCGCTGGGCCCTCGCCTGCGTGGCGACCCAGTCGCGGTGGCGGCCCGGCACCGCGAGCGCCGGTGAGGCCGGGGTCGGCGGCGAGACACGGCGCAGCCGCGGGAGCAGTCCGCGGCGCAGCAGCCGGGCCCGCTCCTCGGGTCCGACGAGCAACGCGAGCGCCGGGCCGACCTGGCGGGCGACCTCCGCGGCGTCCGCGGAGATCCGCGGCCGGCCGGGCAGCGGACCACGGGTGCCGAGCAGCTCGGGGAGCCGGTTCGGGTCGAGGACGACCCTGACCCGCTCCCGGCCGATCCGTTCGACCCACCACCGCGCGATCCGGACCAGGTCGGCACGGGCCGGGAGCCCGCCCCGGCGTACGACGCGGTCCAGCCAGGTGTCGAAGGCGACCACGCCCTGGCCGAAGCAGCGGGCCGTCCACACGTCGCAGAGCATCTCGTCGACCGGCGCCCCGACGACGTACACGGTCATCCCGCGTCCGCCCTCCGGCCGTCCGCGCCGGCCCAGCTCGTCGCGGAGCGGGCCGGTGAGCCAGCCGTCGCCGGCGATCCGGTAGCGGGCGCGCAGGCGGCGTCGCCACCGCGACCGCGGCTCGGGGTCGACGGCGCCGGCGACCAGGTCCTGGGCGAGCAGCAGGCTCGCCCCGCGCAGCAGCTCCGCGGACCCGAGGCCGGCAGGGTCGACCGGCGCGACGCCGTACGCCGGCGGCGGGCCGTCACCCGCGAGCGGCAGGCCGCGCCGCCCGCGGCCGGGGGCGGTGGTGGTGAGCACGCGCTCGGCCAGCGCCTGCGGCACCGGCCCGGTCAGGTTGAGCCGGCGGAGCAGCTCCAGCTGCTCCGCGCCGGGCAGAGCGCCCGCCATGACGGGCTCGGCAGGTGCCTCGCCCCGCCAGGCGGCCCACGGCGTGGTGCCGCCCGCGCGCAGGTGCGCGGCCCAGCCCCAGCCCCGAGACTCCGTGGCGGTGACGTTCATCGGCCGCCCCGGGCGCGACGTACGACGTTGGCCATCTTGGTCTTCAGCGCGATGTCGGGGTCCGGCCGCCGGCCGGCCTCGAGGATGACGGCGACGAGGGCGTCGAGGGCGGCGTCGGCCACCTCGCGGGGCCGGGGCTTGTCGGGGTTGACCCACTCCGTGCCCTCGACCGGGCGGACCGGGCGGAGCTCGTCGAGGTCGCCGACGACGTCGATCTTGGCGCCCTGGGCCCACTCGATCCAGCTGTCGGCGACCTCCTCGGCCCAGTCGTACGCGTCCGGCGGGAGGGTCGCCCGGGTCATGTCGTCGCGCTGGGCGAGCGTGCGGTGGGCGATGATCTCGCGGACGATCTTGCGGTAGTCCTGGCCGGCGAAGTCCTCGTCGAGGAGGAGCGCGTTGACCCGCCGCAGCAGGGTCGTCTCCGCACTGCCGAGCGACGGGTTGCGGCGGTCGCTCTCCTCCGGCGCCCACGAGGGGTCGATCCCGATGACGTCGCAGAACCGCAGCCAGAGCGTGTCCTTGGGCGCTCCGGGCTGCGGCACGGTGATGAGGTGGACCCGGTCCGGCGGCAGGTTGCAGCCCCAGCGGGTCAGCACGTCGGGCAGCCCCTGGACCCGCCAGAACCACCGGTTGGCGTGGGTCTGCTTCGCCTTGCGGACCTGCCGGAGATAGCGGCGGAAGCTGCTCCGTCCGTTGTGCTTCACCTGCTCCTGCCACTCGGCGGGAAGCTGCCGGGCGATGTCCCGGGCGCTGTAGACGATGTGGACCTCGAACTCCTGGAGGTCCTTCATGGCGCGCTCGACGTGCTGCGGCCGGGCGCCGGCCAGGATCTCGTGGCTGAGCACGATCGTGGGGGCGGGGTTGCGGCGTACGCGACGCATCAGGGCGGCCCACTCGCCGTTGGCCTCATCGCGCAGCCCGCCCCACGGACGCTCGATCAGGTCGAGGGCGGCCTCGAACATGTCGTCCTTGAGCCCGATCGGGTAGGCGATGCCCTCCCGCTCCAGCCGGGCGCGGTTGAGGAAGAGCCGGTCCTGGAGGTAGGTGGTGCCGGTCTTCGGCGCTCCGACGTGGACGTAGACCCTGCGAGTCATGCAGGAGATTGTGACCCACCGGGGCCCGCTCGGCGTTATCGGGAGGAGGCTGCGCTAATCGCGTGTCGGGGCCAGCGCGCGTACGACGGCGCTGGGACTCGGCCGGCCGGTCTCGCGGGCCAGCCAGGCGCTCGTCTCGACGAGCTTCGTGAGGTCCACGCCGTGCTCGATGCCCAGGCCGTCGAGCATCCAGACGAGGTCCTCGGTGGCGAGGTTGCCGGTGGCGCTCTTGGCGTACGGGCAGCCGCCGAGCCCGCCGGCACTGGCGTCGTACGTCGTCACGCCGGCGCGCAGGCCGGCGAGGGTGTTGGCGAGCGCCTGGCCGTAGGTGTCGTGGAAGTGCAGCGCGAGCCGATCGACCGGCACCCCCGCGTCGGCGTACGCCGCCACGAGCGCGGTGACGTGGCCCGCGGTGCCGACGCCGATCGTGTCGCCGAGGCTGAGCTGGTCGGCGCCGAGGTCGAGCAGCCGCGTGCCGGCCGTGACGACCTGGTCGATCGGCACCCGGCCCTCCCACGGGTCACCGAAGCACATCGACACGTAGGCCCGCACCGTCAGGCCGGCCGCCTTGGCGCGGGAGACGACCGGCTCGAACATCGCGAACTGGCCGTCGTAGGTCTGGTTGAGGTTCTTGTTGGCGAACGTCTCGGTCGCGCTGCCGAAGATCGCGACGTGGGTCAGGCCGAGCTCGAGGGCGCGGTCGAGGCCGCGCTCGTTGGGGACGAGGACGGGGAGCCCGCGGGCGGCGTCGCCGAGCCGGTCAGCGAGCATGCGCTCGAGCTCCGCCGCGTCGGCGAGCTGCGGCACCCACTTCGGGTGGACGAAGCTGGTCGCCTCCACCGGCGCGAGCCCGGCGCCGAGCAGCCGCGCGATCAGATCGGCCTTGGTCTCGGTCGGGATGGTCAGCTGCTCGTTCTGCAGGCCGTCCCGGGGGCCGACCTCGTAGATCGTCACCGCCGGCGGCAGGCCGTCGAGGGGTACGACGGCGGGCAGCCCGGTCAGGTTCTCAGTCATTCGCCGCCTCCTCAGCCTCTGCCGCCTCTGCCGCCTCCGCCGGCTCCACGGCGAACAGCTCCGCTCCGAGTGCCACCTGGGCCCCGACGACCGCGGCCACGCTGGTGACCCGGCCGGCGAACGGCGCCTTGAGCGACACCTCCATCTTCATCGCCTCCATCACCCCGAGCACGTCCCCCTCGGCCACGTCGTCGCCTTCAGCCACCCGCACCTCGAGGACGGTGCCCGGCATCGGGGCGTCGACGCTGCCGCCGCCCTCGTGCGCGTGCGGCCCGGCCACGCGGTCCGGGGGCTCGAAGACGAACCGCTGGCCCTCGTGCACCACCTCGACCCGCGGCCCCTGGATCGCGACGGTCGCTCGCTCGGCGACCCCGGGCGGGAGCGGGCCGACGGTGACCGGCTCGTCGAGAGGTACGACGACCGGCGCCGGCGGTCCTCCGAGGCGGAACCCGTCGGCCCGGAACGGCCCGGCGTCGGCGTACCTGCTCCGCTCCGCGACCGCGTGCGCGGCGATCTGCCGGGCGAGCGTCGGGTCGGGCGCGGGGAGGTCGTGGCGGTCGAGCCAGGCGGTGTCGATCGCCGCGTCCCGGAACTCCTCGCTCGCCGCCAGCACCCGGAGGAAGCCGGTGTTGGTGGTCAGGCCGAGCACCGCCGTCTCGTCGAGCGCCCTCACCAGCGCCCGCCGGGCGGCCTCGCGGTCCGGGCCGTGGACGATGATCTTCGCGAGCATCGGGTCGTACGCCGTGCTCACCACCTGGCCGCTCTCGAGGGCGTGGTCGACCCGCGCCCCGGTCGGCCAGCGCACCCGTGTCGCCGTCCCGGCCTGGGGAAGGAAGCCGTGGAAGGAGTCCTCGGCGTACACCCTGACCTCGATGGCGTGCCCGTCGGTGCGTACGTCGGACTGGGCGATCGGCAGCGGCCGGCCCCCCGCCACGGCGAGCTGCAGGGCGACGAGGTCGAGTCCGGTCACGGCCTCGGTGACGGGGTGCTCGACCTGGAGGCGGGTGTTCATCTCCAGGAAGTACGCCTCGCCGGTCGTCTCGTCGAGGAGGAACTCGACGGTCCCGGCGTTGACGTAACCGACCTGCCGGGCGAGCGCGACGGCGCTGCCGGTGACCAGCTCGCGCTGCTCGGTGGTGAGCGTCGGCGCCGGCGCCTCCTCGATCACCTTCTGGTGGCGGCGCTGGGTGGAGCAGTCCCGCTCGCCGAGGTGGATGACGCTGCCGTGCGCGTCGGCGAGCACCTGGACCTCGATGTGCCGGCCGCGCTCGACGTACCTCTCGATCAGCAGCGTGTCGTCGCCGAACGCGTTCAGCGCCTCGCGCGCGGCGGCCGCCTTCGCCTCCTCCAGGCCGGCGGGGTCGCGGACGACGCGCATGCCCTTCCCGCCGCCGCCTGCCGCGGCCTTCACGAGCAGCGGAGGGGTCGCCGTGTCGCCCTGCGGCACCACGGGCACGCCGGCCTGGACCGCGATCTCGCGGGCGGCGTCCTTGCGGCCCATCTGCTCGATGACGTCGGCCGGCGGGCCGACGAAGACGAGCCCGGCCTTCTCGACCGCGCGGGCGAACTCCGCCCGCTCGGACAGGAACCCGTAGCCGGGGTGCACCGCCTGCGCGCCGCTCTCCACCGCGGCCGCGACGACGGCGTCGACGTCGAGGTAGGAGGGCACGCGTACGGCGACGTCGGCATCACGCACGTGGGGAGCGGCGGCATCGAGGTCGGTGTGGACCGCGACCGTGCGCAGCCCGAGCGCCCGCGCCGTGCGGAAGACGCGGCGGGCGATCTCGCCGCGGTTGGCGACGAGGAGCGTGTGGATCTCCCCCGTCGTCGGGCTCGTCGAGACGTCCATCGGCATCCTCACATCCTGAAGACACCGTACGACGGCGCCGGCGGCGGGCTCGTGGTCGTGACGGCGAGCGCCATCGCGAGGACCCGGCGGGTGTCGGCGGGGTCGATCACGCCGTCGTCCCAGAGCCGGGCGGTCGCGTAGTAGGGCGACCCCTGCGTCTCGTACTGCTCGCGGATCGGCGCCTTGAACGCCTCCTCGTCCTCCGGCGAGTCGAACCCCCGCACCGTCGCGAGGACCGAGGCGGCCTGCTCGCCGCCCATCACCGAGATCCGGGCATTGGGCCACATCCACAAGAAGCGCGGGTCGTACGCGCGCCCGCACATGCCGTAGTTGCCCGCCCCGAAGCTGCCGCCGATCACCACGGTCAGCTTCGGCACGACGCTGCACGCCACCGCGGTGACCAGCTTCGCGCCGTCGCGGGCGATGCCGCGGTTCTCGTAGTCCTTGCCGACCATGAAGCCGGAGATGTTCTGCAGGAAGAGCAGCGGGATCCCGCGCTGGTTGCAGAGCTCGACGAAGTGCGCACCCTTCAGGGCGGACTCGCTGAACAGGATGCCGTTGTTGGCGACGATCCCCACCGGGTGGCCCTCGATGTGCGCGAATCCGCACACGAGCGTCTCGCCGTACAGCTGCTTGAACTCCTGCAGCCTGCTCCCGTCCACGATCCGGCGGATCACGTCGCGCACGTCGTACGGCGTCCTCGTGTCCGTCGGCACCACGTCGGCGAGGGTGGCGGGGTCCTCGAGGGGCTCCTCGGTTTCCCCGGCTGGCAGGGGAAATCCGACCTTGTGGGGTGTCTGGATGGCCAACAAGGTCGGGTTTCCCCGGCCGGCCGGGGAATCCTGAAGCGTCCCGACGATCCCCCGCACGATCTCGAGCGCGTGCTTGTCGTCGTCGGCGAGGTGGTCGACGACGCCGGACCTGCGGGCGTGCACGTCGCCGCCGCCGAGCTCCTCGGCGGTGACGACCTCGCCGGTGGCCGCCTTCACCAGAGGCGGGCCGCCGAGGAAGATCGTGCCCTGGTTGCGGACGATGACGGTCTCGTCGGACATCGCCGGAACGTACGCGCCGCCCGCGGTGCAGCTGCCCATCACGCTGGCGATCTGGGGGATGCCCTGCCGGGAGAGGTTGGCCTGGTTGAAGAAGATCCGGCCGAAGTGCTCGCGGTCCGGGAACACCTCGTCCTGCAGCGGCAGGAACGCCCCGCCGGAGTCGACGAGGTAGACGCAGGGCAGCCGGTTCTCGGCGGCGATCGTCTGCGCGCGCAGATGCTTCTTGACGGTGATCGGGTAGTAGGTGCCGCCCTTGACGGTCGCGTCGTTGGCGACGACGACGCACTCGCGGCCGCTGATCCGGCCGATCCCGGTCACGATGCCGGCGCTCGGCACGGCCCAGGCGTCATCCGGCCCGTCGCCGTACATCCCGTACGCCGCCAGCGGGCTCAGCTCCAGGAAGGGGCTGCCGGGGTCGAGGAGCGTGTCGACCCGGTCGCGCACGAGGAGCTTTCCGCGCTCGGTGTGGCGCTGCCGGGCCCGTTCGGTGCCGCCCTGGCGCACCCGCGCCAGCCGGTCGCGCAGCTCGTCGGTGAGCTCACGGAGAGTGGGCATGATCGGAGGTTAACGTTCATTAACCTCCGCAACAAGGCCCTGTCGGGAAACCGGTGTCGTTCAGCGGCCGAGATCGCGGTCAGGCCGCCACTCACCGCTCGCCGATGCGACCCCACGCCCAGACCGCGAACCCCAGCAGGGGCAGCACGATCCCGAGGACGCAGACCGAGCTCCACCCGCCGTGGTCGTGCAGCCAGCCGGTGAGCAGCGAGGCGAGCGAGCCGCCGATGAAGATCGTGGTCATGTACACGGTGTTGATCCGTGCCCGTGCCTGCGGCCGCAGTGCGTAGATCACCTGCTGTCCCATCACCTGGTGGGACTGGACGGCGAAGTCGAGGACGATCGCCGCCAGCGCGAGCAGGACCCAGCTGTGCTGGCCGGCCAGGGCGAGCACGAAGCTCGCCGACGCGACGAGGAGCATGACGCCGCTGGCGCCGGCAGCGTACCCCTTGTCCGCGAAGCGGCCGGCCACCGGCGCTGCCGCGGCGCCGCCGGCCCCCACGAGCGCGAAGACCGCGATCTCGCCCTGGCTGAAGCCGTGCTCGTCGATGAGCTGATAGGCGATGGCTGTCCAGTACGCCGTGAACGCGCCGAACATCATCGCCTGGGCGAACGCCCGGCGGCGCAGGACCGGCTCGGTGCGGACGAGATGGAGGACGGAGGCGAGCATGCCGGCGTACGTCGAGGAGTGGTCGGGCCGCCAGACCGGCAGGGTCCGCCGCAGCACCAGGCTGAGCAGCACCATGAGGACGGCCGAGACGACGTAGATGCCGCGCCAGCCGACCAGCTCGGCGATCCCGGACGCGGCCGATCGGGCGAGGAGGATGCCGAGCAGGAGGCCGCTCATGACGGTGCCGACGTACTGACCGTGCTGGCCCGGCGGCGCCAGGTGCGCGGCGAGCGGCACCAGGATCTGGACGATCACGGACGTGACGCCGACCGCGACCGAGAGGGCCAGGAAGAGACCGAAGACCGGGGACGCCGCCGCGATCGCGAGCGCGAGCGCGGTGCCGAGCAGCATCCGGGTGACCAGGCGGCGGTTCTCGAGCAGGTCCCCGAGGGGGACGAGGAGGAGCAGCCCGGCGGCGTACCCCACCTGCGTCAGCGTGACCACCAGCGACGCCGTCCCCTGCGCGATGTGGAAGTCCTGCGCCATCAGGTCGAGCAGCGGCTGGCAGTAGTAGAGGTTCGCGACGGTGAGACCGCAGGCGACCGCCATGATGAGCGCGACGGCGCGGGTCGAGACGGACGGGGCGGCGGGCTGCGTCGCGGGCTGGGTCACGCCTGCCCCCAACACCCGAATGCGGACGATCCATCCCCGCCCTGGTGAGCGACCGTTAACCTCGGGGCATGACGACCTCGTCGGCCGCATCGTCCGCGGCCGCACGCGCTGCGGCGCAGCCGACCCGCCGCGAGCAGATCCTGGCCACGGCGGCCGAGCTCTTCGCCGCGCGCGGCTTCCACGGCGTGTCCGTCGCCGAGCTCGGTGCGGCGTGCGGCATCTCGGGGCCGGCGCTCTACAAGCACTTCTCGTCCAAGGAGGCGATCCTCGCCGAGATGCTGGTCTCGATCTCCGAGACGCTGCTCGCCGAGGGGCGCGCCCGCGTTGCGGCGGCGGACGGGCCGGAGGCCGCCCTGGCGGCGCTGGTGGACTGGCACGTCGACTTCGCCCTGCGCGACCGCGCCCTCATCGTCGTCCAGGACCGTGACTGGCAGTCGCTCCCGGCGGAGGCGCGGGAGCGGGTGCGGACGCTGCAGCGGGAGTACGTCGACGTGTGGGCCGACCAGCTCCGCCGGCGTGACCCGGCGCTCTCCCGCGACACCGCCCGCGCCATGGCGCACGCCGCCTTCGGACTGATCAACTCCACCCCGCACAACCGCGTCCTCCCCGACCAGGACACCCGCGAGGTCCTCACCTCGATGGCCCTGGCCGCTCTTCGTTGAGTCCGTCGCCCAGAAGTCGTCGGGCGCGGAGGGCGGCGTCGAAGGCGATCTCGACCTCGTCGACCGACTCCCCGAGCGCGGGCCCGGGTACGGCGACATCCGGGCGACGTCGCAGCCGCGCGAGCAGGTCGTCGCGGGGGATGCCCCGGAGGTGGAGGAGGACGGAGGCGTCGCGGTCGACGAGGCGGCCGAGCTGGTGGAGCACCGCGAGGGCGTGGACGCACATGTCGTGCCAGTGGCCGCAGGTGCATATGGCGGCCAACTCGCCGCCGTACGGCACGAGCTCGACGCCGGCCTCCTCGGCGTGCTCGACGAGGTCGTGGGGCAGCTCGCCGGCGAGGAGGGCGTCGATCCGGGCCTGGTCGACGGCGACCACCTCGAGGAACGCCTCGACGGACTCGGCATCGAGCCGCTCCACGGTGCCGGTGACGGTCCAGAGCCCGCGCTCCTCGTCGACCGCCGCCGCGAAGGTGCCGGCGTCGACGACGAGCCCACCGATTTGCCCCGATCGGGCGAGCGCACGCGCGCCGGTGAGCTGCGCGTCGTCGTACGCCGTCTCCTCGACCGCCCGCAGGAACGCGCGACCCCACCAGGTCTCCGGCCGCTGCGCGCCGCGGCGTGCCGGCTCGCGGGGGTGGGTGACGGCGGCCATCACGACACGATCCGTCGCCGCTTCGACGGCCGCTGCTTGCGCAGCATGACCAGGTCCCGCAGCTCGGCGTTGCTGAGCTCGGTGAGCGCCGCCTCGCCGCGGCCGAGCACGGCCTCCGCGAGTGCCCGCTTGCGCCGGAGCAGCTCGGCGACCCGCTCCTCGACGGTGCCGCGGGTGACGAGCCGGTGGACCTGGACGGGGTTGGTCTGGCCGATCCGGTGGGCGCGGTCGGTCGCCTGGTCCTCGACGGCGGGGTTCCACCAGCGGTCGACGTGGACCACGTGGTCGGCGCGGGTGAGGTTGAGGCCGGTGCCGCCCGCCTTGAGCGAGAGCAGGAAGACGGGGACCTCGCCCGCCTGGAACGCCGCCACCATCCGCTCCCGCTCGCGCACCGGGGTGCCGCCGTGGAGGAACTGATGAGGGATGCCGACCTGCGACCAGTGCGCCTCGAGGAGGCGCGCCATCGCGACGTACTGGGTGAAGACGAGAGCCCCGCCGTCCTCCGACACGACCGTCTCGAGGAGCTCGTCGAGGACGTCGATCTTCTGCGACCGGCCCGCGATCCGGCCGCTCTGCTGCTTGAGGAACTGGGCCGGGTGGTTGCAGATCTGCTTGAGCCCGGTGAGCAGCATGAGCACCAGCCCGCGGCGGGTCGGGTCGTCGCCGTCGAGCCGCTCGATCCGGGCCATCGTGTCCCGGACGTAGGCCTCGTAGAGGACCGTCTGTTCCCGCGTCAGCATCAGCGGGTGGTCGGTCTCGGTCTTGGCCGGCAGCTCGGGGGCGATCCCGGGATCGCTCTTGCGGCGCCGCAGCAGGAACGGCGCCACCATCTCGGCGAACTGCCGCGCCTTGGCCGTGTCTGCCCCTGACTCGATCTGGCTCGCCCACGCCCGCCGGAAGGCCAGCCGGCTGCCGAGCAGCCCCGGCACGCACCAGTCGAGGATCGCCCAGAGCTCGGTCAGGTCGTTCTCCACCGGGGTGCCGGTCAGGGCGACCCGCGCCCGCGCTGGGATCCGCCGCAGCGCCCGCGCCGTGGAGGACGAGGCGTTCTTGACGTGCTGGGCCTCGTCGGCGACGACCAGGCCCCAGTCGACGCCGGCGAGGTGCTCGACGTCGCGCCGCATGGTGGCGTACGTCGTCAGCACGACCTCGCCCCCGCCCGAGGTCTCCAGCCCGTCGAGGTCGCGCGCCGAGCCGTGGTGGCGCCGCACGCGTACGCCGGGGGCGAACCTCGCCAGCTCGTCCTCCCAGTTGCCGAGCAGGCTGGTCGGACAGACCACCAGCGTGGGCCCAGTGGTCGGCCCGCCCCCGTCGGTCGAGCCCGTCGAGACCCGCTCCGCGCGGTGGAGATGGAGGGCGATGAGCGTGACGGTCTTGCCCAGCCCCATGTCGTCGGCGAGGCAGCAGCCGAGGCCGAGCCCGGTGACCCCGGCCAGCCAGGAGAGCCCGTGTCGCTGGTAGTCCCGCAGCGTCGCCGTCAGCCCCTCGGGCACCGGCACCGGCTCGCCCGAGGCGGCGGCGAGGACGGCGTCGCGCAGCCGGCCGATCGAGGCGCCGACCACCACCTGCGCGGCCTCGTCGCCGGCGTCCTCCTCGACCGCCGCGAGCACCTCGGGCGGCGGCGCGCCGGTGAGGGCGACGGCCAGCGCCTCACCGCCCGACAGCCTGCGCAGCAGCCGCTTGCGGGCCTTCCGGGCGATGCTCGGATGGACGACCGTCCAGGAACCGCGCAGCCTCAGCACCGGCCCGGCCGCGCCGGCGAGCTGGTCCATCTCCTCGTCCGTCAGCGGCTCGCCACCGAGCGCCACCTGCCATCGGAAGCCGAAGAGGTCCTGGGTGCCGAACAGCCCGTCGTGGAGGAGGTCCTCCCACTGCCTGCCGCCCGCCGGCGCGGCCCGGTCGAGGACGGCGGAGCTGGTGAGGCTCTGCTGGTTGAAGTACGGCCCGAGCGAGCGCGGCCAGAGCACGTCCACGCCGCGCTCGCGGAGCGCCCCGAGGCCGTGCTCGAGGAGGCTTACGATCTCGTCGCCCTCGAGAGTGATCTCGGTCGGCACCGGGAGGTCGAGCAGCCGGTCGAGCACCGGCCAGGCCTCGGAAGCGCCGCGCAGCGCGACCAGCGCATGGGTGCGCGCACGGTCGGCGAAGCCGTGGTCGCCCTCCCGCTCCGTCCACAGCCGGTCGGCGTCGACGACGTGGAGCGGGTCGTTGTCGTCGTGGACCTGCGGCACCAGCCGCACGGTGCCGCCGACGAGCTCCTCCTCGTCGGCCTCCACGCGCAGCGACACCGACACCAGCGAGGGCAGTCCGGCGGAGACCGGTGTCGACTCGGTGACGTGCCGGGCGAGCCGCGCCTGCAGCCGCTCCCGGAACGCCTCAGCCTTGGCCGTCTGCTCCTCCGGCGAGGCCGGTCTCACCGGCGTACGACGTCGGGCCGCGACCGGCGCGCTCCGCGGCATCGCGTCGGCGACGGCGGTCAGCACCTGTCTGACCAGCACCTCCGCGGAGGCGGCGTCCACCTCGGCGTACGCGCGCGCCTCGGCGAGCAGCCGCACCCGCTCCTCGTCGCCGTCGGCGAGGGCGACCTGCCAGGACGCGGCGTCCTCGGCGGGCTCCAGCTTGCCGGCCGCGACCAGCCGCAGCGCGAGATGGGTGGCCGAGGCGATCAGCGCGACCGAGGGATGAAGGTCCTCGCGGGCGTGGGCCTTGGTGAGGACGGGGATCGCGGCACGGACCGGGAGGCTGACCGTGCGCCGCCGGTCGCTGAACTCGACCGTCCCCTCACGCGGCGGCTCCGCGGGCCGGAACGCCGCGGAGCCGGTGACGGGGACGAAGCTCATGCACCGAACCTAACCGGTGCCGCCGACACCGGCCGTGCTCACGCTCTAGGGTCGGCGGCATGGTGAGCGAGGCCCGCACCGACGTGGATGCCGGCGCCGCGGCGCGCATCCTCGCCGAGCCGACGGACCGGGCGCACGTCGACGCCTGGGTGCGGCAGCTGCGGTCGGAGGGCACGGACCCGCGGACGCGTCTGCTGGATCTCCAGGAGCGCGCGGAGCAGCCGCTGACGGCCGTGCTCCTGTGGCTCCTCGGCCACGGCGGCCCGGGGCCCCTCCGCCGCCGGCTGCGGCCCTACCTGCGCGCGTTCGAGCAGTCCGACGAGGTCCGGATGTGCCGCCGGATGTGGCGCAGCTACGCCCTCCTGCGCGGCCTCGACGCCGACCGGTGCCGCGCCGTGCGGGCGCTGCCGAGGTCCGTCGTCCAGCTCGCCTTCCGGCTGCGTCCGCCGCGCATCGTGCCGTTCGACCGCGCCGACACCGAGGCTCTCGACCTCTCGCCCGACGCGCTGCGGTGGTACGCCGAGGACTTCCTCCGCGCCGATCCCGCGGGCTGGCCCGCGAGCGGATCGCCGACGGCCTACGTCAGCGACTACCAGCGCGAGCGCGTCGCCCGCGACGAGGCCTGTCAGGGCTTCCAGAACCGGCTCGTCACCGAGGGCCGCCTACTCGTCCGTGACCCGCACACCGGTGCCGAGTGCGAGCCGTTCGACTCGGTCCACATGTTCGGTCGGACCGTCTACTCCTTCGGTGAGCGCGAGCTCACCCTGCTGGTCGCCGGCGGCTTCGGTGGCGGGGCGCTCTACCTGGCCCTGCCCCGCCACAACCTCCTCATCGACCTCGGGGCCGACCAGTGGGAGCACATGACGACGCTCCGGATCACCAACCTCCACGCCGAGCTGCTGCGCCGGGTGGCGCTGCGGCGGGTCGGCTACCACCGTTCCCGGCGCGCGGTGCTCGACCAACGCGTCCCCTCCGGGGACCGGCGGCACGTCACCGTGCTGGGGATGATGGACGAGAGCTTCGCCCACCACCTGTGGAACTTCTTCCCTGGCCTCGACCGCCTCGTCACCGCCGGTCTGGGCGACCGCGTCGACGAGCTGCGGCTGGGCGGGTCGGAGTTCTTCGGCCCGGTGGTCGGGCTCTTCCCCGAGCTCGAGGGCGTGCCGGTGGTGACGGAGTCGGCGCGTGGCGTACGCGACCCGCACCCCTTCTCCGCCGACCACCTCCTGGTGAAACCGGGCGGGTTCTTCATCCGTCGGGCGCTCGTCGAGCGGCTGGCCGACCGGATGGCCGCCCTGCCGCCCACGCCCGGCGCCGCGCAGCCGCCAGCGGACCCGCCCTTCCCGGTGGTCTGGATCGGGCTGCGGGTCGACAGCCGCGCCTGGATCGACCAGGAGGCGGAGATCCCCGCCGTCATCGACGCACTCCACGCCGAGCACCCGGACGCGCTGGTCGTCCTCGACGCGTTCTCCACACCGGTCGGCTACGACGAGGCCTCGGACCGGTGGGCCGGGGCGATCGAGCGCCTGCACGGGATCGTCGCGGGGATCCGGTCCCGGGTCGGCCGTCCCGACAGGGTCGTCGACCTGGTCGGCAACTCGCTGCGCGAGTCGGTGCTGTGGGCACTCGTGACCGACGTCCACCTCGCACCGAACGGCACCAGCCAGCACAAGGTGGGCTGGTTCAGCGACGGTCCCGGCATCTCCTACGGGCCCCCCGACCTCCTCGACGTACCCCCCGAGCAGCGCCCGGGTGCCTACGAGTCCGAGGGTCGCCCGATCCCCGAGACGCTCGTCGGCCACGCCGCAGAGCAGGGTGAGCTCCACCATGCGCTCGACACCCGGCGCTGGGTGGACAACGTTCGGCTCGACCGCGACGAGGTCGTACGCCGGCTCCTCGACCTGATCGCGCAGCGCGCCGGCCGACGCCCGGCCGGCGGGGCGTGAGAGCGAGGTCACCGACCGTTTACAGGAACCCGGTGGGAAACGGGCGGTCCGTCCGCTTAGGGTTGCCGTTCGTGACCAGCGACCTCAGCACGAAGCCCGACGCAGCGGCCTCGGACCGCCTGGACAAGGGCGTCCTCCTCGTGGCCGGCGTGGTCGTGCTCGGCGCGATCATGTCCATCCTCGACATCACCGTGGTCTCCGTCGCCCAGCAGGACTTCCAGGACCAGTTCGACGCGACCGCCGCCGAGTCGGCCTGGACGATGACCGGCTACACCCTCGCGCTCGCCACCGTGATCCCGCTGACCGGGTGGGCGGCCGACCGGTTCGGCACCAAGCGGCTCTACCTGATGGCGATCCTGTTCTTCGCCCTCGGCTCCGCCCTGTGCGCGCTCGCCACCTCGCTGCCGATGCTGGTGACCTTCCGGGTCGTCCAGGGCCTCGGCGGCGGCATGCTGATGCCGCTCGGCATGACGATCCTGACCCGCGCCGCGGGCCCGGAGCGCGTCGGCCGCGTGATGGCCGTGCTCGGTATCCCGATGCTGCTCGGCCCGATCTGCGGGCCGATCCTCGGCGGCTGGCTGATCGACGTCGCCTCGTGGCACTGGATCTTCCTGGTCAACATCCCGGTCGGCGCCGTGGCACTCGTCTACGCCGCGCTCGTCCTGCCCAAGGACCACGTCGAGCCGTCGGAGACCTTCGACTTCCTCGGGGTGCTGCTGCTGAGCCCCGGCCTCGCGCTGCTGCTCTACGGCGTCTCGATGATCCCCTCCACCGGCACCTTCGCCGCCACGAAGGTGATCGTGCCGGTGATCATCGGTGCGGTGCTCGTGCTCGCCTTCGTGCCGTGGGCGCTCAGCCGGCGCAACAGGCACCCGCTGGTGGACCTGCGCCTGTTCGGCAACAAGGAGCTGACGGTCGCGGTCCTCACCCTGTCGCTGTTCTGCATCGCCTTCTTCGGCGCCAGCCTGCTCTTCCCGCAGTACTACCAGTTCGTCCGCGGGCAGGACGCCCTGCACGCCGGTCTGCTGCTCGCTCCCCAGGGCCTCGGCGCGATGGTCACGATGCCGATCGCCGGCACGCTCGCCGACCGGATCGGCCCCGGCAAGATCGTGCTCACCGGCATCGTCGTCATCGTCGTCGGCATGTCCATGTTCTCCACCCTCGACGACACCACGCCGTACTGGTTCCTGCTGCTCTCCCTCTTTGTCATGGGCCTCGGGATGGGCTGCACGATGATGCCGACCTTCGCGGCCGCGCAGGCCACGCTGCGCGAGCACACCATCGCCCGCGGATCCACCCTGGTCAACATCGTCCAGCAGGTCTCGGCGTCGGTCGGGACCGCGATCTTCACCGTGCTCCTCACCAACGGCTTCAAGGACAAGCCGTCGGTCGTGGCGAGCCAGGCCGTCGGCGACGTCGACCCGCAGAAGCAGCCGGACGCGTTCGCCGCGATCCTCG
Organism: Nocardioides asiaticus; assembly: GCF_040049175.1. Taxonomy (NCBI): domain Bacteria; kingdom Bacillati; phylum Actinomycetota; class Actinomycetes; order Propionibacteriales; family Nocardioidaceae; genus Nocardioides; species Nocardioides asiaticus. Next base: position 127,951 of record NZ_JBDZDM010000005.1, on the reverse strand, counting down.
AGAAGCTCGGCCTCACCCCGGAGCAGTTCCAGGGGCTGGTCGCCCACGTCAAGCCCGACATGGCCGACGTCTTCAGCCACACCTTCGTGGTCGCCGCCTGCGTGGTCGCCTGCTGCCTGATCCCCGCGTTCTTCCTGCCGCGCTCCAAGCGCGAGCACGGCGCCGCGGCGCCGACCGTCCTGCACTGACGCTGAGCGACGCGCGGAGTCAGGCAGAGGCCGGCAGCTCGCTCGCGGCGTACGACGGCCGGGCGCCCACCCACGGAAGCAGCGCGGGCCGGTCCCGTCGCATCCGGGCGAGGAGCCCGTCGCGTACGTCCGGCGCCAGCTCCGGGTCGTCGGCGGCCTCGAACCTGATCCGCCAGCGGTGGCGCAGCGCCTGGGCCAGCGCGTCCGGGGAGGCGTACGCCGCTGCGTACTCCTCGCCCCACGGCAGCCGGCCCTCGGGGTCGGAGCGCAGGATCTCCTCCGCGCGGTTCAGCAGCCGGTAGCGCTCGTGGGTCTGCTCCCAGGTCATCGTCGTCACCGTCCTCGGTGGTCGTGTTCTCGTCGTCGGTCTCGGTGCGATCCGGTGTGCTCGACGTTAGGCGGCGAACCGCCGGGCGGGCATCGCGCGGCGGCAGGCACCTCGTCTCCTACCGGGGTAGGACTCCGCATGCCTCCCGAAGTCGGATGCGACCCCGCCGTGGGGTGCCTACGCTGGCGGTCATGGCAGGCGCGCTCGCACGTCTCGGGGCCAGGTTCATGGCCCGGGTCGAGCACTGCATCGAACGCAAGGGCCTCGACTACCCGTGGTGGGACCCGGTCTTCTCCTCCGCCGGGATCTTCTGGTGCACCGTGATCGCGCTCGCCCAGCGGGACGCGTTCGCCCCGCCGAGCCCCCTGCTCCTGGCCGGCGTCCTGCTCATCGTCCCGACGGTCGCCCGCTTCCTGCTGCCGGACGTGCCCTGGCTGATCCGCAACCTCTGGGTCGTCGACGCCGTGCCCGGGCTCGTCGGCGGCGCGTGGATCCTCTGGTTCCCCGGCCCGTCGGTCCTGCCGACCCACGACTTCGGTCCGGCCGTCCTCGCCGTCCTCACCACCGAGATCGTCAGCCGGGAGGGCCCGCGGGTCGGGCTGGTCTGCGCCGTGGGCGCCCTCGGCGTGATCTCGTACGCCGCGGCTCTCGGCACCATCACCGGCCTCGCCGTCCACCTGCTGCTGCTCTTCCTCGGCTACGCGATCGGCTTCATCCTGGTCTGCCAGATGCGCGCCCTGCGGGCCGAGCGGATCGCCCGCGCCCGCGAGCACGAGCGCGCGACCCTCGCCGAGCGCGGCCGGATCGCGCGCGAGATCCACGACCTCGTCGGCCACTCGCTCAGCGTGACGCTCCTCCACCTCACCGGCGCCCGGCGGGCCATCGCGGAGAACGACGACCCGGCCGAGGTCGTCGACGCGCTCCGCGAGGCCGAGGAGGTCGGGCGGCGGGCGATGGCGGAGATCCGGCGGACGGTCAGCACCCTCACCGACGGTGCCGACGGGATGGCGGGCGCCGGTGGGCTCGCCCCGCTGCCGACCGCGTGCGACCTGGAGGAGCTCGTCGACGGCGTACGCCACGCCGGTCAGCCGGTCGACTGCCGCGTCACCGGGGAGGTGTCGGCGCTCTCACCAGCCCTCGGGCTCGGGGTCTACCGGATCACCCAGGAGTCGCTCTCGAACGCGATCAAGCACGCGCCCGGCGCGCCGGTGACGGTCCGACTCGAGGTCGGGGACGACGTCGTACGCCTCTCGGTCCGCAACCCGCTCGGCGAGGCGCGCCGCGTCGGCACCGGCGCCGGTCTCCCGGGCATGACGGCTCGGGCCGAGCAGCTCGGCGGCCGGCTGGTGGCCGGTCCCGACGGCACCGACTGGGTGGTCGACCTCACCCTGCCGCTGGCCGTCCGGCACGTCGAGGAGGTCCTGCGGTGAGCCCGGTCCGTGTGCTGGTCGTGGACGACCAGGAGCTCGTACGCACCGGGCTGCGGCGCATCCTGCGCCGCCGCGACGGGCTCGAGATCGTCGCCGAGTGCGCGGACGGCAGCGAGGTACCGACGACGCTCGCCGCGCACCCGGCCGACGTCGTCGTCATGGACCTCCGGATGCCCCGGGTCGACGGCATCACCGCAACCCGGCTGCTCCGGGAGGACTGCGACGCGCCGCCGGTCCTCGTGCTCACGACCTTCGACGACGACGAGCTGCTCTCCGGCGCGCTGCGCGCAGGGGCGGCGGGCTTCATCCTCAAGGACTCGGCCGCCGAGGAGCTCGTCCGCGCCGTGCACGCGGTCGCCGCCGGCGACTCCTGGCTCGACCCCGCGGTGACGGAACGGGTCCTCGCGGCGTACCGCGACGCCGGTCCCTCGCACCCTGCTCCCCCTGTCCCGGAGCTGACGGAGCGGGAGCTGGAGGTGCTCCGCGCGGTCGCCGGCGGGCGCACCAACGCCGAGATCGCCGCCGACCTGGTCATCTCCGAGCTGACCGTGAAGTCCCACATCGGCCGGATCTTCGCCAAGCTCGGCCTGCGCGACCGCGCCGCGGCGATCGTCTGGGCGTTCGACCACGGCATCGTCCGGCCGGCCGGCCGCTGACCGGCCCGCTGCGGCGGTCAGCTGGTCGTGGCGAGCGTCAGCGGGAGCACGGCATCGGCGCCTGCCTCGCGCAGCGCCTTCGCGGCGAGGGTGAGCGTCCAGCCGGTCACGACCCGGTCGTCGACGAGCAGGACGCTGCCGGGTGGGTCGGCGCGGAGCGCGAAGCGGCGCCCGACGGCCGCGACCCGCTGGGCTGAGTTGGCCGCGCCCTGGCCGGGCAGCACGGAGTCGTCGACGATCGCGAAGCTGCCGACGACCGGGACCTTGAGGTAGCGCGAGAGCCCCTCGGCGAAGTCCCGGGTCAGCGCCGGCCGGGTCGCGGACTCGACGAAGACGATCCCGTCGACCCGCGGCCGCCAGTCACCGAGGACCTCGACCACCGCGCGCACCAACGGCGTCGGCACGGGGCCGTCGGGAGTGTCCTCCCGGAAGAGCTCGCGCAGCTGGGTGCCGTAGCCGAGGTCGGTGAGCCGCGCGATCGCGCGCCCCTCATCGGCGCTCTCGGCGATCCGGCCCTTGAGCTCGACGCCGAGGTTGGCGAGCCCGGAGGGCCACAGCTTCTTCGGCGCGAGGACGACGCCCGGTCGGGACAGCCGATCGGAGGCCTCGGTGACCGCCGCGTCCGAGACCTCGGCCGAGACGGCGAAGCCGCCGCAGTTGTCGCAGCGGCCGCAGTCGGTCGCCTCCGGGTCGTCGAGCTGCTCGCGCAGGAAGCGCATCCGGCAGCCGTCGGTCGCGATGTAGTCGAGCATCGCCTGCTGCTCGCGCGACCGCGCCTCCGCCACCCGTGCGTAGCGCTCCTCGTCGTACGCCCAGGGCTGCCCGGTCGCCTCCCAGCCGCCGCCGACGCGCCTGACCGCGCCGTCCACGTCGAGCACCTTGAGCATCTGCTCGAGCCGGGAGCGGCCCAGCTCGACGTAGGTCTCCAGGGCCTGGGTCGACAGCGGCCGGCCGGCCTCGGCGAGGACGTCGAGCGTACGCCGGACGAGCTCCTCCCTCGGGAACGCGAGCGAGGCGAAGTAGGCCCAGATGTCGCGGTCCTCCGGGCCGGGAAGGAGCACCACGGAGGCGTCGGGCGTGCCGCGGCCGGCGCGGCCGACCTGCTGGTAGTAGGAGACCGGCGACGACGGCGCCCCCATGTTGACGACGAAGCCCAGGGTGGCGTCGAAGCCCATCCCGAGAGCGGAGGTCGCAACCAGCGCCTTGATGCGCCCGGCGGCGAGGTCGGACTCGAGCTGCTGGCGCTCGGCGGGCTCGGTCTGGCCGGAGTACGCCGCCACGTCGTGCCCGCAGGCGCGCAGGTAGTCGGCGATCTCCTGGGTCGCCGCGACGGTCAGGCAGTAGACGATCCCCGATCCGGGTTGCTCGCTGAGGTGGTCGGAGAGCCACGCCAGCCGCTGCTCGGCGGTCCTGAGCCGCACGACGCCTAGCCGGAGCGACTCGCGGTCGAGCGAGCCGCGCAGCACCAGAACCCCGGTGGTCGAGCTCGTCGAGACCCCGAGCTGCTCGGCCACGTCCTCGGTGACCCGGGCGTTGGCGGTGGCGGTCGTGGCCAGGACGGGGATGCCGTCGGGCAGGTCGCCGAGCAGCGTCCGGATCCGGCGGTAGTCGGGCCGGAAGTCGTGGCCCCAGTCGGAGATGCAGTGGGCCTCGTCGACCACGAGCAGACCGCACTCGGCGGCCAGCCGCGGCAGGACCGCGTCGCGGAAGGTCGGGTTGTTGAGCCGCTCCGGACTGACCAGCAGGACGTCGACCTCACCGGCGTGGATCGACTCCTCGATGGCCGCCCAGTCCTCGGGGTTGGTGGAGTTGATCGTCACCGCGCGGATCCCGGCCCGCTCCGCGGCGGCGATCTGGTTGCGCATCAGCGCCAGCAGCGGCGACACGATCACCGTGGGGCCGAGTCCGGCGCTGCGCAGCAGCAGGGTGGCCACGAAGTAGACCGCGGACTTGCCCCACCCGGTCTTCTGCACCACCAGCGCCCGCCGCCGGTCCACCGCGAGCGCCTCGATCGCCCTCCACTGGTCGTCGCGGAGCGCCGCGTCGTCGCTGGCGACCAGGGCGCGCAGGTGCGCCTCGGCCTGCTGGCGGACATCGGTCACGGTCTGCTCGGGCATGCGCCCTGTCTACCAGCGCCGACCGACAGCCGGGCCCCGCCCTCCACAGGGAGGACGGGGCCCGGGACGCTCGGCGTACGTCAGGCGGTGACGCCCACCGCCGCCCAGGCGGCGTCGACGGCGGCGTACTCGGTGCTGTCCGCGCCGTACAGGTCCTCAGCGGCGCTGAGCGTCGCGGTCCGGGCGCCGTGGTAGTCGGTGCTGGAGGTCATGTAGACGGTCAGCGCGCGGTACCAGATCTGCTCCGCGGCCTCGTTGCCGATGCCGGTGACCGTGGAGCCGTCGCAGGTCGGGCTGTCGTACGAGACGCCGTTGAGCGTCTTGGCACCCGACCCCTGCGTGAGCAGGTAGAAGAAGTGGTTGCCGACGCCCGAGGAGTAGTGCACGTCGAGGTCGCCGACCGACGACGACCAGCAGTTCGCGGACGAGCCGTCGGAGGCCGGGTCGTCCATCCGGCGCAGCGGCCCGGAGTCGTCGAGCACGAACTGCTCGCCGATCAGGTAGTCGCCCGGGTCCGCGCTGTTGTCGGCGTAGAACTCCACCATCGTCCCGAAGATGTCCGAGGTCGACTCGTTGAGCCCCCCGGACTCGCCGTCGTACTCCAGCCCGGCGGTGTTCTCCGTGACGCCGTGCGACATCTCGTGGCCAGCCACGTCGAGCGAGGTGAGCGGACCGTACGAGACGCCGTCGCCGTCGCCGTACGTCATCTTCGTGCCGTCCCAGAACGCGTTGACGTAGTCGTCGCCGTAGTGGACCCGGTTGTAGGACCCGGTGCCGTCGCCGAAGATGCCGTTCCGGCCGAACGTGGACTTGTAGTAGTCCCACGTCATGTTGGTGCCGTACTGCGCGTCGGCGCCCGCGCTGGCCCGGTCGCTCGTCGTACCGTCACCGAAGGTGCTCGTCGAGCTGGTGAACGTCGTCCCGGTCTTGCAATTGACGCCGAGCAGCTGGCACAGCAGGCCGTCGGTGTCGTTGTCGAAGTCCGTGGTGTAGGTGCCACCGCGGGTCGCGTCCTTCAGGGAGTACGTCGATCCTGACTTCGTCACCTCGAGCGGGACCGTCCCGGAGTAGAGCGTCTGGCCCTCCCCGCTGTCGGTCTCGATCTGCTCGACACGGCGGATGACCGCGCCGGTCCGCGCGTCGACGAGCGTCTCGAGGCGGCTGGGGGTGCCGTCGGCGCGGGTCCCGCCGGTCACCACCTTCCACGCCAGCCGCGGCGTCGCGCTGCGCGCGTCGACGACGAGCTCGGGCGCGCCCGCCCTCTTCAGCCCGTCGATGCTGGCCACGGCCTTGCCCGTCATCGCCGTGATTGACGCCGCCTTCGCGGTGACCTTCGGCGAGACGGACAGCTCGAGCGGCTTCGCGAGCGTCTGGGAGACGCCCTTCCAGCCGTCGTTCGGCCCGCGGTGGACGACCAGGTCGCCGCCGATGACCGGTAGGCCGTGGTAGGTCCGCTCGAGACGGACGTGAGTGCTCCCGTCGGGGTCGACCAGGGTCGACTCCGTGGTGAAGCCCTGGCCGTCGGTACGCCGGGCGAGCGCCGGATGGGCCCGCAGGGCGGCGACCGCGTCCTTCGCGACCGACGGGTCGGCGACCAGCCTCGGCGCGACCAGGGGACGAGGCGTGACGGGCTTCGCGGCGGCGGTGGTCGTGGCCGCAGCGGTCAGGGTCCCGGTCGCCAGCACCGCGCCGGCGACCACCCTCACGAGACGACGCATGAACTCTCCTCCCGAGTGGTTGAGTCCGCCTCGCGAGTCTTGCAGGCTTCACCATCGGTCGGAACGTGCAGGTTCCTGTGTTGCACGAACCTGCAGGTAGTCGCTGTCACACGGCGCGGAACGCCCCGTCGACCAGCACCGGCACGGCGTCGCTCTCGTCGGCCTCGGCCGCGACGCGTACGTCGTCGGCGTACCCGGCCGCGATCTGCTCCCGCCCGCTCGCGCAGCCGGCCAGCTGCTCGGCCAGGCGGGGACGTACGGCGCGGAACGCGCTCTCGGCGACCCGCGCCTCCGGGCTCAGCTCGGCGAGCCCGCGGTCGGCGAGCCCGGCGACGACGGCGCCGGCGCCCCACAGGTCCTCGACCGCGGGCCGGAGCGAGCCGTCCGGCCAGCGCTCGCCGGCGGGGATGACGGCGATCGTGTCGTCGGCGCCGATCGCGGCGGCGAGCCAGTCGACGACCGCGGCTGCGTTGCGCAGCGAGGCCCCGACGACCGTAGCGCCCGAGTCTGTGAGCAACGCGGAGATCGTCGAGCCGTTGGGCGACGGCAGCACGGCTCGCTCCACACCGTCCGCCCGCGCGAACGACCCCGGTGCCAGGCTCAGGTCACCCGGACCCGCGACGCTCCGGCTCACCGCGAGCACCGCGTCCCGCTCGGCGGCGTACGCCGCAGCCCGGTCGTCGCGCCACGGGAACGGCCACACCGTGATACCGCGCTCGACCGCCACGGTCAGCGTCGTCGTGAAGCAGAGGACGTCCACCACCACGGCGTACGACGTCGGCGCGAGCGCCAGCGCCCCGGTCGGGCCCCACTCCAGGCGCACGCGGGCGTCGCGCTGCCGGTGAGCCTGGAGGAAGTCCGTCAGGTGGCGAGCCCCGTCCTCGCGGTCGAGGTTGTCAGGGGAAATCCGATGTTGTGGGGTGTCTGGATGGCCCACAAGGTCAGGTTTCCCCGGCCGACCGGGGAAACGTGGGCCGCCGCCCCCCACCCATCACCAGATCCGCACCCGCGCACCGGGCTCGAGCCACAGCCCGTCACCCGGCGCGGTGCCGAAGACCTGGTGGAACTCGTCGAGGTTGCGCACGATGTTGGCGCGGAACTCCGGCGGGCTGTGGGGGTCGATGGTGAGGAACTGCTGCGCCTGCTCCTTGCGGCGGACGGTGCGCCACACGTAGGCCCAGTTGAGGAACAGCCGCTTGCGGTCCTCCGGGTCGGCGGTGCCGCCCTCGGAGATGAGGTAGGCGGTGTGGGCGATGGTGAGGCCGCCGAGGTCGCCGATGTTCTCCCCGACGGTCAGCGCGCCGTTGACGTGCTCGCCGGGGAGGTCGCGCGGCTCGAGCGCGTCGTACTGTTCGATGAGCGCCTTCGTCTTCAGCTCGAAGGCCGCCTTGTCGTCCGGGGTCCACCAGTCGTGCATGTTGCCGTCGCCGTCGAACTGCGCGCCCTGGTCGTCGAAGCCGTGGCCGATCTCGTGGCCGATCACCGCGCCGATGCCGCCGTAGTTCTCGGCCGGGTGGGCGTCGGGGGCGAAGAACGGCCGCTGCAGGATCCCGGCCGGGAAGCAGATCTCGTTGGTGCCGGGGTTGTAGTAGGCGTTGACCGTCTGCGGCAGCATGAACCACTCCTCGCGGTCGACCGGCTGCCCGATCTTGCCGAGCTCGCGGTCGGTCTCGAAGACCGACGCGGCGGTGACGTTGCCGACCAGGTCGTCCTTGCTGATCGACAGCGTGGAGTAGTCGCGCCACTTGTTCGGGTAGCCGATCTTGGGCGTGAACTTGTCCAGCTTCTCGTACGCCCGCTGCTTGGTCTCCTCGGTCATCCAGTCGAGCTTGGAGATCGAGACGCGGTACGCCGCGAGGAGGTTCGCGACCAGCTCGTCCATCTTCGCCTTGCTGTCCGGCGGGAAGTGCCGGGCGGCGTACTCCTTGCCGACCGCCTCGCCGATCGCCCCCTCCACCAGCGAGACGCCCCGCTTCCAGCGCTCGCGCAGCTCCGGCGTGCCGTTCAGCGTCCGGCCGTAGAAGTCGAAGTTGGTCTCGACGAAGTCGTCGGTGAGGTACGGCGCGGCCCAGCGCAGCACGTGGAACAGCAGCCAGCTCCGCCAGTCCTCGACCGGCACCTCGGTGAGGACGCCGGACAGGTGCGAGAAGTACGACGGCTCACGGACCGTCACCTCGCCGAGGATCTCCTCCGCGGTGCGCTTGGCGCCCGACAGGTTGGTGACGTAGGCGTCCCAGTCGAAGGCCGGGCACAGCTCACGGATCTGCGCGAGGGTCATCAGGTTGTAGGTCTTCTGCTTGTCCCGGGTCTCCGCGCGCTCCCAGTGGCCCTCGGCCAGCCGGGTGTCGACCCGCAGCACCGTCGCCGCCGCGGCGGCCGGGTCGGGCGCGCCGGCCCCCAGAGTCCCGCCGAGCCCGAACAGCTTCTCGAGGTAGGCGACGTACGCCTCCCGGACCGGCGCGAACTTCTCGTCCTTGTAGTAGGACTCGTCCGGCAGCCCGAGGCCGCCCTGCACCAGGTTGAAGATGTAGCGGTCGGCGGCCTTGTCGTCGTTGTCGATGTAGGACCCGAACAGCCCGTGGCCGCCGATCCGCTCGAACTCGCCGAGGAAGGCCGCCAGGTCGCGGACGTCACGGATCCCGTCGACCGCGGCCTTCAGCGGATCGAGCGGGGCGGTGCCCTTCGCGTTGATCGTGTCGGTGTCCATGAAGGAGGCGTAGAGGTCGCCGATCTTCTGCGCGTCGGCGCTCTCCGCGGTGCCGGCGAGGGCCTGGGCGGTCAGGTCCTCGATGATGGCGCGGACCTGCTGCTCGGCCTTGTCGGCGAGCATCACGAACGGCCCCCAGCTGGAGCGGTCGGCGGGGATCTCGGTCTCCCGGAGCCAGGTGCCGTTGACGTGGCCGAACAGGTCGTCCTGCGGTCGTACGGCGTCGTCCATGCCCGGGCGGGCGTCGTCGAGGATCGTCACACGCACACCCTAGGCGATGGGATCCAGCCCCTGGGGTCCGTGACCCGTTCGGGCCATTGACCCCCGAGATCGGGCCCCGCGATTGTCTGGTGCCACCCGACCCAAGGACACCTCATGCGCCTGCGACGCGTGCTCGCCGCTCCCGCCCTCGCCCTTCTCTCGCTCACGATCGCAGCCGGTCCGGCCGTCGCCGGGAAGCCCGGCACCTGGACCAAGCTCGACTCCGGGGCGAGGACCGATGTCGCCGCGGAGCCGACCCTCGCGCGCAGCAGCAACGGCACGCTCCACGTCGCCTTCCCGCAGCACGGCAGCACGAGCTACTCGACGGTCCACGTGCCCGTCTCCACGGCGGGGGCGAAGGGGACGGCGTCCACCGTCGTGTCGGGCTGGTCCTCGATGACCTTCGACCCCGTCCTCGAGCTCGACCGGACGCGCGGGTACGACCTCTATCTCCCTGCGCTCGCGGGGACGAGCGGCCCCTTGGCGAACGGCAACCTGGTCGATGCGTACTCGCAGAACGCCACGTCGTGGGCGATCATGGGCGGCGCCACGACGCCCCTCTACTACAGCGCCCAGGGCGCGTCCCTCGACGAAGGGCTCGATGTCGCCACGCTGTCCGGCGGGGAGACCGTCTCGGCCTACACGACGGGAAGCAACACGATCCACGTCCTGGTGGACCACAGCACCGACTACGCGGTCGCCGACACCCTGACCATCACCAGGTCGCCGGCCAGCGTCCAGGTGCTCGATCCGGCGCTCGTGACCTCGGGCAGCACCGTCCGCCTGGTCTGGTTCCAGTGGGGCAGCGGCACCGACGGCGTCTACACCGCGCAGGTCTACCCGGTACCGTCCTCCGTCACCGTCACGAAGGCGCCCGGCTCGAGCACGAAGTACGACGGCAAGCAGCAGGCCGTCTCGCCCGACACCCCGGGCCGTACGCCGCTCGTCGCGCGGGCCGGCGGCGGGGTCTACACCGCCTACTGCGTCGGCTACCCGTCGTGCGCCCACATCGCGCTCTGGAGGGTCGGCGCGACGAAGGCGGTCACCGTGCCCGGCTCGAAGAACGCCATGCACGTCGCCCTGTCCCCCGGGCCGGGCGGCCGGCTGTGGCTGAGCTGGTACGACTACAGCAGCGGCGGCCACATCAAGGCCGTACGCACCAACGCCGCCGCCACGAGGTTCGGGCCGGTGCGCACGATCGCGCTGCCGAAGGGGAACTCGCCGTACGCGCTCCAGGTCGACGGCTCCCGCACCGTCGTCGCCGCGCCCGCCGACATCGTGGTCAACACCGGCGCGTCCACGTCGGCGCCGGGCTCGAAGGGTGTCTTCCACACGCAGGTCCTGGCGGGGCTCACCCTCAAGGCCGCCCCGACCAGCTGGAGGCACACGACGGCGAAGAGGGTCGTCTTCACCGTCGCCGACGCGGGAGCCGCGGTGAAGGGAGCCGTCGTCAAGGCGGCCGGGAGGAAATGCACGACCAGCACCCACGGCACCTGCGCGCTGACCTTCCCCAAGACACGGGCCAAGGGCACGTTCAAGGCGACCGTCACGAAGAGCGGGTACGCCGGAGCGAGCCTCACCCTGAAGCGGACGTAGCACCCGGGACCAGAACTCTTGCCATCCTGTAGCGCAGCCGAAACAACCACCGGTCAGAGTGCCTCCATGAGCATCGTCGACGCACCCCTCGCAGACCGCGACTACGGCGAGAAGGTCACCGCTGTCGAGCCCGGCGGGGTGGAGTTCATCCCGCTGTCAGAGCGGCACGGCAACCCGATCCAGCTGCTGTGGACCTGGTCGTCCCCCAACTTCGAGTTCGCCACCGTCTTCGTCGGGATCCTCGGGACCTGGGCGTTCGGGCTGACGTTCGGGCAGGCGACGCTCGCGATCGTCCTCGGCACCGCGCTCGGCTGCATCACCCACGCGATCCTCTCCGCGGAGGGGCCGAGCGTCGGTCTGCCGCAGATGGTCGCGGGCCGCTCGGCGTTCGGATTCGTCGGCAACTTCCTGCCCTCCGCGGTCAACGCGGTCGCCGGCGGCATCGGCTGGTTCGCGGTCAACAGCGTCAGCGGCGCCCTCGCGCTCGCGGCCCTCACCGACCTGCCGAACCTGCTCTGCCTGCTGATCATCGTGGTGGTCCAGGTGGCCGTCGCCTTCCTCGGCCACAACCTCGTGCACGCGTGGGAGCGCTACGCCTTCCCGGTCCTCGGGCTGATCTTCCTGATCGCCTCGGTCATCATCTTCAGCAAGGCCGACTTCGGCGCGTCGACCGGCGGAGGCGGCTTCGCCGGCTTCACCCTGATGACCTCCGCCTGCTTCGGGTACGCCGCCGGCTGGAACCCGTACGCCGCCGACTACACCCGCTACTTCGCGCCCGACACGAGCAAGCTCAAGACCGGCCTGTACGCCGCGCTCGGCGTCTTCGTCTCCTGCGTGCTCCTGCTGCTGGCCGGCGCCGCCGCCGTCAGCGTCATGGACCCCGACGTCCTCGCCGCCAACCCGACCGCGGCCTTCACCGAGGTGCTCCCGACGGCGATGGAGAAGCTCACCCTGCTGGCGATCGCGATCGGCGCCGTGAGCGCGAACGCGATCAACATCTACTCCGGCGCGATCTCGCTGATGGCGCTCGAGATCAAGATCCCGAGCCACATCGCCCGCGCCGTCGTGGCCCTGGTCTTCGGCGTGGTCGGGTTCTTCGTGGCGTGGAGCGGGCTGCACGACGCCGGCGCGAAGTACGAGGACTTCCTGCTGATCATCGCGTACTGGATCGCCGCCTGGCTCGGCGTCGTACTCACCGACCTGTACCTCCGCCGCGGCACCCGGATCGAGGGCGCCCTGGTCACCCGCGGCTACACCAACTGGGCGGGACCGATCGCGTTCGTGGTCGGCGCGGTCGGCTCGGTCGTGCTCTTCTCGAACCAGGAGAAGTTCGTCGGCGCCATCGCCAAGCACTCCTCGGTCGGGGACCTCACGCCGCTGGTCGGCTTCGTGATCGCGGCCGCGCTGTACGCCGTCCTCTTCAAGCCGCTCGCCGGCACCGTCCCCGCAGCCCCGGCGGAGATCCCGTCCGAGGCCTGATGCTCACACCGGAGCAGATGCTCGCCGTCGCCGTCGAGGAGGCGCGCCAAGGCCTGGCCGAGGGCGGGATCCCGATCGGCGGCGCTCTGATCGCCGCCGACGGCGAGACCGTCCTCGGCCGCGGCCACAACCGGCGGGTCCAGTACGACGACCCGTCGATCCACGGGGAGACCGACGCGTTCCGCAACGCCGGCCGGCAGCGCACCTACCGCGGCACCACGATGGTCACCACGCTGTCTCCGTGCTGGTACTGCTCCGGCCTCGTCCGGCAGTTCGGCATCTCGAAGGTCGTCATCGGCGAGGCCACCACGTTCCACGGCGGCCACGACTGGCTGGCCGAGAACGGCGTCGAGGTCACCGTCCTCGAGGATCCTGCGTGCATCGCGATGATGACCGACTTCATCCGCGACCACCCCGACCTCTGGAACGAGGACATCGGGGCCGACTGACTCAGCCGGGACCGACTCAGCCGGGATGGACGATCCGGTTCATCTCGAAGTGCATCGGGTCGGTGTAGTGCCAGACGCCGCCCCAGGTGAATCCCCACTTCTGGAAGATGGCGACCACCTGGCGGTTCATCTGGCCGGCCGTGCCGCGGGCGTTCTCGCTCGCGTTGAGGTCGATCGCCAGACCGAAGGCGTGGTTGGAGAGCGACGAGGTGCCGGCGATGAACCGCGGGTTGTAGCAGCCGTTGTAGGCATGGATCGTGCCGGCCAGGCCCTGCTCCTCGACCTCCTGCAGCGCGGCGCGCAGCTGCGGGATCATCAGCCTGTTGCAGGTGACCGTCCCGATGATCGGCACCTGCGCCTGCACGATGTGGGCGCTGACCCAGGCCGGGTCCGGCGCGATCCGGCCGCCGCCGAGGGCGCGGTAGGTGTAGTGGCCGACCGCGTCGGCGACCGAGCCGACGACGTACGCCGTCTGGGTGGCGTGGATGTCGAGGCCAGCCCGGGCGACGATGTCGAGCCGCTGGACGGAGACGTCCTTGCCGACGACCTTCTGGACCGGCTTAACGACGCGGTCGGGCGCGGTGTCGGTGGTGGAGATGATGAGCGCGTTCTGCGGCGCCATCCCCATCTCCGCGCCCCACTTCTCGTTCACGACGAGGGCGTCCTCGAGCCCCGGCACCTGCTGCAGGTAGGCGCCGAGGTGGATCGCCGGCGCGCCCTTCTCCGAGCCCATCGTCACGTAGCCGTCGGCGCTGGGCACCACCCTCTTCTTCCGGGTCAGGTCGACGGCCACCTCGCCGCCGGCGACCCGCTGCCAGACGTCGTCGGAGTCCGCGCTCTGCAGCGGCGTGTAGTCGCGGTAGGTGGCCGGGTCGACGGCGGCGACCTTGACCAGCCGGTCCTCGATGGAGACCTGGGCGAGCGAGATCGGCTCGACGCCGCTCACCCCGCGGACCTTCTCGATCCGCTTCAGCACCGAGTCCGGCAGGGACTTCTGCGACCAGACCAGGAGGTCCGCGGAGAGCAGGTCGCCGGTGCGCGGGCCCGGCATGGGTACGGCGTGGGACGGGTCGGCCACGGGAACGGTCGGCGACGGGCTGGATGCGCCGCTCGACGCCGTCCCCGAGGCGGACGCGGACGCCGACGCCGAGCCCGAGGCGACGGTCGCGTCGCCGGAGGGGTCGGCCGACGGCGTGCCCCCGCAGGCTGTGAGCACAGCGGTGAGCACCAGCGTCAGCACGAGCCCGAGCACCAGCCCGAGCACGCCGGCCGCGGGCCCGGCGTACCTCACCCCATGTGACTGCATCGGACCTCCCCGGCCCCAAGGTTAGGACAGGGCGGCCGGGGCGGGGTCAGTGCCAGGTGACGGCGGCGACGTCGCGCCAGTCGCCGGCGGGCGTCTCGGGGGGCGCGCCGCGGTTCCAGAGCCGCAGGTAGAGCTCGACCGCGGTGCCGGTGAGGAGCCAGTCGGAGTCGTCGATCGGGCCGGTGCGTCGGGTGGTCCGGGCGGGCCGCGGACCGATCGAGACCTCCCACCACGAGGTGCTGTCGTCGGGGGCGACGACGAGGGTCTGCTCGTCGTCGGAGCGGAGCCGCTCGCGGCGTCGGGTCAGGAAGCCGCCGAGCAGCTCGTCGATGCCGTCGATGGCGAGGTCGGTCCCGATCCAGGTCGTGTCGGCCGCCTCCGGCGCGCGGCCGAGGGCGGCCGCCTGGGCGTCGACGGCGTGGATCGTGGTCTCGTGGCACTGCCGTCGGGCCCAGAACGCCCGCGGCGGCGGCGCGTCGTTGAGGAAGACCAGTGCCTCGGCGTCGGCGGGCAGCCGGCACAGCGTCCGGGTCAGCTCGGCGGCCCCGGCCGACAGCCAGTCGAGCGGGTCGGTCTCGGCGCGGCCCTCCTTCTCCCAGCGGTCGGCGTCGTCGACCCGCTCGCCGCGGGCCAGCGCCGTCGCCCAGCGGTGGATCATGCCCTGGTGGGCGACCAGGTCCCGCACCGACCAGCCCGGGCAGGTGGGTACGCCGGCGTCGAGGCCGGCCCGGTCGGCGTACCTCACGAAGGCCGGCATCGCCGTCGCCAGTCCGGCGACGTGGCGCTCGAAGGCGAGCTCGGTGGGCATGGCGCCAGCATCCCAGCCGCGACGCGCGGCGTCCTCTGGTTATCGGCCGGCGGACCGGTGGGTCAGGATGGGCCCATGACGGACAGCCTCCCCTTCGGGATCGACTTCGGCGGCACCGGCATCAAGGGCGCGCCGATCGACCTCACGACCGGCGAGTTCGCCGAGGAGCGGGTGCGCATCCGGACGCCCGCCAAGTCGGTGCCCGGGGCCATCGCGAAGATCTTCGTCGAGCTGCTCGACCACTTCCCCGACTGCGACGGCCCGGTGGGCGTCACGGTCCCGGGGATCGTCCACCACGGCGTCGTACGCTCAGCCGCCAACATCGACAAGTCGTGGAAGGGCACCGACGCCGACAAGCTCTTCACCGAGGCCACCGGACGCGACGTCCACGTCGTCAACGACGCCGACGCGGCCGGCCTCGCCGAGGTGACGTACGGCGCCGCCAAGGGCCGCAAGGGCCTCGTCATCCTCACCACGCTCGGCACCGGGATCGGCACCGCGCTGCTGTACGACGGCGTACTGGTGCCCAACTCCGAGCTCGGCCACCTCGAGATCGACGGCCACGACGCCGAGACCCGGGCCGCCAACTCCGCCCGCGAGCGCGAGGAGCTCTCGTGGAAGGACTGGGCGAAGCGGCTGCGGAAGTACTACCGCACCCTCGAGAAGCTCTTCTCCCCCGACCTCTTCATCGTCGGCGGCGGGATCTCCAAGGAGTCCGCCCAGTTCCTCCCGCTGCTCGACCTCGACACCGAGATCGTCCCCGCCACGCTGCTCAACACCGCCGGTGCCGTCGGCGCCGCGTTGTACGCCGTCGAGCACGCGCGGGGGTAGGGGTCGGGGGTCGCGGGTCGTCGCGGGTTTTCCCCGGCTGGCAGGGGAAATCCGATGTTGTGGGGTGTCATTTCAGCCCACAAGGTCAGGTTTCCCCGGCCGACCGGGGAAACCCGACGGCCGACCGGGGAAACCCGACGGGGCGACCTCACCCCTCCCAAGCCTCCCCCCACCGCGCGCCGAAGGCGACCTGGGAGAGCGGCTTGCGGACGCGCTCGCGCTGCTCGCGCTCGGCGTCGCGGGGATCGACGTCGGCGGGGTTGCCGCGGACGCCGATGGCGATGCCGGTCATGACCTGCCACCACTCGGGCACGCCGAGCTCGGCGGCGACGGCGTCGTGGTCGAAGCCGGCGAACTGGTGGGAGGCGAGCCCCATGGCGGCCGCCTGGACGGTGAGGTGGGCGGCGGCCTGGCCGAGGTCGTAGTAGGAGTACGTCGGCCACTTCGGCCCGTTGCCCTCGGAGTCGGGCGCGACCTGGGCGACCGTGATGAAGACCGCCGACGCGCGCGGCACCCAGCCGGAGTTGCCGCGCGAGAGGTGCTTGACCAGCACCTCGTGGGCGGCCGACCCGCGGGTGGCGACGACGAAGGCCCACGGCTGGCTGTTGCCGGCGCTCGGCGCCCACTGGGCCGCCTTGAGCAGGACACTGATCTCGCCGTCGTCGAGCGCGTGGGAGTCGTCGAAGACGCTCACGCTCCACCTGTCGCGCAGGTAGTCGGTGAGCTCCTCGGCACCGGGCATGGGGGCACGCTGCAGATCGGTCATGTCCCCATTGTTCACGCCACCCGTGGCCCGAGCTGGGGGTGGCTTGCCAGGTGGTCGAACGGGCTACCGTGACAGGCGATGAGGATCGCAGTCACCGGAGCGACCGGGAATGTCGGCACTGCCGTCGTACGCGCCCTCCGCGAGCGCGGCCACGAGGTCATCGGCCTCGCCCGCCGGCCGCCGCGTCCGCTGACCGGCTCTCCGCCTACGTACGCCGGCGTGGAGTGGCACAGCGTCGACCTGACCCGGCCCCCGGGGTCGGTGCTGCGGCGCGCCTTCCGCGGCGCGGACGCCGTGGCCCACCTGGCGTGGGGCTTCCAGCCGACCCGTGACGAGGCGTACCTCGAGCGGCTCGGGGTCGGGGGCACCCGCGAGGTGCTCGCCGCCGCGGCCGACGCCGGGGTGCGCCAGGTGGTGCACCAGTCGTCGATGGGCGCGTACTCCGCGGGCACCGGCGCCGTGGACGAGTCGTACCCGACCGGTGGCATCCCGTCCTCGGCGTACTCCCGCCACAAGGTGGCCGCCGAGCGCCTCCTCGACACCTTCCACGACGAGCACCCGCAGGTCGTCCTCACGCGGATGCGGCCGGTGCTGATCGGGCAGCGCGCCGCCGCCTCGGGGATGCTGCGCTACGTGCTGCCGGCGGTGGTGCCGGCGAGCGCGATCAGGCTGGCGAAGATCGTGCCGCTCGACCGCGACCTGCGGCTGCAGCTGGTCCACGCCGACGACGTGGCCGACGCCTATGTGCGCGCGATCGAGACCCGCACGGGCGGGCCGTTCAACCTCGCGGCGCCGCCGGTGATCACGCCGCCCGACATCGCCGAGGTGCTCGGCGCCCGGCACGTCCACCTGCCCTTCAAGGTCCTCCGCGCCGCGGCGGACGCGAGCTGGCGGCTCCACCTGCAGTCGGTCGACGCGGGCTGGCTCGACATGGCGTGGCAGCTGCCGCAGCTGGACGCACAGCGCGCCGCCGTCCATCTCGGATGGCAGCCGCGGAGGGACGGGCTCGCTGTCCTCCGCGAGCTGGTCGCCGGGATCCGGGAGAACGCCCACGGCGACACCGCGGTCCTCCGCCGGCGCAGCGTCGCCGAGGGCGTCGCCAAGGCGCTCACCGGGCACTCCGGCGCCCGCCGCGAGCGGCCCTGAACCGCCCGGCCCTGAACCGGGTCAGACGTCGACGGTGCCGCCCGTGCGCCAGTACACGCCCGCCTCGCGGGAGAGGAAGCCGTTCTCGACGAGACAGCGCCGCAGGAGGGCGTAGTCGTCGTGGTACTTCAGGAGGGTCTGGTTGACCTCCAGCTCCGGGTACTTGATCCCGGGCTCGAAAGCCTGGGCGACGTGGTCGAGGACGAGCAGCAGCTTGCTGTGCTTGCTCGGCATGGTGTGCAGACGCCCCTGCGGCGTGAAGAACCTGTCCAGCACTTCCATGTCACCCATGCTGCCCCGGCCGACCGACGGACCGAAGACATTTCGCCCCGGTGGGTCGCCGTTGTCCCGAGTCTTCGGTACGACGGCGCGCGGCCGGGTCACGCCAGATAGCGACCGGGACGGTGGTTGAAGGCGAGCACGATGTTGAGCACCACCGCACCGACGGCGGAGAGCAGCATGGTGGAGAGCGGCACGACCAGCGCCGAACAGACGACCACGAGGACGTCGAGCCCCATCTGCACGTAGCCCGCGCGCAGCCCGAGCTTCTCCTGCATCAGCAGCGCGAAGATGTTGAAGCCGCCGAGGCTGGCGCCGTGCCGGAACAGCACGAGGAGCCCGACGCCGGCGAGGAGGTTGCCGAGGACGACGCCGTACATCGTGTCCACGTGGCCGAGGTCGAGCGCCTCCGCGTGCAGGCTGCTGAGCAGCGAGACGGCGACGACGCAGGCCAGCGACTTCGCCGTGAACGGGATCCCCTTCTTCCACACCGCGAGCCCGAAGAAGGGCAGGTTGACCGCCACGAAGAGGACGCCGAACGGCAGGCCCCACCAGTAGCTGAGCAGCAGCGAGAGGCCCGCCGTACCGCCCGTGACGGCGCCGACGCTCTTGATCAGGAAGATCCCGAGCGAGGAGACCAGGACGCCTGTCACGAGCCCCAGCACGTCCTCCAGCGGGGTGTGCGGGACCTTGACCTGCTCGACGGTCTCGGTGACGGGCGCTGACACAGCCGGATTTTCTCAACCCGCCGCCGGGGCCGCCGAATCGTCGGCTACGTGAGCGCGCGCACGATCTCCTCGACCTTGTCCTTCGCGTCGCCGAAGAGCATCTGGGTGTTCTCGCGGAAGAACAGCGGGTTCTGTACGCCGGCGTACCCGGCCGCCATCGACCGCTTGAAGACGATCACGTTCTTGGCCTCCCAGACCCGCAGCACGGGCATCCCGGCGATCGGCGAGCCGGGGTCCTCGGCGGCGGCCGGGTTGACGGTGTCGTTGGCGCCGATGACGAGGACGACGTCGGTGTCGGCGAGGTCGTCGTTGATCTCGTCCATCTCGAGGACGATGTCGTAGGGCACCTTGGCCTCGGCCAGCAGGACGTTCATGTGGCCGGGGAGCCGGCCGGCGACCGGGTGGATCCCGAACCGCACCTCGACGCCCTTGTCGCGCAGCTTCTGCGTGAGCGTGGCGACGGGGTACTGCGCCTGCGCCACCGCCATGCCGTAGCCCGGCGTGATCACCACCGACGAGGCCCCCGCGAGCAGGTCGGCGGCGTCGGCGGCGTTGATCTCGCGGTGCTCGCCGTAGTCCTCGTCACCGCCCGAGGACGCCTCGATCCCGAAGCCGCCCGCGATCACGGAGATGAACGAGCGGTTCATCGCCTGGCACATGATGTAGGACAGGTAGGCACCGGAGGAGCCGACCAGGGCGCCGGTGACGATGAGGACGTCGTTGTCGAGCAGGAAGCCGGACGCCGCCGCGGCCCAGCCGGAGTAGCTGTTGAGCATCGAGACCACGACCGGCATGTCGCCGCCGCCGATGCTCGCCACCAGGTGCCAGCCCAAGGCGAGCGCGACGACGGTGACCGCGACCAGCTCCCACAACTGCGGCTGGACCACGAACGCGACGGTGAGCGCGGCGAACACGACGAGCGCACCGACGTTGATGAGGTTCTTGCCCGGCAGCATCAGCGGCGCCGACTTCATCCTCGCCGCGAGCTTGAGGAACGCCACGATCGATCCGGTGAACGTCACCGCGCCGATGAAGATCCCGATGAAGACCTCGGCGTGGTGGATGCGCAGCAGCGACCCGGTGAGCACCTCGGTGCCGGCCGGCAGCCCGCGGGCGCGCTCGACCTCGAGGTAGCCGTTCCACCCCACCAACACCGCGGCCAAACCGACGAAGGAGTGCAGCAGCGCGATCAGCTGCGGGATCTCGGTCATCTGCACGATCCGGGCCCGCCACAGGCCGACCGCGGCGCCGACCAGGACCGCGACGATCAGCAGCACGATGCTCGTGCCGCCGCCTACGTTGACGAGCCGGTCGTCCGTCGTACGGTCGACGACCAGGGCGACCGTGGCGACCAGGGCGATGACCATGCCGGCCACGCCGTACGTCCAGCCCTGCTTGGCCGACTCGTGCTTCGAGAGGCCGGCGAGGGCGAGGATGAAGAGCAGGGCGGCGACGAGGTACGCCGCCGTGGCGATGGCGTCAGCGCTCACTATCAGTTCCCCCGGGTGAACATGGCGAGCATCCGACGGGTCACGAAGAAGCCTCCGAAGATGTTGATGGACGCGAGGAGCACGGCGACGGCCGCGAGGCCCTGGATGAGGTGGTCGCCCAGCTCGACCTGCAGCAGCGCGCCCACGACGATCACCCCGGAGATCGCGTTGGTGATCGACATCAGGGGCGTGTGCAGCGCGTGGTGGACGTTGCCGATGACGTAGTAGCCGATCACGATCGCCAGCGTCAGCACGGTGAAGTGCCGCGGGATCGGATCGGGCGCGAACGCGTTCACCAGGAAGAGCGCGGCGACGCCGAGGGCGATCAGGGCGTACTTCACCGTCGGTGAGAGCCGCTTCCTCTCCTTCTCCTCCGCGCCGCCGGCCGGACCCGTCGGGGCCGCGGCGGCTGGCGCCGTGCTGGATCCTGGGGCTGCCGCCGAGACCTTGACCGGCGGAGGCGGCCACAGGTTCTCGCCGTCCTTGACCACCGTGATGCCGCGCTGCACGACGTCGTCGAGGTCGAGCACGACCTGCCCGTCCTTGCCGGGAGTCAGCAGCTTCATCAGGTTGACCAGGTTGGTGCCGTAGAGCTGCGAGGCCTGGGTGGGCAGCCGGCCGGCGAGATCGGTGTAGCCGATGATCGTGACGCCGTGGTCGGTGACGATCTTCTGGTCGGCGACCGAGCCCTCGACGTTGCCGCCCTGGGCGGCGGCCATGTCCACGATGACCGAGCCCGGCTTCATCGACGCGACGTCCGCGGCGGTGATCAGCTTCGGCGCCGGACGGCCCGGGATCAGCGCGGTGGTGACGATGATGTCGACGTCGGCGGCCTGCTCGGAGTAGATCTGCGCGGCGCGGCGGTCGTACGCCTCGCTGGTCGCCGTGGCGTAGCCGGTGCCGGACTGCTCCTGCACCTCGTCGACGACCACCTCGAGGTAGTCCCCGCCCAGCGACTTCACCTGGTCGGCGACCTCGGGCCGCGGGTCGGTCGCGCGGACGACCGCTCCCAGCGACGAGGCGGCGCCGATGGCGGCCAGCCCGGCGACGCCGGCACCGGCGACCAGCACCTTCGCCGGCGGCACCTTGCCGGCCGCGGTGACCTGGCCGGTGAAGAACCGGCCGAACTCGTGGGCCGCCTCGATCACGGCGCGGTAGCCCGCGATGTTGGCCATCGAGGAGAGCACGTCCAAGGACTGCGCGCGGGAGATGCGCGGCACCGCGTCCATCGCCAGCGCGGTGATCGGCCGGGCGGCCAGCGCGTCGACGAGGTCGGGGTTGAGCGCCGGCGCGAGCAGCGAGACCAGGATCGCCCCGTCACGCAGCCGGCCGATCTCGTCGATCGTCGGCGCGTTGACCCGGAACACGACGTCGGCGCTCCAGGCCCCCTCCGCGGTCCCGATCCGCGCGCCGGCCTCGGCGTACGCCTCGTCGGCGAAGCTCGACAGCTCCCCGGCGCCGCTCTCGACCAGGACGTCGTAGCCCAGCCCGACCAGCTGCTTGACCGTCGCGGGCGTGGCCGCGACCCGGGTCTCTCCCCGCTTCGTCTCGCGCGTGACGCCGATGATCACCGTGCGGCTCCTTCGTCTGCCGATCTGCGTTCGCTCCGGTTCAGCCCGGCGGTGACCGGACAAGAGGGCAGCGTGCCAGTGACGGTCGCCTCGCGGAAGGGCAACCGCTGGGTGAGATAGTCCGCAGGCGGTGGAGGTGGTGGCCTGAGGACCGATGTGTTACCCGCGAGTAGCGGTGCGGGCCGGTCAGGGTCACGACCCGGGCCCTCCCCGATGTCCCGGGTCGCGCCGACCGCGATCCTCGGCCGTGAGCCGACCCAACGGGAGGATCCATGATGCGCAGGAGGCGAGCGGCGTGGGCCGCGGCGGCAGCTCTGATCGTGACGGCCGGAGTCGCGGCGGCGCCACCGGCATCCGCAGCGCCGGCGCACCACCACCTCGACCGACGCTCTCTCCAGGGCGGCCTGGACGGGATTGTGGCCGCGGGAGCGGTGGGCGCGGTGGCCGAGGTCCGCGACGGCCGCGACGCCTGGCGGGGATCCAGTGGACGCGCTCGCCTCGGCCGGCCCGAGCCGGTCGCTGTCGGGAGCCGGTTCCGGGCCGGGAGCATCACCAAGACCTTCGTCGCGACCGTCGTCCTTCAGCTCGTGGCCGAGGGCAGGGTTCGGCTCGCGGATCCGGTGTCCAGGTGGCTCCCCGGCGTCGTCCCCGGCGGTCGGCGGATCACCGTCCGGGACCTGCTCGGCCAGACCAGCGGCATCGCCGACTACCTCGAGACGCTCGTCCTGCCTCCCGATCCCGGGTTCCTCGCCGACAAGGACCGGACCTGGACGCCCGACGAGCTCATCGCGCGGGCGGGCGCCGAGCCGCCGACCTCCGGGCAGCCGGGCGAGGCCTTCTCCTACTCCAACACGAACTACCTCCTCCTCGGCGAGGTCATCGGGAGAGTCACCGGCCGCTCCTACTCCCAGGAGATCGAGCGCCGGATCATCCGCCCGCTCGGACTTCACGGCACCGCCCTGCCCGGGACGTCGGAGGAGATCGGCGGGCCCCATCCCCACGGCTACGTGCCGATCGAGGAGGACGGCGGGCGCCGGCTGGTCGACGTCACCTCCATGAACCCCTCGGTCATGGGAGCGAGCGGCGAGATCGTGTCCACGACGGCCGATCTCGACACCTTCTACGACGCGCTGCTCGGCGGACGCCTCCTGCCGCCGCGTCTTCTCGCCGAGATGACGACGCCGAGCGCTCCCGGCTCGCCGTACGGCCTGGGAGTCTTCGTGAAGAACACGGCGTGCGGCGTCCCGGTCTACGGCCACGACGGGGACGCGCTGGCCTACGAGTCGTGGTCCTACTCCACCCCGGACGGCCGGCGTCAGGTCACGATCGCCGTGACGCCCGACTTCCGTGCCGACCTCGACACCGTCGTGGACCGCTACCTCGACTCGGTCTTCTGCGGATAGCTCAGCCCTGCGGGTGCTCCCCGGCGTACGCGACGAACCAGTCGTACGCCTCGGGGTTGGCGAGCGCGTCGCGGGTGGCGACCTGGCTCGGGTCACCGCCCATGAAGAGCTTCTTGACCGGGACCTCGAGGATCTTGCCGGTGAGGGTGCGGGGTACGGCGGGGACCTGCTCGACCACGTCGGGGACGTGCCGCGGGGAGCACTCCTCGCGGACCCGGCGACGGATCTCGGCGACCATCTCGTCGGTGAGGTCGCGGCCCTCGTCGAGGACCACGAAGAGCGGCATCCGGGAGTCGCCGGAGGGGTCGTCCTTGGGAGGTACGTCGACGACGAGCGCGTCCACGACACCGTCGACCTTCAGCACGGCGGCGTAGATCTCGGCGGTGCCCATCCGGATGCCGCCACGGTTGATCGTCGCGTCGGAGCGGCCGTGGATGATCGCGGTGCCGCGGTCGGTGAGCTCGAGCCAGTCGCCGTGGCGCCAGACGCCGGGGAAGAACTCGAAGTAGGCCTCGCGGTAGCGCCGGCCGTCCGGGTCGTTCCAGAAGCCGACCGGCATCGACGGCATGGGCTTGGTGACGACCAGCTCGCCGACCTCGCCGACGACCGGCTCGCCGGCGGGGTTCCACGCCTCGACCGCGATGCCGAGGGAGCGGCACTGCAGCTCGCCGACGTACACCGAGAGGATCGGCGCCCCGCCCACGAACGCGGTGCAGACATCGGTGCCGCCCGAGGTGGAGAAGAGGTGGACGCCGTCGCCGAGCTTGTCGTAGACCCACTCGAATCCGGCTGGCGACAGCGGCGAGCCGGTCGAGCCGACCGCCCGCAGCGCGGAGAGGTCGCGGCGGCTCCCGTCGGGGCGTACGGCGGGGTCGACGCCCGCCTTCATCAGTCCGTGGATGTAGGCCGCGCTGGTGCCGAAGACGGTGATCCCGGCCTCCTCCGCGAAGTCCCACAGGACGCCCGGGTCGGGGTGGCCCGGGTTGCCGTCGTACATCACGATCCGGCTGCCGGCCAGCAGCCCCGAGACGAGGAAGTTCCACATCATCCAGCCGGTGGTGGTGAACCAGAAGAACCGGTCGTCCGGCGTGGTCCCGACCTGCCAGCCGAAGGTCTTGAGGTGCTCGATGAGGATCCCGCCGTGGCGGTGGACGATCGCCTTCGGCTTCCCCGAGGTGCCGCTGGAGTAGAGGATCCACAGCGGATGGTCGAACGGCACCCGCTCGAAGGCGAGCGGCTCGTCGGTGGGTCCGAATGCCTCGGCCCACGGCTCGCCGGGGAGCAGGTCGGCCCCGGGGTCGAGGTAGGGCAGGACCACGGTGCGCTTCACAGTGGGCAGCCCGGCCGAGAGCTCGGCGACGACCTCGCGCCGGTCGAAGTCCCGCCCGCCGTAGCGGTAGCCGTCGACCGCAAGCAGCACCGTCGGCTCGATCTGGTCGAACCTGTTGAGCACGGTCCCCGCCCCGAAGTCGGGCGAGCACGACGACCACACCGCGCCGAGCGAGGTGGTCGCGAGCATGGCGGCGAGGGTCTCGGGGATGTTGGGGAGGTACGCCGCCACCCGGTCGCCGCTGCCTACGCCGAGCCGGCGCAGCCCGGCCCGGACCCGGGCGGTCTCCTCCCGCAGCCGGCCCCAGGTCCAGGTGTCGGCGGGGCGCAGCTCGGAGGCGTGGTGGATCGCGATCTCGTCGTCGGCACCGGCTCGCCGGAAGGAGTGCTCGGGATAGGACAGGCGGACGTCGGGGAACCAGCGCGCGCCGGGCATGTCGGTCGACGCGAGCACGGGCGTCGGGTCACCGTCCGCGACCACCCCGAAGGTGTCCCACACCTCCCGCCAGAAGGCGGGCTGGTCGTCGACCGACCACCGCCAGAGCTCGTCGTACGACGAGAACGCGTGCCTGCGCATCAGAGCTGCCATCTCGGTCTGCTCGATCTGCTCCGGCGTCGGCGTCCACCGTGGCTCCATGCGGCACCTCTCCCTGCGATCCCCACGTGACGTGACGCAGACCATAGTCACTCACACACGGGACCGCCCGGGTTTCGCCATCGTCCGGCGCAGCACCACGAACCTGATCAGCGTCGCCGCGGCGTTCGCCGCGACGAGCACGGTCAGCTCGGTGAACCGCGCGGCGTCCGGGTCGCTCGCGTGGAGGAGCTGGAGGGAGCCGCTGGTGAGCGCCAGCCCGAGGCCGAACGCGGCGAGACCGGCGACATGGTGGCGTACGACGCCGCTGCGCGAGGTGATCCCGAACGTCAGCCGGCGGTTGGCGGCGGTGTTGCCGACCGCCGTCACCAGCAGGGCGAGCAGGTTGGCGGTCTGCGCGCCGGTGGAGCCGCGCATCAGCAGGTAGAGCACGAGGTAGGCAAGCGTGCTCATCACCCCGACCGCCGCGAACCGCACGATCTGCGTCGGCAGCGCCGCCTCCGGCGCCGGCCGGCGTACGCCATCGCGGACGAGGCTCACATCGATCCGTCCCGACGCCAGCCCGCGGACCAGCCGGCCGATCCCGAGCAGGTCCTCCCTGATCGTCCGCCAGATGTCGACCCGGGAGTCGGGGTCGTCGACCCAGTCCACCGGCACCTCGTGGATCCGCAGCCCGGCCTCCTCGGCGAGCACGAGGAGCTCGGTGTCGAAGAACCACGAGTCGTCCTGCACCAGCGGCACCAGCCGGTCCGCGACGTCGCGGCGTACGGCCTTGAAGCCGCACTGGGCGTCGCTGAACGAGGCCGACAGGACGGTCCGGAGCAGCAGGTTGTAGCCGCGCGAGATCAGGTCCCGCTTCGGGCCGCGGACGATCCGGCTGCCCTTCGCCAGCCGGGTCCCGATGGCGAGGTCCGAGTGGCCGGACAGCAGCGGCGCGAGCAGCGGAGGCACGGCCCGCAGGTCGGTCGACAGGTCCACGTCCATGTAGCCCACGACCGCCGCCGTCGATGTCCGCCAGGCCGCCTTGAGCGCCCGTCCGCGGCCCTTCTCGGCCAGGTGCACGACGCGGACCCGGGGCAGGTCGGCCGACAGCCGCTTCGCGACCAGCAGGGTCCCGTCGGTGCTGGCGTTGTCGGCGATCGTGATCCGGTAGGAGTAGGGCAGCCTGCTCCGCAGGTAGCCGTCCAGGCGGCGTACGGACGCCTCCAGCACCCGCTCCTCGTTGTGGACCGGGACGACGAGGTCGACGGCGCTGTCGAACTCTCGCAGCGATCGGGGCAGCTCGTAGGTCAGCGGCTCGGCGCTCATGTCGTGGACCCCGAGGTGGACTGCTGGGTCAGGTCGTAGACGGTCACCCCGCCGACCGTGGTCGAGGTGAAGTTGTCCTCGACCCACTGGGCGATCTCGGAGGAGTCGGAGCTCGAGCCGCCCTGCATGCCGTCGGCTGTGCCGCCCATGCCGCCGGCTGTGCCGCCCATGCCGCCGCTCGCGATGTAGTAGTGGATCTGCCCGTCGGCGACGTACTCCTCGAACTGCGCCAGGCTGATGCTCGGCGTCGTCCCGTTGAAGCCGCCGATCGCCATCACCGACTCGCCGGTGGCGAGCTCGTAGCTGGCGGCGTTCTGGGCCCCGCTCGTCGCGGCCACCCAGCGGTAGTCGCCGGCGTTCTGCTGCAGCAGCTCCGTCAGCTCGTCGCTGACGCTCGAGCCGCCGAGCACGCCGCCGCCCATCGCGCCGCCGCCGGGCATGCCCTGGCTCTGGGTGCTGCCCTGCGACTGGCCCTGGGTGCTGCCCTGGGTGCTGCCCTGGGTGCTGCCCTGGGTGCTGCCCTGGGTGCTGCCCTGCGTGCTGCCCTGGGTGCTGCCGGGCATCTGGCCCATCTGCGAGGGCGCGCCGCCGCCGCGGGGGCCGCCGCCCCCGCCGAACCCGCCCGCGGCGGTGTACGGACCGGCGGTGACGATGGACCCGGTGTGGGCGGTGGTGATCGTCTCGATGGTGTACGCCGCCGGGCCGATGCCGAGCGTGATGGCGACCGCGGCGAGCAGGGCCGCCGCCCGGGTCCGGTCGAGCAGGTCGGCGAACGCGAGCCCGCCGGTGACGGCCAGGCCGGCGACGAGGACGGGCCAGCGCAGCGCGTCGTACGGCTGCTCGCCGGACTGGCCGAGCAGGACGACCGCCCAGACGGTGCTCGCCGCGGCGGCGGCCGCGAGGGTCAGGCGTACGGCGAGCAGGTCGCGGCGGCGCCACAGGACGACCGTGCCGATGACGGCGGTGGCGGCGATCCAGGGAGCCAGCGCGACGACGTAGTAGTCGTGGTAGATGCCGGCCATGAACGAGAAGACCAGGCCGGTCACGAGCATCGAGCCCCCGGTGAGGACGAGTGCGGCGCGGGCCAGGTCGGTGCGGGGCGCACGGCGGAGGACGACGAGGCCGGCGACGAGCACGATCAGCGCGGCCGGGAGCAGCCAGGCGACCATGCCGCCCGAGACGCCCTGGAAGAGCCGGAGGAAGCCGGTGCCGCTGGAGAAGCCGGCGTTTCCGAGCCCGCCGGTCTCGTCCCCGGTGAGCCGGCCGAAGCCGTTGTAGCCGAAGACCAGCTCGAGGATCGAGTTGCCGGTGGAGCCGTCGACGTACGGGCGCCACGACTCCGGCACCAGCTCGACGATCGCGACCCACCAGCCGGCGCTCACGATCACGGCCGCGAAGGCACTGAGCAGGTGCAGGATCCGCTTGCGGAAGACGATGGGTGCCGCGATGAGGTAGACGAGCGCGAAGGCCGGCAGCACCAGGAAGGCCTGCAGCATCTTGGTCAGGAAGCCGAAGCCCACGAGCACGCCGGCGAGGACCAGCCAGCGGCTGCGGCCCTGCTCGGTACCGCGCAGCGTCGCGTAGCCGGCGCCGACCATGAGCAGGAGCAGCAGCGCGTCCGGGTTGTCGAACCTGAACATCAGCGCGGCGGCCGGCGTCAGCGCCGTGAAGGCACCCGCGGCGATGGCGGCCGGCCACGGCGCGACCCGGCGTACGAGCGCGTAGGTGAGGCCGACGGTGGCCACGCCCATCAGCGCCTCGGGGACGAGGATGCTCCACGAGCTCAGCCCGAAGATCCGGACCGAGAGGCCCATCACCCACAGCGCCGCCGGCGGCTTGTCGACGGTGATGGCGTTGCCGGCGTCGAGGGCGCCGAAGAACCACGCCTTCCAGCTCTGCGAGCCGGCCTGCGCGGCCGCCGCGTAGAACTGGTTGGCGTAGCCGGACTCGGAGAGCGTCCACAGGTATGCCACCGCGGTGGCCGCCAGCAGCAGGAGCAGGGACAGCCGCTCCGGGGGCAGCCGCCGTCGTCGTAGGGTCGTCGCGGCGTGGTGCGCCGCGGTCACGGGAGGGTCGATGGTTGCCGTCATGCCTTCGACGGTGCGGGCGCGGACTGTGCTCGCCGTTCGGCGAGCCTGTGAGCCTCCTAGGAGGGCGGGGCGTCGTACGTCACGCGGTACCACAGGTTCACCCCGAGCGGCACGGCACTCTCGTGCAGCCGCTCGAGCCGGTAGCCGCCGGGACCGGTGACGCCCTCGAGGTCGTCGGCGAGCAGCGGGGTGCCGCCGCCGAGCAGCAGCGGCGCGACGATGACGAGGATCTCGTCGAGCAGCCTGGCGCGCAGCAGCTGGCGGGCGACGTCGGCGCCGAGGACGTTGACGTACTTCCGGCCACCGGCCGCGTCCTTCGTCATCCCGACGGCCACCTCGAGGTCGTCGGTGAAGGTGGCGTCCTCGGGCGGTGGGTCGTCGGGATGGTGGGTGAGCACGACGACGGGACCGTGCCACTGCCCGGAGAGCGCGCCCTCCTCGTCGGTGCCCCGGTTGGGGTCGTCGCCGCGGTAGGTCCGGGCGCCGACGAGCAGCGCGCCGATGTCGTCGACCAGCCGCTCGGCGACGGGGTTCGGGCCGAAGTACTGCCGCGCCCACGACATGTCGCCACCGGGACCGGCGATGTAGCCGTCGAGCGACATGGTCGCGGAGTAGAGCAGCTTCGCCATGCTTGCATTATGCAAGCGGCTGGCGTTGCTGGGCGCGGCGCGCGATCGCGAGCAGGTCGCGGACCGGACCGGGCGGCGGCGTACGCCCGCCGACCCAGACGGCGGTGAAGTCGCGGCGCAGGTCGAGGTCGCGCACGCGCAGGCGGACGAGCGCGCCGCTGGCCAGGTCGCGCTCGACCGCGCGCAGACTGAGGAACGCGGGCGCCCCGCCGGCGCGTACCGCGGCCAGCACCGCGGCGTTGGTGGCCAGCTCCGCCTCGGGGCGTACGACGGCGACGTCGACGCGCGCGAGGGCCTGCTCGACCACGGCGCGGGTGCCCGAGCCGGGCTCACGGCTGGTCAGCGAGCGGGTGCCGAGGAGGTGGGCGGAGAGGGTCGACCGGCGGCGTACCCACGGATCCTCCGGCCACGCCACCAGCACCAGCTCGTCGCGGCCGACGACCGCCGTCGACAGCCCGGAGGTGTCCTCGGGTCCCTCGATGAAGCCGAGGTCCGCGCGGCCGTCGCGGACCGCCTCCAGCACGTGGTGGGAGTTGGTGGCCTGCAGGCTGACCGACACGTCGCCTGCGGGTGGCGGCTGCCGGCGGAGCTCGACCAGCCAGCCGGGGAGGAGGTACTCCGCCGTCGTCATCGACGCGCACACGCGCAGCTGCCGGGAGTGCTCGGCGCGCAGCGTGACCAGGGCGGTCTCGACCTGGTCGGCGAGGTGCAGCAGCTCGGTGCTCCACTCGACCAGCAGCCGGCCCTCGTCGGTCAGCGCGGCGCCGCGGGTCGACCGCTGCACCAGCACCAGCCCGGTCTGCGCCTCCATCGCCCGGAGCCGCTCCGACGCCGACTGCTGCGAGATCCCCGCCGCCCGGCCGGCCGCGCCGATGCTGCCCAGCCGCGCCACGTCGGTGAGCAGCCGCAGCGAGGCGAGGTCGGGGAGTGCCACGTTCCTCAGCGTACGGGCCTCACAGGGTCAGCCTGTGGTTGCCCGGGACCGGGCTGGGGTAGTCCGGGACGAAACGGTCGGTCTACTGACGAGTAATCGACAATGTCGTCCCGGACTACCCCGCCGATCGGCCGCTCGGCACCGGCGGATCGGGCACCGGCGGATGAGCGAGGCGGCGTACGACGGCCGGCGGCACGGTCATCCCGGGAAGCGTGAGCGCTCCCTCGCGGACCGCCCGGGCGACGAGCTCGGTGCCGCTGACGGCGCGGTCGATCGCGGTCCGTCCCGCAGTGGCCGCCGCGGTCCCGACCCGCGCGGGCGCGGGGACCAGCTCGCCGCGGCGACGGTCGGCGAGGCGACCGAGGGCGTCGGCGAGCAGCCAGCCCGCGGCGGCGACGATCCAACCGACGATGACGTCGACGGTCCAGTGGTTGGCGGTGCCGACGAC
This sequence comes from Nocardioides asiaticus, assembly GCF_040049175.1. Classification (NCBI taxonomy): domain Bacteria; kingdom Bacillati; phylum Actinomycetota; class Actinomycetes; order Propionibacteriales; family Nocardioidaceae; genus Nocardioides; species Nocardioides asiaticus. Next base: position 97,361 of record NZ_JBDZDM010000005.1, on the reverse strand, counting down.
GACCACGGCGGTGACGGCGGCGTACGTCCAGCCGGCCACCCGGAGGACGCGGTTGCGGGTCGCGCTCATGACGGCGAACGCGACCCACAGCGACCAGCCCGCATGGAGCGACGGGAAGGCGGCGAGCTCGTTGGTGAGCCCGCCGAGGCCCTTGGGCGCGGAGGCGTCGGCGCCCCACCAGCCAACGTCGGCGTGCAGGCGGAGGACGTCGACGTACCCGCCGATCATCCGCGGCGGGGCGGTCGGCAGCAGCAGGTAGAAGACCAGCCCGAGGACCGTCGCCGCCGCGAGCGCCCGCCGGGCGGGCACGTAGACGTCGCGGCCGCGCCGGTAGAGCCACACCAGCGCGACGACGGTGACGACGTAGTGGGCGGAGCTGTACCAGAAGCTGGCGATCACCCCGACGGTGTCGTGGGCGACGAACCAGGCGTTGACCGCCTGCTCGCGCGCCAGGCCGACCGCGTCCTCGACGCGGAGCAGCTCACGCGCCCGGCCGAGCGCGGCGCCGACGTCGGTGTCGGCCAGCATGCGGGAGAACGTGTAGGCCACATAGAGCGCCGCCACCATCAGCAGCTCCACGAGCCCCCGGCGTACGCCGCTCACAGCCGTCTCCGTCGACGAATCGGACACACCCTCCGCAACTTAGCGGCACAGCGCGGCTATTCCCATCGGGTTTTCCCCCGGATTAGGGGTGCGATTTGTCAGGGGTGCCACCCAGGGCCCGCACCGGGTCTCCACTCGGGGCCGGCACTCGGGGCCGCCACTCCGGGGCGCGCGACTGCCGTCGTACGCGCCCCGGGGGCCCTCCCGTTGCTCCCTCTGGGCGGGAAGTCTGGTTCGAACTCTAGGCGCCTTCCGGCGCGAGGACGATGTCGAAGCGCACCTTGGACCAGGTCCCTTCGACCTCGCGGCCGTCGGGGGTCGGGGTGCCGGCAGGCTGCTGCTCGAAGTCCTTGACCAGCGACTCCTTGACGCCGAAGACCGTGTCCTTGTCCAGCAGCTCGTCGCCGCGGACGAAGATGTGGGTCACCAGGGTGCGGCAGCCGTGGTGGGAGACCATGAAGTGCAGGTGCGAGGCGCGCATCGGCGAGCGGCCGACCGCGTCCAGCAGATGTCCCACCGGGCCGTCGTAGGGGATCGGGTACGGCGTCGGGGTGACGCCCCAGAACCGGTAGTTGCCCTCGTCGTCGGCGTACAGGTGGGCGCGGGCGGCGGTCCGGTCGTCGTCGTACTGAACGTCGTAGAGGCCGTCCTCGTCGGCCTCCCAGACCTCGATCAGGGCTCCGGCCAGCGGCTTGCCCTCCACGTCGGTGACCGAGCCCTCCACCCAGCACGGCTCGCCGGTCGCGCCGAACGACATGTCGCCGCCGTTCTCGATCTCGGGCGAGCCCTCCACGAAGAACGGCCCGAACACGGTGGCCTCGGTGGCGTGGGCGTAGGCCTGGTTGTTGACCGCGATCGTCTGCATGGACGCGCCGAGCACGTCGGAGAGCAGGATGAACTCCTGCCGCTTGTCGTCGGTGATGTGGCCGGCCTTGGTGAGGAACTCGATCGCCTCGCCCCACTCCTCCTCGGTCAGCCGCACCTCCCGGATGTAGGCGTGCAGGTGGCGGACCAGCCCCACCATCAGCTCCTTGAGCCGCGGGTCGGCACAGGCGTCGAAGGAGCGTACGACGCGCTCGACCAGCTCCTCCTCGCGGGCGGCCTGCTCCGCGGAGACCTCTCGCTCCGTCTCGCTCACGACGCTGTCGCTCATGCCGACGGCTCCTCTCCTGCCCACGCTGCACGCAGCAGCGCGGTGATGTTCTCGGCGGTCACGGGGGTGGGGTTGTCGGCGGGGATCGCCTTGAGGATCGGGTCGACCGCCTTCGCGATCCCGTCCTCGGGCATGCCGTAGTCGCTCAGTGCCTTCGGTGCGTCAAGCCTCGCCCGCAGGGCGGCGAGTCCCTGCGACGCGGACTCGCTCCCGAAGGCGATCGCCATCCGCTCCTCGGCCTCGGGAGCGTTGGGCACGTTGAAGGCCAGCACGTAGGGGAGTACGACGGCGTGCGTCTGCGCGTGCGGCAGGTTGAACATCCCGCCCAGCACATGGCAGATCTTGTGGTGCATCCCCGACCCGGCCGACGCGAACGCCACCGCGGCGAGGTAGGCGCCGTACAGCGTCTGCTCGATCCCGGGCACCGAGGTGGAGTCGGCCGCCACCTGCGGCAGCCCGGCCGCCAGCCCGCGGATCCCCTCGCCGGCCAGCGCCTGGTCGATCGGGTCCGTGCGCGGACCCCACATCGAGTCCACGCAGTGCGCCATCGCGTTCAGCCCGCTGGCCACCGTCATCTTCCCGGACAGGCTGGTCAGCAGGGTCGCGTCGTACACCACCGCGGTCGGCAGCACCCTCGGGTCGACCCCGGTCGTCTTCGTCTCCCCCTCGGTCAGGCCCCACACGTTGGTCGCCTCCGAGCCGGCGTACGTCGTCGGGACGGCCACGATCGGCACCCCGGCCACCGGCGAGCCGTCCATGGCGACCGCCTTCGCCAGCCCGGTCGTCGACCCGCCGCCGACGCACAGCACCGCGTCGACCTCGGCCTTCGAGGCCGCCTCGCGCGCCCGCTGCGCCACCTCGACCGGCACGTGCATCACGACCTCGTCGTGGCGCAGCACCACCGGCAGCTCCGCCGCGATCGGGTCGGCCAGTGCGGCCTCCCGGTCGGAGGCGATCACCATCACCCGCTGCGCGCCGAGCCCGTCGATCTCGTCGGCCACCGCGGCGGCGGCCTCACCCGCCGCGAACCTGACCCGCTGCGGCAGCGTCTCGTGTGCGAACCTCATGACTCGATTCTTCACGCCTTCCCGAGGAGCTGGGCGACAGCGGTCGTGAGGGCGGCCTCCGGGTGGTCCGGGAGGCTCGTCGCACGCCAGGCGACGTGCTTGTCGGGACGGATCAGCAGCGCCCCGCTCTCCTCGACCTCGCGGAGCTTGGCCCAGTCGTAGTACAGGTCGGTGACCTCGTGACCCGGGCCGATGACCACGGTCTCGAGCGGGAGCCCGAACACGTGGGCGACCTTGTCGACCGCCGAGGCCCAGGCCTCGCCGGCGATCCCGGTGATCAGCGTCCACCGGGTGTACGGCGCGAGGTCCATCATGGCCATCTTGTCGACGTTGTTGCCGACCCACGCGTGCGGCAGGTGGGCGCCGGGCGAGGTCGACATGACGTAGTAGAGGTCCTCGTCGGGGCCGGCCGGCGGCCGGGTGCCGTCGGAGACGATCGCGTTCGACTCGTAGAACTGGCCCAGCTCGACGCCGTGGGCGTTGAACTCGTAGTTCTTGGTGTCCATCGCCTTCACCAGCGCGGCCCGCTTGGCCGCGCCGGCGGGGGTGTCGGCCTTGCGCTCCTCGATCGCCGCGGCCATCTCCGGGCCGTCGAGGCCGACGACGCCGAGCGCCTCGAAGATGTCGACGAACTCGCGCGCCGACTTGTTCGCCCGGGTGACGATCCGCTTGGCGACCGGCGCCCGCTCGGCGCTGTAGGAGTCCAGCAGCGACGGCTCCGCCTGGCCGCGGATCACCGCGGCGAGCTTCCACGCCAGGTTGTAGGAGTCCTGCACGCTCGTGTTGGAGCCGAGACCGTTGCTCGGCGGGTGCCGGTGGATCGCGTCGCCCGCGCAGAAGACCCGGCCCTTCTGCAGGTGGGTCGCGTACATCTCGTTGACGCCCCACAGCGAGTAGCCGGTGATCTCCGGGTCCAGGTCGGGCATGCCGAGCAGGTCGCGGACGATCCCCTTCGCCATCTCGTCGTCGAGCGTGGGGGGCTCCTCGTTGATGTCGTAGCCCCACACGATGAGCCACTCGTCCCACGGCCTCACCATCCGGACCAGCCCGGTGCCGATGCCGCCGACGTTCGAGCCCGGCTGGATCACCCAGTACAGGACGCTCGGGCGGTGGTCGACGAGCGCGGAGATGTCGGCCTTGAAGGTGATGTTCATCGAGCCGGCGATGTCCATCCTCCCCTCGTACGGCAGGCCGATGTCCTCGGCCACCTTCGACCGGGCGCCGTCGGCGCCGATGAGGTACTTCGAGCGGATGTGGTACTCGTGGCCGGTCAGCCGGTCGCGCACGAGCGTGGTGACGCCGTCGTCGTCCTGCACGTGGGAGAGGTACTCGGAGGAGAACCTGCTCTGCGTCCCGCGGACCGTGGCGTTCCTGACCAGGATCGGCTCGAGGTAGGTCTGCGGGATGTCCACGGTCAGGCACGGGCTGGCCAGCTGGTAGTCGGCCTCCCGGTCCGGGCGGGTCCCCCAGGTGTGGATGCGGCCGATCTCCTCGCCGGCGATGCTCGTGCAGAACACCGTGTCGCCGCACAGGTCGTGCGGCGTCGCGTCGGCGAGGACCTGGTCCTCGATCCCCATGTCGCGGAAGATCTCCATCGCCCGCTGGTTGGTGATGTGGGCGCGTGGTGTGTTCGCGGTCCAGCGGTACTTCGTGATCATGATGTTGTCGACGCCGAGCGTCGACAGGTAGAGCGCCGCGGAGGCTCCGGCCGGACCCGACCCCACCACGAGGACGTCGGTGGTCACCATGTCCTCGATCTCCGGGACCTCGGTCTCCTTCTGGCCGTCGTCGAACACTGGCATGGTCGTCACCCTTCCCGGCCGGGGCATTCGCTGGTCATGCGTCGAGTGTCGTGCGTCACAGGCGCCGGTCACAGGGCTGGGCGACGGGATGGCGGAAATGCGGATCTCGTCGCGACGCGCGCTACGCCGCGATCCGTGCCCGGAGGGCGGGGACTCCCTCGCCGGTCAGGTCGGGGAGGGCGGCCGACCGACCCGACAGGGCCATCGCGAGCGCCTCGGCGGGGCCGCTGACGGGTGCGCCGTCACCGGCACGGAAGTCGACGTCGGTGGCCGCCGGGGACAGCCCGTCGAGGCGCCCCGCCGGCACCAGGGCCGGCGCCACGCGGTCGGAGGTGAGGTAGCCGAGGAGCACCGCCCACTCCTCCCGCGGCAGGTCGGTGCCGAGCCCGAGCGGGCGGGCGATGTCGCGGAGGTGGATGCAGGTGTCGGCGTACGGTCCCCAGGGCCCGACCCGTGGCGGGTCGACCCGGTCGTGGGCGTGCGCCCGGAGCAGCGCGACGAGCTCTGCGGGCTCGTGCCGGGCGAGCCGGCGCGCGATGTGGTCGACCGCCGCGTCGGTGTCCCCGCGGTGTCTGAGTGCCACGAGGACGAACCGGCCGAAGCCGATGAACACGTGCTGGAGCAGGTGGGCGGCGACGTGGCGGACGGTCCAGCCGGCGCAGAGCGAGGGCGTCTCCCACTGCGCGTCGGTCAGGTCGTCGAGCAGGTCGGCCAGGCGGAGCCTGTTCCGGGCGGCCGCGGCGTACACGGGCGTGTGGTCGATCATCGTCTCGCCCCTCCCCGTGCCGCGGCGGCCCGGGCGCGGATGTCCCGGTCCAGGCCGGCCAGCACCCGGGCCGTCGTTCGGAGGTCGTCGTCGCTGCACTCCGGCGCGACGGTCGCCAGCTCCGCCAGCTCGGCCGTCCGGACCCGGTCGAAGGCCGCCGCGCCCTCGCCGGTCAGCACGACGAGCACCGACCGACGGTGTTTTGGGTTCTCCCGGGTCATGACGTGGCCCCGACGGCGCAGGTCGTCGACGTGCCGCTGCACCGCCTGCCGCGGCAGGTCCAGGCGCCGGCCGATCTCGGGGACTGTCGCCGGTCCGTACGCCGTGAGCACCTCCACGACCGCCCGGGTGCCCACCGTCCAGCCCACCACTCGCACCCCGTCCTCCACCACGCGAGCGGAGTTCAGGACGATCGGACGGACGTACCCGAGGACGTCGTACACCAGCTCTGGCCTCGTCACCATGACAACAATGTTGTCATATTTGGGAGCCGGTGCCCAGTGACGCCCGGGTCAGCGCGCGGGCGCGCGCACCGTGTGGCCGATTGGGAAGACCTCGAGCCTCCCGTCACCGGAGAGCAGGCCCCACAGCCCCTTGGGGGCGGCGAGCACGACCGCGATCGCGACGGCACCGAGCACGACGAGGTACCACGTGCCATGGCTGGCGAGCTCCTGCTGCAGCACGTAGAAGACGATCGCGCCGAGGATCGGGCCTTCGATGGTCCCGAGCCCGCCGATGACGACGATGAAGATCATGTACGCCGTGTAGTTGACGCTGTAGATCGAGTCGGGGGTGACCCGGAGCGAGCTGGTCGCGATCAGCGCCCCGGCGAGGCCGACGCCGGCCGACGCGGCGACGTACACGATCCGGCGGCTGCGCTGCACCGCGACGCCCAGGGAGCTGGCAGCGGTCGGGTTGTCGCGGATCGCGGTGAGCCCGAGACCGAGGCGGCTGCGCATCAGGAGGTAGGTCGCCAGGACGACGAGCACCGCGATGGTGAGCGCGAGCCAGTAGACCGTCCCGATCCGTGCGATCCGGCTGGTGCCGTCCTCGCGGAAGACCATCAGCGAGAGGCCGGAGCCGCCGCCGAGGGAGTCGATCTGGGTCGTGACCAGCTTGAAGACCTCCGCGACGACCCAGGTGCCGATGGCGAGGTAGCCGCCGACGAGGCGGAACAGCAGGTACGACGTCGGGTAGGCCAGCACCCCGCACACCGCCCCCGCCAGCAGGACAGCGAGGACGATCGGCAGCCCGGCCGCGTCGGCGAGCTTGATGACGGCGTACCCGCCGGCGCCGATGAACGCCTGTTGCCCGATGGAGACGAGACCGCCGTAGCCGGCGAGCAGGTTCCACGTCGTCCCGAGGATGATCAGGGAGAACAGCCCGACCAGGTCGGTCAGGGTGCCGAGGCTGAAGTGGAACGGCACGTACGCCGCCATGACGACCACCAGTGCGGCGAAGCAGAGTCCGCCGATCGCCGAGGTCCGGCTGCCGCGCGAGACGTGGAGCGCCGGGGCACCATGCAGGGGCTGGGTCAGCGTCGTCATGCCATGACCGCCTTCGAGACGAGCAGGCCCTGCGGCCTGACGAGGAGGACGGCGAGGAAGACCAGGTGACCGGCCAGCACGCCGTACGCGGGATCGATCTGGGCACCGACGGTCTGCGCGACGCCGAGGACGAGGCCGCCGACGAGGGTGGCCCAGAGGTTGCCGAGCCCGCCGATGATGACGGCCTCGAAGGCGAAGATCAGCACCAGGTCGCCGTACGTCGGGGTGAACTGCGTGCTCATGCCGAGGAAGACCCCGGCCAGCGCGACGGTCGCGATCGCGATCGCGGTGGCGAGGGCGTACATGGTGCGCTCGTTGATGCCCATCAGCGTCGCGGCCTCGTGGTCGTCCTTCGTGGCGCGCATGCCGCGGCCGACCCGGGTGTAGGCCATGAACGCGCGCAGCCCGCCGATGACGACCACGGCGACGACGAGCGTGATGAGCGAGAAGACGCCGATCGAGAGGTCGTCGCTGAGCCTGATGCTCGAGGTCGCGAGGTCGCCGATGGCGATGCTGCGGGAGTCGGCCTTGAAGCCCTCCTGCAGCAGGTTGGCGCCGATCACCGCGACGCCGAACGACACCAGCAGCGGCGACAGCTCACCCTGCTTGAGGGCGCGGTTGAAGAGCCCGATCTGGAGCGCCCAGCCGACTGCCGCCATCACCGGGATCACGATGACCAGCGTCGCGAAGGAAGGCAGCGCGGTGTGGGAGACGAGCCAGTAGGCGAGGTAGGCCGCGGCGACCGCCAGGACGCCGTGGGCGAGGTTGACGATGCGCATGACGCCGAACATCAGCGACAGGCCGCAAGCGAGCAGCGCGTACTGCCCGCCGAGGAGCAGTCCCTGCAGAACCGCGTTGACCCAGTCCATCTCAGGCCTCCTGTCGGGTCGTGGGGATGGTCGCGGCGGCCCCGCGCTGAGCGGGTACGCCGCCGGTGCCGAAGTACGCCGCCGCCACCTCGGCGCGGGTGACATCCGTCGCCGCCGCCTCGAGGACGGTGCGGCCCTCGAGGAGGCACTGAACCCGGTCGGCGACCGCGAGCGCCTGGGTGAGGTCCTGCTCGACCACGAGGACGGTCGTGCCCTTGGCCGTGATCGCCGGCAGGGCGGCGTAGATGTCGGCGATGACGACCGGGGCGAGCCCGAGCGAGACCTCGTCGAGGAGCAGTAGCCGCGGGTTGGACATCAGGGCGCGGCCGATCGCCGTGGCTTGCTGCTCGCCACCGGACAGGAACCCGCCACGGCGGGTCCGCTTCTCGGCGAGCAGCGGGAACGCGTCGTACACCGCCCGGAGGGTCCAAGGCCCGGGGCGCCGACCGTACGCGCCGACCTTGAGGTTCTCCTCCACCGTCATCGAGGCGAAGATGCGCCGCCCCTCGGGGGTCAGCGCGATGCCGCTGCGGACCCGCTTGTGGGTCGCCGTCCGGGAGACGTCCCGTCCGGCGAACCGAACCGTGCCGCGGGTCGGCTTCATCAGTCCCGAGATGGTCTTGAGGAGCGTCGTCTTGCCGGCGCCGTTGGCGCCGATCACCGCGAGCGTCTCGCCCTCGGCGACGGAGAGGTCGAGGCCGTACAGGGCCTGGAAGTCGCCGTAGTGGACGTCGACTCCGGTCAGCCCGAGCAGGGCTGTGGCTTCGGTGTCGGTCATGGCCGGGTCTCCTTCGCCTCGACGGTGTCGGCCTCGTCCGCGCCGTGCGCGCCGCCGGGCCGGACGGTCGCCCGTTCGTGAACGACCTCCTCCTCGGAGTCGACGGCGCCGAGGTAGACCGCAGCGACCGCCTCGCTGGCCATCACCTCGTGCGGGTCGCCGGAGGCGACCACGTCGCCCTGGGCGAGACACATCAATCGGTCGACCACCTGCAGCAACGCGTGCACGATGTGCTCGATCCAGATGACACCGGTGCCGTTGTCGCGGATCCGCGCGATCGTCTCGATGAGGGCCGGCAGCTCCTGCTCGGTGAGGCCGCCGGCGATCTCATCGAGGAGCAGCAGCCGCGGCTGCGTCGCCAGCGCCCGGGCCAGCTCCAGCCGCTTGCGGTCGAGCAGGCGCAGCGCGCCGGCCCGGGTGTTCGCGAGCGGCGTGAGCCCGGCGGTCCCGAGCGCCTCCCACGCCTGCTCGGCCGCGTCGCGGCCGTGCTTGCCGGCGCCGAAGGAGGCCCCGACCAGCACGTTCTCGAACACGGTGAGGCCCTCGAACGGCCGCGGGACCTGGAACGTGCGCCCGATCCCCCGCTCCGTACGCCGGGCGGCGGGCAGCCTGGTCACGTCCTCGCCGTCGAGCCGGATCCGGCCGCCGTCGACGCGGAGCGTCCCGGTGATCAGGTTGAGGAGGGTGGACTTCCCCGCCCCGTTGGGGCCGACGATCCCGAGCGCCTCGCCGGCGTCGACGCGGAAGGAGACCGACCGCGCCGTCACGACCTGCCCGAACCGCTTCGCGATCCCGTCGGCCTGGAGCAGCGGGGCCGTCGTCGTACCTGTGCTCATCTTCTCGTCCTCGCTCTCAGGAGAGGGGCTCGGGCCGGCCGCCGAGCGGAACCTCGGGGGCGAGCTTGTTCTCGACGACGACCAGGTCGAAGGGGTACTTCCCGTCCTTCGTCTGGCGCCACTGGCCGCCGGCGACCGGCGTCTTGGCGATGTACGGCGGGACGTTCGGGTCGGCGCCCCAGTGGACCTCCCCGACGATCGTGTGGACGTCGAGGTGGGCGAGGGTCTTGACGAGGGTCTCGGGGTTGGTGCTGCTCGCCTTCTTCACGGCGGCGATCGCCACCTCGAAGAGCGCCTCGGCGTACCCCAGCGGCTGGGTCCACTGCTGCCCGGTCTTCTGCTCCCAGGCGTCGGCGAGCTGGCGCGCGGACTGGCCGGTGAGCGAGCTCTTGTACGGCGCGGTGGGGGTCCACCAGACCTCGGTGGCGAGGTTGTTCGCGATCTTCCCGAGCGAGTCCACCGACGACGGGAAGAGCAGCGCCTTGCCGATGGTGGCGATCTTCGGGTCGTAGCCCTGCTGCTTGGCCTGCCGCCAGAAGGTGGTGAAGTCCGGCGGCACCGGGACGCCGACGAGGACGTCGCTGCCCTTGAACGCGTTGACCTGTGCGGTGAAGTCCTTGGTGCCGTCCGGGTAGAGGCCCGGGTTGTCGATGCTGACCCCGCTGTCCTGGGTCAGCGCCGGGAAGTTGGCACTCCACGCCTGGCCGTCGGGGTCGTTCGGGAAGAGGCCGCCGGCCTTGCCGTTGTTGGGGATCTGCTTCCAGATGTCGGCGTACACCGCCGAGACGTCCTCGAGCCCCCAGAAGAAGTGGTAGCTGTACTTCAGGTCGGCGGGCTTGTCCCCGGAGCGGATCGCGAACGGCTGCCACGGAGCGACCGTGGTGATGCACGGGATCTGGTTGGCCTCGCACTGCTCCGAGACCGGGTCCACGATGTCCGGTGTCGACGACGCCACCACCACGTCGGCGTTGTCGCTGTTGATCAGCTCCGCGGCGACGTCACCGGCCCGGGTCGAGTCGCTCTGCGCGTCGCGGACGACGATCTTGACGTCGTACGTCTGGCCGTCGACGACGAGCGGATGCTGCTTCAGGTAGTCCCGGATCTCGTCGACCACGAACGAGTTGGCCTGCCCGAACGCCGCCGACGCGCCGGTCTGGGTCGACACGAACCCGATGACGAGCTCGTGGTCGTCGCCGGCCGCGCTGCTGCCCCCGACCGTGCACGCCGACCCGGTCAGTGCCAGGGCCAGCCCCGCCGCCCCCGCCACGACCGCTCGCGCCGGTCGTCTCCCTCTCGCCACGTCGCCCTCCTCGCGTCGTCCGGTGCCAAGGAGTGTCACGGCGCGGCGTGACGTCGGTCACTTCACGAGGAGCGGGATGGCGGAAATGCGCACGTGGGCTCGGGGCGGCCGGTCAGGTTGCCGGTCAGGTTGCCGGTCAGGTTTCCCCGGTCAGGTTTCCCCGGTCGGCCGGGGAAACCTGACCTTGTGGCCTGAAATGACACCCCACAAGGTCGGATTTCCCCGGTCAGCCGGGGATTCGTGAGACCGGGTCAGCCCGCAACCACACCGCGGCGTACGTCGCCCGCCGCGACGCCGAAGCGCCGGCGGAAGGCCTGGGAGAAGTACGACGGCGAGGTGAAGCCGCAACGCTCGGCGACGTCGACGGTCCGCAGCGCGGGGTCGGTGGCGGCGGCGAGCACGGCGTAGGCGCGGTCGAGGCGGCGGCCGAGGATGTGGCGCGGGACGGAGGTGCCGGCCTCCGCGAAGAGGCGGGAGAGGTGCCGCTCGCTGATGCCGGCGCCCGCGGCGACGTCGGAGGCGGACAGGCCGGGGTCGTCGAGGTGGTCCTCGATGAACGCCTTGGCCGCGGCCCGGTGGGCGGTGCCGAGGGTGACGCGGCCGTCTGTGGCCAGCACCGAGACGAGGTCGAGGACGGCCTCCTCGTCGGCGGGCACCGGGTCCGCGGGGCGGAGGGCGCGGCCGACGAGCTGGACCAGGGCGCGGCCGTGCGGGTCCTGCCCGGGACCCGCGTCGACGACCAGCGGCGTCGCGACCGAGGTGAGACCGGTCCGCTCGGCGAACGCGGCGCGCGGCACCTTGATCGCGAACTCCTCCAGCCCGTGCCCGAAGCCGCGCAGGAACGGCCGGTCGACATCGCAGACGAGGAGCTGCCCGGGGCGTACGACCCGGCGTACGCCGTCGTACTCCAACAGCGCCTCGCCACGCAGGCTCGCGTAGACGGCGATCGCGTCGGCGGGGACCGCGTCGACGAGCGAGGCGGAGCGCTCCACGACGTGCTTGTCGGCCCGGACCCCGGCGAGGTGGACGTCCTCGAGCTGGAGGTTGACCTCGACCGCGTCGAAGGACTCCTCAGCGCCCGGCCGCACCGCGAGGGCGACCAGCGAGCGAGCGTTGTGACGCTCCCACCCGCGGACCTGTGTCGCCGCATCCAGGCGGGTGGTCGAGAAGACCTCGGGCCGGGGCAGGCGTGCGCTCGGGACGGCAGTCACACCGGCGACTGTACGTCGTGACGCCGGTCACGTCATCCGCTCGCGCGCCCGCGCCGCATCACGCCCGCGCCGTGCACAGGGGGCCGGATCGGGCGAGAAATCGCCAATCTGAGCGATGCCCCGTCGGCCGAGCCGGGGCAAGGCTGCTGAGGAGCTCGAGTCGGGCTCCGACCGGCGCGCCGCGGGAGGGGGAGGCGATGGACGGTCATCTGGCGGCCGACACGCTCGTCGTCACCGCCTTCCGCGACGGCCATGGCCGGGTCGAGATCGGCGGGCGCGTCGAGCTCGTCGCCGCAGGCTCCTTCGACGAGGTCAGGGCCCTCCTCAGGGAGCGGATCGCCTCCGAGGCGGCCCGCCGGCCCACCCCGCTCACCGTCACGTTCGTCGTACCCGGCCGTGAGCCCACCACCTGGCGCGTCGACCCCTTCGGCGCCGCCGTGCGCTCGGGTCCGCGGCCAGTACGCCGGCCCCGCCGGGCGCTCACCGTCGCCGTCGTCGCCGGCGTCGTCGCGTTGGTGGCGACCGCAGCCGCGGTCGTCGCGTACGCCGTCTCGGTCGGCGCCTCGCACGAGAAGGCCGGCCCTTCGGCCCCGGCCACCACGGCGCTCCGCGCCACGGGCGGGATCCCGCCGGTGCGGCCGGCGGCGGTGCGGCACACCCACCTGCGCGTCATCCCCACCGCCCCGGCGACCGGGCCGCTCCGGCTGGTCGTCTCAGCCGACCGGTGGCCGGCCGTGGTGACGCTCCGGGTGAGCCGGGCCGGTACGCCGCTCGCGACCCGCCGACTCCCGCTCGACCGGGACGGGGCTCCCGTGGTCGTCGTCTTCCCGCACGCGTACGCCGGCGCGTACTCCTGGCGCGCCACCGCCTACGGCGCGCCTGCGGTCACGGGAGGCGTGCGGATCGCCCCGCCACCCGAGACGAGCCCCGTGACGAGCCCTGGAGCGACCCAGGAGACCACCGCGACGCCGGTGAGCACCGCGGCGACGTCCACCTCTGCGGCGGAGGACGTCTCCAGCACCCCTGCCGCTCCCGCAACCGGCGGGACGTCGACGTCCGGCCCGAAGCACCCCTCCAAGCCCCACCCCGCCGACCCGCCGCGCGGGCCGGTGGACCCGACCGCCCAGAAGCCACCGCCCCAGCCGGTCGGCTGACCCGGCCAGAGGAGACCCGCCATGACACCGCCCGAAGCGAACAGACCAGGCGCGCGCCGGCGCGCGCTGACCGCCGCGACGACGGCGCTCGCCACCGCCGCCGCGGTGATCGCGCTCGCGGACGACCCGGCGGCCGCCGCGACGAGGCGGTGGGCGGGCTTCGCGATCCGGTCCAACGGCCACGCGGACGGCGGCTGGCTCGGCGGTCGGACGCTCGGCGACGGTGCACGGGTCTACCGGCTCCAGCCGCGCAAGGGCGCCGCGGAGTCGGCCTACCGGTCGGCACGGCGTACGACGAACCTCGCCGGCCGGCACGCGCCGGGAGCGACGGCCACCCGCCGCGCGGCCTGGATCCTGTCGAGGTACGGCACCTACCACGACGACTACCAGTCCGCCGCCGTCGACGTCGCGGTCTACGCCCTGCTCGCCGGCGGCCCCTGGCGGATGGGACACCCGCGGGCGGCCGCCCGGCTGCGGCAGAGCGGCTACGCGGCGTACGTCCGCCCGCTTGCCAGGACCATGCTCGACCGGTCACGGCGGCAGGCGGGACCGTACGCCGCGACCCTGACCGCCAGCCGGGCCACCGTCGGCAGCAGCACCAGGGTGAGCCTGCGCGTCCGGACCAGGGGCGGTACGCCGCTGGCCGGCGCCCGGGTCATGTTCGGCTTCCCCGGCCAGCGGTCGCAGCGCACGTTCACCGACAAGGGCGGCCGGGCCACGGCGTACTTCTCCGCCGTCGCCGGGCGCACCCGGGTGACCGCGACGATCACCCACGTGCCGGAGTGGCGCCTCCACGTCCGCGCGCCGCTCAAGAGGGGCGCGTCAGCGGTCGCTGTCGCGGGGCGGCACGCCACGCTCGTCGCGCGGGCGACTGCCGTCGGGGTGAGCCCGCAGGCGGTCAGCGTCGCGAACACCCGTGCCACGATCCGGACCGGCGCCGCGCTCGCCGGCAGCTATACCGTGACCGGGGGCTACGGCACGCGCACCGCGACGCTCGCGGTCTACGGCCCGGCGGCCTCGGCGCCGGTGGCCTGCAGCGGGGCCCCGGCCTACACCGGCACCCAGGGCGTCGACAGCGCCGGGAGCCGGTCGCTTCCGGCGTACCGGCCGGCGAGGTCCGGCTACTACGCCTGGCGCGCCGCGGTCTCCGGCAACGACACGAGTACGCCGGCCGCCGCGTGCGGGGCGGCCGTCCGCGTCCAGCGGCCCTCACGGATCGGTCAGTACCGCGTCGGGAAGGCGGCCGTCGCGGTCGGCAGGCCGTTCCGTGTCGGCGTGAGAATCTCGGGCTTCGACCGCCGCGAGACCCACACGGTGACCTCGACGCTCTACGGGCCGTTCAAGAAGGGGAGCGGGGTCAGGTGCTGGGCGAGCAAGGTCGCCGCCGGCCACGCCGTGACCGCCACCGTCACCGGCAGCACCTCCCGCGCGATGCCGCCGACCACGATCAACAGGGCGAAGAACGCCGGCTACTACGGCTGGCGCTCCTCCCTGAGCGCCGGCAACCTGATCCGCGGCTCGCGCTCGGGCTGCGGCGTCGTCGTCCATGTGACGAAGTGAGCCTCACCGCCTCGCCGTCCAAGCGGCCGCGGAGCCGGCGACCGCTCGCGCGGACGCGACCACGACCGCCAGGAGCACGACGACCGCGGCGAGGTCCCACGACTCGTGCCCGTTGACCACGAGCAGGGCACCGACCAGCCCGCCGAGGAACATGCTGACGATGGGGACGATGCGCCGGCCGAGCTTGCTGCTCGCTCCGCCGGCGGCGTGACTGTCGGCCGCGATCCCGGTGATCGTCAGGGTGAGGACGGTGGTGGTCAGGTCGGGCACGGCGAGCGCCCGCGCGGTCGCGTTCTGGAGCCCGAGGGCGACGCCGAGGAGAGCGACGATGAGAGCCAGCTCCCACCGCGTCCATCTCGCATACGGCGCGTCGATCACGAGCGTCACCACCAGCGACGCGGCGACGAGCACGAGCTCGGCCGTCGCGGCGGCGAGAAGGTGGCGGCCACGGTGTCCGCCGACCGCCTGGGTCGTCCGCCCGCCGACGAACGCGCCGACCAGGAACGCCCCGATCGCCAGCAGCGACGCCCACCACACGAACCCCGGAGCGCCTCCGACGGCGAATCCGAGGAAGACGACGTTGCCCGTCATGTTGGCGACCAGTACGTGACCCAGCGCGAGGTAGCTGAACGCGTCGACCAGCCCCGTCACCACGGTCAGCAGCAGGAGCAGCGGCGGCAGCGGGCCGTGCGGATTGTCACGCGGCGGCGCGAGCACCCTCCAGGCCTCGACGACGTGATCACCCACGCTCATGCGCACCTCCGATGCAGGATAGGTAAGGCTCACTTTTCTTGAATCGTTCCAGAAAACCCGACAGGATCGGGTTCACCGATCATCTTCGACCAGGGGAGACTGCGATGACCCAGACCGCCACCACCAGCAAGGCCGTCCACACCGCCCACCCCGCCTTCACGGCGAGCGAGACGTTCGCCAAGCACCTCCAGCAGCTGCTCGTGGACCTCACCGAGCTCGCACTGCAGGGCAAGCAGGCGCACTGGAACGTCGTGGGCAAGAACTTCCGCGACCTGCACCTCCAGCTCGACGAGGTCGTCGACGCGGCCCGCGAGTTCAGCGACGACGTCGCCGAGCGGATGCGCGCCCTCTACATCACCCCGGACGCCCGCTCCGCCACCGTCGCCGAGGACACCACCCTCGCGCCGTTCCCGGCCCGCGAGGTCGACACCGCGACCACGGTCGACCTGGTGACCGCGGGGCTGTACGCCGTGGCCAAGACGGCGCGCGACATCCACGACGACGTGGACGCCGAGGACCCGACCACGGCCGACCTGCTCCACGAGATCATCACCCGGATCGAGCAGCTCGCCTGGATGATCGACGCGGAGAACCGCGTCGCCAACCAGTCCGCGCCGGCGCAGATCGAGGCCTGAGTCCGCGGCCGGGCGGCGCGCTCACCCCCGGAGCGGCTTGAGCGCGCCGGCCCAGGCCTCGAGCTGGTCGAACATCGTGGCCGCGGCGTCGTCGTACTGCGGCCCGGGCTTGAACACCGAGAAGTTCTCGAAGTCGGTGACGAGCGAGAACGACAGCTGCTGGCGCACGCCGGCCACCTGCAGCTCGGCGCAGATCGCCCGCAGGTGCTCGATCGCCCGGGTGCCGCCGAGCGAGCCGTAGCTCACGAACGCCGCCGCCTTGTTGTTCCACTCGGCGTACAGGTAGTCGATCGCGTTCTTCAGCACGCCCGAGGTGGAGTGGTTGTACTCCGGCGTCACGAAGACGAAGCCGTCGTACGCCGCGATCGTCTGCGCCCAGGCCTTGGTGTGCTCGCCGGCGTACTGCCCCAGCCCGGGCGGGATCGGCTCGTCGAGGTGCGGCAGCGGGTGGTCGCGCAGGTCGACCAGGTCGTAGGTCGCCGGGCGGCCCGCCGTCCGTTCCATGACCCACGCCGCCACCGCCTCGCCGTTGCGGTTCGGACGGGTGCTGCCGAGGATGACGCCGATCTTCAGCTCGCTCAACGGGTTCTCCTAGTGAGTGAGGGGTCGGCCGGCGTCGCCGGCGCCGTTCACCGCTCACGGTACGACGGCTCCCGATGCGTCCGGTGCGCGCTGCTCACGCCGCCATCGCCCCGGGGTCGTGCCGTAGCGCGCCCGGAAGCGACGGACGAGGTAGCCGGCGTCGCCGAGACCCGTCCGCGCGGCGACCACCCCGAGCGGCAGGTCGGTCTCCCGTAGCAGCCGGCGCACCTCCGTCAGCCGGCGCTCGGTGAGCCAATCGAGCAGGGTGCGCCCGGTCCGCTCGCGCACGGCCGTCGTCAGGTGGCCCGGCGTGTAGCCGAGCGCGGCCGCCACATCGGACGCCGAGACCGGCCGGCGGTAGGTCCGTTCGATCTCGTCGAAGACCCGCTCGACGAGCGGGTCCGGGGCGGCCGGGACGTCCGGCGCGAGCCGGGCGGAGGCGACCAGCATCCGGGTGAGCAGCGCTGCCACGGCGTCGTACGTCCCGAGCCGCCCGGGCTCGCGCAGCTCCTCGTCGAGCTCGGCGATCCAGCCGGTCCAGCGCCGCCGCTCGCCGCGAGGTACGACGACGCCCCCGCCGTCCGTGCCGAACAGCGCGAGCAGCGGGTGATGACTCCGGGCCAGCGGCGAGACCGACGCCAGCGCGGGGACCGCGTCGGGCGCGAACGCGACCGACCAGGCGCGACAGTCGTCGAGCGCGTGGACGGTGCCGGCGCCGATGACCGTCCCCGGCGGTACGGCGTACAGCCCGCCGTCGCGCAGCGTCACGTCGCGACCATCGATCCCGACGACACCGCCACCCCGCTCGACGTAGACCAGCACGAGGAAGTCGTGGGCGTGCCGGTGGTCGCGCTCGAGGAGCACCGGCTCGACCTCGGTGTCCATCACGACGACCGAGACGGGCGGAGTTCCGGGCCGCTGGTCGTAGCGGTAGACAGGAGTGCCGTCCGGGCGGACCGTGCGCAGGACGGCCTCCACCCCTGAGATCCTCACCGAGGAACGTCCCATGCTCGCCCACTTCCGTCCCGCCCCGGATCCGCAGGATGTCCAAGACTCGAGCTATCACACCAGATCTAGCACGAGGTCGGAACCGATGAGCCTGACGAGCAACGCCCCGATCCGAGACGGCCGTACGCCGGAGGACCGCGAGCGGGACTTCCTGCCCGGCATGGGCAAGCCCTGGCTGCTGCCCCTGTACGACGTGTTCTCCCGCGCCGCCGGTGTCCGGCGCCTGCACGAGCGGGCCGCCGCGCTCGCCGACGTCGGGACGGGCGAGAGCGTCCTCGACGTCGGCTGCGGCACCGGCAACCTGGCGTTCGCGATCCTGCGCGCCACCCCCGACGCCCACGTCACCGGGCTCGACCCGGACCCGGCGGCGCTCCGGCGCGCGGCCCGCAAGGCCGGCCGTCGCGGCGTGCGCCTCGACCTCGTGCAGGGCTTCGCCGACCAGCTGCCCGCCGAGGACTCCTCGCTCGACCACGTGGTCTCCTCGCTCGCGCTCCACCACGTCGACGACGCGGGCCGCGAGGGGTTCGCACGCGAGGCGCTGCGGGTGCTGCGCCCGGGCGGCGGCGTCACGATCCTGGACTTCGGCGGGCCGGGGCCCGACGGCGAGTCCGTGCACCACGCAGACGCGCACAGTCACGGCATCGGGCTGATGCGCCGGCTGCGCCACCGGATGATGCACAACGCGCACGTCGCCCGGAATCTCGACGAGGGCCTCGTGGTGCTCCTTCGTCGAGCGGGCTTCGCCGAGGTCCGCGAGGTCGAGCACCTCGAGCACCGGATGGGCGAGGTGACCGTCGTACGCGCGACCCGGGCCGAGTGATCCCGGAGCGGGACCGGGTCCAAGGTCTCAGCGGTCCCGGGGTGACCGGCCCTGTCGTCGTACGTCCGGCCGCGGGAGCATGGGTGGCGGGAGGAGGCATCCATGAGCGACCCTGCGACCGTCCCGCCCACCGGACTCGGTCAGGCTCCTCCCGGGACGTCGCTGACGGCGCGGGCGCCGGTGCCGACCACGATGGGCGCGTGGCAGACGGCGTACGACGGCCGGCTGACGCCGGTCGAGCTGCCGGTCCCGGTTCCGCGGCCGGGTGAGGTGCTGCTGCACGTCGAGGCCTGCGGCGTGTGCCGTACGGACCTGCACGTCATCGAGGGCGACCTGCCGCCGCACCGATCTCCCGTCGTGCCCGGTCACGAGATCGTCGGCGAGGTGGTTGCCGTCGGTGACGGCACGTCGACCACCGACGGCGTCCAGGTCGGCCGTCAGGTCGGCGTGCCGTGGCTCCGGTCGACCTGCGGGGTGTGCCGGTCGTGCCGCGCCGGGGCGGAGAACCTCTGCCCGTCGTCGCGCTACACCGGGTGGGACGAGGACGGCGGCTACGCGGAGTACGCCGTGGCGCCCGCGGCGTACACCTATCCGATCCCGGACACGCTCCACCCGGTCCAGGCGGCGCCGCTTCTGTGCGCCGGCATCATCGGCTACCGGGCGCTGAAGCGCGCGGCGCTGCCGCCCGCCGGCCGGCTCGGGATCTACGGATTCGGGGCGAGCGCCCACCTGACCGCCCAGATCGCGCTGGAGCAGGGCGCCGAGGTCCACGTGGTCACCCGCGACGAGGCGGCCCGCGAGCTGGCGCTGGAGCTCGGCGCCGCCTCGGCGGTCGGCGCCGACGGCGTACCCCCGGTGCCGCTGGACTCCGCCATCGTCTTCGCGCCGGCGGGCGAGGTCGTCTCGGCGGCACTGGCCGCTCTCGACCGCGGCGGCACCGTCTCGGTCGCCGGGATCCACGTCAGCGACCTGCCGGCGCTCGACTACGAGCACCAGCTGTTCTACGAGAAGACGCTCACCAGCGTCACGTCCAACACCCGCGCGGACGGCGCCGAGCTGATGGCGCTGGCCGGCCGGCTCGGCCTGCGGGCCACCGCGACGACGTACCCCTTCTCCCGGGCCGGCGACGCCCTCGTCGATCTCGCCGCCGACCGGGTCCGCGGCGTGGCCGTGCTGACGGACTCGGCGTTCACGGGGGTCGCCCCGGCGGGGTAGTCCGGGACGAAACGGCCCGTTACTCGCGAGTAGATCGCCAATTTCGTCCCGGACTACCCCGGCTGGTGCTCGTGATGCTCGTGGTCGTGCTCGCCGTGGTGGTCGTGGCCCTCGTCGGGCGAGCCGCCCATCATGGCGAGCATCTCGCGACCGCCGGTGCGGAAGAAGCGCACGAGGAGGAGGGCGGCGAGCGCGAGGAAGACGAGGTCGAGGTACGTCGTGTAGTTCCACCTGACGCCCTCGGCGGCGACCGACGCGTGGCCGTGCTCGGGGGCCAGGCCGAGGCCGCCGAAGAGCAGCTCGACGACGTAGCCGCCGAGAACCATCGTCACGTAGAAGCCGCCGAGCAGGACGAGGGTCATCCGGGTGCCGTAGTACTTCCGGTAGATCAGCAGGATCGGGATGATGATGAGGTCGGCGAAGATGAACGCGATGACGCCGCCGAAGCTGATCCCGCCGTTGTAGAGCACCGCCGCGAGCGGCACGTTGCCGATCGAGCACACGAAGCTCACGACGGCGATGACCGGGCCGAGGATCGGGCCCCAGATCCCGGCGAGCACCGGGTGGTCGGTGAGGAAGAGGCTCTGCCAGAAGGAGTCCGGCACCCACGCGCCGATCGCGCCGGCGATGAGTAGGCCGAGGAGGATGTCGCGGAGGACGGCGGCCCACTCCATCACGAAGATGTGGCTCACCGAGGTGAGCCCCGGCCCGCTGAGCAGACGCGTCCAGAACGAGCCCTCCTCGCGGATCGACATGTCCATCGCCGCGTGCCCCTCCATCGAGCCGGCGATCCCCTTCTCGGCCTGCTCGCGCGCGGCGTCGACCAGCCGGGCGCGGACGAAGAGCCGGAAGAACAGCGCCATCAGCACGATGATCACCGGCCCGCCCACGAACTCCGCGACCGTGAACTGCCAGCCCAGCAGCAGCGCCATGATGATGCCGAGCTCGATGACCAGGTTGGTGCTGGCGAGCTCGAAGACGATGGCGGCGGTGAAGCTCGCCCCCTTGCGGAACAGCGAGCGGGCGAGCGCCACGGCGGCGTACGAGCAGGAGGAGCTGGCGATCCCCAGCCCGGTCGCCTTGGCCAGCGTCGCGGGCCGGTCGTCGCCGAGGAGTCGCGAGATCGTCTCCCGGCGTACGACGGCCTGGACGACCGCCGAGAGGGCGAAGCCGAGGATCAGCGACCAGCCGATCTGCCACGCCATCGAGCCGGCCATGCCGAGCGCGTCGCCGAGCTGCTGCAGGATCCACATGCTGCCAAGATACCCCTATGGGGTATAAGCCATTCAGGGCAGCTCGCGGCCGCGCTTCCGTTCGAGCAGGTCGACCAGCAGCTCGTCGCGGTCCGCCCGGAGCCGGTCCTGATCCAGGCCCGAGACCTCCTTGCCGACACCGTCGACCAGCAGCGCGACGAGCTCCGGCGTCAGGTGCGGCGTGGCCGAGAGGTCGTCCATCCACGCCTCCGCGGGTGGCCCGAGGTGCTCAAGCACGTGCACGAGCCCGCCCGGACCGCCGCCGAGGTGCTGGTTGAGGATCGGCCCGGCCAGCGCCCAGCGCAGCCCCGGGCCGTTGGCGATCGCCCGGTCGATGTCGGCGACCGTGGCGGCGCCGCGCTGGACGAGGGCGTACGCCTCCCGCCAGAGCGCCACCTGCAGCCGGTTGGTCACATGCCCGGGCAGCTCCTGCCGGACCAGGATCGGCACCTTGCCGACCGACTCGTAGAATGCGACGGCGCGCTCGGCCGCCGCAGGGTCAGTACGCCGGCCGGGGACGACCTCGACGAGCGGGATCAGGTGGGCGGGGCTGAACGGGTGGCCCACCACGACCCGCTCCGGGTGCTCGCGGCACAGCTCCTGCAGGTCGGACGGCAGCAGCCCCGACGAGCTGCTCGCGATCACCGTCCCGGCCGGCGTGGCCGCGTCGAGCGCCGCGAAGAGCTCGCGCTTCACCTCGATACGCTCCGGCCCGCTCTCCTGCACGAACCCGGTGTCGGCGACCGCCTCCTCGGGCGACCGCGCGAACCCCAGTCGGTCCGGTGACGCGCCCTCGGCGAGGCCGAGGCGGGCGAGCACCGGCCACGCGGCGTCGACGTCGGCGCGCAGCCGGTCCTCGGCGCCGTCGGCCGGGTCCCAGGCGGACACGTCGAGCCCGCGGGCGAGGAAGAGCGCGGTCCAGCCGGCGCCGATGACCCCGGTGCCGACGACCGCGACCCGCTGCGTCCCCACGGGCTCCGCGTCGGACGTCACGCGCGGGCCCCGAGACTGCGGGCGAACTCGACGTACGCGTCGAGCGCGGAGGCATCCACGAGCGCTCCGGGCGAGGCGACGGCGACCGGGTCGGCGCCGCGGAGGATCCTCTTGACAGGCACCTCGAGCTTCTTGCCGGTCCGGCCGTACGGCACGGCGGGCACCTCGACGATCCGGTCCGGGACGTGCCGCGGGGAGAGCGCCGACCGGATCGTGGTGGCGAGTCGTCCGCGCAGCCCGTCGTCGACGCGTACGCCGGCGGCGGGCACGACGAAGAGGATCAGCTCGCCGAGCCCGCCCTCGGGGTCCTCGAGGTGGACCACGACGCTGTCGGTGACCTCGGGGACGTCCTGGAGCACCCGGTAGTACTCGGCGGTCCCGATTCGCACGCCGCCGCGGTTGAGCGTCGCGTCCGAGCGGCCGGTGACGATGCACGTCCCCTGCTCCGAGAACCGCACCCAGTCCCCGAAGCGGAACACGTGCGGCCACGGCTCGAAGTAGGCAGCCCGGTAGCGACGCCCGTCGTCGTCCCCCCAGAAGCAGACCGGCATCGACGGCATCGGGGTGGTGATCACGAGCTCGCCCAGCCTCCCGACCACCGGCTCGCCGTGCTCGTCGTACGCCTTCACGTCGACGCCCAGCGCCGGCCCGGACATCTCACCCGCCCAGACCGGCTGCAGGGGTGACCCATGGACGATCCCGGTGCACACGTCGGTGCCCCCGGTGCCGAGGTTGATGAGCACCCGGTCGCCGAACTGCTCGTACAGCCAGCGCGACCCCTCCGGCGGCAGCGGGCTGCCGGCGATCCCGATCTGCCGCAGGGCCGACAGGTCGAACTCCTCGGCGGGACGGATGCCGGCCTTCCGGCAGGCCATGAGGTACGCCGGGTTGGCGCCCAGCTTGGCGGCTCCCGACTCGGCGGCCAGCCGCCACTGCTCGCGCAGGTCGGGGTAGAGCGGGTTGCCGTCGGTGAGCACGATCGAGCCGCCGTGGAGCAGCCCGCCGACGAGCGCGGTCCACAGCATCCAGGCGGTGGTGCTGAACCACAGCAGCCGCCGCCCGGGGCCGAGGTCCCAGTGGAAGACCTGGCACTTCAGCTGCTCCATCAGCAGCCCGCCGTGGCCGTGGACGATCGCCTTCGGCAGCCCGGTCGTCCCCGACGAGAACAGCACGGTGAGCGGGTGGTCGAACGGCACCGGCTCGAAGTCGAGCGGCTCGTCGGTGTCGGCGACGAGGTCCGCCCACGGCACCGGCTCGAGCCCGGCGTCCCGCCCGAGCTCGTCGTAGGCCCCGTAGGGCACGGCGACCAGGTGCTCCACCGTCGGCAGCCCGGCCAGCACCTCGGCGACGTCGGCGCGCTTGTCGACCGCCTTCTCGCCGTAGGTGTAGCCGGGCACGGCGAGCAGCACCTTCGGCTCGATCTGAGCGAACCTGTCGACGACGCTGCGCGGTCCGAACTCCGGCGCGCACGCCGACCACACAGCCCCGAGGCTGGCGGTGGCGAGGTAGGCGGCGACGGTCTCCGGGATGTTGGGGAGGTACGCCGCGACGCGGTCGCCGCGGGTCACGCCGAGCCGGCGCAGGCCCGCGCGGATCCGCCGGACCTGCTCCCGGAGCTCGGCGTTGGTCAGCTCGACGGCGGCGCGGGACTGCGAGTGAGCCACCACGGCCACCTCGTCGTCGGGCCGGCCGAAGGCGTGCTCGGCGTAGTTGATCGTGGCACCCTCGAACCAGCGGGCACCGAGCATCTGCCGGCTGCTGAGCACGCGGGTGTACGGCGAGTGCGCCTTGATCACGAAGTAGTCCCACAGCGAGCCCCAGAACTCCTCCAGCTCCTCGACCGACCAGCGGTGGAGCTCGTCCCAGGTCTTCAGGTCGACGCCGCGGTGCTCGCGGAGCCAGTCGAGGTAGGGCCAGACGTTCGCGGCGTCGTACAGCTCCCTCGAGGGCTCGTAGAGCAGCTCCGGCTGGTCGGGCACGCCGATGCTCATCGGTCCCTCCTCACCTTCTCGGCGCGGCCCTCCAGGAAGGCGGCGAGCCGCTCCTTCGCCTCCGGGCTGCTCTGCGCGACGGCGGCCATCAGCGACTCCAGCAGGAGCCCGGTCTCGGGGTCGGCCTCGGCGATCCGCGGCAGCGCCTGGATGACGGCGTAGTTGGAGACCGGGGAGTTCTCCGCGATCCGCTCGGCGAGCGCGATCGCGTGGTCGACGCCCTCGCCGTCGTCGACCAGGTAGTGCGCCAGTCCGAGCGCCGTGCCCTCGTCCGCGTCGAGCACCCGGCCGGTGAGCATCAGGTCGGCCATCCGGTGCGCCCCGATGAGCCGGGACACCCGGACCGAGGCGCCGCCGCCGACGAAGATCCCGCGCTGTCCCTCGGGCAGGGCGAAGAACGTCGACCGCTCGGCGACCCTGATGTGGGTGCTCGCGGCGAGCTCGAGCCCGGCCCCGACGACGGCGCCCTTGAGCGCGGAGACGACCGGGAGGGTGCCGTACTCCATCGTCGTGAAGACCCGGTGCCAGCCGCGGGAGTGGTGCAGCCCGCCGACGGCGTCGCGCTCGGTCAGCTCGCTCAGATCGAGGCCGGCGGAGAAGTGCTCGCCGTTGGCTGCGATCACGGCCGCGCGCGCCCAGTCGGGCGGCTGCTCGAAGAACCGTCCCAGCGCGGAGACGGTCGGGCCGTCGAGGGCGTTCCGCTTCGCGACGCGGTCGAGGGTGAGGACGGCGATCCGCCCCTCCCGCCCCAGCGTCAGCGATTCGGGAAAGGAGTAGTCGCACTGCTCGGTCACGCCTCCGATCGCACCAGTCGGCGCGAAGCCGGATCGAGGTGCTTGCCGGCAGGCGGAAGTCGACTTCCGGCAGGCGGTACGCCGACCTCAGCCCCGGACGGGGTCCTCGACCGGGCGCCGACGACGGCGTACGACGAGATTGAGCGCGAGGACGGCCACCAGGGCGGCAACCCCGACCCCCACGGTGATCCAGGTGCCGAGGTGCTTGGTGGCCGGCTCGTAGACCAGCGTCCCGACGATCCGGCCCTGCTTCGCTCCCGCGACGGTCGGGATCCGCCAGCGGGTGATCAGGTGCCGGTGGTCGGGGTCCTCGGCGACCGACGGCGGGTCGGTGTTGCCCATCCAGTGGATCCGGTGGTCGTGCCAGGTGGCGACGTCGCCGTCGTCGAGCTTCTTCCACTGGGGCGGACGGCGCGCGTCGGCGGAGTCGGGGATGTTGCCGATCGTCTGCTCCTTGTTCAGGTAGACGGCCGGCGACCGCTCGTTCTCCCACACGCCGTGTGCCGTGATCTTCAGGTACGGCTCACCCTGGTAGCCGTCCACGACCAGCGCTGTCCCGGACTGGTTGCGCACGGTGATCGACTCGCCGTTGCGGGCGGCGGTCGCCGAGATCCCGGCGACCGCCGGGGTCACGCTCGTGACGGTGGTGACATAGGTCGAGAACGCGCCGGCGTACGCCACGGCGGGCAGCCCCAGCACGAGGGCAGCAGCGATCAGGACGGCGCAGCCGGCGGAGCGGCATCGAGGCAACAGGACTCCTGGAGACGGTGGGTGTCGGCACAGACCAGGTCGGCCCGAAGGCCGACCCGGTTCCCGGCCGGTCCGCGCGAGCGCCTAGAGTCGCCCGCCGTGGACGAGTGGACCAGGCTGGCGCTGGCGGCTCGCGACAGCGGGTCCGAGGATGACCTCGCCGCGCTGGTCCGCGCGACGCAGGGCGACGTGTGGCGGCTCTGTGCGCACCTCGGCGACCTGGACCGCGCCGACGACCTCGCCCAGGAGGTCTACGCCCGGGCGCTGCGCTCGCTGCGGCGCTACCGCGGCGACGCCCCGGCACGGGCCTGGCTCTTCACGATCGTGCGGCGGGTCGTCGCCGACGACATCGCCGAGCGCCAGCGGCGGCGGCGCGAGCCGGCCGTCGACGTCGGGAGCGCGCCCGACCACCAGGCCGCCGTGGTGCTCGAGCAGCTCCTCGACGCGCTCGAGCCCGACCGCCGTACCGCCTTCGTCCTCACCCAGCTGCTGGGCTGGTCGTACGCCGAGGCCGCGGCAGCCTGCGACTGCCCCGTCGGCACGATCCGGTCCCGGGTGGCCAGGGCGCGCGAGACCCTCGCCGGTCTCGTGGCCGACGACGGCCCGCGACGCGCGGGCTCCGCTTAGGGACACCCGCGCCTAGGCGCGCCGTCGGAACGAGTTGGCCAGCGCGCCGCCGCCGAGGACGACCGCGACGATCGAGAGGATCCACGGACCCTTCGAGCTGCCGCCGTCCTCGTCGCTGTCGCTGTGGGAGGCGGCCGGTGCGGCGCCCGACGACGCGACTGTGTCGTCGGCGGCCGGGGTCACGGTCAGGACCGGGGCCGGGTGCTCGGGCTCCGGCTGCCCCTTCTTCGGGACCTCGATCCACCGTACGACGGAGCCGTCGGAGTAGGTCTGCAGCGCCTTGAAGACCAGCGTGCCCCTGTCCGGGAGCGGGCCGACGGAGACGTCGAACTCGTCGAACTCCCCGGGCTTGATCGCGTCGCTCCTCGCGTCCGGCGTCCAGGTGATCCGCGAGACCACGTCGTGGCTCTTCGCCACGGTCGCCGTCCAGCCCGGGTGCGGCTTGACCGACACCGACTCCAGGCCGGAGCCGGCCGGGAAGTACACCTGCAGCTTCGTCGTCGAGGCGGTGTCCGACTCGGTCGGGACGCGGAAGGTCAGCTTCGCGTAGCCGCCACCCTCGACCTCGTCGGGGTTCACCGTCACGTGGGCGGACGCAGCGCCGGCGAGCCCGAGCACGGCGGTGGCGGCGGCCGCTGCGGCGATCGCGACGACGCGCGGGCGGGGTAGGGCGTCTCTCATCGTCTTCACGTCCCACAGGTCCGGCGCGGAGGCCGTCGGGTTCCGCCGGGAACCAGACGACTTCTCCGAGCGACTGGTGGACCGTGAAGTGTTCTGAGGTTCGGGAGGCGCTGTCCTCCTGGTACGACGGCGAGCGGTCGGCGGCCCCGCCGCCCGCGGTGACGGCACACGTCGCCGGCTGCGCCGAGTGCGCCGACTTCGAGAAGGCGCTGGGCCGGGTCGACGCGCTGGTGGAGCGCGCACGCGCCGCCACCGGTCCCGCCCCGGACCTGGCGGCCCGCGTCGTACGCCGGCCCCGGGCCGCGCCGACGGACCGACTGCTGCAGTGGGCGGTCGGGCTGTCCGGGCTGGGCGAGCTCGCCACGACGGCGTACGACCTCCTCGGCGGGAGCGAGCACCACGGCCACGAGGCCCACGCGTCCAACGAGGCGGTGGCGCTGACCGTCGGCCTCTGCGTCGCGCTGCTCTGCGCGGCCGTCCGGCCACGGCTGGCGCGGCCCTACCTGCCGGTGCTGGGCGTCGCCTCGGTCCTCATGGTCGCCGCCTCGGTCCACGACGTGCACGGCGGGGAGGTCTCGCTCCACCACGAGCTGCAGCACACCGGCCTGGTCGTCGGCTTCCTGCTGCTCTGCCTGATGGGAGCGCGCCGCCCCGGCGGGCCGTCCCTGCAGGGGCTGTTCCGGCGGCGGCCGCCACGGCCCGGTCGGCCGCCCCTGCAGGTGGTCGGTCGGGCGCTCGCACCCGCCGCGCTGGCGTGGCGCCTGCGCTGGGTCCGGGTCGGCACCGGGACTCTGCTCTCCGCCGCCCTGGTCCTGGTCAGCGGCCCGGCCGAGGCGCATGCGGTGCTCGAGCAGAGCAGCCCCGGTCCGAGCGCCGTGCTCCGGAAGGCTCCGGCCACGGTGGTCCTCCGCTTCGACGAGCCGGTCACCCTGCTGCCGACCTCGCTACAGGTCATCGCCCCCGACGGAACCCGGGTCGGCGACGGTGCCGTCGGCCATCACGCCGACGACCCCGCGACCGCGTCCGTGGGTCTCTCGGGTGCGACCGCGCAGGGGACGTACCTCGTCTCCTGGCGGGTCGTCTCCGCCGACTCCCACCCCGTCTCGGGCGCCTTCACGTTCTCCGTCGGCAGGGCCGGGCCCGCGCCCGCGGCGGCGAGCACGGGAAGCGACCGGGGCGTCGGCGTCGCCCTCGGAGTCGGCCGATGGATCGGGTACGCCGGCTCCGCGCTGCTCGTCGGCGGGCTGATGTTCCTCGTCGCCTGCCGGCCGGGCGCCGTGCCGCGCCGCGCACTCCTGCTCGGTGCCGCCGCGGTGGCCGTCGGCGGTCTCGTCTGCCTGCTGCTCAAGGGTCCGTACGACGCCGGCCTCGGCGCGACGCACCTGACCGACGGCAGCCTGCTGCGCGAGGTCCTCGGCACGACGTACGGCGGCGCGACCCTCGCCCGGATCGTGCTGGCGGTCCTCGGGGCGGCGCTGGTGGTCGGCTGGACCCGGCTTACCGCACGCACGCGGGCCGTGGCGACGGCGGTGCTGGCCGTCGCGCTGGCGGTCTGTCTCGCGCTGGCCGGCCACGCCGCGGCCGCGTCCCCGCGCTGGCTGGCGGTGGCGGCGGACGCGGTGCACGTGGCCGCGATGAGCGCGTGGCTCGGCGGGCTGGTGATGCTGCTCCTCGTCGTGCTACGGCGCCCGCGGCGGCCGGGGCCGGGCGCGGCGGGCCCGCTGGCCGACCCGGGGTCGATGGCGGTCGCCCGGAGGTTCTCCCGGCTCGCGCTGGGAGCGGTCGCGGCGTTGGTCGTGACGGGCGGCTACCAGGCGTGGCGCGAGACCCGCTCGTGGGGCGCCCTCCGGCACACGACGTACGGCCAGGAGCTCATCGTCAAGCTCATCGCCGTGCTCTTCCTGCTCGCCGTGGCTGCGGGCTCACGTGAGCTCGTCTGGCGCCATGCCGACCTCGCGGGTCTGCGGCGCACCGTCGGCCTGGAGGCGGCCGGGGTCGCCGCGGTGCTCGGCGTCACCAGCGCCCTGGTCGCGACGGCGCCGGCCCAGGCGGCGTACCACCCCAGCGTCGACAGCAACCTCACCATCCTCGGCGACACGGTCCAGGTGTCGGGCGTCCCGGACGGCGACCGCTCGAT
Source organism: Nocardioides asiaticus (assembly GCF_040049175.1). Taxonomy (NCBI): domain Bacteria; kingdom Bacillati; phylum Actinomycetota; class Actinomycetes; order Propionibacteriales; family Nocardioidaceae; genus Nocardioides; species Nocardioides asiaticus. The sequence continues at coordinate 68,476 of NZ_JBDZDM010000005.1, read as the reverse complement.
GGAGCTCCACGTCTACGTCTTCGGGAGGACGCAGCGGCCGACCGAGCCGAAGGAGGTCACTGCGACGGTCTCGAAGGGCGACCTCGGCCCGCTCCGCGTCAACCTCGCGAAGGCGGGCACCGGCCACCGGCAGGGCGTCGTCAGCGTGCCGGTCGCCGGCGACTGGACCCTCACCGTCACGCTCCGCACCACCGCCGTCGACCAGGACTCCGGCACCGTCACGCTCCCGATCCGCTGAGCCCGGATCGATGGGCGGCTAGATTCCTGGCATGACGGCGTGGACGTTCACCGGCGTGGTGCTGGACGGCGCGTCCGACGCCGACGACCACCTGGTCATCGGCGAGGGCACCTCGGAACCGCTGCCTGGCCGGTTCGCGCTCTCCGGCCTGGTGGACGCGCACTCTCACCCCAGCGTTCGGGAGGACCATACGCTCGGCGACCGCGCCGAGGCCGAGGCGAGGCTGCGGGAGTACGCCGCGCTGGGCGTCACCGTCGTCCGCGACCTCGGCGGCAACAGGGCCGTCACCCTCGACCTCGGGCGTACGCCGGCCGACGGCATCCCGCTCGTCGTCGCGGCGGGGCGCTTCCTCTCCTCGCCGGGCCGCTACTTCCCGGGCATGTACACGCCCACGCCCGCCGAGGAGCTGCTCGCGGCGATCGAGGCCGAGATCGCCGCCGGCGCCACCTGGGTGAAGATCATCGGCGACTTCCCCGCGTGGGGGCCGGACGGACCCGTGCGCGGCACCGCCGCCTGGACGTACGACGAGGAGACGCTGCGCCGGGCCGTCGAGGCCGCCCACGCGGCCGGTGCGAGGGTCGCTGTCCACAGCAACCTCGACGCCGCAGGGCTGATCGCGATGGGCGTCGACTCCGTCGAGCACGGCACCGGCCTCGAGCGCGACGACACCGCCGCGCTCGGCGCACGCCGGGGCGCGTGGACGCCGACGCTGTCGGCCGTGACGAGCGGGCTCGCGTCGGACGACCCTGGCCGTCGGAAGAGAAGCATGGAGCTCTCCGAGCGGATGGCCGACCTCCTCGCGCCCGCGCTCGCCGGCGGCGTACGCGTCCTCGCCGGCACGGACGTCGAGGGCACGATCGCCACCGAGATCGACCTGCTGGTCAGGCACGGCCTCACCGTGGAGCAGGCGCTCGACGCCGCCGGCCCGGCCGCCCGCGACTTCCTCGGCGTCCACCCCGAGGGCGACCTGGTGACCTACGACGCCGATCCGCGGCAGGACCCGTCGGTCCTCGCGCACCCGGCCGCCGTCGTCGTCCGCGGCGTCCGGGTGCGCTGACGGCCTACTTCGCGGGCACGATCCGGCCGCGCGCCTCGCCGAAGCCGATCCGGGAGCCGTCGGCACCCGGGGCGGTGGCGAGCAGGGCGACCTCGTCGCCGTCCTCGAGGAAGGTCCGCTGCGCACCGGCGACGGTGATCGGCTCCGCGCCGCCCCAGGTGAGCTCGATGAACGCGCCGCGCTGGTCCTTCTCCGTGCCCGAGATCGTGCCCGACGCGAACAGGTCGCCGGTGCGCGACGGCGCCCCGTTGACGGTCATGTGCGCGAGCATCTGCGCGGGCGACCAGTAGATCTCGGCGTACGGCGGCCGGCTGACCACCTCGCCGTTCCACTCCACCTCGAGGTCGATGTCGAGGCCCCAGGGCTGCTGCATCCGCAGGTACGGCAGCGGCTCGGGGTCCTGCACGGGCGTCGGCACCTTGGCCGCCTGCAGCGCGAGCAGCGGCACCACCCACGGCGAGACGGTCGAGGCGAACGACTTGCCGAGGTTGGGGCCGAGCGGGACGTACTCCCACGCCTGGATGTCGCGCGCCGACCAGTCGTTGAAGAGCACGGCGCCGAAGATGTGCCTCTCGGCCTCGTCGACGGGGATGGAGGTCCCCATCGCACTGCCCGTGCCGAGCACGAAGCCGAGCTCGGCCTCGATGTCGAGCCGGATGCTCGGGCCGAAGACCGGCTCCGGGCGGCCATCGGTGGTCGGGCTCGTCGAGACCCGCTGGCCGTTCGGGCGGACGATGTCCGTGCCCGAGACGACGACCGAGGCCGCCCGGCCGTGGTAGCCGACGGGAAGGTGCTTCCAGTTCGGCATCAGCGGGTCAGGGTTGTCGGGCCGGAACAGCCGGCCGAGGTTCGAGGCGTGGTGCTCAGAGCAGTAGAAGTCGACGTAGTCGGCCACCTCGAACGGCAGGTGCAGCGTCACCTCGCCGAGGGCGTGGACGGCGTCGTCGGGCACCTCGCCGGCGACCGCCTCCTGCAGCCGCGCCCGTACCTCCACCCACCGGCCGTAGCCCTGCGCCATGAACGCGTTGAGCGTCGGCCCGGCGAGCACCGCGTCCTCACCATAGGTGCCGAGCAGCAGACCCAGATCGACGACCGAGTCGCCGACCCGGGTCGCGATCCGCGGCGTGGAGCCGGCGACCGAGTAGACGCCGTACGGGAGGTTGGCGGGGCCGAAGAGGGAGCCCTCCGGGACGGTCAGTCGGGTCACGCGGGCACTCCAGTCTGGTAGCTGCCGGGGAGCAGGCCGAGGCCGACGAGCTCGTCGACCGGCTCGACGACCGAGCAGGTGCCGAACGAGCGGAACGTCTCGCGCACCTCCGGCCCGAGGCGGCGTACGCCAGCGACGACCCGCTCCGGGTCGCGCTCGGCCAGGAGGCCGACGAGCTCGTCGACGCCCGCGCCGTCGGCCGCGGCCCCGGCCGCGCTCATCAGGTTGAGGAAGCCGTGCTGCTCGAAGCCCGTCTCCGGGTCGGTGTTGCGCAGGGCGTGGTGGAGCCCGGCGGTGGCCTTGAAGGGCACCCCGGCGCGCACGAGCGTGAGCACCGACTCGGCCAGCTCCTTCTCGTCCGGGTAGAGCTCGGCGCGTACGCCGCCGGTGCGCAGCTTGGCCGCGAACGGCGAGCCGCTCAGCTCCGCGACCAGTGCGTCGCGGCGCTCGTCGCGGGGGATCTCGACGTAGACCGGCACGCCCACGCCCGCCGCCTCGACCTCCGGCACCACGGCATCGGCCGGCATCCCCTCAGGGACCGAGACCTCGAGCCCCACCAGGCGTACGGCGGGGATCGCGGCGACCGTGGTGAGCGCGACCGCGAGTCCCGGCACCGGCACGGTGAGCGAGAGCGGCAGCGAGCCCTCGGCCAGCCCGGCGACGACCTCGGCGAGCGCGCCGAGGTCCTTCGCCGCCAGCACGAAGGCACCGACCACGTCGGCGTACGCCGCCTGCCCGTGGCGGCCGTGCGCCGGCACCGCCTCGGGAAGCGGCAGGTTGCCCGGCGGGAAGACGGCGGCGTCGTCGCAGAGGCCGGAGAACAGTCCGGTGGGGAGCCCGGCAGACGCCGTGGTCGGGTCGCTCACCTCCCCTCACCCCGCGCCCAGGAGTAGGCGTAGATGCCGTCGTCGGAGGCGCGGGCCGCCTCGCCGAGGTCGAGCGGGCGGAAGGTGTCGACCATGACGGCGAGCTCGTCGAAGAACTCCGCACCGATCGAGCGCTCGTACGCCCCCGGCTGCGGGCCGTGGGTGTGGCCGCCCGGGTGCAGCGAGATCGAGCCCTGCCCGATCCCGGAGCCCTTGCGCGCCTCGTAGTCGCCGCCGCAGTAGAACATCACCTCGTCGGAGTCGACGTTGGAGTGGTAGTACGGCACCGGGATCGCGTCGGGGTGGTAGTCCACCTTCCGCGGCACGAAGTTGCAGATCACGAAGTTGAAGCCCTCGAAGACCTGGTGCACCGGCGGCGGCTGGTGGACCTTGCCGGTGAGCGGCATGAAGTCGCGGACGTTGAACGCGTACGGGTAGAGGCAGCCGTCCCAGCCGATCACGTCGAACGGGTGGTGCGGCAGCGTGTGGACGGTGCCGACGACGCCCGCCCCGTTGTCGGCACGGCCGCGGTGCTTGATGTAGACCTCGACGTTCTCCTCCTCCACGATCCGGGGATCGGTGGGTACCCGCAGGTCGCGCTCGCAGTAAGGCGCGTGCTCGAGCAGCTGGCCGTGCTTGGACAGGTACTGCCGCGCGGGCCCGATGTGGCTGTTGCCCTCGATCGCGTAGATCCGGACCTTCCCCTTCGGCACAACGCGGTACGTCGTCGCGCGCGGCACGATCACGTAGTCGCCCTCGCCCGCGGCGATGTCGCCGAAGACGGTCTCGACGTCGGCCTCGCCCTCCTCGAGGTAGAGGCACTCGTCGCCGATGGCGTTGCGGTAGTAGGGGCTGACCGAGTCGGCGACGACGTACGCGATCCGGACGTCGCCGTTGCCGAGCAGCAGCCGCCGGCCGGTGACGGCGTCGACGCCGGTGGCGTCCTCCTCGAACAACTTGTGCGTCGAGAGGTGGCGCGGCGTCATCGGGTAGTTCGGCTGGAGGGTCTGGTCGGGCATCTCCCAGGCGCGGTACTCGACCATCGCCGAGGGGATGTTGACGTGGTAGAGCAGCGAGGAGTCCGACGAGAAGCCCTCCTCGCCCATCAGCTCCTCGAAGTAGAGCGTCCCGTCCGGGGCGCGGTGCTGGGTGTGCCGCTTCGGCGGGATGCTGCCGACGGCGCGGTAGTACGGCATCTGTTCTCTCCTTGTCAGCCGATCTCAGGGCGGACGCCTGGGCCGATCTCGGCCAGGATCTGTCGCAGTCGCCGGGGTCCGGCCTCGGCCCCGAGGACCAGGGCGAGCCGGGCGAGCAGGCCCTTCGGGTCCTCGGTCCCGTCGAGGGCCTCGGACAGCGCGAGCCAGACCTGCTCGCGCGCCTCCTGCTCGGGGGTCAGCGTCACCGGGTCCGCGGCCGTCGAGCCCGTCGAGACGCCGCCGGTCCGCACGCGCACGGCGAGCTCACCGACCGTGCGCGCGAGGTCGGTGGCGCGGCCGCGGGCGAGCACGAGCCCGTCGGGGCGTACGACGACGACCTCGCCCGGGGCGGCCTGCCAAGCGGCGGCGGACCCGCCGTCGGCGCCCGCCTCGAGCACGATCGTCGAGACCTGCTCGTGCGGCAACGCGTCGGCGAGGCCGCCGCGGACGACACCGACGGCGGCGGCGTCCTCGGGCGCGAGCGGCCCGACGGCGTACACGCCGAAGCCGGTGCCGCGCAGCTCGTGGAGGCTGGTCTGCTTGCCGTCGACCGCCAGCCGGCGGTCCTCGAGCGGGTCGCCCGGCCGGACGGTGGTTGAGGAGGTTCCGCTAGGAACCGTCCCCACGGTGGTTGAGGAGGTTCCGCTAGGAACCGTCCCCACGGTGGTTGAGGAGGTTCCGCTAGGAACCGTCTCGAAACCACCCCCCACGCTGAGCGTCGACCGGCGGGCGTGGGTCGCGCTGCTCTGCCGCGGGTCGATGAGGTGGCTGAACTCCGGCTTCACCGCGGCCAGCTCCAGCAGCGCGTCGCGGGTCGTGCGGTAGCCGTCGGTGCCGGGCGTCATGACGAGCGTCGACTTCCCGGCGGCGGCGATGTTCTGCTCCCAGGCGTCGTGGCGCTCCCGGGCGTAGGCCTGGAGTAGGCTCTCCTCGGCGTCGCCGTGGGCCACGGCCGCGAGCATCCAGGCCAGTGTGTCGGCGTCCTCGAGACCGGAGTTGAGGCCGCGTACGCCGAAGATCGGGACCAGGTGGGCGGCGTCGCCGGCGAAGGCGACCCGACCGTGACCGGAGGCGGGCACGAAGTCCGGCAGCGCCAGCGCGAGCGCCTTGTAGAAGCCCTGCCACTCCAGCGTCCACGGGCCGGCCGTGATGGTGCCGTTGTCCTCCAGCCAGGCGAGGTGCTTGGCGATGCGGGCCCGGATCGCCTCCTCGGTGGTCTCGGACTCGACGTCCTCCTCCGGGGAGAGCTGGTAGTCGATGCGCCAGATGTCGTCCGGCTGCTGGTGCATGATGACCGTCGATCCGGGGTTGCTCGGCGGGTCGAACCACACCATCCGCTCGGTCGGCAGGCCCGACTCCCAGTGGATGTCCGCGATGACGTAGCGGCCCTCGTACGCCGTGCCCTCGAGCCGCAGCCCCATCAGCTCGCGGGTCCGCGACCGCCCGCCGTCGGCCGCGACGACCCGGTCGGCGCGCAGCGTCCGCTTGCCGTCGACAGTGCCGACGGTCAGGGTGACCCCAGCGTCGTCGGCCGTCAGGCCGGTGAGCTCGACGCCCCACGCGACGGTGACGAGCGGGCTCGCCGCGACGGCGTCGAGGACGATCTCCTCGTACTCCGACTGGGAGATGTTGACCATCGGCGGCCGCAGGCAGTGCGCCTCGTTCGGCATCCGGAAGCGGAGGACCTCCTGGTCGCGGTAGAAGCTGCGGCCGCCCTCCCAGGCGAGCGCCCGCTGTGCGAGCGCCTCGCCGAAGCCGAGCCGGTCGGCGACCTCCTGGCTGTGGCGGGAGATGCAGATGGCGCGGGAGCCGTACGAGACGGAGGTGGCCGCCTCGATCACGGTGACCTCGATGCCGCGCTTGGCCAGACCGAGCGCGGTCGCCATCCCGATGGGCCCGGCGCCGACGACCACCACGGGCAGCGACGTCCCGTCGGGGGTGGAGTCGAGCGGGGTCGGCTCGTGCCGGCGCGGCTGGTAGTAGGTGCTCATCGGAGGCCTTTCGTGGGAGTGACCGCAGTCACGCGACGCCCTCTTAGAGTGGCCGCTGTCACAACCTCTTGAAAAGCGCAGGTTCTGGCGGTTCTACCTCAGGTTTCTTGTGCTTTGGTCGCGGCGGCCATCAGCTCGGCGCCGTACCTGCCGACGTGCGCGACGAACGTGCGCGCTGTCCGGGTGAGCAGGGCATCGGGCGGCCACACGACGCAGACGGCGACGTCGTCCAGCGGCGGCGCTGCGATCTCCTTCTCCACGAGCGGTCGACCCTCGTAGCTCACCGGGGCGATCGCCCGCGAGACGAGCAGCGTCCACCCGAGCCCCCGCCCCACGAAGGAGCGCGCGGTCTCGTACGTGCGCGCCCGGTAGCCGACCCGCGGGGAGAAGCCGGCCCGGCGGCAGCAGTCGAACGCGTGGTTGGCGCTCGGCGCCGCGTCGAGCAGGACCATCGGGTCCTCGGCGAGGTCGGCGAGGTCGAGGTCGGCCGACTCGTCGGCGAGCCGGTGGTCGGCGGGGAGGACCACCATCGGCGACAGGTGGGCGAACGCCGCCCGCGGCCAGCCTGGCGCGAGGTCGAGGTCGTACATGATCGCCAGGTCCAGCGTCCCGGCGGCGAGCGCCGAGGTGAGCTGGTCCTGGGTGGCCTCCTGGACGTCGATGCGGGCGTCCGGGTGCCGATCGCCGAAGCCCGAGACGAGCCCCGGCAAGACCGTCGGCGCGAACCACGGCGCACAGCCGACCCTGACGACGCCGGAGACACCGGCCTCGCTCCCGCGGGCGTCGGCCTCGAGCTCGCTCGCCTGGTGGAGCAGGAGGCGGGCCGGCGCGAGCAGGAGCTCACCGCTCGCGGTGAGCCTGACCCCCTTGGCCCGGCGGCGGTGCACCAGCTGCACGTGCAGCGCCCGCTCGAGCTCGCCCAGCGAGGCCGAGACCGCCGAGGGCGACATGAGCAGGCGCTCCGCGGCTCCGCTGATCGTGCCGGCGTCCGCCACCGCGAGGAACGCCGCGATCTGGTTCAGCGTGAAAGCCGGGGCTCCCTCGACCTTGGCCACGCGGGCAGGCTACCCCGCCGTCGACGCTCCGGGCCTCGGGGTCACCGGAGTACCGAGCGGGCGATGACGAGCCGCTGGATCTGGTTGGTGCCCTCGTAGATCTGGGTGATCTTCGCGTCCCGCATCATCCGCTCGACGGGGAAGTCCCGCACGTAGCCGGACCCGCCGAGCAGCTGGACGGCGTCGGTGGTCACCCGCATGGCGGTGTCGGAGGCGAGGCACTTGGCCACGGCGCCGGCGGTCGCGATGTCGGGGCCGCCCTCGTCGATCTCCCGGGCGGCGGCGTACGTCGCGGTGCGGGCGGAGCGGATCGCGATCTCCGCGTCGGCGACCATGAACTGCAGCCCTTGGAAGTCGGCGAGCGGGCGCCCGAACTGGTGCCGCTCGCGCAGGTACGCGGTCGCGACGTCGAGCGCGCCCTGGGCGATCCCGACGGCCTGGGCGGCGACCGACGTACGCGTCCGGTCGAGCGTGTCGAGCGCGATCCGCATCCCGTCGCCGGGGCTGCCGAGGATCCGGTCGGCGGGGATGCGTACGTCGTCGAGGTGGATCTCGCAGGTCGGCGACCCGCGCAGGCCCATCTTCTTCTCAGGTGGGCCGAACGACACGCCCGGGTCGGTCCGCTCGAGCAGGAACGCCGACAGCCCCCGGCCGCGGGCGGTCGGATCGGTGGACGCGAAGAGCACATAGACGTCGGCGCGGCCGGCGTTGGTGATCCACCGCTTCGTGCCCCGCAGGACCCAGCCCTCGTCGCTGCGGGTGGCGCGGGTGGCGATCGCGGCGACGTCGCTGCCCGCGTCCGGCTCCGAGAGCGCGAACGCCGCCAGCCACTCCCCGCTCGCCACCCTCGGCAGGTAGGTGCGCTTCTGCTCCTCCGAGGCCGCGAGCAGCAGCGGCACGCTGAACAGCTCCGCCGCCCCCGCCACCTGCTGCGTCGTCGCGCACACCCGGGCCAGCTCCTCGGCCACCACAGCGCCAGCGAGGTGGTCTCCGCCCTGCCCGCCGTAATCCTCCGGGATCGTCACCGCGTGCAGCCCGGCGGCGACGACCGCCCGCAGCGACGCCTCGGGGAACGTCGCCGTCTCGTCCACCTCCGCGGCGTACGGCGCGACCTGCTCCTCGGCCACCTGCCGCGCCACCTCGCGGAGCGCGAGGTGGTCGGGCCCGAGTCCGTACGACGGCCGGTGCGCTCCCACGGCTCGCGACCCTAGCCGTCTGCGCGCCGCGAGGACGTATGTGCTGCCGTCACGCGGGAGCCCGGCGCGGCCTCAGACGTCCGCGAACCGCAGCCGTGCCGGCGTCTCGGTGGCCGCGGCCTTCGTGACGAAGTCCCGCCGCTTGGCGGCGAAGCCGTTGCGGTCCTCGAAGATGTCCCGGGCCATCTCGGCGAGCTCGATGGTCTGGTAGTACGACAGCGGCCTGGCCGCCGCTCGCCGCTCGGCGCGCTCGCGGAGGACCCGCTCGAGGTTGGCCGGCTCGGTGTAGTGCCGGGCGGCGGCGCGCAGCCAGGTGTCGAAGTCACCGGGGTCGCGCGGGCCGACGCCGGCGACGAGCCCGAGCCGGGCCGCCTCGGTCGCGGAGATCGGCAGCTTCGACCTGAGCAGCTCGTCGGCCTTCTCCTCGCCGGCCCGGGCGGCGAGGCTCCAGGTGTGGAGCTCGGAGCCGAAGATGCCCATGTCGTAGTACGGGTTGAGCACGACCCCCTCGCGGGCGAGGGTCACGTCGGCGCAGAGCGCGGCCATCACCCCGCCCGCACCCGCGCTGGCGGTGTAGGCGGCGATGGTGAGCTGGTCGGCGGAGGCGAGCGTGAGGCAGAGCTCGTCGATGGCCCGGATGTTCTCCCAGGCCTCGGCGGCCGGGTCGGCCGAGGCCTCGATCATGCCCAGGTGGATGCCGTTGGAGAAGGCGTGCTCGGTGCCGCGTACGACGAGCACGCGGGTGTCCTCGATGAGGGCCTTCTCGACGTCGGTGGCGAGGCGGCGGCACTGCTCGGCGTACATCGCGCCGTTGTAGGACCGGATGGTCAGGTACCCGATGTCGCCGTCGCGCTCGTACGACGACTCCGCGTGGCTCTCGGGCAGGCTCCGGAAGGTGCTGCCGCCGGCGTCGATCACGCGGGCCGCGGGGAGCTTGTGGCCGCGGCGGTTGTTCTCCAGGGTCGCGGCGTACCCGATCCAGAGCGTGCCGCGGCCGGTCGCGACGGCGACCGCCTCGAGGTCGTGCCACACGACCGTCCCGGGGAGCGCGCCGCTGTCCTCGGCGACGGCGACGGCGTCGTACAGGCAGTAGGACCGTCCCTCGATCGTCGCCGGCGCGCCGGGGGCGCCGTCGGCGGCGGCGATCCGGCGGGCGAGGACCTCGGCGGCCTCGTTCCAGTCGAGGGCGAAGTCCGTACGCCGCAGCAGCGGCAGCTCGTCGGTGTCCGGCACCGGTCGCGGGCACTCCTCCAGCGGCACCGGTCGCTCGCCGGCCTCCACCTTGCGGAGCACCTCGTCGACGCAGGTCATCGCGGCGTCGGCGACGAGCCCGTTGTAGAGCGCGCTCTTCGCGATCGGCTCCGCCGGCAGGTCGAAGGTCGAGGTCGCCCAGACCGGCCCGGCGTCCATCTCCTCCACGGCCGACAGGGCGGTGACGCCCCACTGCTCGCGCCCGTGGAGGATCGCGTGGTCGAGCGAGGACGGGCCGCGGTCGCCGACCGGACCGGGGTGGACGACGACGGTGTCCCAGCGGTCCCACACGTCCTGCGGCACCCGGTGCTTGAGGAACGGGCAGAGGATCAGGTCGGGCCGGGCCCGCTCGACGGCGGAGGTGAGCTCCTCCGGGGTGGCGTACGCCGGCGCCAGCTCGACCCCGACCTCGTGGCCGTGGTCGCGCAGGTGGCACCAGACGCGCTGGGTGAGGCCGTTGAAGGCCGAGACGAGCAGCAGGATCCGCATCCGGCTGGACTCCTTCACACTGGGGGGTCGATTCGTGGCGGCCCCCCAGATCGCCCGCGAACTCTAGCCAGATGCGTGTGGCCCGGACAACGTCACCCCCCGGGACGGTTCACCCGTCGAGATTCGCCTTCTCGCCGCAGATGGTGGTGTCGTCACCGTGCCCGGTGTGGACGATGGTGTCCTCGGGGAGGGTGAACAGCCGGGCCCGGATCGACTCCTCGAGGGTCGGCCGGTCGCTGTAGGAGCGACCGGTGGCGCCGGGCCCGCCGTTGAACAGGGTGTCGCCGGTGAAGACCCGGCCCAGGTCGGCGGCGTACAGGCAGACCGCGCCGGGCGCGTGGCCGGGGGTGTGGATCACCTGCAGCGTCGTACCCGCCACCGTCAGGGTCTGCCCGTCGGAGAGGTCGGCGTCCCACAGCTCCCCGGTCGGGTCGTCGGGTCCGCCGTGGGTCAGCTCCCACAGCGGACGGTCGTCGGGGTGGAGCAGGATCGGCGCGCTGACCCGCTCGCGGAGCGCGGGGGCGACCCGGACGTGGTCGTCGTGGGCGTGGGTGCACACGATCGCCTTGACCGTCCGGTCGCCGACCACCGCCATGATCCCGTCGACGTCGTGGGGTGCGTCGATGACGAGGCACTCGCTGTCGTCGCCGACCACCCAGACGTTGTTGTCCACCTCGAAGGTCTCCCCGTCAAGGGTGAACGTCCCCGACGTGACACCGTGGTCCACCCGCGCGCCCATCAGAGGATCACCACGCTGCGGAGCACGTCGCCGTGGTGCATCTTGGCGAAGGCGGCCTCGACCTCGTCGAGCTTGATCTCCTCGGTCACGAACGCGTCCAGGTCGAGTCGGCCCTGCTGGTAGAGGTCGATGAGCATCGGGAAGTCCCGGGAGGGGAGGCAGTCGCCGTACCAGGACGACTTGAGCGCCCCGCCGCGGCCGAAGACGTCGAGCAGCGGCAGCTCGGGCACCTTCATCTCCGGGGTCGGCACCCCGACCAGGACGACGGTGCCGGCCAGGTCGCGGGCGTAGAACGCCTGCTTCCAGGTCTCGGGGCGGCCGACCGCCTCGATCACCACGTCGGCGCCCTCGGCGCCCTCGTAGAAGCCCGCGGCGATCTCCTTGATCGCCTCGACCGGGTCACTCTGGCTGGAGTCGACGGTGTGGGTGGCGCCCAGCTCGGTGGCCTTGGCCAGCTTCTTGGGGTCGATGTCGACGGCGATGATCGGGTTCGCCCCGGCCAGCGCCGACCCGGCGATCGCGGCGGCCCCGACACCGCCGCAGCCGATCACCGCCACCGACTTGCCGCGGCCGACCGCGCCGGTGTTGATCGCCGCGCCGAGCCCGGCCATCACCCCACAGCCCAGCAGCCCCGCGGCCGCGGGACGGGCGCTCGGGTCGACCTTGGTGCACTGCCCGGCCGCGACCAGGGTCTTCTCGGCGAACGCCCCGATCCCCAGCGCCGGCGACATCTCGGTCCCGTCCTCGAGGGTCATCTTCTGGGAGGCGTTGTGCGTGTTGAAGCAGTACCACGGCTCGCCGCGCTTGCACGCCCGGCACTGGCCGCACACCGCCCGCCAGTTCAGCACCACGAAGTCACCAGGGGTCACGTCGGTGACGCCCTCGCCGACCGCCTCCACGATCCCGGCGGCCTCGTGGCCGAGCAGGAACGGGAACTCGTCGTTGATCCCGCCCTCCCGGTAGTGCAGGTCCGTGTGGCACACGCCGCACGCCTGCACCTTCACGACCGCCTCGCCCGGCCCCGGGTCCGGCACGTTGACCGTCACCACCTCGACCGGGGCGCCCTTGCTCCGCGCGATGACACCCTTCACCTGCTGCATGCCTGCTCCCTCACTTCCACACGTCGGACGCGATGTCCACGATGCTGCGGACCTTCGCCCACTGCTCGTCCTCGGTCAGCACGTTGCCCTCCTCGGTCGAGGCGAAGCCGCACTGCGGGCTGAGCGCGAGCTGCTCGAGCGGCGCGAACGCGGTGGCCTCGTCGATCCGACGCTTCACGTCGGCCGGGTCCTCGAGCGTCCCGCTCTTGGAGGTGATCAGCCCGAGGACGACCGTCTTGTCGCCCGCCGGCAGGAAGCGGAGCGGCTCGAAGCCGCCGGCCCGCTCGGTGTCGTACTCGAGGAAGTAGCCGTCGTACGCCGTGTTGCCGAGCAGCTGCTCGGCGACCGGCTCGTAGCCCCCCGAGGAGATCCAGGTCGAGCGGAAGTTGCCGCGGCAGACGTGCGTGGTGACCACGAGGTCGTCCGGCTTGTCGCGCAGCGCGTCGTTGAGGACGCCGGCGTACGCCTCCGGGAGGTGGTCGATCCGGATCCCCCGCTCCTCCGCCTTCGCCAGCTCCTCCTTGGAGCACAGGTAGGCCCACGCGGTGTCGTCGAACTGGAGGTAGCGGCAGCCCGCGTCGTAGAAGGCGCGGATCGCGTCACGGTACGCCGCGGAGAGGTCCTCGAAGATGTCGTCGCGGTGCTCGTACAGGTCGGTCGTGATCGCGTGCTGCTCGAGCCGGAAGTGCAGGACGGTCGGCGAGGGGATCGTCATCTTGGGGAGTACGCCGCCGGCGTGCTCCTTCAGGAACGCGAAGTGGTCGAGCATCGGGTGGTGGTCGGGGAAGCCGATCCTCCCGCTGACCTGGACCCCCCGCGGCTTGGTCTCGACGCCGGAGAACTGGATGCCGTGGTCGAGCTCGACGACGTCGACCCCGTCGAGCATCCCGAAGTAGTCGAAGTGCCACCACGACCGGCGGAACTCGCCGTCGGTCACGGCCTTGAGGCCGTTCTCCTTCTCCTTCGCGATCAGCTCGCGGATCTGCTGGTCCTCGATCTCATGCAGCGCCGCGTCGTCCAGCTCGCCGGCCTCGTGGGCCGCACGGGCCTCGTGGATCGCGTCGGTCCGCAGGAAGCTGCCGACGACGTCGGCGCGGAAGGGCGGGTTCGTGCTCATCGTTGAACTCCTTGCGCGGTCGGTACTCCTCTCCGGCACGGTAGCGGCCCACGCCTCACCCGCGCAGGGCCGTCCGCCGTCGTACGACCTCGGGGACGACGCCGGAAACGACGCCGGGGACGACGAAGGCCCCGGTCGATGGGACCGGGGCCGGGTTCGAGGCGGCGCTGGCGCGCCTCCTCAACCACCGTCGTGGTGGTGACGTGTTTGCGAAACCGTCTGACCTGCGCAGACGCGCACCCTGCTCGGTCTCGATCCCATAACAAGGCGGCCGGTATCCCATGACCGCTCGCCATGATGGCGAGGTGGGTCTCTTGGCCGCCAAGCCCAGCACCCCGACCGTCCACGAGTGGCCGACAGCGAACGTCGCGCTCGTCATCTCGGCGATCGCCGCTCTCGTGGCGCTGGGCTCGTTTGCCGTGGCGTGCATGACCTACCGGCGCGCGGGCGCCCTGATCTGGGTGAGCGCCGAGATTGGTCGCATCGTCGACACCGATGCTGGACGGGAGTTGTTCAAGTCGATCACCGTCACGGTCGCCAACAAGGGGCTGGCCGCGGTGACGGTGCGCAACGTCGCGTTCGAGTACAAGTCGTCACGGTGGAGGCGGTGGAGTCGGGAGGCCCTGATACCGGTGCCCGACGACGTACTGGTCAAGTGGCCCGAACGCGTGGAGGGCAACTCCGAGCAGTCGTTCGTTTACAAGCGGGCGGTGGTGCAGGAGGCCGCCGACCCGTCCGGCGGGGAGGTTTTCCTGCGCGCCAGGGTGAGCCTGGCTAGCGGCAAGGCGCGTAGAAGCAGGGCTATCCGACTCGACCCGCTGTAACTCGGACGAGCAGGGTTTCGGGGTAGCGATCGCTGTCATCCGGCACTGCGCCACAAGTCCGCCCTCGAATAGGGATATTGCACTTTTGTCCCGCGTCGGATGTGTGACTGACATCATGGCTGCACTCGGGTGTATCGGGGAGGCGACGCGATGGCCACAGGCACGGGCGGAGGTCTGCTCGCCACGCCGAAAGCGACCTCCATCTTCAAGCACGAGATCTTGAAGCAGTACAGCACGGTGTTCCTCGCGAAGGTCGCCTCTCGCTCGACGGGTGGCCGGGTGATGGTCCTCGACGGGTTCGCTGGGCGCGGTCGGTTCGTTGACGGCACGCCGGGATCAGCCGAATTGTTCATGAGCGCCGCAGTGGGCCTTGCGCCTCGCACCGTGGCCAGCATCCGGCTGTTCGAGAAGAACCGCGACGACGCTGAGCGGCTCGCCGACGTTGTCGCTGAATACCGGGCGATGGGCCTCGACGTGACATCGGAGTGTGCTGACGTCGAAACCCGACTGAGCGCGGCCATCAAGGAGGCGGACGGAATACCGCTGTTCCTGTTCCTCGACCCATGCGGCCAGAATCTTCCGTTCGACACAGTTGTCGGGGCGCTGAGCGGCGACCGCGGCAAGAGATGGCCGCCGACGGAGGCTCTGCTGAACCTGAGCGCAGACTTCACCAGGCGGGTCTCGGGCGTACTCCATGCTGGTCAGCAGTCGGCTGGCCTGGAGACCATGGACCAGGTGATGGGCGGTTCGTGGTGGCGAAAGATCGCTCTAGACGCGCACGCGGCGACGCCGGACGGCACCTGGGGCGTGGCTGCCGACAAGGTCGCCTCGGAGTGCACCCACAGACTCGCCCGCGCCGCCAACACCGGCGGTGTGGTGATTCCGGTACGTCGCAAGCCGGAGAACCAGCCGACTTACCACTTGGTCTACCTGACCAGATCCAATGACGGTCACTGGGTGATGGCCGACGCGCTGGCCCGCGCTCGCCAGAAGTGGTTGCGCGAGGTCGGCCCGCAGCCAGACGACGAGCAGGGTCCTCTGTTCGACTTCGACATCGTGGGCGAGAAGATCGAGGAAGAGCAGACCACCGCCGCCGAGCGCGCACGGACCCGGATACTGCGCCTGGCAGCCGACCACCGCAAGTTCGTCCTGGTCGACCATGTGATCGAGGTGTACGGCCCCGACTACGGCGTCATGACCGAATCCACCCTCGGCAAGGTCCTCAAGGGCTTGGTGAGCGAGAAGCGGCTGGTCAGGGAGCCGGGATACCCGCTGGGCAAGGCGCCGTTCACGTTCGCTGGCTGACTGTCACAAGGCTCCGGCGAGCGCGGGCATCTCGTCCCACGTACGCCCGTGAAGTTCGCGCCCGTTCGCCTTTGGTGTCCGTCCGCCCCACTGCTTGAAGAAGAACGGCACATCGGCATCGGCGCACTGGAGTTGGATGTCCTCGACCCAGGCGTAGTCCATCGGCCGAGCACGCGGGCCGGACTCCCCGCCCACGATCACCCAATCGACTGAGGTCAGGTCAAGACCTGGGAGCGCCGTTAGAAGCGGCTCGCAGGAGAGGAACCTCGTCGCAGCAGGTGTCGCGGCCAAGTGGTCGATCCGGTTCGTCACATCATGGGACTCGACGCTCACGCCCATCCAGAGGTTGTCGGGCCAGTCGAGTCGGTCAGCGATACGTGCCATCCGATGCGCCCGCTTCGTCAGCGCCTGGTAGGTGTGTCGTGGAGTCTCTGCGATGACGTCGAACACGTCCCGGATGAATGAGACCGGCACCTTGGCGTGGAACAGGTCGCTCATCGAGTTCACGAACACGACCTTCGGCGAGCGCCACTTATAGGGCTGCGTCAATGCGGAGGGGTGAACGGTGACCGCAAACCCTGGCCCAGAAGTAACCGGGTCGCCGTCGTTCTGGTACTTCTCGGCTCCCATAGCCCGAAGCCTCTTCGCCAACGCGAGCGCGTAGCAGTTGTCGCACCCGGCAGCCACGCGGTCACACCCGGTAACGGGGTTCCAGGTGACCTCGGTCCACTCGATCGCGCTGATAGTCGCCACCGCTCCTCCAGACTGCCCCATACCGGTTCTCTTCACGCTACCGAGAACGCGACGCAGCGCGTGATTCATCCCCGGGAGGTGTCCAGAACAAGATCACTCTCAGAGGCACCCTAGCGGTCATGGCATTCGAACCTATGTTCTAGCCGGTGGCGTGTCTAGTCCACCTGAAGGTGTCGTGTCGCGGGACGTCGGTGAGGGTTGTGTGTCAGGACATCGGTGGCCTGACCGAGGACGACGTGGACGAGGTCCAATGCTGGCTCGCATCGGCAGCCGGAGTGGATACGCAAGGCGCACGGTGATCGGTCCGCCCGTGTCAGCCGGTCGACGCGGCGGCGCAGTGCGTTGCGCATTCCGATCGATCTCTCGCCGGACCGTCATAGGTCGAGTTCGTAGCGAAGGAGTCGGTGAGACCACCGGTGCTGCTGCTGCGTACGTCGGCATGACTCGCGGCCGCGACTCGAACGTCGCTCACCTCGTCGCGGGGTCTGTCGAGGACGCTCGTCGCCAGTGGATCGATGTCTTCAACCGTGACCGTGCCGATCTCGGTCCGGCCCACGCAGCCCGAAGAGCCGCGGAGGACATCGATCGCTACGGCTCACAGCCGCCCGCCCGCTCGACGGCGCTCCAAGCGCAGCTTCTCACCGCCGGCGTACGCCGTCGCCCCGAGCCACCGTCGGTCATGACCCCCACGTCGGGGCGTGGAATCGGACGTTAGCCCCGACGGTCGCGCTCGGCGACCGCCGCCATCACCACCGCCTCCTGCGGCGAGATGCGTCGCTCGACCGTCGAGAGATCCAGTTCGAGAGCCGCGAGCACCCGGAAGATCGGCTCGATGCTCGCCGCGGGATGCCCCGTCTCGAACCTCGCCAGCCACGCGCGTGACACCCCCGCCTGTTCCGCGAGCTGCACCTGCGTGAGGCGGCGCTCCTTCCGCTCCGCCCGGATGACCGCCCCGAACTGGCGTGGATTCCCGATCCTCATCCCGCCTCCATGTCCACGATCATAGACATTTCGCAAGGTCTATGTACGTAGACATTCTCAGCGGATCTCACGGCGCCGGGAAGGGCACTCGTTCCGAAGTGAGCACGAGGGCCGCCTCCATTGCCTTCTGTGGGCAGAGGCAGCAAGCGAAAGTTCAGCACCAGATGTCCGATCCGGGCGGTCGCCGGTTGCCTCTCCCTCATACAGGCACCTTTCCAAACGGCCCTGAACGGAGGCTGACCATGACCATCACGCCGATCCACATCCCCGACGAGTGGGACGACAACGACATCCTGCTCTTCGAGGAGTTCTGCACGTTCATCCGCACCCGTCCCCGCACCGTCAGGTGCTGGCGCGTCGAAGGCCGCGGGCCATGCTGGTGGCGGTTCAACGGCAACGGCCGTCTTTACACGACCGTCGCCGAGCCCGCCGGTTCCTGCGGCAGGGCCGCTGACCCGAGGCACTCATGTCTGCCAATGTCGAGCTGCATCCGCTGCTGACCACGGAGGAGGCCGCGGCGTACCTCAACGTCCCCACTCGCTGGGTCGCGGATGCTGCGCGCGAAGGCAAGGTCCGGTGCACGCACCTCGGCAAGCACGTCCGCTTCCGCATCGAGCACCTTGACGAGCTCATCGAGGCGGGCGAGCAGCCGTTGACAGCACCGGTGATCCCGATCCGCCGGGACTGCCGACGATCGCGGCTCTGAAATGCAGTCAGGCGGAGAGTCGAGTCTCGACGAGCGATGCCATTTCCTCGTCAACCTCGATCCGGGACCATCCCCGCATGCACAGCAGGGCCGCCGCGTCGATGACATCGTCGCGCTTGAAACGGCCGGGCTTCCAGGCCTCCACGCTGCCGACGACCTCATCGAGCCGCGGGACGATGCCGGACTCCTTGAAGGACTCCGCGGCCACGAAGTGGACGGTGGCCGCAACCTCGGCCGAAGTGGAGTTCATTCGTGCCATCAGGTCGACTGTGCGCTCGACCGCGTCGCGGTAGGGCTCCATCCGCTCCCGCACCCTGGCCACGGCATCGGCGTACGTGGGACCAACCTGCACCTCAAACATGTTGCCGCGTTGCGTTTCGACCGCGAGCCCGTTGTTCTCCAGTTGGCCGATCCGTCGCTTCAGGTCCGGACTGAATGGTCCGTAGGAGCCGCGCTCGAAGGCGAGACCCGTGGCAATACCGGCCTCGGTCGCGAAATACGCGAGCTTCTGGAACATGATCCTGCCCACTGGCCAGTGATACGTCTGCCGTTGAAGCCGGTCAAGGACAGCGACCACGGCGACCCACTCAGGTGGCACGCGCGGTTCAGCACTCGGTTCCTCGAGCAGCGCGAGCTGCTCCTGATCGGTCGTCGCGCCCGCCGGCGCGTAGAGCTCAACCGGGATGTCCAGCCTGGAGAGGTGTCTGACGAGTGTTGGTCCAACGACCTCCCACTCAAGCTGCCCATTGCCGCAGCCAAGTGGAGGAACGGCAATCGAGGTGATGCCCCACTCCTTGTAGTGCCGCTCCAAGTGCTCCAGGCCAGCGACGATGTCCGAGAGCTTGCTGACGGCGCGCCAGTGGCCCTTGGTCGGGAAGTTGAGCACCAAGTGGTCTGACTCCTCGAAGACATAGGGCCTTCCGAGCATCAGATCGCCACGATCGCAACGCCGAACGTAGTCAGTGAACATGTCGGGATAGCGCTTCTTGAAGGCCAGCGCGATGCCCTTGCCCATCACACCGACCGTGTTCACCGTGTTGACGAGGGTCTGCTGGCGGGACTTCAGGAGGTCGCCGGCCACGATTCTGACGTTGCCGGTCTCAAGCAAAGTAGACATGCGCATTCACCTCCACTGCCCAGTGTGCAGCAAGCCGCCGACATTCTTGAGCTGCGGACGAACGCCACGTGTAGCAGCCCAGGATGTGTTCTGGCGACACCACGTCCGGCACGAGAACCTCTGCCTGGCGTTGACGCTTCCGCTCCTGCTGCTCCCAGTAGTCATCATGAGTCCACCACTCAGCGTAGACCCGCTCGGCATCCAGATTCGCGAGGCCGCCCGGCGATGGGAAGAAGCGAGTCGGACCGTTCGCCGCGTTCCCATCAGAGACGACCACGCCGTCGAGATCCAGCACGGCCGGCGCGATGCGGACAACAACGAGGTCATCACTGCGGCGCATCCACATCATCGCGTTGCGAGCGTCGAAATAGAGGTTGACGTACTCATGGAGGAGCCTGCCGCCGGGAACCCGCTTGCCCGCGCGACGATCCTGCACATCCGCCAACGCGACCGAATCATGCGCCACGTCGCTCGCGCGGGCATGACTCATCAGGCCGAGCGACGCGATCGAGGCAAGGTTTGCCATCGGCGCCATGTAATGCAGCTCAGTCACGACGGAACGATCCACGGCCACTCCCTTCGACGGGGAGCCTGCCAGATCGGGCCGACAATCACGGGCGACCGTTCGGCCGGATCGTGCCGCCGCCAAGAGCAGTGTCGATGATCCCCGATATCAGCTCGTCCCCCGCCGGCAGCAGGTGACCGTACGTGTCGATGGTCGTGGTGATCGACTCGTGCCCGAGTCGCGCCTGAATGTGTGGCAGCGGCGCTCCACCGGCAACGAGCCAGGCGACGTGGGTGTGGCGCAGGTCGTGGAACCGGAACCGCGCGATGCCGTCGGCCTCCAGCTTCTTCATCAGCTTGCTCCAGACGTGGGTGTAGAAGTCGCCGTGGTGAAGCGGCAGGCCGGTGCGTGTGACGAAGATGAAGTCGTCGGGCGCTCGTCCCTTGACTCGCTTCGAGAGCACGGACGCGACCGCCGGCGAGATCGTGATCGTGCGCCTCGATTTCACGGTCTTCGGATTGCCGAGGTGATGTCCGCGCATCCGGTGCTTCGGCTTGAGCTGCTTCGCCAGCCAGGCCGGGGTGTCGGCCTCACCATCCTCGCCGTCGCGCTTCCAGGCCTTGTTGATCCGCATCCGGTTGTGGGCCCGATCGACGTCGCTGACCCAGAGTGCGCTCAGTTCGCCGAACCTCAGACCGGTGCCGGCGGCCACGGTGAGGACGTCCCCGTGGGCGCCGGCCAGCTTCACAGCCTTCTCCAGCTCGGTCTCGGTCAGGAACCGCAGCTCGGGTCGTGCCTGTTTGACCCTGGATCCCTTCGGCGCGCTGCCGACGGCGGGGTTGGTTGTCAGATGACCCCGCTTGACCGCGTAGGCGAACACCCCGTGGATCAGACCGTGGTAATTCGACTTGGTCTTCAACGAGCGGTTCCAGTCGATCAGCCAGTCCTTGAGGTCGGCTTCACTGATTTCGGTGACCGGCCGAGTGAACAGGTGAGCGCCCCGGACCTTAGTGTCGGACAGCACGCCCAGCTGGCCCAGCTACCGCTTGCGCTGACCGGGTGAGAGATCGACGATCTGGCGCACGTACTCCTCACCGATCTCGTCGAAGGTCGGCGGGGGCCTCATGGGGTCGCCGCTGCCTGCGGCTCGCACGAATCCCTCGCCCTTGACCCAGCCATCCGGCCAGCGCTGCCCGGCCGCCTGGACCATCTGCTTGAAGCCGTCGGCACGAGCGAGGTTCTGAGCGTCACTGCCGGCGCTGAAAGTCTCGACCTGATACGGCCCCTCACGGGTCCCGCCCAGGCGCCAGACCACCCGCGCGGAGGTCCCTCCGTCGCGACGCTTGCGCTTCTCGATCCAAGCCATCCGTGCACCTCCAGGTAGGTGCTGGTGCTACCACCGTGCTACCCGGAGTCCCGAGGCTACGCCCGAAATGCACGAAGGCCCAGGTGAAACCTGGGCCTTCTCAAGTGCGCGAGGGGGGAGTTGAACCCCCACGCCCTTTCGGGCACACGGACCTGAACCGTGCGCGTCTGCCTATTCCGCCACTCGCGCGTCGAAGCACCGGAAGGCTATCCCAGCGCCGCGGCCATCCCCAAACCGGCGGCGCGGTGGGGGCACCCGTCTAGAGTGCCCCGATACGATCGGCGCGAACCCGGGGGACCACACTCGGGTCGTCGGCATGCAGACACACAGGAGAGAGGAGGCCGCGGTGGGCGGGCTGCAGAAGTTCGAGCAGCGCCTGGAGGGGTGGATCTCCGGGGCGTTCGCCCGGGCCTTCCGGTCGGCCGTGCAGCCGGTGGAGATCGCCGCGGCGCTCCAGCGCGAGGTCGACAACAACTCCCAGATCCTGAGCCGTCAGCGCCGGCTGGCGCCCAACGACTTCCACGTGGAGCTCTCACCCCCGGACATGACCCGGCTGGCGCCGTACGACTCCACCCTGGCCGAGGAGCTGAAGCAGCAGCTCAAGCAGCACGCCGACCAGCAGGGCTTCGTCTTCCCGGGCCGGATCACGATCGAGTTCGAGGAGCACCCCGACCTCACGACCGGCCGGTTCCGGATCAAGAGCCGCGCCCTCGCGGGGGTGAGCGGCGCGTCGATGACCGACACGCAGGTACGCCGCGCCCGCGCCTACCTCGAGATCAACGGCACCCGCCATCCGCTCCACGCCTCCGTCGTGGTCGGCCGCGGGACCGACGCCGACCTGCGCATCAACGACCCGGGGGTGAGCCGCCGGCACGTCGAGTTCCGGATGCGCGGCAGCGACGACCGGCTCCACCTCGAGGTCCGCGACCTCGGCTCGACCAACGGCATGCTCGTCGACGGGCAGAAGATGGGCAGCGCGGTCGTCGACGACGGCTCGCAGGTGCGGATCGGCACCACCACGATCACCGTCCACGTCGTGGAGGAGACTCAGTGAGCCAGCTGACCCTCTTCCTCATCAAGGTCGCCTATCTGGCGATCCTCTGGATCTTCGTCCTCGCCGCGATCTCGGTGATCCGCTCCGACATGTTCGGCGCCCGGGTGGCCGACGGCGCCCGCCAGCCGGCCCCGGAGCGCGCGCGGAAGAAGCAGAAGGCACCCAAGGCGCCACGCCGCGGCGTACCCACCCAGGTCGTCGTCGTCTCGGGCTCCAACGCGGGCACGGCGGTCTCGCTCGAGTCGGCGCCCATCGTCATCGGGCGCGGCGCCGACGCCCAGATCGTGCTCGACGACGACTACGTCTCCACCCGACATGCGCGGATCGCGGTCTCCGGCGAGCAGTGGTTCGTCGAGGACCTCGGCTCGACCAACGGGACCTACATCGGCTCCGTCCGGATCAACCAGCCGACCGCGATCTCCCTGGGCACCCAGGTGCGCATCGGGAAAACGATCCTGGAACTGCGCAAGTGACCCAAGAGAAGCCAGCACTGCGCCTCGACTACGCCGCGATGTCGGACGTGGGCCGGGTCCGCAAGGACAACCAGGACAGCGGGTACGCCGGTCCCTGGCTACTGACCGTCTGCGACGGTGTCGGCGGCGCGGCGCGCGGCGACATCGCGTCGAGCACGGCGGTGCAGCAGCTGCGCAGGCTGGACGAGCCACCGACGCCCGGCCACACCGAGGACGACCTGCTCGGCCTCGTGTCCGGCGCGCTCCACCGGGCCCACGACAGGATCGGCGAGCTGGTCGAGCACGACCCCTCCCTCAACGGCACGAGTACGACGGCCACCGTGGCGCTCTTCGACGGCGAGCGGCTCGCGATGGGCCACGTCGGCGACAGCCGGGCCTACCTCTACCGCGGCGGCGCGGTCTCCCAGATCACCCACGACCACACCTTCGTGCAGACCCTGATCGACGAGGGCAGGATCAGCGAGGAGGAGTCGCGGAACCACCCCCACCGCAACCTCATCCTCCGCGCCCTGGACGGCATGCGCGACGTGGAGCCCGACCTCTTCGTCGTACCCCTCGAGCCCGGTGACCGCGTCATGCTCTGCAGCGACGGCGTCAGCGGCGTGCTCCCCGACGCGCGGTTGGCCGACGTGCTCGGCACCGGCAGTCCGGACTTCGCCGC
This sequence comes from Nocardioides asiaticus, assembly GCF_040049175.1. NCBI lineage: Bacteria > Bacillati > Actinomycetota > Actinomycetes > Propionibacteriales > Nocardioidaceae > Nocardioides > Nocardioides asiaticus. Next base: position 45,229 of record NZ_JBDZDM010000005.1, on the reverse strand, counting down.
GGTCGAGCTGGTCAGGGTGGCCCTCGACGCCGGCAGCACCGACAACGTCACCTGCATCGTGGCGGACGTCGTCCCGGCCCAGCAGTCGGCCCCGGAGTCGGCACAGCAGCCGGTCGAGGAGGAGCGCGAGCCCATGCTCGTCGGCGCCGCCGCCGAGCTGCGCCGCAAGCTCCCGCTGGGCGCGGTCAGCGGGCTCTTCCGCGGCCACCGGATGGGCGACACCGGCGAGCTCGAGGCCGTCTCCGACGACTACGCCGACGGGTTCGAGGTCCCGGCCGACGCGATCGACCACGACCCCGAGGACGCCCGCTACGCGCTCCACCCGCCACGGCGCTTCCCGTGGCTGCGGCGGTTCCTCCTGCTGCTCGCCGTGGTCGGGGTCCTCTGGGTCGCCGCCGCGGCCGGCTGGTCGTGGACCCAGAGCCAGTGGTTCGTCGGCGAGAAGGACGGCCGGGTCGCCATCTACCGCGGCGTCCACACGACGCTGCTCGGGTTCGACCTCTATACCCCGTACCAGACCTCCGACCTCGACATCGACCAGCTCGCCGACGTCTACCAGCAGCAGGTCGAGGACGGTCTCCACCAGGACAGCCTCGACGCCGCCAGGCAGAAGGTCCGCGACCTGCGCGCCGACGCCGAGTCCGACGGAGCGAGCGTCTCATGAGCACGCTCAACGGCCTGTCCGGCTTCGTCCACCGCCAGCGACGCGGGGCCGAGCTGGTCCTGATGATCCTCGCGCTCGCCGTCGGGATCGGCGGCTACGCCGCCGTCGGCCTCGGCGTGAAGGAGGAGGTCCCGCCCGACATCTTCGGCTACGGCACCTGGCTGGTCGCGCTGTTGATCGGCGCTCACATCGCCGTACGCTTCCTGGCGCCGTACGCCGACCCGGTGCTGCTCCCCCTGGTGGCGATGCTCAACGGGCTCGGCCTCGCCGAGATCCACCGGCTCGACCTGGCCGCGGGGCTCACCGACGCCGGCGGCGCGTTCGCCCGTCAGCAGCTGATCTGGATGACGATCGGGGTGGGGCTCTTCGTCGGGACGCTGTTCCTGGTCCGCGACCACCGGATGCTGCAGCGGTTCACCTACACCTGCGGGCTGGCCGCGGTCGTCATGCTGATCCTGCCGATGCTCCCGGTCATCGGCAGCAGCAAGAACGGCGCCCAGATCTGGATCCAGCTCGGCGGGATGAGCTTCCAGCCCGGCGAGGTCGCCAAGGTCCTGCTGGTGGTCTGCTTCGCCGGCTACCTCGTGCTCCACCGCGACGCGCTCGCCCTCGCCGGACGGCGGATCCTGTTCATCGACCTGCCCCGCGGCCGCGACCTCGGCCCGATCCTCGCGATGTGGCTGGTCAGCCTCGCGATCCTCGTACGCCAGCACGACCTCGGCTCCAGCCTGCTCTTCTTCGGCATCTTCGTGGTGATGCTCTACGTCGCCACCGAGCGGCGCGGCTGGATCATCGTCGGTGGCGGACTCTTCCTCGTCGGCGCGGTGCTCGCCGGCACCTTCATCTCCCACGTCCACTCCCGCGTGGAGATCTGGCTGCACCCGTTCGACTACTACCAGGCGCAGTCCGGCCCGGCCTCCGACCAGCTCGTCAACGGCCTCTTCGGCCTCGCCTGGGGCGGCCTCCTCGGCCGCGGCTTCGGCGAGGGCGAGCCGTGGCGCATCCCGTACGCCAACTCCGACTTCATCGTCCCCGCCATCGGCGAGGAGCTCGGCCTGACCGCGGTGTTCGCGATCCTGCTCTGCTACGGCCTCATCGTCGAGCGCGGGCTGCGCACGGCGGTCATCTCGCGCGACGACTTCGGCAAGCTCATCGCGGTCGGTCTCGCGACGTCGTTCGCGATCCAGGTCTTCGTGGTCATCGGGGGCGTCACCAACCTGATCCCGGTCACCGGCCTCACCACGCCGTTCCTGTCGTACGGCGGGTCCTCGCTGGTCGCCAACTGGGTCATCGTGGCGCTGCTCCTGCGCATCTCGGACCAGGCCCGCAGGCCGCTGCCCTCGCTCCCCTCCGACGACGAGGTCGCCTCCGACGCGACACAGGTGGTCAAGCTGTGAACCGTCCCATCCGTACCCTCAGCATCGGCTGCCTGATCCTGTTCGTGGCGCTGATGCTCAACATCACCTACGTGCAGTTCGTGAAGGCCGACTCCTACGACGACCACGCCGGCAACCGCCGGGTGACCGAGGAGTCCTTCTCCCGGCAGCGCGGCGCGATCCTGGCCGGCAAGCAGGCGATCGCCAAGAGCGTGAAGAGCAAGGACCAGTACGAGTGGCAGCGGACCTACCCCAAGCCGTTCGAGTACGCCCCGATCACCGGCTTCCTCTCCTTCCAGTACGGCCAGACCGGCATCGAGCGCTCCCAGAACGACATCCTCTCCGGTGACGACGACCGGCTCTTCACCAACCGGCTCATCGATCTGGTGACCAACAGTGACCCAAAGGGCGGCAACGTCGAGCTGACGATCAACCCGAAGGTGCAGGACGCGGCCTACAACGGACTCACCGCCCTCGGCTCCGACGTCCAGGGCGCGGCGGTCGCGATCGAGCCGAGCACGGGCCGCATCCTCGCGATGGCCAGCACGCCGTCGTACGACGTCAACAACCTGGCCAGCCACGACATCGGCGAGACCGAGAAGACGTGGAAGCGGCTCAACGCCGACGACAACCAGCCGATGTCGAACCGTGCGACCCAGACGACCCTCCCGCCGGGCTCGACGTTCAAGCTGGTCACCGCCGCCGCGGCCCTCGAGAACCTCAAGATGACCCCCGACAGCCTGGTCAACGGCACGAACGCGCTCGACGTCCCGCAGACCGACAAGGACATGCACAACGAGGGCGGCGAAAGCTGCGGCAACCTCGGCCAGGCCAAGGTGAGCTTCACCACCGCCCTCGACTGGTCCTGCAACGTGGCCTTCGGCGACGTCGCGCTCAAGCTCAGCGACAAGGAGCTGCGCGAGCAGGCCGAGAAGTTCGGCTTCGGCCAGCACTACCTGGACGACATCTCGCCTCAGGCGCGCAGCAGCTTCCCGCAGGGCACGCTCGGTCCGGCCTACCGCGTGCTGTCGGCCATCGGCCAGTACGACGTCGCCGCCACCCCGCTCCAGATGGCGATGGTCTCGGCCGGGATCGCCAACGGCGGCACCGTGATGAAGCCCTACCTGGTCGACCGGGTGACCTCCGCCTCGCTCGACGTCATCGACCAGGGCCACCCCGAGCCGCTCGACGACGGCCAGCCGGCCATCTCCTCCAGCACGGCCGACCAGCTCACGACGATGATGGAGTCAGTGGTGGACCACGGCACCGGCACCGCCGCGCAGATCCCCGGCATCACGGTCGCGGGCAAGACCGGCACGGCCCAGAGCGACCCGGACCGGCCGCCGTACGCCTGGTTCACGGCGTTCGCTCCCGCGGAGAACCCCAAGATCGCCGTCGCCGTGATGGTCCAGAAGAGCGGTACGCCGCGCAACGACATCGCGGGTGGTGCCCTGTGCGCCCCGATCGCACGGGCGATGATCCAGGCGGCGGTGGGACAGTGACCGACCAGCAGACCGGGCAGGCCCGGCCGGGGCGCTACCAGTTCCACGAGCTCATCGCCACCGGTGGCATGGGCGAGGTCTGGCGCGCCACCGACACCAACCTCGGCCGCGACGTCGCGATCAAGCTCCTCAAGCCGGAGTACGCCGACGACCCGGTCAACCGCCAGCGGTTCGACTCCGAGGCGCGGCACGCCGCCGCCCTCCACCACCCGCACGTCGCGGCCGTCTACGACGTCGGCGAGATGCCGACCGCCAGCGGCCTGATGCGGCCCTACCTCGTGATGGAGCTCGTCGACGGCAAGCCGCTCTCCGACCTGATCCGGGGCGGCCGGCCGCTCGACCCGGACGTCGTACGCGACCTGCTCGGCCAGGCCGGCGACGCGCTCGCCGCCGCACACCGGGCCGGGATCGTCCACCGCGACGTCAAGCCCGCCAACCTGCTCGTCACCCCCGACGGCCAGGTGAAGGTCACCGACTTCGGGATCGCCCGGGCCGCGTCGGCAAGCGCGATCACCAGCACCGGCCAGGTGATGGGCACGCCGCAGTACCTCTCCCCCGAGCAGGCCCGCGGCGAGAGCGCCACCCCCGCCTCCGACGTCTACGCCCTCGGCGTGGTCGCGTTCGAGTGCCTCTCCGGCTACCGCCCGTTCCAGAAGGAGACGCCGGTCGCCACCGCGATCGCCCACCTCCACGACGCCGTCCCGCCGCTGCCCGACAGCGTGCCCGCCGACCTCGGCGCGGTCGTGATGAAGGCGCTGTCCAAGGAGCCGTCCGAGCGCTACCCCGACGCCGCCGCGTTCACCGCCGCCCTGCGGGGCCTGGCCGCGAGCCGTACCGACACCTCGGCGACCATCCCGGTCGTCGCCGCCCCGCTCGCGGCCGCTGCCGCGGGGTCGGAGACCGGGTCGGAGACTGCGGTGCTCCCGTCCGTACCGACCGATGCCACCGACGTCACCCCGCCGCCGCGCTACGACGACGAGGAGCCTCACCGGCCCTGGTACAAGAACCCGTGGAACATCGCGCTCCTCGTCCTCCTGCTGCTCGCGATCATCGCCGTCATCTGGCTGGTCACCTTCTTCAACAGCAGCGAGAGCCCGGCGCCGACCGATACCGCCAGCGACACGTCGTCGGCGCAGGCCAAGACGTCGAAGCCGGCCAAGAAGTCGCCGACGGAGAAGACCTTCAGCCTCGACGAGAGCCAGTACGTCGGCCGTGACGTCGACGACGTGCTCGCCGAGCTGCGCAACCAGGGGCTCCGGCCCTACACCGAGGTCGAGGACAACGACGGCAGCCACGAGGCCGACACCGTGAGCAGTCTCGACCCGTCCCGCAACCTGCACGAGGGCGACCGGATCCTGGTCCGCTACTACGGCGCGGCCCCGGAGCCGACGCCCACACCGACGCCGACCCCGACGCCCACGGAGACGCCGAGCGAGACGCCGAGCGAGACGCCGTCGCCCACCGAGTCGCCGAGTGCCTCCGACAGTCCGTCGATCGACATCCTCCCGGGCGGGGGCGACGACCAGGGGGACCAGGGTGCAGCAGGGGGAGACAGCACGCCATGAACCAGCCAGAGCCGAGCCTGATCGCCGGGCGCTACGAGGTCGGGGAGCTCCTCGGGCGCGGCGGGATGGCCGAGGTCCGCAAGGGCACCGACACCCGCCTCGGCCGCACCGTCGCGATCAAGCGGCTCCGCACCGACCTGGCCAGCGACGCCACCTTCCAGGCGAGGTTCCGTCGTGAGGCGCAGTCCTCGGCCTCGCTCAACCACCCGGCCATCGTCGCCGTCTACGACACCGGCGAGGAGAAGACCGCCGAGGGCGTCGCCCAGCCCTACATCGTGATGGAGTACGTCGCCGGCCGGACGCTGCGTGACATCCTGCGCGAGGGCCGCAAGATCCTGCCCGAGCGAGCGCTGGAGATCACCTCCGACGTCCTCTCCGCGCTCGACTACAGCCACCGGGCCGGGATCATCCACCGCGACATCAAGCCCGGCAACGTGATGCTCACGCCCGCCGGCGACGTCAAGGTGATGGACTTCGGCATCGCCCGGGCGATCAGCGACGCCTCCTCGACGATGACCCAGACCGCCGCCGTCGTCGGCACGGCGCAGTACCTCTCCCCCGAGCAGGCCCGCGGTGAGACCGTCGACTCCCGCTCCGACGTCTACAGCGCCGGCTGCCTGCTCTACGAGCTGCTCACCGGCCGGCCGCCGTTCGTCGGCGACTCGCCGGTCGCGGTCGCCTACCAGCACGTCCGCGAGATGCCCACGCCGCCGTCCGACCACGACACCGCGCTGCCGCCCGAGGTCGACGCGATCGTCATGAAGTCGCTGGCCAAGAGGGTCGAGGACCGTTACCAGTCCGCCGCCGCGATGCGCAACGACATCGAGCGCTACCTCGCCGGCCGGCCGGTCCACGCGGTCGTGCCCCCCGCGCCCGCCACGGTCGCCGGCCCGGCGACGGCCGCCACCGCCGTCGTACCCTCCGCCGGTGGGCCCGGTGCGCCCGTCCCGCCGCCGGGCGAGGAGGACGAGGAGCGCGGTCCGCGCACCTGGCTGCTCGTGCTGCTCGGGCTCATCGTGCTCGCGCTGGTCGCGGTGGGGGCGTTCTTCATGCCGAAGCTGTTCGACGACGCGCCGGACCGGGTCGAGATCCCCAATGTCGTCGGCAAGACCGAGACGCAGGCGCGCAAGCTGATCGGCAACGCCCAGCTCGAGGTCAGCACCACCCAGCAGTCCAGCCAGACGGTGAAGTCCGGCCGAGTCATCAGCCAGGATCCCGAGGGCGGCCAGGGGGCGTACGCCGACCCCGGCACCATCGTCACGATCACCGTCTCGACGGGGCTGCCCGACGTGACCATGCCCGACGTGGTCGGCTCGTCGCTGAAGACGGCCCGCAGCCTGCTCACCGGGGACGGCTACAAGTTCAAGGTCACCGTCGAGCCGGTCGACTCCGACCAGCCGAAGAACGAGGTCCTCGAGACCAACCCGCGGGCCGGCACCAGCGTGACGAGCGGCCCCGGCACGACGGTCATCCTCACGGTCTCCAAGGGCCCGCAGGCGGTCCCGAACGTCATCGGCAAGACGCAGCAGCAGGCCGAGCAGATCCTGCGCAACGCGGGATTCGTCCCGCGCGTCACCGAGGACAACTCGACGAAGAAGCCCAAGGGCACGGTCACCGACCAGTCCCCGAAGGGCTCCTCCCAGCCGCAGGGCACCGAGGTGGTCATCTGGGTCTCGACCTACGAGCCGCTGCCGACGTGCCCCACCTCGACCTCGGTGGTCCCCGACCCGACCAACCCGCTCGCGTCCACGACGACGACGATCCCCGCCGACCCGGGCAACCCGCCGACGTGTACGCCGGGGCCCTCGCCGTCCGAGTCCAGCTCGCCGAGCAGCTCGCCGACGCCGTAGGCCGCGGTCAGCCGCCGTCCAGCGGCTGCGCGTAGTGCAGCGACAGCAGCCCGTCGTACGCCGGCGCGGTGACGTGGTCCTCGCGGGAGAAGTCCCACCCGATGTCGATGCGCGGGTCCTCGGACTGGCTCTTGTAGAGGCTCACGTAGGAGTCGTTGTCGAGCGCCGTCTCGAGGCTGTCCGGGTCGCCGACGGCCTTGATGACGAACGGCTCGGGGTACGGCACGCCCTGCAGCTGGACGGTGCTCCCCGAGCACTTGATCCCGGTCGTGGTGATGATCCGCTTCCCCGCGATGGTGACGGCGGTGGCGCCGCCCTGCCACAGCGCGTTGACGACCGCCTGGATGTCCTGCTGGTGCACGACGAGCAGGTTGGGATCGAGGTCGGTGCTGTCGATCAGCTCGGTGGGCGCGTCGCTGAGGGTGATCGAGACGCCGGGACCCGAGCGCGGGGTGAGACCGGCCGGGTCCTCGAGCTGCTCGACCCGGCGGTGGTAGCGGGCCACCTCGCGGTCGGAGACCGCGTCGGAGAGGCTCTCGACCTCGCTGTTGAGCCGGGTCACCCGGTCCTCGAGCGCGTGGTAACGGTCGGCCTCGCTCTGCACCAGCGACGCCAGGTCGGTGTAGCGCCCGGGACGCAGATCGGTCCCGTGGCTGTTGGCGGCGCTCACGGCGAGGAGCCCGCCGCAGACGAGGACCACGACCGGCGTACCGACGCGCCAGGCTGTGAGCCGGCTGCGAAGTCGGTGAGCGTCGGGACGCTCGTGGGCGCCCGCGTGGGATCCTCGTGTCACGCCCATTAGGGTATGCGGAGCGTTCCAGACATTCCCCAATCAGGACCCGAAACGGAGCAGTACCCGTGGCCAAGCTCAAGCTCCCGAAGAGCGCGCTCGACGTCGACCGGGGGCCGGTCCTCACCGTCCGCTTCGGGTTGGCGCTCCTGCTCATCGCGCTCGGGATCGCGTGGATCGCCTACTACTACGTCGGGGTCCGTCCCGACGAGGCCGGCGGGAAGTACACCGGCATCAGCCTCCTCCGCGACCTCAAGGGCTGGAACTACCTCGTCGGCTTCGTGCTGTTCTTCCTCGGTCTGATCATCGCCGCGCACCCGAAGACCCCGCTCGGCCGCGGCCGGGGCGTCGTCGTCGGCATGCTGGGCTGCTTCCTGCTCGGCCTCGCCTGGATCTGCGTCTTCTACATCTTCAGCAACGACCTCGACAAGATCTGGGTGTTCAACGACCTCGGCCAGAAGAACCTCATCGTCGGGATCGTCTTCATGGCGGTCGGGTTCGCCTACGCCACCCGCTGGGAGTGAGCGGGCCGCCCTCTTCTCGTACGACGACCGGCGCAGTCCCCACAGGGCTGCGCCGGTCGTCTTTCGCGGTCGGTTCTTCACATCCGGGGATAACCCTGTGGAGAACTACAACGGTGTAGTTCTCCACATCTGTGTGCACAGGTGTGGATTGTGGAGTCAGCCCAGGGCGGCGCTGCGTACGGCGACGAGCACGACGAGCACCACGCCGAGGCAGGCGAGCCCGCCCACCTGGACGAGCATCCGGCGCGGGCCCGCCGGCGCGTACGCCAGGATCCCCGCGGTCAGGGCGCCCCCGACGAAGCCGCCGACGTGGCCCTGCCAGGAGATGCCCGAGAGCGCGAAGGTGATCCCGAAGTTGAGGGCGATCAGGATGAGGATCTGCCGCAGGTCGGCGTGGCGCTTCACCGAGATGACCAGGATCGCGGCCATCAGGCCGAAGATCGCCCCCGACGCCCCGAGGGTCGCGGTGTGCTCGGGGGCCGCCCAGTAGACCAGCGTCGAGCCCGCGAGAAGCGACAGGAAGTACAGCGCGAGGAAGCGGGCCCTGCCGAAGAGCACCTCGAGCTGCGGCCCGACGATGTAGAGGAAGAACATGTTGGAGACGATGTGCCAGACCTCGACGTGGCCGAAGCCCGCGGTGATCAGCTGCCAGACCGCGCCGTCGCTCACCCCCGGCGCCCAGTGGGCGGCACCGATCCGACCGCAGATCGCCTCGGGGACGCTCGGGTAGTAGCCGTTGCCCTGCTCGCAGACGCCGCTCGCCTTGAGGCTGAAGACGTCGTAGAGCCGGCTGCCGTAGCGGCCGGTGACGTTGATCAGCAGCCAGACGATCGCGTTGAGCCCGATGAGCACCATCGTGGTGAGGGAGGCGTCGGTGGGGCGCAGGCCGCCGTACGCCGTCCGGCCGGTCCTCGTCGCGCGGTGCCCCTCGCGGACACACTCGGGACACTGGAAGCCGACGGAGGCGGCGTTCATGCAGTCCGGACAGATCGGCCGGTCGCAGCGCTGGCAGCGGATGTAGGCCTCGCGGCCGGGGTGCCGGTAACAAGTCGGCACCCCGGCCGGTGGCGGGCCCGGGTCAGCGGGTGAGTTGCTCACGTGCTCGGGTGGGCGGGCCTCAGGCCTCGACGATCTCCACCGTCTCCATGACGACCGGGTCGACCGGCCGGTCCATGGCGGCGGTCGGCGTCTTCGCGATCGCGTCGACGATGTCGCGGGACTCCTGGTCGGCGACCTCGCCGAAGATCGTGTGCTTGAAGTTGAGCCACGTCGTCGGCGCGACGGTGATGAAGAACTGCGAGCCGTTGGTGCCCGGGCCGGCGTTGGCCATGGCCAGGAGGTACGGCTTGTCGAAGGTCAACTCCGGGTGCGGCTCGTCCTTGAAGGTGTAGCCGGGGCCGCCGGTGCCGGTGCCGAGCGGGTCGCCGCCCTGGATCATGAAGCCGTCGATGATCCGGTGGAAGCCGAGGCCGTCGTAGAACGGGCCGCTCTTGCCGGTGCCGGTGTCGTACGCCTTCTCGCCCTTCGCGAGCCCCACGAAGTTCGCCACCGTCTCAGGCGCGTGGTCGGGGAAGAGGGTGATCCTGATGTCGCCCTTGTTGGTGTGGAGGATGGCCTGCAGATCAGCCATGGCTGCCCTTCTGTCTGACGGTGTCATTACAACTCGTTTGCGAGATACCTTGACGGGTACCGCGCTAGTGCACGTGTTACGCGCGCGTTGAATCCTCCCATGCGCCGCAAGCTGAAAGGGACTCTGGACCAATGACCAGCTCGAAGACGACGCCGATCGCCGAGACCGCCACGGACCTCCGTGACCAGGCAGCCGACTACGTCGAGACGCTCAAGCCCCACGTGATCGCGGCGCTGACCTCGGCACTCGAGAACGTCGAGGAGTTCGTCGAATCCACCGCCCGGCCGGCGCTCGCCGACGCCGGCGTGAAGGCGCGCGAGGCCGCCCTCGAGGCGGGCGAGCAGGCGAAGAGCAAGGGGCTGCCGCTCATGGCCACCGGGGCGTCGTACGTCGCCGACAAGGCCGACGAGGCGAAGAAGTTCGCCACCGACAAGGCGGACGAGCTCACCGGGCGGAAGAAGGCCCGCCGGCGCCGCCGGCTGCTGACCTTCCTCGGCCTCGCCGCGGCCGCGGGCGTCGCCGCCGTGATCGCGAAGAAGGCCACCGGAGGCGGTCAGGACACCTGGCAGTCGGCCGTCGGCCCGACCCCGTCGCCGGTCATGAACGACGGCCCGGTCTCCGACGACGCCGTCGCCGAGCCGGAGTTCACCGACGACACCAAGCCGGCCGGCGACCCGCTCACCTAGACAGCGGCTAAGCGCTGACGAGCTCCGGGTGCTCCGCCTCCGTGTGGCGGATCGCCCGGAGCTCCGCCCAGAAGCTGGCGAACGGGATCGTGCCGCAGATGAGCGTGACGATCGTGAACGGGACGTCCCACCTCGCCTTCCGCGACAGCACGAAGGTGGTCACCAGGTAGATCATGTAGAGGTAGCCGTGGGCGATGCCGACGTACTCGGTGATGAAGTTGCCCGCGTCCTTGGCCCCGCTCCCCTCCGCGGAGAGGAACTCGAGCGGGACACCGATCACCACGAGCACGATGAGCAGGCAGCCCACGATCGTGGCGATCACCTTGTAGCAGTTGAGCGCGGCCTTCACACGTCCGAGGTTACGGCTCGATCCTGAGTGTCTTCCTCAGCAGGCTCCCCGTCGTCGCCCTCCGGTGCGGGACGCGTCACGTCCCGGACGTAGCGCCACCAGACGTAGACCGCGAAGACGGCGAAGAGCCACCACTCGATCGCGTAGAGGAAGTTGCGCAGTCCGGTCGTCGCGTCGGCCTTCGGCAGGGCCGGGGCTGACACGTCGGCCAGGCCCGCGCTGCCGTCGTTGACCGGGCTCGCCGAAGCCGGCCAGTCGGCCTGGTGGTCGGCCCCGACGACGTACGCGCTGAAGAGGTCGACGTCGACGTGGTCGATGAGCGACGCGATGTCGAGGGAGGCTACGACGGCGTCGCCGGCGTCGCTGTCGCCGGTCGCGTCCTCGGTCGTGTCTTGGGCCGAGTCGCCGGGCTCGAGCCAGCCGACCAGGCGCGCGGTGCCCGTCGGCGGCGCGGGCGCCCGCTGGACCGATGCCGTCCAGCCGCGGACGACGTAGACGGCCGCGTCACCGCCCTCCAGCTCCAGCGGGGTGGCGGCCCAGTAGCCCTCGCGGCCGTCGTGGGCGTGCCCGGAGACGTAGACCGTGCCGTCGGGCTCCCAGCTGCCCGTCACCAGCACCGGGCGGCCGATCTGGTCGCCCGGGAACGGGTCGTTCGCCCCCATCACCTCGGTCAGCGGCCGTGGCGTCGCGTGGGCGAGCTGCGCGACCTGGTCGGCCTTGTGCTGATGGCTCACGCCGTACTGCCACAGGCCGAGCGCGACCGTCGCCGCCACCACCACGAGCATCGCGAGGTGGGCGCCCCACAGCGGCGGCGAGAACACGCTGCTGACGGGACGGGGTGGGCTGGTCATGGCCGGTCCAGCGTACGTCTGCGAGCGGCGGAGGACGCAGTCGAGAGGCATCACTCCTCGCAGACCGCGAACGGCAGCCGATGGTGCAGCGCGAGCCGCGCCGCGGCCGGCGGGTCGGTCATCTCGTAGCCGATCCTGCCGGTCGACGGGTCGGCGGCGCCGCGCGTGTAGACCTGGCTGAACTCCCGCTGACTCCGTCCCAGCCGCATCCGTGCAAACAGGTCGTCGCGGTCGGGGCCGAGGCGCGCGGTCGCGAGCGTGCCGGCGTACTCGACGGCGTACGCCGTGAGCGGCTGCAGCCGCTGCCCACCGCTGTCGCCGCGCCGGCAGCCACGCTCGGCGTACGTCGAGAGGCCGAGCGTCCCGACGAGGTCGGCGAGGCCGGGCCGGGCCGCCCAGTTCGGCTCGCCGGGCCCCGCCGCCCCCCGCGTGACGAGATGGTGGGCGGCGTCGACCTCGACTCCGGCGAGCGGGCCGCCGCGAGCCCGCACCGCGCGGCGTACGGCGGCCATCGGGACGTTGCCCTTCATCCTGAGCACCCATCCGTCGCCGGACGGCCCCGCGAACACCGCCTCCCAGGCCACGTCGGCCTGGCCGAAGCCGTACCCCGTCTCGAGCCGGTCGTCCACCGGCCGCAGCAGGCCGGGGGTGAGGACGGCGACCTGGGACGTACGCCGCCAGAAGGTCGCGATATCGCCCGGCGGCGAGGCGCTGCTCAGGTCGGGTACGCCGAGCTCGGCCTTCACCCGGTCGTAGTCGGTGACCCGCAGCGTCGTCGCCGCGGCCGGGACCAGCGCCAGGGCCGCCTGGGCGGGTGGCAGCGAGCCGTCGTACGCCGGCGGCCGGGTCGCCGCGGGCGGTGGCTCGGGCGTCGGCGCTGCCGAGTCGTGCCGGCACCCGCCTGCGCCGGCGGCGAGCAGCAGCGCGAGCGCCGCGGTGACCAGGGCATGTCTCCCAGGTCGGCGCCGTCGCGAGCGTCGTCCAGCGCGTGTCCTGGCAAGGCGGAGGAGGGAGCCGGGACGGAGTCCCGGCGACTGACGACAACGCAGCCAGGGCGCGTGATGGGCGGCGCGCAGCAGGCGCTTTCCGGCTTGAGAGACATGCCCTAGGCCCCTGCCCACGACCGGCCAACGATCACGTCGGCCGGCGGTCACGCCCGCCCGAGGCCGAACCAGGGCAGGCACGGCTCGACGCCGTCGACCTCGACCTCGCCGCCCAGTCCGGAGGTCCGCCACTCCGCGGCGGTCAGCCGCAGGTGCTGCAGCTCGATGACGCCGTCGGCCGCGTGGTTGAGGCTGACGCCGTTGTCGCGGTAGCCGAGGTGCCGCGAGACTCCGAGCGAGGCGGCGTTGTCGCGTCGCGCCGACGTCACCGCCGCCACCGCGCCGAGGCGGTCGAACGCCAGCGCCAGCGCGGCCTGCCGCATCGCGACCCCGATGCCCTGGCGGCGGGCGCGCGGCACCAGCCACGAGTGCGAGTCCACCGTCCTCAGCGTGGGGTAGTCGTCACCCTCGATACCCTGGAGCCCGACGACCTCGCCGGCGTACTCCACCAGCAGCTCGAGCGACCACGCCTCCGGCGACCAGGTGCCCATCGACCGCCAGTAGCTCTGGTAGACCAGTCGCCGCCGATGCTGCTCGCCGCTGTGCCCGTTGTACGCCGGGAACCGCGGGTCGAGCTCGTAGTCGTCCGGCTGCAGCTCGCCGAGCAGCGCGAGGTCGTCCTCGCGCACCGGCCGCAGCCCCACTCCGCCGCAGCGCAGCCGCAGGTCGAACAGCGGCCAGTCGGGGAGCCTCACATGGTGGAGCGTAGGGGACTCGAACCCCTAACCCCCTGCTTGCAAAGCAGGTGCGCTACCAATTGCGCCAACGCCCCGAAGGGATGTGTCAGGACTTGGAGACCGTGTCGGTCGCCTCGGCCCACAGGGCCTGCTCGGCCTTGCTCTGGTCCAGCTTCTTCTTCGCGAGCACGGCACCTGCAGCGGCCAGCAGCACCAGCACGATCTTCTTCATGCCGTGAGGGTACTGAAGGCGTACGCCGCCCAGGAAATCGCGCCCCGACGCAGATCGGCTCCTGCCCGCATCACGCGGGTCAGGAGCCGGATCGATGGTGGGCCTAACAGGACTTGAACCTGTGACCTCTTCCTTATCAGGGAAGCGCTCTAACCGTCTGAGCTATAGGCCCGAGGTGGTCGCTGGAGAGTGGAAGCCTCGTACCAGCGGCCGAGGCGGAACATTACCGGAGGGGGTTCCCGCCGACCAAAACGCGCCTCAGTTGTCCTCGGACAGGGTGACCTCGACGCCTCCGAGCAGGTTCGCGGCCATGTTGTAGAGGAAGGCCCCGAGGGTGGCCACAGCCGTCAGGAGCACGACGTCGACGACCGCGATCACGAGGGTGAACCCGAGCACGCGCGAGGTGCCGAGGTAGTCGTGGATGTCCCAGGTCGAGCCCTGGTCGCCCACGATGTCCTGGACCGACTGATTGATCGAGTCCCAGACGCCGGCCATGCTCAGGACGCCCCAGACGACGAGCACCGCGACGACGGTGACGACGCCGATGGCGACCGACAGCAGGAACGACATCTTCATGACCGACCACGGGTCGATGCGGGTGAGCCTCAGCCGCGCCCGGCGCGGGGCCTTGCCCGGCCGCTTCGTCGGGGCGGTCGCGTTCTTGCGGGCAGCCTCGGCGGCGTCCGCCAGCTTGGCCTGGATGCGCTGCGTCATGGGGCGAACAGCGGTGTCCTCATGACCCCGGCTCGCCACCGATGCCGCGGCGCGCTCGGCAGGGCGATCCGTCATCAGGCGTCATCTCCATCGCTCGTCGGCTCGTTCGACGCATCCTCGGAACTCTCGGTGGACACGCCTTCGGCCTCGATTGTTGCATCCGAGTCCAGCGGAGTCCCATCCGCGGATTCATCGGCAGCGGCAACCGCCTCGGCCTCTGCGTCCTCCTTGGCCTCCACCGAGCGGGCCACGACGGCCACCGAGGCACCCGTCCGGGGGCTCACGAACCGCACGCCCATGGTGGAGCGGCCGGTCGGCCGGAAGTCGTCGTTGATCGGGCTGCGGACCACTTGGCCGTCGGTGGTGATCGAGAGGATCTCGTCGCCGTCCTCGACGATGAAGGCCCCGACGAGTCCGCCGCGGTCCTCGTTGGTCAGCGACATCGCCTTGATCCCGATGCCGCCGCGCGACTGCAGGCGGTACTCACTGATCCGGGTCCGCTTGGCGTAGCCGCCGTCGGTGATGGTGAAGACGTACTGCTGCTTCACCTCCTCGACCTCCTCGGCCGAGACCTCGACGTCGGCGTTGTCCTCGGTGGCCTCGCTGAGGCCGGCGGCCACCTCCGCCGCGACCTGCGCGGCGCGGATGACCGACATCGACAGCAGCGAGTCGCCGTCGCGGAACTTCATGCCCGTCACGCCCGACGTGGCGCGGCCCATCGGCCGCAGCTGGGTGTCGTCGGCGCGGAACCTGATCGCCTGGCCCTTGTGGGAGACCAGCAGGATGTCGTCCTCGGCGTTGACCAGCTCGGCGCCGATGAGTTCGTCGTCGTCCTCGCGGAAGTTGATCGCGATGACGCCGGCCTGGCGCGGGCTGTTGTAGTCGGCGAGGCGGGTCTTCTTCACCAGCCCGGCCCGGGTGGCGAGGACGAGGTACGGCGCCTGGTCGTAGTCGCGGATGGCGAGCACCTGGGCGATCCGCTCGTCTGGCTGGAACGAGAGCAGCCCGGCGACGTGGCCGCCCTTGGCGTCGCGCGAGGCCTCGGGCAGGTTGTAGGCCTTGGTGCGGTAGACGCGGCCGGCCGTGGTGAAGAACAGCAGCCAGTGGTGGTTGGTCGTCGCGATGAAGTGGTCGACGACGTCGTCGCCCTTCAGCGTGGCGCCGCGGACGCCCTTGCCGCCGCGCTTCTGCGTGCGGTACTGGTCGGCCCGCGTGCGCTTGGCGTAGCCGCCGCGGGTGATGGAGACGACGAGGTCCTCGTCGGGGATGAGGTCCTCCATCGAGAGGTCGCCGTCGGCGGCGATGATCTGGGTACGCCGCTCGTCGCCGTACTTCTCCACGATCTCGTCGAGCTCCTCGCCGACGATCGAGCGCTGCCGCTCGGGCCGGGCGAGGATGTCCTCGTAGTCGGCGATCTGGCGCTCGATCTCGGCCAGCTCGTCGATGATCTTCTGGCGCTCGAGGGCGGCGAGGCGGCGCAGCTGCATGTCGAGGATCGCGTTGGCCTGGATCTCGTCGATGTCGAGCAGCGCGATCAGGCCCTGGCGGGCGTCGTCGACCTCGGGCGAGCGCCGGATGAGGGCGATGACCTCGTCGAGCATGTCGAGCGCCTTGGCGAGGCCGCGGAAGATGTGGGCCCGCTCCTCGGCCTTGCGCAGGCGGTACTCCGTACGACGCCGGATGACGTCGATCTGGTGCTGGACCCAGTTGCTGACGAACTGGTCGATGGTCAGCGTCCGCGGTACGCCGTCGACGAGCGCGAGCATGTTGGCGGAGAAGTTGGTCTGCAGCTCGGTGTGCTTGAGCAGGTTGTTGAGCACGACCCGCGCGACCGCGTCCCGCTTGAGGACGACGACGAGCCGCTGCCCGGTCCGCGAGCTGGTGTCGTCGCGCACGTCGGCGATGCCCTGGACCCTGCCGCTGTCGGCCAGCTCGGCGATCTTGAGCGCCAGGTTGTCGGGGTTGACCATGTAGGGCAGCTCGGTGATGACGAGGTTCGTACGGCCCTTGCTGTCCTCGTCGACCTCGATCACCGCACGCTGGGTGATGGAGCCGCGCCCGGTGCGGTAGGCCTGCTCGATCCCGGCGTGGCCGGCGATGAGCGCGCCGTTGGGGAAGTCGGGGCCCTTGATCCGCTCGACGAGGGCGTCCTGGAGCTCCTCCCGGGTGGCCTCGGGGTGCTCGAGCGCCCACTTCGCACCGTCGGCGACCTCGCGCAGGTTGTGCGGCGGGATGTTGGTCGCCATACCGACCGCGATGCCGGCGCTGCCGTTGACGAGGAGGTTGGGGAAGCGGCTGGGCAGGATCGCCGGCTCCTGCGAGCGGCCGTCGTAGTTCGGCCCGAAGTCGACGGTGTCCTCGTCGATCTCGCGGACCATCTCCATGGCCAGCGCGGCCAGACGGCACTCGGTGTATCGCATCGCCGCGGCCGGGTCATTGCCCGGGGAGCCGAAGTTGCCCTGGCCGTTGATCAGCGGGTAGCGCATCACCCAGGTCTGCGCGAGGCGGACGAGGGTGTCGTAGATGGCCGAGTCACCGTGGGGGTGGTACTGACCCATGACGTCGCCGACGACACGGCTGCACTTGGAGAAGCCGCGGTCCGGGCGATAGCCCCCGTCGAACATCGCGTAGAGGACGCGCCTGTGCACCGGCTTCAGACCATCGCGTACGTCGGGCAGGGCGCGCCCCACGATGACGGCCATCGCGTAGTCGATGTAGCTGCGCTGCATCGAGGTCTGAAGCTCGATGGCCTCGATCCGGCCGGCGGGGCCCTCGATCGGTGTATCGGTCACGATTGCTCTCTCTGCGTGTGTCTATCGATGTCTAGGGTCTGAGCTAGAGACTCAGATATCGAGGAATCGGACGTCCTTGGCGTTGCGCTGGATGAAGGAGCGGCGCTGGTCGACGTCCTCGCCCATGAGGATCGAGAAGATCTCGTCGGCGTGCGCGGCGTCGTCCAGGGTCACCTGGAGCATCAGCCGCTGGGTCGGGTCCATGGTGGTCTCCCACAGCTCGTCGGCGTTCATCTCGCCGAGGCCCTTGTAGCGCTGCACGGGGTTCTCCTTGGGCAGCTTCTTGCCCTGGGCCAGGCCGTCGCGCATGAGGGCGTCGCGCTCGGCGTCGGAGTAGACGAACTCGTGCTCGTGGGGCTTGTTCCACCGCAGCCGGTAGAGCGGCGGCTGGGCAAGGTAGACGTAGCCGTTCTCGATGAGCGGCTTCATGAACCTGAACAGCAGCGTCAGCAGCAGGGTGTTGATGTGGTGACCGTCGACGTCGGCGTCGGCCATCAGCACGATCTTGTGGTAGCGCAGCTTCTCGAGGTTGAAGTCCTCGTGGACGCCGGTGCCGAGCGCCGAGATGATCGCCTGGACCTCCTGGTTGGCGAGCACCTTGTCGAGCCTGGCCTTCTCGACGTTGAGGATCTTGCCCCGGATCGGCAGGATCGCCTGGATGCGCGGGTCGCGGCCGGACTTCGCCGAGCCGCCGGCCGAGTCGCCCTCGACGATGAAGATCTCGCACTCGGCCGGGTCCGTGGACTGACAGTCGGCCAGCTTGCCGGGCAGGCCGCCGCCGCCGAGCAGGCCCTTGCGGTTGCGGGCCAGGTCGCGGGCCTTGCGCGCGGCGATCCGGGCGGTCGCCGCAGCCTGGGCCTTGCGGATGATCTCCTTGCCCTCGGCGGGGTTCTTCTCGAGCCAATCGCCGAGCTGCTCGTTGACGACGCTCTGGACGAAGCCCTTGACCTCGGTGTTGCCGAGCTTGTCCTTGGTCTGGCCCTCGAACTGCGGCTCGTAGATCTTGACCGAGATGATCGCGGTGAGGCCCTCGCGGATGTCGTCCCCGGTGAGGCGGTCCTCCTTCTTCTTGATCAGGCCCCACTCCTCGCCCCACCTGTTGACCAGGGTGGTGAGCGCGGCGCGGAAGCCCTCCTCGTGGGTGCCGCCGCCGGGGGTGTTCACGGCGTTGGCGAAGGTGTGGACCGACTCGGAGTACGACGTGTTCCACTGCATCGCGATCTCGACGCTCATCGGGTTCGGGACGTCCTCACCCGTCGAGGCCTCGAAGTCGATGATCGTCGGGTTGGCCGGGACCTTCTTGCGGTTGATGTACTCGACGTAGTCGACCAGGCCGCGGTCGTACTTGAAGATCTGCTCGAACTGCCGCTCGGCACCCTTCTCGGTGCCCATCTCCGCGTCGGCGGCGGCCTTCTCCTCGGTGTCGGCCACGCCGGCGGCGATCTCCGCGCCCTCGCCGACACCGTCGGCGGGCTCGACGTCGACCGCGTCCGCGACCTCGATCGCCTTCGGGCGCTCGTCGCGCAGGACGATCTCGAGACCCTTGTTGAGGAAGGCGTACTCCCGGAACCGGCTCGTGATCGTCTCGAGGTCGTACTCGACGGTGTCGAAGATCTCGGTCGAGGCGAACCAGGTCTCGGCCGTGCCGGTGCGCTCGCCCGGCTCGAGCTCGCGGACGGCCTCGAGGGGGCCGTCCGGGACGCCGTAGGTGAAGGTCTGCTTCCAGAGGTGGCCGCGATTCTTGACCTCGAGGATCAGCTTGCTGGAGAGCGCGTTGACCACCGAGACGCCGACGCCGTGCAGGCCACCGGAGACCTTGTAGCCGCCGCCACCGAACTTGCCGCCCGCGTGGAGCACGGTCAGCGCGAGGGTCGCGGCCGGCACCTCCTGGCCGGGGGCGGTGTCGGTCGGGATGCCGCGGCCGTTGTCGACGACCCGGACGGAGCCGTCCTCCTTGAGGGTCACGACGATGCGGTCGCAGTAGCCGGCGAGCGCCTCGTCGACCGCGTTGTCGACGATCTCCCAGATGAGGTGGTGGAGGCCGCGGGCGCCGGTGGACCCGATGTACATCCCGGGACGCTTGCGGACCGCTTCGAGGCCCTCCAGCACCTGGATCGCGGAGGCGTCGTACTCCACTCCGTTGGGGGGAGTGGGAGCAGTCGGCTGCTGCTCATTGTCGTCCGGCTGGGGAGTCGTCTCGTCCGCGGAGCTCACCGGTGGCATCCACCTTCTTTGAAGGGCTGGCATGAAGAGGGCCGACCGCGAAGCTGGTGGGTCGACCCGACGTCCATGATACCCCGTGGAGGACCGTATTCCACGTACGCCGCTTCGCCGGGGGTCCATCTGTGGATGAGATTGGCCCGTCTGCGCTTTTTCAGGCCACTTCTGAGCGCTTGGCAGGGCGGTCGCTGGGTCCCTGTACGTCCGGGCGGCAGACGATGCGGCAGATCCGGGGCCGTAACGGGCCCGTTTCCTGGGCCGGTCCTGCGGCCGTCGTCAGCCGTAGGTGTCGCGCGGCCCGCGGCCACCGCGGACCGACCGGCGGCCCTTCTTCCAGGACGGTCCGTGCGGGCCGAGCACCTCGATCAGGACGACCGTCCCGTGGCCGAGCTCCTCGTTGAGCCGGCGTACGAGCGCCGGGGAGAGGAGCCGCAGCTGGGTCGCCCAGGCGGTCGAGTCGGTGCGTACGACGAGGCGTCCGTCGGCGAAGCTCTCCGGGGTGCAGTGCTGCGCGACCTCCTCCCCGACCAGCTCCTCCCAGCGGCCGAACACGCCGTGGACGCGGAGCGAGAGATCCCAGCCGTGGTCGTCGACGAGCCGGCCGAGCGTGGTCTCGAGGGTCTGCGGGTCGCGGTCGTCGGGTCGCGCGCCGCTCACGCGGCCGCGGCGCGGGGCGTCCCGGCTCTTCCTCCGCGCCGGCTGGGCCTTCGGCGCCGGGGCCTTCGCCGTCGCGCGGGTGAGCGCGCGGGCGAGGTCGAGCCCGTCCGACTTCTGCGTCTCGTCCCCCTCGGCGGCGTCCCCGGCCGACCCGGCCTCGGGGCCCTCGTCCTCACTCATCCCGGACCACCTCCCCGTCGCCGACGCGGTACCTCGCCCCGATGAGCGCCTCGGGCACGTCCTCCGGCACCGCCGCCGTGACCAGCACCTGCTCGGCACCGGACACCAGCTCGGCCAGCTGCTGCCTCCGGCCGGCGTCCAGCTCGGCGAAGACGTCGTCCAGGACGAGGATGGGGTCGTCGCCGTCGGCCCGGAGCAGGTCGTACGACGCCAGCCGAAGCGCCAGCGCGAACGACCAGGACTCCCCGTGGCTGGCGTAGCCCTTCACCGGGAGGCGTTCCTCGCCCGGCCCGTGGCCGAGCGAGAGCACCAGGTCGTCACGGTGCGGGCCGACGAGCGACACCCCGCGGTCGAGCTCGTCGCGCTGCCGGCGCCCGACCTCGGCGAGGATCGCCTCGGCGATCTCCCGGCGCTCGGTCGCGCCACCGAGGTCGAAGGACGGCTTGTAGTCGATCTCCGCGTCGTCGCGGGTCGCGCCGCGCGCGACCGTCTCGTACGCCTTGCCGACGTAGGGCCGGAGCGCGTCGACCAGGACGAGCCGCTCGGCAAGGATCTCGGCCCCGGTGCGCGCGAGGTGGTCGTCCCAGACCGACAGGGTCGCGAGCGCCCCGTCCCGCGCGGTGCCGCGGGCCAGCCCGGCGGTCTTCAGCAGCGAGTTGCGCTGCTTGAGGACCCGGTCGTAGTCGGAGCGTACGCCGGCCAGCCGCGGCGCGCGCAGGACCATCAGGTCGTCGAGGAACCTCCGCCGCTCCGAGGGGTCGCCCTTCACCAGCGCGAGGTCCTCGGGGGAGAAGACGACGGTGCGGACGAGGCCGACGAGGTCGCGGGTCCGGGGGAGCGGGGACCGGTTGACGCGGGCGCGGTTGGCGCGGCCGGCGTTGATCTCCACCTCGAGCACAGCGGTCCGGCCGTCCTTCACCACGGCGGCCCGCACCACCGCCTGGTCCGCCCCGGAGCGGACGAGCGGGGCGTCGGTGGCGACCCGGTGGGACTGCAGCCGCGACAGGTAGTCGACCGCCTCGACCAGGTTGGTCTTGCCCTGCCCGTTGCGGCCGAGGAACGCGGTCACACCGGCGTCGAGGGGCACCTCCGCGACGGCGTACGACCGGAAGTCGTGGAGCGAGAGGTGCGAGACGTACATGTCACCTCCCCAGACGTACGACGCGGACCGGGCCCGGTCGCCCGCCCGTCAGGCCTCCGACTCGGAGATGACGGCGTGGCCACCGAAGCCGTTGCGCATCGCGGCGATCGCCTTCATCGCGACGTCGTCGTCCTGGCGCGAGACGAACCGCTGGAACAGGCTGGCCGAGATCGCCGGCATCGGCACGGCGTTCTCGATCGCCGCCTCGACGGTCCACCGGCCCTCGCCGGAGTCCTCGGCGTAGCCGCGGATCTTCTCGAGGTGCTCGTCGGCCCGGATCTGGTCGACCAGCAGGTCGAGGAGCCACGAGCGGACGACGGTGCCGGTGCGCCAGGAGGCGAAGATCTCCGGGACGTTCTCCACGATGTCGACCTTCTCGAGGAGCTCCCAGCCCTCGGCGTACGCCTGCATCATGGCGTACTCGATGCCGTTGTGGACCATCTTCGAGAAGTGGCCCGCGCCGGGGGTGGGGCCGCAGTGCACGAGGCCGTCGGGCGTGCCGGCGGGCTTGAGTGCCTCGAAGGCCGGCATCACCTTGGCCGCGTCCTCCTCGCTGCCGCCGTACATGAGGGCGTAGCCGTTCTGCAGCCCCCAGACACCGCCGGAGACCCCGCAGTCGACGAAGCCGATCCCCTTCTCGGCGAGGCTGGCGGCGTTGACGGCGTCGTCGGTGTACTTTGAGTTGCCGCCGTCGACCACCAGGTCGCCCTCGCCGAGCAGCGCCTTGAGCGCCTCGATGGTGGAGTGGGTCGGGTCACCGGCCGGCACCATCACCCACACGACCTTCGGCGAGGGCAGCTTCGCCACCATCTCCTCGAGCGAGCTGACGTCGGAGATCTCCGGGTTGCGGTCGTAGCCGACGACGGTGTGGCCGGCGTTGCGCAGCCGGGTGCGCATGTTGCCGCCCATCTTGCCGAGGCCGACGAGTCCGATGTCCATGGAGCGATCCTCTTCGGGGTTGGGGTCGGTGCCGTGTCGAGTAGCGGTCAGGAAAGCAGACGGCGGGGCATGAGGAGGTAACGGAAGCCCGGATCCTCGCCGCCGTCGGCCTTGCCCGTGATCACCACGGGCTTCGACGGCTGGGTGAAGGCGAGCTCGACGACGGGCTCGTCGATCGCGGTCAGGCCGTCGAGCAGGAACTGAGGGTTGAAGCCGGTCGTGAGGTCGTCGCCGTCGATGGTCGCCTCGATCGACTCCGAGGCCTGGGCCTCGTCGCCCGAGCCGGCGTCGAGGGTGATGACCCCATCGGAGAAGGCGAGCTGGACGGCGGTGTTGCGCTCCGCGACGAGCGCGACGCGCTTGACCGACTCGATGAGCGCGGCCTTGTCCACGAGCGCGGTGGTGTTGTGCTCGTTGGGGAAGAGGCTGCGGACCTTGGGGAACTCGCCGTCGAGGAGGCGCGTGGTGGTACGGCGTACGCCGCCGGCGGCCGCGCCCTCGAAGCCGATGATCCCCTCGCCCGTGCCGCCGGTGGAGAGCGCGATGGTGACCTCGCTCCCGCTGGTCAGCGACTTAGCGGTGTCACCGAGCACCTTCGCCGGCACCAGCGCGGCGAGCGACTCGTCGGGGGTCCGTGGGTCCCACTCGAGCTCGCGGTGGGAGAGCCGGAACCGGTCGGTGGCGAGAAGCGAGATGGTCGAGCCCTCGATCTCGAGGCGTACGCCGGTCAGGACGGGCAGCATGTCGTCGCGGCCGGCGGCGGTGACCGCCTGGGCGACGGCGTGGGCGAACAGCTCGGACTTCACCGTGCCGGCGGCGGTCGGCATCTCCGGGAGCGTGGGGTAGTCCTCGACCGGCATCGTCTGGAGGCTGAACCGCGCCGAGCCGCAGGTCAGCGAGACCCGGGCACCGTCGATCACCATCTCCACCGGCTTGGCCGGCAGGCTGCGGCAGATGTCGGCCAGGAGCCGGCCGCTGACCAGGGCCTTGCCCTCGTCGGCGACCTCCGCCGACAGCGTCGCACGGGCCGAGGTCTCGTAGTCGAACGTCGAGAGGACCAGCCCCTCGTCGCTCGCCTCGATCAGCAGACCCGACAGCACCGGCGTGCTCGGGCGGACCGGGAGGCTGCGGGCAGCCCAGGCGACGGCATCCGCGAACACGTCGCGGTCGACGCGGAACTTCACGATGACCTGTCCTTCGCTTCTCAGATGACTCGGCCCGACGACATGAGTCCTGGGACATGAATCCTGCCACGGACCTCCACGGCATGGGCAGGGCCGGGGAGGTGCGTCGTGATCTTGTGTGGTTCATCCCCAGGCCGGGGCCGGGGAGGAGTTACACGATCGATCGAGCAGTGTGTGGTCCAGGGGGTGTAAGAGCGTCGGTGGAAACTGTGGAGAGCCGGCATCGTCGCAGGTCGTGCTGCGATTTCGGCGTACACAAGGGGTGTGGACGCGGCGGTGGAACCACAAGCCTCGCTGTGCACGCCGCCGGGCCGCTGTTGCCGGATCGACGGGACCTCCACAGATCCTCCCCGTGTAGTTCTCACCCTCGGCCCGCAGTTCTCCACAGGACGGGGATCACAGAAGTCGACGTACGTCGGGTGGGTCAGCCCTGCCGGGCCTGCATCTTGACCCGGTTAGTGAGCTCGCTGACCTGGTTGAAGACGGCGCGGCGCTCGGCGAGCAGCTGGTTGATCTTCCGCTCGGCGTACATCACCGTCGTGTGGTCGCGCTTGCCGAACTGTGCGCCGATCTTCGGCAGCGACAGCTCGGTGAGCTCGCGGCAGAGGTACATCGCGATCTGTCGCGCCATCACGAGGTGACGGCCGCGGCTCGGCCCCGTGAGCTCCTCGATCGTCAGCCCGAAGTACGCCGCGGTCTGGGCGATGATCAGGCCGGCGGTGATCTCGGGCTCGCCGCCCTCGGGGATGAGGTCCTTGAGGACGATCTCGGCCAGGGTCATGTCGACCTCCTGGCGATTGAGGTTGGCGAAGGCCGTCACGCGGATCAGCGCGCCCTCGAGTTCACGGATGTTGGTCTGGATCTTGCTCGCGATGAACTCGAGCACGTCCGGCGGCGCGGTGAGCCGCTCCATCGCCGCCTTCTTGCGGAGGATCGCGATCCGGGTCTCGACGTCCGGCGGCTGCACGTCGGTGATGAGCCCCCACTCGAACCGGTTGCGCAGCCGGTCCTCGAGGGCCTCGAGCCGCTTCGGGGCGCGGTCGGAGGTGAGCACGATCTGCTTGTTGGCGTTGTGGAGGGTGTTGAAGGTGTGGAAGAACTCCTCCTGGGTCTGGGTCTTGCCCTCCAGGAACTGGATGTCGTCGATCAGCAGCACGTCGACGTCGCGGTAGCGGCGCTTGAACCGATCCTGCCGGTCGTCGCGGATCGCGTTGATGAACTCGTTGGTGAACTCCTCCGAGCTCACGTAGCGGACCTTCGCGCCGGTGTAGAGGCTGCGGACGTAGTGGCCGATGGCGTGCAGCAGGTGGGTCTTGCCCAGCCCTGACTCGCCGTAGACGAGCAGCGGGTTGTAGGCCTTGCCCGGTGCCTCGCTCACGGCGACCGCCGCGGCGTGCGGGAACCGGTTGGACGAGCCGATGACGAAGGTCTCGAAGGTGTACTTCGGGTTGAGCCGGGTCTCGAGCGTCGGGGGGGTCACCGGGCTGGGGTCTCCGTGGCCGTTGGCGGCGTGGCCGTTGGGACCGACGCGGGTCGGGCCGCCGCTCGGGAGGTAGTCCGGCGGGTCCTGGGGGATCTGCCGGTTTGTCGACATGTCGCCGTCGTGGCGGGGCTCCGGCGGCTCCGGGGTGTAGGACGTCGGCGGGGTCGAGACGGTCGAGAGGTCGACCTCGAGCTCGGGGTTGACGGTCACGGCGATCCGGATGTCGCGCCCGAAGCGCACGGTGAGGGCGTCCTCGAGCCCGGGTCGGAGCCGGCCCTCGAGCTGGTTGCGGGTGAAGTCGTTGGGCACGGCGACGATCGCCGTGTTGCCGTGCAGCGTCACGGGCTCGCTCGCCCGGAGCCACGCACGCTGGTTCGGCGGGAGATCTCCGACGACGGCGTGCCAGGCGCCCCCGAGATCGGTGGCCGTCCCGCCCGTCGAGCCGTTGTCCTGTGGTCCTGTGCTGGAACTGTCCACGGATGCCTGCCTTCCCTGTGGGGGCTCGTCGGTCTTCGGGCTGTCGGGTGTAACTCCTCCACAACTTTGTCCACAAGTTGTGAAGCGGGGCCTCTTCCACGAAAGAAGGGCCCGCCGAGACACCCCGCCACAGTGATCCTTACGACCGTTTTGGCAGGTCAGAACCGAAATCGATACGGTTCGGAAACTCCGTCCCCCCGTGACGGCCGACGGCTCCTGGCGGGATGCAGGGAACCTCGGTGTCCGTCGAACTTAACGTCACGCGCGGGCTCGGAGCAACCCGTCATCCACAGGCTTCGAAGACACGCCCGGAGGAGGGGGTCGCGAGGGTTTGACCCTGTCTTCGCGCAACGCGTACCGTTTGGAGGTCGCCGGGTCGACCGGTGCCGCATGTCCACGCCCGTCCGGCCCTCGAGGTCGGCACTCCGGCGCGGACGGGCGGTGCCTGCCGAAGTCCAGCACGGCACGCCCGAGAAGCCGGGGCGACACGCCCATCGAAGGTCCCTGGGGGCCTGTCAGACACCGAAGGAAGACTCGTGAGCAAGCGTACGTACCAGCCGAACAACCGTCGTCGCCACAAGGTGCACGGTTTCCGCCTGCGCATGCGCACCCGCGCCGGCCGCGCCATTCTGTCCGGGCGCCGTCGCAAGGGCCGCAAGAGCCTGAGCGTCTGACGTCCGGCCACGGCTCACCAGCTGCGTTGTTACCGCGCAGTAACCGGCTGACCGACTCGGAGACGTTCCGGTCAGCGGTACGCCGGGGGCGGCGCGCCGGCTCTCGCAGCCTGGTGGTCCATCTGCTGGCCGGAGATTCCTCCGGCCCGCCGCGGGTGGGCTTCGTGGTGAGCAAGGCCGTCGGCTCAGCTGTCGTCCGGAATCGTGTGAAGCGCCGACTGCGCCACCTGGCCCGGGAGTTCCTGACGGAGCTCCCGGGCTCTGCTGTGCTTGTGGTCCGAGCACTTCCCGACGCCGCCGCGCTCTCCTCGGCGGAACTCGGGGCCGAGCTGCACCGTTGCCTCTCTCGTGTGCTCCCCTGAAGGCCGACTGTCATGAAGTACCTGCTCATCGGCCTGCTGAGGCTCTACCGGACCCTCATCAGCCCGCTCTACGGCGACGTGTGTCGCTACTACCCGTCATGCTCGGCGTACGCGCTCGACGCCGTCCGTGAGCACGGTGCCCTGAGGGGTTCGTGGCTCGCCGTACGCCGCCTGGCCCGCTGCCATCCGTGGGCGGCCGGTGGCTTCGACCCGGTGCCGGAGCGTGCCGTCCGCCATCATCACCGTCCCGCCCGCCTCAGCGCGGGCACCCCGACTCGAGGAGCTTGATTCCGTGGGATCCATCGGCGATCTGTTCGGCTGGATCGCGACACCGCTGTACTACGCCATCTCCGGCGTCATGCTGGTCTGGCACAAGCTCTTCACGGGCGTCTTCCAGATCCCCGCGTCCAACGGTTGGTCGTGGGTGCTGGCCATCATCGGCCTGACGATCACCATCCGTGCGCTCCTGATCCCGCTCTTCGTGCGGCAGATCAAGTCGAGCCGCAACATGCAGCTGATCCAGCCGAAGGTGAAGGAGCTGCAGAAGAAGTACGGCCACGACCGGCAGAAGCTGGCCGAGGAGACGATGAAGCTCTACAAGGACACAGGCACCAATCCGTTCGCGTCCTGCCTGCCGATCATCCTCCAGATGCCGATCTTCCTGGTGCTGTTCCGGCTGATCAACCACGCCGCCCACGGCGAGCCGAAGGGCTTCCTCTCGCAGCTCGACGCCGACCACATCCACGACGCGGCGATCTTCGGGGTCAAGATCTCGGCGACGTTCACCGGGTCGGCCGACGCGGGTCCGAAGATCCTCGCGGCGGTGCTCGTCGTCTCCATGTGTGCCACGACGTTCCTCACGCAGCGGCAGCTGATGGCGAAGAACATGCCGTCGGATGCGATGACGGGACAGTACGCCCAGCAGCAGAAGATGCTGCTCTACGTCCTACCGATCGTGTTCGCGGTCTCCGGTCTCGCGTTCCCGATCGCGGCGATGCTCTACTGGACCGCCTCGAACCTGTGGACGATGTGCCAGCAGTTCTACGTGATCCGCAACAACCCCGCCCCGGGCACGCCCGCGTTCAAGGCGAAGGAGGAGCGCGACCGGGCCAAGGCGATGAAGCACGGCCAGCCGCTCCCCGCGGATGCCGGGGCGGTCGACCCGGACGTCAGCAGTGGCTCCTCGACGGAGCAGCGCGACCGCCGGCCGGCGCAGCGGCAGCAGCCGAAGAAGCAGACCAGAAGCCAGCGCAAGTCCGGGCCGAATCCCGGGTCGCGCCCGAACCCACAGAAGAACAGGGGCAAGAAGTGACGGAGCAGACCACCCAGCCCGAGGTCGACGAGCAGCGTCTCAAGCAGCTCGAGCAGGAAGGCGACATCGCCGCCGACTACCTCGAGGAGCTCCTCGACATCGCCGACCTGGACGGCGACCTCGACATGGACGTCGAGGGCGACCGCGCGGCCGTGTCGATCGTCGGTGCCGACCTGCAGCAGCTCGTCGGCGCGCACGGCGAGGTGCTCGACGCCCTCCAGGAGCTGACCCGGCTCGCGGTCTACCGGGAGACCGGCGAGCGGTCACGGCTGATGCTGGACATCTCCGGCTTCCGCGCCGATCGGCGCGCGTCGCTGATCGCCCTTGCGGAGGAGACGATCGAGAAGGTGAAGGCGTCGGGCGAGCCTGTGTCGCTGAAGCCGATGACCCCGTTCGAGCGGAAGGTCGTCCATGACGCGGTCGCGGCTGCCGGCCTGACGTCGGAGTCTTCGGGTGCCGAGCCTCGTCGGTACGTCGTCGTACTCCCGGAGTGAGCCTGTTTCACGTGAAACGTTGACAGGACCGTTCGTCGCCCCCCGCGCCACTCGGCGCGGGGGCGTTGCATTTCCGGGGTGCTGGTCTCACGTGAAACAGTCGGTGCGTGAGCAGCGAGCCGAGCCCGTCACCCGCCCCGGAGGTGCCGGCGGTGGCGGCACGCCTGTTCCCCGAGGATCGGCTGCCACTTGTCGAGGAGTACGCCGCGCGGCTCGCGGCTGACGGTGTGGTGCGGGGGCTGATCGGGCCCCGGGAGGTTCCGCGGCTCTGGGACCGGCATCTGCTCAACTGTGCGCTGCTCGGTGACCTCATCCCTCGAGGGGCGACGGTCGCGGACGTGGGCTCCGGGGCCGGCCTGCCAGGAGTCGTGCTCGTGCTGGCCCGACCCGACCTGACCGTCACGCTGGTCGAGCCGCTCCTGCGACGCACGGTGTTCCTCGAGGAGATCCGGTCCGATCTCGGGCTCGACGGTCTGGAGGTCCACCGTGGCCGGGCCGACAGCCTCCACGGCGTCCGGACCTTCGACGTCGTCACCTCCCGCGCCGTCGCCGCTCTCCCGAAGCTCCTCGCATGGTCGATGCCGCTGGTGGCCCCGTTCGGTGCACTGCTCGCGATGAAGGGCGAGTCGGTGAGCGACGAGATCGTGGAGGCGCGCTCGACGCTCACGGCGATGGGCTGCGCGGAGCCGTCCGTCCACGTTCTCGGCGAGGGGCTGCTGGAGTCCACAACCACGGCGGTCCGAGTGGCCTGGGCGGATCCGTCACGGGTAGATTGGCGGTCTGCCGTGCCGCCGGAACCGCGCGCCCGACAGGGTGGCAGCCAGCGGAGGAAGGGCAAGCAGAAGCGTCGTCGGTGAGCGGGTTATCCACCGCTCCGGACCGCGGTGCTGAGCGTGAATATCCACAGAGTGGACCCATTCATCCACAGGACGAGGACATGCCACAGGACGACGATCTCCCACCCTTTCGCCCGACCGACCAGGCCACGGAGGTCGACGTTTCACGTGAAACATCGACCCGGGGATCGGGCTTCACGGTGAGGACGGCCGGAGACCTCGCCGACTTCACCGCAGGCCTCGACGACGAGCAGACGCCGCTCGCCCGGGCCACCGAACACACCCTGCTCGCCCGGCAGGTCGCGAGCAACCGCCCTCCGATGCAGCGGCCGGAGGCCACCCGGGTCATCGTCGCCGCCAACCAGAAGGGCGGCGTGGGGAAGACGACGTCCACCGTCAACATCGCCGCGGCCCTGGTCCAGCTCGGTCAGCGGGTGCTGGTGATCGACCTCGACCCCCAGGGCAACGCGTCGACCGCCCTCAACGTGGAGCACCTCCAAGGCACTCCCGGGACGTACGAGATCCTCGTCGACGGGACGCCACTCGCCGACGTCGTGACGTCGGCGCCGGAGCTCCCCGGCCTCGACGTCGTACCGGCCACCATCGACCTGGCGGGCGCCGAGATCGAGCTGGTCAGCGTCGTCGCGCGCGAGGCCCGCCTGCAGAAGGCCCTGCGGAACCACCCGCGCGTCGGCGACGCGGCCACCGCCGGCGAGGAGCGCTGGGACTACGTCATCATCGACTGCCCACCCTCGCTCGGCCTGCTCACCATCAACGCGCTCGTGGCCGGCGCCGAGGTGATGATCCCCATCCAGGCCGAGTACTACGCGCTGGAGGGGCTCGGCCAGCTCCTCAAGACCGTCGACATGGTGCGGGCCCACCTCAACCCCGGCCTCGCGGTCTCGAGCATCCTCATCACCATGTACGACGCCCGCACGCGCCTGGCCGCCGGTGTCGCCGACGAGGTGCGCGAGCACTTCGGGGACCAGGTGCTGCGCACCTACATCCCCCGCTCCGTGCGCGTCTCGGAGGCGCCGTCGTACAGCCAGACGGTGATGACCTACGATCCCGGTTCACCGGGCGCCCTCAGCTATCTCGAGGCCGCCAAGGAGCTGGCCACGAGGGGAGTCGGTCGATGAGCAAGCCACCCGTACGTCGAGGGCTCGGACGCGGCCTCGGGTCGCTGATCCCGACCGCGCCGCCGGTCGACGAAGGCGACCGGGGAGCCGACCTCTCCGTCAGCGCCCTCGCCGACGAGTCCGTGGAGGCGGGGATCACCGGCGAGGCGGGCGGCCCCCAGGTCGAGAGCCCGGATCTGGCCCCCGTCGACGGCGCCTACTTCGCCGAGCTCCCGGTCGACCAGATCAGCCCGAACCACGCCCAGCCGCGCCAGGTCTTCGACGAGGAGGCGATGGCCGAGCTGGTCCACTCGGTGAAGGAGATCGGGCTCCTCCAGCCGATCGTCGTACGCCGGACGGGCGACGCGTCGTACGAGATCGTGATGGGCGAGCGCCGCTGGCGCGCGACCCAGCAGGCCGGCCTTGCGACGATCCCGGCGATCGTGCGGGAGACCGACGACACGGAGATGCTCCGCGACGCGCTGCTGGAGAACCTCCACCGCTCGCAGCTGAACCCGCTCGAGGAGGCAGCCGCCTACCAGCAGCTGCTCGAGGACTTCGACTGCACCCACGAGGAGCTCGCGGGGAGGATCGGCCGCTCCCGGCCGCAGATCAGCAACACCCTGCGCCTGCTGCGGCTCTCCCCGGCCGTCCAGCGGCGGGTCGCCGCCGGCGTGCTCTCGGCCGGCCACGCCCGCTCGCTGCTCGGGGTCGAGGACCCTGAGCGACAGGACAGGCTCGCCCAGCGTGTGGTGGCGGAGGGGATCAGCGTGCGCGGGCTCGAGGAGCTCGTCGCGCTCGATGAGCCGGACGAGAAGTCCGCCCCGCGGG
This sequence comes from Nocardioides asiaticus, assembly GCF_040049175.1. Classification (NCBI taxonomy): domain Bacteria; kingdom Bacillati; phylum Actinomycetota; class Actinomycetes; order Propionibacteriales; family Nocardioidaceae; genus Nocardioides; species Nocardioides asiaticus. The sequence goes on along the minus strand of NZ_JBDZDM010000005.1, from coordinate 14,016 downwards.
TGAGCCGGCCCAAGCCGAGCGCGCCCGGCCTGAGGGAGATCTCCGACCGCCTCTCCGACCGGTTCGACACCCGGGTGAAGGTCGATCTCGGCCGGAGCAAGGGCAAGATCACCGTCGAGTTCGCGACGCTCGAGGACCTGCGCCGGATCGTCGACATCATGGATCCCCGGAACCGTACCGACAGGCCGATCTAGCGCCTCATCGACGTAGCGATAAGTCGATTTGTCGACAAAACGTCAGGTCGACGTGATGACGCCAACGACGAACCCAGCAGCTCACTGGGTGTCGGACGAGGGGTACTCCGTGCCCCGGATCGGCAGCCCGGGGATCGGCCCCGTGGCACCGAAGGTCTCGAGCAGCTCGAGCTCGGCCTCGACGACGCCGGCGAGCCGGCGTACGCCCTCTCGGATCCGTTCGGGCGTCGGGTAGCAGAACGAGAGCCGCATCGACGAGGAGCCGTAGCCGTCGGCGAAGAACGCCGTCCCCGGGACGTACGCCACTCGCGCGGTAACGGCCCGCGGCAGCATCGACTTCGCGTCGACGCCCGGCGGAAGCGTCATCCAGACGTAGAAGCCGCCGTCCGGCACGTTCCAGCGGCAGGCGGCCGGCATCAGGTCGGAGAGCGCGGTGACCATGGCGTCACGACGCTCGCGGTACATCTCGCGGAACTGCTTGATCTGCCCCTGCCAGTCGTGGTTGGCGAGGTAGGCCGAGACCGCCATCTGCGAGAACTGCGGCGGGCACAGCGTTGCGCTCTCCTGGGCGAGGACGAGCTTCTCGCGCACCGAGTGCGGTGCGAGCGCCCAGCCGACCCGGAAACCGGGCGCGAAGGTCTTCGAGAACGAGCCGAGGTAGATGACCCCCTCGGCCTCGTCGGCGCGCAGCGCGCGCTTGGGCTCGCCGTCGAAGCCGAGCAGGCCGTAGGGGTTGTCCTCGAGCACGAGGATCCCCTCGGAGCGGCAGAGCTCCAGGATCTCCGGGCGACGCTCGGCCGACAGCGTGACGCCGGCCGGGTTGTGGAAGTTCGGGATCGTGTAGAGGAACTTGATCGACTTCCCGGCTGCCTTCGTGGCCGCGATCGCCTGGCGCAGAGCGTCGGGGACCAGCCCGTGGGCGTCCATCTCGGCGTGGACGACCTCGCACTGGTAGCTCTTGAAGACGCCCAGTGCCCCGACGTACGACGGGGCCTCGCAGATCACGACGTCGCCCGGGTCGCAGAAGATCCGGGTGACCAGGTCGACCGCCTGCTGCGAGCCGACGGTGACGACGACGTCGTCGGGATGGGCGTCGATGCCCTCGAGCCGCATGACGTCGGTGATCTGCTCGCGCAGCTCGGGGACGCCCTGGCCGGAGCCGTACTGCATCGCGACCGGGCCGTGCGCCGCCACCAGATCCCCGATCGCGCCACCGACCACGTCGAGGGGAAGCCCTGAGATGTTGGGCATGCCCCCGGCGAGCGAGACCACCTCAGGGCGGGACGCCACGGCGAAGAGCGCGCGGATCTCGGAGGCGGTCATCCCGGCCGTGCGCGCGGCGTAGCGGTCGACATACGGGTCGAGTCGGGAGCCGGGCGCGCGCGTAGGGGTGTTGTCCATGATGGATCTAGCATGAACGATGTCGACCGTCGACGCGCATTCCGTCCGCCTTTCGGAGGAACAAATGTCGCGAAGGATCCTCCCGCTGACCCTCGACCGGTTCGCGGAGCTGTCAGCGCCCTGCCGCAGCTGCCTGTTCTGGGAGCTCGATCCGGTCCGCCTCAGGCACGTCCCGCCCGAGCGCGCCGTCGCCGAGAAGGAGGCCTGGATCTCGGAGGTCCTGCGTGAGTGGGGCTCCTGCGGCCGCGTGGCGGTCGTCGACGGCGAGACCGTCGGCTTCCTGATCTACGTCCCGCCGTCGTACGCGGGCGGTGCCGGCTCCTTCCCGACGGCGCCGGTGTCCCCGGACGCCGTCCTGCTCACGACGGTGTGGATCGACCCGCGCCACGCCGGCGGCGGGCTGGGCCGGATGCTGGTGCAGGGGATGGCGCGCGACCTCATCGGCCGGCCGGACGTCCGCGCTGTCGAGGCCTTCGGCGACGTCGGGCCCATCAGCGGGATCCACGGGCGTCGGTGCGCGGCGCCGGCGGAGTTCCTGGCCCGGGTGGGCTTCAAGACCCACCGCGCCCACGTCACCGCGCCCCGGCTCCGGATGGAGCTGAAGGCGGCGGTCAGCTGGCGCGAGGAGGTCGAGGTCGCCTGGGAGCGGCTGTGGGGCGTCGTACGCCCGCGGCGCCACCGCGCGCCCGCTCCTGTGCCGGTCCACCACCAGCCGTCGCCCGTACGCCGGGAGGAGGGGCCGAAATCGACTCCGCCCCACCACCGGCCGGGACCGGTGGCGGGGCGGTAGCAGCGCCTGCGTGCGGATGCAGCTCAGGTGAGATCAGGCAATGAACTCGGAGAGCTCGGCGAGGAGCGCGGCCTTCGGCTTGGCGCCGACGATCGACTTCACGACCTCGCCGCCCTTGTAGATGTTGAGCGTCGGGATGCCGGTGACGCGGTAGTTGGACGGGGTCACGGGGTTCTCGTCGACGTTCATCTTCACGAAGGTGACCTTGTCGCCGTGCTCGCCGGCGAGCTCGTCGAGGATCGGGGAGACCTGGCGGCACGGACCGCACCACTCCGCCCAGAAGTCGACGAGGACGGGCTTGTCGGACTTGAGGACCGTGGACTCGAACTCGGCATCGGTCACGGCGTTGATGTTGTCAGCCACGGTGGGCACCCTTCTGCGATGAACTGGCTTGGTGGAGGCTCGTTGAAGGGGAACGTCGTCGCGGTCGCGGATCATTCCCCTCGAACCAACCCTAACTTGCGCCTCTGACAGCCGGGGGTGTACGCCAGCCGGAGGTCGCGGCGCCGGAACGGAGGCACCATGGCGAACGACGCCCGACCCGGCGGGCACGGCATCGCCGCGCCCGGATCCGCCACGACGGCCGGCGGCACACCTGTCTGCGACGACCCGGTCTCGCTCGACTCCGCCCGCGGCCGGTGGCTCCTGGCGGCAGCCGTCCTCGGCGCGGGGATGGGCTTCCTCGACGGAACCGTCGTCAACGTCGCGCTGCGCCGGATCGGCACCGACCTCGACGCCTCGCTCGCCCAGCTGCAGTGGATCGTCAACGCCTACCTCCTCGCGCTCGCGTCCCTCATCCTCGTCGGAGGGTCGCTGGGCGACCGGCTCGGCCGCCGCCGGGTGTTCACCATCGGCACCGTCTGGTTCGGGCTCGCCAGCGCCGCCTGCGCGCTGGCGCCGAACGCCGAGACCCTCGTCGCCGCGCGGGCCGTCCAGGGCGTCGGCGCCGCGCTCCTGACGCCGGGCAGCCTCGCGCTCATGCAGGGGTCGTTCCGGGAGGAGGACCGGGCGCAGGCGATCGGGCGTTGGTCGGGCATGTCGGGGATCGCCACCGTCCTCGGGCCGTTCCTCGGCGGCGGGCTGGTCCAGAGCGTCGGGTGGCGCTACGTCTTCTGGATCAACGTGCCGATCGCCGTGGTCGTCGTGCTCATCGCCGTGCACCACGTCCCGGAGAGCCGGGACCCGGAGGCCGCCCGCCGGTTCGACGTCGTCGGTGCCGGGCTCGGCGCGGTCGGGCTGGGAGCGGTGACGTACGCGCTCATCGAGGCCGGCCAGCAGCCGGCCGCGACCATCGCGGTCGCCGCGGTCGGCGGCGTGCTCGCACTGGCCGCCTTCGTCGTCAGCCAGCGGCGGCCGGACCCGATGGTGCCGCCGGCGATGTTCGGGTCGCGGGTGTTCACCGCGAGCAACCTGCTCACCTTCGTGGTGTACGGCGCGCTCGGGGCGATGACGTTCTTCCTGGTGCTCCAGCTGCAGGTCAGCGGTGGGTACGGACCGCTCGCCGCCGGACTCGCGACCCTCCCCATTACGGTCGTCATGTTCGCGCTCTCGGGGCAGTCCGCCGCCCTGGCGCACCGGATCGGTCCGCGGCTGCAGATGGGGCTCGGGCCGGTGCTCTGCGCTGTGGGGACGGTCCTCATGCTCGGGGTCGACGCCACGTCGTCGTACTGGCTCTCCGTGCTGCCGGGGATGCTCGTCTTCGCCTTCGGGCTGACCTGCCTGGTCGCGCCGCTGACCGCCACCGTGCTGGCCGCCGTCACCGACCGGTGGGCCGGGATCGCGAGTGGCGTCAACAACGCCGTCGCCCGGATCGGGAGCCTGCTGGCCGTCGCGGCGCTGCCGGTGGCGGTGGGCCTGGGCGGCAGCGAGTACGACGACCCGGCGGCCCTCACCGCCGCCTACCGCTCGGCGATGCTGGTCTGCGCGGCCCTGCTGCTGGTCGGCGGGGCGATCGGGTGGGTGGGGCTCAGGCGCCCGCGGTCTGCTGAAGCTCGGTGAAGACCTGTGCGTCCGACTCGGCCTCGGCCTCCGCGTCCGCGGAGGACGCGTGGGCGAGCTCGGCGAGGTAGCGCTCGGCGTCCAGCGCGGCCTCGCAGCCGGTGCCGGCGGCGGTGATCGCCTGGCGGTAGACGTGGTCGACCAGGTCGCCCGCCGCGAAGACGCCGGGGAGGTTGGTCCCCGTCGAGTCGTGCTCGACCAGGACGTAGCCCTCGTCGTCGAGGTCGACCTGCCCCTTGACCAGCTCCGAGCGCGGGTCGTGGCCGATCGCGATGAACAGCCCGGTGGCCGCCATCTCGCGGGTCTCGCCGGTCTTGGTGTCGCGCAGCGTCAGCGACTCCAGCCGGTCGGTGCCGTTGATGGACTCGACCACGGTGTTCCACTCGATCTCGAGCTTCGGGTCGGCGAAGGCGCGCTCCTGCATGATCTTGGAGGCGCGCAGCTCGTCGCGCCGGACCAGCAGCGAGACCTTGGAGCCGAAGCGGGTCAGGAAAGTGGCCTCCTCGATCGCGGAGTCTCCGCCGCCCACGACGGCGATGTGCTGCTCGCGGAAGAAGAACCCGTCGCAGGTGGCGCACCAGGAGACGCCGCGGCCCGAGAGGATGTCCTCCTTCTCCAGGCCGAGCTTCCGGTAGCCCGAGCCCATCGCGAGGATGACGGCCTTGGCGTAGTGGGTCTCGGTGGCGGTCTTGACGACCTTCACGTCACCGGTCAGGTCGACCTCCACGACGTCGTCGGCGACCAGCTCGGCGCCGAACCGCTCCGCCTGGGCGCGCATGTTGTCCATCAGCTCCGGGCCCATGATGCCGTCGCGAAAGCCGGGGAAGTTCTCGACCTCGGTGGTGGTCATCAGCGCTCCGCCGGCGGTCACCGAGCCCTCGAAGACCAGTGGGGCCAGGCCGGCACGCGCGGTGTAGACCGCGGCGGTGTAGCCGGACGGACCGGATCCGATCACGATGACGTTGCGGGGCTCGGTCGGGGTCGAGGCGACGGGCATAGGGACACTCCCTGGGTTCGGTGACGCTGCGATAACCGATCGTAGGTGAGGAAGATTCCCGCGCCGAAGGCGACGTGCGCCGTACGGAAAGAATAAGTATTGACTTATGCGTCGTACGACGGCAGTCTGGTCACGTGCACGCGCTCGACGTCCTCGGCGATCCCGTACGCCGCCACATCCTCGACACCGTCTCGTCGAGTGACCGGCCGCTGCCGGCCGGGGAGATCGTCGCGAGCGTGCAGGCGGCGTACGCCATCAGCCAGCCGGCGGTGTCCCAGCACCTCAAGGTGCTGCGGGAGAGCGGCTTCCTGGCCGCGACGCCCGACGGGCGCCGGCGGCTCTACGCGCTGCGCCCGGACCGGCTTCAGGAGGCGGACGCGTGGCTGGCGCCGTACCGCCGGTTCTGGACCAACCGCCTCTCCGCGCTCGAGACCGAGCTGCGCCGGGGCAGGCGCTCGACCCACCCGACCTCCGAGGAGGACCGATGATCTCGACCAAGGACGTGTTCGCGCGGATCGCCGAGCAGCACTCCCGCGACGCCCGCCAGGAGCCCGACGGGAGCTGGACGATCACCCTCACCCAGGACTACGACGTCCCGCTCGCGGAGGTGTGGGAGTGCTGGACCGATCCCGAGCGCCTCGCCCGCTGGTTCGGGCGGCTCGAGCGGGTGCCCGAGATCGGCGGCACGACCACGATGGCGATGGTGACCAACGAGGACGAGGTGCCCGAGGAGTTCGTCCAGATGATCGGCCTGCGCGAGTGCGAGGAGCACGCGCGGGTCGTGGTCGACTGGGGCGGCTTCGGGGAGGGCGCCTCGGTGGTCGAGCTGCGCTGCGAGCCGCTCGGCGAGGAGCGCACCCGGGTCACCGTCGTCCACTCCGGTCTGAGGGCCCGCGGCGCCTGGTCGTACGGCGCCGGCTGGGGCGAGGTGCTCGAGCGCGCCCGGCTGGCCCTCGTCGACCCCGGCGTCGTCATCGGTCCAGACGTCCTCGACTCCGCGGGCATCGAGCGCTACCTCCACGACCACGCCTGGGACGGGCTCGTGCCGCAGGGCTGAGGCCGGCGCCGGCCGGCGCCGTCACTCGGCCTTCGTGCCCGTGACCTTGGCCTCCGCGACCTCGAGACGGTAGCCGCCCGGCACCTCCGGCAGCGAGGTGAACCAGAGCAGCACGTAGCGGCCCTCGGGCTGGCCGGACACCTCGACGTCGTCGGAGGTGCCGACCTGCGCCGTCGCCGCCGGCTTGCCGGTCGGGGTCGACGCGGGCGGGTCGTCGCTGACGTAGATCGAGACGCCGGTCGGCTCGCCGACGAGGTCGAGGTGCACCGAGTCGACGGCGTACGACGCCTGCAGGTCGAGCACCAGGCCGACGCCGGTCTTGAGGCCGGGCGGCGGGCCGAGCTGGTCGTTGTAGCGCGAGGTGCGCCACTCCGTGGCGGTGTCACCGTCGACGGCGTAGTGGGCGAGGTCGGGGTACTCCGCCGGCGGGTCGCCCATCGGGTCGAAGTCGCGAGCGGTCACGCCCCGGACGACCACGGGCTTGGCCGCCGGGCTGCTCGCGGCGGCCGAGGGCGACTCGTCGGAGTCGCCGCCGAGCAGGGTCCCGCCGTGGGTGGCGTTGTAGGCCAGCGCGACGCACACGACGAGGACGGCGGCGACCGCCACGGCGATGGCGAGCCGGATCCAGCCGCGGCCGGGGGGCGCCTGCTCCGGCTCCTCGGCGACGTCGACACCGGGGGTGGCGCCGGACCACGGCCAGTACTCCGGCGCGGCGCCCTGCGGCTCCGGCGCGGTGGTGCTCGCGGGCGCGTTCGCCCGGGGGGTCCGCGGCTCGTCGGCGAAGAGGGGCTTCGGCGCCGGGGGCTCGAGGGGTGGCGGTGGCGGCACCGGCTCCGTGCGCGGCGCCTGCCAGTTGTCCCACTCCTCGTCCTCGTCGTCGAAGGTCGGCAGGCCTGGCTGGGTGCGCTCGGGCTCGTCGGCCGGTGACGGGGCGGACGGCGCGGCAGACGGAGCCTCGTCGGCGGGCTTCTCCGCGGAGGCGTCCTCCTGTGCGGACCGATCCGTGTCGTCGGCCGTGTCGTCGGCCGTGTCGGCACCGGTGTCGGCACCGGTGTCTTCGGCGTCCGCCACCGCAGCGGCGCCGAGCGGGACGGCTTCGGTGGCCGACTCGTCGTCAGGCGTCCCGAGCGTGCGAGTGGAGTCCTCGGGCTTCGGCCCGGCCGCCTGGGCGAGGGGCGGGACCGGCGCGCCTGTCACGGGTCGCGGCGCGCCGCCGAGGTCGGTCGCGTCACCGACGTACGACGCCAGGACGGCGACCATCTCGCGGGCCGACGGCGGTGCCGCGGAGTCCCCGACCACCCGGCCGCAGAGATCGTCGAGCACGCGGGGTACGCCGGCACGCACCTGTCGCGGGCGCAGGACGTGGCCGTGGGCGGTGGGGGCGGCCGGGACGCGGGACGGGGTCCGGCCGGCCCACTTGCCGGTGAGGCCGGCGTACAGGACGCCGCCGAGGTCGACGACGTCGTCCTCGACCCGGCCCGGCTCGAGTCCGTGGAGCGCCGCCTCGACGGCGAAGCCGATGATCCGCACCGCGCCGAGGTCGTCGATGAGGACGTTCTCCGGGTTGAGCCGGCCGTGGGCGTGGCCGGCCTCGTGGGCCCGGCTCAGCGTGTCGGCGACCTCCTCCGTGAGCCACGCCGCCCGGCGCGGTGGGAGCGGGCCGTCGGTGGCGAGGACGTTGTCGAGGGACGTGCCCGAGCCCCACTCGTTGACGACGTACGCGATGTCGCCGGTCGTCTCCGCGTCGAGGACCCGCAGCAGCCTCGCGTCGGTGACCGACGCCGAGTCGCGGGCCGCCGCCATCAGCGCCGGCGCCCGCTCGTCGTTGGCCGCGAGCACGTGGATGGCGACGGGGCGGCCGAGGATGGCGTCCTCAGCCTTCCAGAAGCGACCGTTGCGGGCCTCGCTGAGCAGGTCCGCGAGGCGGTACCTGCCGGCGAGGACGTCACCGGATCGCGTCGACTCCATGGGCACAGTCTCTCAGTGCCGGCCCAGCGGCCCACCGAGCCGCCGGGCGATCTGTCCCATCACCGAGGTGAGCTCGGTGAGCCTCAGCGCCTGGGCGCCGAGCAGCAGCATGCACACGTCGACGATGCCGACGGCGACGGTCTCGGCCAGGGTGAGCGCCCAGCCCGGGTTGTCGTCGTACGTCAGGAGAGCGGCGTGGAAGAGGCCCGCCACCAGGGTCGCCGCGGCGGTCACGACGAGGAGGCGTACGACGAACCGCAGCAGCCGGGTTCCGTCGAGGCCACCGAGGGCGCGGCGCAGGACGGCGTACGACACGATCGAGCCGACCAGGTAGGAGAGCCCGTAGGCGATGGTGAGCGCCGGCGAGGTGTGCTCGGCCGAGGCCTCGCGGACGAGCAGGATCGCGGCGGCGATGTTGGTCGCGGCGATGAGGCACTGCACGACGAAGGCGGTGCGGTTGCGCTCGAGGGCGTAGAAGCCGCGCAGCATGAGGTAGTGGACGGTGAAGAAGACCATCCCGGGCGCGAAGAGCGCGAGCGTGGGCCCGTAGACCTCGAAGCGCGAGGCGTTGGCGCCGTACCCGAAGAGCAGGTGGGCCACCGGCGTCGCCAGCACCGGCAGCAGCGCGGCCACCGGGATGACGACGGCGAGCGCCGATCGCAGCGTCCCGGACAGGGTCCGGGCAAGGCCGGTCGGGTCCTGCGCGGCCGCGCGTGCCGAGAGCGCCGGGAGCACCGCGGTGGCGAGCGAGACCGTCACCACCGAGTGCGGGACCTGGGTGACCAGGAAGCTGTTGGAGTAGACGGTGTAGCCGGTGCCTGAGGCGGCCGACCCGCTCGAGGCCAGCCGGGTGACGAACGTGTAGGCGACCTGGTTGACGATCACGAAGAGGACCGTCCAGGTGCCGAGCCGCAGCGTGTGGCCGAGGCCCGTACGGCGGAAGTCGAACCGCGGCGCGAAGCGCACACCCGCGGCGTGCAGCGGCCAGAGCAGCAGCAGGAACTGCGCCGCGATGCCGACCGTGGAGCCCAGCCCGAGCAGCAGCTCCTCGCCCGAGCTGTAGCCGCCGGTCGAGGAGGGGCCGTAGCTGGCGAGGTAGAGCGCCAGCACCGCGATCGAGACGATGTTGTTGGCGATCGGCGCCCACATCATCGGGCCGAAGCTGCCCCGCGCGTTGAGCACCTGGCCGACCAGCACGAACAGCCCGTAGAAGAACACCTGCGGCAGGCACCAGCGGGCGAAGTCGATCGCCGACTCCAGCTGCGCGGCGTGGTCGGCGGCGTACCAGCTGCTGTTGACGTAGAGGTGGAGCAGCGCCGGCGCCGCCACCACCAGCGCGACCGTCACGACGCCGAGGAAGAGGGTGGCGAGGGTGATGATCCGGTTGGTGTAGGCGATGCCGCCGTCGGGGTCGTTGCGCTGGGCGCGGACCAGCTGGGGGACCAGGACGGCGTTGAAGATCCCGCCGGCCAGCAGGATGTAGAGCATGTTCGGGATCGTGTTGGCGATCGTGAACACGTCGGCGTGCAGCCCGGACCCGAGCGCCGCGACCAGCATCGCGTTGCGGACGAACCCGCTCGCCCGCGACACGACGGTCCCGGCGGCCATCACCGCGCTGGAGGCCAGGATCGAGCGCTGCCCGGTGCGCGCCAGGTCGGGCGCTCCGGCGGGGCTCACGGCGTCCCCGGGGCCGGCGGGGTTGCGGCGGCGTCGGTGTGGTCGGCGGGGTCGGCGGGGTCGGCCGTGGCGGCGGCCTCTTCGGGCGTACGCCGCGCGGCGCGCACCCGGCGGACCAGCCGGACGAAGATCGCGAGGAACAGGAGTGCCAGGCCGACGCCGACGAACCACCAGATGATCGTGCTGACCTGGGCGGAGCGGATGGGCAGGACGGCACCGTCGCCGACGTGGGTGCCGTCGGCGTCGGTCAGCCGCAGTCGCACGGTGTGGACGCCGTTGTTCAGCGCGCTGGCGGTGAGGAGGACGGTGCTGCGCGCCTGCGGGCCGACCTGCACCTCCTCGGGACCGGTGATCGAGATTCCGGGGTCGGCGTCCGCCCGGAGCCTGACGGTGATCGGCTCGTCGAGCCCGTTGGCGACGGTGACGGCGAACCTGCCGCTGTCGCTCGACAGCGTGACCGCGGCGGGCGTCTCGACGGAGATCTTGCCGAGCTCGGACCTGATCACGTTGGTGGAGCGGTCGGCCGCCTCGCCGCGGCCGCGCCGGGCGAAGTACGACGTCGAGGTGAGCGCCTCGGAGAGCACCTGCGTTCCGACGTCGGTGTTGTGCGTCAGCACGCTCTGCAGGGTCATGCCGGCGCGGATCAGGTCGTCGACGCTGTCGAACACGTTCTCGCCGAGCTGCGCCTCGGCCTCGGTCTCGGGGTAGACCAGGTCGTCGGACGCGACGGACGTCGCCGACTGGTCGGAGACGGCGTCTCCCACGGTGGTGAGGTCGACCCACGACGTCGTCGTCAGGTCGTCGAAGAAGGCCGGCGCGCTGCCCGCGGGCGTCCACCGGGACGGCAGCAGGACGACGAGCGGCCGGTGCGTGGCCAGCCGCAGCGAGGCCTGCGCCACGATCCGCTGGCGCAGCGCGACCGGCGAGAGCCGGTCGCCCGGCCCGGCCCCGCCCGAGGCTGCCTCGGAGGAGGTGGTGACAAGGCGGTGTCCGTCGACCAGGGCCACGGGTGGGGCGTCGCCCTCGACCATCTGGTCGCTGACGATCGTCAGCGGCCGGTCACGGAGCAGCTTGATCGCGGCCTCGTCGAGGTAGCCGGACGGCGGCGCCGTGACCGGCACGCCGCCGGTGATCCCCAGCGCCGAGAAGACGGCGTCGGCGCGCTCCCGCGCCTTGGCGTACAGCCGCTTGTCGTGCACCGCCAGCGCGGGCAGATCGGGGTCGGCGTACGGCAGGGTCAGCACCTCGTGGCCCGGCAGTGCGCTGCGGAGCCGCTCCAGCCACCGGGTCGCGGCGGTCTGTGCCGCCTTGTCGTCGGCGATCTCCTCCTCGGTCAGGCCGGAGTCGCTCTCCCCGGCGTCGGCGGACGGCGAGGCCGAGGCGCTGGGCGAGGCGGACGAGCTGCCGTCCTCGCTGCCGTCGACGGCGCCGAGACTGCGGGGCTGGTTGCCCCCGGCAAGCATGCGTACGGCGTCGAGGACGGCCGGGTCGAGGAGCCAGCTGATCCGGGTGCTGGTGCTGCCGAACGAGAGCAGGCGGCCGAGGCGGCCGTCGTCTCCGAGCTGCTGTGCCCAGCCGGCAGCATCGGCGATGCGTCCGTCCGGTGTGTGGATGACGCGACGCCGGATCGGCAGGATGACGGCGACCTTCTCGGGCTTCGCCTTCTTGCCCTGCTTCGGGACGAGGGGGAGGAAGGTGCGGGCCCGTCCGTCGGCGGTGGGCACGCCGTCGACGTCGTTGGACCCGAGCGCGTGGACGCCGAACCAGTAGACCCCCGGCTCGGTCACCGCGAGGTGCGCTCGAAGGTCGCTGCGCTTCACCGTCAGCGACCACGCGACGGTCTCACCGGCGGCCACCTTGTCGACCGTCGTGTAGTCGCCCTCGTCGGTGATCCGGCTGCCGACCAGCGCGTTGTCGGGCGACGCCGCCTGGTCGGCGAGGTCGGACTCGGTCGTGATCGGCGTGCTGCCGATGAACGGGTAGATCCGGACGTCGTCCCACTCCTCGGTGTCGAGGTTGGTCAGCGTGCCGCTGACGCGGATCGGTCCCTTCCCGTTGATGGTCGTCGCACCCAGCGTGTCGATGCTGAGGGCGAGCGGCGTGTCCGGCTCGGCCGCGCGCGCCGGTACGGGCGCGAGCAGGGCGAGCAGCAGCGCCAGCAGGAGGCCCGTCGTACCCCCTGCCTTCCATGCGGTCGCGGGCAGGCGCGACGGCATGGGGCGGTGAAGCATGGCGTCGAGGATATCGGCCGGCGGCCGCCTCACTCCCAACGGCGCGGCGGCGGGGATTCGACCGACCGGCCCTAGACTGGTCAGTCGTGTCCGAGACCGAACTGCCCCCGATCAGTGTCGCCGATGTCCAGCGCTCGGTGACGGCGGAGCTGGATCGGATCGGGCCCGTGATCGACGAGCTCGGCGAGGCGTTCGCGGACGAGGGCTTCGAGCTCGCGCTCGTCGGCGGGCCGGTGCGCGACGCCATGCTGGGCAGGGCCCACAACGATCTCGACTTCACCACCTCCGCGCGGCCGGACGACACCGAGCGGATCCTCAAGCGGTGGGCGAGCGCCGACCGGCGGGGAGCGACCTGGGACATGGGCCGCGCGTTCGGCACCATCGGCTGCCGCCGGGGGCCCTGGACCGTCGAGGTGACGACGTACCGCTCCGAGGTCTACGACCCCGACTCCCGCAAGCCGGAGGTGGACTTCGGCGACAGCCTGGCCGGGGATCTCGGACGGCGCGACTTCACCGTCAACGCGATGGCGGTCCGCGTGCCCGGCCGCGAGATCGTCGACCTGTACGGCGGCGTGGTCGACCTCGCCACCCGCGTGCTGCGCACCCCCGGCCGGCCGGAGGACTCCTTCTCCGACGACCCGCTGCGGATGATGCGGGCGGCCCGCTTCGCCGCGCAGCTGGGCTTCAGCGTCGCCCCCGAGGTGGTCGCGGCGATGACAGCGATGGCCGACCGGATCTCGATCATCTCCGCCGAACGGGTCCGCGACGAGCTGGTGAAGCTGGTGACCGCGCCGTACCCCCGACTCGGCCTCACCCTCCTCGTCGACACCGGGCTGGCCGACCGGGTGCTCCCGGAGCTGCCCGCGCTGCGGCTCGAGCGCGACGAGCATTATCGCCACAAGGACGTGTACGAGCACACCCTGACGGTGCTCGAGCAGACCATCGATCAGGAGGAGCGACTCGGCGCAGGCCCCGACTTCGTCGCACGGTTCGCGGCGCTCATGCACGACGTCGGCAAGCCCCGCACGCGCCGCTTCCACGACGACGGCACGGTCAGCTTCCACCACCACGACGTGGTCGGGGCCAAGCTCGTGCGCAAGCGGATGAAGGCGCTGCGGTTCTCCAACGACGAGATCGACGCGGTCGCCAGGCTGGTCGAGCTGCACCTGCGGTTCCACGGCTACGGCACGGGCGAGTGGACCGACTCCGCCGTACGCCGCTACGTCCGCGACGCCGGCGACCAGCTCGAGCGCCTCCACGTCCTCACCCGGGCCGACTGCACGACCCGCAACCGGCGGAAGGCCGAGCGGCTCGCCCGGACCTACGACGCCCTCGAGGCGCGCATCGAGCGGCTCTCCGAGGAGGAGGAGCTCGCCGCCATGCGGCCGGCGCTCGACGGCAACCAGATCATGGAGGTCCTCGGCCTGAAGCCCGGCCCCGAGGTCGGCGCGGCGTACAAGTTCCTCCTCGACCTGCGCATCGACGAGGGCGTGCTCTCCGAGGAGGAGGCCAAGGAGCGGCTGCTCGCCTGGTGGGCGGCCAAAGTGTCACCGTGACACTTCGCGGGTCCGGTGACACGGCGGAATCCAGCGGTCGAAGCAACGCTCCTGATGTGAGACGGAGTGGTGCAGATGACGAGGGCGTGTTCGCCTGAGGTCCGTTCGCGGTTGTTCGAGTTGGTGTGTTCGGGAGCGTCGCTGTCG